>CAXUHI010000006.1:0-3928 GCA_964251045.1 uncultured Terriglobus sp. | reverse complement strand
GTTTTGTCGGTGTTCTAATCTATTTGTAGCGTCGGCAGCGGGACCGTGGTACGCCAGCGGCTCATGGTGGGACCGGACCCACTTCGATTGCACTTTCTGGGACGTGCAGACTGAAGAACCGCCGCTCACGCTTCGCTTGAGACAGGAGCAGGCCTCCAAGGATTGGAGCCTAGTGGGTCTCTATGACTGAACGCTACGTCGAACTGCACGCCCGTTCCGCGTTTTCCTTCCTGGAGGGTGCGTCCTTGCCAGAAGCCATGGCGCAACAGGCTGCCAACCTAGAGCTTCCCGGGCTTGCAATTCTTGATCGCGACGGGCTGTACGGGTCTCCGCGCCTGTATACACATGCGCAAAAACACGGCTTACGTTCGCATATCGGCGCGGAGGTCTCCGTCGATGGATTTGGCAGTCAGGTCCAGCCTCTGCGGTGGCAACCGCACATCGTTCCGAAGCGGCCCGTTCGCCTGTCGCTCCTGTGCGAGACGCAGCAGGGATACCAGAACCTGTCCATGCTCATTTCGCGCTATAAGCTCGCGCATAAGACCAAGGGCGACGGCGTTGCCGGTTTCCGCAACGTGCAGGAGCACGCGGCAGGGCTGGTGTGCCTGACAGGCGGTGATGAAGGGCCTCTCGCTGCGGCGTTGGAGCGTGGCGGCATGGACGAGGGCCGCGCCACCCTGTCCCGTCTCACGCAGACCTTTGGCGCAAAGAATGTCTACGTCGAAGTACAACGCCATGGTCTCGTTGCGCAGGAGGCTCGCAACCAGGCTGCCATCGCTCTCGCACACGAGTTTCACCTGCCACTTGTGGCAACCAACGGCGTTAATACCGCGACCGAGTACGAACGTGAAGTACTGGATGTTTTGACAAGCATCCGCCACGGCTGCTCACTCGACGAAGCAGGCCTTCTCCTGCAACGGAATAACCTGCGGCACATGCGTTCTGCCCGAGAGATGTCTCGACTCTTTTGTGATGTGCCGGATGCCATCGGAAACACCGGGATGCTCTCCGACCGGCTCGCCTTCGTGATGAAGGACATGGGCTATGAGTTTCCGCGCTATCCCATCCCGAAGAACGAGACGATGGATTCGTTCCTGCGCAAGCGCACCTTCGAGGGCGTCGCGCGCCGGTATGGCTGCAAGGCCGGTGCCGAGCTACGGTCTAAAGCCGACAAGCAGGTCGAGAAGGAACTTGCTCTCATCGCGAAACTCGGCCTCGCCGGGTACTTCCTTATCGTGTGGGATATCGTGGAGTTCTGCCGCAAGCGGGGCATCCTCGTGCAAGGTCGAGGTTCTGCGGCCAACTCTGCGGTTTGCTACTCGCTCGGCATTACCGCCGTCGATCCGGTCGGCATGGAGCTGCTCTTCGAGCGTTTCCTATCTGAAGTGCGTGGCGAGTGGCCCGACATCGATCTTGACCTGCCGTCCGACACTGACCGCGAGAAGGCCATACAGTACGTGTACGAGCGCTACGGCCAGCTCGGAGCTGCGATGTGTGCCAACGTCATTACCTATCGTGGACGCTCCGCTGCCCGTGAAGTTGGCAAGGCTCTGGGTTTCGACGCGGACATGCAGAACCGGCTGACAAGGCTTGTGGGGTCCTGGGAGTGGAAGGGACCCACCGACACCATGGAGCACCAGTTCCGCAACGCAGGTTTTGACCTCAACCATCCGCGAATCGCCAAGTACCTTGAATTGTCCATCCGCTTACTTGATCTGCCCCGTCATCTTGGACAGCACAGCGGGGGCATGATTATTGCGCAGGGCAAACTAGCTTCCGTTGTGCCTATCGAACCCGCTAGCATGGCGAACCGCACCGTCGTGCAGTGGGACAAAGAAGATTGCGCAGACATGGGTCTCATCAAGGTCGATCTGCTCGGTCTTGGCATGATGGCCGTGCTCAAGGATTGCGTGGCGATGATACCGCGCTACTATGGCGTAGCTGTAGACTTGGCGCAACTACCGCAAGATGCGGAGGTCTACAAAAGCCTGCAAGCGGCAGACACCGTCGGGCTTTTCCAGGTGGAATCGCGGGCGCAGATGGCTTCATTGCCCAAAAACAAACCCGACAAGTTCTACGACATCGTGGTCCAGGTCGCGATCATTCGTCCCGGCCCAATCGTCGGCAAGATGATGCACCCGTATATGGAACGGCGCATGGGCAGACAGAAGGTGACATATCCGCACCCGTCTCTTGAATCGATCCTCTTCCGTACCAAAGGTGTGCCGCTCTTCCAGGAGCAGTTGCTCCGCATGGTGATGACCATTGCCAACTTTACGGGCGAGGAGGCCGAAGAGTTGCGCCGGGCGCTTGGCAGCCGCAGGTCTCAGCAAAAAATGCGCGTGCTGGAAGCGAAGTTGCGTGCAGGCATGAACACGAACAACGTGGATGCAAAAGCGCAGGAAGAGATCGTGCACGCCATCAGTTCCTTTGCGCTGTATGGCTTTCCAGAGAGTCACGCGGCCAGCTTCGCCCTGATTGCCTACGCATCCGCGTGGTTGAAGTTCCATTACCTGCCGGTGTTCACGGCAAGCATCTTGAACAACCAGCCGATGGGCTTTTACAGCGCCGCCGTGCTAGTCAAAGATGCACAGCGCCACGGACTGCGCATCAAGCCTGTGGACGTGACACGGTCGGACTGGAACTGCACCTTGGAGAGAGAAAATAACGACAGCTACACGCTTCGTCTCGGCCTGCGCTATGTGCATGGGCTGCGTGTAACGACAGCCTCCAAGCTGCAAGAGGCGCGAACTGCCAAGCCGTTCACCAGCATTGAGGAGCTTGCTTCCAGAGTGCCGTCGCTCTCTCAAGCAGAGCTGACCACGCTTGCCGAAATTGGTGCTCTCAATGCGCTTGGCTCTAAGCTCCATCGACGCGATGCGCTCTGGCAAGTAGAGCGCGCGGTCCGGCATTCCGGCTCGCTGTTCGCCGGGCAGGAACAGGATGAGGACTGCACCGCACCCCTAGAATTGATGAGCCCTACCGAGCGCATGGTCGCCGATTACTCCGGTACGGGCGTGACAGTGGGCCGTCACCCGATGGCGCACTGCCGGACAGAACTGAAGCGGATGCGTGTCTTTCCGGCAAGCTACCTGCGCAGCATTAAACACGGCACCAGGGTGCGTATTGCGGGATGTGTCATTGCACGGCAGCGCCCCGGCACGGCGCACGGCTTCATCTTCCTTTCGCTTGAGGACGAGACCGGCATCGCGAACGCCATCATCGACCCGGATCTCTACGAAGCGAATCGCAACCTCGTCACCTACGGCAAGGTGCTTCTGATCGAGGGCATGCTGCAAAACATCGACAAGGTCGTCCATGTCCGGATGCAGCGCATTGCGGAACTCACGCTTGACGCGCAGCTCGCCCTTAAGTCCCACGACTTCCATTAATACCGCGTATGTCAAATTTGGAATAAGGACAAGCAGCGATGATGAATACAGAGCACTGCTGGTTCGCGTAGACTGCCGGACCGTAGTTGGCGAGAACTTGAAGTTTCCCGCAGGTGCAATGTATTGAGCGTTGAACTTGTCAGCCTGTCGAAGAACTCCCGCTCCGTCACCTCGAGCTTGTCGAAGATCGCGCCCATCGCTCATAACCCCTCGTAGCCGACGTAGTCTCCGCCAAAGGGCAAGTCAGGGACTGGTGCAGAACGACATCGGTCGCCAATGTCTTCGTATCTCGTCAAACTTGCCACGCCGTTCTGCTGAAATGCCTTCATGTAGTTCGCCTTGGCTTCATAGAATCGAAGCAGAGCTTCCTTCGGTGTCAGCTCAGATGTAGGTGATTGCAAGCTCGTCGTTGCTCCTTTCGTTCCAACCTCGCGCTCAAACTCTTGATGCCGATTGCGACGTATGTATTACTGACTTAGACATGCAGTTCCGTTGAAGACGTATCGATGGCCCAGGTCGTGTGACCGTAAGAAATG
>CAXUHI010000005.1:195597-195842 GCA_964251045.1 uncultured Terriglobus sp. | reverse complement strand
GCTGGATTCGGTGGAGACGCAGCGGGACCTGGTGAATAATGCGTTGGATATCTACCTGTCGTCGGTGGCGAACCGGACGAACGAGGTGATGAAGGTGTTGACGGTGATTGGCACGCTAGCCCTCCCGGCCGTAGCGATCACCGGGATTTATGGGATGAACCTGAAGGGGCTGCCGTTTGCGGAGTCGCCCCCAGGCGGGGCCCTCCGGGCGCCCCTTTAGGTTGCCGGCCCGCGGGTGTTGTTGG
>CAXUHI010000005.1:147940-195583 GCA_964251045.1 uncultured Terriglobus sp. | reverse complement strand
CCGATGGGTTACGTCATGTAGTGAAACCCACCTTAGCTTCGCGAAGGTGGGGCACCCGGTGTATTTTATTGTCTCGATAAAGTGCCGTGTTTGCGTCGGGCTTTCAGCCCTGCGTTGTCTTTCTCCGTCTTCCTAGGCCTACGGCCTAGGCTGTTATGTCGGGGGGTCTCCGACCCTAATCAAAGTCACCCACCTACAAATTTTGGATTCCCTAGCCGTGTGTTGATTTTCGTTGCAGGGTGAGTGAGACTGCGATGGTCATGGCGAGCAGGGTGAAGATGACGGCGAGCGACTGCATGGGTGTGACTGCGATCCAAGGGGCCGCGAGCATTTTGGCGGCGGCGAAAGCGAGGACGGCGGCGAGGCCGTAGTGCAGGTAGGCCAGCTTGCCGAGGGCGTGGGTGAGGACGAAGTAGAGGGAGCGCAGGCCCATGACGGCGAAGATGTTGGACGTGTACGCGATGAAAGTGTGACGCGTGATGGAGAGCACGGCCGGGATGGAGTCAAGCGCAAAGACGAAGTCGGCAAAGGCAATGCCGGCGAGCGCGAGGGTGAGGACGGTGGGGATGCGGCGGCCGTTTTCGACGGCGGTGAAGCCGTCCTGACTGAGCGAGATGGGCTGACGCTGCTCCAGCCATTGTTGCCAACTGGGCTTGCGCGGCTTCTCGTGATCCTGAGGCAGGACAAGGCGGATGGCGGCGACGAGCAGGACGACGGCGAAGATGTACGTGATCCATTCGAAGCGGCTGAGAAGCTTCACCCCCGCAACGATAAATGCGGCGCGCATGACGACCGCCCCGAGGATGCCCCAGAAGAGGACCCTGCGCTGCTTTGCGTCCCCGATGCGGAAGCTTTGGAAGAGCAGGAGGAAGACGAAGAGGTTGTCGATGGAGAGGGATTCTTCAAGGGCGTAGCCGGCGAGGAACTCCTGCGCAAGCTGGTGGTGGAGGCGGACATACACCCAGGCTGCAAAGGCGGCGGCTCCGGTGATCCACATGGCGGTGGCCAGGTAGGCCCGGCGTGGCGCGGACGCCGGTGTGGTGCCGCGAAGCAGAAGGACTTCAAGACCAAGCAGCAGCAACAGGAACGCGTGGAAGACGATCCAGTCGAGCGGACGTGCGCTGGGCATCGTGAGGCTTATGTGGCTGCGGTCAGCTTATTACGGTTACGGCGGGCAGGATGCACCATGAACGCCACGCCCACACTTAGCATGTAGAGCACGAGCATGGGTGAGGCGAAAAGGCACATGCTGAGCGGATCAGGCAGCGGGCAGATGATGGCCGCGATGACGAAGATGATGAGGACGGCATAGCGTGTGTGGCGGATGAGGAACTTGCCGTCCACGATGCCGAAGAGCGCGAGAAAAAAGATCAGGATCGGCAGTTCAAAGGTGATGCCCAGGCCAAAGATGATGGACGTGAAAAAGCCTGTGTACTCGTCGATGGTGATGATGGCGTTGAAGCGGTGACCAAACTGCCCGATGAGCATGTGCAGGGCAGAGGGCAGCACCCAGCGGTAGCCGAAGTAGGCTCCGCAGAAGAAGAGGCCGATGGTCGCAGCCATGAAGGGCACAACGAACTTCTTCTCGTTTTTGTACATGCCAGGGGAGATGAAGAGCCACATCTGGTAGAGGATGTAGGGCGCGGAGAGGATGGCACCGCCGTAGAGCGCGGTTTTCAGGTAGATGTTGAGGCCGTCCGTGGGGTGCGTGATGTTGAGCTGATAGTGCAGCTGGTCCATGGGCCGCTGGACGATGTTGAAGAGCTGCTCATGCCAGTAGTAGGCGACACAGAAGCCGATGAGCAGGGCGACGACTGAGTGGATGAGGCGCGAGCGGAGTTCCGTGAGGTGCTCCATCAGGCTCATGCCCGGGAGTTCGGCGCGCTCGGTGACGGCCTCGCGGACGTTGTCGATGACGTCAGGCATGGGTCTGCTCTCCCATGGCTGCGCTGTCGTGCAGGGGTTCTTCGCTGCTCATGCCTGCAGCCGGTTCGGCTCCGGGCACATGACCGTTGTGACTTGATGATTCCGAGAGGTGGCCGTTTTGAGTCACTGCCCCGGTGTAAGCGTCGGGCGCGCCGGTATCGTCTATCGGCTGCGAGATGCCGTACGTGCCGCTTTGTATGGGCAGGCCGGTAGACGGTGGCATCATGCGCAGACTGCCGGATTCGGCGATGGGTACGTTGCCGTCATGTACGCTGGCGTGGTCCAGTTCGGGTGTGTGGGTCTCGGCGGTCTCGCTGGCGGTGCTGGGCAGGTGCGGATGCTCCGGTTCGGGAAGGGTGGAGGGCGGACCGGCCATGGCGTCCACCTTACGCTGATGTTCCTTCTGCTCTTCGATGCGCAGTTCGTCCTCCATCTGCATCCGGAATTCATTGGAGGCGCGGCGAAACTCGGCCATGAGCTTGCCAAGCTGGCGAGCCAGCTGCGGCAGCTTCTTTGGCCCGAAGAGGATCAGCGCCAGGATGAAGATGACAGCAGAATCCGCGAAGCTAGGCATCGTCCTTTCATCATAGCGTGACGGAAGCGGAGTACGCGGTCCGTGCCGGCTGGGCCACTTAAGGCGTGATGCTTGTGGAGCGGAACTGCCGCGCGCGAGCCGAACGTTGCGCTTACGCGGCTTCGGTGTCCACTTCCAGGATCATGCGCAGAGACTTGGCCGCACGATCCAGCGCTGTACGGTCTTCGACCCCCAATTCTCCAAGGCGTTCCGCCAGCCAATCCGCGCGGCGCTCGCTGACGGATCGTAGATAGCTGCTTCCACTCCGGGTGACCGACAGGCCAACGCGCCTCTTGTCAAAGTCTCCGCGTGGAATCTCGCGCTGTACGTAGCCGAGTTGCATAAGGCGTTTAACGTGGGCGCTCATGGCAGGGCGGCTCATCTGCTCCATGTCGGCCAACTCGGAGACACCCAACCCCGGCTCTTCGCGCAGGGTTCCCAGCAGTTGCGCGTCCAGCGAAGAACTTCCGCCGCGTTGTGCCTCCCGCCGGAGATGGCGGCTCAACCTGAGGATGGAGGGTCTTAATTCTGCCGCCAGTTTGGCGGTCTTACTTACCGCAACCTTTGTTGCCGTTGATGTCGTGTGACGCATACTTCTGCACTGCTCCCTACAGATCCCCGGGGCAGCCTGCCCTTGTTTGAGCAGAGCGCTGACTTTGAGAACCCAAGACACACTACATCCCGGGCTGCGACATTGGCAATCGCAAACGGGTTAGCAGACCGTGAAATCTGCGCGTGTTCAACGATTGGTTCACCGGTGCCCAATTTGGCGTTTCTTCGTGCGTCATCCGTCGCGAACGGGAGGCCACTGAATAGCTGCGCGCTCCATCCCAACACGATTGGGGTGAAGCGAATGGCAGAGCCAACAGAGTCACATGCTGAGGAGCCACGAGGCTTCGGTGCGCATACACGCGGGCTGGCAGGCGAGTATGCGCACGAGCAGGGCTGGCAGCCCAGTGAGGACGAACGCCGCAAGCTACCAGGCGATGCGTAAGCTACGAAGGGCGGCACAGAGTATGAGTATGGCGCGCGGGATTTCGGCGATGAGCCGGTAAAGACGACCGGTGCAACGGACGAAGCCGTGCAAGCGGCGCGGCAGTCGCTCACGGAAGGGAAGTAGCATGGTGCAAGGAAATGATGCAGGCAAAGAGGAGACGGTGCCCGAGGCAAACCGGCGGGAGCACGTCCACGTGATGCCCCGAGACACTGCCCCGCGTAGCAAGCCGGACGAGTCAAGGACCAGGGCGGCAGCGCAAGGAACCCAGGAAGCTGTGGAGCGGCAGCGCATGGTGTCCGAAGCCTGAGACGCTGTTACAAACGTTGGCTCCCGTGAACGGGGCGGCGTATGCAGGCGATTTCTTGCCCAGGATGAACACAAGCGGGACGACCGTTCGGTTTTGCGGATGCGCGACGGCCCGAGTTCGGCTATCCTCTCGGCATGCACCTTCGCATGGGAACGCGAGGATCCCGGCTGGCGTTGTGGCAATCAACCCACATTGCAGCGCGGTTGCGCAGCCTTGGCCACACGGTTGAGTTGCAGGTAATCCGCACAACGGGTGACCGGATGCAGGATCCCGTCTTTGCGGCGCAGATCACCGGGCCCTCCGGCGTGATTCCCGCCAGCCTTGATGGCAAGGGCATCTTTATCAAGGAAATCGAGGAAGCACTGGCTTCCAATCAGATCGACCTTGCGGTGCATTCCCTTAAAGATTTGCCAACGGTGATGGACGCGCGCTTCCTGCTCTCCGCCATTCCGGAACGGGCGGACCCGCGCGATGTGCTGCTTTGCCCGCAGTGGTTGCAGATGCACACGTTGCCTTTGAACGCTCGCATTGGCACGACGTCACCACGGCGTACCGCACAGCTTCGCGCCCACAATCCTGAATTTCATTTCGTGCCGATCCGCGGCAACGTGGACACACGCATCCGCAAACTTGCGCAGGGTGAGTGTGACGCACTGGTGCTGGCGTGCGCTGGGCTGGACCGGCTGGGCAGCAGCGTGCTGCGACCAGTCGAACTCGACCCGCAGCACCCGGAATTTGGACGTGCGCCGCACTTTGAATGCGTAACACATCCGGAACATGATCATCTCGATGCGTGGGAGGGCAGTACAGAGTTGCACGGGCAGGCAGACTGGATCCGGCAGCGCTTCGACCCGGAGACGCTCTGTCCAGCACCCGGGCAGGGTGCGCTTGCCATCGAGGTGCGCTCGGACGATGCGGATGTGTTGGCTGCTACACAGGTGCTGGACGACCCTCTAGCGCGGTATGCGGTGGAGGCGGAGCGCTCGCTCCTGCACGCGCTGGGTGGTGGATGCGCGCTGCCTGTGGGTGCGCTCTGCTCGTATGAGTCGCGTGGCACCCGGCTACAGGCTGTGGTGGCATCGCCCGACGGCGAAGCGGTAATCACCACGACGATGTTTGCGCGGATTGGAGAGCCTGCGGATGCTCTGGGCTCACGCGCGGCGATGGATCTCCTTGGGCAGGGTGCGCGGGAGTTGCTGGCAGAAGATTTTTCGATGGCGGGGGTCGAGTAACGCTTGGTCTCCCCTGCGGATCGAAACACCGCACCGCGTGTGCTTGTGACCCGTACGCCGCACCAGGCATCCGCGCTGGGTGATGCGCTGGTGGCTCACGGCCTGCGCGTGGTGTCCGTGGCGACCATTGCGTTGGCACCGCCCAGTGATGAGTACGCAACGCTGGACCGCGAGATCATCCGCCTGGATGAGTACGACTGGCTCCTGTTTACGTCGGCCAATGCGGTCGCCGTGTTCGCCGAGCGGCTGGAGGACCAAGCTGTACCGCTAAGCTGCGGCATTGCGAGCATTGGCGCGGCAACGACAAAGGCATTGCGCGATGCCGGCTTTCCCGTGCGGCTGCAGGCGCAGACAGCCATTGCCGAGTCACTTGCAAAGGCGCTGCTGCCCCATGCGCGTGACGCGCGTATGTTGCTGGTGCGCGCCGAGGCTGGACGCGATGTTCTGATCGACCAACTCACCGCTGCCGGGGCCGAGGTGACGCTTGCACCCGCATACCGTACCGTTATTCCGGCGGAGTCTGCGGAACGGTTGCGCAGGGAACTGCCCACGGTGGATGCGGTGACGTTTACCAGCTCTTCGTCTGTCACCAGTTTCTTCGAGCTGCTGAAAGCTAGCGGTGTGCGGCTCTCGCCCGATGTTGTGCTTGCTTCGATTGGGACCGTGACAAGTGCGACATTGCGTGAGTACGGTTATGCGCCGCACGTAGAAGCACGTGAGGCAAGTATCCCGGCGCTGGCCAGTGTCGTTGCTCACGCCCTTAGAGGACGGTAGAGCTAGCTACAAGGACTCGTCGCAGGCTCGCTTCTTACCGTAACCGCGTTCGCGTTACCAAAGAATCCTAAAAACCTCTTGCTCTCCGCGGTGGGAGCAGTAATCTGTCCGCATCCATGCAGCACCGTGTTCCATGTCTCATTTCATTCTCTGAGGTTTGTCTATGAAGTTCTCTCATCGCACCATTTCCGCACTTCCCCTTGCTGCCGTTCTTCTGGCCGCGTCCGTATCAGCCTCCGCTAGTGTCGTTAGCGGGACTGTGTACCAGAACACGCCCGATGCCCAGAACGCGGCCGATTCCGCGAACATGTCTTCCTCTCTGGCCCATGCAACGTTTAACGTGAACTCTTCAAGCGTTAACTACTATGTTTCGAACTCTGATGCCTTCAGCATCAATGCCTTCCTGAACAACCCGACGTACACCAGCACCAGCAACGGCTTCAACGGGGCTGCAAATGCGGACAACAGTGAGGTAGTTCTGACAGGAAGCCTGTATCTCGCATCGGGGTCTAACTCCTTTACCATCTCGCATGACGACGGTGTTGTCCTGACCATCCCGGGTATCAGCTATAACAACACTTCGGCGGCTGGTGGAACCGTCCAGATCAATACGTTGTACACCATCAGCAATCCCGGAGCCGCGGGAATGTTCAACTTCACCATCGATTATTCGGAGTGCTGCGGCGGACCCGCGGTTCTGGGCTTTACGTTGCCGCAAGCTCCCGCATCGGTGACACCGGAACCCAGCAGCCTGTTGCTTTTGGGTACTGGCGTGATCGGTGTTGCAGGCTCGCTGCGTCGGCGTTTCGTGCAGTAGCCGTTCACGACGCCGTCTTGAAGGGCAGTCGGCTCCTGGGTCGACTGCCCTCTTTCGCTTAGCAAACGGTACGTTCGTGTCGCCCTTTCCGCGGGATTGCCGAGGCAGGTTTTCTTTGTGAACGCGTGGGTGAGACAATCGGGCGAATCTGCTTAGCCCGGGAGTCGAACTCATTGTCATGTCTGACGTTTCACAGAACACCCTGCGCTCGCTCCTGAAGGGCACCATCGCGTTGCTCATCGTCTTCCTTGTCCTGTATGCCGCGGCTGCGGCCTGGTTGGGCTACAACACCAGAGCCGGCCACGATACCGGCCCGGCCAACCCGCAATACGCTGCAGACGCCAGGCAGGCGGACGCACGGGACAACGAGTACAAAGTGCGCGTGATGGCTGCGGAGTCGGTTGTCGCCGGCTTCAACAAGGTGGCGGTTGCGGCGTGGGAGTTTGTGCGGCCCCTGCTGCAGCTGCTTATCGTGCTGGTCATCATCGACTGGGTTTTGCGTCGTGTTGGCATTCAGCTTGGCGCCAGCGTGCAGAGCTTCCGATGGGATGTGCAGGCCATCATCGCCATCATCGTGATCGTGGCGTACGCACTGTCGGAGCTCGGAGGGTTGGGTGGGGGAGGCATGAAGGATATCGCTCTAGTTGTCGTGGGCTTCTACTTCGGCACACAACGTCATGCCTACGAGCTGGATCCCGAGACGGGCAAGATGCGGGTCATCCATGAGCACGAAAACACCATCGAGGGTGGAAAAGCCGGCAGTAAGGTTGAGCCGGCCGGATCGGGTTCGCAGAACTGACACGAGGGCCCATGATGCGCGTGCATAGTGCACTTGCCAAGACGTGCCGGGCAATGCTCTCCTTGGTAGCACCACTTTGCAGCATCCTGCAGCCTGCCTGAACCCCGAATGCTTAGGAGATGACGATGAATCCCACCACGAGCCGCCGTACCTTTCTGCTTGCTTCCGGACTGACGGCCCTGTCGTCTGGAAGAGCGTTTGGAGCCAATGAGAAGCTGCGCCTGGGTGTCATCGGCGCGGGCGGTCGCATGCGGTCATTGCTGGATTCCGCAGAGCGCACGAGTGTTCCTTTCGATATCGTCGCGGTGAGCGATGTGTACACGCCTCGGCGCGAGCAGGTGAAGACGCGGCCAAGCGCGACCGATGCAACGCTGCACAATGACTTTCGCGAAGTGCTGGACAACAAGAACGTGGACGCGGTGATCATTGCCACGCCGGACCACTGGCATGTGCGCGTCGCCACAGCGGCACTGGCCGCAGGGAAAGATGTCTATTTGGAAAAGCCTGTAACGCATACGCCCGAAGAGGCTGCGCCGCTGCTGAAGGCTGTGCGATCCAGCAAGCAGATTTTGCAATGCGGCATGCAGCAGCGCAGCTGGAGCCACTTTCGCAACGCGGTGGAGCTGATCCAGGGCGGGACGCTGGGCCGGGTGACGCAAGTGCGGACGTACTGGTGGCAGAACTACGACACCAACTGGGTGCCGAAGCCGATCGACCAGAGCCAATTGGACTGGAAGCAGTGGCTGGGCGGCGCACCCGACCAGCCCTTCAGCCTGGAGACGTATAGCCACTGGCGCTGGTACTGGAACTTTGGCGGTGGCGCGATGACCGACCTGTTTGCGCACTGGATCGACGTGGCGCAATGGGCGATGAAAGAGGACCCGCCCTCGCAGGCATTCATGCTGGGCGACAACTACCACTTCAAGGAGTGGCAGTGCCCCGATACCATTCAGGCGGCGTTTCGCTATCCCAGCTTCGATGTGGTGTACGAGGGCATGATGAGTTCGTCGATTGACGATGGCGGCCTGGAGTTTCGCGGGACCGAGGGCACGCTGAAGCTGACGCGGAGCGGCATGACGGTGTGGCGTGAGCGTATCCAGCCCGCACGGAATCCGGTGCTGAAGGAAGACAGTTTCCAAGACGGCACGATCACGCACATGCAGAACTTCTTCGACTGCGTGCAGACGCGGAAGGAGCCGAATGCTCCGGTGGAGGCAGGCATCGCTGCCGCAAATGCCGGTCACATCGGCAACATTGCGTACAAGCACGGCGGCATGACTGCGTGGCCGGTGAAGAAGGGTTAGGTCAAGGATTCTTGGAGTGTCAGGCCCAGGCCAGCGAAGTGCCTTGTCTTGCGTGTCACCAGCATCAATTGTGTTCCATTGCAGTATTCGGAGAAGACTTTTGCGCCAACGAGATAGCCCTTCACAACTCTGGGATGCGTGGTTCGTCAGTGGCTCGATCCGCAGTTAGGCCGGATCTCCAGAGGGCGCAATCCCTCAGAAAGTCTGGCAGGTTTGTCGTTCCGGCGTTGCCGCAGGCGCTTGAGGCTTAGAAGCCTCCAACACTTGCCGTAGCAGTCTTCCACACTCTCGAACCGTCCGCTTGCCATGCGCTGTTGAATCAAAGCTTTAAGCTCGGGCTCTTCTATTACGATGGTCATAGCACGCATCTCTACCACGATGCCTGCATTGCAATCCAGCATACCTCTTGTGAAGCTGCGTTTGCTTCATCGCTTTAGCGAACGTTGCCGGAGCGGGTACGCTTGATCCGCGGGACGATGCCGAGGGCGTGGGTGCGCCAGCCGTAGTGGATGGCGAGCAGGCGCAGAGTGAAGCCGGTCGAAGTGGCGATGACAGCGGCGCGATTTACGGGAACGTTGAGGCGCAGCAGGCCCAGGAAGACTGCCGCGGCTACCGTGGAGACCAGGGCGTAGAGTTCACCTTCCTTGAAGGTGGCGGGGACGTGTCCACTGAAGACGTCGCGCAGGGCGCCGCCGCCGACCGCTGTCGTGACACCGAGGACGAGGCAGGGCAGGAAGCCAAGGCCGTAATTCATAGCGCGTGTGCTGCCCGCGACGGTGAAGAGGCCAAGGGCAAGCGCGTCCACGAGGTTGAGGGTGGCCAGCATGCGCGGGCCGACGCTTTTGCCGAAGAGGATGGCGGCGGCAGCTCCGCAGAGGGCATACGCAAGGTAGGATGGGTGCTGCAAAGCCAGCGGCGGGCCGTCCGCCAGCAGGATGTCGCGCACCACGCCGCCGCCCACACCGCTGATGAGGCCAAGGCCGAGCAGGCCGATGGTGTCGTAGGGAGAGCCCTGCTCGCGGCGGAGGGCGAGCGCCCCGCCAAGGGCGCCAAGAGCGATGGCGGCGATCTCAAACGTGTGGAAGAGCACGGAGGAGAGGCGCGCAGGCGCGGGCAACGGTATGGCGGGAACAATCCGGGGTAACTGGCCAAGGAACGCTAGGAGAGAATGCATAGGCTCTGCTGAGGGTATGCTATCGGGGCATGAACCACTTCAGAGGACTCACCGGCATCGTTGCCATGCTGATATTTGTGTCAGCCGTTCTCATGCGGGCGCAGACCCCTGCACCAGAGCAGAAAGATGTTCTGATCTTCACCAATGGCGACCAGCTCAGCGGCACGCTGGAGCGCAGCGCGGGCGGCAACGTCGTATTCAAGAGCGACATGGCGGGCGAGATTACCGTCCCATACGCAAAGATCAGGGAACTGCGAACGCAAGGTGCGTTTGCCGTGCTGCGGCATGGCGATCCGGTCAGCGTGTCGCGCCGCGTGCAGCCGGGCAAGATCGTGCTGAACGCGACGGATGTGACCGTGGCTGAAAGCGGCGGCGAAGCGACTCGCGTGGTTCCCGTGAAGGATGTGGCCTATCTGGTGGATGCGAAGACCTTCAACCAGGACCTGGTCGAGCGTGCATCGTTCTTTGAGGGCTGGAACGGCGCCGTCAATGTTGGGACAACGTTTGTGCAGTCCACCACGCATGGCGGGACGGTTACTGGCGGAGTGGCCCTGGTGCGGCAGGTGCCCGTGCTGACGTACTTCCGCCCGCGCAACAAGACCACGCTGAACTTCCAGGAGAACTACGGAACGCTGACAACGCCGGCGATTCCGCAGGCGGGACTCGCGGCGGACACCGTTGTGACCAGCATCTTTCACGCGGACGCGGAGCGGGACGAATACTTCCGCAAGAACTTCTATGTGCTCGCTGTGACCGCGTTCGATCACAATTACGCGCAGAGCCTCGGCTTGCAGGAGATCTACGGCGCAGGCATCGGCTACACACCCTTCAACACAGCGCTGCACCAGATGGATGTGAAGGCAGAATTGCATTATGAAAAGCAGAGTTTCTTCACGACAACGGGCAATCAGAATCTGGTTGGGTCGACCTTCAGTGAGAGCTACCGGCGCACGTTACCCTTGAAGGTGACACTGGCCCAAACGCTCGCGCTGCTGCCGGCGTGGAACAACCCGCATGCCTACTCGGGGAACGCAGGCGTCGTGGTGACCGCGCCGCTCTTCCGGCGGCTCTCCATGAACCTGACGACGACCGATAGCTATCTGAACAATCCTGATCCCGGGTACAAGAAGAATAGCCTGAACATCTCGACGGGATTCACATACACGCTGCACTGATACTCACGTGTGATGTGCGTGAAGCACAAGAGCCCAGCGTTCCGTACGTGTAGCTCAGTCCAAAGACCGCTGTTCGGCACTTGTGGCGGCGGGCGACGTACACTGGAGGCTCGCCACACTGTGCGGTGTTCGCTGTTGTATGCAGCGTGTGCTGTTCCTTTCAACACCTAGACGCATGGGAATGCATTGGGAAGCGCGGTGCGAAGCCGCCACTGCCCCGCAACTGTAAGCGTGTTCTCCTATTCACGTAGGAGAGGCTGCCGTTCAAGGAGGGATCGTCACTGCGCAAGCGGGAAGGCGATGCCTCGCACGAGTGAGTTGCAGTACGTCACGTCAAGTCAGGAGACCGGTTCCCGTGTCTGGCAGGTAGCCACGCCCCGAGGGGGAGCGTAGGAGAATTCTTATATGATCCGCATCGCCAGGCAGCGAAGCGTGTGCACACGTGTGTGCGCGCAGTTCGCTTTTACATTTCTTCTATTTGCAAACTCGATCGTTGTGCACGCCGTTGTGGTGCATGGACGTGTACGCGACCCGCTGGGCCGTGGCGTTCCGTATGCGCGCGTGCAGCTTGTCAAAGGCACGCAGGTTGTAGCCTCCACCATCACGCAGGGTGATGGCAGCTATGAAATCCGCTCGACGGAAGACGGCCGCTTCTTGCTGATTGCGACAGCGACCGACTTCTCGCCTGAAGTGGATGCGCCATTTTATGGACGGCAGCTGGATCAGGTGGAGCGCGATCTCCTGCTGACGCTCTCGCCCATCCGGCAGGAAGTCACCGTGACGGCAACGGGTGTGGCCACGCCGGTGCAGCAGGTCAGCGGCAGTGTGTCACTGATTTCGGATCAGGCGTTGCAGACGCGTGTAGACATTGCGCAGGAGCTGCGCCTGCAGCCGGGCGTGTCCGTGGTGCAAAGCGGGCAATACGGTGCGGTGACGTCGCTGTTTGTGCGAGGGGGAAACTCCGATGTGAATAAGCTACTCATCGATAATGTGCCTGCGAACGATGTGGGCGGATCGTTCGACTTCGGACTGGTGTCCTCTACTGCCGTGCATGAACTGGAGTCGTTCCGCGGACCGGACAGCGTCTTGTACGGAACCGATGCGCGCGCGGGAGTCATCCGGCTGGAAACGCCGCGTGGAACATCGATCCGGCCCGTGCTGACCTACTCCGGAGATGCGGGAAACCTGCACACATGGCGTAACGAGGCGACGCTCTCCGGCACGTACAACAAGCTGGATTACTACACGGCGTTTTCGCGATTTGACAGCTCCAACGCGCTGCCGAATGACCGCTTCCATGCGGCGACTTCCGCCGCCAATATCGGCTACTTCATCACGGGCAGTACAAGCCTGCGCGGGACGATACGCAATGCTGTCTCGGCGGAGGGCCTGCCAGGACCATACGACTTCCAAGGACTGACGCAGATCGGCAAAGAAGGTGACCAGGATACGTATGTCTCTGGCGTGATTGACGATACACGCGGCAACGGGTGGCACAACACCTTCCGGTACCTGGACGCGCGTAAGCGGGAACAATCACAGCAGTTTGCCAGCGTAGGCACGCCGGATGGCTTTGGCGATTACTACGGCAAGGTGGTGACCATTCGTGGAGCGAATGGCACGTCAGCGAGGGGTAGTTCGACCGTTGGGTATGATCCCTTTCCGTTGCGGTCAGACTTTGTCTCGAACCGCGACGGTCTGGAGTACCTGAGCAGCTACCGTTTTGGCGACCACGTGGGAGTTCTGGGAGAATTTCGCTTTCAGGATGAGCGTGGCCTGGAGAAGATTGCGGCATACGGCATCAATGAGCACGTGGGACGCAGCAACTTCGACTACACACTGGAGTTTCAGGGCCAGTTTCGTCATCGCGTCTTTTACACGCTGGGTGGGGCTGTGCAAAGGAACTCGCTGTACGGCACACAGGGCGAGCCGCAGCTTGGATTGTCCTACTACGCAGTGCGGCCCGGCGAGCGGTGGCTGCATGGCACGCGTCTGCGCGCACAGTTCGCCAAAGGCGTGCAGGAGCCGAGCCTGGCGGCGCAGCTTTCGTCGCTGTACGACTCGCTACTAGGGGCGGGAGACACTACGGACATTGCGCGGCTCGGTGTACGGCCTGTTGGTGCGCAGCGGAGCCGAACGTACGAAGGCGGCATCGACCAGAATATTTATGCAGATCGCGCTGTACTCCACTTCAACTACTTCCACAGCGTGTACGGCAGTGGCGTGGAGTACGTGCCGGTATCGCTGTATGACCAGTACTTCAATCAGACCTTGCCCAAGAGCTTGTATGGTTTCTACCTCAACTCGCTCGCCACGCAGGGGCAGGGCATTGAAGCAGAGTTGGAGTACCAGGTTGCGCACAGGCTGTTTCTGCACGCTGGATATACGTACCTGGATGCGACCGTGCTGCAGTCGTTCTCGACGGATGCGCTGAATGCGCTAAGCGGCGCACCCACGATCAATCCGAAGTACCCGGGCGTTGCCATCGGGATCGACTCGCCGCTGGTAGGTCAGCGGCCCTTCCGGCGCGCTCCGCAGACTGGGTACTTTGTTGTGTCGTACACCGGTATAAAGTTAAATGCTGCGGTGAAAGGCGCGGTGTCATCGCGTTCGGATGATTCAACCTTCATCAGCTCGTTTGACAGTGCCTCCTTCGACAACTCACTTCTTCTGCCAAACCGCGATCTGGCGTACGGATTTACCAAGCTGGATGCAACCGTAACGTACCAGTTGATTCCTTCTCTTGCCATGTTCACGCAGGCGGAAAACCTGCTGAACAACCAGCATGTTGGTGCGTTCGGGTTCCCGTCCTTGCCGCTGACCTTCCGGGCGGGTGTAACGGTACGCTTCCCGCGCTAATAGACTCGGGCGGCGCCGTTTCGCAGTGCGGAACGGCGCCCCTTCAACTCACATCCTAGCGGGCATCTCCGAGCGTCTAACTGACTGAAGGACGTTGAGGGAAAGTATGCGTTTAAAGAATCTAATAACAGTATCCGCGGCGCTGCTGCCGCTGGCGTTTCCGGTTGCGCAGGCAGCGGCACAGGACGAGGGTCCGGCTACCGTGCATGTGATCGTGCGCGCAGAAAGTAAGTCTCAGGCAGTGACACAGCTTCAGCCTGCGAATCTCAAGCTGGAGTTCAATGGCAAGAAGGTCGACATCGCGAATGTGCAGCCACTGCTGCGGCAGGGTGGCGGACGTCCCGTTGAAGTCGCCCTGCTCATTGATGACGGGCTGCGGGCCAACTTCGGAACGCAGTTGCAGGAGGTTGAGCAGTTTGTCAACAAAACAGCGTCGCCGCAGATTGCGCTTGGCATTGGGTACATGCGCAACGGGCGGGCGGAGTTCCCAGTTGGCTTCAGCACGCAGCCCGAGCAGGAATTGAAGGCGGTCCGGCTGCCAGTTTCTGCGGCTGGAATCGATGGCAGTCCTTACTTCTGCCTGGATGACCTAGTGAAGCACTGGCCCACCGGCAACACGGGCGCAGCCCATATTGTATTGATGATCACGAACGGCATCGACCGCTACAACGGGTCAGTCAGCCCCATGAACCAGGACAGCCCCTATGTGCAGGAAGCGATCGACAACGCACAAAAGTCGGGTGTTCCGGTGTACTCCATCTATTACGGCCGGCGGGAAGTCAACAGCAATCTGGGCAGCTTTAGCGGGCAGAGTTATCTGGCGCAGGTGGCGGACGGCACGGGCGGCGAAACCTTCGGCCAAGGTACCATCAACCCGGTTACGCTGGCACCGTACTTCAACCAATTCAACCGCGCGCTACAGGAGAGCTATCTCGTCAGCTTTCAGACCGGGAGTCGCAAGCTGGAACGGCTGAAGGTCAGCTCGACGGTCAGCGGTTTGAAGGTACATGCTCCTCAAGCTGCGAGTGCAGGGAGTCAGTAGCGCATCATCGCTGATTGGCTGATTCTACGCACCCGCGCGAGAGCCATCGGGAGGCTGCCAGAAGCAGTTGCGGGAAACACCGGCAAGCAGATTTTTCTCGTTCGCTATGCTCGTCGGCTCCCGCACTTGCCGGTGTCCGTACACAATGTACTAACCCTGGTAAATCAGCAGCTACAGCACAGGCAGACTTCTTACACGGGTACCGGCTCCGCGCAAAACTTGCACCGCGTAGCGTCCCGCGGGATCTCCGAGAGGCATTGCGGGCACGTCTTCACAGTTACTTCAGCAGGCGGCTCAATGCGTGCCAGCAGGCTCTTCATCGGCAGCACGATCATGAAGTAGATCGCGGCAGCATTGATGAGGAAATTGATCACCGCATTGAGGAATTTACCGAGATGAATTTCGCCCGGCGGAATGTAGCCGGCAGGCAGGGGAGTCGGCGGCGCCACGTGATGCAGAACCGGCATGTGGATCACCAGGCTGGAGAAATCCGGCGCACCCACAAGCGCCGCAATGAACGGTGTAAAGACGTCTGCTGTAAGCGACGCGGTGACGGTGGCAAAGGCAGCACCAATGATGACGGCAACGGCAAGATCAACTACATTACCGCGCAAGATAAAGTCACGAAAACCTTGCAACATAGACACTCCTGGGATGGTGTCAGCTTATCGCGCGCAACGCTCAATTGGGAAAGTAATCTTCATGCGAGAGGTGCACTATAGCCAGAGCGGGTAAACCAGAAAAAACAAGATCAGGCACAGCACCATCAGGTCCATGTACGCGCACAGGATGACGCCACCGTGATACCAGTTCCAGCGCTTTCGCATGCAGCGAAGCGTGTCCATTGTGCCAGCCAGAGCGAGCACGAGCGGCAAGACGATCCAGACGGATGCTCGGTTATGCGGGAAGTCTGAGAGGCGAAAGGCAAGCAGCAGGCTAAGAAACACCAGCAGGTTGGCACGCAACAGCGAACGCCTGCGCCAATCCGCCAGCGCGGTCAGTTGGGCATTAAGCTGCGATGGCATCCGCCCCGGTCTGCTGCATGGCCCGCATGCTCTCGGTGTATGGCGAGCGCAACACACCGCGCTCCGTAATGATTGCCGTCACATATTTTGCAGGCGTGACATCAAACGCCGGGTTTTCGATCCCGACCCCGTCCGGCGTCATCTGCTTGCCGTTCGAATGTGTCACCTCGTACGCGCTGCGCTGCTCGATAGGGATGTCCTCGCCGGTCGCCGTCGCCATGTCGACCGTCGCCCACGGGGCAGCCACGTAGAACGGGATACCATGCTCCTTTGCCAGAACCGCAACGGAGTATGTACCGATCTTGTTCGCCACATCGCCGTTGGCCGCAATGCGGTCCGCGCCCACGATGACGGCCTGCACGCGCCCTTTCTGCATCATGTAGCCGCTCATGTTGTCGCACAGCACGGTGGTTGGGATGTTGTCCTGCAGCAGCTCCCAGGCGGTCAGCCGTGCGCCCTGCAGATATGGCCGTGTCTCGTCGGCCATCACAGTGATCTTGGCTCCTGCCTCCACGGCCGCCCGGATCACACCCAAAGCTGTGCCGTACCCAGCCGCGCACAGCGCACCGGCGTTGCAGTGCGTCAGCACCGTGCCCTCACGCGGCAGCAGGTGCTCGCCCACCCGGCCCATGGTGCGGCACGTGGCGATGTCTTCGTCATACATACGCTTTGCTTCGGCGACAATCTCGGCCCGTATCGCCGCGAGTTGGCCGGCCTCACTGTGGCCCGCAGGCTGCTCCTTGGCTAGTTTGAGGAACAGCCTGCGGATGCGCTCGATACCCCAGAACAGGTTGACTGCAGTGGGGCGAGTACGCGCCAGCACATCGGCCATCGTGTGTACGTCTTTTGCAAGATCCACAACAGTTGTCGCGGACGAGTTCTGGATACCAAGTGCCATGCCCATGCCCGCGGAAACCCCGATCGCAGGCGCTCCCCGCACGATCATGTGGCGGATGACTGTCGCCACATCCTGATAACCGGTGGCGAGGACGTACGTTTGCTCGAGGGGCAATTTGG
Source organism: uncultured Terriglobus sp. (assembly GCA_964251045.1). Taxonomy (GTDB): domain Bacteria; phylum Acidobacteriota; class Terriglobia; order Terriglobales; family Acidobacteriaceae; genus Terriglobus. Next base: position 178,561 of record CAXUHI010000005.1, on the reverse strand, counting down.
TTTGGTCCAGGAAGCGGACTCCCGCGTCCGTCCACTCAAGCGTAGGAATCATCCCACCCAGTGTATCTGGTAGACACAGCGCATCAGCCCATGCGCGGGTCTGCGTTTGTGATGCCGTACTTTGCAGCGAGGAAGTTTTGCAGTGGGCGTGACACACACCGCGCAATCTCCTGCCATGTCACAAACAGTAAACGGCTGCGCAGGTCCACGGCATGCACCGCCGACACCACTGCAAACCACTGCTCCCGCAGATCGGGCCGGCGCGCATCCGCAAACACGGCGAAGCGGCACTCTCCGTGCTGCGCGGCGAGGATCCCACGCAGTAGCTGATACCCGCGAAACTGACCCTGAACTCTCGGCAGCCGCTCGACATCGAAGGTGCCCTCAAATTCTTCATAGCGACTTATCAGACCGGGGCGGGCTGTTTGAAAGCCAGTCTCGCTCAGCTTCGCTTCCACCAGCAGGTCGCCGCACCGCATGTCCATTTCGGTCCGGTCTTCGTGCCCGCCGCGCATGGGCGTACGTACCCGTACGCCCATGCTGGGCTGCAGGCCGCGTTCCACACCAAGCAGCCCGCACAGCTTTGCGGAGCGCATGGTGGACGGCGCGCAGAAGATGTTCATCAGAAGCGCGTCTGAACTGTTGGCACAATCCAGTTCCGCACGCTTCCGCTCGCTTCCACGCACAATGCGGGCAGATGCGGTATAGGTCTTCTGCAGCCGCCGCGCCCAGTCAGGGTTGCCGATGATGCGCCGGTATGAGGCAGGGAAGAAGTTGCCGTGGCTACCGGTGGCCGTTTCGCGGTACAGGACGGAGGCGATGCTGCCATAGGTGGTCTCATGATCCAGTTCTGCCGCCAGCGAGAGATTGCGTGCGCCGATCTCCCGCCGCAGCGCAGCAATGCCTCCCACGCAGAACTCTTCGCCTTGTGTTCGTCTCGCCACAGCATCGATTCTAAGCAGGAAAGCGCAGGACGTCACAGGCGCTACCATCAAGCGATGAGGTTGCTCGACAAGCAGAATCTAGGCAAGGATGAGGACTGGTTCGGAAACAATGCTGCCGTGACCTGTTTCGCCTGCGGCAAGGTATTCATTTCGTCGCAGGTCCTGCATCGCCGGGGTCGCGCCTGTCCTGTCTGTGGCAAGTGCAAGGTGACCGTTACAAAGCAACAGGTCACGGTGACAGGGCCGGACGACCTTAATTGAGTTGCCGTAATTTCTCCGCGCGCACATGCAGGGCAGTGAACACCGGCACGAACGGTGCTCCACCGGATTTGGACTCGATGTTCGCGCGACCGCCTTGCTCCCGGTCCACAAGGCACAGTACAGCCGCCACGTTCATCCCGGCAGCCTGTGCGGCTTCGATCGCGGTCACGGTTGAGTCGCCCGTGGTGCATACGTCGTCTACAATCACCACCTCCGCTCCCTTGCGCACATAGCCCTCAATCAGGCGTCCGGTGCCGTGCGCCTTCTGGACTTTGCGCACGAGGAAGCCGTGCAGCACCTGTGCCTCAGGGTGTTCCATCTGCCACCACGCGGAGGCCGACGCGGTGTTTGAGACCAGCGGGTCGGCGCCCATGGTGAGGCCGCCCACGGCCTCAGCATGCGGGGCGTAGCTGCGAATCAGTTCGGCAAACAGGAGTCCGGTCAGCAGGCCGCCTTCGGCATCCAGGGTGGTGGTGCGGCAATCGATGTAGTAGTCACTCTTTGCCCCGGAGGAAAGGGTAAAGTCGCCGAGGCGGAATGAGAGCTTCGCGAGCAGCGAGAGCAGGGCAGAGCGGTTGGGCTGGAGCGCGGTCGTCAGTTCCATACATCCATCCTACAAAGCCATGTCTCCGAAGCGAGACATCGGGCACCAAGCAATGCTCCATCACCTTCCATCGTCATCCCACTTTGGACTAGTGCGACGTGACCTTATCCAGGTGGCGGAAACCGTCCGTGGCAGCAAAGATGATGACGAAGATGGTGCCGTTGTAGACGGCGTGAACTACCGTACTGGCAGCGACTGAGTTCAGGCGGATGCGCACATACGTCAGCACGCCGCCGACCAGCCAAAGCATTCCCACGGCATTCCACGCGAAACCAAGCTGTGCCGCGTGCATGGCAGCAAACAACCCGCTGCTGATGACACCTCCTACAATCCAGGCTGTACGACTGAGCGAAGTTGTTTCAGCCCAGTGCAGCCGCCCCTCCTCGGTCTTTGGTGTCGCAAGCCAGTCCCAGGCGATGGCCAGCCCACGCAGCAGAAAGCCGCGGAAGAAAATTTCCTCGCAGGCGGGCGCGACCAGCGTGCCAAAGAGCGCAACGACCCAGATATCCGATGCGTGCTGAAAGAACTGGTCCACCGGCATATTCTTTTGCAGGTTCAGGCGTGACTCAATCAACTGCGCGCTGATGCTGAGCGCGACACCGCTCAATGCAAGCCTGCCTGCATAGCGGAGCGCGGTCGGGCGGTTCCACTGGATGGTGCCGCCGAACGTGGCGTGCCACATGCGTGGAAAGGCGAGCACGGCGAAGCCCAGCGTGGTGAGGAACGTAAGGGCTTCCAGAAGAATGTTGGTCTTGGGAAAGCCGCTCTTTAGTTGCCCGACGTCACGCGGCAGCAGGTGCAGACCGATGCCGATGGCACCCACGACGATGGAGAACAGAAACAGAGCGATGACGCCGATCAGCAGCAGAAACAGCGTGTAGCCGAGATGCGGCTGCCGCGGCGAGGGTGTGTCTATCGCTACTGCTTCCTTGAGGGGTTTTTCACGAACAGAGCGCGGACGTGGGATGTAGTGCGCGGGGTTGAACGCGTGCGGATCAAATTCGCTCATGCGGCCTGCGCTTTCATTGCCTTCTTGGCCTTGCTCTTGGCGGCGGCGGCTTTGGTTGCGGCCTTGCGGCGCGCGGCGCGTTCCTCGGCGGAGGGCGCGAACTTGGTTGCGTTTGCCACTTCAGTCTTCACGGTCACCGGTGCCACATACTCCGGTGCCGGTCCGCGCTCACTGGCGGGCCGTTCCGCATAGAGCTTGGCGAGGAACGCACCCGTGTATGATGCGGCTACCTTCGCCACCTGCTCGGGCGTGCCCTCCGCAACGACCGTGCCGCCCTGCGCGCCGCCCTCCGGTCCCATGTCGATGATCCAGTCGGCGTTGCGGATCACGTCCAGGTTGTGCTCAATGATGAGGACAGAATTGCCCAGGTCTACCAGACGCTGCAGCACCTCCAGCAGCTTGCGCACATCGTCGAAGTGCAGGCCAGTTGTAGGCTCGTCCAGCAGGTAAAGCGTGCGTCCGGTCTGACGCTTGCTGAGTTCCTTGGCCAGCTTCATGCGTTGTGCCTCGCCGCCGCTGAGCGTGGTAGCCGACTGACCCAGGTGCACATAGCCCAGACCGACATCGACGAGCGTTTGCAGCTTCTGCTTCATGTTGGGCAGGTCTTTGAGGATGTTGAGCGCATCGCTGATGGGTAGGTCGAGGATGTCCGCAATGCTGTATCCGTTCAGCTTGACCGAAAGTGTCTCCTGGTTGTAGCGGCGTCCGTTGCAGACCTCGCACAGCACGTACACGTCCGGCAGGAAATTCATCTCGATGCGGCGCTGGCCGTCGCCCTGGCAGGCTTCGCAGCGACCACCCTGCACGTTAAAGCTGAACCGCCCGGACTTGTAGCCACGTTCGCGTGACTCTGGCAGCATGGCGAAGTACTCGCGGATCTGCGTGAACACGCCGGTGTACGTCGCGGGGTTTGAGCGCGGCGTGCGTCCGATCGGCGACTGGTCGATCTGCACGGCCTTATCCAGCTGGTCGATCCCGCGTACGGCACTATGCGCGCCCGGCTCATCCTTGCTGCGGTACAGTTCCTTTGCCAGCGAGCGGTACAGGATGTCGTTGACCAGCGTGCTTTTGCCGCTGCCACTGACGCCGGTGATGACGGTCAGCACGCCAAGCGGGAAGTGTGCTGTCACGTTCTTCAGGTTGTGGCTGCGTGCGCCTTCAACGACGAGTTCCTTGCCGCTGAGGGCGCGTGGAGCATCATTGCTGCGGATGTCGATCTCGCCGGAGATGTAGCGTCCCGTCAGCGACTCCGGGACAGCGGCAATCTCGCCCGGTGTTCCCGCTGCGATCAGCGCGCCGCCGTTTTTGCCCGCGCCTGGCCCCAGATCAAGGACGTAATCGGCTTTGCGGATGGTGTCTTCATCGTGCTCGACCACGAGGACGGTGTTGCCCAGGTCGCGCAGGTTCTCCATGGCTGCGATCAGCTTCTGGTTATCGCGCTGGTGCAGGCCGATGCTGGGCTCATCCAGCACGTACAGTACGCCGCGCAGGCGCGACCCGATCTGCGTGGCCAGACGGATGCGTTGGCCCTCGCCGCCGCTGAGCGTGGCCGCGCTGCGGTTCAGCGAAAGATAGTTGAGCCCGACCGCGTTCAGGAACTCCAGCCGCTCGATGACTTCCTTCTGCAGGCGGTAGGCAATCAGCTTCTCGCGCCCTGTAAAGTAAAACGTCTGTGCGGTGTGCATGGCGTCGTCCAGCGACATCGATGTGAAGTCGCTGATGGACCTGCCATCCACCTTGACGGCGAGCGACTCCGGCCGCAACCGTTTGCCGCCGCACGCCGGGCAATCCGTCGCAGACATGTACTGCATGTAGTACTCGCGAAAGGCTTCGCTTTTTGACTCTTCCATGGCGTCGCGCAGGTAGCCGAAGATGCCGTGGAAGCCGATGCGCCCGGCCTCGTTGCGTGGCGGACCGTACAGCAGCAGCTTCTGGTGTGCTTCGGTCAGTTCCTCAAACGGACGCTTCAGGTCGATCTTGTACTTCTCCGCGACGATCTTGATCATGCGCAGCAGGTATGCGGAAGCCGACCCCGGCCCCATGGCTCCGTCCAACAGCGGCTTGGACCAGTCCGTGATGGTCTTGCCGGGATCGAAGTCGTAGATGCTGCCCAGGCCGTTGCACTCCGTACACGCTCCATACGTCGAGTTAAACGAGAATGATCGCGGCTCCAATTTCGGCACGTTGATGCCGCAGTCCGGGCACGCCATGGAGGACGAGTAGAGCGTCTCATCCATGCCGTGAATAGCGATCACCACGAGGCCATTCGCCATCTGGAGCGCCTTCTGCACGGACGCTTCCAGGCGGCGCGTGTCGGGCTTGCCGTTCTCATCCAGCTTCAGGATCACGCGATCCACCACGGCTTCAAGGGTGTGGTTCTTGCGCTTCTCCAGGCGCATGCCCTCGGTGATCTCGATCATCTCGCCGTCCACGCGAGCGCGGAAGCCCTGCTGGTCCAGTGCTTCCAGCTCTTCGCGGAACTCGCCCTTGCGGCCGCGCACCAGCGGTGCCAGTACGGAGATGCGCTCGCCCGGCTTCAGCGCGACAATCCGCTCGACGATCTGATCGGCCGACTGCCGCGAGATCTCGTGCCCACATTGCGGGCAGTGGGGCTTGCCCACGCTGGCCCAGAGCAGGCGGAGGTAGTCGTAGATTTCGGTGATGGTGCCGACGGTGGAGCGGGGCGAACGGGAGGTGGTCTTCTGTTCGATGGAGATCGCCGGTGAAAGGCCATCGATGGCGTCCACGTCCGGACGCTCCATCTGGTCGAGGAACTGCCGGGCATAGGCGGAGAGTGTCTCCACGTAGCGGCGCTGGCCCTCGGCGTAGATGGTGTCGAACGCGAGAGAGCTTTTGCCAGAGCCGGAAAGCCCCGTCACGACCGTCAGCGAGTTCCGCGGAATGCTGACGTCGATATTCTTCAGGTTGTGGTGGCGTGCGCCGCGAACCGTAATGTGCGTGATGCTCATGAAGTGGAGCGGCTGGGTTGAGCCGCACTCTTAAGGGTACGACACTCTGCCAAACTTCCACTTATCGGGAAAGAAGTTCCTGGAGTGTGGCCCCGATAGAACACGCTATGCTGCAGGTATCCACTTTGCCACTCACAAGGAGTGCGGCAGTGGGGCAAACTGTACCTGCCTTCGCTCGTCTCAACGGGCGTACCTGGCAATTCAGGAGAGACGTTTGTGACCACTATTGTGCTTTTGTGCGCCGTCCTTGCCAGCCTTGCTGGTGGAACCTTACTGGCGTACGGCATTTGCATTGCCATGTTTCACATGTTTCGGATCCACTCCATTCAGGTAGCGCAACAGCGGACCGCAATGCGGGAGGCAGTGCAACTTACGTCTGCTACGCCAGCGGATGTGGCTTTGTAAACGCACCGCGAGTTCCGTCAGCATCACAGACGGTGAATGAAACACCCTGGCTGGCACGTCACTGTGTGGGAGTGGCATTTTGCTGCTGTGCCTGGCGCTGCCGGAGTTCCTGAAAGATCTGCTCCGGCGTAAGCGTCCCGTTGGGTGAAACGGGTGTGCCGTTCGCGTCTGTCGTCACGCCGTTGCTTGTTGTCACGCCATTCTCCTGAGCAACCCCCAGTGGTAGCACTGGAGTTCCCTGCGCGGGTGGAGGGGCTCCCTGTACCAGCGGTTGCTGCTGCTGGTCGCTCACGGGCTGCCCGACAACGGGCGCTTGTCCAAACGCGTTGGGCGGCGTCCTTCGTCCTGCCCGGTCCGCCTGTACCTGCGGGTTCTGTGTCTGTTGAGGAGTATTTAGTACTGGTTGCTGGTATTCCGCAGCGGTCAGGGGCTGTGCAGGTGAGGGCGGCGTTGGCCCGCCCGTCCGCGCCGTCAAGATCAACTCTTTCGGCTTCATGGGGGTGTCATTCACGAGCATGATGTTGATGTACATGCCCTCGAACAATGAAGCCAACACTTCCTGGACGGGTCCCGGGCCGTAGCTTCCGTACACACGCTCATCTGGCACGCCACCGGTGACTTTCATGCCGGTTGATCGGGCAACCTGTGACAGAACACCACGGAGGCTGTCGCCTCCGGCCTGGATGGCGAGGGTTGTGCCGTTCCACACGACGCGGCTGCCACCGCGCGGCGCTCCTGTCGCGTACGGATGGGCCGAAGGCAGATTGGAAACGGACTGCGTCGGTTCTGTGGCAGGGATTGCCGCAGAAGGCTTGTTCTGCGCCAAAGACGCCGTGGAAAGCGTCATACTGACCACTATGGCAGTTACGATCCGCATGGCGACCTCCGTCCCGATGCATGTAAGACGCCGGATGTGCGTGGAACGGCGCACCGGAAGTACTCAGAGATTCGGCCCCATGCACTGGACCGGCAAAGCATACGCGTCCAACAGGATGGAGTCATGATGCGAACGCTCTTAGCTGTACTCTCGATGAGCCTTGTTCTTCCCGTCAGCGCGGCGGCGGAGACCTGCGTCACCCAGTCACAGATGCAGCCCGCCGAACGGGAGGCGTTGGTGCGCGCGGGTATGACCTTCGCCACATTGACCGCAGCGGGGAACACGGAGGGGGTGCGTGCGCAGACGATGCCGCAGTTCGCGCAGGACTTTGGCGGCATTCAGGACGCGATACGCGGCGCCGCACCGCACCTGAAGGGTGCCACCTTTACTCCTGCCAGCGTGTGGATACTGGATGCGTCCACAGCCAAGGCCGGTCCGGATGGCACACCGCAGGATGCGCAGTTCTTTTGCAGGCTGAACGGCGGCGCGGCAGAGACCAGCTTCCTGATTCCGGCGCTGCCCGCCGGCCGGTATGCCCTGGTCGTTCTAGACGCAACGGGGGTACCGGAATCGTGGCAAGTAGCTATGCTCCTGCGGCAGGGCGCACCCGGTACATGGCAGATGGGTGGCCTGTTCCCGCGGGCTACAGCGACAGACGGCCATGACGGCTTGTGGTACTGGCGTACGGCCCGTGAGTACGCCGCAAAGAAGCAGGCATGGAATGCATGGGTGTATTACACGGAGGCGGAGCAGTTGCTGCGACCGGTCACGTTTGTGAGCAGTTCGCATCTGGAACTGCTGGAGGGCGAACGCAGCAGGTCTGCGCCCGCCGCGCTGTCCGCAGGCATCGGCACGTCTCAGCCCCTGGTAATTGCTGCAAAGGGAGCCGAAGTGCGCGTCACCAGCCTGGGTGCCGAAAAATCCCCGAATCCCGCAGGCGGCATCGACCTCCTGGCGCATGTCACAGCCGACCAGGTCCTGCCGGATCCCGCGGCATCACGTGCACGGAACGCAGCGGCGGCCCGGGCCATCCTTGCTGCCTATCCGGAGTTGCGCGCCGCGTTCAAGGGCGTATGGATCGTAGCCGAACTCCCGGGAGGCGGAACCTACATCAGCGAAGAGCCGATGAGCACACTCTGAAGATCACGATTCCGTTCGATCTGCCGGAGTTCACGCTGAACCCATTCAGCATTCGCCTGGGGAATGCCGCCCTCCAACAGATCCAGGCAAGCGCAACAGCGTTCGGCCGCTATAAAACCTTCTTCTATCCGTTGGACAAGATTGCGTATGGAAATCGCGGGTACGGCAGGCGCGGCTTTACCAGTACCAGTTCGTCATCCGTACGCGGATGGGCTGGCGCAGATGCGCACCGTCCCCGCCACCATCCTGTTTTCGGGCGAGTTGCCATTCTTCACGTGCTCAAGCGCTTTGACAAGGAAGGCGGGGGAGTGCTGTCGTTTCCGCGTGAGGGCGCTATACCTTCGCCATCGACTTTTCGGTGCGTGAAAACACGCCCGCGATTCCAGCTCCGCACCATGTACCCGCAGGTGGACAGCTGGCTGCAAAGCAAGGCCATGTACGACCCACAGGGAGTGTTTACGTCGAACCTGGGTCGGCGCCTTGGACTGAGCTACGGCGTGTCTCTACGCGGTCCGCACCGCCAAAGTGGGGAGAACGTTGAGTGACGCCTTGGGCCTGATGGACCGCGCGGCATGAATCTCCGGTATAGGCAACGTGAAGTGAGGCAACTGCTCAAAGGCGGGTTTCGCGAGCAGATAGCCCTGCATCAGGTGGATGCCGCACTCCTGCACTGCCTGGTATTCCTCAAACGTCTCGATGCCTTCGGCGATCAACTGCACCCCGAGTTCGCGGCACAGTCCGGCGAGGGAGCGAACGATGACCTGGGCCTTGGGGCGGAGATGGAGGTTGCGCGTCAAGTCCATGTCAAGCTTGACGATGTCAGAGGCCAGGTTGGCGAACAGGTTGGCGTTTGCAAAGCCCGCTCCGTAGTCGTCAATGGCAACCCGAAACCCGTGCTTCTTGTACTCAAGGGCGATGGCCTGGACGTGCGATGGCTCACTGACCTGCTCACCCTCGGTGATCTCAAAAATCAGGCGGTCCATGGGGAAGTCAAGCTCCCGCGCCGTCTTCAGGGTGAGTTGAATACAGGCTGCCGGGCTGTAGACCGCATTTGGAAGGAAGTTGATGGACAGGCTGGCACCCGTTTCGGCCAGACCGAGCCTGCTGGCCAGCGTGATGGCTTGTACGCGGAGGGTCTGGTCGAAGCTGTACCGGTTCTGGTCTGTTAATTGGGATAAAACGGTGCCGGCGGGCTCACCTTTGGGCCCGCGCACCAGCGCTTCATAGGCAAAGACACGCTGTGCGTGGGTGTCCACGATGGGCTGAAAGGCCATGCTGAAGTCCATCGGTTTCCGGACACCGTCTCTGCATGCAACACACTTGGTCGTCATACAAGGGTCTTATCGGAAATATCGCATCACACACGAGGTGAAAATCCGTGCGAGTGACGGGTGTCAGACATATGTCAGTGAGTCATCGCATAGAGAACGTAGTCGACGCCGATCTTGGTGCCCAGCGCGGAGAACTTGACGGGATAGCGTGGATCATCGAGGAACTCCCATGAATCGCCCAGGTCGGAGTTGAGGGAGAAGGCGACCATGATGCGTCCCTTGTCGTCGTAAATGCCTTTCCAGCGCGCTACGTAGCCGTCTTTCTTATGGCCGTTGTTCAGGTGTTCCGCGCCGGGAACCTGAAACCTGTCATTCAGATCGAAGAGCATGTGAAAGATGGGGTCGCTGTCCGGAATATCGACAAGGTCGCGGTCAGGAAAGACCATCTTCATGGTGTGTTCGAAGTACGCCTGCTCCTGCGATCCGTGGCAGTCGTCGGCCATGAAGAAGCCGCCGCGCAGGAGGTAATCACGCAGCTTGGCTGCTTCCTTGTCGGTCAGTCCCCACTCACCGACCTGCACTGCATACAACCATGGCCAGTTGTAGATTTCGTCGCCATCGTCCAGGCTGACGGACTGCTCGACGGAGCGCGCGTCAACGCGGGTGAGACGGTGCATCGCGTTGGCCAGCGCGCGGTCTGCACGGGGGTAGTCCTGTGTCCAGAGCGACAGCCCCTCCTGCCACGGCCCGTCGACTCTGCCCGCGTAGCCATCAAGCGGACCGGGAGGATACATGAGTCGGGCAAAGGTCCATTCACCGGAGCGTTGCCAATCAGGTGGGAGTGGAAAATGCCCGCCGTACTCGACGGAAGGGTACTCGCGGAAGGCTCGCTGCGCGTACAGTGCCCCAAGGAGTGCCCCGCTCAACACACCTGCGCACGCTGCCTTCCACCACCCGTCCATCCACGCTCCTGGTATGAGGTTAGACTGCGGGTGGTGGCGAAGGTCGCTTATGCTCCTGGTGGTGGGGGAACAGGCGCGTGGTCGCCGCCCGGACCACCGGGGCCACGATGTCCGAAGGCGCGCTGCGGCGCCTGCTGCACCGTATAGCCGGAAGGCACTGCAAAGAGCGAAGCTTCGGGTTCTGTCTTGCTCAGCGACGTTACCGTCGTCGTGCGCGTGCCGCGGAACGGATCGCTTTCAGTATTGCCGACCTCGATCTTCAGGTCCGGCGAGAACCACATCTCGCGCGTGGAGACCAGTGGGGTGGTGTTGCCCATCTCTCCGGCGGGGATGGTATGGGTGATGCGCTTGCCGGTCGCCACAACGCCGCTGATGGTCTTGGAGCCGAGGTCGGTTTCCGTCTCGTTCTTGCGTGCATGCGGCGCGGAGGGAGTCGCGGTGGCATCAGCCGCCGGTACGCCCGAGTGGTTGCCGCGTCCACCAAATTGGCCCGGCTGCGGCAATGTACGCACCGTTGCTGTCTTGTTGTCGGCGTGCAACTGCGTGACAGTGCGCGCTACCGGGTCCATGATGACCGTCATGGTCTGTGTCCTGCTGGAATCGCCGTGCGCGGCCATTGTGGTGTCCTCACGGACACGCCCAAGCGAGTCGCGCTCGACGGTGCGGGTGCTGGTATGAGTCAGCACCGTGCCGTCCTGCAACTTCTCCGTGGACGTCGTGGTATAGACGGCGGTGTACGGCGCGTTGGTGACCGGCGCGCGCATCCCGAAGCCCCCAAAACCCATGGGGCCGTGATCTCCGGGGCCGGGGCCACCCTGGGCCAGCAGTGGAAGTGAAACCAGCAGAACGGATGTCTTGAGTACGTGCTTGAGCATGGCAGAATCCTCGCCCGGGTAAGTTGATAGATGAGACGGTGAGGCGCGTTGAAAGTCGCGCGATGAGCTCTAAGATTTACGGTTGCGGCATCGCTCCTGCGCCCATTTTGCGTTCGGTGTACCCAGGCGGCGGCTGGAAGAGTGCCGCTGGAGGATCATCGCGGGAGAGTGACTCAACGGACAGTGTTGTCAGGCCGGACCTTGGATCGTCGCGCGTCTGTTGCAATGTCCGGCCCAACTCGCGTGAGACGCAGCGCTCATCTGTCACGACGATGGGGCGGTCATTGCCCACGAAGTCGGTGGGATAGGTGGTGATCGTCTGCTCGGCTCTGCATGGGATGCCTTGAACGTCGCGCGTTCCCAAATCCTGGCGGACCACCTCAGGGCGTGGAGCGTCAGCGGTGTTCGCCGGCAGCGGAAACGGGGCGCGCGGCAGTACATCGACAGGCGGCGGCTGAGCACCGGTCACTGCAGCAGGCGGAGCATTCGTCATCAACGGTGGTGTCCTCATGGCGCGCGAGACGTACTCTTTACGCGTGGCGGACGGGTTCTCTGCCCAACTATAGAAGACGCCAGCCACCGGGTCGCTGATGTTTACATTGCGCATCCCTGCTTGCAATCCTGAGGCGATCGTCTCAATCTCCGTGCGTGTGCGCCCCTGCGCGTCCCGGTAGAACATCTCGCGCGTTTTGCTCACAATGTGCGTACCGTCCGCCAGCGTCTGCGTGCGCGTGCGAACCTCTACCAGCGATAGGGGATTGTTCATCCCGGATACAGCGGGCGGGGCGTCCCGCTCCGTCCGACGGATACAGCGGCTGTGCCCGCTTGTGCGGCGCAGGTGAGTGTTGCGGGCAGAAGAAAGAGCGCAAGTCGGCGCACAGGGCCTCCGGGATGCGCAGATTGTAACGCCGTTCCCGGTCTGTTCGCATCCTGCTTTTTACTGGTCGCGCGTCAGTGCTTGATCAGCCACATGCCCCAGCTCACCGCGACCGTGCCAAGCACGAACAGGGCGAAGCAGTAGGCTCCGAAGCGGATCATCATCTTTGGCTCAGCCCGCTGCGTGATGCCGAAGACGATGGAGGCGAAGAATGCGTAGATGAGGACAGCGGAGAAGTGAGACATCGCTACAGCTCCGCCTTGCGGCCGTTTGCCAGCGATTGCGCGTCTACGGCGGCCATGACGTTGAGCAGGCCGGCGACGACGATGAACTTGGTGCCGTAGTCAGAGAGGGTATCGGTCAGCTGCGTTGCACCGGCACCGAGGAAGTGTGCCACGCTGTACAGCCCCACCGCTCCCATTTCACCGGCAAACCCAAGGAGATCCAGTGGATCACCCGTGGCAGGATTGTAGATCTTGCCGTTGAGTTTAAGGCCGATGAGAAACATCGCGAGGACGGAGACAAAGAGCAGTGCCGCGCGGATGGGCTTCTTTAACAGGAGATGTCCCAGGCCAGGAACAAACCATCCAGCGATAAGTACAACGAGGGGTGAAAGCGTGGTGCGCCGCACGGGCACGGCCGATGTCTGTGTGGCTGCTGTCATTCGTTCTGATGATAGCAGTGACAATGGAGGTCAGAGTCGGACCAGTTCGCGCTGAATCTTTCCCGTGACGACGGCTGAGCCACGATGCGTGAGCATGTCCACTTCGCTGCGGATGCCGAAGCACTCCGGGCCGGGAGGCAGGTAGATGCCGGGTTCGACGGAAAAGCAGGTCATGGGCAGGATGCGGCGTTCGTCGTGCGTCTCGAAGTTGTCGAGGTGCGCGCCCGCGCCGTGCAACTCCGTGCCGATGTTGTGGCCGGTGCGATGGGTGAACCACTCACCGAACCCGGCGCTCACGATGACCTCACGCGCAGCAGCGTCCGGCTCCCATCCGGCGATCGACTGGCTAGCGGCGAAGCGGTCCTCCACGAGGCGAATGGCAGCATCACGGGCGTCACGCACCGTTGTGAAGACCTGCTGCTCCAGATTGGTGGGTTCGCGGTCCACGACGCCGGTCCATGTAATGTCGTACCAGACGGCCTCTGGGTCATCCTTCAGCTTGCCCCAGATGTCGATCAGAACGAAGCTGCCACGTTCGATGCGCGCGGACTTACCCGCAACCGGCTCGTAGTGTGAGTCGGCGGAGTTAGGACCGACGCTGACGTTGGGGCCATGCTCCCACACAAGGCTCTCGCGGGCAAGCTCCGCTTCAAGCCACTCCACCATTTCGAACTCATCCGTCCGCCGATCGCCGCGCGTACGTGCACCGATCGCGCGCCAGGCGTCGTCGAGGATGCGGTCAATCTTTCTCTGCGCGGTGTAGTGAGTCTCAATCTGATGTTCGGAGAGTACGGCCTCGAACTGGCTGACAAGGTCGGCGGAGGAGACGATCTCCTTGCCCATGCCGCGCAGCAGCTCCGCCGTGCCCGCGTCAATCATGGACACGTACATGACGGCGTTGCGTGGGGAATACTGCATCGCCAGCTTCGTCGCGCCGCGCAGCATCGTTTCCAGCGAGCGCTCCATCTCCTGCCATGTGCTGTACAGCGTGCGCTCACCGGGCAGGGTATCGAGCTTGCCTGCTTCAATGCGATGGTTCAGCTTGCGCGGCTCACCCTCCGCTGGGATGAGGTAGAACCAGCGGCGCGTGACGTGCATGTGCGGGTCGAGTCCGAGAATGCGGTAGGCCAGCGGATCGCGCACATGATGGTCATAGAAGAGCCATCCATGGAGTCTGGCTTCTCGCAGCGCGGTTTGGATGCGGGTCAAGTCCATGGCTCAACAGTATGCCGCTAAGTACCTGCTACCAGAGGCGCATAGTGCGCTCCAGGACCGTCGGTTCGCAGACTCGCTTTGTCCGACACCGTGACGGGAACCCAAACATCGGTCGTCTCCCACTTCACATGCATCTGCGTCTTCTTGCCCGCCGTCTTTTCGAACGTGATGGACATCTGTTCCTGCGGCGTGGGCAGTGCGGCCTTGGTCATGGGCACTTTGCCAAGGTCTTCGGCTTCGAAGCGATCCGTTCCCCATTGGCCAGTGTGCTTGCAAACGATAAGTTGCCAGGTGGTGGCAGAGGGCAGTGTCACCAGCGTGTATTTACCCGCAGGCACGTGCAGCGTACCGATCATCAGATCCGCTGTTGTTTCAAAGCCCGTGGCTTCGTTTGCGCCTGTGCGCCACCACGTGTCGTATGGAACAAGTTCTCCCATCACCTTGCGTCCTTTTGCGCTTGGTGCGCCGTAGTCGATGGAGAGTTTCGCGTTGCCCAGCGTGACGTCGGCCTTTTTTCCGGGACTTGGCAGATCGGCGCCGCGGCCGGGCTGTGCCATGGCACGCACTCCGTTGTGTGTGAGCGTGAAAAATGTGAGGGCAAGTGCAAGAGCGCGGAATCGTTTCATGTTGGATCCTGGCGAACAAAGTTGCGTGCGTTACGAGGCTAGCACCTCAGTGTGACAGAGCGTGATCCTGAAATTGTTGCAGGAGACCAGTGACAACGGAAGGCCACGGACGGTCCTGCTGCCCGATGAACGTCTCTACCCAGATCAGGCTGCGCCGGCCACTGCCTTTAGCGGGATCGTACACGCTTAGCGTTGCCAAAGGGATGTCTGCCGGGCCGAAGTCGATGCGGCCGCTGTGATCGACGGCTGACAGGTCGAAGATCAGGTCAGGCTTTTGCTCGCCGGAGACAGCGGTCAAACCGAGATTGGGTGCGATGCGGCGCAACTCGCCATCTGCGTAGAGGTCCAGACGATCGGTATCGACTCGCATCGTACGGGCGTGTTGCAGGCGGCGCTGGAAAGCCTCACGGTTGCACTCATACACGGAGTCGCGTACCGGCCTGCAATGCGTGTCGCCAGGCGTCGCAACGGTCTGTGGATACGTGGAACTCGCGGCAAGGAGGCCGAGGAGAGCGCATGGCAGGAGGACATGTGCCTGAAGGTTGAACTGTGATCCTGCCATGCGTCTTTGGTCCTCATGTGTGAAACGCGCTCGCGTGAGGCGTGCGGGGGCTAGCGCTTCTGCTTGCCTGAAACGTCGGCGGCAGCTTCCGCCTCGTCCTGCTCGCTTTGCTTCGCGCTCTTCTTTTCCTTGGCAGACTTCGGCTTCGTTTCGCTCTCGTCTTCAGCGGCGTTATCTTCGCTTGCCGCCTGCTTCAGCAATGGCTTCGCGGCAGCCTGCAGTGCCTTTGCCGCTGCCAGCTCTTCCTGCAGGTTTTCATTCAGCAGGTTGGCTACCTCCGCCTGCTTCAATCCCTTGGCGAGTGCGATGGCAGTGTAGTAGCCGGCAACTTCGTAGTGTTCCACGCGAAGTGATGCGCCGACGATGCAGAGGTCCTTGTTCGCACCCTCCTCGTCTTTCTCCAGGGCCTCTTGTCCCTCTTCAAGAACACCCTCCATCCCACTGCAGTGCTGGCCGGTCGCCTTCTTACCGAGAACGGCAAAGGCGTCGCGCAGACGGACCACCTGTCCCTTGGTTTCTTCAAGATGATTCTTGATCTGCGACTTCAGGCTCGCGTCGGTGGTACCTTTTGCCATCTTCGGCAGAGCCTTGACCAGCTGGTTTTCCGCGCTGTACAGATCGCGCATCTCGTCGAGCAATACATCCATCAATGCCATGTGTCTCTCCCGTTCACGTGCGCTCTTGCGCGTTCTTCAGTTCTTTGTCTAGGAGGCGGAAACTATACCGAACGGTTGCCGTACCCGGGCTTTACTCCGTGTCTACCGCCGTGCCTTGAAGCATCCTGGGCGGAATTCATTGCAGGACATGCAGACTTCGTGTCCAGCGCAGGCGCCCCCGCGGGCTGGCCGCCGTGCGATCGACAGAGAAGTACGTCAGTACTGGCTCACCCACAATGCTGCGTCGCGGAACAAAGCCCCAAAAACGGGAGTCCTGGCTATTGTTGCGATTGTCACCCATCGTGAAATAGTGATCCGCGGGCACAGGCAGTTCATTGTGCGTGATGCGATGGCGCAACTCGATCCACCATGCTGCCTCCGCGCCAGGATCAGCGCGCTCCAGCGTGGGAAAGTCGTCGCGATAGGCCGATGGATCGGAGGGCGTGTACATGGCGAACGGCTCACGCAATGTGTTGCCGTTCAGGATCACGGCTCCGCGATGCAGGCGCAGACGGTCACCCGGTGTGGCAATGACACGTTTGACCAGCAGTTCTTCCGGACTGACGGGGTAATGAAAAACGATGATGTCGTTGTGCCTCGGCTCGCGGAATGGCAGCAGCCAGCGCCAATGTCCCGCCGGAGCGAACACCTGTTTGTTCACCAGCACGAAGTCACCGATCAGCATGGCCGGCTCCATGGACCCGGAGGGAATCTGCGACGGTTGAAGCAGGAAGGTGATGACGAACAGCGCGACGACCGTGAGGCGCGCCAGCGATGCAAAGACCTGCCCGGCCGCGTCGGTGAACAGGGAAGTCCCAGCGCCCATCTTCATGGGACGCTGCTCTGCGAGGTGGCGTCCGCAGCCAGTTGGGCATACGCACGACTGGCGGCAGCCTGTTGTGCTGCCTTCTTGCTGGCGCCTTCACCTTCGGCCAGCACCGTGTCGCCCAGCAGAACTTCAACCCGGTAATGTTTGCTGTGGTCGCTGCCGGTCTCCTCGACCGTGCGGTAGAGGGGCTGGCCCGCTGCCCGGGCCTGCAGGTGTTCCTGCAGCGCGGATTTCCAATCGCCGACGGCGCCGCCGAAGTGCGCTCCCTGCTTTGCAGCTTCCTGCAGGGAGGCAAGGCGAGGCTTGAAGACTTCCCGCTCGACAAAGGCCCGGGCGGCGCGCAGCCCGGTTCCTGGCGCGTTGCCGTTGCGTCCCGCGTCGAGGTAGATGGCGGCAACTAAGGCTTCCAGCGCGTCGGCCAGCAGCGCTGCCTTCGCACGTCCACCACTGCCTTCCTCTCCCCGGCCCAGGTACAACGCTTCACCCAGCCGGATGCGAATGGCAGCCTCGGACAGGCCCTTTCCGCTGACCAGCATGGCGCGCATGCGGGTCAGGTCGCCCTCCCGGCGCTCGGGAAAGTGACGTACCAGCAGTTCTGTGATGATGAGGCCAGCGACGGCATCGCCCAGAAACTCAAGCTGCTCGTTGTCCTCGTCTGTGCGATTCGGCTTGCCGGTCCCTGCGGCTTCACCCTGTTCGAAAGCGAGCGAACTGTGGGTCAGAGCCCACCGCAGCAGTGCAGGGTCGTGAAAGCGGTAGCGGATTCGCTCCTGCAGCGCTTCGGCTGCATCGGATTCGCTGTTGACGGGTGCACTGCTGGGACGCTTTGCCATCCTTTTTGGATGATAACGAAACACTACTGCCGTCGCGAGATCAAAGACCGCGCAGGCAGGTCTGTACGAAGCCGGTCTAGTGGGCCATGGTCTCAGTTGCAGCGGGCGCTGGCTTGCCCACAATCCAGACCAGCGGAACCATGATTGCCGTAAAGATGCCAAGCACCGCGATGATATCCAGGTAGGCCAGCATCTGCGACTGGTTGTGCAGCATGTTGTAGATGTTGGCCTGCGCCGCTGCCATCGCGTCCGCATGGTTTCCGCCCGAGGCACTGGCGCTGCCCTGCAGGAAACCTGTGATGGAGTTCAGACGTGTCGTATACGCCTGATTGCCCGCGTTCATGTCGCGGATCATGTAGCTCTGGTGCGCCTGCGAACGGCGCGAAAGCATGGTGGCCACATATGCCGTGCCTACGGATCCGCCTACGTTACGCGCCAGGTTTGAGAGGCCGGAAACGTCGTTGTTCTGCGCGCGCGGGATGTTGGTATAGGCGATGGTGTTGATGGGAATGAAGAGAAACGCCAGAGACGCGGACTGGATGATCCGGAGCCACATCACGCTCTTGAAGCTCTCTCCCAGGTTCATATGCGAGTACATCAGGAAGAGTGAAAACGTAAGCAGCAGGAATCCGGCGGAGATCATGACGCGCGGGTCCACCCGCGTAATGAGGATGCCCACGACCGGCATCATCAGCATGATGGTCACACCGCCGGGTGAAATCACCAGGCCCGCCAGCTCTGCCGTATAGCCGAGCAGTGTCTGGACAAACTGGGGAATCAGGACGGTGGTGGCATACAACGAGAATCCAAGCACAAACAGAAGCGTGAACGAAACAGCAAAGCTCTTCTGCTTAAACAAGGTCAGGTTCAGGATGGGGCGGTTTCCCCATTTGAGTTGAAGCAGCGACCAGACGATGAGTCCGATCAGCGCCGCGGCGCAGACCACAGTAAAGAAGGTGATAATGTGCGACCCGAACCAGTCATCCTCCTGACCCTTGTCCAGGATGAACTCCAGCGAACCGAAACCCAGGGCAAGCAGCGCGAAACCCACGTAGTCAAGGTTCAGACCCTTGCGTTTACTTTCGGCCACTTCAGCTACGATATGCGGTGGATCCTCCACCATGCGCGTGGTCAGCACGAGTGAAAGAACCGCGATGGGCACGTTGATAAAGAAGATCCATCTCCAGTCGTAATTGTCGGTGATCCAGCCACCCAGCGTGGGTCCGATGGCGGGTGCGGCAACGACGGCGAGTCCATACAGGGCGAAAGCCTGGCCACGCTGCTTCGGCTCAAACGTGTCGGCAAGAATGGCCTGCTCGCTTGGACCCAGTCCGCCGCCACCCGCGCCCTGAAGAAGACGGAAGAGGATAAGGATGGGTAGAGACGGCGCAAGCCCGCACATGGCCGACGAGATGCCGAAGATAACCACGCATGTCATGTAGAACTTCTTGCGGCCGACAAAGGTGGTCAGATACGCGGATGCTGGAAGGATAATGGCGTTGGCCACCAGGTAACTGGTAATGACCCACGTGGCCTCATCCTGCGACGCGCCGAGGCTGCCGGCGATGTGCGGCAGAGCTACGTTCGCAATGGACGTGTCCAGCACCTCCATAAAAGTGGCGAGAGTGACGGTCAGCGCAATCAGCCAGGGATTATGCTTTGGTTTCCAGGCAACCTGCGCGGCCTTCTGAACCTCGGACGATTGCCCCGTCTCTTCGACAGTGGATGCCATGAGCCTTTACTGATTCACATCTGCTGTTGCCGGATGCAGAGAAACTTTCCGCGTCTTTGGTCAAGCTCTCACGCAGGTTCTCCTCTCCGTCCGCCAGCTTGATGCCCGGCGTGCTACGTTTCTAAGCGATGGCACGGATTGCTGTGGACATGGATGAGGTGATGGCCGACACGGTCACCGAACACCTTCGCCGATACAACCAGGATTTCAAGACCTCCGTCACAAAGGCCGACCTGCAGGGCAAGTGGCTTTGGCAGGCGATCCCGGAGGAACACCACGGACAACTGGCAGCGTATCTTTCGGAGCCGGACTTCTTCGCCGACCTGCCGCTGATGCCGGATGTACACCGCGTCCTTGAGACGCTCGCACAGGATCACGAAATTTTTATCGCCTCCGCGGCCATGGAGGTGCCGACCAGCTTCACGGCCAAGTTCAACTGGATCGCCCGTCATTTCACGTTCATCCGGCCTGCCAACATTGTCTTTTGCGGTGATAAATCCATCCTGAACGCGGATTTTCTCATCGACGACAATCCTCGTCAGTTGCGCGCCTTCAGGGGACAGGGCCTGCTGTTTTCCGCGGCGCACAACCGAAAGGCGACGGAGTGGCCGCGCATGGACTCCTGGCCTGATGTGGAACGCTACTTCCGTGACAGGGAGTGACGCTTAGCGCACGTCAAAGCTGATCTCGCGGACCAGACCGTCACCGGTCGTCGTCCACATGACGGAAGTGCTTACAGGAGATACTTCACCCTTTCGCAAGACAACGACATCCGCCTGGCGTTCCGGGCAGGTAGCGGCTGTGATGACGCCGTCGCTGTCGACGTGGATGGTGCCCGTGTGATCGAGGGTCAGGCCCCCGCATGTGATCTGCACATGCCCATGAAAGCCGGCGGGGATTTCAATCTGCAGCTTGCGCGCGCAGCCCAGCAAGGCGATGGAACCCACTGCGAACGCAACGCCAGCGTGCCGGATCGAAATCATTGGAGGATGCGGGCCCATACGCGCGTGTTCTACGCTACCATGGTGACGCCCGGCAGACCATCGCGCCATCGGAGGAGCATTGCCGCTACATCCCAGTTTTGTGACAACAGCCCTGGAAGTACCGGGATACCGCATTGTTCGCAGTCTCGGTATCGTGCGTGGCATCGTTGTGCGTTCTCGGTCCGTCTTCGGCACGATCGGCGCAGGCCTTCAGACACTGGTGGGCGGCGATATCACGCTATTCACCGATCTGTGTGAGAAGACACGGCAGGACGCCTTTCTGCGGATGGCGCAGCATGCCGAGGAGCACGGCGCCAACGCCGTTGTCGCCTTCCGCTACGACGCAAACGAAATCATGCAGGGTGTGACGGAGGTGCTGGCGTACGGCACCGCCGTGGTTGTGGAAGTGCAATCTCAGGAGGTACGGTAGTGGCACGTGTCACCGGTATAGGCGGAGTGTTTCTGCGAGCGCGCGATCCAAAGGCGCTCAAGGCCTGGTATATCGAACATCTTGGTTTTCATCCCGGAGAGCATGGCGTCATCAGCTTTCAATGGAGCGATGAGGGTGTTGCCGGTACGGGGCAGACGGCGTGGAGCGTCTTTCCGGAGAAGACAGACTACTTCGGCGAAGGTAGCACGCAGGCAGTGATGATCAACTACCGCGTGGATGACCTTGACGCCTTGCTGAAGAAGCTGACCGAAGCGGATGCGTCCTTGAAGCCGAAACGTGAGGATGCCAGCTATGGCAAGTTTGCCTGGATCACCGATCCGGAAGGCAATCGCCTGGAACTGTGGCAGCCTCTTGCCCATTGAGTAGTCCAGGTTCTATAACGAATCCTTTGGAGATTGTGACAGACGTGATCAGAACACTGCTTTTGTGTGCGTGCTTCAGTAGCGGAGCCGTGTATGCGCAATCCATTCCACCCACGCAAACCCTTGACAGCGCGTTCCTGAATGCGCAAGCGGCGGAACTTCTGGCCCAGGCGAAGACTGCGCAGTATGGCATTGCGTCCAAGGTCTACATCACGCGGCCGGAGAGCACCGTACAGATGGCGGTCCGCGTGAAGAGCGGACAAGGGGAGTGGCACCACGATGATGCCGACATCCTCATCGGCATTGAAGGTTCAGCGCAGATCATCCTTGGTGGTGAAATCGTGGACGGCAAGGACACGGCTCCCGGAGAGGTACGCGGTGACGGCGTCCGAGGCGGCAGGACACAGACCTTTCGTGCGGGCGACGTCATCCGCATCGAGCCGCAGGTGGCTCATCAGGTTCTTGTGCAGCCAGGTACGACCCTGCGGTATCTGGCAGTGAAGGTAAAGGCCGCGAAACCGTAGGTTTCGTTCCGCACTGCTGCCGCAGCCTCTCGAAGCCCCCGCAAATGTGAGTGCTTTACGATAGCCGGATGCAACAAGCAGCAGCACCTCTACCCGGCAGTCTGGAAGTGATTACCGGGCCGATGTTCTCCGGCAAGAGCGAAGAGCTGATCCGCCGCCTGAAGCGCGCCCGCATCGCCCGGCAGCAGGTCGCCTGCTTCAAGCCGGACATCGACCTTCGCTATCACCGCACGGCGATTGCTTCACATTCTGAACAGACGATGGAGGCAGTGGTGGTCACGCCCACTGCGGCGCACCTGCGAGAGGGTCTCTTCTCAACGGGCCTGGTTGACAGCACGGAAGTGATCGGTCTGGACGAGGTGCAGTGGTTCGATGCTGCAATCCTGTCCCTGGTGATGGAGTTAGTGGCTTTGGGGAAACGGATGATCCTTGCCGGCCTGGACACCACTTTTGCCAATGAACCCTTCGGTCCTGTTCCCGCGCTGATGGCGCTTGCGGACCGCGTGACCAAGCTGAACGCGGTCTGCATGGTGTGCGGCCAGCCGGCCATTCACACGCAACGCCTCAGCCACTCGCGCGAACTGGTCGTCGTCGGGGCCACCGGGTTGTACGAAGCGCGCTGCCGCGCCCACTTCCAACCCTACGTGGACGACCCTGCCGCCGAGCAGATGCAGTTGGAGACCGTCGTGCAGCCTCAATAGCCCATCGCCATCAGCGAAGCTGCAGTGATCGTCTCTGGCACATGGCGGGTGCGCTGCTCGGCGTATTTGGCGAGTACGTCCACTTCCAGGTTGACGGGGTCGCCGGGTTGCAGCGTGTGGAGGTTCGTCACTGCATACGTGTGCGGGATGATAGCGATGGTGACGTCCGCCGTGCCGCCCGGGCCGGGATCGACGGCAGTAACCGTCAGCGAGATGCCGTTCACCGCAAGCGACCCTTTCTCTACGATGTAGCGCGCAAGCGCTGCTGGCGCGGAGATGCTGAGGAGCCAGTCGGTATGTTCCGGCGGTCCGTCGGTCACGGCGGTTAAGGAGGTTAACCGTCCGACGCCGTCCACATGACCCTGCACAACATGGCCGCCCAAGGGCGTACCCGCTGGCGTCGGCAGTTCCAGGTTGACGCTGCCGCCGGGCGCGAGTTGCTCCAGCGAGGTGCGCCGCAAGGTCTCATCCAGCAGGTCCGCTTCAAACCCTCCCGGCGTGATGGCCAGCGCGGTCAGGCAGACACCCGAGACGGCGATGGAATCGCCCGTACGCAGGTGCTGCGCAAGGCTGGGCGCAGCTACCCGCAACCGCGCGGCTCCGCGTGTTTTCGTGAATGAAGTGATGGTGCCAGTTTCCGCGATCAATCCGGTAAACATGTCTAAGCAGATGCCGGTGTTAAGGCAAACGTCTCAGCCCACGGGTCGTGCAAGGTACCGCGCACACAGGCATCCAGGTGCCGCGTCCCGTGTTTGAGCTCGCTCATGAAGTCGCACCGGTCCACGTTCTGAAGTTGTTCGATCAAGCTGAATGGCGAGTGCGCCGCATCGGCGAAGGAAATAGCATCCGCGCCGAGTTCCGTCTCGGAGAAGAAGAGAACAGCCTTGTCCACCAGGCCTGCGGTCAGGAAGGCAGCATTCAGACCCGGGCCACTCTCCAGAAGGACGGAGAGTATCTCCAACTCTCCCAAACGCTTGAGGAGAGCCCGCAGATCGAGTTCGGCTTTGCCAGTCCCCGCACCACGCTCCTCGGCAGTCAACAACGGCAGCGCTTCCACCTGCACGCCACGCTGCCGCAACGCTCGCTGCCGGTCGTTGGGCGCCGTCCGGGCGCAGACGATAAGCAGGTCGTCATTGACGCTCTCGACCAGGCGCGACGAGAGTGGCGTACGGCATCGCGTATCCAAAACAACACGCAACAGGCGCCGCCGCCGCTGCAGATTGCTGCGGTCCGTCAGCAATGGATCGTCCGCCAGGACGGTACCGATACCGGTGAGGATGGCATCGTTGGCATGTCGAAAGCGATGCACCTCCTCGCGCGCGGCGGTGCCGGTCAGCCAAAAGGGTGCACCCGGCGCACGTTGGATGGGTAGCGGTGCCAGCTTGCCATCCACCGACAGCGCCGACTTCAACGTGACCAGCGGCTGACCGGTGAGTATCCATCGTGCAAACGCGTCGTTGATGACGCGGGCTTCTGCCTGCAGAAGTCCGTGTTCCGCCTGCACGCCGCCGCGTTCAAGGATGGCCATGCCGCTGCCCGCGACCAGAGGATTCGGGTCAAGCGTCGCCGCAACCACGCGTGCAACACCGGCGTCGAGCAGGGCGTTGGCGCAGGGACCGGTGCGGCCGTGGTGCGAACAAGGCTCCAGGGTGACGTAGGCTGTGGCTCCGCGCGCCGCATCTCCGGCCTGCTTCAGCGCGGCCACCTCCGCGTGATCGCGCAGGTCGTACCGGTGCGCGCCTTCACCGAACACCACATTCTCATGCGCCAGCACGCAACCTACCTGCGGGTTGGGCGATGCCAGCCCCAGAGTTGCGCGCGCCAACTCCAACGCACGCTGCATGTGGGCTGCATCCGTCGCTGAGAAGGGCATCGCTGGATGTGATGGCGCCGCGTATGGAAAGGATTGCAGCCGCCCTCGGCAGCACTAACGCACAAGCAGCCCCATGACACCAAACAACAGCCCGCATGCACCGATCAGAAGGGCCCCCAGCCAGTAGATCTGCTGCCGCGTGAGCAGGGTAACCGACGCAAGTACGACGGCAATCTGCAGCAGAGCCTCACCGGAGTCATAGCGGCTGGCACGGTGTTCCGCCGCTTCTACGTCTTTCTCCAGGTCGCGCGCCCGACCTTCACTTTCTTTCAGGTCGTCATCCCACTTCGCCGTATGCTTGCGGTAGTCGTCCAGCTTCGCCGCCGCGGTGCTGCTGCCGGGGGCGAGCACCTGCAACAGATCGCTGGTAGTAGTGATGTTGCTCTGGCGAATCTTTTTGGCCTGGTACAGGTTCCATTCGTCCGTTGCGCGAGCCTGCTGAAGCACAGCCTCAGTGTGCGCGCGGTGCGAAAGCACGGTCGTCAGAGCCACCAGCACGGCAAGAACGCTGATGGAGAAGGAGACAGCGTACTGGCGCGCCTCGGCACCCTTCTCCAGATTTTCTACAAATTCGTGGACTTCGCCCGCTTCCATGTGTACGGCAGTTATAGCAGGCAGGACCCAGCCAACGTCAATTATCGGCTGGCAACGGTCGTTCCCAGGTCATCTGCTGTCAGGCGGAGGTATTTATGCGGGTTCACCGCCACGTCGTGCAGGCGGACCTCATAATGGACGTGCGCACCCGTTGTCCGGCCGGACGTTCCCACATAGCCGATCACCTGACCGCGCACCACCTCGTCACCGGCGGAGCAGTGGAAGCCGGACATATGCGCGTAGATCGTATGCACGCCACCGCCGTGATCCAGCACCACCTCGCGCCCGTATCCATTGCCCATGGCAGCGGAGACGACCACTCCGTCCGCTGTCGCACGGATGGGTGTGCCAAATGGGGCAGAGATATCAACGCCCTTATGGAACTCGCCTTCGCCCGCACCCAGAATGGGATCTTCCCGCGCTCCAAATGGCGACGTGATCGGTCCCATCAGCGGCCACAGCGTCGGAATGTTGGCTGCGATGCCAGGGTCGAATTGCGGTCCTAGCGATCGCGAAAAGCCGCTCGAGAGCGATCGCATTGCCGTGCCGTCCAGCGCACGTCCGCGCAGCGCGTAAAAGTCGGAGAGCGATTTGTAATACGTGGCGTTCGTAAACGTGCTGTCAGACGGCGCGCTGGCGGTGATCTGACTTGACGCCTGCACGCCTGCGGACGAGTTGCGACGGAAGCTGCGGCCCAGGTACTGCACGCTGCCTTGCGCTCCCCGCGCCGTCAGACCGTAGAGCGCGGACACCTCGCTCGCCAGCGCTCCCAGCGAGGCGGCCTGTACTTCCTTTTCCTGCTCCCGCTTTTGCAGCTTGGCGTAATCTCCGCGCAGAGCATCATGTTCGCGCCGCAACTGGTTGAAACGCTCCGTTTTAAGCAGCATGCGCGAGTAGGATCCCGCAAGTCCGGCCACAGTGAAAAGACCGATGACCGCCGCAGCACCCAGCGCGTACGCCAACTGCAGGGGCACAGGGCGCCGGTGAAGGGAGCCGTCATCATCGCGAGAGATCAAAACAAGATACGTCTTTTTCGCCAAAGCAGGTCTCGATGCCGCGGGGATGGACAAGCACAAATGGGCTTCGTTGAATGCCATTCGCTGTCGACATAGGGAAGTGTACCTGTAAATCGAGGTGCGGAAAAGGTTTACGGGCTATGCACCTGCGGCACGTATGCTGGAGAGCGTGGGTCCTGGCGGCGAACTCGCGCTGATTCAGCAGGTGCGCAACCGTTCTCCCGCCCGCCGTGGTCCTCTGCGGCTCGGCATAGGCGACGATTGCGCCATCCTGCGACCTCTACCGGGACACGAACTGCTCGTGACGACGGACTTGTCTCTGGAAGGACGGCACTTCCGTCGCGACTGGCATCCGGCAGCGGCGGCCGGCCATCGCTGCCTGGCACGCGGTCTCAGCGACATTGCTGCCATGGGCGGAACCCCGCTTGCATGTTTCCTCTCACTCGCGCTGCCCGGGCACTTTCGCTCGACCGCTGCTGGCAGACGCTGGATCGACGGCTTTCTTGACGGTCTGCTCGCGCTGGCGGCCAATGCGAAGACGCCTCTGGCAGGTGGTGATACCTCGTCGTCTCCGTGTGACGCAATCCTGGCGGACATCGTTCTGATGGGAAGTGCTCCTGCTGGGAGCCCACTTCGCCGGAGCGGTGCCCGGCCTGGTGACGGCTTGTACGTGACCGGCGCATTAGGAGGAGCCGCGGCTGAACTGCAGAATCTGTCACAAACGCCAAAACAGTTCCGGAACGCGCACCCAGGCAGCAATCACCCGCACCTCTTCCCGCTCCCGCGACTCCGGCAGGGCAATACACTACGAGCCTCCGGGCTGGCCAGCGCAGCTATCGATGTCAGTGATGGACTTTCGACAGATCTGCGGCACCTGTGTGAGGCATCGGGCGTGGGCGCGGTTGTCGAAGCAGCGGCTCTACCCTTGCACCCCCTCCTCACCGAGCTTTCTCAGCCGCAGGCGCTCCAACTCGCGCTGCACGGCGGCGAAGACTACGAGCTGCTGTTCACCGCCCGGCCTACGGCGCGCATCCCCCGGCGCATCGGACGTGTTCCGCTGACCCGTATCGGCACGATCACACGCGGCAGCGGCATCTTTCTCAGCAACGCTGGAAAGCAGACCTCCCTGCGGGCGCAGGGATGGGAGCACACGGTATGACAGAAAACGCTGGAGCGGAAACCTTCCCGCATGCCTGGAAGGCACGCGTCCTCTCCGGACAACCGCTCATCATGCCGGCACGCTGCCTTACGCTGCCAGTAGCCGTGCCGGGCGAAGAAGATGCGCTTGCGCGTGGTGCCCTGTGGGTCGAGGTTATGCCCCTGCACGCGCCGCCTTTCGTCGTGCAGTGCGCGCTGGGTTACGCCGGGAAAGGCGTTGCGCACGGCATCTGGTCCATGCCGCATCGGGATCAGTTGCTGGCAATCGCGGGAGGTTATGCCTACGCCATCGACACGCGCCACCCGGAGGATTCGGTCCTGTTGCACATGCGTCCTGTTGTGAAAGCGTTCACCGTAATCCATGCTGAAGCGCTAGTGCTCACCGGCTTCCACACCCTCTGCGTGCTGACACCCGGCGGTCTGTGGGAGAGCCCCCGCCTGAGTTGGGAAGGAGTCACGGTCGAGCGCATCGAAGGAGAACTGCTCCACGGCTCCGGATGGCACATGCGTACGGACCGCGAGTTGCCGTTCACCGTAAACCTCCGCACGCGGGAAGTGCTTGGGGGAGCTTTTCTGCCGTAAAGAGCGCATCTGGTTCTGCAATTTTCAGATATGCTGAGATACACAGCATCGAGTTCTACAGTTTCGAATCCTTCGGTTAGCTAACTTCAGCACAACAGGAGCGGACACCGGTGAACGCAACGTCACCCAGCATCACCCGGCGCGTGGCCACGGCTTGCCGATGGGCGGGTACACTTCTGCTTTTGGTGTGGGCTGTACCAACCCTGTGGGGCACACTGCTGTCGCACATGGCAATCGCCCGCTTCCAGGCTGATCACGCGGAAACAGTGTCCTGGGCGCCGGGGCGCGTTCAGGCATACCGGCGTGCGTTGGAGGTGGCGATGCCAGCTCCTGTAGCAGTGTTGCGCATCCCAAGCGCAAATCTGGAGGTGCCTGTGATGGAGGGAACCTCTGACCTGGTCCTCAACCGCGCCGCTGGCCACCTTTCTGGAACATCGACGTTGGGCGGCAGGGGCAACATCGTACTGGCCGGTCATCGTGATGGATTCTTCCGCCGCTTGAAGAACGTGGCCGTGGGTGACCAGATCGAGATCGCGCGCGCTCGCAACACCGACATGTACCGCGTTGATCAACTCCAGGTGGTCGACCGCACGGACGCCTCTGCACTGCGGCCGAGCCACGACGCCACCCTGACCCTTGTTACCTGTTACCCGTTCTTCTACCTGGGCGCGGCTCCGCAGCGATACATTGTGCGAGCCTCGCTGATCTCACACGCCGGTTCATCCAGTTTGTAGTTCAAGTACACACAAAGGAGACACTCGTATGCGCCGTTCATCGCTTTCACTGTGCCGTCTTGTCGCGGCGGCAAGCCTTTTGCCCCTTGCTCCAGCAGCACTGTATGCTGCGGCTGCACCGGCGAGCACCGTTGTATATGTCGCCGGTAACAACCTCGTGGTAAACCGCAGCACCGACGGCATGACGTACAGCTACAAGGTGGACCCCGCATCGCAGCTGTCCACCGACAAGGGCAGCGTTGCCGTCAGCAGCCTGAAGCCCGGTGCCGTAGTGACCGGAACCATCGCGGGGAGCGCTCGCCCTGTGGACGACGCCAGCGTGGTCAGCGGCAAGGTGGTCAGCGTCAACCCGCCCAACACCCTCCTGGTCAGCGTCGCTGGTGAAAACAAGCAGGTCATCATCCCTGGTGGCATGGTGAACGACGGTGGCAAGGAAGTCGCAGTTGGCACCGTCAAAGCCGGCGATGAGGTGCAACTGACGATGGTGGTAGTACGTGCCGAGGGGGACAATCGCCCGCTTAGTTCCGTGAAGACTCCCGCGCAGCAGGGTACGCTGGCCTTGTTCATGGAACCAAATCAGGAGATGCCGGATACAGGCACTAACTTGCCAGCGTATGGTGTCGCCGGAGCAGCCCTGCTGGCCTTGGGCTTTGGCCTGACCTTGCGCAAGCGCACCAACTGATCCTGGTTGAATGTTAGAAGCGGCGCGTGCCTCAATGCGCCGCTTTTCTACGCAATGGCCGGTGCAATCTCGTCAAAGGTCATATTGTTTGCGGGGCTGCCTGACCGTTCCTTCCAGTCCAGGAACATGCGTCCATAGCTGTCCGTAAAGCAAAGGTCGCGCGGCACCCCAAGGCGGTCCAAGGCGCTGTCAATCCATGACGGTTCACCCTCTAACTCCCCGAAGTCGCCAATAGGGGTCTCGTCCATCAGCAGTGAGCCGGTTCCGTCGTGGTATTCCGTGCGGTACTTTTCGTAGCGGAAAGTGGGTGCATACCCCAGTTCAATAAAGACGGCGCCCATCGCCTCACCATCTTCCACGTGCGTCTCTGTCTCGACGCGTTCCTTATAGAAAGCAGAGTCGTCGTTTCCGGCGGGCGGACGCTTGTGCGTCAACACCCACAGTCCGCCATACTCGCGCATGCGAAGGATTTGCCGTTTGCTCAAGAGGTCGCGCCCGGGCGTGTCGAACAGGGCGTTACGCTCCAGCGTGCGCGGCGTGTGAAGCGTGAATCCGGCCCGGAGCGCACGTGCCTGAAAACCACGAACATCCGGGACACAAAATTTCAGCTCAATCTCTGCATGCTGCATGGCAGAAGTATAGGACGTTCACGCCGCGTTCATCTGAGGGAAACCCGTACCATGAATGTCATTGGAGCGGAGGCGGTTTGATCCTGACACAGCATCTCCATGCGGACCATGAAGGCGACAGCGAACGCGCGTCGGAGTTGTTGCGTGCCGGCCAGCTGGTCGCAATGCCCACGGAGACGGTCTACGGTCTGGCGGCAAACGCACTGGACACCTCCGCGGTAGAACGCATTTTTGCTGCCAAGAAACGCCCGCACTGGGATCCGCTCATCGTGCACATCAGCGACGATGCCATGCTGGTGCGTGTGGTCCGCGACGTTTCCTCCACGGCACGAACCCTGATGGATACTTTCTGGCCGGGGCCGCTTACGCTCCTCTTGCCACGCCACCCAGACCTGCCGCCGGCAGTCACCGCCGGGCGTGACCTCGTCGGTGTGCGCATGCCCGCGCATCCTGCCGCACTCGCGCTCATTCAGAGCGCCGGCCTGCCACTCGCCGCTCCCAGTGCCAATCGCTTCGGCCACATCAGCCCGACCACGGCCGAGCATGTGCTCGCCGACCTCGATGGGCGGATCGATGCGGTGCTGGACGCGGGGTCGTGCAGCATCGGGGTGGAATCCACCGTCTTCGATCCGGTCGAGGGCGTGATCTATCGCCACGGTGGGGTCAGCGCGGAGGAACTTCAGCACGTGACTGGCACTCCTGTTCATCGCTACACCCCACCTGAAGGGCAGCGTGAAACAGCAGCGCCGGAAGCTCTACCGTCACCCGGTGTCGGCATCCGCCACTACGCGCCCCGCGCACGCGTTTTTTTGATCAACGATGAGGAAGAACTTAACTCCGTCCTCAGACACGTCGTCCAGGAGACTACCGGTGTAATGCTGCCGCGTGGCTGGCAAGTCTCCGGTTTCTCAGGACCCATCTTTGAGTGGAGCGCGTGGAACGATACGGGCGCACTCGCACAGACGCTATATGCCGGCTTGCGTACGCTCGATGCGGGAGGCGTCGAGACGATCATCTGCCC
>CAXUHI010000005.1:90982-147930 GCA_964251045.1 uncultured Terriglobus sp. | reverse complement strand
TCTGCCCCCTGCCCGACGCTACTGGATTCCTTGGCGAGGCAATTCGTGACCGGCTGCAAAAAGCTGCAAGGGTATAGTCACGCCCGGCTTTCCGCCATGCTTTCCGCAAAGGCGTCCAGCGAAAGTGACCGCAGCAGGTTGCGCCTCATGCCGCTGTGTACCGCATCCATTCCACGCACGGCATTCTCAATCCATCCGAAGCTGACGGAGTCCGCAAGTGTTTCCAGTTCACGGGCGAGATCGATGTTGCGCAGGCGGTCGGTGGCTCCACAGCGGAGGAGCAGCAGGTCCTCGAGAATGCCTGCGAGTGTGGCAAGCATCGCCTGCGTCTTCTGCTGGCCCTCGGCACCGGCGCGGTAGGTTTCCGTGGTGCGGAAAAGATCGGTGTGGCCGCTGTCCGTGATGGCGGAGCGCAGGAGGACCATGGCGTCGGCGCGCGCGGCAAGATAGCCGGCGAGGGCGAAGCGGAGGGCGCGGCCTGCGGCTCCCTGGGCGAGCCGGGCGACGAGGACCCGTTGGGTGGCCTTCCAATCCGGCCTGCGTTCGGCGAGTAAGGACTCCAAGGCAGCAGCGCTGAGTGCTCCGAGGCGGACCGGAGCGCAGCGTGAGCGGATGGTCGGCAGCAGTTCGCCGGGGTGCTCGGCCATGAGGATGATGTGGGCGTACTCGGGCGGCTCCTCCAGGACTTTGAGGAGGCTGTTTGCCGCCTCCTTCATAAAGGCTGCGGAAGGGAAGAGGTAGACACGGCGTTTGGCCTCGGCAGGCAAGGAGTAGATGCCGCCGATAAGGGTGCGGACCTGGCCAAGTTTGACGAGCAGTTGCGGCGGATCGGGCGGCAGGATCAGCACGTCCGGGTGGGTCTGGATGAGGACGCGCGTGTCCTTCTTGTCGGTCTCCCGTATTTCTTCGCGGGCAGCCACGGCCTGCTCGACGAGCGCGGGCAGGTCGATCGCTTCGGCAATGCGGGTGCAGTTGCGGCACTCCCCGCAAACCTCGGCCAGGTCACCGTCCGCATGCGCTTCACGCGGCTGCCGCTCACACAGGAGCGCCATCGTCAGCAGGAGGGAGAGCGTGTACTTGCCGGAACCGGCGTGTCCGCTCAGGAGGATGGAGTGCGGCAGGCGTCCGGAGGCGATGGCCCGGCGCAGATGAACTACCGTAGAACCGTTCCCCACGAACTCAGCGAAGGAGATCACAAGGAAAGAATACGTTGGCAGCGCACGCAAGGGGCGCCTCGACAGCGTCTTTCAGGACTTACAAAGACCCGCGACGGTGTCATGAACCGGCTTTGGCGCGGTTCTCCAGGATGGTCTGCCTGTTTTCCGCCGCCCAGAGATGAAGTGGAACGAGCGCACCGCGGAGCGTTATTCCCAAGTCCGTCAACTCATAGTCCACGCGCGGTGGCACACTCGGGAAGAGGGTGCGGGTTACGACACCATCTGCTTCCAACCGCTTCAGAGTCAGCGTCAGCATTCGCTGCGAGATGCCGCTCACGCGCCGCTGGATCTCGTTGTAGCGCAACCGCCCTTTGGCAAGCGCGCCCACAACCAGGATGGTCCACTTGTCGCCAACACTTACCAGCACATCAGCAAGTCCTCTGCAGTCTGCGGGACCAAGCGCTTCTGTAGGAACAAATTTGTTCGTTTCGCTCAAGAAAGTGCCTTCTTGTGAGAATTTTGCGTACGTTCCATACTAGCGCTACGAACAGGTTGTTCGTGCTCGCAACCCTGTATAGATTTGCGAGCACATGAGAGGACACGCAAATGCAGACAACAGCTAGCACCGCCACACATCTACCAACGCAAGCCCTGACGTGGGACTCCACTGCCAAGGTACTGCGGCGGAACAAGATCATCTATTGGACTTTGACGCTGCTGATGTTCGTCCCCGGGACTCTCGGGGCCTGCGCTGAAGCCTTTACCAGCGGGCCAGCAGGCGTGGTGAAGATCATGCTCGCGCTCGGCTTCCCGTTGTACCTGATGAAGATTTTAGGCATATTCAAAATCTTCGGAGGGATTGCCATTCTGACGGGCAAGCTGCCCCGGATGAAGGAATGGGCCTACGCGGGCTTCTCCATCGAATTTCTAGGTGCGACAGCAGCGCACGTCGTCACGGGTGACAAAGTATTCGCCCTGTTCCCATTCTCGTTTTTCATCGTCCTCATGGTTGCCTACCTCCTGTGGCATAAGACCGCTGCGACACCGCTACCGTTTGAGCAAGGCGACGTGCGCGCGTAAACTGGCTCCTGGCAAATGTAACGTGCGGCAGAAAAGCCAGCGGCACGTAGAACACGAATGCAACATTGAGTTAGTTTCGCTCTCAGGCGAGACAGCAAAAGGAAAGACAACACGCCGGTGTACAACTACAACGTCCCGGCAAACTTGAAATCCTACGTGGACCATATCGTCCGTAAGGGCCGCACACTCGGGTCCACCGGCGAAGTCCTGGTGCACGGGAGGAAGTGCAGCGTCCTGATGGCCTCGGGCGGCGTATACACGGAAGGCTCGCCGATCCGCGACCGCGATATCGCGACCATGTACCTGCGGCTAATCCTCAAGGTCATCGGGATCGATGATGTGACGTTTGTCGCGGCTGGCGGCAGCAAGGTAGCCGATATGGGTCAGCAATCCCGCGAGGACTTCC
Organism: uncultured Terriglobus sp.; assembly: GCA_964251045.1. Taxonomy (GTDB): domain Bacteria; phylum Acidobacteriota; class Terriglobia; order Terriglobales; family Acidobacteriaceae; genus Terriglobus. Next base: position 145,287 of record CAXUHI010000005.1, on the reverse strand, counting down.
TTACTCCCTTCGTACCTGCACTCTCTGCGGCCGCGCAGGCATAACCCGCGCCAGGGGCGCTCCCGGAGGGTGAAGATGACCACAAAGCCTTTGTTTCTCGACCAAGTTGCTTGGCCTCCCCTGGAGTTGGCGAGCGTCGGCGCAGCCTGTCTGATTGTGTCCGATCTACAACGCACGCTCGACTTCTATGCCGGAGCGATCGGGCTCGATGTTCTGTCACAGACCGCAGCATCAGCACAGCTTGGCGTAGCTGTAGATCAGAGGGTGCTGCTTGAGTTCGAACAAAGGCCGGGTACTCGCCCATTGATGGGCAAGCGCCTCGGCCTGTACCACACGGCTGTTCTTCTGCCCTCCAGGGCTGAGCTGGCCAGCTTTGCAGAGCATCTTTACCGTTCCGGTATCCGCGCGGGTAGCAGCAATCACATCGTAAGCGAGGCTTTCTATTTGACAGACCCGGACGGGCTGGAGATCGAGGTCTATGCAGACCGCGACCGCTCTGAATGGCCATGGCGAGGAAGCGAACTGGATGCAGCAGTGTTGCCGCTTGATTGGCGTGACCTGCTTGAGACTCCGCACAGCCTTTGGAAGGGCGTGCCGAGCGGAACCACCATGGGTCACATTCACCTGTATGTCGGTGATCTGGAGAAGGCCGACCGGCTTTACCGCGCCGGGCTGGGCATGAATCTGCGGACGCGCAGCATTCCCGGTGCCCTCTTCCTCGCGGCTGGCGACTACCACCATCATGTGGGATTGAACACCTGGGCCGGCCAAGTACCTCCAGCCATGGACCGCGATGCACGGCTTCAGTGGTGGAGCTTGAAGGTACCTGCAAGAGAACTTTCTTCTTTGCAGCAGAGGATGCTTCAGTTTGGCTGGACGCTCAGACCTGATGCATTGTTTGCAGACCCGTGGAGCATCGCGCTGCGGCTTGCCTCTTAGAACAGAACGCGCAGTTGACATGACCAGTGCCGAGTCGCGCACTTAGGTATGGAACTCGCATTCTCGGAAGTCAGATATCAGTAGAGCGGCTCAGCGGGTGTGGAGTGTCATGCGGAGAGAGTATTTGGGGCGGAGGGTGATTTTCTCTTCTATGTCGACTGGTTGGCCTGCGATCCATTTGGAGTGCCAACGTTGGGCGATGGTGGGCTGTAGAGTAGGCTGCTGTTCCATTGCGTTGCGGTCTTCCGATCTCTTTTGGCGGCGCAACCCCAGATACTGCTCCAGGCTTAGAGCCCGGGAAAAGTCCCGCATGGGCGGTATGTCGAAGAAATCAATGTCTTCGTCCTGCACGGGGGTGACGCGTGGCTCTGGCGAGACTGGTCTCAACGATTCCGTTGACAGTTTCATACGCCTGCTTCTCCTTCCGTCCCGCTTTCCTTGCGGAGATGAGATGCAGCGTCTCAACTCCGCTGCCCTGGGTTCGGTCGGTAAATACAACCAAGAGCGTGCCCGCGCTTTGAACCCAGCCAATCGCATACGCTCTGTCCTCTTCCGAGCCATGCTATTCATCCATCAGAATCACGATATGCGGGTCATAAAAGACCCTGCTGCGCTGTCTCAAAGCTGACCTTGTGTTTCTCAAGGTTGATCGCGGCGTTCTCCGGTGTCCAGGTGAACCGAAGACCTGTCCAGCGAGGTCTTTGCTCGAGGCCAAAAGGCAGTCCTTTCGGAGGGGATGGACTCACTATACGGCGGGGAAAGTCAGCGGGCGTGGAGTGTCATGCGGAGAGGGTATTTGGGGCGGAGGGTTATCTTTTCTTCTACGTCGACGGGCTGGCCGGCGATCCACTCGAGGCGCCAGCGCTGGGCGATGGTGGCGAGGAGCAGGACGCCCTCGAGCCAGGCGAAGCCCTCGCCGATGCACTGGCGCTGGCCGCCGCCGAAGGGAAAGTAGACGAACTTGTCGCGCCTGGCTTTCTCCTCTTCGGTGTGACGGAGCGGGTCGAAGCGGAGCGGGTCAGGGAAGTGTTTTGCGTCACGCTGGATGATGTATTGCGAGAAGAACCAATGCGTTTTGGGCGGCAGGCGGTAGGGGCCGATCTCGACCGGCTCGGTAGACATGCGGCCCATGGCCCAGGCGGGCGGGTAGAGGCGCATGGCCTCGGCGAAGACCATTTGCGTGTACTTGAGTTGGGGGTAGTCCTCCAGCGTGGGTGCGCGGCCCTGCAGGACCTCGGCGATCTCGGCGGCCATGCGCTCCTGGATTTCCGGGTTGGTGGCGAGCAGGTACCAGCTCCAGGAGAGCGCGTTCGCGGTCGTCTCGTAGCCCGCGAGGAAGATGGTGAGGACTTCGTCGCGGACCTGCTCGTCGGAGAGAGCGGAGCCGTCTTCATCACGGGCGAGCAGCAGCATACTGAGCAGGTCGCGGCGGTCTTCACCGTCAGCCTTGCGCTCCGCGATGATGCGGTTGACGACGCGGTCGAGCTTTTTGCGGGCGCGGACGAAGCGCATGAGGCCGGGGATGGGCCAGTGCAGGAAGCGCTCGGCGTTGGGAAAGGCGATGAGGAAGTTGTAGATCGCCATAATGTCGTTGGTTTGCTTGTTGATTTCGCGGATGTCGTCGTCAACGTCGGTGGCGAAGAGGGTACTGGCCACGATTTCCAAAGACAGGCTCATCATGGCGGCGTTCATGTCGACCGTGTCGCCGCTGTGCCACTGGCCGCAGGTGTGCGAGGTGATGCGGACCATGTCGCTGGCGTAGGCGTTGATGCGCTGGCGGTGGAAGGCGGGCGCGGCGATACGTCGGGAGCGCTTGTGCGTCGGATCGTCGCTGGTCAGCAAGCCCTCGCCGAGGAGGATCTTCAGGCGGCGGATCGTACGCTCGCGGACAAAGCTGCCGGCCTGGTTGATCAGGATTTCGCGGACATATTCCGGATCGTTGATGAAGACGACGTGGATATTGAACAGCTTGTAGTGGGCGATGGGGCCGCAGTTCCGCGCCATGTACTCGAAGAGCCGGATCGGTTTACCCAGCCGCGCCCACGGCTTGTGCAGGTAAAAGGGCAGGGCTTTCTTCAGGCCGGGCGGAATGCGCCACTCGCCTGTTTTGGTCGTGTAGGTGTACGCGGGCCGGAAGGCGTACGCGGCGTCAAGGTCGAGTTCTGCCATTGTCGTATTGGACGCTTACGCGCCGATGTCCCGTAGTGCGGGGAAACGCTCCGCAACGATGTGGCGCACACGGTGCGTCACGTCTTCGATACCGTCATTGCCGGTGATGCAAGTCACCCGGTGTGCATCGCGGGCGGCAATCGCCGTATAGGCAGCATGGACGCGCCGGTAAAACGCCTCCCCCTCCGCTTCAAAGCGGTTCTCGTCGGCTCCGCCATGTGTGCCCTTGTAGCGCTGATTACGCACGCGGGCACGGGTCAACGCGGCCTCTATGTCCGGCAGCAGCAGGATGGTCAGATCCGGTTGCAGGCCGTCGCAGAGAGTTCGGTGCATGGCAAGGATGCGCTCCGATCCAAGTCCGCGGCCGCCTCCCTGGTAGGCTTCGCTGGAGTCTGTGTAGCGGTCACACAGCACAATGTTCCCGGCGGCCAATGCAGGTTCAATCACCTCATGGATCGATTGCGCGCGGTCCGCGAACATCAGCGCCAGCTCTGTCAGGGGTGCAATGCTTCCCACGCCGTCTTCGCTGCGCGAATCCAACAGCAGGGAACGTATACGCTCACCCAACGCCGTTCCACCCGGCTGGCGCAGCAACACCGGCGTGTGCCCGTTTGCAAGAAGCCACTCGTTCAACAAACCAATCTGCGTCGTCTTACCCGATCCGTCCGGCCCCTCGAAGCTGATGAAGATCCCGCGTGTCAAAAGATGGCTCACGGCTTCAGGCTCGTGTGAAACTCCGCACGGTCCTGCGCTGGGAACACGATCTCCAGCGTACCCTCCTGCCCTTCGTTCAATGAGGGGCCGGTCTGCGTGTGATCACCGTTCTTCGCATCGATGTAGCTGATCTTGATGGGCCCACTGCCCAGCAGCTTGAAGCGGTAGTGGAACGATGCTCCCGGCAAGAGCTTCTGGGTTCCAAAGCTTGCATGCGGATAGTCGACCTGCACCACGTTTAGCGCGGCTCCGCTCCCATTCGTGATGGTGGCCTGAATGTAATGCGAGTGGCAACCCGCCAGCATCGCGGCACAAAGCGCTGCTGCTGCGGCAATGCTGGCTCGAAACATATCTGAAGCCTAGCAGGTGAGGCACGCATGGACGTCACGCGTTGCATACCGGCCTATGATTGCGCACCTTTTCCTTTACGCAGGGATCGCAACTCACGCGCGATCTCTGGCAAACGTGCAAACGCCGCTACGGCCCGCAGCCACTGCCGGTTATCCAGTGCGGGATACCCTGAGACCGTCACGCCCGGCGCCACGTCATTCGGAATTCCACTCTGCGCGGTTGCCACAGCTCCGTCGCCAATGGTGCAATGGCCCGCCACACCCACCTGGCCCGCCAAAATGACTCTGTTGCCGACCTTCGTCGATCCCGCCAGGCCCACCTGCGCGCAAAGTAGTGTATTCTCACCGACCGCCGAACCGTGTCCCACCTGAACAAGGTTGTCCACCTTGGTGCCGTTCCCAATCCGTGTCTCCCCGATGCTGGCGCGGTCAACACAGGCGTTCGCCTGCACTTCGACGCGGTCACCCAGAACTGCCACGCCAGACTGCGTGATCTTGCTCCAGATCCCTCCCACTTCCTGTGCGTATCCGAAACCATCACCTCCGATGACCGCGCCATTTTGCAGCACGACATCGTCTCCCAGCCTGCAAAATTCACGTATCACCGCGTGCGCGTGAGCCATGAATCGATCGCCAATGTGGGCTCCCTGGTAGATCACCACATGCGGCAGAAGCACCGCGTCACGTCCTATCGTCACGCCAGCCTGCACCACGACATACGCCGCGACATGCGCGTTCTCGCCGATGCGTGCGCTTGGGTCCACGACTGCCGTTGGATGCATGCCGGGAGCGTAGCGCGGTTCCTGGTAAAAGAGCCGGATGGTTTTCGCAAATGCGGCGTATGTATTCGCGATTCTCAAGGTTGCAGCATGTGCAAGAGGCTCGACAGAGGGTTCCACCAGAACCGCTCCGGCACGCGTTATGCGCGCCAGTGGGCTGTACTTGGAGTTTGCGAGAAATGTAATTTCGTCATGCCGGGCCTCTTCGATACCGGCAACGCCGTTGATCTCAACCGATCCATCCCCATGCAGTTCCGCGCCCAGGTGGTTCGCGATCTCGGAAAGCCTCATGCCGCAATCCTACTCGTGCGGTGTCATCCCCGCGGGAGCGCGGTTAAGCAGCATCGTGATCGCTTCCTGTGCACTTGGACGGGACGGAAGAAGGATGACATCTGAGGCATCCAGCACGGAGTGATACGGAACCGTCCGCACCATCAGCTCACGAAGGGTTACGTCAATCGCGATGTGACTGTATGCGCTGTGGCCGCCGCCCACGGGCCGCTGCTCGTACACCACAGTACCGCCCTGATACACACGCGCGATCAGTCCCAGGGCAAGGTTCAGATTCTTGATGATGTGAATTTCCATGCGCAGGACGTGGTGCGTCCCGGCATCGAGCCAGATCTGTCCCGCAACTCCGGTCAGCAGCGACTCTGCGGTGCTTGCCGGGTGGAAATCTGGATTCGGTTTAAAGTCCAGCAAGACCTGTCGCTCTGCAAACTGTGGCATCTGCGTTTGAGCAGGTGCAAGCGCGAAGAGCATCGCATGTGGCATGACACGGATCAGGTCATCCGTATACGTGTCCATCGATCCGCCATGCGAATGTTTCCTGATCTCACCGGCTGGCAGCGCGCGCAGACGTTGTTGCTCCGCGGCATCCTGCTCTGGGGTCAGCAGCTGCCCGTTGCGCACGAGCGTGCGGGCTACATTGCCTTCTGTACTTTCGACCAGGTCCCGGACGGTATCTTCCTTGCTATCCACCCGATGGACCCGGTACCGCAAGGACCAGGTTGTGTGATGGAGTTCATCCAGCTGGTATATGCTCGCCTGCCGCACCCAATCGTTGATCTCGGTTGAGGATGCTCTCTGCGCATGACTGCCACCGGCTCCGAGCAGCAGCAGCGTCACCAGCAGACTCCGTGACCATACAGGCAGGACAAGCACCTGATGATAGATGCAGTCCTGTCTCGCACCGCGAGGGTACACAGCAAGGCACAGTCCATTGCCGATTCCCATACCACTTAGATAGACTCACCCCAAGCACAAGAGGGAGCGGGCGCAATGGCAGCAGAGGGATCCACTGTTCTGGGCAAGTCGATTACGATACGTGGTGAGATTACCGGCTCAGAGGATCTGACGGTGGACGGCATCATCAATGGAACCATCACACTGACGGAAAGCCGGCTGACCGTAGGGGCAAACGCAGACGTTAAGGGTGATCTAAAGGTGCATGATGTCATCATTCTGGGTCGTTGCGAAGGCAATACAACCGCCACGGGCCGAGTGGAATTGCGCAAAGGTGGAACCCTGCTAGGAGACCTGACCGCGGCCCGGTTGTCGATTGAAGATATGTCGACCATCCGTGGTAAGGTATCGCTGACTGGCGGCAAGGAATAACGTTGCACACGTACAGTTTCTGACCCCGGAGAATCCGTGCGTCTGTTTGGTGGAAGCGACTCGAAAAGTGCGGCAGCTAAGTCCAGCGCTCGCGTTTCACGCGTGTCCAGTGGCTGGTTGGCTCTGCTGAAAACGCTGAAGGAAAATGAAGGTCAGCGCGTCCTGGATATCGGCCCGACTTCGTCGAACAACATCAACTTTCTCACAAGCCTGGGTCACAGCATTTACATGGCTGATCTGGCCAGTGAGGCAATCAACCCGAAGTGGAGAAGCAACGATCCTGATGCGCCCTTCCCCGCTGAGGGCTTCATCCAGGAGAACCTGAACTTCGGTGCCCGCCGTTTCGACACCGTCCTGTTCTGGGACGCAGGCGATTACCTTCCGCCGGTACTGCTGAACGCCGTGATCGCACGTCTGCACGACTCCATCGTGCCGCACGGTGAACTGCTGGCGTTCTTCCACGTAAAACCGGGTACGTGTCTTAACCGCTACCACCTGCGCGATGACGGGCGCGTGGACGTTCAATATATCAGCGACCAGCCGACCGGTGAGCTCCTGAACAACCGGCAGATTGAAAAATTGTTTGCTGCCTATAACAGCTACAAGTTCTTTCTTGCAAAAGACAATCTGCGGGAGGTCGTCGTGACTCGTTAGTTCAGTGTCAAGACGACCTGCAACAGCACAGGACTATAAACTACGCATCTTTCTTACGTTCCGCCCAACGCCGCTTCTGCGCCTCAGCAATCCGTTTGCGGGCCTCTGGACTCAGGTTCCGCTTCTTACCCGCACCGGAAGAGCCGGTCTGCTTTGCCGCTGCCTGCGTCGTTTCCTTGCGGGGGCGACCCACGGATTTCTTCGCAGGTGTCGCAGCCTGTGACTCTGAGCCGGCCAGCAATTCACGTGCCTGCTGAAGCTTCGAAATTTGTGCATCAATCTCAGCTAAAATGCGAGGTACTTCCAAGTTAAAACCTCCTGAGAGTCAACTCTCTGGGTTAGTGTAGTGCATAACAGCACTTACACATTCCAGACACGGTAACTATTTTGCTCCACCGTGGGCAGACGTACCGCTTTAGCGGCTCACCGGTTCATCTTCTCTAACTTCAGCTTCCTTGAGAGAATAGCCCGGACCATCCGCGTCTGTGTCTTGGAACCTCGAACTGCCGCCAAGGCCGATACGCTGCGCCCGTTCCACCATGCTGGTATGTATCTCACGGACCGTATCATTGCGGTTATCGGCATACTGCGTCGCCAGGCGATTTAACGCGTACGTGACGACATCGGAGTGGTGCAGGTTTTCCATATGAGGATCGCGCCTTAGATTCAGCCACAAGCGGTGAACCAGTTCTACGTCGGTCGCCGGGATGGCCGGAGCATGAGGCCCGATGTGAAAGCTTTCGGCCTCGCCTTCCGGCGGTACCACATAGAAGGTGAACTGGCGCTTGGGTTCGGGCAGTGCTTCCCATGCCTGGCCGACGTGATATGCCTGCTCCGCAGCCGTGAGTTTTGTCGACAGGCCTGCAACAACAGCCGCTACATCCAGCGAGTTTGCCGTGCGCACAATCGCAGCGAAGATATCACCGGCTGGCACCACAACGAGACCGATATGTTTCCCGAAGCTTTCCGCGACCGACACTGCCTTCGTGAATAACATCTGTTCGTGTTCGCTGAAGAGTTGTTCGGAGGCATCCACGTACTCCGGTCCGCCAGCGCCCATCATCCGCGCCGCAAGCACCACCAGGTCCTGATCGTCGGTGTCGATCCGCGCCAGCGCCCACTTCAAGGCGTGCGGCGTACTCGCATCGCGCATCGTCACCAGCACGCCCCCGGAACGGATCGCCAGATCGTCCCGTCCAACCTCTTCCGAGTGCTCCAACTGGAAATGCTCTTTCATCTGGCGTGCGACCAGCTTGTGGCGGCGCTTGTTATCCCGCTCGGACAGGGAAAACACAATGAAAAATGCTATGGCGAAAACCACGCCACTGACCGTGGCAACCGATTTCGTGAAAAGGTTCACGATCGCCGTGGAGAGCAGCACCAGAAAGACACACAGCAAGCCGATCGGGTATTCTGTTTTCCCTATTTTCAGGTTCAACGGAACTTTTGCCCCGCGCTCACCCTTGTACTTCCATCGCAGGACCAGCATCGCAAGAGCGTTGAAGGTAAAGCTCCAGATCACGCCAAAGGCATAGGCTTCGCCAATGACGATCACATCGCCGCGCGTGATCAGGATGACAAAGAGTTGGATAAGCGCGACCAGATTGATAATGCGGTAACTTGTTCCGAACCGCTTCTGCGGCTTGCGAAACCAATCCGTCAAGACGCCATCCTCTGCCACGCGCATGAGAACGCCGGTCGAGCCGACAATGGCAGTATTGACCGCGCCACCCAGGATCAAAAAGCCAACAATCACCACAAAGACGCGAAACGCTACACGCATCGCAAGCGGGCCCACCATGTACATGGCCATGCCCGCAATCAGGTTATCGCGGTAAACACTGACACGGACGCTATCCGGAATGAGCATGACTGCCAGCAACGATCCCAGCCCGGTGAAGATGGTGCTGTACACGGCAATAATGAGCGCGGCACGCTTCAAGTTTTGCAGCTTGGGATGCTCAATCTCGCGGTTGACCTGCGCCAGTGACTCCTCGCCGCTCATGGCCAGAACGGAATGGCCAAACGCCATCAGGATGCCGAACAGGCCAAGATTACGTGCAAAATGAGTACCGCGCAGAAATCCCAGCGCATCCTGCGAAAATGTTAAATTCGCCGGGGTCGGCAGCGGGGGCAGATGCGCACCAATGTGACCTACGCTGAACAGACCCCAGCCAATCAGAATGACCACCATGACCGTGGTGATCTTCATAATGGTCAGGGCTTTGTCGCTGGATTCCTCGATGCCCTTGATGTTTTGCCACCAGAAGTACAGTGTGATCAGCATGGCGATCACCGCGGACGTGTAATTCACATTGAACTGGCGCACCTGACCTGCCGCGGTCCAGCCCAGCACATGAAACCTCGGCGAACTTGCAGCCTGCGTCAGCAATCCATTGAGCAGCCCAGCGATATATTGCCCGGCCGACACACCGGAGATGGGTCCGGTCAGCACATAGTCAAACATGAGTGCCGAGACACTCAGCTTGGCGAAGGTTCCGCCCAGGGCCTCTTTCACAATGCGGTACACGCCACCGCGCGTGAACATGGAGCAACTCTCCACGTAGACCGCGCGCACCGCGTACGAGAACAGCATCACGCCGAGCACAAGCCAGGGCGCTGCTTTACCCACAGCTTCTTCCGCGATGCCGCCTGCATAAAAGGCGGAGGATCCAAGATCGTTAAGGACAATGGCGGCGGCTCGCCAGAAGGAAATAAAGGTCAGCATCACCGAGGATGCAACAACCAGGCGCACGCGGGAAGACTTGGGTGGTACGGCGATTCGTTTTGACGCCATCGTGTACTGGCTAACCATGTCGAGGCAGGAAGATATTCTACTCAGACCAGGCGCACAGCCATCAGTCTACTTTCCCACCGAAATCGAGTCAAATGCCGGCTAGCTCAGACCGTCCTGCGCTGCAGACTCATCTCCGGAATCCGAAAAGAAGTCGTTCAGATCATGAATGACCGTAATGACGACAACAATCGCCGATCCTCCCATTCCGACCAGGAACATGGGAACAAGAACATGCGCAAGAACACGAAGTACGGCGTCAATCATTCCTAGACGATGATACGCCGCTTCGTCCAAAGACGCCCATACTAGACTACAAAAGCTGATGCTTCGCAGAGTTCGCATCCCGTTCCTCGTTGCTCTGTCCAGTGCGCTGCAGTGTCTTATCTTTCCTGTAGCTGGTCCGTTGCCTGCCTGGCGCGCGGCGCTCGCATGGTTCGCCTTTGTTCCTTTTCTTTGGGCTTTGTTGCCGGACGGCGGAACTCGGACTCTCCGGCAGGCCGGCCTGATTGGCTACAGCAGCGGGGTCCTGTTCTATCTGGGTACGTGTTACTGGGTGTACGCCACCATGCACACGTATGGAGGACTAAGTCCCGCTATGGCGGCGCTTGCCCTTGGACTGATGTGCTTGTATCTCGCGCTCTATCATGCAGCGTTTGCAGCAGCGTTACATCTGGTTGGGCGGCAAGGCATTGCGTATGCTCTTGCCTCTGCGCCGTTCCTTTGGATACTTGTGGAGCTAGCGCGCGCCCGGATTACGAGCTTTCCGTGGAACCTTCTTGGCTATGCACAAATCGACAACGCGCTCCTGACGCAACTCGCACCGCTCACCGGCGTGTACGGTCTCAGCTTCGTTTTGTTCGCCGTTAACGCATGCATCGCGGCAGCAATCGTGCTGCCGAAGAAGCGCAGAACGGCGGGTATCGCGCTTGCGGCAGCCGTCCTGGCTACTGCGCTGCAAAACTATGGCACATGGATTCGACCACCGGTTCGCCCCGGCACCCAGAACGCCGTGCTCTTGCAGCCCAATCTGTCCGTCGGACCGGGTGAGTCAGGAGACGTAGCGGCGCTTGCGTCGTCCTCCGCCAGTTTGAGCCTGCAGGCCGCCACGCTGGTGAGCAGGCCGCTCAGCATTGTTCTCTGGCCGGAATCGCCCTCGCCCTACCAGACTGACCGGCCAGAGTTCATGCACACGGTCGCAGCGCTGGCGCGTGACTTGAAGACTCCGGTACTCGCCGGTGCCGTCGGCCTTGAACCCACTCCGGCGCTGCCGCGTGGCTACCGGGTCTATAACTCCGCGGTTCTGTTTACGCCCGCGCAGGGCTACGCTGGCCGCTACGACAAAATCCATCTCGTGCCGTTTGGCGAGTATGTTCCGTACGCCACCATGTTCCAGTTTGCCAGCGGACTGACGCAGGCGGTTGGAACCTTTGATCGCGGGACCAGCCGCACACCCGTCTTCGCCGAGGGCCATCGGTACGGCGTATTTCTCTGCTACGAATCCATCTTCGGTGACGAGGTGCGCCGCTTGGTACAAAACGGAGCAGAGGTGCTGGTCAATCTCTCCGATGATGGTTGGTACGGGGATAGCAGCGCGCCGTTCCAGCACCTGAACATGGCGCGCATGCGGGCCATTGAGAACCGCCGCTGGCTGCTCCGCGACACCAACAATGGAGTGACCGCTTCCATCAACCCGAACGGCCGGGTCGTGGAAACCATGCCGCGCCACAGGCGCGGCGCGGCATTAATGCATTTCGACTACCTGCATGGAACGACCTTCTACGCCATGCACGGTGATCTCTTTGCCTGCCTGTGCGCATTCATTGCTGGTATCGCTCTTGTGTATGCGGTCGTTCTGCCCAGAGATGCCGCAGTACACTAGAACAATGTTGAACGATCTGGAATACGCCTACTCCCCGGTTCGCGACCGTGTGCGCGATCTGCGGGAGTATCTTTGACGCGCCCAAGCTGAAACAGCACCTTGCGTCCGTTGAAACGCAGATTTCCGATCCTGCCGTGTGGGCTGATGCCACGCGTTCACAGCCGCTGATGCGTGAACGCAAGCGCCTGGAAACGCTTCTGGCAGACGATGCCGAACTCGCCCGCCTGGCCGACGACGCCGAGGCTTACTTTGAACTCGCGCGTGAGGGCGAGGATGTGGAAGGTGACCTCTCCGTCGCCATTGGGAACGTCGACGCGTTTGTCGAGAAGCTTGATTCTAAGACGATGCTCTCGCAGGAGAGCGATCCTCTGAACGCCATCGTCACCGTGCATCCGGGCGCAGGCGGAACGGAAAGCCAGGACTGGGCGGAGATGCTGATGCGCATGTATCTGCGCTGGGCAGAACGCGAAGGCTTCAAGACGGAGATCAATGAGATCCAGGACGGTGACGAAGCCGGCATCAAGTCCGCCACCTTCACCGTCACCGGCGACTTTGCCTTTGGATTGTTGAGCGGCGAGACCGGCGTGCACCGCCTGGTGCGCATCTCGCCCTTCGACTCCGCCAAGCGCCGCCACACCTCGTTTTCTTCGGTCTTTGTGTCCCCTGAAATCGACGACTCCATTGTCATCGACATCAAGCCGGACGACCTGCGCATTGACACCTACCGCTCCGGCGGCAAGGGCGGCCAGCACGTCAATACAACCGATTCTGCCGTTCGCATCACGCATCTCCCCACCGGCATCGTGGCCGGTTGCCAGAATGAGCGTTCGCAGCACAAGAACAAGGAAAAGGCGATGAAGATGCTGCGTTCGCGCCTGTATGAGCACGAACTCGACAAGAAGAAGGCGGCAAGTAAGAAGCTCGAGGATTCCAAGCTCGACATCAACTTCGGCTCACAAATCCGCAGTTACGTTCTCCAGCCCTACCGCATGGCCAAGGATCTGCGGACACGCGTGGAGGTCGGTGACGTGGACCGGGTCTTGGACGGCGACTTGCAGCCATTTATCCGCGGCTATCTCAAGTTGCGGCGCGAAGGCGGACAGCCTGCGGCGATCGCGGAGGACATTGAGTAAAGCAGTGGCTTAGAGCCTGCCAAGCCAGTTATGAATCAAACGATAATGGTAACTCTCGAAGAAGAATTGCAGACGCAGCTGAAGGCATTGCTGGACGGTGGACAGGCGCACGCCAAGCTCGACGAAGCCGTCGCTGACATGCCGCTTGATCTTCAAGGCCGCGTGCCGGATAGCCTGCCGTACTCCGCGTGGCAGCTGCTGGAACACATGCGCCTTGCACAGAAGGACATCCTTGATTTCAGCGACAACGCTGATGGCAGCTATACGCCGATGCAATGGCCAGACGACTACTGGCCCAAAAATGCTGCACCTCCAGATAAGGCCTCGTGGCAGAGGAGCGTTGCGGCGCTCAAGGCCGATCGTGACACCTTCGAGAAGCTGCTGCAAACGCGCGATCTGGTTCAGCCATTCCCGTGGGGCGCCGGCCAGAACCTGCTCCGCGAAGCCTTTCTCATCGCCGCCCATGAGTCCTATCACACGGGAGAACTCATCGCGGTACGCCGCCTTCTGGGCGCATGGAAGCCAAAGCCGGGCCATGCATGAACGAGCCTGCCGTCGTCGCGCAGATGCTGCAGGCAACAACGATTGCCGTCGTTGGCCTCTCAGAAGATCCGGGCAAACCGAGCCATTACGTTTCCGCCTACATGCAGTCGGTCGGCAAGCGCATCCTGCCGGTGAACCCAGCTCTCGAACGCGTTCTCGGTGAGCAGGCGTATGCGTCATTGCGCGATTTACCGGCGCCGCCGGACCTCGTCAACGTCTTCCGCCTTCCCAAAGCCATTCCAGCCATCGTGGACGAAATGATCGAATTGGGCCTGACGGCGCTGTGGGTGCAGCTTGGCATCCGCAACACCGAAGCGGCCAGCAGGGCCGAGGCGCACGGCATCCGCGTCGTCATGGACCGATGCATCATGGTCGAGCATCGCATGTCTCAGCGCTAATCGGTGATCAACCGCGACAACACCCTGTGTGCCGCGTCCTACAATGACAAGCGATGACTCTCCTGCGACGGTACCGGCTCTTCTGTGTGCTTGCTCTTGTCCTGCCGTGCCTCACGTCCGCGCAGATCGGCACAACGGTCGGCAACGGTGGACCGGGACCCGTCAAGGCGCAGCACCTTACCGTGGAAATGGTCAGCGCTGGGCCGGCGATCGCAAAGGGCGGCAAGCAGACGGTGGGCTTTGTCTTCTCCATGGAGACGGGATGGCACGTCTATTGGCGTAATGCGGGCTACGCGGGCTACCCGCCGCGTGTGCACTGGACGCTGCCCGGCGGCCTTGTAGCCGGACCCCTGCAGTATCCCGCGCCCGAGCGCCTGCCGCTCAACGACACCGTGGACTATGGCTATGAGGATGCCATCGCGTACCCGGTCAGTATCGAAGCCGATAAGCAAGTCAGGCCCGACAAAACCGGTAACGTCCATCTAGCGGCAAAGCTGGACTGGCTCGTCTGCAAGCAGGTTTGCATCCCCGGCAAGGCGGACCTCGGCCTTGATTTGAAGCTTGCCCCCGCGGGAACTGCCGTCAGCCACGATGGTGAGCAGGTTGGTGTCCTTGGAGCGGCACTGAAGGCTCTGCCAAAGCCGCTGCCGCCAAATTACCAATTCAAGGCAAACAGCAGTGGTAACCAGATCGTCCTGACGGCCACACTCGGCACAAAGCCGGATAATCCCGAGTTCTACCCGCTGGATGCGGACACCATCAAGGATGGCGATCAGAACGGCGATGCGACAGAAGACGGCGCACGCATCGAGATGGAGCGTTCGCCAAACGCGAAATCCGCACCCAAGGTGCTGCATGGCCTCTTCAAGCTGGCGGATGACCAAAGCTACGAGATCAGCGTGCCGGTTGTTGACGGCCCTGCTCCGGCGGTGACTGCTTCAGGTGTCTCTGCATCCGGCGTCACCGCCCTCGGCGCGGTAGGACTGGCCTTTCTCGGCGGCATGCTGCTCAACCTGATGCCGTGCGTCTTTCCGGTTCTCTTTCTCAAGGCGCTCAGCCTGCTGCAGTCCTCGTCGGAGGAGCGGCACCGCCTGCGCTCGCACGGGATCGCGTACACGCTGGGCATTGTGGCTTCGTTCTGGCTTGTGGTTGCTGTTCTGCTGGCATTGCGCGCCGGTGGCAAGCAGTTTGGCTGGGGCTTCCAGCTGCAGTCTCCCGGCTTCGTCGCTGTGCTTGCAGCGTTCCTCTTCTTCTTCGCGCTTTCGCTGGCGGGCATGTTTGATCTCGGCCTGTCGCTCACCAGCGCGGGAGGATCGCTGGCGCAAAAGGGTGGCTACTCCGGCAGCTTCTTCACAGGCGTTCTGGCCACCGTGGTCGCGACACCGTGCGTGGGTCCGTTCATGGGCGCGGCCATCGGCTTTGCCTTGGCGCAGCCGGCCATCGTCACGCTCATGGTCTTTACCGCGCTTGCCCTTGGCCTTGCCGCGCCGTATCTGGCTCTCAGCTTGCAACCCGCCTGGGTTCGCCTTCTGCCCAGGCCTGGCGCATGGATGGAATTGCTCAAGCAGATTACCGCTCTGCCACTTTTCGCCAC
This sequence comes from uncultured Terriglobus sp., assembly GCA_964251045.1. GTDB lineage: Bacteria > Acidobacteriota > Terriglobia > Terriglobales > Acidobacteriaceae > Terriglobus. The sequence continues at coordinate 129,721 of CAXUHI010000005.1, read as the reverse complement.
CGTGATCTGGCTGGTGTACATCTACGGCCGCCTCTTCAGTGGAGGGGCGGACGCTTCGCTAGGCATCCAGCGCATTGCGCTTCTGCTGAGTTGCATGATGCTGATCGCAGTGGCTGCCTGGGTGCTTGGCCGCTGGCCCGCCAACCGCGTCAGCACCATTGTTGCCGTGCTGATTGCCGTGGCGGCACTTGCTCTGCCGCTCACCGCTACACATTCGGTGGAAGCAGCTGCAACCGTGTGGCAGCCGTTTTCAGCCGACGCTGTCAAGCAGGCCCGCGCTCAAGGCAAAGCCGTCTTTGTGGATTTCACCGCCGCGTGGTGCCTCAGCTGCCAGGTCAATGAGCGCGTGGTGCTCAACTCCACAGACGTACAGAAGCAGCTGCACGCCGCGAACGTCGTTCCCATGCGCGCCGACTGGACGCAATATGACGACAAGATCACAGCTGCCTTGCAGGCTGCCGGCCGCAGCGGCGTCCCCACGTACATCATCTATCCCGCAAACCCTTCCGCTCTGCCGGATGTCCTGCCAGAGGTCCTCAGTAAACGTGGCGTGCTGGACGCCATGCAGCGCGACCTCAGGCGTTGATTTCACCAACAGTGCTTTCAGGCAACACTGTCCTCTTCCGGGACACTCGGCCCGAAGCCATTGCCTCCTGTTCATCGCGCAGGCATAATCGGCTCACACAACAACATGAGAGGCACTTTCGCCCAGCATGGCATACGCGGAGTTGCGCCTCCGCGACCCGCTCTGACGGAACCGGCCCCGCGCGGCTGGCGCGCCATGATCGTCCTGCTGGTGCTGCTGAGTGTCGCGGGACCGTTCGTCTTCGGTTTGCCTCGCACCAGCTGGCAGAGTGGCATCGACAGCAACTTCGCCCTCAGCCTTACACGTGGCTACATCCAAAGTCTGCACGCTGGCGTCTGGTTCCCGCGTTGGCTGCCGGATGCCAACGCTCAGTTCGGCTCCCCGGTCTTTTACTACTACGGCCGGCTGCCCTTCCTTGTGGCCGGCATCATCGGAGCGGCACTGCATCGCTCGGCGGTCTTTGCGCTGATCGCCGCCATCTGCATCTTCCGAGTCGCTGCCTTTCTTTCGTGCAGACTCTGGCTGCGTCAGCGCGTCAGCGGTCCTGCCGCGGATTGCGGCGCGTTGACCTTCATCGCGTTCCCGTTTGCCATGGTGTTCAACTCGCTCACACGCGTTGCGCCGGCGGAGATCGCAGCCACCGCCCCGGTGCCGCTGCTCTTCCTGCTGCTCGATCAAGGCACACGCACCTGGTCGACCCGAGCCTTCACCGTCGCAGGCCTGGGCGTCCTGTACGCTCTGCTTGCCTGGATGCACCCTTTGCACCTGCTGCTCGGGTGCACGGTGGCCTTCCTGTATGCCACGCTCACCGGCGGTTTCGCTCGCGTTCTTCTCAACATAGCGGGATTTCTCCTCGGCCTGCTGCTTGGAGCGTCATCCATTTTACCCGCGATCGCCATGCTGCCGTTGATCAATCCTGGTGGCTGGTCCGGTATCCCCGGGGTGCAGCTTGCGAACAACTTTCTATTCTCGCCGGCCCGGTTTCGCGTCTACGGCATGCACGACGTCGATCTCGGTTTGTATACCACGTGGTTTCTTTGTGCCTACATTCTTCTCCGCACATGGCGTCTCGCCCGGAACACCGCATCTGAAGTGCGCGCGTTCAGAACTCTCAGCCTGCCGCTCTTTACCTGCCTGCTCGCGATGACCTGCGTGGCTGAACCCCTCTGGTTGGCGTCAACACGGCTCCAACTCGTTCAGTTTCCGTGGCGACTGTTCCCTGAAGCCATGACATGTGCCGCCGCACTCGTTGCGCTATGGCTCGCACGGGAACCCGCACGTCGTAAAACGTGGCTTTTACTGCTGCTCTGCGTGATGCTGGTACAGTTGGTCCTTCCCGCCACAGGCGCCTATCTTTCATTCAGCAAACGCATGGTCGGCCGCCCGGTCAGCGAGTTCATCACGCACCGGGTACCTTTCTATGTCCCAAGCAGCCGTCGTGATAACTGGCCCAACAACACGGAAAACACCATTGAGCCGGAGTACCTGCCCAGGGACGCGCATCGCGCCGGCTGGTCTACCAATGTCTTCAAGTCAGTCCTGCTGGCACCCGCCGCCGCTCTTGGGGTGAAGGCGGAGCCACTGCCGTCTGCCTTGCTGTCGAGCCATCCCGATGGCTCGTTCACGGTGCAGGGCACCGTCGCAAGCGCCCAGGACGTTCTTCTGCCCCTCTTCTTCTTCCCGGATGAAGAGATGACCGCCATACCAGGCGACATGATGGACTTCGATCACGCAACCGGCTTGGTTCGTCTGCACCTTGCAGCCGGCCCGGTTGATGTCAGGATCGACCACCATCGCCCCGTGCCCATCGTGTCGCTTGCCAGGAGAGTGTCTCTCCTTGGCTTGCTCCTGACCGGTGCTCTCCTTGCGTCTGCCGCAGGAACCAGGAGACGGGCCAACCCCCGCGTCCAGCACGATCTTCAAGGTGCCGGGCAGACACTGCAGACGACGCCTCCATAAGCACACGGAGACCATTGCTTGGGAGACCAACGATTCACTTCTCTGTCGTCCGCGACGCCTGACGCAGTCGTGCAATCTCCTCCATGCGCTGTGCCAACTGTCTCTCACGTCCCTGGTCCGCCGGCTCGTAATACCGGCGTTCCTCCAGTCCCGCTGGCATACATTCCATATCGGCTACGCCTCCCTCCAGGTCATGCGCGTACTGATACTCCTTGGCATAGCCAAGCTCCTTCATCAGCCGCGTGGGTGCGTTGCGCAGGTGCAAGGGCACCGGCTGTGCGCCGGTCTTGTTGACATCCTCCATCGCCTTGGCAAACGCGACATACACTGCGTTCGACTTGGGAGCGAGCGCAAGATATACCACGGCTTGTGCGAGCGCCAGTTCACCTTCCGGCGATCCGAGCAGGTGCATGGCCTGTTGGGCGGAGAGCGTGAGATTCAGTGCTTCCGGCGCGGCCAGGCCGATGTCCTCCACCGCCATGCGCACCATACGCCGCGCGATATACATGGGGTCTTCACCGGCCGCAAGCATCCGTCGCAGCCAGTACACCGACGCATCCGCATCGGAGTTCCGCACACTTTTATGCAGCGCGGAGATCAGGTCGTAGTGCTGTTCGCCCGCCTTGTCATAGAGCAGCGTGCGCTGTTGTAGCGCGTTTGCTACCGCATCCTTCGTGACGCGCGTCTCCCCGCTTCCACGGAGCAACGTCGCCGCAGTCTCCAGCGCGTTCAGAGCGTAGCGCGCATCGCCGTTGCTGAAAGCCGCAATGGTAGAAAGCGCCTCTTCATCCGCGACAAAGCCCTCCTGTCCGAGCCCGCGCTCCCTGTCCACCAGCGCCCGCTGGAGCAGCGCAACAATCTCGCCATCAGTCAACGAGTGCAACACGTAGACGCGGCAGCGCGACAGCAGTGCCGCATTCACCTCAAAAGAAGGGTTCTCGGTTGTTGCGCCAACCAATCGCAGCGCGCCGCGCTCCACGTAGGGCAGAAAGGCATCCTGCTGGGCTTTGTTGAAGCGATGAATTTCGTCGATGAACAGGATCGTCCGCAGGCCGCGCGTGGCACCGCGCTCCGCGTCCGTCATGACCTGCTTGATCTCTTTGATCCCGCTGGTCACGGCGGAGAACTCGATAAAGCTGGTGCTGGTGCTCTTCGCAATCAGCTTGGCGAGTGTTGTTTTACCCGTTCCTGGCGGACCCCAGAAGATCATCGACCCCGGCTCACCACTCTCAATGGCAACGCGCAGCGGCTTACCCGCGCCGACCAGGTGTTGCTGCCCGGCGAACTCGTCCAGAGACCGGGGCCGCATCCGCTCCGGCAGCGGTGCATCCTGCGAGGCATGCGCGCCCGAAGCGGTAACGCCCTCATCGAACAGGTTCATGTCAACGCTCCACCGCGTTGCCGCGACGCCTCATACAACAGCAGGGAACCAGCAACAGCAGCATTAAGGCTTTCGGTTGGACCCGTCGTTGTGATGGTGACACGCGCATCCGCCGCCGCCAGCACTCCCGGTGAGACACCTGCACCTTCATTGCCGATGACCAGCACCGCCGTGCCCCGGAGATCGGTCTCATGTGCCGGTGTGCCGTCCCGTGCAACCGCTGCGTAGAGGCGTCCGTTCACCTTTCGCAGAGCTGCCAATAGCGTATCGCTCCAGCGTGGAAGCGGCACGCGAAAGGCAGCCCCGGCCGTGGCGCGTATACACTTCCCGTTCCATGGGTCGACCGTGTGCCCGCCCAGCGCGACCGCTGCCGCGCCGAACGCCTCGGCCGAGCGGATCAGAGTGCCGAGATTGCCCGGATCCTGCAAGCCATCCGCCAACACCACCAGGTCGCCGCCACGCGGTTCATAGTTTGCGTCGGGCACAGGCAGAATCGCGGCGACTCCCTGTGCCTGCTCGGTTGCCGCGGCACTTGCAAACGCTTCGGCTGAGAGCAGCACCATCTCATGTGCGGCATCGCGGGGCAGATTGTCCAAAATTACCTGGCAATCCTCCCGGACAAAGAGCGTCGTCAGCACCATACCGCTCTGCAGCGCCTCGCGCACCAGGTGAAATCCCTCAATCCCGATCATGTCACCGGAGCGCCGCGAGAGTGCCGCACGCAGCGTGCGCAAGCGCGGATTGGTGCGGCTCCGAATCACATCCGGCATAAGGCGGATTCTAACCCGCCAGGCCCGGCATGGACCTCGAGCGCTGCGGCAGGATGTGCTACCGTGCTGTTTTAGCGTCCTTGAGTGGGGTGTGCATGACGGCGGAGTTGTTGCGGATACATCCGGATGAGCCGGAGCCCGATCTGGTGCGGTACGTTGCCCGTTGTCTGGATAACGGCCTCGTAGTGGCGTTGCCGACCGATACCTTCTATGGTCTTGCTGTCGATCCGGTCAATCTGCGGGCAGTGGAACACATCTACGAATTGAAAGCACGCGCCAAGCACAAGCCGCTGTCGCTTCTCATCGCCAGCGAAGCCCAGGGATACGAGCTGGCGCGCGAGGTGGACTCCGCTTTTGACCGGTTGGCGGAAAAGTTCTGGCCGGGGCCGCTGACCATCATCGTCAAGGCAGGAACACGCCTGCCGCTCCGTGTCACCGCATATACCGGCAATGTGGCGTTGCGCGTTCCGGACGCACCCATCGCACGCGCCGTGATTGAGAAGCTTGGTCTGCCCATCACGGCCACATCCGCGAACCGCGCCGGCAGGCCGGAGTGCACCCACGCCCGCTGCGTTCTGGAGCAGCTGGGCGATGCACTCCCGCTGATCATCGATGGCGGTCCGACAGCCCGCTCTCTCCCGACCACCATCGTCGACCTGAGTGGCGGCGGCAGCTCCTGGATGATCGTGCGCGAAGGTGCCATCCCCCCCCACGAAATCGCCCTCGCCCTCCAATCCTGAGTACCCAATGGCGGCAAGAGGAAGAAACCGGCGCAGAGGCAGCACGCGTGGCTATCCGCTTCGCACGCTACTCATTGCACTGTTTCTGATCGCAGCCGTGTGGTTCGGGAGTGTATACGTCCGCATCGATCGCGTCGCGCGTGAAGACCAGGCCGCACCCTCGGATGCCATTGCTGTGTTTGGCGCGGCACAGTACATCGGCCATCCTTCACCGGTCTTTCACGCCCGCCTGAACAAAGCAGCGTCCCTGTATCAGCGCGGCATGGCTCCCCTGATCATCACGCTGGGCGGCGCGGCAGATACCCGCACCGGCCAGAGCGAGGGTGAGGTCGGACGCGACTACCTGCTGGCGCAAAGCGTTCCGAACGACCGCATCATTGCGGAAACAGACTCCGTCGACACAGAAGAACAGGTACAGGCATTGGCCGACATCGCGCGGCAGCGCGCACTCAAGCGCATCATCGTCGTCAGCGACGGCACCCACCTCTTCCGCATCCGCGCGCTGTGTGAACGGGAAGGCCTGGATGTTCTGACATCACCACGTGCGCCCTACGGCACGCTCTCACCGTTGGGCCACTTCACCCGTGTCGCACATGAGATATTCAGCTACACGATTCTGACAACGCACATTGAGGCAGGATGGGCGAAGCGTTGGATGGAGGGCAAGGAAGACATCTGAATGGGGCGCACGAGACCCATCGTTGCCCGATGCGATAACGTCTTCCGTTTACAATCGAGCGTGGTGGGGCCACAGCGCTCCAGCGTTTTCTCAGGGAGCGGCACTTTGTTTCAAGTTTCACGTCATACGGTGCGCGCCGGTCTTTGCGCCTCCGTCGTGCTCACGGCACTCTGCACCAGCGGATGCGGCAACAACTATCGGCCTGTCGTAAGTGCCATCAACCCTGTGGGTCCAGCCACTCAGCCCACGACGTATGCCGTTGCCGTTGCCGACCCGGGGAATGGCGGTAACGGGCTGGTGACAGTGATCGATGTGTTTGGCGACACCATTATCGCGAACGCAGCGGTTTCTCCGGCCCCCGCCTACCTCGCGGTTGATGCCGGCGGCGCTTCATACGTCCTGCACAGCAACAGCGTTCTTGTCGACTCGTTCACCGCGGCCCCCGGACTGATGACCACAACCGTCCGGCAATCCTCGCTGGCGGGCACCAACTGCCCGGCGCTCGCGACGGGACTCACCTGCACGATCAATCCCGGTTCTAGCAGCAACGCTCTTTACATCACACGGCCGGGCGCAAACGTCGTGTCCGTCCTCTCGGGCGGAACACCACCCACACCGCGGCAGGATCTACCCGTGCCGCCGAACCCCGTGTACACCATCGGCAATGCAGGCGCGCCGCGTGTCTTTGTACTGAGCCAGGGACCCACGCCAGGCGTTTCGACCGGTACCGCGACCGCTGTCGAGAACGGCACCAACAATGTGATCTCCGCCAGCATACCGGTGGGTGTCAACCCGGTGTACGGTGTCATGACGGCAGACAGCCGGCGCGCATTTGTTGTCAACAAGGGCACAAGCGGCGCGAACGGGACCGTCTCCGTCCTTGATGTGCAAGGCAATGTACTGGACCGGACGGTCAACGTTGGCGTTAACCCGGTGTGGGCGGGTCTTGCACCCGCGGTAAATGAACTGGCTGTGCTGAATGCCGGCAGTGGCACCACACCTGGTTCGCTCAGCATTATCAACATCGCGCTCTGCTCGCAACTGGCCCTGCCCACGAATGGCTCCTGCGATGTCAACAATCCAGCAGACTCCGTAAACTTCGGACAGGTGCTTGCAACCGTTCCGGTGGGCCTGGGGCCTGTTCAGGTTGCCGTGACCAGCGACTCCAGCAAGGCATATGTCGCAAATGCAGGGGATGGAACAGTCACGGTCGTGAATCTGCAGTCGTTGGTTGCGGTCGCCACCATCAAGGTCGGCGGTCACCTGAACTGGCTCACCGCAATCGCCGGTTCACCCACGGGTAAGGTTCTGGTCACGGCGTCCGACACCCAGAATCTGACCATCATCCGAACCGATGACGATACCGTGTCAACCACGCTGGCGTTGCAGGGCTACCCGATTGCCGTGCGCACGGCACAAGCCGGCGAGTGAAGCGGCCCTATGGAGTTTCGCTCAGAACGTAGGGCAACGTCGGACCCGATGCTCCCGCAGCGTCTTCGACTGTGACGCCATAGGTTCCTGGTACAGCGGTTTGCGCAAGTGAAGGTACGGCCAGCATGGCGAAACCCTTGGCATCCGGCTGGAAGAGGCCAGTCGGCACCGGTGTCTCACCCGTCTGTGTCGGCAGAAACCATAGTGCGTAGGTCTTGCCGTCGGGAACGGGCGCAAGACCCATCGCCTGCATCACCAGCGTGCCTTTTTCAGGCAGCATGCTCAGGTGGGCGGATGCTGTTACGGCACCTCTCAGCAAAACCTGCCGTGCAGTCCCCGAGTGGAAGATGTCCCACACGGCTTCCGCATCTGCGGCATTGGCGGTCTCCCGCTGCATCTCCCTGCGTGCTCGTGTCAGGTCAGCTTCTGCTGCTGTAAGCCTGACCTTCCACGCATGGGCGCGATACCCGACGATCAAGCACGCGGCCGCAAGACTGGCCGCCAGCGCCCATCCCGCCCAAAGCAGGGCGGATGATGGACCGGAAGGTTGCGCGGGCAAGGCATTTGCCCGGAACTCTTCCGGTAGCAACGCTTCCGGTGCGTGCGATGGCGTGTACGAATCCTCCGCCCAACTGTCCGAAAGGGCGTGGATCGGACGCGGATCATCGTCGAGCGTCAGGATGCCACCAGACACCAGCTCGTCGTCCTCAGGGCCGTCTGGCGAGATGAGAGGCGGTGGCATCGGCTTGGGGTCGAGTTCTATCTCCCGCTCAATGCGGTGGCGCAGGTCAGGCCCGGGCGCAACCGGCGCAGCCGTTGACCCCAGCAGGGCCAGATCCCCACGAATGCGCTCCAGCTCTCCGCGCGCTTCAGTCGATTCTGCGAGCAACGCCTCGACCTGAGCGTTGGAGGTCCTGTCCAGGAAACCCATGGCATACAGGCAAAGATCGTCCGCCCGGATATCTGCCGCACTCACGCGTGCACGTTTCTGCGCAATTTGAGCAGCGCCGCGCGTATGTTCGCCTTCACGCTGTCGACGCTGCCGCCGTACGTCGCGGCGATCTCATCCGGTGCCAGCCCGTCGAAGAACGCAATCTGCAGCAACTTGCGCTGCTCCGGCTCAAGAGCACGCAGCGCGTCACGCGCATGTCCGGCAGGGTCTTGCATCGTCCACGCGTCGTGCTCGAGCGGGAATACCTCGACGTGCGGGGCGCTTACGTTGTTCAACACTGCGAGAGCACGTGAACGTGCGGTAAGCACAAGCCATCCCGGCACGGCTGTCTTCAAGGCCAGCATGGATTCGGCATGCCTCCAAAGGTCCAGGAAGGCAGCCTGAACGGTGTCGTCTGCCGCATGACGATCCCGCAGGATGCGCATGGCAACGCCGCAGACCATCGCCGCATGCCGGTCATAGAGCCTGAGAAATGCTTCCGTGTTGTTGCGAGAGGCGGCGCGCAGCAGGTCTTCGTCGCTCACTGGCGCCTGCATTACCGCTTTCACGGCCTCGCCTAAGTTCCCGGTCGCCGCCGCTTTATGAAAGGAAGCGGCGAACGGCTGGCGCGCTTCAGCGCGGTGGGGTAACGCGTCGCTCAGGTCGATGGTGGTCAGCGGCATGGCCATACGCGGGGCGTGCACAGAGTAGCAAAGCTCTCGCGCGATGCACGCGGCGAAGCCATGTGGTGTGATGGTGAAGATCACCAAGTTGGGAAAGGCTGATGGCCAAGGTTCGTCTGGACAAGTTGCTGGTAGAGCGGGGACTGGTGCCCTCACGGGAGCGAGCGTCGGCTCTCATTCTGGCTGGTCGCATTCTTGTGAGTCAACAAAAGGTGACAAAGGCCGGAGCGTCCGTGGATGCGAGTTCTGACCTCCGGCTCCTGGGCGAGGACATGCCATACGTCAGCCGTGGCGGCTTGAAGTTGCGGGGCGCGCTGGACCACTGGACGCTCGATCTCGCGGACCGCGTCTGTGTGGACATTGGAGCCTCGACAGGGGGCTTCACCGATTGCATGCTGCAGGCGGGGGCTTCTGCCGTGCTTGCAGTGGATACCGGTTATGGTCAGCTTGCCATGTCCCTGCGGCAGGACACGCGCGTTCACCTGCTGGAGCGCACCAACGCCCGCCTGCTGACACCGGGGGAACTGCTGCGTCATGCCGCGGAGTTTGCTCCCGGCATACCGCCCACCTTTCTGTCGGTGGACGTCGCCTTCATCTCGGCGACGCTGGTTCTGCCGCCGGTTTTGAAGGCCCTGGCTGCAACGGGGACAATATGGGGCGGCGACGCTGTCATCCTGGTCAAGCCGCAGTTCGAAGCGGGACGTGAGTGGGTGGGCAAAGGGGGCATCGTGCGTGATCCGGCCGCGCATGCCCTTGCCGTGGAACGTGTTCGCAACGCGGTGGAGCAGGCGGGAGGAGAGGTTGAGGGGACGATCGAGTCACCTGTTACAGGAGCCGAAGGCAATCGGGAGTTTCTCCTGCTGGCGCGCTTCTGAATGCCTGGCTCGGCGCCAGCGCATAGGTACACTGGACCCATGCCCCACATCGCTATCATCTCCAAGCCACAGAAGCCGGAGCTCTCCGCGCTGCTCCCGGAACTGACCCAATGGCTGGAGCAACGCGGCTACACGCCGGTGCTGGATGAGACAAGCGCGAACTACACCGGCCAGCAGGGCGTTACCCGCAGCGCGCTGCCTGAGCTCTGCTGCCCGGAACTTGTCATTGTCCTGGGTGGCGACGGGACCCTGCTCTCCGCGGCGCGCTCTTTCTCCAAGACAAATACACCGATTCTGAGTGTCAATCTGGGTTCGTTAGGTTTCCTAACCGAAGTGCCTCTGCCGGAGCTTTACCGGACGCTGGAGGCTTGGAGGGAGGGATCGTGCACGATTGATGAGCGCCGCATGATGCACGCTGAGTTGGTGCGTGGCGGCAGCGTTTTCCGTGCGTGGGATGCGCTGAACGATGTTGTCATTTCCAAAGGCGCGATAGCCCGCATGGGTGACTATGTCATCGAGATCGACGGCCAGTTTGTCGCCAGCTTCCGTGCCGATGGCATCATCGTGTCCACGCCAACCGGCTCAACGGCCTACACGCTGGCCGCGAACGGCCCCATTGTGATGGGCAGTGTCAATGCGATGATCCTGACGCCCATCTGCCCGCATTTGCTCACGATCCGGCCGATCGTGACACCCGGCGAGATGGAGATCCGCGTCCGTGTCGCCGGCATTGCTGACCAGACCTACCTGACAGTGGATGGGCAGGAGGCTGTCGAGCTGGAATTGAATGACCAGCTGCGTTGTCACAAGTCAGACTATCGCGTGCGCCTGGTCCGCCTGGTGGAACACGGGCTGTTCAATGTGCTGCGGTCAAAGCTGAAGTGGGGCGAACGCTAATCTACCGCGAAATTGAAGATGATGGAGCGGCAGTCTCTTCATCAGCCAGGAGGCGAATGTCCGGCAAAATGTTTCACGTGAAACATTCTTCGATATCGAAGTGGAAATCCTGAAAACAGGACAGCACCTGTCCGTTCTGGTTTGACTTTATGAAAATTGAAGGAGATTGGTGCACCCGGAAGGATTCGAACCTCCGGCCTATTGGTTCGTAGCCAATTGCTCTATCCAGCTGAGCTACGGGTGCACTAAGGGTAAGTCTACGAAGCGTGGCCTTGTTCGTCAAACTCGTCCTGCGCTATCGCAAGATATGGAACGCTGGTGTGTCGCCTTGTACCGGCATACCGTCGATCGCCGCTTCGCGCTCTCCATCGAAGTAGGCGCGAATCTTTCCGGCGGTGGCGGCGTTGACGACGGCGGTGAGTGCGTCCGGTCCGGCGGCTTTGATTCCGCGCAGGCTGCCGAAGTGCTCGATGAGCCGTTTGCGCGTCGTGGGACCAACGCCGGGGATGGCGAGCAGTTCGCTGTCACGGTCGCGCATCTCGCGGCGCTTGCGGTGGTAGGTGATGGCGAAGCGGTGTGATTCGTCACGGATGCGCTGCACAAGGTGGAGAACGGGGCTGCGGCGTTCCAGCACCACGGGATCGTCCTCCTGGCCGTAGACGTAGATGACCTCTTCGCGCTTGGCAATGGAGGCGAGCGGCTGCAGCGTGATGCCGATGCTCTCCAGCGCGGCGTAGGCAGCGTGGAGCTGGCCCAGGCCACCGTCGATGAGGATGAGCGACGGAAAGGGCTTGCCTTCAGCCTGTAGTTTGCCGTAGCGGCGAACGAGAATCTCGTGCATGGAGGCAAAGTCATCCACGCCTGCGACGGTCTTCACCTTGAATTTGCGATAGTCGCCTTTCTTCATGTCGCCGTCTTCCCATACGACCATGCTGGCGACGGTTTCAGCGCCCTGGATGTGCGAGATGTCGAAGCACTCGATGCGGGTGGGTGGCTCGGCCAGTCCGAGCGCGTCCTGCAAGGCATTGACGATGGCGTTCTTTGAAGGCTGCAGCGTGCGGAAGCGCTGATCGTAGCTCTGCTTGGCGTTCTGGCAGACCAGATCGACAAGGGAGCGCTTGTCACCGCGCTGTGGGGCCAGAATTTCGACCTTGCGTCCACTCTGTTCTGTGAGCAGGGAAGCGAGGGCGATCCGGTCCGGAAACTCCAGCGGTACGAAGATCGTGCGCGGGACGTAGGGCTGGTCGAGATAGAGCTGCTTCAGAAACGCGGAAAAGAAGAGTGCCGGCGAGAAGGGCTCGGACCCGAGTGGAGCCGCGTTAAACGACTCGCCCGATGGCGCGGCGTCTTCGCTGAGGCTGATCTCCGGTGACGGCTCGGGCGCTTTGCTCTCGCTGTCGGCACCGGCCTCGAAGATCAGGTCTGGCAACTCCTCCCAGAAGAAGTCGCGCTTGTCGACGATCTTGCCGGAGCGCATGTGGAACTGGCCGACGGCAAGCATTTCCTTGTCGAAGTGGAAGCCGAAGACATCCGCGTCCTCGTTTTCGGCGGAGGCGATGCGCTGCTTTTCCTGGAGCTGGTGGACGGTGATGAGCTGGTCGCGGAACTTCGCGGCAAGCTCGAATTGCTCGTTAAGCGCGGCATCGGCCATGCGCTGCTTGAGGCGGTCTTCGAGTTCGTTTTCGCGGCCTTCGAGGAAGAGCTGCACATCGCGGATCGCCTCGCGGTAGGTCTCGGGTGTGACCTGGTTCTCGACGCAGGGCGCCAGGCAGCGCTTGATGTAGAACTCCAGGCAGGGCCGCGGGTGGTAGCGGTTGAGATCGACCTTGCAGCTTGGGATGAGGAACGAGCGGTGGATGAGCTCGACGATGCGATAGGCGAGATTGCCAGGAAAGTACGGGCCGAAGTAGAGACTGCCATCCTTTCTCAGCTTGCGTGTGACGAAGACCTTGGGGTGGCGCTCGCCGGTGGTGAGTTTGACGTAGGGATACGTCTTGTCGTCCCGCAGCAGGATGTTGAAGCGCGGCTTGCGCTGCTTGATGAGGTTATTTTCCAGGGCAAGCGCTTCGTGCTCGTTGGCGACCTGGATGTAATCCACATCGACAGCTTCGCGCATCAGTGACCCGGTTTTAGCATGGCTCTGCGAGGAGGCGAGCAGGTAGGAGCGCACACGGCTGCGCAGGTTCTTCGCCTTACCGACGTAGATCACCGTGCCCTCGGCGTTCTTGTAGAGGTAGACGCCGGGCTGCTGGGGCAACGTCCGGATTTTTTGTTCGAGGTCCACGGGGGTATCGGCGTCGGCGGTGTTCGCCTGCTCTTCTCCAGTTTAGATCGTTTGCAGCGGTGGGAAGATTCTGCCCAGGTACTGTGCAAAGGCCGGCCTGGTTCCCTGCGGTGTTTCTCGTGTCGGGGTCATAACCACCTGTATTCGCTTGTCTTTACATCATGCAGCCGGTTTGGAAGACTGCGTGCAGCACTACTGGGTGATGCCACTTTCTCCCGGGCATCTGTGGAGGATTCATGATCGGTTTGCAGGCGGCAAAGACCGCACGCGTCTTTGGATTAGTTGGCGCGGCTGGCGTCGTTCTCTTGTTCAGCGCGGGTTGCAGCACAAAGCGGTATGTGCGTTCGCAGGCGGCGCCCATCATCCAGAACACGAATGAGCTGGATGCTCGAACTTCGCAGGATCACCGGGCCATCCAGGACACGGATGCGCGCGCGCAGCAGGGCATTGCGTCCGCGCAGCAGGCAGCCAATACGGCAGATCAGCATGCTCTCGCAGCTGGGCAGTCCGCGGACAAAGCTTCGGCGTCGGCGAAGGATGCCTATAACCGCGTCGATTCGCTTGCGGGAACGGTGGCAGGACTGGATAACTACAAGCCGCTCTCCGATGTGAGTGTGACGTTCGCCTTCGACAAGGCCGTGCTGACCGCGTCGGATAAGAGGGAACTGGACCAGGTAGCAACAAGCTTGAACACATCCAAGCACTACATTCTGGAGTTGACTGGCGGAACGGATTCGGTAGGTGACGCGCAGTATAACTACGCGCTGAGCCAGCGGCGGGCGGACGCGGTGGCGCAGTATTTGCAGAGCAAATACAGCATTGCGCCGCACAAGTTCTACCTGGTTGGGATCGGCAAGGACAAGGAAGTCGCGTCGAACCGCACGGCAAACGGACGCAAGCAGAACCGGCGCGTTGAGGTACGGGTGCTCTCGAACCAGCAGGATGAGACCAGCGCGTCAGTGTCAACTCCGGGGTCTTCCAGCTAGACGTTGCCGGTGTCGCATACCGGGTGCATGATCGTGTTGTTCGAATGACGTGTTGTTGGTTGGTGCACCCGTCTGCATATGCGCGTAGAAGCGTCGTACAACTCTGGCAGTCATGAGCGAGAGCAAAAACATTCTGCAGACCGTTCAAACGACGCTGCAGGACTTTGTGGCTCCAGACGTCCGGGAGAACAAGGTGCAGATCGCGGCGTTGCGGGAGGTGCTACGCATCCGCATCGACGCACTTGAGGCCAAGAATAAAGCCGCGTACGACGCCGTGAAGGCGCAGCTTCAATCAATCGACCAAAGAGCTGCAGCCAGATTTGAAGCAATCCAACAAACGTTTGGCAACGCTAGAAGTGTTTGAGCGGACCAACGCCGCTAAGTTCGAGGCCATCAATGCGCGGTTCAATGCGATCGGCTCGCGGGTCGAACATCTGGAATCGAGGATGGATTCACAGTTCCAGGCGATTCTGGCGGCCATCGGCCAGAGTAAAGCGGAAATGAGGCATCTATCATCCGCCAGCTATCGGCACTGTCGGAGCGCGTCGCGGCCCTGGAAGCGACCCACCACTAGGAAACAGTCCCGATCAGGTGGCCCATCTTCTCGCGCTTGACTTCGAGGTAGTGCTGCGTTGTCAATTCTGCCGCTACCTCCGCGCTGATACGCTCCACGACATGCACTCCGGCGCTCACCATTGCGTGCACCTTTTCAGGGTTGTTGGTGATCAAGCGGATGGAGACAATGCCGAGGTGCTTCAGGACCTCCGCCGGCAAGGTGAAGTCGCGGTAGTCGGGCAGGTATCCAAGGTGCTCGTTAGCCTCCACGGTATCCAGCCCCTGATCCTGTAGCTCATAGGCGCGCAGCTTGGCCATCAGGCCGATGCCGCGGCCCTCCTGCGCCTCATACAGGATGATGCCCGCGCCATGTGCGGTGATGGTGTCCAGCGCAAGCTCGAGTTGCTGACGGCAGTCGCAGCGCAGTGAGTGGAATACATCGCCGGTCAGGCACTGCGAGTGGACCCGGACGATCGGCGGTGCATGGCTCACATCGCCGTGGATCAGTACAACCACTTCATCGACAATCTTGCCCTGTGGTCCGGGCGTTACGCCGGGTGCAAGAAGACCTTCAAAACCCAGGATGCGAAACTCTCCCCAACGCGTGGGGAGCTTGGCCTCGGCGATCTGTTCGATTCGCGTATACCGCATGCTTCGTTATAGATGACATGAAGCGCGGGCGGATGCAACGGCAGGCCGTAGACTCGTGGTGTGCATCCCATCGAGCCCAAGCTGGTTCTGATTTCGCTGCTGGTTCAATTGGGCGTTGCGGCGGCCGTTTCCAGTTCATTGGCCCGGTCTTCAGCTTTCCGCCGATTGTTGCTGCTGCATGAGCGGTCGCGGCGTGAGCGGTTGAAAATGGTAGGCATCGTCTGTGCTCCATTGGTTCTGGGTGTCTGGATTCGCGCGGTCGTGCCCAACTTTTTGGCTGCGGACATCTCCTTTGCCACGATTGTTCTGCTCGGGCTCATTCTTGGTCCATTGCCGGCCTGCGCCGGCGCGGTGGCGCTTGCCGCGCCGGCAGTACTGCACCGTGAATACCTGGCGCTGCCGGTGAATGTGCTCGTCGCCGTCCTGTCCGGAGCTTTCCAGCGATGGATTGATGTCGAGGCGGTCTGGTCCTTTTCACCCATGATCGATTTAAGTTTGTACCAGTGGCTGAGGCGCAATTTGCGTCGTCCGCATCTGGACCGGCAGGTTCTGCTGCTGGCCGGTGTGATGCTGTTGCAGCTTGGAGCCAGCGAGGTGAGTGCGTACGCTCCGCGGCGTTACTTTGCCCTCCACTCGCCGATGTGGATATTACAGCTTTCGATCTGTGCTGCCGCGCCCGTTCTTGTGGGGATACCGCTCAAGATATGGAATGCCATCCGTATCGAGGACAAGCTGGAGCAGCAGGCGCGCTTGCTGCTTGAGGCACGCCTCGATGCGCTACAGCGGCAGATCAACCCGCACTTTCTCTTTAACACGCTCAATTCGATCGGTTCGCTCATCCGGCTGGAGCCGGAACTGGCGCGCGAGATGGTGGTGAAGCTGGCGAATATCCTGCGCATCCTGTTGAAGAAGCGCGAGGCGTTTGTGCCGTTCCGGGATGAGTTGGCCTTTACGGACGATTACCTGGCGATTGAGGTGGTGCGCTTTGGGGAGAAGCTGCGCGTTGTGAAGGAGATCGCGCCGGACACGCTGGATCTGGTGGTGCCCAGCATGCTGTTGCAGCCGCTGATCGAAAACAGCATCAAGCATGGGCTGGAGCCGCGCATCGGCGGTGGGACTGTGACGTTGCGCAGTCGCATTCGCAATGAGCGGCTGCTGTTGGAAGTGGAGGATGACGGGGTTGGGATCGCGCCGGAGCGGGACGTGACAAGCCAGACCAGCGGGTATACACGTCCGGGGACTGGTATTGGCATGCGCAACGTTCGCGAACGCATGGAAGTGCTGTACGGATCGGACGCGGCGATCAGCATGGAGAGCCGGCCGGGTCGCGGCACCCGCATCACCATGGAGATGCCGATTTCCGACTACTCTGGCCCGATCGTTGCCTGAGTGGTGTGACACGCTACTGTTACGCCAGCGTTGTTCTTTCCGGAATGCTTCACGAGAAAAGATGTGGAGAACCAGAGGTGCTCCGCGCACTTTATCTTTTTGGAGCGGTTAGGATCATAGGCAGTGTTGACCCCGCGAAAGGAACGGTGCTGTCCTCCTCAGGCGCTCCGTGTCGATCCTACCGGTTCATGAATGCCTCTCGATCCGTGCTTGTCGTGCCGTGCTACAACGAAGCGAGCCGCTTCCAGTTCGATGCATTTGCGCACTTTCTGACCGAAGAGCCCGGCACGTCCTTTCTGTTTGTGAATGACGGCAGCAGGGATACGACACTCGACCGCCTTCAGGCCTTCAGTGCCGGCTTTCCGGAACGCGCCGCGGTTCTGGACGTGCAGCCAAACGGCGGTAAAGGCGAGGCAGTGCGCCGCGGCATGCTGCACGTTTTGAGTGAGGAACGGGCGGCGTACATCGGCTTCTGGGACGCGGATCTGGCGACGCCTTTAGAGGCGCTCCCCGCGTTCATCCAGGTCTTAGAGGGCAGTCCGGAGATTGATATGGTCTTTGGATCGCGCATTCGGCTGCTGGGACGGCATGTCAGCCGGAATCCCATGCGGCACTACGCCGGGCGGGTGTTCGCCACGACGGTGTCGCTTTCGCTGGGCTTGCCGATCTATGACACACAATGCGGCGCGAAAGTCTTTCGCGCAACGCCCCTGCTGCGCCGTGTGCTGGCAGAGCCGTTCGAGTCACGATGGATCTTTGACGTTGAGATCATCGCCCGCTTCCTGGCCGCATGGAACACAACGGGCGGGCATGCGGAACGGAAAATTTACGAACTGCCGCTGCAAACCTGGATTGATGTTGCCGGGTCCAAGCTGCGCTCATCGGACTTCATCCGTTCCTTTACGGACCTGGTAAAGATCAGGCGTGAATTCTCGCGCCTGATGCGTACGCCTTCCAGTGGAGTGTCCGGATGAGTGCCGCGGGCGCGGTCCGCGCTTTGCCCATCACTGATCCCCGCGACCCGCTGAAGCCGCGCGGCGTCGCCCGGCCGCCGCTGTTGCCGGCGCTTACATCGTTGCGCTATTTCGTTGCGCTTCACGTGGCCTTTTACCACTTCGTGCGTCCCTTCTCGCGATGGGGCTACCTGGCCGGCTTTTTCGGTGCGGGATATACAGGCGTCAGTTTCTTCTTTGTGTTGTCCGGCTTCATCCTGACGTACACGCATGCGCAGGAGTATGAGTCTGGCAACGGTTCGCCTGTCCGCTTCTGGGTGGCACGGTTTGCCCGCATCTATCCGGTATATGTGCTGAGTATGCTGATGACGGGGTATGTCCAGAGACACCTGTTCAGCGAGACTCTGCACAGGGTGGCCTACGGTTTGTACTTTCTGATGGTGCAATCGTGGTCGGTCCGGGTGGGAGTCTTCTTCAATGTGCCGTCCTGGAGTCTGTCGTGTGAGGCATTCTTCTACGTGGTGTTTCCGTACATTTTTCTGAAGCTGCGCCCGCGGGAAAGATTCGGTGGGCTGTTCGCCGTTGCCGGATGGACCGTCGTGGCGATGATCGTGCCGCTCATCGCACTGGCCCTGTATCGCGGGCCGGCGATGCATGAGTTTCCCGCCGATGTGCGTGGAGATCTTCAAGTTCTGCGGATTCGCAGGCTGCCAATCCTTGCACTGCCGGAGTTTCTCGCTGGAATCTCGCTGGGCTGGTTGTATCTCCGGCGCGGTGTTCCGAAGCGGCTGGCGAGCGCATTGACGTGGACCGGGCTGGTGCTGCTTGCGGGGGTGCTGGCGTTTGGCAACCACCTGCCGTACGTCATGCTGCACAACGGGCTGCTGATTCCGTTACAGTGCGCTGTCATCCTCGGCTTAACGGGCCACCACTGGCTGGCACGGGCGCTGTCGCACCCGTGGCTGATGCTTCTGGGTGAGGCGAGTTACTCCTTCTACCTCATCCACATGATCGTGCTGGAGGGCATGGCGCAGCACATCAGTTTGCCGATGAGCGTTGGAAATGCCGCGTGGCGTTTGGCGCTGATTACGGCGTTCTGCCTGCTCTTGTACGTCTTTTTCGAACGGCCTTGCAGGCGCATCATCATGGATGTGTACCGGCGGAGGTTCGCTCGCGTGTGAACGCCCATTCCGGGTTACGCCGCCAAGCCGACGATCGTCAACGTTGCGCTTTGGTCTTTCGTTCCTGCGGGACCTCCCGATTGGCTTTCTGCGACTGTGAGGCCGCTTTAAGGATAAGGCGACTGCAGCGGCATGGCACCTGCACACGATGCTCGTGAACGGTGTTCTGTTTTGCGAGTCTCATTTCAGGAAACCTCGCCGATAAGCAGACCAGCGGAGATTGATGTATCTGCAGTCGTGTGACTATAGTGTTCACGGAATTGACAACTCTGGTAACCACATTGAAATATAGGCGCGGGGGGTTCTGGTGGTGAGTGAGGCAAATCGAACGTCGATCTGGGTTCTATGCGAGGATTGTGGCCACGTCAGCCGGGTGCTCTCTGTGATGGCGAATCGCGTGCTGCGCGACCGCAAGAGCTGCCCGCAGTGTCACTCCTTCAACGCTCCGACGCTCCACTACACCGCGATCGGGACGCACCTGCACGTGGACGATGCCCCATCCGGCGCTCACGTCCGGTCGACTACGGCTGAACTGCGGACCAGTCCCGAGTGGGCTCCTGCACGCAGCGTTCGCTCCTTCTTTGCAGACCCGCTCTCCTGGCTGCGTGGAACGCATTTTTAGAAGCCGGCAGCAGGTACACTGTGGCTGAACCAAGCGCGCGGCCTTCTTGAATCTTCTTTCCTATGTACATCTGCGGAATATCTACCGGTCCACGGGCGTGGGCCGCGTCTCCCGGGAGCTGACAGAGCACTTCGCGCGGTCTCCAGGTGTAACCCTCCACGTGCTTGCCGATCCGCAGGACCACGCGAAGATCGTTCCGGCCGTGGGCGCCCCGTGGGATCACTTTCAGTACCACTTCATCGCGTCGGAGACGTCCAGGCAGCAGTTACGCTGGATCCTGACAAATCGTCCCTCAGCGGAGCAGTACTGGCCCGATGTAGACCTGGTGCACTGTACGGCGGAGTCGTTTGTACCGGTGCGAAAGGCCCGGCTGGCCGTCACCTGCCACGATGCGCAGCACTTTGAGCCGTCCGCGCACCGGCCGAGCGTGTGGCTCATGAAACAGCGGCTCAAGTGGCGCCTGCTATTCGCCCGGCTGGATCGCGAGGCGGATATGCTGCAGATGATCTCGCAGTTCGCGGCGGATCGGACCGCGCACTTTTTTCCCAGCCTGCGGGATCGACTGCGCGTCGTGCCGAATGCAGCCTCTGAGAGCTTCTTCCAGGAGCCTACTGTCAAGGGCATGACCGTCCTGGACCGGCTGGGTGTCCGTGACCGGCAGTACGTGCTGGTTCCGGGCGGGCTTCAGTTTCGCAAGAATGCCGACCTGATCCTGAACGCGTGGCCAACGATTGTGGAACAGCATCCGGAGCTGCGGCTTGTGGTGATCAACCATGCCGATCCGCTTTACCTGCCCCGTGCGCAGGCGTTGGGAGACTCCTGCGTTCTGGCTGGCTTCCAGGAAGAACCGGAGCTGGTGGCGCTGTACCATTCTGCAGCCCTGGTGTGGTTCCCGACGCTGTATGACGGCTTCGGCATGCCTGTGGTGGAGGCGATGGCGAGCGGGACACCCGTGATCAGCAGCAACACTTCGGCGATCCCGGAGATTGTAGGAGATGCCGCGGTGCTGTTGTCGCCGCAGGATGTGGAGGCACACGTGAGCGCCATTACGGGGTTGCTGCAGGATGCGCGTGCCCGCGAGGAGCTTCGTACGAAGGGAAGAGCACGGGCAGCGAAGTACCGCTGGCATACCTCGGCCGAGAAGCTGCTGGCGGAGTTCAGGGCGTTGTTGTAGGGGTTGCGCCGAGCCGTGAGCGGATGAACTTTGCCGGAACACCGCCCACGATGGTGTGCGCGTCCACAGGCTTGTTGACGACGGACCCTGCGGCGACGATGGCCCCATCGCCGATGGAGACTCCTTTGAGGATGACCGCGTTCACACCGATCCAGACATCGTCACCGATGGTGATTGGCGCGGACATCTCGGGCTGGAGCTTCATGGGTGTGCCCATGTCGATCCCGTGATTGTGGTCGATGAAGCGGGCGCCACTGGCAATGAGGCAATTGGAGCCGACATGGATGGACGCGATGGCGTTGAATTCGCACCCTCTGCCGATGAAGGTGCCACTGCCGATGCTGATGGCGGTGCCGTCAGAATATCCACCGGCGGCGTTCAGGTAGACGTCTGGTTCAAGGCTGCAGCGTTCGCCGAGCGAGACCTTGTGCGGCCAGGTGACCGTAATCCTGGAAAAGCGGGTACCGCGGCCAATGCTCATGCCCAGCGCGCGCCAGTACACTGAGCGCACGGCACTCAGTCCGATCGGCAGGTAGTGGCGGCGCAGGCCAAAGAGGAACTTACGCAGAAAGACGGAAGACACGCGACCCCTTAAAAACGCCGTACCCTCAGTGTCTCTGACTCAGAGCGCAGCTTCAAGCTGATTCTTCGCTACCCGGTGCGACTTCGTCCTTTTTGTGCGGATGCCGCAATCTTTGGGTGTGTAGAAACAGTTGGAAGCAGCGTCAACAAAGTTGGGGACAGAGCAGCAATGCAGAAAAAGTGGCGTCTCATTGGCCGCTCGCCTTCCCGGATCTGCATCACTCGTTACGTATTCGTAATTTCTACTTATACCTTCGTGGTTGAAAGGGATATTTATGCGCATTGCTTCTCTTCTCTTAGCGGTCAGTCTATCCGGCGGGTACGTGTACGCTGCGACGCCGAGCTACGCAGCACCAGCCACCGACAGTGCCGCGCTCGATTCACCCTTCAGTGTCCAGGCAAATACACAGGTGCCCGGTAAGGTGCTGAAACCAGGTAACTACCGGATCGCCATCAAGGATCATCTTTCGGACCGGGCGATCCTGCAGGTGGTGACAGACTCCGGCAAGGTGCAGTCGACATTTCTGGGCATCTTCCACTCCGGGATGCAGAGCAGTGGCACCACGGGGCCGATCACGATCCAGACCTTGAAGGGCAGCCAGGCGCTGCGCGGCTTCACCTTCCCGGGCGGTGGCACGGTCGAGTTTGCCTATCCGAAGGCGGAGGCTGCGGCACTTGCGACAAACAGCACGGACACGGTGCTGGCGATCGATCCGGAGTCGGATAATTTGAAAGCGCAGGGAGCTTCACTTTCCAAGGAAGACGCCCAGGTTGTGACGCTGTGGAGTCTGCAGGCGACAAAGGTTTCGTCCGACGGCAAGACAGGCATTGCAGCCAGCAAGTTCGTGTCTCCAGGGATTTCGCCCACCGCGTCGGCACCGGCTGTGGCACGCACAACGACGCCTGCGCCTGTAACCCCGGCAGCGTCGTCGTATCCCTCTGCGGCTTCTACGCAAACCAGTGCGGCATCTGTGCCTGCGCCCCGTAAGAAGGCTGCTCCGGCGGCGTCGTCCCAGGTGGCAAGTGCACGCAGACCTGCGCTTTCAGCACTGCCGCATACGGCCAGCAACATGCCCCTCCTGCTACTTACAGCGATTCTTGCCTTTGCCCTGGCCGGGTTCCTGCGGGTGGCCAGATCCATGCGTGGCGGCGTTTAGACCGTACAATCAACTGCAATGCTCCTGCGGCGGCTGGAACTCGGGTGTTTGGCTCTGGGTCTGGCCGCCGCGCTTTGCTATGCGGGGTACCGCGTGCCCGGCGTACTCGCCCGCAATGAGCGACTAGCGCCCCAGGTTGCGAATACAGATGAGATTATTGTGCCGGATACGTTGGCGAGTGCGTACCTGAAGCATCATGCCTCGACCGCGGAGTCCTCCGTTATCGGGTCGCTCTCGATCGCTCCACTTCGGCTGGATGCGCCGATTGTTGAAGGAGTCAGCACGGCGGACCTTCGGCGTGGTATCGGGCACGTGCCGGGTTCGGCATTCGCTGGGGGGCTGGGCAACATGGTCCTGGCGGCGCATCGTGATGCGATCTTCCGACCGCTGCGCGAGGTGAGGCCGGGCATGATTGTGAGGGTCCGCGGTGCGGATGGAACGTACGCCTACCAGGTGGACTCCACGAAGATCGTAACTCCAGAAGCCCTTGAAGTAATGGACATAGGTGCGACACCCGAGGTCACACTGATTACGTGTTATCCCTTCAACTACGTGGGAGCCGCACCGATGCGCTTCATCGTAAAGGCACACCTGGTGTCAGCCCTGCCTGAATGAGCGGAGTGGGGTTCTGAAGGCCTGACTACTGGGATACCAGTTCGTCGTCTTCGACCCTTGTCTGCGTCTCCGTCCGCGCGTGAGCAAGCTCTTGACCCTGATCCGGCCGGAACGTCTCCTTATGCCGCGGTTCAGGTGGAAACCCCTGCGTGGATCCGCAGGAGCGTTCAAATTTGTCGAGTCCCCGCTGGAGGCGCTCCAGAGCCGGCATGACCTCGCTGGCTGGTAACAGGTTTGAACGGCTCACCCGGATATAGCCAACTTCACCCACGGGAAGCACAATCCACCAGTCGTTCTCGTCGATGCGCTCTTCCAACATGGTTTCAAAGAAGAGGTTGGCAAAGAACATTTCGAGGGTGGCAAACTGCAGCTCTTTGCAGAGTCTCTGTGCCAGCTCCCAGCACTCATCCACGCTGCCGAGGGTACCCAGATCCCGGTCGAGCTCGTGAAGGAAGATTTCTTCACGCACACCGTCAAAGAACCTCTTCTTGGAAAGCACGCGTCGCGCGGCGTTGATTTCGATGTAGTTGAGATACTTTACCGCGCCCAGAAGCAGAAGGAAGAACATGCCGAGAATGACGAGGTGAAGGCTGCGCGAGGAAAGGCTGGCAGCCACGGACAGGAGAGCGGCGACCGTGCACGCACCGTACAGGATCAGGGCGGTTGTCTTGGGATGGTATCCGCGGTCCTGAAAGATGTGGTGGATGTGCCTGCGGTCTGGTGCAAAGACGTTGCCGTCACGCAGGGAACGCCGAAGAATCGAGAGACCAACTTCCGCCAAGGGCAGAGCAAGCAACAGGATGGGCGCAATCATACCCAGGGACATGCCGCCATGGTGTTGCCACGTGAGGGACATGGCGCCCAGCATGAAGCCGATGGTCAGGCTACCGCAGTCTCCAAGGAAGATGGATGCCGGATTGAAGTTGTAATAAAGGAATGCGAGCAGGGCTCCCGCAAGCGGGATGGTTGCGACGACAAGTCCGGAGTTGTGTGTGTAGACCCCGACCAGCAGGGTCGCAAGCGTTCCAAGCAGGCAGATGCCGGTGGCGTACCCGTCCAGTCCATCGATGAGGTTGATGGCGTTGGTGCACAAAACCAGCCAGCAGGTGCAGATGGCAATGCTGACGAGGGGATGGGCGAAGAAAGAATGCGGAGCGCCGAAGGTGAAGCTGTCATGTGCAAACTGGTGGCCAAGGATGCCGGCCATGGCGCAGCCGCAAATCTGGCCGGCAAGCTTTTGCAGAGCGGTCAGTGTGAACAGGTCGTCAAGCAGGCCGATAAGAAAGATGAGGCCTGCGGACGGCAGAAGGACGCGTAACAAGGAGGCGTGCTGGATGTGCAGCTGCTCGCGGATGGGCGCAATCATCGAGACCGCGCCCAGCGCACAGACATACGCAAGCACGATTGCGAATCCGCCGACCCGGGGGATCTTCCCGACGTGCTTCTTTCTGGCGTCCTGCTTGTCAACGAGACCGAAGTGTTTGGCGATGTCACGGCACAGAGGTGTGAAGAGGAAGCAAAGTACAAAACTGAACAGGCCAAGTATTGTTTCGAGGTACATACTCTTAATCCTTAGGTCCTGAGGGTTGAAGGGTTCTGGGAAGAAGCAGTGTGTGCACCGGCTGTGTGTGGTGCGAACCGGTCACCCTGAAGTACATCGATGATGCGTTGCGTCCCAAGGGGACGGTCGAAGTGCGTTTCAAGTGCGGTTCGAGCGGCAATGCCAGCCGTCACGACCTCTTCGCGATGCTCTGCCAGATGCTGCAGCAGCCTGACCAGCGCCGCGGAATCTCCGCAGTCGATGTGCCAGCCGCACGCATGCTTGCGGATGATGCGCGCTGGAGTTGCCGCAGCCGGACCGATAAAGAGGATGGGGCGTCCCGCGGCTAACAGACCGTAGACCTTGCTGGGAACGACCGATCCGCAACAATCGAAGCGCTGCGTGACCAGCCCGATGTCACCCGACGCTAAAAGATCGCCAAGCTCCGATCGCGGTACAGAGCCGGTCATGGTCACGGTTCCTGTCCCATCCGTGCGGGCAAGTGCCGCGAGTTCAGGGCGGCGTGCCCCGCCTCCCGCAAAGATAAACCGGAACTCTTGAGTGTTCGTCAATTGATGTATGGCATCAACAACCGTGTTTACGTCGTGCGCGAGTCCCAGATTGCCGGAGTACACAATCCGCAGCGGTCCGGGTGCGGCGGCGTGAGGCTGCACCTGAATCTCGCTGCTGTCCGCCCAGTTGTCGATCACGGCGATGCGTGCGCCATCGATTCCGCGCAGCATCAGCCGCTCGCGCATGCACTCGCCAAGCGCGATGATGCCGTCGGCGTGTCTGCGGGACCAATCTGCCAGGGTGCCGATGATCTTTTCGACAGCGCTGCCCCGGCGAATGTAGCCGAGGTCAACCGCGACGTCGGGGTAGACGTCCATTTCCCAGATGAAGAAGCGGGAACCGCGCAGGAGTTTGACGGCTGCGCCAGCGAGCGAGAGCAGTGGAGGCGTCGTCAAAGTGAGTACGGCGTCAGGGCGGGTAACATTCAGCGCACGCCAGACCGCACCAAGGTAGAAGCTGAGATACGAGACAATGCGCCCCAGCGTGCTGCGCTTAAACGTCGTGCCTCCGATCCTGTGGACGGTGATGCCGGGCAGCGTCCCGGTTGAAGCTTCCATGCCGGAGCCGCTGGCGATGACCTCGACGGTGTGCCCCTGCGCGGCCATGTCACGCGCGAGATCGGTAAGCAATTGGCTGGTTGCCATGTCGCTGGGCCAGAAGAACTGATTCATCAACAGCACTCTCATCGCATCACCTCCTGCAGTTCCACGGCTGTGCGATGGCTGCTGCTTTCCTGAATGTGGCGCACCCGTGTGAAGCACGCGGGATTACCCGTATGAATTTCATACGAGGGAATGGAGCGCGCCACGACACTTCCGGCGCCGGCGATCGCGCCTTCTGCAAGCGTGACACCCGGCAGTACCACGGACTTCGCGCCGACCCACGAGGCCTCGCGCAGGAGAATGGGCTTCACGATCAAGCCGAATGCCGGGTCCGTCCAGTCATGATTGCCGGTGCAGAGATACGCACCCTGCGAAATGCACACGTTGTTTTCCAAGTGGATGGTTGTGAGGCTGTCCAGCCAGGCGCGCTCACCGATCCAGCAATCGTTGCCGGCCCGCAGGTTCCACGGATACTTGACGACTACCTCCGAATGGATCACGGTGCCGGAGCCAACCTTCGCGCCAAAGAGGCGCAGCAGCGCAACGCGCAACGCGGAGGACGGGAGCAGACTGCAACGTAAGAGCGGCAGGCCAAGTATGAGCCATGCCGCACGCCATATCCACGAGCGCCCGGGATGGAAGTGGCTGTTGTCATAGCTGCGGAGATGGACGGGACCGGTCATGCGGCACTCCGCAGCAACTCGAGGTGGCGTGGCATGCTGCCGCCACGGATCCAGCGGTATACATCGGCCATGCGCTCCGTAACACTGGTCCAGCTGAAGGCGTTCTCTGCAAGCTCACGGGCGCGGCGGCTGTACTGCTGATACGTGCTGTTGTCGCAGGAGAGTGCGTCATGAAGCGCGCCTGCGAGTGACTGGATATCCGTCTGGACCTGCCATCCCGCACCCGCAAGGGCGGCTTCAGGCAGGTTGCACTGCTCGGAGAGGATGACCGGCACACCCATGCTGAGTGCTTCCAGCGTGGCGACGCTTAAGCCCTCAGAGTACGAGGGGAGAACGAAGAAGCTGGCGGCGGCAAGTGCGCTCCACTTGGTGTGCGCATCCAGCATGCCCGTGAAGAGCACGCGGTCCTTCAGCTGCATTTCATCGACCGTGCGCAGGGCCGCAGCCAGCGTGTCTTCGGAATCAGGTCCCGCCAGGATGAGCAATGCGTCCGTGTGCCGCGATGCGACTTCCGCCCAGGCGCGCAGCAGCAGGTCCACGCCTTTCTTGTAGTGAATCCGGCCGAGAAAGAGCACGAGGCGTTTGCGGTCTGCTTCGGGGTGCTTTGCAAGGAACTGTCCGGCGGGTGCGCCTGGCTGTGCTTCAACGCCATTCGGGATCACGGCAATGGGGCCGCCGCAGCCGAAGCGGCGATAGTCCTCCGCTTCGGCGTGCGTCAGAGCGTGCAGGCAGGCGGCCCCGCGCGTGTTGCGGTGCTCAAACAGCGCGGCGTACACCTGCTTCTTCAGCTTCTTGTTGGCCAGCGCCCAGCGCTCCAACATGCCGTGGGCGGAGAGCACGTAGGGCACATCCAGGCTGCGCGCCGCGGAGGCGGCCATGAGGGTGCTGCTCTCCCATACGCCATGGATATGCACGCCGGTTGCCTCACCCACACTAGCTCGGAACTGCTCGCGCAGGCTGCCGTCCCACAGCCACTCCGTGCGGCTCAGTGGCCATGTGGAGACGTTGGTGCCTGCGGTCTGCGTCGGGAGGTGCGCTTCATCGGGCGTGCAAAAGGCGGCAATCGCCGTCTGGATGTGCTCCTGCGTGGCGAGTTGCGATGCAAGGCGGGGCACCACCGCGCTCAATCCTCCATACGAGGGATCGAGGTGTGACAGCACGTGCAACCAGCACTCCGAACTGTGCCCGGTGGAGTTCATCTGCGGGCGGGCTCGGACGCCGCGCGCAAAGTGCCCGCGTTCGGGGTTGCGGCGATCACCGGTGCGGGTTCGCCAAGGGACCTGTTCTGTTTTGCCTCCGCGGCATCGGCGATGGCGGCGATCTCTGCGCCGAAGTTCTGTGGCGAGAACCGGGCCACGCGCTTCCGCGATGCCAAACCCATCCGTTGCCGGTCAGCATCGGGGAGAGCAGCTACCGTTTGCAGGCAGCGCGTGAGTTCAGTTTCGTTTGCCGGATCGAAGGTGTAACCATTCGTACCGGGCTCCACCAGATCTTCCGCGCAGCCGCAGTTCCTGGAAACAAGCACGGGGAGCGATGCGGCCATCGCCTCATTCACCACCAGGCCCCAGGGTTCGCGGGTACTGGGCAGAACAAAGCATTCCGCGAAGGCGTACACCGGCAGAAGTTCGCGGGCGCCGCGGTGGCCGAGGAAGTGGACAGCCGAGGCGTGCGCACTTGCCTTTGCGAGTTCCTTGAGGGCGAGGCACTCCGGACCGTCGCCTGCCAGCGCCAGTGACCAGGTTCCGCCGGCGTCGCGATACGAGAGCCATGCCCGGAGAAGCGTGAAGACATTTTTTTCTTCCGCCATGCGGCCAACGTAGAGGAAGTAGTCCTCCGGCAGGCCATGCGTGCTTGCGGAGCTTTGCGCCCGCAACTCCGCTACGCCATCCTCGATACGCATGTTGCCGACAACGTCGTAGAAGTGCGCGATGCGGTTCTTGGGGAAGCCGAGTTGGAGCAGGTAGCGCTCATGGGCCGCGCCGCCCGTCACCGCCCAGTCAAAGAGCGTGCAAACGATCTTCGATTTGAGGCTCTCGCGCCAGCCCTTGCGAACATGATCCGTAGCGGTGGTCTCGGTCATCAGGACGCTGGTGCGGCCCTTTACCTTGCACCAGAGGGCGGCGGCAATCGCCGGCAGAGTGTAATAGCCAGGGACGAGAACGACCGACGGATTAAGGGCCGTGAGTCTCCGGAAGAGCTTAACGGAGAGACTGATCTTGCCTGCCTCGTGCCAGCCCTTCTTCGGCTCCAACGTTTCAACAGGGGAATCCTGCGGAACACCCGCGCGGAAGTTGAAGCCCTTGTGGACCCCGACGCCGCCGACAAGCTCAATGCCATAGACCTCGCCGTTTGTGCCGAAGGCAGATTGCAGGCCCTTGAAGCGAGCCACATGATAGGCATACCAATCAATCCAGATGACGGCTGCGCGGCATGGGACGCGGATGGGCGAAGTTGTTGGTTCAGATGTCATAACACGGACCTCGAGGAAAGGCACTCAGTTAGGGAGAGCAATGTATTCAGTGGTACGAAGTGACACAGGTCTACGGTTTTGGTGTTTCTTGTGGATTGCGTATGCGTACTTGAAGATGAACCAGCTTGGAACAGACAACAACAGCGTGCGGAAGATGACCGCTTCCATGGTTTGCATGACCATGTAAATGGAAATTGCGTTCAGGATGATGGCTTGGCTGACCCATGGGCCACCCACGGTGACCGACTTGCGCCAGACCCAGCCGTACACCCAGCCGAGTGCGCCCATGGCCGGGATGCAGAGCCACCAGACCTCGACCCACCAGTCCGCGATGATGCCGGGAGCTGACCCGTCCGCGCCCTTCCATCCCAGCGCATCGCCGAAGCCTTCACCCGTGCCGGCGTTGTGCAGAAGCTCCGGCACACCGAAGTCGGCGTATTTGTTTTCCCAGATGGCGCTGGGGATGGGGCGCACAAGGACTTGCGCGAGATATCTCCGCATCCAGAAGTAGTGGTCGCGCTTCTCGGAGCTGAGGATGGTGCCGCCGCCATAGATCCACTCATTGCCGGTGTCGGAGGCTTCCACGATGTTGCTGACATCGGTCTTCACATTGAAGTCGGAGCCGATGTAGATGGAGCCGCGGTTGGTCACGAGGAAGAGCATGAGGCCACCGAGCACCGCACCCCCAATCCCAAGCGCAACAAGATTGGGCCGTTTGCGGCGGTTCACATACCAGCTCATGAAAAGAAAGATCGCCAGCTCGAAGGTGGGTCCGCGGCGGGCCATGAAGAAGGCTCCGGCTGCCCACGGAAGACCGAAGATGGCGATCATGCTGTAGGCCGGCCAGCGCGGGCCTCCGGCGCTGCGCGAGAGCAGGGCACACATGACGCCGACCAGGATGAGGATGCTGCCATCCCGGATGTAGCCGTTGTGATCCCAGCCGCCGGAGTAGGAGGCGCTGTAGGCGTTGACGAAGCCGCCGACGTTGATGATGGTGACAGCCCAGCACAGCAGTCCGATGGCACCGGCCATCGCGCCGCCGATGAGCAGACGGCGGCAGACCGGCTTGGAGAAACGCATGCGGACGTTGTTCCGCTTTGCCGAACGCACACCCGCGGCAAGACATCCAGAGACGAATGCGAGCACGCCCAGAAGATTCAGGGTTGCGATGAACAGCATCTGGTCGTTGTCGAAGAAGCGCGCCAGCCCGCCGCTGGAGTAGATCTTGTACGGCATCCATGTGTACAGGAAGATCATCATGGGCCCGATAAATACCAGCGGATGGAAGACATCACCGGTGCCGTCAAGAACAACGACCGTTCCGATGGCGGCGATGAGACCGGTTGCGAGCAGGAGAGCGACAAACATCACGCACCCTCCAGTGCAATGTGCTGTCGGTGTTGCAGCGGATCAGAGGACGCACGGACGAAGCGGCTGACCTCCTGTTGGAAGCGGGACCACGGGAACTGCTCGGCCCGTGTGCGTGCGGCGAAACGCATGGCCAGCAGGTCGTCCCGATGCGTGAGCGCCCAGCTGATACGGTCGGCGAGCTGGTCCGGGCGGCGCGGCTCGACGACAAAGCCCTGTTCGCCCTGCGTAATCAGGTCTGGTGCGGCAGTGTGCGTGGTGGCCAGCACAGGAAGGCCGCAGGCCAGGGCTTCCAGGAGCACTTGTCCGAAGCCTTCCGCGATCGAGGGCAGAACGAACAGGTCAGCTTGCTGGTAGGCTTGAACGAGTTCCGCGGCGCTGACCGACGGACGGATCTGCACGCGCGACCCGGCGGCCTTGAACAGGTCCAGGCCGTCGAGCACACGTCCGCAGACGGTGAGTTCGAGACCGGCTCCGGGCAGCAATTCAAGCGCCTGCAGGAGGTACTTGATGCCCTTGCGCTGGTTGATGCGGCCGACGAAGAGCAGCTTCAGCGGACCAGCGGTGGAACGTGTTTCGTTGCGAGCGGGATGGAACGTGTTGAGGTCAATGCCATACGGAACGACCGTGATGCTGTCCGGGGCGACGCCATGCTCGACCAGGCTTTGCTTCGTAAAGGAAGACGCCACCAGTGAGCGTGTGGGAAGGGACGCCTCCGTGACCAGGCGTTGAAAATCTTCTTCGGGTAGGTTCAGCTCCCACTCCTGGCGAAGCGATCCGGCGCAGTCCGGGTGCGCCTCCAGTTCGGCGAGCAAAAGTCTACGCATGGTCGCCGGATGCGGATGCATCTGGAAGAGCATGCCTGCTGAACCCGCAGCTTGAAATGCGGCGTAACCGTAGTAGCTGTAGCTCAGGAGTTCCGCGCCGGTGCGTCGCGCTGTTCGTCCTGCAACCCGTCCCAGGATGTCATCGGCTTTCCGGGTCATCCAGCGGCGGATGGAGAACGGCACACTCTGCGCCTTGTCCAGCAGAAAGCCGCCCAGCGCGGCACGGAGGCAGGATTTGACCTGGGACGGCGGCAGGCCGGGTGCACTGCGCTGCCGGAGAACGCGCAGAACACTTCCCGGCAGGAGACGGGCAAGCAGCTTGCCCAGACCTGCCTCCTCCGACCAGAAGAAGTCGGTCACAAGGCATTGCAGCTGTCCAGCCTGCGAGAGGGCGAGAGCAACCTGGTAGCGGTCACGCGCACCACTGTGCACCACGACGGCCTTGTTTATTGCGGGTACGGTACCCGGGATTCGCCGGGAGGACCGGCGGGTGTCCAGCACTGCGGGGCTGAGTTGGACAGACGTTGACATCAGCGTCGTCCCCCTGCGGATGCCGTGCGGAACCATGGCAGACGGCGGGTCAACGCCTGCATCATGGCTCTGGACGGTAGCCATTGCTGTGCCTTGCCCAGGCGGTACATCCACAGACCGGCGGCAAGCGCGACGGCGGCCATGAGTGCCGTGATACGTCCGGTGAGATTGACATGATGGGCGCGGTACGCGGCCAGCAGGCTCAACGCCACGGTCGCGCCTGTACTTACGAGGAAGAGTTCAACCAGGCCTGCCGGGATGCGGTCGCGGCGGTGGAGCGCGATCAGGACCATGGCGGCGATGACCACGTGCGCGGCCATGAAGACGGCCATGGCACCGGCAGCCGTTCCGCCGTGCAACAGCAGCAGGGTGCCGACAACGGCGGTAAAGATCGCCCAGACCGTGTTGACCAAGGCCGTGGAACGGATGGAGACCACACTGAGGCGGGCGGACGGCGGTGCATTGCCCATCTGGATGACGGCGACGCCGACGCCAACGCTGACGGCAAGCGCGGCCATGGTGTAGCTCTTGCCGTACATCAAGTGAAGAACCAATGGCGCAGCAACCGCGACGAGGGCCGCGATGATGAAGGAAACAACGGTGGATGCGTAGGTGCACAGCGCCATCACGCGCTGGGGGACGCTATCTGTGCTGTCGTCGGGCGTTGCCATCGCGGCAAAGCTGCCTTCTGTCAGGAGGGCGGGGAAGAGACCGATCAGGTTGCGCAGCTGGCTGGCGACGGCAAAAAAGCTGATTTGTAAAAGGCTTGCGTCACCACGTGCCACGAGCGCCGTAATCCACCAGCCTGCCACGTTGGCGCTGACCAGGCCCGAAAGCTGGATCAAGCCGTAGCTCCAGACTTCGCGCAGAAGTGTGCCAAACGGGATGGAGGCGTGGGTGTTGGAGGGCGTTAGCAGCTGCAGCTTTTTGCCGAGCATGCAGCACAGCGCTACAGAGGTCAGCGTGACCGCGCCGTGCGAAATGACCATCAGGACCGGCCTGTGGGTGAGGGCGACAAGAGGCAGACTGCCGATCATCCCGACGCCGACGAGTACGGAGAGAGCAGCAAGTGCAAGCAAGCGGCGTTGGCCGACAAAGAAGCCGCGCGCGCATTCCAGCAGAACCATGCCGGCGGCAGTGATGCCTGCCCACCGTAGCAGACCGGTCAGGTTCTCCGCGCGAAGAAGATGCGCGATGGGACCCGCACCCAGGGTGAGAGCGAGCGCCGCCAGAGCGGCAGAGAGCAGGGAGATGGTCGCCATCACCTGCGCGAAGACGCGGTAGCTGCCACCCTCGTACGGGTATTTGCCGGAGAAACGTGTAGCGGTGGTGCCGATGCCGCCGGCCGCGTAGGTGGAGATATTGTTCGCGGTCGTGATGCCGAGGGAGTAGGCACCGAAGACGTGCGCTCCACCCAGACGTGCGGAGAGTACGTTCGCAAGGAAGCTGGCACCGCGCTCGACGAAGACCGCGGCCCCGAGCGTGGACGTGCCCTGGACAACATGCTTGGCCACGTCTGATGACAACGGGACGGGAACTGGAGCGGGGTCGGTGGGCTGCTCGAGGGAGCCGGGCTCCTCGAGCAGTTCCGCCACGGGTTGTTCCAGCAGTTCCGTCATGTCAGGAGGCCTTCGCCTGGTCCATGGCGTGCGCGCTGTAATAGTCGTAGTAGCCGCTGTAGTACTTGCCCTGACCTTCGCGCTGCGGATGGAAGTCGTTGAGGATGCTGCCCGTGATGCGGACGCGGTCGCGCTGCAGCATGTTGCGTACAGTCACTGCATTGGAGCGTTTGGTGACGCCGGAACGGAAGACGAGGATGGCGCGGTTGGTCTGGCCGGCGAAGATGCGTGCGTCTGCGATGTGCAGCATGGGCGGCGTATCCACCAGGACGACGTCAAAGCGGGTTTCGAGGTCGTCAAGGAGGGCGCGCAGCTCAGGCGAATACAGCAGGTCAGCGACCGGCTCGTGCCCGGTGCCGGACGGGATCACGCAGAGGTTGTCGAACGCCGTCGGCTGGCAGACCAGGTGCATCCTGTTCCGGTATGCGGCAACGCCCTCGCGCAGTACGTTGCGCAGGCCTACGGTATTATCCACATCCAGCATGCGATGAAGATTGGGCTTCCGCATGTCTCCGTCCACCAGAACGACGCGCAGCTTCGATTTGCTGAGCGCGATGCCCAGATTGGAGGTGACGGTGGTTTTGCCCTCGCCGGCATTGGGCGACGAGACGATGAATGTGCGGGAGCCCTTTTCCGGTTCGGCCAGCAGGATGGAAAGCGTGGTGTTGCGATAGGACTCGGCAACCAGCGCCTCTTCAGACCACGTGACCTGGGTGGCGAGGGCCGCATCGGGACGCGATCCGTTCCACTTGACCAGGGCGTTCTGAACCGGGGCGATGAGGTTGCCACCGGCACTGCGCTGGGTGTTGGAGGACGGGATGACACCGAGCTCCTCGATACGGACGAAGCGTGTGACATCGCCGGGCAGACGGAGACGGGGAATCTGGCGCTCCAGGAGGAACGCGGTGACGATGCCGACCACCATGCCTAGAAGCGCGCCGACGAGCGCCGTGGTCAGGCGTTTCGGGTACACGGCAAAGTGCGGCGGCTTGGCCGGATCGACGATACGAATGGTCGATGCCGGCATGGCGGAGGCGAAACCGGCCTCCTTGGCGCGCTGGAGCAGGGTCTGGTAAAGCTGCTGTTCCGACTGCACCTCGCGGCGAAGCAGGTCCACTTCGGAGCTCTTCTGCAGGTCAGAGGAGACCGAGCCCTCGATGTTCTTGTAGCTCATGTCGAGGAGCTCTTCGCGATGCTTCGCGGCGTTGTAGGCTTCCTGCAATTTGTATGCGCTGGACGCTTTTTCACGCTGCATGCTTGCCTGAATTTCGGCAATTTGTGCGCGGAGGTGAATCACTTTGGGGTTCGCTTCGGTCAAGGGTGGAACCAAGGCCGCCACCTGAGCCTGCAGGTCGGCCAGCTTGATCTTCTCTTCAGCGTAGGCGGCGTTCTCCGGGCCGCTGTCGGCGCTGCCGCTCTGGGCAACGGCAAGTTCGGCCTGCTTTTCCATGCGGTCGGCCTGGGCGCGGACCAGTTCCGTCTGCATCTGGCGCAGATGATCTTCGCCGATGTTGTCATTCTGCGGGCTGAGCATCAGGCCGTTGCCGCCGGTCGCGATCTCAAGCTTTTTCTGTGATTCCTGTGCTCGCTCGCGCACGTCTGCCGCCTGGTGGACCAGCCAGTCGCTGATGCGTTTTGCCTGCGCGCCCCGGCTTTCCAGGTCGGTATTCTGGAATTCGTTGGTCAGGGTGTTGCAATATTGCGCGGCAAACGTGGGGTCCCAGGAGTCGCATGTGACTTCGACCAGTTGCGAGATGCCCATCGGCTTGATCTTGACGCCCTGCACCGTCTCATCCATCAGTCTGTCAAACGGGATGCCGCGACCGGTGCGGATATGCAAAGTGCGCTCGAGGCGGGAAAGCAAGTCGTTCTGCGGGACGACATCCGTGTGCGGCTGCTCGTTGATCTGATTGATGACACGTTCCGCAAGCGATTCACTGCCAAGGAGCTTGAGCTGCGTCGCAACAATGGTGTCGCTGGGCAGAACGGCATTGGGGGTAACATCGTGCGCACCCAGGAAGTTGTCATTCATCGCCTGGATCTCGAGCGATGTGCGGGTTTCGTACACGGGCTGCGTATTCAGATGAAAGAGAACACTGAGAACAATTCCGAGCAGGGCTAACCCGGCTATCAGCCAGCGATGGCGCATGATCGTGCGGTAGTATTCAGCAACCATGGTTGAATGGCCCTGCGGGTCGCCCTCGTCGTGATCGTCCACCGGCAGCAATGGGCGAGACACACCCTGTAGGCGCGGTCCGCCGAAGGATTGCCTCATCTCCTTGTGTTCACCGTCTGTCCGCCGTGCCAGTTCCTGACTCAAAACACCCTCCAAACTGCTGTGGGACCCATTTGTTCCGTTCCGCGACGCACTGGTCAGCGGTAAATCAAAATCCCGGTACTCACCTGCAGGACCGCCTCGGCCGCGCGGCGCATCCCCGTCTTTGCGGCGCTGCTTGGTACAAAGAGAATGTCGTCTGCAAAAAGCTGCGGGTCCTCGCGCTTGCCGGAAAGAACCTGACCGATGTCGACCGGAATCTCTTGGCGTTTCTCGCTCTTGTCACCTGGAACAGGCCGCAGAATCTTGGCATTGCCGCTTTTTGCGTTTGGCGCGAGGCCCTCCGCCAGCGCAAGTGCCTCAATCAGCGAGATACTGCCGCTTGAGCGAAGAGGGAATCCACCCGAACGCTTCACATCGCCTACAACGTAGACCAGCCTGCCTTTCGGTACGGTAATGATGTCGCCCGGACGCAGCAGGATGTTATTTTCCGGTGTCTTCTCAGCCAGGAGGTCATCCAGGTTCAGCGTGGCGCGTGAATATGCGCCATTCTGACTGGGACCGGCACCCTGAAGAGGAAGCGCACCCCAATGGGCTTCGCGCGTGATGACGAGCTGCGGACCCGCGTCGGGCCGGATGCCCCCGGCTTTGGAGATTGCCGCCAGCAGCGTCAGGGGGCCGGTCAACTCCTGCGTGTTGGGCGTGTTGACCTCACCGATGACGGAAACGGTTCGATTCTCACTGCTGACCAGCTGCACGGTCACCTGTGGTGTGGCGACGTACTTGGCGAAACGCGCGGCAAGCAGATTGCGCAAGGCATTGACGTTCATGCCGCTGACGGGCAGAACGCCGATGAGCGGAAGGTCCAGGGTGCCGTCCTGTGCGATGCGTACCGTGCGGTTGTTGACTTCATCCAGGTCCGCGACACTGATCAGGAGTTGATCGCCGGGGCCGATGTCCGCACTCGCGAGGCCTTGCGACGCCCGTACAGGCATGGGTGCGGCGGGAACCTGGCCGGTGGCTGGCGTTTGCTGCGCGCCGGCGTGTATGATGCCCATCGTCAGGCAAGCCGTCAGAACGAGTTGGCGTGTTTGGGTCACTGTATAAGAACGCTTTGTCATCAAAACCGGATTCATATGTGGTCAATCTGACGTAGGTGCCCGTGCGCCCTGAGTCTCAAGGAATGCATCGACAGTCCACGATCTTTAGAACCGCTTCAAGAAGCCGCAAGCGCGGCTAAACTGGCTCTTACGCACGGCTTACACACGCGCTGTAAGGCGACGAGAAGGCGGGGGTTTTCTCGTTTCTGGCCCTGCATCCTCTGGGAGTTGGTGAACACTGCATTGTTACAGCGAAATACGTTATACTTTGGCCGCCCGTTCGGCGATCTCTATCCTGCTTGCATCCTTACGGTAGCACAGGGCCATGTAAAACAATGTTGTAAAACGCGACAGTTGAGCCGTTAAGACCACATGCTGCGGAGTAACATGCCCGGACGGATTACCAGTAGCAGACGATCGTATTACTTTAAAAAACAAACTCTTCTTGACATAGCTCCAGAACAGTGCTCCAGCAGCGCTTGCTGATGCCAGATCTGTCACGGATTTCGTACGCATCGGTTGTGGAGAGTGACGCGGCTGCCATGTCCGGCGCACGGACACACGCCGCTGGCCCGCCGGGCAGCCTGCCCATCTCTCCGGAGATGCTGTTGAATGCACCTTCGGGGAACCTCTTCGGACTTACGCAGAATGCTGGCATGGGATGGTCGCCGGGACGCCTGCTGGATCCTGAGTTTCTGATCCTGAGCACGCACGGCGGCCTGCGTGCAGCCGACGGCACGCCCATCGCTCTGGGATTTCATACCGGTCACTGGGAAGTCGGTCTCCTTGTGGCAGAAGCGGCGCGTGCGTTCAGTGCCATGCACGCCACGCCCTTCGCGGGCGCAGTAACGGATCCATGCGACGGGAGAACCCAGGGCACCGCGGGCATGCTGGATTCCTTGCCGTACCGCAACGATGCGGCGATGGTGTTGCGCCGCCTGATGCGATCGCTGCCCACGCGCAAAGGCGTGCTGGGCATTGCCACCTGCGACAAGGGCCTGCCGGCCATGATGATGGCGCTTGCCTCCAGCGGCTCGTTGCCGAGTGTGCTGGTGCCGGGAGGCGTGACGCTGCTGCCGGACTCCGGTGAGGATGCAGGCAAGGTGCAAACCATCGGAGCGCGGTATGCACAAGGCGAAATCACACTGGAGTATGCAGCCGACGTGGGTTGCCGGGCGTGTGCTTCACCCGGCGGCGGATGTCAGTTCATGGGCACCGCCGCCACGTCGCAGGTCGTCGCGGAGGCGCTTGGACTGGCGCTGCCGCACTCGGCGCTGGCGCCCTCCGGGGAACCGGTCTGGCTAGATGCCGCAGCACGTTCCGCGCGGGCGCTGCTGCGGCTGGCTCAGCGTGGGATCGGTACAAAAGACATCCTGACGGATGCGGCAGTCCGGAATGCGATGGTGGTGCATGCGGCGTTTGGAGGATCGACGAATCTGCTGTTGCACATCCCGGCGATCGCCCACGCGGCAGGTCTGCGCAGACCCACGGTCGAGGACTGGGTTGCGGTGAATCGTTCCGTGCCACGCCTGGTGGATGCCTTGCCCAATGGACCCCGGAGCTTTGCCACCGTGCAGGTCTTTCTTGCGGGAGCCGTCCCTGAGACCATGCTGCATCTGCGCCGGGCGGGCCTGCTGCATACGGGCGTGATGACCGCCACCGGCGAAACGCTGGAGCACAATCTGGACTGGTGGGAAGGGAGTGCGCGCCGCAGAGTCCTCAGGGAGCAGTTGCGCACGCTGGACGGTGTTGATGCCGGCGCGGTGATCTTCTCGCCGGACGAGGCCCGGGCACATGGCCTGACCTCGACGGTCTGCTTCCCCACGGGGAACCTTGCGCCGCATGGAAGTGTGATGAAGAGCACGTCGATTGATCCATCGCTGATCGATGACAAGAACCGGTACCAGCACACAGGCCCGGCACGGGTCTTTGTGACGGAGGCGGCGGCGATCGCGGCCATCAAGCAGGGACGCATTGGGCATGGTGACGTGGTCGTTCTCATCTGCGGTGGTCCGCTTGGCGCGGGCATGCAGGAGGTGTACCAGGTCACCTCCGCACTTAAAACTCTTG
>CAXUHI010000005.1:39461-90972 GCA_964251045.1 uncultured Terriglobus sp. | reverse complement strand
ACTCTTCCTTTCTGCAAGCATGTGGCGGTGCTCACGGATGCGCGGTTCAGCGGTGTATCGACGGGCGCGTGCATCGGGCACATTTCGCCGGAGGCGCTTGCGGGTGGACCCATCGGAAAGATCCGCGACGGCGACATCATCGCCATCTACGTGGATCGCGAGTCGCTGCACGCTACGATCGACCTGATGGGAGAGGGCACAGAGATCTTCACCGCAAGCGAGGGCGCTGCCCGTCTTGCAGCTCGCCGGTCACGCGCCGATCTCGCGCCGCATCCCGCATTGCCGGGCGACACCCGTCTCTGGGCCGCTCTGGTCGAGGCGTCCGGAGGCGTCTGGGGTGGATGTGTCTATGATCCGGAGAGCATCCTTGCGGCACTCGCACGCGGGAAAGGCTGAGGCATGACAACTCTACCGCACCCGGCGGAGCATCATGGCCACGCCCATGGACGGCTCTTCGTGGCATGGGGTGGAAGCGGACTCCTGGGACGAGCTGGTGTGTGACCCAGATTTGCACGACCGTGTTTCACGAAGCCTGGCTGCTGCCGCTGTGAGCGGACCCTCTGACGATGAACTTCTTGCTCCGGCCGGTGAGCAGGAGGTGTGGGCGGCGGGTGTGACGTATTACCGGAGCCGCAGCGCGCGCATGGAAGAGTCGAAGACGGCCGGCGGAGGATCGTTTTACGATCGCGTGTACGAGGCGGATCGGCCCAGAAATTTTCTTCAAGGCCACGCCACGCCGTGTTGCCGGCCCGGGTGGGGCGGTGCGCATTCGGTCTGATGCTGATGACGGGACCGGCATTGTTCCGGAAGACAGCTTCGACCTTCAGCATGGGGACGTGATCGAGATCACCATCCAGGGGATTGGAACGCTGCGGAACAGAGTTGCGCAGGCTGCCGGGACGTGGCTGCCCGTATCATGCGTTTGAGGAAGTGACGGATGCTTCGCTCAGGGGCACACCGGCCAGGAGTTGCACCTCGCTCCAGATGCTGTCGTCCACGAGGATGCCGTCACGCAGTTGCCGCGCGCGGCGGCGAATCGTGCCTTCGCCGGGATACTCGGGGGAATATGCAGAGTCGTCGGGAGCAGAGGACCGGGTGTACTCCACGACACTGTCCGCGATGCTCGCAGCTTCTTGATGCCCGCCAAGTTTCGCCGGATCGATGGCGATGAAGACCTGCGAACATCCGACACAGCTTCCCAGTTGCAGGCGGTCAATGGCGTTGGTCGGCAAACCCTCCGCCAGGACGGCCGCCAGGAGGTCCAGCACCATGGCGAAGGCCGAGCCCTTCCAATAGCCGATGGGCAGGATACGCTGCGATGCCTCGATGGGACCGGGCTCATCGGTAAGCACGCCGTTGCTGTCGAAACCGCCCGGGAAGGGAAGCCGTTCGCCGCGCAGACGTGTTGCCTGCAGCTTGCCGTAGGAATACTGGGACATGGCCATGTCCAGCACCACGGGACCATCGGGGCGGGGTACCGCCATGACAAACGGGTTGTTACCAAGCCGGGGTTCCTTGCCGCCCCACGGGGGCATGCTGGATTCGGTGTTGGTCCAGGCGATGAGGATGAACCCGCGATCAGCCGCGCGCCATCCATAGCTGCCGCCGCGCATCCAGTGATTGGTATTCCTGAGGCCCAGAAGCGCCATGCCATGTTCGGCGGCAGATTGCATGACGCGGTCCGTACACCACAGGGCGTTCAGGACGCCTGGCGCGCGCTGTCCGTCGTAGACCTCAAGCGCTCCAAACTGTTTGACGAGCTGCGGCACCGCTCCAAGATTGATCCAGCCGTTGTGAATGAACGTGATAAAGCGCGCGACCCGGTTAATGCCGTGTGAGTTGACGCCGTCCAGCGTGGATTCGGCGTGGACGCAGGCGCAGGCGGCGGCTTCATCGGGAACCATGCCAGCACGCTCAAACGCCTGCTGGATCGTGGCTTGCAGATGTTCGAAACGGATGACGGCCAACGATGCCTCTTTGCGAGATGGTGACGGTCCTTGCAGCATAGAACACGGCTGCAAAGGACGCTACGCAGCTGTCAGACCGGCCTTACCCATGCAGTCCAGCAGGCCCTGCATGCTGCGGCGCGTGGATGCTTCCGGTGTGCCGCCGCCGTGCCAATGCGTCTCCAGGCTGACCGCGTGCGAGTAGCCGTCGCGCTTCAACGCGGCAAACTGCCCCGCCCAGTCGATGACGCCGAGATCGACGGGCTGCCACTCCCATCCGTTCTTCAGGGAGGGGTCGCGCCGAACATTCTTGACATGCACGTGCCCGATGCGGTTCTTCGGGAGCTTTTCATAGTCGGTTGGAAACGGAACGTCGCCGGGAAAGGTGGCGGAGTTGCCCGGATCCCAGTTCAGCATCAGGTTCTTGTTGGGAACAGCATTCAGCAGGGCGAGCGCTTCCGTACCGCTGCCGGTGTTGCAAGCCATTTCATTTTCCAGCACGAGGACAATGCCCTGTTTGGCGCACTTGGTCGCCGCTTCATCCAGTTTGGCCTGGATAGCCTGGCGGAAGGGCGCTGGATCGTCCAGCCGCCAGAAATTGAAGCAGCGAACGCGGTCTGTTCCAAGGGCCTTCGCGGCGTTGATGCAGCGGTCCAGCAGCGCGTCCTGATCGTCGAAGTTGGCGGCCACCTTTTCAGGATGATTGCGGTTGGGGCTGTCTTTTGACATGGGTGCGCCGGGAAAGTCTGACTTGAACAGCGGACTGCCAATGTCTGTGACCTTGAGCTGGTACTTGTCCAGCGTCTTCTTCACATCGGCGAGTTCGTCGGCGTTCATGGAGGTGACAACTTTGCCACCCGCGGAGCGGATTTCGATCCATTGCAGGCCGAAGTCGTTCGCCGCTACGGACGCGGCGTGGTCCAGGTCCGGAGAGATTTCGTCGTTGATGACGGCCAGGTGAAACGGGCAGGACGCAGCGAGGTGCTTGACCTGCGCGGCCACTTGCTTCCTGAACGCTGCCGTCGTTGCGGTCGCCGCCATGCCGTACATCAACTCGCGGCGGGTAAACGCCATGTCATTCTCCATTCCCGTGCGCTTCGGCTGAAACGCTGAAAACCTGTCTCAAAGTCAAACCACTGCACGCCGCAGCGCAGGACGGCTACACCTTTGGCTCGAAGCCTTTGGCGTACTCCGCGCGCTTCGTCATGCTTTGCGCTTCCTTGTCGCCAACAATATTCCCGTTGCCGTCGATGTTCAGTGAACGCTCCGTGAAGTAAGCGATGTTTGCGAAGTGCAGGGCGGTAACCGAGATGTTGCCTTGCGACACCGGCTGATGCAGCGCGTCGCCATTCTTGATGGCACCCAGAAAGTTGCCAAAGTGTGCGTCGGTGTACACATCGATGCCGGCGCGATCGGCGGAAGGCGCGGCCTGCGTCGACTTTTGCGGCTTGGGTGAGGACTCCAGCAGCTTGTCGTGGTTGTCGTAGATCTCCCATTCACCGATGTCGATGACCATGGTTCCGTTGGTGCCCCGGACAGCCACGCCGCGATCGCGGCCGTAGGTCTTCTTGCCGCTGATGCACGATCCCTTCCACGTGATCATGGCGTCCGGATACTCGAAGGCGACGTCGAGGTTGTCATAGAACTGCCAGTCGTCTTTTGCCTGGTAACGGCCACCGACCGCCGTGACGCGCTTGGGCAGACCGACGCCCATCGCCCAGACGGCGACGTCCACCTCGTGCGTGGCGTTGTTCAGGGTCTCGCCTGTGCCCCACTTGCGGAACCAGTGCCAGTTGTACGGGTGCATGTTGTCCATGTAGGCCTGACGCGGTGCGGGTCCCTGCCAGAGATCCCAATCAAGATGTGCCGGCACGGGGAGCGGCTTGCCGATGCCGATGGGCTGGCGCGCAGTGGCGTACCACGTCTCCGCCCAGTACGGCTTGCCGATGGCCCCGGAGCGCAGCCTGGCAATGGCGTCGATGACCGGCTGCGAGGAGCGGCGCTGCGATCCCATCTGGCACAGCTTGCCCGTCTTCTTCGCGGTCTCGACGAGCCACTGACCCTCCTGCACGTTGTAGGCGCAGGGCTTTTCCACGTAGACGTGCTTGCCCGCCTGCATGGCCATCATGGCCATGGGCGCGTGCCAGTGGTCTGGTGTGGCGATGCTGATGGCATCGACGTTTTTGTCCGCAAGCACCTTGCGGAAGTCCTTCTCACTCTTCGGCTCGGTGCCCAGCTGCTTTGTCGCGTCACCGCAGAACTTGTCCAGGTACCGCGAGTCCACGTCTACCACGTAGACTAGATCGACATTCGGCTGGTTGGCTTTCAGCGCGGCCAGGTGCGCATAGCCGCGGCTGTGAAGTCCCGCCGTAGCGAACTGCACGCGCCCGTTCGACCCGATGATGCGGGCATAGCTCTTCGCTGACGTGGCGGCGAGCGCAGCAGCCGATCCGGCCGCACCCCCTATAAAGTCCCGGCGAGTCGTCATTGTGTGCTCCAGTTCATACTGCGTCGCGGTGGATTATCGCATCGTTCAGTCACGATTGGCCAGCGCTGCGTTCGACCGCTGGCCAATCGACTGTTGACGATGGCGTTATGGTCCACCGAGTGTTAAAACGTGATTTTGGCGGAGGCCTGCAGAACACGCGGACCACCAACGCCGTTTACATTGCCCACTCCACTCCCAAGGGTACTGGTGATCTGCCCGAAGGTACTGGAGGTGATGCTGGGCGTTGCACTGTTGCCGGGCAGGCCAAATGCAGGCGTATTAGTGAGGTTGAAAGCGTCTCCGCGCACTTCGAGGCTGGATTCCCGAAAGACGGGAAAGCTCTTGGACAGCGAGAGGTTGTCAGAGAAGTAGCCTGGTCCGCGGAACTGGTTACGGCCCGTGTTGCCAAATGCGCATGGCGCACCACCTGCAACATAGGTGCACGCTGAAGGAGCGGTGAAAGCGGTCGTGTCAAACCATTGCGGGTAGCTTGAGACGTTCCCTCCCGTGACGTTGTGCAGCACCTTGTATGGAGCGATCTGGCTCGCTGTCTGTGTCGTTCCGCCGGTTACACCGGTAGCCGAAATGGTGTACGGAAGGCCGGACACGGCGGAGATGATGGCGGAGGCGCGCCATCCTCCAAGGACATATTGGCCGACACCTGAGTTGAAGTGACGGTGATTGCGGCCGGCGGGCAGCTCATAGGTAATGGTCTGCTCGTAGTTCTTGGTGCGATCAAAGTCTGTGACCGCCCAGTTACGATGAACGGGTCCAGCCCAGAAGAGCAGGCCACCATCCTGCGCGCCCGTCTGGTAGTTCT
The DNA here is from genome assembly GCA_964251045.1 of uncultured Terriglobus sp. Taxonomy (GTDB): domain Bacteria; phylum Acidobacteriota; class Terriglobia; order Terriglobales; family Acidobacteriaceae; genus Terriglobus. Next base: position 85,718 of record CAXUHI010000005.1, on the reverse strand, counting down.
CCGCCTTGGCCCAGGTGAAGGCGGAACTGAAACCGATTCCGTGACCGAAGCGGCGCTTCAACTCAATCTGCATGGACTGGAAGTTGGTTGAATAGCCAAGGAAAAACTCAGTCACCGAGGCTGTCTTGTTGAAGACCGGGGTTACGCCGTCAGCGGCCTTGTTCAATGGGTCGAACGTTGCGCTTTGTCCGTACACCTTCGGCAGATTGATGTTTTGGGACACATCAATCCGTGTGCCGTGGTTGGCCACATAGGCGATCTGCAGCGACATATCATACGGCAAAGCCTGCTGCACGGCGGTATTCCAGCTGGTTACGTATGCATTTTTAAAGTTCAGCGGGATATAAAGATTGCCGAGTCCCAGGGTGCCGTTCGCGGCTGTCTCAAAGAGGGTTCCGTTCCCGGTGAAGTTGGCCGTCGGAGTAGCGGGAACGCCGGTGGCAAGGTTGACCACGCCTCCGGCCGGATTGAGTGCGGGCCCATAGGTCGCGCTGTTGACGTAGTTGGTGCTGGTTTTGATGGGGTAGTTGTAGGCGTAAGAGTTATCTACGAACGGAACGTAGCTTACGCCGATGCCGCCACGCACCACTGTTTTGTCATTGACGCGGTACGCCGCCCCAAGCCGTGGCGCAAAGTTCCTGTAATCGGACTGCATGCCGAGGTTGGAAGGATTACCGTCCACGCCGGCCATCACCAGGGTGTTGGTGGAGGGGATGTAGTTGACAAAGCCGCCCGGCTTGCGCGGTGTGGCCGGTGGATACAACTCGTATCGCACGCCGACGTCAACGGTCAGCTTGGACGTTGCCTGCCACTTATCCGAGACAAAGAAGAACTCCCACGTCTGACGGTATGCCGGGAAGGTGCTGTTGGTATCCTGGCCGACGTTGTTGGGTTGGTTAAACAGAAAACTGGCAACATCGTTTGCCTGACCCGTGGCCGAACCGTTAAACGTCGTACCGCCGGAGGGCACATAGGTCTGATTCTCGGCATAGGTAAACGAGCCCGCCGCCGCGTTGATATTGCCCTGGAAAAGATCATCGCGGATGCGCCGGATGTCTACGCCCGCCTTGAGTGTGTGGTTCTTGATGATCTTGGTCCAGTTATTGGCAAAATCGATGTTCGATTCGGCACGCAGCCATGGCAGAGACGCTGAATACCCGACGAGCGGCGCGGAGAAGTTCCCGAGGTTGAGGGCGACCTGTCCGCTGCTCGTAACCACGTTGTTTGTTCCGTTGGGACCGTTACCAGGGATGCCGAGCGTACGGGCATCATTAGCGCCATAGTCGGTCTGCGTCGCGGAGTTGCGATAGTGCGCGATACCTGCGCGCGCCTCGGTGAACAAAGTGGATGAAAATGCGCGGTCGTAATTCAGACCCGTGGAGTATGCGGCAGTAAGTCCGGTCGCCTCGAAACCGCCGCCCGCCGGACCGCCCAGGAAAGAACCGAAGGTTGGGGCCTGAAATGTATTCACGTTCTGATGGCTGAAGCGGTAGCTCAGGTGACTCTTATCCGAGATGGTGTAGTCGGACTTAATGTCATAACTAATGAAGTCCTTATGGAAGCCAAGATTCTGCGACAGATTATTGGAGGTGGCACCCGCGATGTATGCGGCAGCGGCCAGGTTCGTCGCCGGGTTGCGAGCAATCGCGTCGAGATCCTTCAGTACGGTAAGCGCTGACTGGCTGATCCCGGGGTTAGAAAGCGGGATCAGATTGCCGGTAAACGGCGTGCGGCCAACGCCGCAGCGGCTGTTGGCTGTGCTGCCAAGGCAGTCTGCTGTATCACCTGTATTGGGATCGTATGCTTGTCCCTTATATTCCGACAGGTTGAGGTTCCCGTTGGTGACATTATAAAAGGGAATGGTTGCATTATTCAGGGCAGATTCATGGTCAGAGACGCGCAGAAAATCACCGAAGATAAAGAGGCGGTTCTTGAGGATGGGTCCGCCGAGCGAGCCTCCAGTGTAGTTATAAACAAGGCGGCCATTCGGCCCTTTGGCAAAGTAGTTACGTGCGTTCACACCATTGTTTTCCATGTTCTGGAAGACAGAACCATGAAAAGCATTGGTGCCGGATTTGAGTGTCACGTTGACGACGGTACCGACCGCGCGGCCTAACTCGGCTTCGAAATTGTTGCTGGTGATATCAACGTTAGCGATCGCGGCGGCGGGCGGAACCAGGAGGATGTGAATGCCGGTACGCTCATCATCATCAATCCCTTCAATCTGGTAGAGGTTGACGTACGACGACTGGCCGTTGGCATTTGTGGAAAGGTCGTTATTGGAGTTAAAGAATTGCGAGTTATTGAATACAGTAGGAGCCATGCCGGGCACGGTATTCAACAGCGACTGAAAATTGTTACCGCTGGACAAAGGAAGCTCGGCAATCTGCGTCGACGAGATCACCGTGGAGATATCCGCGCGATCGGTCTGGAGTAGTGGAGGAGCGGTGTTGACTTCGACCGTCTCCGAGGTACTGCCTGTCACCAGACTGACATCGATGCGCTGGGTCGTATTAGTGTCCAGAACGATGTTGGAGCGAGTGTCTTTCTTGAAGCCCTCAGCGGTGACGGTAACGGTGTACGTGCCGGGCGCCAGATTGGGCTCGGTGAAGTTGCCGCTCTCGTTGGTCACGGATGTATGAACAGCATCCTGGCCGGCGAGTGTGATGGTAACCTGGGCCTTCGGAACGACAGCACCCGAAGCATCGGTCACCGTACCGACGATCGTTCCGCTGACCGCCTGCGCCATTGCCGCCGCGGGTAAGGTGACGCACGCCGCCGCCAGGCAGGTCGCCTGCAGCATCGAAAACTTCATTTGGTGCCTCCACAAGTGTTTCAACAAAACTGTCTTTATGAAACCTTGCGAAGCATAGGTGGTGCGAAGAACAGCTGTCAATGCGTGTGTACCGTTGCGGGACACACGCACATGCGCAGCGCTTGATGTCTGGTTGATGCCATACCGCGCGAGCTGCGGTTCAGCCGTAGATGGCGCGGGCGAGCAGGTTTTCGATCTGCTCCTGCTTGCCAGAGCGCGGCTGCGGATTGATGCCGTCCTGCTCAGCTTGAGCGGCGATGCTGTCAAGGGTCATGCTTCCGTCCAACATGGACTTTGCTGCGGGTGTGTTCCAACCTGCGTAGCGTTCGGTAAGCAGAGCGTCGTATTTGCCATCTTCGACCAATTTCGCGGCGGTCAGAAATGCGCGTGCACAAAGGTCCACGCCGCCGACATGCGCGTGCACCATGTCTTCCGGCGTAAAGCTCTGCCGCCGCACTTTCGCGTCGAAGTTGCATCCACCCAAGCCCAACCCGCCAGCCTTGATAACGTGATACATCGCCATGGTCATCTTCCAGAGGTCGTTCGGGAACTGATCGGTGTCCCATCCAATGAGTTCGTCGCCGCGGTTGATGTCGAGTGAACCGAGGATGCCCAGCGCACCGGCAAGTGCGATCTCGTGCTCGAAGCTGTGACCGGCCAGCGTGGCGTGATTGGCTTCCAGGTTGACGCGGACCTCGTTCTCCAGGCCGTTCCGCTTCAGAAAGCCGTAGACGGTAGCGGTGTCGAAGTCGTACTGGTGGGAGGTCGGCTCCTTCGGCTTGGGCTCGATGAGGATCTGGCCCTTGAAGCCGGTCTTGTGCTTGTACTCGACGACAAGATTCAGGAAGCGGCCCATCTGCTCGAGTTCCTGCTTCATGTCGGTGTTGAGCAGGGTTTCGTATCCCTCGCGGCCACCCCACAGGACATAATTGGATCCGCCAAGCTGCTGCGTTACGTCCATGCAGTGCTTGACGGTAGCGGCGCACCAGGCGAAGACTTCCGGATCGGGGTTGGTGGAGGCTCCCGCCATGAAGCGTGGATGCGAGAAGAGATTAGCCGTCCCCCACAGCAGCTTTGTCTCGGAGGAAGTCATCTTCTCGGCGAGGTAGTCTGCGACCGTGTGGAAGTTCTTGAGCGTCTCAGCAAGGGATTCCGCGCCGGGCGCGATGTCCGCGTCGTGGAAGCAGAAGAAGGGCAGGTCCAGGACGCGGAAGAGTTCAAACGCGGCATCTGCCTTGAGCTTTGCCTGTGCGATGGGGTCGCCCGGTGTCATCCATGGCCGGTTGATGGTAGGGCCGCCGAACGGATCGCTGCCGGTCATGGCGAACGAGTGCCAGTAGGCGACCGCGAACCGCAGGTGCTCCTTCAGGGGCTTGCCCATGACAACGCGCTCGGCGTCGTAGAAGCGGTAGGCCAGCGCGTTGGTGCTTTGCGGGCCTTCAAACTGCACCACGGGGAAGCTGCTGAACACGGTCTGGGGCATGACACTCTCCTTGCATTGCTCTTGATGGATGCGGATGGGGCTTCAGGCGCTTTGCAGATGCGGGTACGACGATAGCAGCGCCGCGTTATAGTTCTGCCGCGCGTTCGCATAGGCTGGCCGCTTGGAGGCATTTGGCTGAGCGGTTTTGGAAGCGTCGTTACGCACGAGCCGCCCGGCTAGATGTGGCAATGTCTCGGTCGAATGGCTGACCTGACCGTGTGCGTAGATCGCCTGGATGACCGCGCCCAGGCAACCGGCTTCTTCTTCGGCTGGCACATGGATCGTCGCTCCGGTAGCGTCGGCGATCAATTGCCGCCAGTGCGCGGAGCGGGAACCTCCGCCGATGACAACCACGGTCCGAGGCTGTTCGCCCTCCAGGATGAGGTCCAGTCCGTTGAGAATGCCAAAGGTTACGCCTTCAATGACGGCGCGAACCAGGTTCTCTGCGGTAAAGTTGGTTGCCGCGATGCCGGTCAGGGTACCGCGCGCTCCGGGGAGGTCGGGCGTCCGCTCGCCGTTGAGGAAGGGAACGAAGACGAGGCCATGGGCTCCCGGTTCGGTCACGGTCAGTGCAGGGTCGATATCAGCCACGGACTTGCCCAGCACCTGCAGTGTCTGCGTGACCACGTTCGTTGCGTTCATGGTGCAGACCAGCGGCAGCCAGCCGCCAGAGGACGAGCAGAAGGGAGCGACATTGCCGGTCTGATCGTGTGACGGCGCGTCACGGTAGGAGTAGACCGTTGATGAAGTGCCCAGGCTGAGGGTCACGACGCCTTCGCGGACGTTGCCGGTGCCGATGGCACCCATCATGTTGTCACCTCCGCCGCTGGCGACAAGGCAGCCTTCGATGATGCCGAGTTCACGCGCGCGATCCGGCAGCACCGTGCCGACGGTCTCCTCGGGCCTCAACAAGGGAGGCAGCGCGGCAGAAAGCTGTCCTGTACCGCCGTCAATGACGTCCAGAACGTCGCGGGCCCATGCGCGTGTGCGCGGATCGAAGAAGGCTGTGCCGGAGGCGTCGCCGTACTCCGCATATATGCGTCCCGTCAACCAGAAGTTCAGGTATTCATGCGGCAGAAGGATGTGGCGGATACGGGCGAAGTTTTCCGGCTCGTTCTGCTGTAGCCATAACAGCTTGGAAACGGTGTAGCCGGTGAGTGGGAGGATACCGAAGCGCTTCAGAGCAGCCGCCTTACCGCCCAGCCGTTCGATCAGTTCAGCGTTATGCGGTGCGGTTTCGGTGTCGTTCCAGAGCTTGGCTGGCCGGATGACGCGATGGCTCTCATCCAGGACGACCAGCCCATGCTGCTGCCCGGAAACCGAGAGTGCCAGGACATCGTTGCGCCCGGCCTGGTCTATGGCCTGCCGCACGGCCGCACACAGCGCATCCAGCCACCACCGGGGCTCCTGCTCGCGGGCACCGTTGGCGCGCTCGATGAGATTGTGCTTCGCATGGCCACGGCCAAGGGCAGTGCCGTCCACGTCTGCCAGCAGCGTCTTGGTACCTTGCGTGCCGCAGTCGATGCCGAGAAACAGACCGTCGCTCATCGTTCGTAGCTTATCGCGTGCGCGGCTCTGTGCTGACCTGCACCTGTGCATCGGGCAGTTGCCATGCGTACAGGACGCCACCCGCGCTCATCATCACCACCTGGTGCCCATCCATCGCATACGAGATGGGTGAACTGGCGATCTGGGATCCCGTCCCCGCGTGCCACAGGGTCTTGCCGTCACGCGTGTTCAGCGCGATGAAGTTGCCGGCACTGTCCCCGGTGAAGGTGATGCCGGAGTCCGTGGAGAGCACGCCCGATCCGGCGCGGTTGCCAAGGTCATGCTCCCAGCGGAGTTTGCCCGTCTGATAGTCGATGGCGTCGAGAACGCCCTTGCTCCACAGGCCGTAATCAGCACCGGCCCAACCGTATGTGCCGTCAGCGGGTTTGGAAAAATACAGGCTGTAGCTGGGTGAGGCGCTTACAAGGAACAAGCCGGTCTTCGGGTCGAAGCTGGGTGAACGGAAGTTGGTCATGCCGCTCTCGTCCGGAGCGATGATGCGTCCATCCGGAGCAGGCTCTTTGTCCGGGTTCGGGATCGGGCGCCCGTCCGTATCGACGCCCTTGGACCAGTTCACAGGACCGAACGTTGTCGTGAGCAGGCTTTTGCCGTTTATGCGGTCGAGTACAAAGAAGTATCCGTTGCGCGAGGCCTGCATCAACATCTTCTTCGGCTGGCCATGGAAATCTCCATCCGCCAGCACCGGGATTTCGACTGCATCCCAGTCATGCGTATCATGCGGCGATGGTTGAAACGCCCACACCAGCTTGCCGGTATCCGGATTGAGCGCGACGATGCTGCAGGTGTGCGGGTTGTCGCCCGGCCGCACCTTGCCGTTCAGCACCGGCGTGGGATTCCCCGTACCCCAGTACAGCAGGTTAAGGTCAGGATCGTACGTGCCGGTCATCCATCCGCTGCCGCCCGTGGTGGAATGCGGCGTTCCCGGAGGCGGCGTTGTGAACCAGTTCCACTGGGTGGCGCCGGTTTCCGGATCGATGGCGCGGATAAATCCCTGCAGGTTGTCGAAGTCACCGGAGGCACTGACAATCACGTGATTTCCGACGATCAACGGCGACAGCGTTGCCCACTGGCCTTTGTTGGAATCGGCAACGACAACGTCCCAGCACACCTTGCCGGTCTTCGCGTCCAGTGCTGTAAGGTGCGCGTCGGACGACATGTAGTACAGCTTGTCCTTCAGAATGCTGACGCCGCGCTGCCCGATGTGAAAGGCCTTGTTGGGCGGCGCTGCATAGTGCCAGATGGTATGACCGGTGCGGGCGTCCACGGCCCACACGTTGTCCGGCATGGTCAGATACACAACCCCGTCCACCACGATGGGCGATGCCTTGATGACGCCCGGCGTTTGGGTTTGGAAGGTCCAGGCCAGTGTCATGGTGTGCACATTGCCAGGCGTAATCTCAGTCAGTGCGGTGTGCCGCCGCCCGGAGTAGTCACCGTGAAAGCCGGGCCAGGTGTCGCTTGGCGGGTGAGTCAGCATTGCTGCCGTGACGTTTTGTGCGTGAAGCACCGCAGAGCTCGCCAGCAGCAACGAACGCGCCGTACACGCAAGAGCCGTCTTCAGGAAGTCGCGCTTCATCGTCTGCCTCTACTTCAGGGTCTGTATGTACGCCATCAGGTTGTGTATATCCGCATCACTGTATTTAGGCAAAAGGTCCGCGTGCGCCTGAAGGGGATCGGTGATCTTGTACTCCACGGCGCGGGCTGGCCATGAGTGGTACCCGCCCCCCGCGTCCGTGACGGCAATCGTGAACTCATCCTGGTAGGCGACCGTACCGCGCACCGTCTGGCCAGCCCGCGTCGTCACCACCGCCGTGGATTTACTGACATCGCGCGGGTAGAGCATCTGCTCTTCCAGGCGCAAACCGGTGTATTTGGTAGCGATGCCTGCAAGGTCCTTCTCTGCTGAATGGCACCCGGCGCAACCTCCAGCACCCGCAAAGAATTGCTTGCCAGCCGCCGCATCGCCGGTGCGAAGATCAGATTCGTCCACGCCGCGGCGGTTGCCGCTCTGCGACATCGCCAGGTCCTGCTGCGTGTGGATGAAGGCCACGATATTCATTACATCGGCGTCCGGCAGGGAGAACTTGGGCATGCCTTTCTCCAGGCGGCCATTGTGCACCACAACGCTGATCGCTTCGCCGTCCTTGTCTGACGCCACCAGCTTGGATCGCGTCAGGTCCGGCCCCGTTTCTCCGCCCATGGCATCGCGGCCATGGCAGAAGGCGCAGTTTTGCTGAAACAACGCTCCGCCCGTCTCCGCCTGCTGCTTTGTAAATGCGGCGTGTTCAGGTAGCGACCCTTGCGAACCCACCGTGACCTGTGCACGTGCGCTCGTCTGTGCGGGCGTCTGATTCGGCGTCTGCGTTCGGGGTGGAGCCTGCGCCGCCGCGCGCGGCCACCACTGTATGGCGCAAACACCTGCAGCCAGGGCGACGGAATAGGCAATCCGCCGGAGGTACTCTGTCCTGGAAGCCTGAGCCTTCATCCGAGCCATGACTCTACAAAGCAGGCCGGGCGGCTGTCAACGCGCGATGAGATCATAGTGACACCTCCGGGATGGCACGCGCCGTCTCCGTGCTGACGGCCAGTGGCGTGGTTGCAGGTGCGTCCCCGTCCGCCTCTGTGTCCTTGAAGAAGCCGAGAAAGAGGATGAGAACGACAATGGAACACCCGGACGCCACCAGCCAGATGGCGCGCCAGTTATGCGCAGCGGCTCCGTCGATAACAGCGGTGGCGGTGAACTTTTCCACGACCACGCCGGAGAGCCACGAACCTACCAGCATGCCGGCACCATACGTAATGAGCGTGATCATGCCCTGCGCAGCGGAACGATAGATGATAGGTGCTTTGCGGTCCGTGTAGATCTGGCCGGTGACGAAAAAGAAGTCGTAGCAGATGCCGTGGAGCAGGATGCCCAGCCACAGCATCCACACGCCCGGGCCAGGATCGCCGTAGGCAAAGAAGATATAGCGCAGGACCCACGCGCCCATACCGGCGACCAGCATCCACTTGACGCCGAGACGGCGAAAGAAGAACGGGATCAGGAGCATGCATCCCAGCTCAGACATTTGTCCGCCGGTCATCTTGCCGGCTGCGTTCACGACGCCGATCTGATTCAGGAATGGGTTGGTAAACGCGTAGTAGAACTGCAAGGGAATGCAGATGAGAAAGGATGCAATGGCAAAGATCAGAAAGCTGTTGTCGCGAAACATGCGGCGCACTTCGACGGGGAAGAGCGTGGTAAGCGAGAACGACTCCTTCGCCTCAGGCGGTGTGTGCGGCAACAGGAGAGAGTACAGTGCCAGCATGACGGATGCTCCCGCGGCCAATCGCAACGGCAGTGCTGTGGCGTCGGCGTGCATGTGTCCAACGATGAGTCCGGCGCAGATCCAACCCAACGTGCCGAGAACGCGGATGGGAGCGAACTCTGTTTTGGAGTCTTTGATCTGGCGGAACGCGATCACGTTGACCAGACCAAGCGTTGGCATGTACACCATCGCGTAGAGCAGGATAAAGGTATAGAGAGATCCGAAATGCGTCTGCGTGGATGCGACATAAAGCAGCACCGCGCCAACGATATGCAGCAGCGAAAGCATGTACTGCGCGGCCATGAGGTTGTCGGCAATCCACCCGGCGACGAAGGGAGAGATGATGGCGCCGATCGCGGTGGTGCCTGAGATAAGGCCCGTCTGGATGCCGGTGAAATGCAGCGTCTGGCTCACCCACGTGGTCACGGTGACGTACCAACCGCCCCAGATGAAAAATTCAAGAAACATCATGAAGGCCAGCTTCGCCTTGATCATAGGGTGGACATCCTCACTGAGGAGGATACATTCCTTTGCCAATTCCATGGAACAAGGAGAGTGAATCCCCCCGCCACATGCGGCCTGCGCCCCGTGCGTTCACATCCCAAGCGAGACACATTGCATCCATGCACCTACCAACCTGATTGCCAAGGACACCGATGAGCCGCACTGTTCTGCCTGGAAGACCGTACCCGCTTGGAGCCACTGCCTATAGCAAGGGAACGAATTTCGCCCTGTTTTCAGAAAACGCCACGGCGGTTTCAGTCTGCTTTTTCGACGAGGAAGGCACTCAGACGGATTGCGTTTCCCTGCCGGAACACACTGCCTTCGTTTTTCATGGATTAATTCGTGGCATCAAGCCCGGCCAGCGGTATGGCTACCGCGTGGAAGGTCCATGGGATCCGGAAAACGGGCAGCGGTTCAACTCCGCCAAGCTTCTGGTCGATCCGTATGCCAAGGCGATCACCGGTGAGGTGGACTGGAAGAAGCCTGTCTATCCCTATGACGTCACCAGCGGTGACGATTTGAAGAAGGACGATCAGGACTCCGCGTCCGGCGTTCCCAAGAGTGTTGTCATTGACCCGCACTATGACTGGGGCGGCGATTGCCCGCCCGATGTGCCACTGTCCGACTCTGTCATCTATGAAGTCAACGTACGCGGATTTTCCAAGAACAACCCGATGATCGAAGAGAAGCTTCGCGGGACGTACGCCGCGCTCGCCTCCGAGCCAAGCATCAACTACCTCAAGATGCTGGGAATCACGGCGGTGGAACTTTTGCCGGTCCATCATTTTCTGGATGAGGGACATCTTGTCGACCGCGGTCTGCGCGATTACTGGGGCTACAACACGCTGAGTTACTTCGCGCCCATGTCCAGGTATAGTTCGTCCGGCGACACTGGCGGACAGGTGCGTGAGTTCAAGGACATGGTGAAGGCCCTGCACAAGGCTGGCATTGAGGTGATCCTGGATGTGGTGTACAACCACACCTGCGAGGGCAACGAAAAGGGTCCGATCCTTTCCATGAAGGGCGCGGACAACATCTCGTATTACAGGCAGCCGCCCGGCAAGCCTCGCTTTTACATGGACTTTACAGGCACGGGCAACACGCTGAACCTGGTCCATCCTCAGGTACTGAAGCTGGTGATGGATTCGCTGCGCTACTGGGTCACGGAAATGCATGTGGACGGCTTCCGTTTCGACCTGGCAAGTACGCTGGCGCGCGAAGAGTCGGCGGTTTCCCGGTTGTCCGGGTTCTTCGACGTCATCCACCAGGATCCGGTTCTGCAATCGGTAAAGCTCATCGCAGAGCCGTGGGACGTGGGTGATGGCGGATACCAGGTGGGTAACTTCCCGGTGCTGTGGGCGGAGTGGAATGGCAAATACCGCGATACGGTCCGTCGCTTCTGGAAGGGCGATGAAGGTCTGCTGTCAGACTTTGCATACCGCGTCACCGGCTCCAGCGATCTGTACCAGTCGGACGGACGCAAGCCGTATGCCTCCATCAACTTCATCACCGCGCACGATGGCTTTACGATGACCGACCTGGTCAGCTACAACGAAAAGCACAACGAGGCCAACGGCGACAACAACACGGATGGCGCCGACAACAACGACTCGTGGAACATGGGTGCGGAAGGTCCGACGGACGATCCCGCCATCAATGAACTGCGTGAACGCCAGACACGGAACTTCTTGGCAACGCTGATCCTTTCGCAGGGCGTGCCCATGATCTGCGGCGGCGACGAGGTGGGACGTTCGCAGCGTGGGAACAACAACGGCTATTGCCAGGACAATGAGTTGACCTGGTACGACTGGAAGCTTGACCCACCCCGCCAGCGGCTCATGGAGTTCACCGGCAAACTCATCAACCTCCGCAACAATCATCCCAATCTGCATCGCCGCAAGTTCTTCCAGGACCGTACCGTCCGGGGGTCGCTGGTGAAGGACATTGCATGGTACGGCACGGACGGCAAGGAGTTTCCGGAAGGAGACTGGGACGCAGACTGGAAGCGTTCGCTGGCCTACATGTTCAACGGCAAGACGCTGGGAGTTACGGATGAAGATGGTAAGGCCGTCGTTGACGACAGCTTCCTCATCCTTGTGAATGCCGCGGCGGAAGGCGTCGAGTTTACGCTGCCGGACCCACCGTCCCCGGCGCAATGGCAGCAGGTGCTGGACACACAGAACATCCGTGATCCCTTTGCATCGGCAGAGATGGGGAAGACCGTGATCGTGGGTGGACGTTCCCTCCGTGTCTTCAGCGACGGGGCAGTCTAGCCGGAGATCATGATGGCCGCCTTTGACACTGCTATCGCACGCATCAAGCAGCAGGAAACCGCGCTGGTTCTGCCGGCGTTCTCAAAAGAGATCGCCTGGCAGATCGGGGCCATTGCGCGGGATCTTGCCGTCCGGCGCGCTGCACCGCTCGGCATTGAGATTCGCAGTGCGGGCCTGCCGATTTTTCTGACTCTGCTGGAAGGCACGCCGCCCAACGTCGTGCACTGGTTGCGGCGCAAGGCGAACACCGTGGCGCTGTTTGACCGGAGCAGTTATGGCATGTCGCTGCACCTTGCATCCAAACAGCAGACACTGGCGCGACATGCGCTGCCTGAAGCGGAATACGCCTCGGACGGAGGTGCTTTTCCGCTTCGTGTGGCTCACGCCGGTCTCCTGGGAAGTCTCGCCATCTCCGGCCTGGATCAGCGTGGCGACCATGAGTTTGCAGTCGAGACGCTTTGCCTGCACCTGGGGACGGACTACGCTGATCTGGCCCTTTCGCCTGCGACGTAGCAGTTTGCGAGGCGTGGCGCTATCCTCGGAAAATGGGTTCCACGCTGTACGCCATTGCACCTCTCCCCGCTTCGTCACACGCCCAGCCGTCAGAGACCTTTTCTGAAGCCGAAGCCCTGGAAGATGAACTTCGGCGCATGGTCGTCGGCGAGGTGCGCTTCGATCGCGGCACACGCGCTCTGTACGCGACGGACAGTTCGAATTACCGGCATATTCCCATCGGCGTGGTTTTGCCGCGTACCCGAGACGATGTCATCAACACCGTCGCGGTCTGCCGCCGGTTTGGTGCGCCTCTGCTCTCGCGCGGAGCCGGTACATCGCTGGCCGGGCAGTGCTGCAATGTTGCCGTCATTCTGGATTTCTCCATGTACCTGAACCGGGTGCTGGAGATAAACCTGGCGGGGCGCTGGGTCCGTGTTGAACCGGGCATCGTGCTGGACACGTTGCAGGCAGAGGTGAAGCAGCATGGACTCTTCTTTGCGCCCGATCCGGCGACGCACTCGCACTGCACGCTGGGCGGCATGCTGGGCAACAACTCCTGCGGATCGCATGCGCTGTACGGCGGCAAAACGGTCGATAACACGCTGGAACTGGAGGTGCTGCTCTACGACGGCACCATCCTGACGGTTGGTCCCACCACAGACGAGGAGTTACGCGGGATCATCGATGCAGGTGGGCGGCGCGGTGAGCTTTATGCCGGTCTGCTGCGGCTGCGTGATGAGTATGCCAGCCTGGTGCGCGCGCGCTTTCCGCAGATTCCGCGCCGCGTCTCCGGATACAACCTGGACGAATTGCTGCCGGAGAATGGCTTCGACGTGGCACGTGCGCTGGTTGGGTCGGAGGCTACGTGCGTGCTGATTCTCTCAGCCAAGCTGCGGCTCATGCAAGATCCAAGCTGCCGCACGCTGGTTGTCGCCGGGTATCGTGACATGTTTGAGGCAGCGGATGCTGTTCCCTCCGTGCTGCTGCACAAACCCATCGCGATTGAGGGTGTGGATCGGATGCTGATCCAGCAGATGCAGAAGAAGTCGATGTTGACGGAAAACATCGCGCTGCTGCCAAAAGGCGATGGATGGCTCTACGTGGAGTTCGGGGCGGATAGTTCGGAGGCTTCGCGAAAGCAGGCTTACGCGTTTGTTCAGTCTTTGCCGGTAGAAGTGCACGTCAAGGTGCTGGAAGCCGTTGCCGACCAGAAGAAGTTGTGGGAGGTGCGCGAGTCCGGCCTGGGCGCGAGCGCGATTGTGCCCGGCGAGATGAACCGGTCCGAAGGCTGGGAGGATCATGCGGTTGCGCCCGAGCAGCTCGGTTCGTACCTGCGCAACTTCCAGAAGCTTTTAGATGAATTTGGTTACACCACCTCCTATTACGGGCACTTCGGCCAGGCATGCGTCCACGTGCGCATTAACTTCGATCTGCGCACAGACGCGGGTGTGCGGCATTTCCGGGCCTTTCTGGACCGCGCGGCGGATCTGGTCGTCGCGCACGGTGGATCGCTCTCCGGCGAACACGGCGATGGACAGGCACGGGGAGCGCTGCTGGAGCGGATGTTCGGTCCGGAGCTGATTCGTGCCTTCGAGCGCTTCAAGGACCTGTGGGACCCAGCGGGAAAGATGAATCCCGGGAAGCTGGTGCGTGCCGGTCAGCCGCATGCCGACCTGCGGTATGGGGCGGACTATGCGCCGGCGGAACCGGCGACGCATTTCGCGTATGGCAACGATTACGGGTCCTTCGCTCATGCCACCGAGCGATGCGTGGGCGTTGGCAAATGCCGCAAGGAGGCTGCGGGAACCATGTGCCCGAGCTACATGGCGACCCGCGACGAGAGACACTCCACGCGTGGCCGCGCGCATGCGCTGTTCGAGATGTTGCAGGGCGAGGTGATCGGCGGTGGATCAGGAGAGGAGTTGTGGAACGACCACGCGGTCAAGGAGACGCTTGACCTGTGCCTCTCTTGTAAGGCATGCAAATCGGAGTGCCCGGTGAATGTGGATATGGCGACGTACAAAGCCGAGTTCATGGCGCACTTCTATCGCAGCAACCGGCGTCCGCTGAATGCGTATGCCTTCGGGTACATCGACCAGCTTGCCCGTTTGGCTTCCGCAACTTCGCCAGAATGGCTCAACCTTTGCTTGAGGATTCCCGGCTTGGCTTGGGCGGGTAAACGCCTGCTCGGTGTGTCGCAGGCGCGGACGATTCCTGAGTTTGCTCCGAGGGCGTTCCGTGTTAAAGCACAGTCTGGTTCGCCTTCGAGAGGAGCAGGGTTGGCTTCCGCTGCGCTTTGGGATGACGAGGGTAAGGGCCAAGCGGATGCGCGGGTGCAGGATGTTGTGCTGTGGCCGGACACCTTTAGTGCGTACTTTGACCCGCAGGCGGCTGGCGCAGCCATGCGAGTGTTGCAGCGCGCGGGCTTTCGCGTCCATGTGCCGCGCGAGCATGTCTGCTGCGGTCGTCCGCTATATGACTTCGGCTTTCTAGACGAGGCAAAGCGATACATGCTGCGCAACGTGGAACGGATTGGCGTGGCGATCGATGCGGGCATGCCGGTCGTGGTGCTGGAGCCCAGCTGCGCGTCCGTCTTCCGGGACGATGCTCCGGACCTGCTTCCAGGAAACGAGCGCGTACAGAAACTGGCAAAGCAGACGTACCTGCTAAGTGAGTTCCTGGAGAGGTTTGCTCCCATGTGGGAGCCGCCGCACTGGCCGGTCAAGGCCGTCGTGCAGGGTCACTGCCACCACAAGGCATTGATGAAGATGAACGCGGAAGAGGCGGTGCTGCGCCGCATGGGGGCAGAGGTTACGGTGCTGGATGCCGGATGCTGCGGCATGGCAGGACCGTTCGGCTTTGAGGCGGACAAATTCGACGTGTCGCAGCGGCTGGCGCATCGCGTCCTGATCCCGGCAGTAAAGGCAGCACCGGCCAACGCCGCTATCGTTGCGGACGGCTTCTCCTGCCGCGAGGCGATCCGGCAGAACACCGGCCGGCATGGGATACATCTGGCGGAGTTGCTGGATTTGGCGTCGCGTCCGGATCGTGATTCTGCGCCGCCTGAGGCGCTGGCACGCAGGCCACTGATCTTGGCACGCAGGAAAGCACGTGCGCGGATAGCCCTCAGCGCGGCAGTGCTTGCCATTGCGGTTCCGCTGCTGCGGAACGCGTGGAAACGGCCCTCGTAAGGCTCGGCATCTATGAATCGGACCTGAATCGCGGTACACTAAGATGTTCGCTTGCGGTGACGGCCTGTACACTCGGCTCACGTTGCGGCGGGACAATTTCACGCGGGAGAAGACATGGCAAAGCGTCGTGGAAATCCGAACTGGGGCAAGCCGGAGCCGATTGGCCCGGTCGTGCCAACCATTACATCGTTCGAGCAGGTGGTGAAGGAATACAAGCTGACGCCGGACCAGTATGTCCGGTCGACGCGTCTCCGGGAGTGGGCCCGGCGAAATAAGAACTCGAAGTACATCCCGGAGGCGCTGCTGGAAGCCTGGGGCTTTGAGATCGAGTCCACACTGTAGGGCAGCAAGTCAGACTTCAGCACGTTAGCGGTTCAGCTTGGGTCTGGATCATAGGAAAGGGTCTGCGTCGTGCGGACCCTTTCCTGTCTTTGGCTCATCTTTCTCTGTGAAAGATTCTGGGAGTGCTTGTATGACGGTGAGCCCATTTGTCGATGTTCCCGATGCGCTGCGGCAGTTTGCCGCTGGACGCATGCTGGTGGTGGTGGACGACGAAGATCGTGAGAACGAAGGCGACCTCACGCTTGCTGCCGAACACGTCACGCCAGAGGCGATCAACTTCATGGCGAAGTACGGACGCGGCCTCATCTGCCTGACGCTGACCGAAGAACGTGCCGATTACCTGCGTCTGCCCCCGATGGCATCGGAAAACACCTCACGCTTCGGCACGGCCTTCACGGAGAGCATCGAGGCGCGGGAGGGCGTGACCACCGGCATCTCCGCCGCAGACCGCGCGCATACGATACTTACTGCGGTCAGTCCGGGATCGTCCGCTGCCGATCTTGCCCGGCCGGGCCACGTCTTTCCACTGCGGGCGCGCAAGGGCGGGGTGCTGGTACGGGCAGGGCAGACGGAGGCTTCGGTTGATCTGGCGCGCATGAGCGGTCTGATCCCCGCAGGCGTCATCTGCGAAATTATGAACGACGACGGGTCGATGGCGCGTGTGCCCGATCTTGTAACGTTCTGTGAACTCCATGGTCTAAGCATGCTCACCGTCGCCGAGCTGATTCGCTATCGCCTGCAGAACGAGCGCTACATCCATCGCGCAGCGGAGACGGTTCTGCGTACACCGTGGGGCGAGTTCCGTACCATTGCATATGAGAGTGACGTTGAGACGGGTGAGAGCCACCTCGCGCTGGTCATGGGTGATGTCAGCGACTCCAGTGAGCCGGTTCTGGTCCGTGTACAGACGCATGCGCTCGCCGGCGGCATCTTCTCGCACGATGGTGGCGAATCGCGCCAGGGCGTGGAAAACAGCCTGCGCGCCATCGCGGAGCGTGGCCGGGGTGCGTTGATTTATCTGCACAACGGCAGCCGTGGCTTCGGTATTGACAGGATGCTTACGCCATCCCGTATGGTGCTGCACCGCGGAGTGGCACCGGATCAGCAACAGGTGTTGCGTCAGACGGGCATCGGAGGGCAAATCCTGTCGGACCTTGGTATCCGGCGTATCCAGCTTCTCGTGTCGCGCCCCACGCTGGTGCCGGCGCTCCAGGGCTTTGGGATTGAGATCGTGCAGCAGGTGCCGATGGAGGCAGGAGCGCGCGTCAGGGCTTAGGCGTCACGACCAGCGTCAAGGTTACGGTCTGTGATACGGGCGTGCTGTTGGTCGATGTCGCCGTGACGTGAAACGTGTACGTGCCGGGAGCGACGTAGCGAATACGGGAGTCACCGCCCCCGCCGCAGCCTGTGATGGTGAAGGCAAGCCCACAGAGCAACAGCAGGAGTGCCGCCGGACGCTTGCGGCGCAGCAACAGAACCAGCAGCGCAGGGCTAAGGCACCAGAGGGGCTTGTTGTGCAGACGGAGCGAGGCTGCCGGATTTGTGTTGCTGGCAGATACCGTGCTGATGGTGGCGAACGAACTTTGAGAGGCACTGCTGCTGAGCGTGACGCTGGGCGGTACCAGCGAGCAGGCAGCGTATTGCACGGGTGTATCGGCCGAGCAGGTGAGGTCCACCACGCCGGTGTAGCCGCCATTCGGCGTGACCAGGAGCGCGTACGTGGCGGGCAGGCCAGACTGCACCGTGACAGAGGATGTGCTGCCACCATCGACCGCAAGCGTGAAGCTGCCGCTCTGCACGGAACTGCCGCTGAGCGCTGCCGTCAGCGGCGAGGCAGGATCGCTGCTGGTGACCGTCAGCGATCCCGTAAGAGTGCCGGTGCTTACGGGCGCAAATGCAACCAGAACGGCGCAGGACGAGTTCGCGTTGAGTGTCGTTGCGCATCCGCCACTGTATGCGAACCCTGCCGTGGCGGTGAAGGTGATGTTGTTGACCGGCGTGGAACTCGTGTTCGTCAGGGTAAGCGTTCCGGTGCTGCTGCCACCCGAAGCCACTGAACCAAGGTTCAGGGAGGCAGGCGTCAGTGTCAGTTGCGGAGCAAGTGTCGTTCCTGTGCCCGTAAGCGAGACGGTGAGCGGTGTGGTCGACGCGGAGTTCTGAATCGTGAGCGTGCCCGTGTCAAGTCCAGCCGTTGCCGGAGCAAAGGAGACGACAACCGGGCAGGTGGAATACGCGTTGAGGCTGCCATTGCAGCCGTTGCTGACGCTGTACCCGGCGGTGACAGCGAAGAGCAGTCCATTGGCGGGAACACCGGTTGGATTGGAGAGTGTCAGGGCCAGCGTGCCGCGACTGCCGACAGCGACGTTGCCGAAGCTGAGGGCGCTGGGCGTGGAGCTGAGCTGGGTCTGGCTTGCCGCAGCGGCAACAAGGCCCGCACCACTGAGGGGTACGCTGAGCGGCGCTGCAGGATCGGTGCTGCTGATGGTGAGCGCTCCCGAGGTCACGCCTGAAGCTGAGGGCGCGAAGGTGACGCTGACCGCGCAGGACGAGTTGGCGTTCAAGGTCGTGATGCCGCACGTGCTCGTGACGCTGTAGCCGCTGGTGGTGGAGAATGCCAGGCCGTCCACAGGACTGTTGCTGGTGTTGATGAGCGTCAGGGACAGCGTGCTTGTGCTTCCAACGGCTACGCTGCCGAAGTTGAGCGCCGTGGGCGAGACAGAGAGCTGCGGCTGCGTTCCCACGCCGGAGAGCGCCACCGTAAGCGGCTGCGTCGTTGCGGACGATGCGACCGAGAGTGTTCCACGCAGCGTGCCCGTAGTCCCGGGGGCGAACAGAACGGCAATGGTGCAACTCGCGCCCGGGGCAATGACAGTCCCAGCGGCGCCGCACACATTCGTGGCGCTGCTTGAAGCGGCAAGCGAGAAGCTGCTGTCGCCCATGACTCCATCTGCACCAAGCGTGACGGGAAGCGCACCGGTGTTGGTGAAGGTCGCGTTCAAAGTCGCGATTTTGCCCACGAGCACGCGGCCAAAATCCAGAGACTGAGGCGTAAGTCCAGCCGAGGCCACGGGACCGGTAGGTGCGGCAACCGTGCCCAACAACGTGACGAACTCCAATGCAACGCTCGCGTCGGACTGGATTTCAACGGAACCGAGCGTGACTCCGGCTGTTTGCGGAACGAAGCTGATGGCGACCTGGCACGTTGCGCCGGAGACAAGGGTCGCGCAGTTGCCAGCGGAGGCTGTAAACCCGGCAGAAGCAATCAGGCTTCCGACATGGACTGTCGCTGTCCCTGTGTTGGTCAGGATGACAGATTGCGGGGCGCTGGCGGTTCCTACAGCAGTGCTGTTGAACAGAAGCGATCCGGCCGACGTCGTGATTGCTGCCACCGGTGCGGTGTTATTTGGCGTGGCGACGAAGGCCGGGGTTGCGGTCCCGTTCAGGTCAATGAACTGCGGGGCGGCGGCTCCGTCGCTCTCGATGGTCAGAGTGGCATCGTTGGTCTGGGCGGATGTCTGACCGCTGTTTGTCTGTGCCTGGTACAGAGGCGAGTAGGTGACCGTGACGGTACAGCTCTGACCCGGGCTCAATGGTGCGCCGCAGTTCGTCGTTGCCGCGTATGGGAAGTCCGTGGAGACACGGCGAACGGTGAGGACGGAGCCGGTGGGCGATGCCACCGGGTTCGTCAGGGTGAGTGTTTGCGATGCTTTGCCGCCAGACGGCACCTGGCCGAAGCTGACGACACCAAACGGCGAGATGCTCCCTGTGATGGCCAGCGACGCCGCACCGCCCGCGTCGCCCTGGCCATACCCTTCCATGTACGCGAGTCCGCTCTGTACGGCGCTGCCGTCGGAGGGCGTGCCCTGGACAAGGATGGTGCCTGTCACATCCCCGCCGGTCTGTGGTGTGTACTGCACCGTCAGATCGCAACTGCCGTTCGGAGCGAGTGTGGCGCAAGTCGATGCCGTGACGACAAACTGGCGCGGAGCGTCCACCGTGATGGAGAGCGCCTTTGCGGTCAGGTTGTTGACGTGGAGAACCCGGCTGAGCGCGGGAGTGCCGGTCGGCGACGCTCCAAAGTTGACTGTGGTGTGTTCGCCGGGAATGATCTGCAGCCCAGCCGATTCCGTGGTGTACAGCCCGCTCACGGCGATGGCATAGTTGGAGGTGCCGGGTACACCCGCGGGTGCCGTTGTGACGGGGATGGTAAGTGTGCCGCCTGCGGAGGCGTTGGTTGCCGCGTAGGTCACAGTGAACGTGCAGGTTGCGCCGGGAGTGAGGGTCGAGCACCCACTGGAGACCGTGAAGTGCGAGTCGCTGCTGACCGGCGTTCCTACGGTTGCTGCCGCGCTTCCCGTGTTTGTGACCGTGATGGTCTGCTGTTGCGCACTGCCCCCCGGCACATTGTCGAAGCGAAGCTCCCCGGGGGTAAACGACACCCCTGGGTCGTCCGAGCCGCTGCCGGTGAGCGCGGAGGTGACCTGCCCGGCAGACGTAGTGACCGTGAGCGCGCCGGTGCGTGTTCCGGTTGCAGACGGCGCAAAACGCACAGGCACAAAGCAGCTTGCGCCCGGCGCGAGCGGAGTGGATGCGCAACTGGCGCCACCCGTCGTGTCTGTCGCAACGGCGAAGTCGCCGGTTGTTGCGTCGCCTGTACTCGTCACCGTGGCGGAAGTTCCGTTGGCCAGTTGAAATACGGTGGACGCGCTTGTGCTGTGCACCGGGACGGGTCCGAAGTCCTGGCTGACGGGCGTCAAGACCAGACCGGTCAGCGCGATGCCATTGCCGCTCATTTCCAGCGGCTCTGCCTTGCCCCCACCCGGCGAGGTCAGCGAAACTGCGCCGGTGTGCGCGCCGGTGGTGACGGTGAGGAATTGAATCCCCAGCCAGCAATTCAGGCACGATCCAGACGTGGAAGCCGTGAAGGCGCCTTCAGTGGGGTCTCCGTGTCCGTAGCCGGTGTCTTCCACAAGAACGACATGGAAGTTTGGGTCGCTGGAGGCTACTTGCAACGTAGCAAACGACTGCGATACCTTCAGCCACTGCACGGATGGTGTGTTCAGCGGGACATCGCCGAAGCTGAGGCCCGCACCGGTGGCGGGAAGGATTGCCGTCCCGGTTCCGCTCAGTTCCACATAGACCGGAGCGGAGGAACCCGCACTGACGCTGAGCAGACCCTGGCGCGATCCGCTGCCGGTGGGCGTGAACGTCAGGACCACGGTGCAGCTTGCACCGCCGTTGAGCGTGGCCGGGCAGCCGGTCTGATACGCGAAGTCACCTGTGATGCCGAGCGTCAACGCGAACGGGGCAGCGCCCGTGTTGCTGACCGTGACTGCGTGCGATTCGCTGGATGCGCTTGTCGCCGCGACGGGCGTGGTGAAGGTGATCGACGTGGGCGTCACGCTGAGGTTGGGGTTGACGGAGGCAGCCGTGATGGACGGCTGCGGCAGCGTCTCGCCCAGCACGTTGGCCGTCATGCCATCCACGGAGAACGACATGGCATCGCTGGATGGTGCGCCGAGCGCCTGATACGCCAGGCTGATGCGGCAGACAGCATGCGCCTCCAGCGTCGTGGGGCACTCATCCGTGACGGTGAACGCCGCATTGGAAGTGGCAACTGCTGCGTGTGCTTGCGCCGTGGTGCTGCTGTTCGAGAGATACAGATAGCGCAGCGCACGCAGCCCGCCGGCAAACTGCCGTCCAAAGTCGACCGTTGCGGCAGAAAGTGATTCTGAGGCGGCTTGTCCGTAGCCGGTCAGCAGGATGTCGCTGCCGCCAACCTGCCAATGTGCATTGATCGGGCCATCATTGCTGGAGGCGGTACTCGCGGCCAGCGCGAGCGTGATGGTGCAGGTGCCACCCGGCCCGAGTACCAGCGAGACGCCGTCCGTCGCGGGCGTGCAGGTCGTGGCCGTTTGCGTCAGCGTGTAGGGTGTGCTGACAGGCTTCGTCGTGCTGCCTGTGGCGGTGTTCTGCGAGGCAAGGGTTTGCGTTGCTCCGCTCAGGTTGGTCACCGTCAGGACGCGCGACACACCGCCGGAGCCGGACGTCACAATGCCAAAGTCAAGCTCGCGCGGCAGAACCGCGATGGCGTTCGGGGTGCGCGTGGTCGCTGGCAGAGTCGTCGTAAACGAGGCAGCGTTCGAGGCCTGCACGCTGATCGATCCCGGGCCGCTGCCGCTCAGGGCCAGGCTGCATTCGGCTCCCGCGGAAAGCGACGTGGCGCACCCGCTGCTGACGGTGTAGCCGCTTGCCGCAATCTGCACGCTGTTCGCGGTCGAGGTGCCCAGGTTGCGCAGCGTCACGTTGGGCAGATCGTCTGCGGACAACGCCAGCGTTGGACCAGTTCCGTTTGGATCCAGCCGCGCCAGCAGGCCTGCGCCACCGCTGCATGCACTGCCGCTGCACGAGGCAGAGGGCAGAGCATCGCGCACCGTGTTCGGCAAGGCGGCGTTGGGTGCGAACGCCAGAGGGAGATCGTAGGTTTCGGTTGAAAGCAGAGAGCTGCTCAGCGTGGGACTGATGCCGCCGGAGAGCGCAGATGTCCCGTCTGCTTCAGCGAGGATGCCGCCTTCGATTGCAGGCAGGCTTGCGAAGGCACTGTTCGTGGTCGGCAGGCCTCCGAAGCGCGCCACACGATCCACCGCTCCACTTGAGCTGACGCGCATTGCGAAGGCGTTGCCGAGGGTCTCCAGCGGCAGTACGGGAAGGAGCGGCACGGGCAGTGAACTCTGATTGGAGGAGAAGATCCAGGCTGTGCCATTCGGTCCGGCTGCGATGACCGACTCCGTCGCGGGTGCGAGCAGGGTGGACGACAGCACGGATGAACCGTCCAGCGCCATACGGACTGCCGTTTGGTACGCCAGCAGAGGCGCGATGGGTGTTTGCACATAGGTCAGCGGGAACAGTCCGGGTGCAATGTCGCCGGAAAGGAGCAGGGCTCCCGGTCCGCTCGTGTCCAGGGCCACGGAGTTCAGCCCGTTGCCCGGCACAAACGTCGAAAACAGGAAGCCGTCGCCTGCGGGTGTCAGTTCAGTCACGAACCCTGATGTGTTGCCGCCGTTGACGGATCGGAAGACGGGGACGAGTGCCGAAGTCGTCGGGTACCCGCTTGCGGTTGTCGTTCCAACGATATACGCATCGCCGTTTGCATCCGCTGCGATGGCCGCCGGTGTGGTGTCGCCGTTGGCACCCGTCAGGTACGTTGCATAGGTGAGCGATCCGGTTCCTGTGGCGAAATTTTCGACAAAGCCGTTGCCGGTGCTGTTGGGAGCAGGGCTTTGCTGGATGCCGTTCGACGTCACCGGCAGCGCATTGTTCGGGTCACCCACGCTGTAGATGGAACCCGTGACGATGACGCTGTTGCCAGTCACGGTGATGCCGGTGGCAGACATCGGTTCCGCGCCGCAGAAGGTCAACCATTGCTGCGTCAGCGCTGGTGAAAATTTTGCAACGAAGGAGTTGGTGCGTGTGCCGGACTTGTTCGGAAAGGCTGTACCGGACGTGCCGGTCAGTGAGCCGCGCGAGTCCGACGTGCCTGCCACGAAGACATTGCCTGCTGCGTCCAGGTCCAGCGCGATGCCGCTGTCACCCAGTTGACCAACCTGCACCTGTCCGACCAGCTGCGTGCCTGCCGCGTTGAACTTGAGCAGGCGCACACCGTCGTGCGCCTCCAGCAGCGTGTACAGATTGCCAGCCGCATCCTGCCGCAGGCCATGGAAGGTCCCCATGCCGTTGACCGCGCGGAGGCCGGAGAGCAGGACCTGCTGGCCACGGCTTTGCAGCATCGCAAGCGCAATGAGCAGGGCAGCCAATCGACGGAGAAGGCGAAGCATACGCAGGGGTTCCGGCCCATGAGAGGGCTGGTGTTATTAACCCACGGAGAAGAAGGCGAACGGTTGTCCTGTTCTGCGACAGGTCGTAAAGGGGACAGACACCCGCACCGATACGGCGCGGGCAGGGGATGTCTCGTTTGGCTAACTATACGGGAGTTGCGTGATTTTGTGCAGGGTAGGGCAGGCCCGTGTAGCTTCGACGATTCATCTCGCGCACAAAGCTGTCGTGGTCATCGTAGAGGATGGCCTGCATTCCCGCGGCTTCCGCTGCCGCGATGTTCTCTTCCTTGTCATCGATAAAGAGAATGCTCTGGGCAGGTACGCCAAGTCCGTCAGCGGCCGCTCTGTAAATTTCCGGCTGCGGTTTGCGCAGCTTCAGCGCATGCGACCAGATCGTGTGATCGAAGTTGCTGATCCAATCGAACCTGGCGCAGATACCCTCGGCCATCGCATCTGGCATGTTGGACAGAATGCCTGTCCGGAAGCCTGCGTTGTGCAGCGCGGTTACCCACGCTAGCATGGGCTCGTTCATTGCTGTCCACAGATCGACATCTGTGTCTTTGAGCGCGCGCAGCGTCTCGGAAGGTAACGGCCGGCCTGCGATGCGCTGCCAGTATTCGTCTCCGGTGAAGACACCTGCGTCGTAGTCGTCCCGGTACGCCCAGTATCCGTGGCTAAGTGCTTCTTCCGTCAGAGCGGTCAGTTCCCGCAGCCTTGCCCATGCCGCAGGCCGGGGCGGAAGTGTAAGCACTTTGCCAAAGTCAAACAGTACGGCTTGTATCGGAAGCATGAGTTGATTGTAGAGAACGTGTGTCAAAGCGCCCGCTGCGTACGATAGGGCAATGCGCTTGGCATCGCGGACCGAGTTCGACAATGGCACGTCAGAGTACGGACGTGCGCTTGAACAGGCGCGCACTCGAGACACGTTCATCGACCTGACCGTGTCCAATCCAACGCGCTGCGGCTTCAACTACCCGTCGGAGCTGATTCTTGCCGCGCTGCACGATCCTGCGGTGCTGCATTACGAAGCGGACCCGCTCGGTATGCGGAGTGCGCGGGAGACAGTTTCCGCCTTTTACCGCGAAGCATATGAGGCAAGCGTTCCGCCTGAACATCTGCTGCTGACCTCCAGCACCAGCGAGGCATATAGCTACATCCTGCGTTTGTTCTGCGAGCCGGACGATGCCATTCTGGTGCCTTCTCCGAGCTATCCGCTCTTCGACCTGCTCGCGCGGCTGCATGATGTGGAAGTCGTTACGTATCCGCTGGTCTATCACGATGGCTGGCAAGTCGATCCCGCATCGCTCATCGCCGCCGTCACGCCACGCACGCGCGCTCTCGTTGTCATCCACCCGAATAATCCAACGGGACATTACTGCGGCGCAGCGGACCGGGAGGTTTTGTACGCCGTAGCGCAGGCACATCATTTGCCGTTGATCGTCGACGAGGTGTTCCTGGACTATGCGATGGAGGGCGACGGCTATTCCAGCTTCGCTGAAACGCAGGAACGCGGAGGACGCGGAGGGAACGCCAGGAACGCAGGACCCCACTTGACTGACGCGCCGCTGACGTTTGTTCTTGGCGGGTTGAGCAAGACGCTCGCATTGCCGCAGATGAAGCTGGCGTGGACAGCGGTCGTCGGATCACAAGCCGATGTGAACGAAGTGCTGACGCGACTTGAGGTGATCGCGGACACGTTTCTTTCGACCGCGACACCGCCGCAGGTTGCCCTGCGCGCGTGGCTAGGAGAACGGGGAAGTATTCAACGCCATATCGTGGAGCGCATCCGGGGCAATCTGCAGATGCTGGACACGCTCGTTGCAAGGACAACCGTGAGCCGTTTGCGGGCGGAAGGCGGATGGAGCGTGGTTCTACGGGTACCCGCGACGGAGGACGACACGGAGCTTGCGCTGCGCCTTTTGCGCGAGCACAATCTGGGTGTCCATCCCGGTTCGCTGTACGGCTTCGCCCGGAAGGGATGGCTTGTACTTTCGCTCCTCGTCCCCGCGGAAACCTTCCGCTCCGGAGTGATGCGCCTGCTTGGCGCACTCTGATCGATGAAGAGTGAGGAATGTTTCACGTGAAACATCCGCCGCAAGTGCTGTGTTGTGTTAGGGATGCAGGAACGGGAAGGACAAGATGCGCCACGTGTCGTGTTTGGGGGCGTCCTGCGAAGCCAGGTGCCGGAGCCTTCAGGGGTGGACTGGCGCTATGGTTTCACAGGCTGCGGTGCGATGGCGGTGTTTTGGGCCAGGAGAATCTTCCAGCCTTGCTCCCGCTGGGCAAGGACGAAGGTGAAGCGGGTGCGTAGAATGCCGGGTGCGGTGGGTGCCACGGCAGGAGGCAGGAAGCTGAAGTTTGTGACTTCCGTGGAGACGGAGGCGAGTGCAAGCGACGGTGCGAGATGCTGGACGGCATCCAGCGTTGCCGTGTAATGCGTCGCCTTGTACGGTCCGCTGAAGATGAAGGCATGGAGCTTCTCCACGGCATCACGGCCTGTGGTCAGGTCGCCACGCACGTTGATGAAGGTTGCGTCTTCAGTGAAGTCCCTTGCCCATGCCGCTGCATCGTTGCGGTTCCATGCTTCACTCTGGGCGTCCACGATGGCCTGGATCGCGCGTTCTGCTGACTCTGCCGGTTGCATGCAGGCAGCATAGCCGGTGCGTGTGGACGTGTCACCCTTTTTGTTGAGACGAAGGTATGACCAGCCACTTACTCAGTGTGGCGATCCGAATCGAATTTGGTACTGCCTTTTCCTCATCCCGAAGACCTTCAGTAGCACAGTTCGTGCGGCCTAGAATCGAACCATGGCCGCTGACTTCACGCATCTCCATCTCCACACTGACTACAGCCTTCTGGACGGGGCCTGCGACGTGGACAAGCTGGCCACGCACCTGAGCAAGCTGGGTCAGACAGCCGCCGCCATGACTGATCACGGCAACATGTACGGTGCCGTGCACTTTGCGGATGCCATGCAGAAGAAGGGCATCAAGCCCATCATCGGATGCGAGCTCTATCTCTCAGAAACGGCAGATCACCGTGAGATGAGCGGCGGCTACAATCATTTTCTGGTCCTGGCAGAGAACGACGAGGGTTACCGCAATCTAGTGCGTCTGACCAGTGAAGCAGCGGTTCATGGTTTCTACCGTAAGCCACGGGTAAGCAAAGAGTTTCTTGCAAAACATACCGCTGGCCTTATCGGCTTTTCCGGGTGCCTTGCGGGAGAGGTGAATCAACACTTGATGGCAGGGAGGTACGACCAGGCGAAGAACCTGGCGGGGTACTTCCGTGAGATCTTCGGCAAAGACAATTTCTTTCTTGAGATACAGGATCACGGCCTGCAGCCGGACCGTGGCGTATGCGATGCGCTCTTCCAGATGGAACGGGAACTCGATATCCCGCTGATCGCCACCAACGACGCCCATTACGTTGCGGGCGACGACAGCCGTGCGCACGAAATCCTGCTGTGCGTGCAGACGGCTGCATCCATCAACGATCCCAACCGCTTCAAGTTCGATACCAACGAGTTCTACATCAAGTCCGCCGAAGAGATGCACCGCACCTTCGCCGGGCATGAGGAAGTGTGCACGCGGACGATGCAGTTTGTTGACCGCTGCAATGTGGAACTGAAGAAGGTCAAGGATCCGTTTCCTGCATTTCCAGTTCCCGCGGGCATGTCGCTGGATGCTTACTTCGAGCGCGTCTGCCGTGAAGGTCTGCGGAAGCGGTTGGACACGGCGGTGGCGCACCTGCGATCGCGCGGTCTTCTGCGGTATGAAGCCGCCGATTACGAAGCACGGCTGAATCGCGAGATCGACTGCATCAAAGCCATGAAGTTTCCCGGCTACTTCATGATCGTGTGGGACTTCATCCGCTATGCCAGGGAGAAGAAGATACCTGTCGGGCCGGGGCGTGGATCGGCGGCGGGATCACTTGTGGCGTACGTGATGGAGATCACGGATATCGATCCACTGCAGAATGAGCTGCTCTTCGAACGCTTCCTCAACCCGGAGCGCGTCTCCATGCCCGACATCGATATCGACTTCTGCATGAACCGGCGCGGCGAGGTGATCGAATACGTCAAGGCCAAGTACGGCGCGGACCAGGTGGCGCAGATCATCACCTTCAACACCATGGCGGCCAAGGCGGCCATCAAGGATGTGGGCCGCTCGCTGGATATGCCGTATGGCGAGGTAGACCGCGTCGCCAAGATGATTCCGGCGACCATCGGCATCACCATCGAGCAGGCCCTGAAGGATTCGCCGCCGCTGGCGCAGGCGTATGAGTCGAACCTGCAGGTGAGGGACGTCATCGACACCGCCATGCGGCTGGAGGGTTTGGTGCGCGGAGCCGGTGTGCACGCGGCCGGTGTCGTGATTGCGCCGCAGCCGCTGACGGAACTTGTCCCTGTCACACTGACCAAGACGGACGACCTGGTCACCGCCTATGACATGAAGGCTGTCGAGAAGATGGGCCTGCTGAAGATGGACTTTCTGGGCCTGACCACGCTGACCGTCATCGACGACTGCCTGAAGCTGATCAAGAGCAATCGCGGCGTGGACGTGGACATGGCCACGGTGCCGCTGGACGACCAGGTGACGTACGAAAAGGTCTTCCATCGCGCGCTGACCTCCGGCGTCTTCCAGTTCGAATCGGGCGGGATGCGCGATGTGCTGCGCCGCTATAAGCCCACTACCGTGGAAGACCTTACCGCTCTCAACGCGCTATACCGCCCGGGTCCGATCCAGGGCGGCATGATCGATGACTTCATTGAGCGCAAGTGGGGCCGGCGCGCCGTCGAATATCTGCTACCGGAGTTGGAAGACCTGCTCAAGGAGACGCTGGGCGTCATCGTCTACCAGGAGCAGGTGCTGCAGATTTCGAGCGTCATCGCGGGCTACTCACTGGGCGGCGCCGACCTGCTGCGCCGTGCCATGGGTAAGAAGAACATGGAGGAGATGGCCAAGCAGCGCGATCTGTTTATGGCGGGGGCGGCAGAGCGCAAGCATCCCAAGGAAAAGGCTGGGCAGCTCTTCGATCTGATCCTGCAGTTCGCGGGGTATGGTTTCAATAAGTCGCACTCGTCCGCCTACGCTCTCCTTGCGTATCACACGGCATGGCTCAAGACCCACTATCCCGTGGAGTTTATGGCGGCGCTGCTGACCAGCGAAACGTCGAAGCCGGAGAACGTCGTGAAATACATCGGCGAGTGCCGCGAGATGGAAATCACCGTCCTGCCGCCGGATGTGCAGGTCTCCGACGCGAACTTTACGCCTGGCGGTGATGCCATCCGATTCGGCCTCGCCGCCATCAAGAATGTCGGTGGCAATGCCATCGAGACGATTACCTCCACGCGCCGCTCACTGCAGGCCGAAGGCAAAGACGGATTTGCTTCTCTCTGGGACTTTTGCGAGACCGTCGATCTCAAGCTGCTGAACAAGCGCGTCATGGAATCGCTGATCAAGGCCGGCGCGATGGACAGCTTCGGCTCACGCGCACGTGTCTACGGGGCCGTGGACTCCGCCATGGAACGCGCGCAGAAGTCGCAGCGTGACGCCGCCAGCGGACAGAGTGGTCTCTTCGGCCTCTTCGACGCTGGCCCAGCGACAACAAGCCCGGCACCTGCTGACGACCTGCCGCGTGCGCCTGAGTGGGACGAACACACCCGCCTGCAGAACGAGAAGGAAGTTCTCGGCTTCTTTGTCTCCGGGCATCCCCTGGACAAGTACCGGGAGAAGCTGCGCAACCTGAAAGTTGTGGACACCGCTACGGCTTGCGAGATGAAACCGGAACCGGCCAACTTCACGCGCGGGCAACGTGAGCAACAAACTGAAATCCAGATTGCGGGAGTGATCACCGGTCTGAAGGTCGCCAAGTCCAAGCGCAGCGGCGACATGTACGCCTCCGCATGTCTGGAAGATACCATCGGCAAGATCGACCTGATTGCATTCCCCAAGGACTACGAGAAGCTGGCGGAGTGCCTGAAGATCGATGTGCCAGTTCTTGTGCGAGGATCGCTGCGTGGTGAGGAAGATGCCGCGCCCAAGCTCTCCGTGACGGCCATCACCGCGTTGGAGGACGTCAAGATCAAGCTCCCCGAGGCACTCCGCATTAAGGTGCCGCTGCACCACCCGGATGTGGCGTTGCTGGAGAAGCTGGTAAAGCTGTTCACGGAGCGTCCCGGCCCGGGCAAGCTGCTCCTCGATCTGGAGGAACCCGGCGAGTTCTGCGCCGTGCTGGAACCCACCGGGTTCCAGGTCTACGCCGATCGCCTCTTCATCGACCAGGTCGAAGACCTTGTCGGCACGGGTGGCGTGAAAGTCATCAATTGAGCCGGCGAGGCGGGATTGTAGACGTCGTTGCCGAGCTTCCGGTAGTTTTTCCGGTTCGTCCCGTCGTAACGGCATACATTGCGGTGCTGGCTGCGGGTCTCCTGGTGAGCGGATTGCATCTTTTGCGCACCGGTGTGATGTGGACACTGGCGGACTGGCTGATCAACTACCAGGGCGGCTTTGTCCGAAGGGGTTTGCTCGGAGAAGTTGCTTTCCGTGTCAGCGCTTTGACTCACGCTCCGTTGCTTGCCACAGTCCTTGCGTTCGGCGTCTTAGCCTATCTCACGTTCTTCATGCTGGTGTGGTCCTTTGTCCGGCCCCTGCGGTGGAACTTCTGGTATCTTCTGCTGATTTTCTCGCCCGTCACGCTGCAGTTCCCCCTGGTAAGCACATCCGCTTTCCACAAGGAGATTTTTCTTTTTGCGTCTTTCGCCGGGCTTCTGCAATTGCTCCGGGCGCGGCACTCCGATGCCGTACTGGTTCCATACATGTCAGCCGTTGGGACGGGGTGTGTGCTGACGCATGAGCCGTTCGTGCTGTATGCACCCTACGTCGTTTGTGCAACGTACCTACACTTCCGGGACGCGCGCCGTCTGTTCAGGCTGCTGTGGCCGCCGCTGGTTTGCTGCCAGGCTGCCTTCATCCTGGCGGCAACACACCCGGGCAACCAGGTCACAGCGGATCGTATCTGTGCCTCACTGGGCGGCACCTCACCGAATCTCTGCCAGGGATCCATCCACTACCTGACATACTCTGCAACCGAAGCGCACGCGGACGTCGTCCAGACGATGTCTCACTTTCGATACTGGACGTTTTATCCCTGCCTCGCTCTCTTCGCGCTGGTACCCTTCAGTGGCTGTTTTCTGTACCTGAGGCGGCATGGCCTGCCGCGTGATGTGCAATACGTTCTGTTGCTCTCCTTCGCGTGCAGTGCGTTGCTGACTGTACCGCTGTTCTTCTTCGCGACGGATTGGGGACGCTGGGTCCACATGCACTGCATGCTGCTCTTTCTATTGCTGGTTGAGGCGGGGCTGCTCCACGGCGTAGAGGACGTTCAGCCAGATCCATGCGGCAGGTGGGAACTTGTACCTGCCGCGGCCACGGTCGCATTACTCGTGCATAGTACCTGCTGGAGCCTGCCGGGATATTCCAGCTTCCCGAAGGCCGGTTACATCAGCACCGCCAAGCGTGTTACGGCACGCGCAAAGTACAATCAGGTCTTCTGATGGCCGTCACAAAACAAGCAGAGAGTCACAAGCCGCTCGCATACCTGCTGATGCGGATGAGCCTGGGTGTCAACTTCTTCGGACATGGTTTCTTTCGCCTGCTGCGAGGCGCCGGGGCATTCGCAGAAGGTACGGTGAAGGGCATCGATAAGGGTCCCCTGCCGCACGTATTGACGTATGCGTTTCTCTACGCAACGCCTTTTATCGAGCTTACGCTGGGCGTTCTACTGATCGTTGGGCTATTCACGCGTGCCTCGCTCACTGCAGGCGCGCTGTTCATGATGGCGTTGACCGTTGGTACCACCTCCATCCAGAATTGGGAGGGGGCCGGAACGCAGCTGGGCTATAGCCTGGTCTTCTTCTTCATGCTTTGGTTTCTGGAGGCAAACAGCCTCTCGCTGGACGGCCTGATGACGCGGCGCCGGACCGTATAATTCACTTCAGGTTTACATGGCAGAGATTGACGGAAAGCCCTCCGCGCCTGTTCCTGAGGCGTGGCGCAAAACCGAGGTGGCGCGCGATCCGCAGCGGCTCCATCCCTTTGATTACGTGCAAGCTATCTTTGATGATGGGTGCGAACTTCACGGCGACCGCATCTTCGGTGATGACCGTGCCATCCATGCCGCGCTGGCACGTTTTGATGGAGACGAAGTCCTGGTGCTGTGCAACCGCAAAGGCCGGACCACCAGGGACCGCATGCACTTTCGTTTCGGCTCACCGGAGCCTGAGGGATATCGCAAAGCACTGCGTGCGATGAAGCTGGCAGAGAAGTTTAATCGCCCGGTGTTTAGCTTTCTTGATCTGGCAGGGGCGTACCCAGGCTTGGGCGCGGAAGAACGGGGACAGGGGGAAGCCATTGCCCGCAACCTCTTCGAAATGGCTCGCCTGCGTGTCCCCTTGTTGACCGTCATCACGGGCGAGGGCGGCTCAGGTGGAGCGCTGGCCTTGGCCGTTGCGGACCGCGTCCTGATGCTGGAGAATGCGATCTATTCAGTCATCTCGCCAGAGGGCTGTGCGTCCATCATGTGGAAGGACGCGGGCAAGAGACAGAAGGCGGCCGAGGCCCTGAAGTACACCGCTCCTGACGTGCTGCGGTTAGGCTGCGTGGATGACGTCATTACCGAGCCGCCTGGAGGCGCACAGGCTGACCGGGAAGCTGCCATTGCACGCGTGCGAGGCTGTTTGCGGCATTACTATGCCGAGCTGAAGGCACAGTCCGTGGACGCGATGCTGGCAGGCCGCTACCGGAAGTTTCGCACCATCGCTCAGTATTATTCGGCCTAGGCGCAACCTGAGCCGGCAGATATCACCTATGGACACGGCACCGCGCACGGCTGACGCTCAACCCACCAACCCGGCGGTATTGTTTGTGGTTGCGTGCGTCTGGGCCGCTATCTCGTTTACTGGCGGACGCCTTGCCGCTGGCGCAGCTTCGTTGCAATGGCACGATGGTGTGCACCTGTGTGCGACTGCGTGTCTGCTGTTTCTGGGTTTTTATGCCATCGCCCGCGGTGGCAGCCATGACATGCGTCCGCTCAGCAGCGTCGGTTTTGTGCGCCGTCCCAGCGCCCGGCGTGAGTTCTGGGTGGGCGCCGCTCTGGGCTGGAGTATAGCCCTCGCTCTGATTCTTCCCTCCGTTCTGAGCGGAAATCTGGCACTCGGCATACGCTTCAGCACGGCACATGTGGGGCATCTCGTTCGCTCTGCCGTCGTGCTGATCGCCTTGGCACTCTGTGTGCAGATGATCGTAGCCGGGCTCCCCTCGCGGCTGCTTGTACGGGTAGCCGGACCGCCGTGGACAGTGATTGCGATGATGCTCCTGGCGTTCTGCCTGATACTGAGCGGCCTGGCCGGGAGCGACCGTGGCATCCTCTTCGGTGTGCTTGCGGCGGCGCTCTTTTCAGCTGCCTTCCTGCGCACGCGAGCAATCTGGTTCGGTCTTGGCCTGCAACTTGGCTGGACATTGGTGTTACAGTTGCTCTTTGGCGCATCGTCGCCGTACACTCCCCCGACCAGCGGAGTGGTGCGGTCCTATGCCGGTGGCCCCATCTGGCTGACCGGTGGGTATGGCGGACCGGAGGCGACGGTGTTCGCACCGTGGGTGCTGATTGGTGCGCTCATTTTGCTGATCCGGCTCACGCGGAACTATGCGTGGCACTACACCTACCAGCCGCCGGTGGGCGCCGGGTATCCGGTTGAGGTTCAACCACCCGCTGCGCATGCGCGTGAGCAGGCAGGAGGCGCAGAGGCGCTGGTCCAGATTGGCGGGATCACATCCGTTTCTCCGAGTACACCACCAGAGCGTCTCTAGCTTCCGCCGGGATGCGTTTTTGGTGCGTCGCGCGCAAAACAGCGTGCTCCTGCGCTTGCGTTGGTTATCTCTCCTGGTCTACAGTGCACGATATACGGATGGTCCCCACCATGAAGACCGCATCGATTTCCGCCGTCGCTCTTCTGCTTTCGGCGAGTTTCGCCCTGCAGGCGCAGAAGCAGCCTTCCGGGCCCGTTCAGCAGCGGGATGTTTTTGTCGTGGGAGCGGATACGGCCTTCGGTGATCCGCTACAGGGCTTCAAGCCAACACGGGTGGAGTACACAGGCGCTCCCATGGATCTGACCGGCAGGCGCGAACTGGTGCGTATGCTCCTGATGGAGCAGGGCTTTGCGCATATGCAGTTACCGCTTGGCGCCCCGGGACTGGTGCTGCATGCGAATGGCCGGCTGACGACGGATAGTGAAAGCCTGAAGAAGCGCATGTGGAAGGATGGTTCATGCGCCGCGCCGGGTGATCGCGTGATGGTCACGGATATCAGTGTCCTGTCCGACCGCATCTATGTGGACGTAAATGGGGGGCCATACCTTCCGCACCGGTTTTTGCGGCATATTGAGGTTAACGGGATGGCCCTTGCGGGGGATGGGCAGGTTGGGGAGCGGCCTACGGGAACCCGCATCACGCTGCTGTTTGAGGGGCAAACACCTCGTCTTTCAGGTCCGGAACTTAAAGCACTGCTTGAACCCGTCCTCGACTTCGGCCTGAAGAGCAATGAACAGGCGTACGCCGATACGCTTCCCGAACCAATTAAGAAAGCGGTCGAAGAACACGAAGTGATCGTCGGCATGAACCGGCGCATGGTGCTTGCGTCGCTGGGACAGCCGGAGAGCAAGCTGCGGGAGCGCGCGAGCGACGGCTCGAGCGGGGAAGTTTTGGAAGAGTGGATATACGGCAAAACGCCGCAGACGATCCGTTTCGTCCGGTTTCGTGGTGACCGTGTCATCCTGACCAAGACAGCTGCGCTGGGTAAGCCACTCGATGTCCGTGATCGTGATGAACTGGCCAGCTATCGCGACGCATCGACAGTCCACGAGATCGCGCTCGGTGATGCGACATCGGGCCATAAAGTGGAGGACGAGGGGTCGCAAAAAGCCCCTACTTTGCGCGCACCAGGCGAGACGACGGACAACGCCGCCCCGGCGAAGACTACGCCTGAGCACCCCAGCTAAGCCTTGCAATGGGTATACACTGAGAATGTTGCGTGAGGAGAGGAAGCAGCCTCCCTGCTGACTCGCTTGCAGCTTCCTGTACGGACTGCGGAAATCCTCGCGAATCACGATTTTATAGGCGCATGGAAGGCGCCGCAGAGAGGAACACATCATGGCGAAGATTGCCAAGACGGGTGATCGCAAGAAAGCGATGGACACCACCAAGAGTACCGACTGCCCCAAGTGCAGCAAGGCGACGCGCATTGTCAAGCGTGTCAAAGACAGGGAGCGCGGAACGCCTGGCGGCATGTACATCTCGTGCTCGGCGTGTGACTTTTTCGAACGGCTTTAAACGATCTCCACACACAAATGCCCGGTGCAGCGCGCCGGGCGTTTTTGTCTTCATTCGAGTTGCGCCCCGGCAATTTCCTGGATGAAGGCGCGTGCGGTCGCACCTGGATTCGCTGCGCGGGTGATGGGGCGGCCAACCACCAGCATAGACGCTCCTCTACGGATGGCCTCGCCCGCGGATGCGGTGCGGCGCTGGTCGTCGTGTCCAGCAGAATGTGCGGCACGGATGCCGGGGACGACCAGCCGCAACGCGTGTGCGGCGCTGGAGCGAAGTGCCGTAATCTCCTGCGGGGAGCAGACCAGGCCGTGCATGCCCGCCGACGCAGCGAGTTCGCCAAGCCGCACGACCTGGCTCTGTGGAGTGCCATCGACACCGGTACAGGCCAGTTCACGGGCGTCCATGCTGGTAAGGACCGTGACTGCCAGGAGCTTCAGACCGGCAGGTGCGGCGGCGGCGGCAGCTTCCAGCATTGCGGGCCCGCCAGAGGCATGTACGGTCAGGAGACTTGCGCCCGTTGTCCCCGCGACGCGAACGGAGCGCTCCACCGTGTTCGGGATGTCGTGCAGCTTGAGGTCAAGAAACACCTGCAAGCCTTGCCTTGTCAACTCCTGGACAATGGCATGTCCCTCCGCAAGGTAAAGCTCAAGTCCCACCTTGACCCAGCGTACAGAACCATCCAGCCTCTCAACGAGATCAATAGCGTCCTGCCGCGTTGGAACGTCTAGCGCAACGATCAACTGGTCTAAGGGACTCATCGCTGTTGGTAAGTGTAGACGTTTGCCGATCAACACACGGCGGCTATGCTGAAGTGATGGCAGGGAAGGCGCTTCAGGACAAGACCGCGCTCACAATCGCCGGCTTCGATCCGTCCTCGGGTGCGGGCGTCACGGCAGACCTTGCGGTCTTCGCAGCGCATGGCGTGTTCGGCACGTCCGCTCTCACCGCCTTGACCGTTCAGTCAACAACAGGGGTGCGCCGGGTCGAAGCAGTGAGCCCCGCGTTGCTGACGGACACTCTCGCGTGCCTTCACGAGGACGTACCGCCCGACGGCATCAAGATCGGCATGCTGGGCGGAGCAGAGCTGGTTGATGTCGTGGTCCGGTACCTGCGGCAAGTGCGAGCGGACAGCCTCTCAACGTGGGTTGTGCTGGACCCTGTCCTGCGTTCCAGTTCAGGCGCGGAACTGCTGTCGGCGGAGGGTGTAGCACTGCTCCAAAGCGATCTTCTCCCACTCGTGGATGTGATAACGCCTAACACTGTAGAGCTTGCTGCCCTGACAGGGCACGTCTGTACAACACAGGAGGGCATTGAAGAGGCGAGCAGGGCACTGGCCGAAAAATGCCCGCAGATCGCGATCCTTGCGACCGGCGGACATCGCGTCAAGCCGGACGATACGCTGCTCTACCAGGACCGGACGATGCTGCTTCGTGGCGACTGGGTGACCACGCGCGCGACGCATGGAACGGGTTGCGCCCTCTCCAGTGCGCTGCTCTGCGGTCTGCTGCGCGGCTTTAGCATACCCGATGCCGCGGCAATGGGGAAGGCGTATGTTGCGGAAGCCATGCGCCGGGCCGTGCCGCGTGGGAGCGGCTCTGGACCGTTGCACCTGCTTTGGCCCATGGCAGGACAGCCCCTCGGTTAAACCCTGTGCCCGGGTCGCCGATGTACTGTCCATGTCCACTGCGAGCGTGCTTCCTCTGTCGATCTCTCCCATACCGCCCTTTATGCCTGCGTCTGAACCACGGCGCAGCCCCGTCCGGCGCCGGACAACACCGCAGCAGGGCCGCGCCCGTGAAGTCCTCGGTCATGCGATTGAGTACCTGGTCGATTCACGCCTGTTTGAAACCTGGGAGTCCCCTGCGGACGCAGAGGCGGTGCAGTTGCTCATGGGCTGCTCGCGCGAGGTCTTCGCAAACTGCGTGGAGGTGATGCCCTGGCACCAGCGCGTCCAGCGTGCTCTCGCCAGGCGGTTGCATCTGGATTCGCCACAGACAGGCACGCTTGACAGCGCCGGCTGATACACTCCTGCCATGACAGCAGGCTTGACCGTGACCCTGAACGGGCATGAGCGTTTGTTCGACACTCTCGGTGACGATCCGACCATTGCAGCGTTGGTGACCACACTGGGGTTCCGTGCGGACCGGGTCGCACTGGAGCGCAACGGCGCGATTGTTCCCCGCGCCGAGTGGCTTTCCACCACGCTTGCAGACGGCGACAGGGTAGAGCTCGTGCACTTTGTAGGCGGTGGCTGCCACTCCTAACGGCTGCGTCTGAAAGTGGCTGGCCTTCTCTGTCCGGAATCGATTGAGCCACCCAATCTCACCAGCAACACGAATCGACAGGTGAGTGCTCCGGATGGTCGCTCCATGTGATCTGTGGAGCGGCAAGTGCGTCCAGCAGGAAATTCCCGCGCCTTTGCAAGACCGGGAACCGGGCGTAGACCGTGCGGGCAAGCATGACGATCAGCCGGGTGAGTAAGCCCGGCCTCCGCCCAAGCAGGTCGTAGACGTCCTCGTGTACAAAGCTGTGCACCATGGAGTGGGAGGTGCCGCCATGGAAGCCGACCTGGCGCACGCCCAGCGCAGCCTCATGCTCCAACAGGTACGTGCGCAGTACCGATCCTAGCGACAGCTTCTCATACCCCGACGAATTGATCTGCCATTCAACCCAGGCGGCATCACCCTGCTGCCAACCGGCGACCATGGCCAGCCAACGGTCTCCGTTCCGCAATCCAAGGGCAAAGCTGCCCCGGCCCCGAACAGACCGCACCTGATGGTCGAAGTCATCCTGATCGATGGGGTCAAGGCACGTTTCATTGAGCTGGCGCATTGCCTCGGCGTCATACGAGGCGAGCGCAGGCAGAGCGTCGTCAAGAAACGCTCCGGGAAAGTCTTTCTCCCATCGCCGTCGCGCCGCGCGCATATGCACCCGAGTACGCTTGCCAAGCGTACCGAGCGTCGCATCCAGAGTGTCACGGAGAGGCAGCGTGTCCTGTACGGTACGCCGTTGCACTGCATACAGGTACCCGCCTTCCCGGCGGCTGGCAGGGTGCGGCGCTGCATGGAATGGTACTTCGGATTTGAAGGTGGTCAGGATGATCCGCGCACCACGGTCCAGCATCAACTGCACCGCCACCACAGCAGTGCTGGCGCGCAGATGCTCCGGAGCGATCACCGTCCGGACGCCAAAGGCATCCGCTGTCGCAAAGAGCCCGGTGCCAAACGCACCCGCACGGTATTCCAGCAGGAGAACCGCGCAGAACAGTGCGTCCGGCGCACCCTTTTCAGCAGCTGACTCGTCTGTAAAGCCGATCAGGTAAGGCCGCTTACGAGCCGCGAAGCGGGACCCAAGCAGCAGGCCGAGACCGTGCATGGCTCCATGTTGCCCACATCGGCGTGCAAGCTCTTCCAGTTGTTCGGAGCGTGCCAGGATGGCCTCGCGTCCGGTGACCACGAATGCTTCCACACAGTTAGACTGTCACGTCAATCGACGGCAGACCAGTCCGATGCAGTGAATCTTACGTAACTCGCGGCAGATTTGGGGTTGTGGCAAGCGTCGGCGCAGGCCATGTACCGGCCCGCGCAACAATGTCCACGCTCAGTAGAAATGACAGGCTGCTGCGCCCGCTAGAGATGTCAGTGTAGCTCTCGCGAACATCCACTCAAAGGCAACGTCATGACCCGGTGTTCCATGGCAGCTTGCACACTGCTCCGCTTTCACCTGCGCACCCGTTTTCCAAGCCATGCTCGCAGGCCTCAAAAGGCGGCTGCTTGAGCTCACGCCTAATTCTCGCGCCCAGGGGTACGTGAACGATCTGCGCCTCCATGGGAAACGAAAGATCGGCAGTGGCTACGGCGGATTGCCGTACTTCAGATACAAGGCAGCACCAGACAAAGGCCTGCATGCGAAACGAAGATGCCCAGCAGGAAGAAGCCGATCCTGTTGTGATTGAAGATGGAGTCCTATCCATCTTTTCAAGATCATGGAATGTAAGAGGCTCCAGATAAGCTGTTTACAAACAGTCGAAAGCGCGGGTTCTCGCAAGCTTCTTCGCTCAAACGGTGAGAACCATCAGGCTTGTTCTTTCCGTGGGCCCGCGTCGACGTCTTTACTGAACGATGGATACATAAGCGGCAAGACGTAGAGGGTCAGGATGGTTGCAGTGAGAAGGCCTCCGATGACAACTGTTGCCAAGGGCCTTTCTACTTCCGCCCCCCGCGACGTTGAGATTGCCATTGGAATGAAGCCAAGACTGGCGACCAGCGCTGTAATCAGCACCGGACGCAGCCGGTCCGAGGCACCCTGGTGAACGGCGTCTTCGACCTCCTTGCCTTCTTTCCGGAGTGAGTTGATGTGGCTTACCATCACCACTCCATTTAGGACGGCGATGCCGAAAAGGGCAATGAATCCAACGCATGCTGAGAGATTGAGATTGATTCCACGCATCCACAAGGCAGCAACCCCACCCACCAAGGCAAGGGGAACGATGGAGAGGATGAGGAACATTTGCCTGGCGTTCTGGAACGTCGCGTACAACAACGCAGAGATGATGAGCAGAGACACGGGGAACACGATCAGCAATCGCTGCTGGGCGCGCTGCTGATTCTCGTACTGCCCGCCCCACTCCAGCCGATAGCCAGGTGGCAAGGGCATTGTTGCAGCGACGGCGGATTTGCAGTCCTTGACGAAGCTCCCGAGGTCGCGCCCGCTCACGTTGCTCATCACGACGGCGCGGCGGTGTGCCTGTTCACGGTTGATGAGGATGGGACCGCCAACCGTCTTGATTTCGGCCACCTGATCTAAACGGACCAACGCACCCTGTGGTGTCTTGATCTGTAGAGAACGAAGGCGCTCGGGGTCGTTGCGAATGTCTGCTGGGAGGCGGATCGCGACCGGAAAGCGTTCCTCGCCCAGCAACATTTCCGAGAGCTGCTTCGAGCCATAGAGCGTCTCGATCACTTCTTGAACGTCAGAAACGTTGACACCGTAGCGTGCAGCCTCGCGACGGTCGATGCGGACTTGCAGTTCCTGCGCTCCGGAGATGATTTCCATCTGTGTCTCCGACGCACCGGGCACGCTCGCGATGATCTTCTCTGCGCTGTGTGCCATCTGCTCCAGCGTGTCCAGGTCTTCGCCGAAGATCTTTAGCGCAACATCGCC
The DNA here is from genome assembly GCA_964251045.1 of uncultured Terriglobus sp. Taxonomy (GTDB): domain Bacteria; phylum Acidobacteriota; class Terriglobia; order Terriglobales; family Acidobacteriaceae; genus Terriglobus. The sequence continues at coordinate 45,356 of CAXUHI010000005.1, read as the reverse complement.
GCGCGTACCGGTGATGGTTTCATCCATGCGCATCTGCATGGGCTGGGTGATCTCGTAGGTTACGCCCGGTATCTTGTCGAGCGACTTCTGCAGGTTCTCGGTGAATTGCTGCTTGCCTTTGGTATTCGCGTCTTGCAGTTTGGGGGTGAAGCTCAGATACGAATCCGACTCATATTCGCCCATGGCCTCCGTGGCGAGGTCAGGCCGGCCCAGCTTGGTCACGATGCTGGTGACACCGCTCTTTGCCTTAATGGTCTTTTCGATCTGGTCACCGATGGCGACGGACTCTGTTAGCGCAATGCCCGGCAGCCGCTTAGAGGTCACCACCATGGAGCCTTCGTCAAGCGTCGGCATGAACTCCGTACCGATGAACTTCAACGATCCAAGCGCTAGCACAATTAGCACCATGGAAATCACAAGAATCGTTTTGCGGTGCCGTTCGCTTTTGCCGAGCGAGCGGCCGTACGCATCCCGCAGACGGTCGAACCAGTCGGACCTTGGAGATGCTTTCTCCTGATCCTTCGCTGTGAGAACCTTTGCCCGGTGACGCAAAGCGACGGTGCAGAGGGTCGGCACAACGAACAAGGCCAGCAGCAACGAACCTGCAAGTGCCGAAACGACCGTGACTGCCATCGGGCGGAACATACGGCCCTCAAGGCTCTGCAGCGTGAGCACGGGCAGGTAGACCGCTATGATGATGAGCACGCCGAAGATCACCGGGCGCGAAACTTCATGCGCAGCTTCTCGCACAACATCGATCAACGGCTTGCCTGCGCCGCCGTTCTCCAGCCGGTGCAGGCAGTTCTCGGTCATCACGACGGAACCGTCAACGATGGTGCCGAAGTCGATCGCCCCCAGACTCATCAGGTTGACCGAGATGCCGAACAGATCCATGCCGATGAAGCCAAACAGCAGCGAAAGTGGAATGGTGACGGCCACCACAAGGGCAGCCCTCCAGTCCCCAAGGAAGATCAGCAGAATCACGACAACGAGAACGGCGGCTTCGATCAGGTTGCGGCGAACAGTTGCCGTGGTGGCATCGATCACATCAGATTGATCGTAAAAGGGAATGATCTTCGCACCATTCGGGAGCTTCAGGCCGGCGATCTTTGCCTTGATCTCCTTGATGATCTTCTGCCCATTCTCCCCGCGCAGGATGATGACCATGCCGGAAACGGTTTCACCTTGGCCGTTGCGCATGACCGCACCGTGACGGGGCAGGGCGGCGGTTTTCATCGTCGCGACCTGCTTCAGCAGGACGGGAACTCCGTTATTGGTGGAAACGACAATATTCCCCAGATCGTCCATGCTCTCCGCCCGGCCCAGCCCGCGCACCGTGTATTGCTGCTCTGCGTGCTCGATGTAGCTGCCGCCGAAGTTGGCGTTATTGTTCGTTACGGCCGTGACCACATCGTGCAGCGTCAGGTCGAAGCGACGGAGGTTTTCCGGGTCCACCTCTGCCGTGTACTGCTTGGTTTCGCCGCCCCAGGAGTTGATCTCGCTAACGCCGGGAATGGTAAGCAGGGCGTAGCGGATGACCCAGTCGTGCAGGGTCTTGATCTGCATGAGCGACATCTTCGGTGCGGACACCGTGTACTGGTACACCTCGCCGAAGGCCGTGGACATCGGGTTCATCTGCGGCTGCAGGCCTGCCGGGATGCGGCTCTGTACCTGGTTGATGCGTTCCGCGACAAGCTGCCGGACGAGGTACTTATCCATGGAGTCGTCGAAGATGACAGTCACCATGGACAGGTCGAGCTTGGATGTGGAGCGTACCATCTGCAGCTTCGGCATACCCATCATGGAGGTCTCGATGGGATAGGTGACGAGCTGCTCCACCTCGACCGGTGACATGCCGGGGCACTGTACTGTGACCACGACCTGGTTATTCGTGAGGTCGGGAAACGCCTCAAGAGGCAGGTGCAGCATGACTGTGATGCCGCCGATCACCAGCACTATCAGGAGAGCGCCCACAAGCCACCGGTTGGAAAGAAAAAAGTCGACCAGTTTCCGCATGCTAGCCGTCTCCCATGGTGCCCTTGAGCATCTCGGACTTGACCATAAACGCGCCCTTCACCACGATGCGGTCCCCGGGTTTCAACCCGTCCACGATTTCTGCCTTGCCCATAGACCGCGTGCCCACGTTCACCGTGCGGGCCTGGAACGTTGTGCCATCTGCCGTGACAAAGACAACCGGCAGGCCGTTGATGTCTTGCAGAGCGTCTTCGGGAACGAAGACAGCCTCGCGCGTTTCAGGCTCGGCGATGTGAGCCGAAGCGAACATGCCGGGACGCAGCTTCGTTGCTGGATTCGGCACCACCACGCGAACGGGGATCGTACGTGTTGCCGGGTCGAGCGTGTCGCCGATCATGGTGACACGGCCATGAAAGACCTGGTCAGGAAAGCCCGCCGTGACGACATCCGCCGCCGCACCTGGATGGATCAGGGAAAGATCCTGCTGGTTGACCGCAGCGGTGACCCAGATGGTGGACAAATTGGAAATGTCAAACGCGACAAAGCCGGTATCGACCACCTGGCCAACACTCACATTGCGCGCGATCACAACGCCGTCGATGGGCGACCGGATGGGAATGAGTTCCCGATCATAAAGATTGCCGGGGTGCAGCGATTCCGGCGAGACCTGCAGCAGCTCGGAGAGATGCTCGCGCTCCATGTGAACGTTCGCCTCGGCATCGACCAGCATCTTTTGCGCTTGAAGGACTTCCTGGTCTGACCGTTGCGACTCCTCAAGAGATGCCGCCTGGATGGAGTAAAGGTGGTGATAACGGGCCTGCGCCTGTTCTGCGAAGCTTACTGCTCCTCGCTGACGGTCCACTTCGGCATAAGCCTGAACGAGAGATCCCACCGTCTCATGCACCATGTGGCTGTGCAGGCTGCCGAGAACCTGTCCGCGTCGAACGGGGGCGCCGGGAAGCACGTTTATCGTCGTGATGAGGCCATCCGCGATGGTGCCCAGGTGCGAGGTATGCTGCTCATCCAACGTAACCAGGCCTGCGACGGAGAGCGTACGCGGCGTGCGCTGGACCAATACAAATGCTGTTTGAATGCCGGCGCGCTGCTGGTCCTGCAACGCGATCTTCACGATGTCGTTCGCCTGCGCTCCGCCTTTTGCTGATGTATCCGGCTTGTCCTGCGTACCGGATGCGGAGGAGCTGGATTTGTCCGACGAGGATGTGCCTGAACTGCCGGCGTCCGCCTGCTTCTTGGAACAGCCATTCAGGAGACAGACCAACACAAACAGGGGAACAGAAAACTTCAGGCGGTTCATGGTTGTACCCCATAGGCAAGCTGCAGCCGGAGACCGGCCTGTCGAAACTCCGCACGTGTGCGCAACGCCGTCACCTCCACATCGAACGCGGTGCGTTCCGCGTCCAGGTAGCGCAGCAGATCAACGCCGCCCGTGCGGTAGGCATCGTCCATGATGGCGAGGTTCTGTTTGGCACGCGCCCGCATCTCTGGCAGGATGTCGCGCACGACGGCCTGCTGATGGGTATATGCCTCCTGCGCTGCCGCCACGTCCGCGCCAACGGAGAGTTCGAGTTGCTGCAGCCGATCTTGCGCCAACCGAACCGAGGCTTCTGCTCGAGCCACTTCGCCCTGGTTTCGATTCCGAAAGGGCAGAGGAATCTGCAGGCTTGTATAGGCGGTGTTGTAGCCCGAGTTGCGCTTGTATCCGCCCAGCAAGTCGACATCGGGAACACCAACCGCTCGCTGGAGTCGAACCTCCGCCTCCGCTGCGGACACGGATTCCCGTGCAGCCGCAACGTCGGCGCGCGCCGCCAGCACGACCGCAAGGCTTTGCATCTTGATTTGCTCGGTAGAGTCAAGCGAATCAGAAAGGGAAACACCTGGGTCCGGAGTGCGGCCCATCTGGCGAAAAAGCTCAATGCGGCTCAACACGGCCTCTCGTCTCGCAGCTTCCAACGCAAGCAGCAAACGGTCACGCTCGATCTGCACGCGAATAAGGTCGATGCCGCGCATGGCACCTGCGTCGACCCGTTCCTTGTTGTAGCGCACGATCTCGTCTACCGCATCAAGATCTTTTTCCAGCAGCTTCTCAATTCCAATGCGTGTCACCGCCGTCCAGTACGCGGCGGCAACACGCCCTGCGATCTGCTGGCTCAATAGCATCTGGTTTGCCTCAGCCTGCCGCACGTTCGCCTTCGCAAGATCGAGTCGGCGCGACCGCTTGCCGCCAAGTTCAAACAGTTGACCGATGTAGGCGTAATCCTCGGTCGTGTTTGGAAAATCGAAAGTGTCGTCCCACGGCCGAAGATCTTCCGTCTGAAGGTAGAGGCGCGGATTCGGCCGCAAGCCGGCCTGGACCACTGATCCACGAACCGCATCCACCTGATCTTGTCCGATGCGAGCCTGCGGACTTGCCTGGGACTGCTGAATCGCGTCGTGGAGGCTGAGTGAGCTATGGGCGTCGCTCCCTTGGGCAAGCGCAGCGGCCGCCCGTAGACCAACAAGGGCACAAACCAGCAGCAGTTCCACCCAGGGATTCTTAGGAGCGTCAGCCGGGGAATTGGATGTTTGAGCTTGGATTTCTCTCTCCAGGTTGCTGAAGCGAGAGCCTCGGCGATTGGAATATAGCAGGATCACGGCCAAACCTGAACTATGGCAATCCGAGCGGTGTTTGGGTTTTCACCGATCTTTAATCGATCCGAAATAGGGCGGTCATCGTATTCTCTTGCGCGGGCTGGTCTCCTCGATTGGGGCTCGCAATCGAACCCTCAAGGTCCGTCAGGTGTTCTTCGGTATTGTTTAGCCCGATGCAGGCTCAAAAGACCAAGATGGCCCTTAGTCACATTAACGGGGATGCCAAGCTTGCACGTCGAATACAAGCCGTGAGCGGCTTAGTTCATCATCGACCAAGAACGGCACGATCGTTGAAACCTGCCCTGTTCTACTGATCGTCAAGGCCGTCCCTCGCTTCCCAGCAATGTTGGGGTTATGTCTATGGCTGCTGTGCTTGTGCCTGGGTTGAGGCAATACAAAGCAGGGAATTGAATGCCGCTTACCCTGATACTCGACTGGCCGAGCGGACGCGCTTATGGTGCACGTGTTGAAGCGGCCGCAGCAACAGTAATCAAAGGGTAGAAAGCCAGTTCAGGAGTGAGGTTTGGAGCGCGATACGATCATCCGAATAGGAGTGATCTGTGGGGAAGTGCACTGTAACGGCGCGGGTGCTTCCAGATTTCTTGAGTGCACTGACGAATAATTCATTCGATAGAGCAAAGCCATCATCCGAGGTGATGATGAGCATTGGGCGGGACGCCAGAGCTGGCGCAAGCGCAGGAATGTTCCAGCTATCTGCATTGGCGATTGCTTCCTCTGCGAGACCTTGTGCGGTGCACGCGAGTGGCGCAAGGCCTTCGTCTGAAAAGCTCTTTGCAATTGGAGCAACTGCGTGGCTCCGGTACGAGCCTGGGATAGCCTCAATTCGGTCGTTGGCCATATCAGCTGCGGAGATGAGAGCAACGGCTTTCACGCCGGGGTCGTGCGCGGCTACATATCTGGCCATGAAGCCGCCCATGCTATGGCCGATGAGAATCAGCTTGTCGGGGTCGACGCGCAGCTTGGCTTCATTGGCAGGATCGCGGAGGAAAGCTAACGCTGCTTGCGTGTCTTCGATACAGTGTGTGAAGGAGAATTGGCCGGGCGTTCCCCATGAACCACGGTAATTGAAGTAGAGGACGTTGTAGCCGGCCCGTCGCATGGTCTGGGCCAGATCGAGATTGCGCTCATTACCTGGGAAGCCATGGAGGAGGACTACGGTGGGGTGCTGACCCGCACCGGCGGCAAGGTACATAAGTGCATTAAGCTGGAGGCCGTGCCTAGGAATTTGAAAGGACATCATTGCAGCGGGAT
>CAXUHI010000005.1:0-39451 GCA_964251045.1 uncultured Terriglobus sp. | reverse complement strand
ACCGCCCGCCCCCCCCCCCCCCCCCCCCCCCCCGCCCCCGCCCGCCCGCCGCCCCCCCGCCCCCCCCCCCCCCCCCCCCCTGAGGGTGGAGCTCCCCAGGAGCAAACGCGAGGACAGCGATCAGTGCAGCGACGTAGAGGCGCATTTGGTGATTGGCCTTTCCTTCTTCTCAACGGAATCAGGTGTATTCAGTGCTAGCTCACCATCTCATACCGTACTTTGCTCTAACAGGTCTAGTTCAGATCTGAAGTCTCGCACGCCTTTCTATGGCATCCGCAGCCGCCTCCATGATTGCGATCGATGTCGCATGCCTGCTGCGGTCAACAAGTTCAAGACGGCGCGCTTCGGCTCGAAAGGCGTTGCTGTCTACAGTCCATTTCGCCAGCAGCTTGTTTGTCCAGTCTTCACGGCTGATGTGCCTTATTGTATCGACCAGACATAATATGCGTTATCAGACATAAACTGTACGGACGATCTTACTGCACGGTGACGGTCAACGTCAGAGTGGTCGCTGTTCCGCTGCTCGGTGTGACCACGACCGGAACTTGGTACGAGCCCGCGGGCGTGTCGTGTGCGAGGGGGTCCCCGGCGCAACCATTCAGGCCCGCAAGTCCGCACAGGCTCAGCAAGAACAACATCGTGTGGAGCAGATGCGGCATTGCGTGCCTGCGCCGCCATGGAAGCAACGCACCGAGTGGCAGCAAAACAAATGCGAGCGTGATTCCGGAGCGCCGGCTTCCCATAGCGCTTGGACGTACATTGTCAGCGACGTTGTTTGTGTTGATCGTCACAACGCTAGTCGCCGAAGACGTTCCCGTGATGGAGACGGTTCCCGTGCCAACAGTACATGCGATTTTTGCAGGGACATTGGCGCACGCTACGGTGAAGCTGCCCGAATACCCGCCCACGGAGGAAACGGTGACGGTTGAGGTTCCCGTGCTTCCGCGTGAGATGGTCAGCGATGTGGGCGATGCGGATGCAACAAAACCGGGTGCCGTAACGGTGACCACGAGATTGGCTGACGTTGAGTTGGCGAATCCGTTGACACCAGTGAACGTGGCGGAGATGGTATGGGTGCCTGCCGCAAGCGTCGACGTGCTGTAGGTGGCGGTTCCGTTGCTGCCGGAAGCGGAGACCAGGGACGAGCCGAGCTGTGTGGAACCATCGTAAAAGGTTACGGTTCCCACCGGCGTACTGCCGCTACTGCCCGCAACGCTCGCCGTGAACTGCACGGTACTGTTCAGATTCGCGCTTACGGTCGACGCGCTTAAGTTCAGGGTGGTCTGAACCGGTGTTCCCAATACGCTCAGCGCAGCTGCCGCAATCTGGTTGTGGCCAAAGGTGGTAGGGTGCAGGTCATCCCAGAAGAGATAGGTGTCAGGGTTCAACGCAGCATTGCTTGCGCCAAAGAACACGGACGACGCAGACGTCACATTTTTAAACCCTGACGCAATGGGCGGTCCGACGATGGTATTGAACAAAGTGTAAACATCAAGTGGAAAGAGGCGCAGCGTCTTTCCCGGGTTTGCTGTGGGCAATTGTGCCAGACCCACGGCCAAACCCTGATTGAAGGCCTGCGCCGCGGCAGTAGCGGCCTGCGATGCCGTTGCGTTCTGGTTCAATCGTGGGATCAAACCCAGTGGCGGCAGATTGGGAACCAGGATGTCCGTGGCACCGGCAGCAATGAGTTGCTGGACGAGACCTAGTTCCTGTTTTACAGCATTGGAGATATCAGTGGATGTGGTGGCGGCAAGCAGATCGTTTGCTCCGCCCCACACAACGAATAAGGTGTTGCTGTTGATGGTGGGATGGGTAGCAAGGTAGCTCGCTACTTGCGTGGCCATGTTGTTGACCGTGATGGACAGGTTCGCCGGACCATAAGTCAGTTGGCTTGTTCCAGTGTTTATGGTTGCGTAGCCGTATGCGTAATCCGTCCCACCATTCAGCGATGCAACCACCGTTGGGTGCGCCGCAAGCTTGGCCGCAAGCTGTTCCACCCATATGCCGTTGTAGTTGACCGCAGGTGGCGTGGTGTCGGTGCCATCGGTGAACCGGCCATTGGTATACCCGGTCGCGGGACCGGGTACCTGCCCCGCGACAGTGTACTTCATGGAACTTAGCACCGCGTCGTTTCCTACGTCCGATAACGAATCACCGAAGACAATGATGGCGTTGTACGTCTGCGCCGAGGCGTGTGCGCCAAAGTGCCCACAGAGACAGAAGCAAACTGCGATCGTGACGATTTGCAGCCACGTACCTGCTCGACTCGTCACAGTACCGGCTCCGCTTACATTGCCTAAAGTCCTGCTGGCCACGTGCGTCATTTTTCCCTGTCCCGTATCACAGATCACCACCCGGTACGCCTCGCGACCTTTAAGCAACGCCCTTGTACGTTTTCGGAAGTATGACGGCAAGTATCTACAATCGGGAGGTGTTGAGCAAGTGCCCTTTGGTGAAGTCCGCAACCTTCGTGGCGGGACCGATTCCCTGCCCGCTTTCGGGCCACCGTGTTGCACGTCAAGGTTGCCTGTTATGATCAGGCTGCGGGAGAGATGGCCGAGTGGCTTAAGGCGCACGCTTGGAAAGCGTGTATACCGCAAGGTATCCAGGGTTCGAATCCCTGTCTCTCCGCCACTCCAACCGGCTCCCATCCAATACTGAGACCTATAAAGGCGCGTGGTTTACTCGCCTTTTGCCGCAGTGCCTGTGAAGATGTTCTTTGGACACATGGCGTGGACACCCACGTTCCCATCGACCAGTTCTGTGATGTCGAGATCCACAGCCACGCTGGAAAGCATGTAGGCGTCGTCGCGCGACATGTGCTTTTCCGTGACCAGGAAATCGATCATATTCCGCAAGGCGTACTCCGTGGCTTCCTTCAGGTCCGGGCTGAAACCCATGGCGATGTAGTGGGTGGGCGTTTCCGCACGCGGCCAGCTCATGACCTGATGCTTATGCACGATGAACTTGAAGGTGCCGGTGAGAAACGTTTCCATCGCTGTGATGTCGACTTCCCCGTTGCCCTGACCGGCGTGTCCATCACCGGCTTCGAACATGGCGCCTTTCGCGGCCACGGGGATGTAGAGGGTTGTTCCCGCCACCAGGTCCTTGTCATCCATGTTGCCGGCGTGGACGAAGGGCTCCGTGCTGTTGATCTTTCCCTGCGCTCCGGCCACGCCCATGCTGCCGAAAAACGGCCGAAGTGGAACGTCGATGCCGGGCGCGAAGTGGCCGATCATCTTCTCCAGGTCGAGAGGGATGATGCGGTTCCGGCTGTAGGGGAAGTCCATGGGCAAGAAGCCGCGATGCAGACCGAAGCCGTTGCAGGCGAACGGCGCATCAATGGTGACCTTTTGAATTTGCACCTCCAGCACATCGCCAGGCTCCGCCTCCGCAATGTCTACCGGACCGGTCAGGATGTGCCCGCCAGGGCCTTTTTCCGCGGCTGGATAGTTCTTGTAGACCTCCTCGTTGTACGCGGGGATGTCACTCGCTTTCACGCCCCGCTGCACCAGACGGTCGGAGGGACCGCAGGTGGAGAGTGTCTGCATGGTGACCGTGTCACCGCTGTGCACGGTAAGAGCCGGGTGCATGCTGCCGTAGTAACCCCAGGAGACCGTCTTGGAGGTGGCCGGTACTGTGTAGGTCTGCTGCGCGTGCAACGCTGGAAGCAACGCGCAGGCGGCAAAAAAGTGTGTCCATCGTAACTGCTTCATGCTTTCCTCATCAGAAGGTGTCTAAAAGGCGTACTTCAGGGCGAACTGGATTAAGCGTGGTGATCCAGCCGAACTCGTGATCTGGCTGTAGGTGGTGGCGTTGACCCCGGTTGCCGGGTTCGCATATTCCGGGTGGTTCCAGAGGTTGAAGAATTCGGTCCGGAAGATCAGTGTCGCTCCTTCACGCAGCCCTCCGACGCGCGTCTCCTTCTCGATGGATGCATCCCAGTTGTCGTTGCCGGGACCGCGAACTGCTCCGATGGAGCTGTTGCCGTAATCCGTTGCAGGCGCATTGTTGTAGAGGACGCTGTTCGGTACGGAAGGCGCGATTGCAAAGACGCTGGACGCTGAATTCAGGTATGTGTTGTTGATGATCCTGTTCAGCATCGTGCCGCCATTCTTGTTGATGATGTTGCGATTACTCATGCCGGGCACGAACTGTGCGCGCGCAGAGCTTTGTGTTCCGTATGCCGTTCCGCTTCTTGAGTCTGTAAAGGTGAGCGGTTTACCGGACTGGAACGTCGTGGTTCCGTTCAGCCGCCATCCGGTGGTGGCGTTGCGCGCGAAGGCATTGCCGTTTCTCCAGCCTGGAATGGTCCAGACATAGGCCGCAACGAAGCGGTTGGTGCGGTCGTATCCCGCCGGACCGTACCGCGCATAGCGGTTGTTCGGGTCATTACTGTTGCCGCTGCCTCCTGCGAACACGCCATTTGTACCATCGCCGCCTGTGACCGTCGTCAGAACCTTGCTCCAGGTGTAGGCGCCCTGCACAAAGAAGCCACGATTGAGCTGGCGCTTGATGGTCGTCTGCAGGCTGTGGTAGTTCGAAAATCCGTACGTTTCAATCAGACTGACGCCCGTGGGCGTAAAGCCCTGGTACGGCACCCGTGCCTGTATATTCGCGGACTGCGTGGAGTTGACCGTGACACCATTGATCGGGTTCGACGGGCTTGCAAGAAACGCGCGATTGATGGTGCGGCTTTCCTCCAGCCGCGTGCCGCGCGTACCGACGTACCCCGTCTCCAGGACCAGCTTACCGGGTAACTGCTGTTCCACTTCCAGGTTGTACTGCTGCACCATGGGCACGTCGCTGTTCCGCGCAACGGCGGTCACAGAGGTCGGTGTGGACGTGGGTGACAGGAGCGTCCAGGCCCCCGGCGTCAGGGGAACAGTGAACGGCGTCTGGAACGTCGATGCCTGATCGTTGCTGTTGCTCAGTGTCGCCCTGCTGACAAACGGCTGACCGCCCAGGGTTTGCAGCACGGAATTTGCGTTCGGCAACGTGTAGAAGGCACCATAGCCGCCACGCAGGACCGTTGCGGTATCAGCGCCGCCCGGCTGCCATGCAAAGCCGATGCGTGGACCGAAGTTATGCAGCGGGTAGTCGTTGCCCTGCAGGCTCTTCTGTCCCAGCCTTGTCACGCCCGCGGGCACCGGAAGCTGGTAGTTGTTGGGGACCACGAAGCCGTTCAGCGTTCCCGTTGCAGGCAGGGACTGGAAGGGCGTCACAAGGGACGGCCAGAAGCTGCTCTCCTCGCCGTGTCCGAAGCTTACGCCGCTGTCGATCTCCCAGCGCAGACCGGCGTTTACCGTCAGGTTTGAGCGGAGCTTGATGTCATCCTGGATGAACATGGCCATGTCCGTGCCACGGTATCCCTTGTAGTAGTTGCCTTGCTGGCTGCCGACGGAGTTGAGATTGCTGTACCCGGAGCGGTTTTGGGCGGCGCTCATGCCCAGCAGGAAATCCTGAAACGTTGAGAAGCCGAGGCTGCCACGCTTCTGCTCGGGATCGTTGAAGTCGAACTGGTTCTTCTCTCCGAGGAAACCCGCGCGGAAGCTCTGCTTGCCGTACGTCCAGGAAATCTGGTCGGCAACCTCGAACGTGTTGACGACAGAAGACGACTCATCGTTCCCGCCGCCGCCAAGGCTGAAGTAACCCGTGACTCCGATCGTTGGATAGAGCGGGTAGGTCGGGTCGCTGGGAGCCGTCATGCCAATCTGGCTGGCAGTCTGGGTGGACTCCGTCTGGAGATGGCCGCTGCTGCGGATAAAGGTAATCAGGCCTTCATTCAGGAAGTGCGAGGTAAGAGCGGAGGTCAGCTTCAGGATTGCCACCTGGTTGTTGAATGTCGTTGCCACGCCGTTGCCCGGTGTGTTTGCGGCTGTCCCAAGCGGCTGGTCTTCAGGATAGTTGGAATAAAAGTAGCGCTCTGACAGCGTGTGCTTCGAGGACAGGATGTAGTCCGTGTTCACCATGAACTGGTCTTCGTTGTAGGTGGCCGGAATGCTGAAGGTCGAAGTGCCAATCAGGTTGTTGTGCGCGTCACGGGTGATGCGCTGCGGCGTTGCAACAAGGTACGTGCCATTGGGCAGCTTCTGGTTCAGCAAGTTGATCGCAACCGGATTGATGTTAGAGCCGTTGCATGCGACTTCCACCTGGTTGATTGCCGCAGAACTCGTGACACCGCCACTGTACGATCCTCCATCGTAGGGGTGCCAATATCGCGTGTCGCCGGACGCGCCTGACCCAGTTGGGCACGCGATGGATGCAATGCCTGCCGCGCTTCTGTCATTGGTCAGCGGGAAGAGCGAGACGGTTTGCAGGGAGCCCGCGCTCAGGCCATTGATCTGCCGCGTACCCTGGTAGGTGCCGAAGTAGAAGAGCTTGTCCTTGAGAACCGGGCCACCGATGGTTGCGCCAAACTGGTTCTGCTTCATGGCTGCCCGGCGTTGTCCCTGTAACTTCAGAAATGTGTCGTTGGCGTTCAAGATGTCGTTCCGGAAGAACTCCCATACCGCCCCGTGGACACTGTTCGTGCCGGTCTTGGTCACCACGTCGACGTTGGCGCCGGCATCTCTGCCAAATCCCGCGTCATAGTTCGTGGTCTGGATTTTGAATTCCTGCAGCGCATCCGGGTTCGGGATGGGAATGCCTGCCTGCTGCACGAAGTCCCCTGCGCGGCCAGACCCGAAGTTGTTCACGTCGGCGCCGTCCATATGGAAGTTATTGCTGATGCTGCTGGCGCCGTTCACGTATACGTCCGGCGAACCTTTACCCAGAGTCGCTGCGTTGTTGAGGTCTCCGTTGATGCCGGCGGAGAGCGTCAGCACCTGTGTGTAATTGCGGTTGGTCAACGGAAGTTCCCGAATGACGCCGCCATCCACCACGGTGCCCAGCGTCGCGTTCTCCACCTGAAGAGCGGGCGCCGTATTGGTGACCTCGACCACTTCTCCCTCGCTGCCGGGAACAAGCTGCGCATCGGCACGGGCCGTTTCGGTCACGGTCACCTGGATGGGCGGTTGCTCGTCCCGCTTGAAACCGGGCGATTCGATACTGATCTTGTACGTTTCCGGAGGCAGCAGCCCAATCGTGTACTGGCCATCACGATCTGTCTTGACAGTACGCACCTGCGAAGTCGCCGCGGATGTAACCGTTACGGTAGCTCCAACAATCACCGCACCTGAGGCATCTTTCACGGTACCGCGAATTGCGCCCGTGGTGCTGGTTTGCGCGGACACGGCAGACACCGCGAGCAGCAGAGCACTCCCGCCGAATACACGGCTGCCCGGACGTGAAAGTAAGTACTTCCAGTACATGGTAGAGACCTCTTGTTTAATGAGTAGCTTTCATTGTGGAGGAGAAAGCGTTGTTTGAACATCCGCAGAACTACGTCCGTAGTACTACGGACGTACTCTTCCGGAAGGCTCACCCTGCATCTTCTTGTTAGAGTTGATTCAACTCCACTTCCATTCTCACCACGTGGTGCATTTGACATATGCGCAACTTCCTAGTCTTGCTCTTCGGTCTGCCGCTTGCATTGCTCTCGGCTGCGGCCCAACGAACAACCCCGGGTAACATCGCGGAGAAGTATTGGTTCGGTCAGAATCTTCCGGTCAAGGTGCTGCAGCACGTCCGTGTGCTGGACGGCACTGGACGGCCCGTGCTGGAGGATCAGACCATCATCGTCACCGGTACCAAGATCACGGCAGTCGGCAAGGCTCTTGCCGTGCCGTCCGGCGCCGAAGTGCATGACCTGAGCGGCTACACGGTCCTGCCTGGTCTGGTGGGTATGCATGACCACATGTACTACCTCCAGCGGCCAAACACGGATGCGAACGGCTCGGAGGGACCGACGCTTTTACCGCAGATGACGTTTTCCGCACCGCGCATGTATCTCGCCAATGGAGTTACAACCGTGCGCACCGCAGGTTCGGTGGAGCCCTACGCCGACATCAACCTGCGCAAGGAGATCGACAGCGGACGCATGATTGGACCGCATGTGGAGCCGACAGCGCCCTATCTGCAGGGCGTCAGCAGTCTCTTTATTCAGATACACGCGCTTGCCGGCCCGGAGGATGCAACGGCATTCGTGAACTTCTGGGCTTCGCAGGGAGCGACCAACTTCAAAGCGTATATGCACATTACGCGCGCGGAACTTGCCGCGTCCATCAAGGCGGCCCACGCGCTGCACCTCAAGGTCACGGGCCACCTCTGTTCCGTCACGTACCCCGAAGCCGCGGCGCTGGGCATCGACAACCTGGAACACGGCTTCTTCGTCAACACGCAGCTTGATCCGGACAAGCAAGTGGATACGTGTTCGCGGGAGGCAGGCAGGACGACTCTCGCCCGGATGACGCCAGAGAGCCCGGAGGCCGACACGCTCATCAAGCTGCTTGTAGCCGATCACGTCGCGGTAACCAGCACGCTGCCCGTCTTTGAAGCATCCCTGCCGGGCAAGCCACCGCTGCGTTCCAAAGCATTGGCAACGTTAACGCCGCAAGCTCTGGAAGCTTACTTGTACGGCAGGACGCGCAGTCTGGCAAATGCGCTGAACAATCCCGCGGCAGCTGCGTCCGCAGAGCAAAGCTACAAGAATGGCGCGCGGCTGGAGCGCACGTTTGTGGAGGCGGGTGGCGTCCTGATGGCCGGTCTAGACCCCACAGGGAACGGTGCTACGCTTCCCGGCTTCGGCGATCAGCATGAGGTGGAACTCCTGGTCACCGATGCGGGTTTTACTCCGGCGGTCGCGGTCAAAATCGCCACATTGAACGGAGCAACATATCTGGGCCAGCAGGATCATCTTGGCTCCGTCGAAGCGGGTAAGAATGCCGACCTGATGGTCGTGCGAGGCGATCCATCGCGGACCATCACCGACATTGAGAATGTCGAGATCGTCCTGAAGGACGGTGTCGCCTATGACTCAGCCAAGCTGCTTGCCTCCGTACAGGGCCGCTACGGTGTATACTGACGCATGTCAAGCTGCAGTCAGGCAACAAACCCATTGCGAACCGCGTAGCGCACCAGTTCCGCGAGAGAACCGAACCCAAGCTTCTGGTTGATGTGAATACGGTGCGATTCAACGGTGCGAACACTGATGCCAAAGCTGCTGGCAATCTGCCTGCTTGTCATGCCCGCTGCCAACAGCGCAAGCACCTCGCTCTCGCGTGCCGTCAGTCCTCCCCGTAGTCGATGTCCTTGAACACGGCTTCCGGACTCAGTCGCTGCCTCTGTCCTGCCGGACGTGAGGGAGTGACGCGCACCCGTGATGGAAAGTATGGCGGACTCATGCGGATCGACACTGCGAGCGTGGTATGCGTACCGTGCGGCGAGATCGTTTGCCTGCTGCACCAGCTGTTTCAACTCCGGGTCAGCACTTGCCGCCCTTCGTTGCAGGTAGGTCAGGTTCCAGCGCAGCGCCGCTAGGTCCTGCGCCGCAAGGTCGTGGAGGCTTTCTTCGCCTTGCTGGTGCCGCAGGGCATCCAGCTTGTATGAAAGTTGCTGGCATGCCGTTTGTGCCCTGTTGCGTTCGGTCATGTCCTGGTACAGTGCAACGACTCCGGTAATGGTGCCTTCCACGATCAGAGGAAGACCATGTATCTCCACGTCCAGAATGATGCCGTCCCGCCGGCACCGCTGCGTCACACGATGAACCTTCTCCCCGCGCAGTACCGCACGGCTCAAGGTGCTTGCCTCGTTCCGCATGTTTGGACCGGTAATCAAGTCATCCAGGTCAGACGCCATCAGTTCGTCTGGCGAGAACCGGTACAGCTTCTCGAAAGCGCTGTTGCACATCACAACGCGGTGACGGGCATCCAACGCAACCGTCGCCACGGGGCTGTCTTCGAAAAGCGCCTGCAGGCAGGCCGCGGTTGTGTCCGCGTTCCCATGGAAGAACGCGGGAACCGTAACACTGAAGGTTGTCTGCTCTCGCATGGATGCCTCCGTAAACGGCATATGGTCATCTTGAAGCGCAAGACGTGTGAGTGTGTGTGAATGCAGTATAAACGGTTAAGTACCCTACGGGGCCACTGTCAATGCCGCACCGCTCAATTGTGCGATAGCCCCTAGAGTGGTTTGCGCCGCGTTCAGACCCAGCCGGAAATCGTCGTCGTTGTAAAACGAGTACACGTCCGTGGGTTGGTGATGTTGCGGGTCCCAGCCGGACCCCATCTGCGCGCCACGTTCTATCTCTCGCACGCTTAGCGACGGCGTCAGATCCATGAAGGGACTGGAATCCGTGTTGGTCATGTGCGGACCGACGTTGGCCGGATAATCGGCTGCATAGGTGTCGTCAGCGAGTTGCAGCTTGTGTGCAAACGCCATGGACGCGTCCGCGAACTTCGAGTTCGCCTGGTATTCAATGTTGATGTCAGCCTCCGGGCGCTGTTCCTTGCTCATGGTGCCGTCCTTGTGCGGCATGCCATGGTCGTACAGCATCATGTCGTGCTGAATCATGCCGAGCCAGCGGGGTTCAGGATACTTGCCTGAACCGGCCGGAGACTCCTTGCCTTGCAGGTCCTTGCGCTGGTCTACATACGCGGCGGCGCCGTTCAGCCCGGTCTCCTCGTTGTTCCACAGTGCAAAGCGGATCGACACGTCCGTACGCACGTCCGGGCCGCTGAAGATACGCGCGAGTTCCATTACCAGCGCCGTGCCGGAGCCATCGTCGTTGGCTGCTTCGCCCCAGCCTATGCCGTCCATATGCGCGCCCAGGATGTACATCTGGTCGGGATGCGTGGATCCGATCTTTGTGCAGTACACCTCCTCGCGCGGTCCGGGTGTGGACGGTTGCGAATCCAGTTCACGCAGCTTCGCGTCTGGCTGCTTCATGGGATCATTGTTCACGGTGTCAGGAAAGATGTTGCCCCGGCGCCGCGATCCTCCCGGACCGGCAGACGGGTCCGTGGGTCTGCGCCCGGTTCTCGCACCGGCTGCTGGAGGCTGATAGTCGTAGCGGATGCGCTCCGTGTTCGTGCAGCCATAGCTCTTCAGCTGCGCTTCAATCCAGTCCACGGCTGCGCGGTTGCGGTCTGTACCCTGGCGGCGGTCACCAAACCGCGTCAGCCCCTTGATGGTCGCTTTGTATCGTTCCAGGTCCAGGCGCCCGACCAGGTTGGCAATCGGATCAGAAGCTGCTTTTGCTACGGGTGCGGCTGTGGTGCCGGATGTCGAAGGGACTTGCTGCGCGAACGCCCATGAGGTGGACATACACAGCAGCGCAAGACGAAGAAGCCGGTCATTCATGCAACGCTCCTGAGCAGAGCCGCACTGCCTGTGCAGTAGAAGACGTGGGACCTTTCTCGCATGGAGGGAGGCTCAGTCAAGAACGGCTGTTTGGGACTGGTTTGATTGGGAGAGTAGCACGCTTTTACGCTTCCTGTTAACTCCTGCCGGGGGCCGACAGGTCCATCACCAGGTCCCACATAAACTGCTGTGCTTCGTAGAAAGATTGCACCGGCAGCCGTTCGTTCTGCCCATGGAAGCGGATGTCATCGCGGTTGTAGAAGAGGCCCTGTACGCCGTAGGTGGGGATACCCTTCTCCCGCAGCATGCGCCCGTCGGTCGCGCCCACCACCATGATGGGCACCACCGGCACCCCGGTGAAGTCCTTGTTGGTTGCGTCTTCCACGGCTTTGAGAACATCCGGGCGCATGGGGGACGGCACGCCGCCTGCGCTTTCACGCGTGGTCTTCACCTGAACCTCAGGATCGGCGGCCACCTTGCGCAGTGTGTCGAGAACATACTGCGGCGAATCCTCTGGCAAGACGCGGCAGTTCACCGTTGCTGCTGCCAGTTGAGGCAGGGCGTTGGACGCGTGCCCGCCCTGCAGCATGGTGGCAACGCATGTTGTGCGCAGCGTGGAGTTCCAGTTGGGGTTGTCGGCAGCGACGCGTGCCATCGCATCCTGATCGCCAATTGCGACTTTGGCGAGATCGTCCTTAATGGGACGCGTCTCGATCTTCGCCATCTGCTTGAAGTAAGCCGCCGTGACTTCGTTGGTTTTCATGGGAAATTCGAACTCACTCAAACGCTGCAGAGCACCCGCAAGATGATAGATGGCATTGTCCTTCACCGGCATGGAACTGTGGCCACCCTTGTTGGTCACGGTGAAGTCGATGTTCATGACGTATTTCTCGCTGACCTGCAGGTCGTTCGAAACCTTCTTGTCGTGGTCCATCTCGCCCCACCCTCCCTCATTGAGGGCGAGGTCCGCCTGAATGAGGTCGGGATGGTTGGCGAGCAGCCACTGCACGCCGTTGTATTTGCCACCTTCCTCGTCGGCAGTAAGGGCGAGGATAATATCGCGGTCCGGCTTGAAGTGTTCGCGCTTCATGCGCAGCATCAGCTCCGTCCAGATGGCAGCCTGCGATTTGTCGTCGCCCACGCCGCAGCCGTAGTAATAGCCGTCCTGTTCGTGCAAGACGAACGGATCCATCGTCCAGTCCGCGCGTTTGGCTTCGACAACGTCTGTGTGCGCCAGCAACAGCAGCGGCTTTCGCTGGCCCGTGCCGTGCAGGCGAACGACGATGTTGTATTTGTTCGGAACAGGTCCGCCCAGAAAGATGTCGGACTCGGGGAAGCCGGCATCGCGAAAGCGCTTCGCGGCAACCTGCGCTACCTCAGTGGTGCCGCCCGTCTGCGTGGCTGACATGATCTCGACGTATTGCTTGAAGATGTCTCGAGCCAGATCCTTGTCGACCGCAGGGGCGTAGGTCTGGGCCATCGACGAACTGAGTGTAAGCGCCGCAAGAACAAAAGATGTTAACCATTGCCCAGCCATTCCAAACTCCTGTCTTCCATGTGCAGTTTGCATTAGTACGGTGACTGACACGCTCACATCGCGTGCCCTCCAGGTGCATGCAAGATTGCCTTTCGTGAGGAAACCTAACCTAACACAAATCCTCTGCCGAAAAAAATAAAGTTCTGTTTGACTTCCATGTGGCTCTGCCCTATGCTCTGGAACATCAAGCACAACCAAAAGTTCAGGAGCTTACCTAACTGGTGAGGTTCCGTACGCAGTTGACGTAGCTGGCGTGTGTTACGTGCCAGAGAACGAAGAAAGCACGTCGTTCAACGGCGTCTTCGCACACACCTGACGCACTCTTTCCTGTGCGGCGCATTGTCGTGGTAGAACTCGCAGTCGTTGTTGCTCTACAGGACGAATGACTCCGCTGTAACGTCCTGCTTCGTACCAGAGTCTTCGCAGAACACACCACATGGTGCCATCCTGAAGTGTTCCTTTCAGGGTGGCAGCCCTGCAACTCAACGTTTCTGCTGTCGTGCGGCAGCAGCGCAATCGCACACCCGTCTGCGTGACTGCGTACGCATTGGCAGCGAATCACACCTGGCACCTTGGAGGTTGTCTCACTGATGAACCGTATAGTCGCCGCACGCGTGGTGTCCGGTATTGCGCCCCTTTTGTTGTGTTTCACTGCCCATGCGCAGCAGACCTCGATCACGGGCAAGGTCGTGGATGCTACAGGCGCCGTTGTGGCAGGCGCCAGCGTGACCGCGCAGGTGGTCGGGGGCGCAAGCTATCACACAGTCAGCGACAAGGACGGTATCTACCAGTTTCCCGGTGTGCAGGCGGCGGACTACACCATCACGGTGGAAGAAGCGGGTTTCAGCACGCTGATTGAGAAGGTCACCGTACTGATTGGTGAACCAGCAACGGTCAATGCGACGCTAACGGCGTCAGGCGGGACCACAAGCGTCATGGTGGAAGCGCAAGCCCAGACCATCGATACAACATCGTCGCAGGTGGCGGGACAGATCGATCCGCAGACGTTTGCAAAGCTGCCGCTGAACGGCCGCAATTACCTTGATCTTGCGCAGCTTGTGCCGGGCATCCGGCGCAATGCGATCACGAACAACAGCGCTCTGGGCAGTTTGAACGGTGGGCGCCAGCAATTCAACCTCGACAACCAGCAGGTCACGGCAAACGGTGCGGACTCCTCCTTCGGCCAACCGCAGTTCTCGCGCGATGCTCTGTCACAGTTCCAGATTATTACCAGCCAGTTCGACGCAACGCAGGGTCGGACCGATCAGATTGTTGTCAACCTGCAGAGCAAGACCGGCAACAATAACTGGCATGGTTCGGCCTTTGGGTACTTCCGCAACGATGTCTTTGATGCCTCCGATCCCATTACCAAAACCGTGCTGCCCTTCTCTGATCAGCAGTACGGCGGCACGGTGGGTGGCCCTATCAAGCACGACAAGCTGTGGTTCTTCACGTCGTATGAAGGCGAGCACCGTCCGCAGACGACCAATACCGTCCCGTTCGGCTTTACACCGGCACCGTACTCCTTTTCGAACACGTTGAAGAACAATGAATACCTTGGGCGTCTCGATTACCAGCCGGACGAGAAGGATCATATCTTCGCGCGATATTACCGGTTTGATACGTCTTCGCCCGATCTGCTGCCGTCCGGCAACTCGTCGATCAGCCGCCAGTACACCAACTCCGTCAGCCCGTATGGCCTCATCGGATCGTGGACGCGCAACATCTCCGCCAACCTGGTGAACACGTTCTTTACCTCCTGGTATTACCAGAGCAACCTGAACAGCCCACTGGTGCCGTCGATCCAGTTCACCTTCCCCAGCGGAACGATCGTTGGCGCGGCGTATAACTATCCGTCGCACCTGCCGGTCTCCGTGGTGCAGTTCCGCGACGATGCCTTCTGGCTGAAAGGTAAGCACTCGTTGAAGTTCGGCCTTGAGTATCTACGCGAGGGTAATAACGGGCAGTTTCCGCAGAATATCCGTGGCGTTGCCACCATCTCCGCGGAGCCGCGCGTCTACAGCAATACCGCCTGCAATCCCGCGACAGATGCATGGAAGTGCGAACCATACGATCAGGTCTTCCCCAACCAGCTTGACCCCACGACCTGGGATTACACGAATCTCAGCCGCCTCACCTCGGCCTACACGCAAGGCTTTGGCAACTTAAACACAAACATCAACCGCAATATCTTCGGCACCTGGCTGCAGGATGACTGGAAGGTGCGGTCAAATCTTACGCTCAACCTCGGCCTGCGTTACGACAACGACCTTGGCCTGATCACGGCGGGCAATAACACCGTCAACGGCATCGTGTCGCCCCAGCATGGTAACAACGCGAACTTCTCACCGCGGGTCGGATTCAGCTACGACGTGCTGGGTACCGGCAAAACGGTCATTCGCGGCGGCCTTGGTATCTACTTCGCGGAGATCATCGCGAACCAGTCCATCGATGCACAGCTCTTCAACGGCGTGCAGACAGTGCAGGCTGCAGCGACCGTGGGCACAGGCTTCAGCCTTCAAAATCCATTTGCTGGGCGGGACACCTCTTCCTTTACGGCGAATCCGCAAAATATTGTGCAAGCGATTCAGGTGCAGAACAGCGTCATCCGCACGCCCTGGTCCGGAACCGGCTCGTTCGGCGTGCAGCAGGACCTCAGCCACGGATTGATTGGCTCCATCGATTACAGCCAGCTCCGCGTGCACCACGACTGGTCGCGCCTGGATCAGAACACTGTCTATGATCCGACGACCGGATGGAACCAGTTCAGGGTGGGCGCGGCAAGCACGACCTGCCCCACGGGTTGCGTCGCGGGCCGCGTGATCCCGAACACGCATTACAGCACCATTGCAACCTTCCACACGGATGACCAGGTGGCGAACCAGACCAAGAGCCTGATGGTGAGCCTGCGCGAACGCACCACGCACGGCTTCACCGGACTGCTCTCGTATACGTACGGTCTGCAGAAAGACAACTCCAGCGGCCCGTTCTCCTACGCCTCCAATCAGTACAACTACGCCAATGAGTGGGCCAACTCGGTGGACGATCAGCACCATACGCTGTCGGCCAGCGGAGACTACCAATGGAAGTACGGCATCCGCGGTGGCCTGCTGTATCACTTCGGCTCGGGTCTTGCCTATGCCAGCACGGTGGGCGGGGCCACTCCCACGGGATTCGTGCTCAGCGCAAGCGCGAATCGCAGCTTCTGCACGGCGCGCACCGGCTCGATTTGTTCGCACGCTCCAGCGCTGGTGACCGCAACGTATGACAACCCAATCCACAATCACTTTGATGGAACAACCGGCTTGACGACAGTGGACCGTAACAGCTTCCGCGGTATTCCCATCGAGCGGCTCGACGCCAATCTGAACAAAGTCTTCGCCATCAAGGAGCGTTACCGTATCACCACCACCGTAGAAGCCTTCAACCTGCTGAATCACTCAAACTATGGCTCCTACAACACGGTCATCTCCAGCGCGACCTTTGGGGCACCCACGTCAACCTCCGGCATTCTCGGCTTCTACGCGCGTCAGCTGCAATTTTCCGCACGCCTGGATTTCTAACCGCAGCCGCGATTGCACTGTCGCGCAACCTGATGGAGACGCCTCTCGTGTTATCCCGCCTTGCACGCACCAGCAAGCGCAGAGCCTTACCGGTCACTGTGCTTGCTGCCGTCCCTTTGCTGCCGCATCTGGCACATGCGGCAGCGCCTCGCAAGCTTCCCGCAACAAAAGCTCTCGTCAAGGACGTGACGGTCACGGAAGGCACCAACATCGCCGCGACGGTCTCGCCGGATGGCAAAACCATCATCATGGACCTGCAGGAGGCGCTTTGGTCGGTGCCGGTAAGCGGCGGCAAGGCCAGGCTCCTTACCGACCCGATGCTGGAGCCGTCGCGTCCGGACTGGTCGCCCCGGGGAGACCTGGTCGCCTTCCAGGGCTACAAGAGCGGCAACTTCCACATCTGGGTGATGAAGCCGGATGGGACGGGCATTCGGCAGGTCACGGATGGATTCGGCGACGATCGCGAGCCGCGTGTTTCGCCGGACGGAACAAAGATCGCGTTTGCTTCCGACCGCGCCATGAAGGGCAACTACGACATCTGGGTGGTGGACATCGCGACCGGGGCGCTGACACAGAAGACCTCCAGAGCAAAGGAGGAATACGAGCCGACGTGGATGCCGGACGGCAAGACCATTGCCTTTGTCAGCGGGGTCGGCGTTGCGCGGGGACATGGTGCAAGCGTGTCGGGCCACGACATTGAAGCCGTCGATGACACAGGCGTGATCAAGCCGCTCTACTCGCAACCAAAGGCGGGCGAAGCCGGACCGCAGGCTGCGCACATCGAATCTCCGTCCTACTCGCCGGACGGCAAGCTCTCATTTGTGCTGGTGAACGGCTCGAAGAGCGACCTGATGGTGGATGGCAAGAAGGCCGGGTCCGCAGCAGATGTGTTTCCCTTCTATCCCGCGTGGCTCTCCGGGTCGAAGCTGCTGTACACAGGCGATGGCAAACTGCTGACCACGGATCTGAGCAGCGGTGACACTACACCCATTCCGTTCCAGGCGACCTTCCATATCGATCGACCTGGATATGCGCACCGCGTCTACGATTTCGACGAGACCTCCAGCCACGCAGTCAAGGGGATCATGCATCCGGCACTTTCGCCGGATGGCAGGCAGGTCGTCTTCGAGGCGTTGAATCAGCTCTGGCTGATGCCGCTGGGCGGCAAGCCCTCAGCGTTGACCAGCGATAGCTTCTTCAAGCAGGACCCTGCCTGGTCTCCCGACGGCAAGAGCATCCTGTTCAGTACGGATGCGGATGGATTTGAATCGCTGCACATCATGGATGTGGCAACCAAAGTGATTCGGCGCGTGACGCACGACGCGGGCCACTCGGAGATCATGGGCACGTTTTCGCCAGATGGCAGGCAGGTCGCGTACCACGACCAGGACGGCTATACCTATATTGCCGATGTAGCGAGCGGGACTACAAAGAAGGTGCTGGAAGAATACTTCGGACCTTCGCAGCCATCGTGGTCCGCCGATGGCAAGGCACTGACTCTTACAGTGCTAAAGCCGTACAACATGCGCTTCCGCGAAGGCACCAGCCAAATCCTGACGCTCGATCTCCCGTCCGGCACGTTTCGCCTGACCGAGCCGGCGCCGTTCACCTCCGTCCTGACGCGCGGCTACAACGGTCCCACCTATTCTCCCGACGGCAAGCAGATCGTCTTCGTCATGAAGGACTTCCTCTTTCTCATGCCGGTGGATGCAAGGGGTGTTCCCTCTGGACCGGCGGTGCAGCTCAACCACGAGACGTCAGATTCGCCGAGCTGGAGTGGAGACTCAAAGACCCTTCTTTATCTTTCGAACGGCAAGTTGCGCACGATCCAGGCAGTTGGAAGCGGTACACCGACTCCAATCCCGGTGGACCTTGCATGGAGTCGGGCGCTGCCGGACAGCAGGGTTGTGATCCACGCGGGAACGCTGTGGAACGGCCTGTCTGAAGCGACTGTGAAGGATGTTGACATCACGGTGGTGAAGAACCGGATTGTCAGCATCGCTCCGCACAGCGCGGCGGCCAGCATGTCTGCGAACACGCGCTACATCGAAGCGGGTGATAAGTTTGTCACGCCCGGCCTGTGGGAATCGCACAACCACATGTACGGGTCCATCCCGGAGAGCGGTGATGCCAGTGGCCGCCTGTGGCTTGCCTATGGCTTCACCACGCTGCAGTCGCAGGGTGATGAAGGCTACATCCAGGAAGAGGTGCGCGAATCCGTAGTGGCAAACAAACGCATCGGACCGCGCTATTTTGCAACCAGTGAGTTGATAGACGGCAACCGCATCTTCTATCCGACGAACCGGACGATCTACGACGACGACCAGATGAAGCGCGAACTGGAGCGCGCCAAGGAACTTGATGTCGACAACTACAAGACCTACGTGCGCCTGACCAATGCGCGCCAGAAGCAGGTCATGGACTTCGCACACCAGACCGCCGGCACATGGGTCGCATCGCACTACGGTCTGCCCGGACTGATGTACGGCATGGATGGGATGACGCACGTATCGGCGACATCCCGCTGGGGTTACGCTTACACCCGGTCTCTGACCGGGGTTGTGTACAAGGATGTGACGACGCTCTTCCCGGCCGCAGGCATGTGGGACATCTCGACAGCCTTCGCAGGGACGGCACTGTATGCTCTGGACCCGGACATCCTGAATGACAAGCGGCTTGCCACCCTGGATCAGACCTGGGCACAGAAGGCGCTGGAGGAGGCACGCGACCGCGCTCTCAAGGCCACTCCAGACGGAAACACAGAACAACTCAAACGCGAAGACGACACCGTCGCAGCCCTGTACCATGCAGGCGGAGGCGTGATGGCCGGCATCGACTCGTTCTCACCCGGCCTGATGATCTCGCTGATTCTTGGTATCCGGGCAGAGGCGCTCAACGGCTTAAAACCATGGGAGGCGTTGCAGACGGCGACCATTCTCCCTGCGCGGGAGTTCGGCTACAGCAAGGACCTTGGCTCAATCGAACCCGGCAAGCTGGCCGACCTTGACATCGTCGATGGGGACCCCTTGCAGAACATCAACGACATGACAAAGATCGCCGGGGTGATGGTGAATGGCCGCTACTACACCCCCGATGAATTGATGAAGCCCTTTGCAAAGTAAAAGTCACACGCTGATCGAGAGAATACCCATGCTTAGGTCATGTTCTTCGTTCTGTTCTGGCCGGTGCCATCGCCCTGAGCGGAACACTCGTCGGCACCGCGCAACAGGCCATCGACTGGAGCAGTGTCAACAAGGAAACGATGACGCACTTTGTGTCACTGATCCAGACCGACTCCAGCAACGAAACGATGGTCGCAAAGAAGGTCGCGGCCAATGAGCGCATGAAGCAGAAGGCGCTGTACGACTTGGTGCGGTATGAATAGGCATCGGTCAAGCTGATCGCTGCTTCACAAAAATAGTTCTGGTCTTTATCTAAGGTGGGCTGTTCATGTTTCACGTTAACAAAGTACGTTACGTCGCTGCGCTCGCATTGGCAGTACCGGTCGTTGCGCAAACACGTACGCCTCGGGTGATTACCGTGGATGAGGTGACGAACAGCCAGGTCACGGTGTCGCCGGATGGCAAGACGATGCTGGCCGATATCCAGGGCATGATTTACACGCTCCCTATCTCAGGCGGCAAGGCAAAGCGTCTGACAGACCCGTTGCAGGAAGCATCGCACCCCGACTGGTCTGCGAAGGGCGATGTGGTAGCGCTGCAGTGTTATGCGGGCGGCACCTTTCACATCTGGACGATGAAGCCGGATGGCAGCGGTCTAAAGCAGATTACGAGCGGCCACGGGGATGATCGGGAGCCACGTATCTCGCCGGACGGGCAGACGGTGGTCTTTGCGAGCGATCGCGCCTTCGAGGGCTCGTACGATATCTGGACGGTTCCGGTGACGGGTGGGGAACCAAGGCGCATTACCAAGGCGGAGGCAGATGAGTTTGGGCCATCGTGGTCGCCGGATGGCAAGAAGGTTGTCTTTGTCTCCGGCGTTGGAATCAATGCAACGACGATTCAGTCCGTTGATCTGCAAACCGGGCAACAGACCGAGTTGCGCAAAGTCAGTTCACCGCTGAACCGCTTTGAAGCTCCTTCGTGGTCACCGGACGGCAAGCGCCTTTCCTACGTCGAGTATGAGGCGACGGACGCACGTACCGTGAACACAGGCGTGTTGAGGATGGTCAATGCTGATGGTTCTGGAGCGCCGGTCAGCGCGAAGTCGGAAGATACCTTTCCGTTTCCGGCAATCTGGCTGTCGCCTACGGAGTTGATCTATACAGCCAACGGCCACATCCTGCGCATGGACCTGAACAGCCGCACGGAGACGACAGTTCCGTTTACAGCGGACATCCCCTACCAGCCGCACGGCTTCCGGCACAAGACGTATGACTTCGATTCGACAGCCGCCAAGGCAGTGAAGGGAATCTATACGCCCGCTCTTTCTCCGGATGGTAAGTCAATTGCGTTTGTTGCTCTGAACCAGGTGTACGTGATGCCTCTTGGTGGCACGCCCCAGGCGCTAACGCATGACACCTTTTACAAGCAGGGCACAACGTGGAGCCCGGATGGGACAAGGCTGGCGTATGTGACGGACCGCGACGGCATCGAGAACGTCTACGTGCATGCAATGGCGGACGCCACCGATGCGAACGACAGGCGCATTGCCCCGCAACAGACCGCGCAGATCATGCCGGCGTGGAGCATGGATGGCAAGACCGTCGCCTTTCAGGACCAGACCGGCGCAACGTGGATGACGGACGTTGCAACGGGAACCATCAAGCCGCTCGCGGCAGCCACCTTTTTTCCCGGACGCGCCTCGTTCTCTGCCAACGGCAAGACCGTTGCCATCGCCACCATCAAGCCATACACCAGGCGGTTTCGCGAAGGAACCAGTTCCATCTTGGCGGTGGATGTCGCCTCACACAAGACGAGCTGGTACGCGCCCGCCCCGTATGAGTCGGTGACCACGCGTACGGAGGACGGTCCAACCTACTCGCCAGATGGCAAGGAGATGATCTTTGTCATGGACGACCTGCTGTCTTCCATGCCGGTCGATGCGGATGGCCACCCCTCTGGACCGGCAGTCAAGCTCGGCGATGAGACCGCGGATGCACCGT
Source organism: uncultured Terriglobus sp. (assembly GCA_964251045.1). GTDB lineage: Bacteria > Acidobacteriota > Terriglobia > Terriglobales > Acidobacteriaceae > Terriglobus. The sequence continues at coordinate 17,985 of CAXUHI010000005.1, read as the reverse complement.
CGCTCAGTGCGGACTCGAAGAAGATTCTGTATCTCAGCAATGGCAAGCTGCGCCTGCTGGATCGCACGAGCAAGAGAATCACTCCGGTGCCGGTGGACCTGACCTACGCCGTGGAGAAACCCAAACAGAAACTGCTGATCCACGCCGGACGATTCTGGAAAGGGGCAGGACCGGATGTGACGCGCGATGTGGACATCCTGATCACTGACAACCGGATCACGAGCGTGACGCCACATGCTGCATCGGCCCCGGCTGGCGTCACGCGCACGATCGAGGCTCCGGACAGTACCGTCATGCCTGGCCTCTGGGAGAACCACGCACATCCCGATTCTGACAACGGCATCTACTATGGCGCACGCAACGGACGTTTGTGGCTCAGCTACGGCATCACTACCATACGCGGCGTCGCGGACAATGCGTACCGTGCCGTGGAGCATGACGAAGCGTACAAGTCTGGTGCCGCTCTGGGGCCACGGCTCTTCCACACCGGCGAGGCTGTGGATGGCGAGCGCGTGTACTACCCGATGATGATTCCCACGACATCGGAAGCACAGCTCATCCGCGAGTTTGAAAGGCTGCAGGCACTCGACTTCGACATGATGAAGCTCTACGTCCGGCTGCCGTATGCGTGGGCCGCGAAAGGCATTGCCTATGCCCACAACACGATGGGCGTGGACACGGCCAGCCACTATCTCCTGCCGGCGGTCGCTTTGGGCGAAGACGGCATGACCCACATCTCGGCGACATCACGCTTCGGCTGGGCCTATTCCCGTTCACTGACCTACCACGCCTACGGCGATGTACGAAAGCTGCTTGCGGAGAGCGGCATGTGGACGATCTCCACTACCTTCGCGCAGGCACAATATGCCGAAGACCCGGGGCTTGCCACCGACCCGCGCCAGCAGGTGGCACCACCATGGGAGCATGGACGCCTCGAAACTGCGCTCAAGGCCGTGCAGGCTGCCGACCAGGCCCCTGCCTACGAGCACCTGAAGCTGGAAGAACAAGTTGTAGCCGACGACTTTCACGACGGAGGCACAGTTCTGGCCGGTACGGATTCACCGCTTGACATCCCCGCCACCAGCCTGCACCTGAACCTGCGCGCGCAGGTCAAGTATGGTGGACTGAAGCCGTGGGAGGCGCTTGAGACCGCAACCTCCATAGCCGCAAAGGCATATGGCTATGACAAGAACCTGGGAACGCTGGAGCCCGGTAAACTGGCCGACCTGATCATTGTCCGGGGCGATCCTCTGACGAACATCAACGATGCCGCCAATGTGCAATGTGTGGCGAAGAACGGCGTGCTGCATAGCCTGGACGAAGTCGCCGGTCCGTTTGTCCAGATTCTGCGGAACACCGTCTGTTCAAAGTAAGGCCCAGTCAACGGACCTCTACGGTGCCTTCTGACATTGCCGGACCTCGCTTCATCTCACCGGCTCGACATCGGCTTCGATACATTTTCCAGAGACTGGCCCGCGGCCTCGACGCCCCACTTTGCTTCAAAAGCGGCTCCCACCAGCATAAGCAATGCGCCCAGTGCATAGCCGCTGGCCACGGCCCAGTGTGACCCCGTCTTGATCAGCACGCCGAAGAGAAGCGGCGCGCCCACACCGCCCAGCAGCGTTCCAATCGCATAAAAGAGAGCAATGGCAAAGGCGCGGATCTCAAGCGGGAAGATCTCGCTGACCGTGAGGTACGCCGCGCTTGCCGCACTGGATGCAACAAAAAAGATGATCGTAAACAGGATGCCAAGTCCGCGCGGCCCGATGGCTCCCATCCCAAATGGCACCAGCGTTCCGATCAACAGCAAGCCTGCAAGTGCATAGGTCGCGGTGATCATCGGCTTGCGTCCGATTTTATCGAAGAGCCTGCCCAGCAGGACCGGTCCAAAGAAACTGCCGATGGCAAACGGCAGCAGGTGCAGCGGCAGATCGTTGTCGCTGATATGGTAAAACTGCTTGACGACCAGGCCATAGGTAAAGAACACAGCGTTGAAAAAGAACGCCTGCGCGGCCATCAGCACCAGGGACAGAACAGACCGCATGCGGTTTTCCCCGCTCATGTTCGCGAGAATGTCGCGGAGCGGTGTATGATCGCTCACCGCAAGCTTCAGCTTGTCACCTTCGATGGGTGGCAGGCTTGCGGGATCGCCATTGCTTGCCTTTGTCTCAATCTCCGCCGTGATCTTGTTGGCTTCCTCTTCTCTCCCGCGCAGCATCAGCCAGCGGGGGCTTTCCGGCACACCCAGCCGCAGCAGAAGCACGGCGCCACCCAGCACAGCGCCGATGCCAAAGGCCCAGCGCCAACCCACCGTCCGAAGATCACCACCGCCATGCAGCAGAGCGTACGTGGCAATCGATCCTATGCTGGCGCCCACCCAGAAGTTCGCGTTGACGATCAGGTCGACCGTCCCTCGCACTTTGCCCGGGATCAGCTCATCGACCGCCGAGTTAATCGCGGCGTACTCGCCACCCACGCCAAGACCAACGAAAAACCGTGACACGGCAAAACTTACAAGACCATGCGAGAAGGCGCTGCCCAGAGTTGCGATGGAGTACGTAGCAAGCGTGATCAAAAACAGCTTGCGGCGGCCAAATCTATCGGTCAGGATGCCGAAGAATAGCGCGCCGGCTACCGCGCCGATCAGGTAGGTAGTTGCCGTAAATGTGAACTGGGATTCACTCAGGCCAAGTCCCTGCTTGCTCTGCAGGATGCCCGCCAGTGACCCCGCCAACGTCACCTGCAGCCCGTCCAGCAGCCAGGAGGTGCTAAGAGCGATCAAGATACGGACATGCCACCGCGACCAGGGCAACCGATCCAGCCGGTGTGGCAGGTCCGTCTCAATGGTACGTTCAGTTGCCGTCGTTCCCTGCACTGCGTCTGGCATGCCGACCGCCTCTGCTTACGTTTTCCTGCGGCATCGAACGCGCCGCGACACGATCCATGCAGTCCTGATGATGCGCCCCTGTGCGGTGAGCGTCGCGGAGCGCTTTAAGCAACGTTGGAGTGCAGCGGCCCAATTTAAGTTGGAAGCCTGTCCTGGTGCATAATGATCTGGACAGACGACAATTTGGACACGGAAAGTGTGCATCCTCTGCGCGCCACGCCAGTCCAATCTGCGATGCGTATGCGCGAGACAATAGCAAACCGGGTTGTAGTGCGCGGGGCTTCGCGCTTCTGCGCCTGTTGTTGTCCTTGCTGTTGCAGCTGATTCAGCCGCCCTGGGCGTACGCAGCCTTCCTTCCTCTTCACACTTCAGACGCATGGCATTCGCGGAGCTTCCTACGCTCGGCGTATGCCACAGGAATCGTTCAGCATGACGCAAAGCCACACATTGTCTCGCAGGGATCTTGTCCGGTCTCTCGCCGCTGCAGTCGCCGCTCCACACTTCCTGCCCGTGGTGCACGCGAGCGCCCCGCGCGTGCCTTCCCGAGTGCACTTCGGTGTCCAGCTCAACGCCTTTCCCATTAACTCTAAGAACTTCCAGACCTTTCTCGATGCGTTGAGCGACGTCAAGCGCATCGGTTACGACGGCTTCGAGAGCGGCTTCCGCTTTGTCAACAGCCAGTTTGCGAACCCGTCGCCGACACGCCAGCAGATCGAGTCCACGGGTCTGACCTTCTTTGGCGTTCATATCTTCTTCGACACGCCCGGCTATGACGCCACCACGGGCATTGCGCCCGTGCCAGTCTACGAAGAAGTCGCGCACGGAGGCGCTGCGCTGGGCGCCCACTACCTGATCCTGAGCGGTGCGCCCGCCACTGATGCAGACATGCTCAAGCGCAAACTGGATGCGCTGGATCGCGCCGGCAACTTCGCCCGCTCCGCCGGGCTCAAGCTGGCATATCACAATCACTGGTGGGAGTTTCAATCGAAGCTTGGAGAGGTGGAAGCTCTCTATACGCAGACCGACCCGGCACTTGTCTCGTTTGTCCTGGACGCGGGCCATGCCTATCACGGCGGTGCAGATGTGCCGGGTTTCATCCGCACGCACCAGGCACGCATCGCTGCCCTGCACCTGCGTGATTACAAGGATGGACGCCTGAGCACGCTGGGGACAGGCACGTTTCCACTGAAAGATGTTGCGGCGGCCATCCGGGAGATCGGTTGGCAGGGATGGGTGGAGAACGAAGAAGAGCGTGAGGACCAATCCCATAGCGGCGCGCAGGTCATTGAACCGGCATACAAGGCGATGAAGGACGCATTTACGAATGGATAGGCGTGAGTTCTTACGAAATGCCGCAACCACCGCGGTCACTATCAGCGGGATAAGCGCGCGCTCCTACGCATCGATTGCGGGCGCGAACGACCGTGTCTCGCTTGGAGTGATCGGCTGCGGCCGACGCGGCCTGCTCGTCAGCGGCGGGTTTGTGCAGGACGAACGGGTCACGATTGCTGCAGTATGCGATGTGTACCCGAAAATGGCGGACAGCTACCGGGGAAGACTCAAGGATCACATCAGGTCTCCCGCGTTCTCTGCTCAGCATGAAAATCTGCTCGCACGTAAGGACATCGATGCAGTCCTGATCGCCACACCGGACCATCTGCATGTCAGGCTCGGGAGTGACGCGCTTGCGGCCGGCAAGCATGTCTACCTCGAGAAGCCGACGGTGCACCACTGGGAAGACCGACTTGCCTTAAGAAAAGCCTATGAGGCAAGTGGCAAAGTCCTACAGTGCGGAACGCAGCAGCGCAGCGGAGCGCACTACACCCAGGCCAAGCGGGCGTTCTTCGACTCCGGCCGGTTGGGCAAGGTCGTGCTGGTGCGCGCCGTGTGGCACAACTTCCCCTGGCAAACACGGCAACTCACCGATCAACCCCAACCCGCTGACCTGGACTGGGATCGCTTCCTCGGTCCTGCGCCGAAGGTGCCGTGGCACTACGCGCGCTACACCTCATGGCGCTCGTTCCCTGACTATGGCGGCGGCGTGCTGGCCGACATCCTGACGCACTGGGCCGACACCGCGCAGTGGATGATGAACGACGCGAAGCCGCTGCGTGCCGCCGCCTTCGGTGGCCTGTATGACCTGCATGGATATTTCCAGAATCCCGACACATGCAGCGCCATCGTGCAATACAAGGACTGGAACCTCAACTTCGAATCCAGCATCCTGCCGGTCCGCGATGACGATCCGGCGGTGCTCTTTGAAGGCACAAAGGGTACGCTGAGGCTCTCACGCAGCGGTTACACCTTTACGCCCAATGACGGCTCGCCGCAGACAGCAACTCCGAAGCCTGATCTGGAAGCGGCGCATACCCGCAACTTCGTTGACGCGATTGTGAAGGGAGTACCGGTGAGCGCACCTCTTTCCGCCGGGCTGGACGCCACGCTGCCCGTCCAGATGTGTCTGGAGGCGTACCGGTCCCGTAAGACCGTGACGCCGGCTGACCTCGCCTAGCCAAAAGCCTTCCCGCACGGAACACGAAAGGCAAAACGCAACGCCGCACAGCTTTGAAAGGACGCCGTCTCCGCGATGAAGTTGAAACAGAAAGTTCAATCCCTTCTCCTCGTGCTGTTTACGCTTGTGACCACACATCTTCTGGCACAGTCGACAGGAACAATCACCGGAACGGTCGTGGACGCAAGCAGCGCCTCAATCAGCGACGCTGCCGTGACGGTGCGCAACGCAGGAACGGGTCAGGTGCGAACTGTTGAGACAAATGCCAGCGGTGTGTTCCTCTTGCCGCAACTGCCCATCGGGTCCTACACCATACAGGTGGTCAAACCCGGCTTCCAGACGCAGCAGCGCAGCGCCACGGAACTGCTGACAGGCCAGACGGTAGGGGTAGATATCATCCTCAAGGTCGGCATCCAGACGGAGACCGTCAACGTTGGAACTGACACGCAGCAGGTGCAAACCGCGTCCTCCGAGGTCGCCAGCACTGTGGACGAGCAACAGATCGTCGATCTTCCGCTCAACCAGCGCAATCCGTTGCAGCTGACTTCCCTCACGCCCGGTGCCGTGCTGACCTCCGTGGGGACGGAGAGTGGGCAGCAGGACCAGACAGGGCTCGCGGTCAATGGCCTGCGCCCGACGCAGAACAACTTCCAGCTTGATGGCGTCGTCTATGAAAACCGCTTCCTTGACTCTGTAGCGACGCTGCCCAGCCCGGACGGACTGAAAGAATTCACCATCCAGGCAGCGAACTATAGTGCTGCCTACGGCGGAGCGGGTGGCCTGGTGCAGCTTTCGAGCAAGTCCGGGACCAACCAGCTGCATGGCGATGCCTTTGAGTTCATCCGCAACACCGTCTTAAACGCGCGCAACTACTTCAATCCTGTCGGCACGCTGAAGCCGCCCTTCAAGCTGAACCAGTTTGGAGGCACCCTCGGCGGCCCCATCTCGATTCCGCACGTCTACAGCGGCAACGATAAGACGTTCTTCTTCTTTTCCGCGGAAGACCTGCAGCGCCGCTCATCCCCGGTCACCGCAACCATCTGGCTTCCAACGCAGGCAGAGATGTCCGGCGACTTCTCCGCGTTCTATCCCGTGTCCAACGGCAACGGCGGCGTGACCTGCCGCGCTGCGCAGTCGTCCATCCCGCTCGGCACCTCTGTCTGCAAACAGATCAGGAATCCCGTCAGCGGCAGGACCTACGTGAACAACATCATCACGGACGCAGTCAATCCTCTGTCACAGGCGGTTGCCAAGGCGTACACAATTCCGCTTGCAGGGGTCGATCAGACCAGCGGCGGATACATTACGCTTGAAAACCAGAACATCGATAGCACGCAATACCTCGTCAACATTGACCACCAGATTTCTTCCAAGAACCACTTCAGCGCGCGCTACTTCTACAACCAGAATAACTTCCAGCGGCCCTTCGCCGCTCCGCTGGGCTTCTTTGCGCTGAATGAGTACCGCAACCAGAACCTGGCACTGGCAGACATCCACAGCTTTTCCAGCACGCTGACCGGGAGCTTTCACGCCAGCTTTGGCCGGTATGCACGCACGCAGATTCCTGTCGCGCCCGGCTTGCAATCGCTGCAGAACCTGGGATCGCAGGTGGCGCTTGGCACGCAGGTGCCCATCTTTCCCGGCATCCGGTCCAACATCTCCGGTGGCTTCGTCAACATCTTTTCAGGCGGCGCGCTCACGCAGGATCCCACCAGCTTTGAGTACCGTGCGGAAGCTGTGAAGGTTCTCGGCCAGCACCAGATCGCCTTTGGCTTCATCTTTGAGCATGACCAGATCAACGCGACCGATTACTCCTACACACCCGGCGACAACACCTTTGACGGAAGCCGCAGCGGCATCGGCATGTCGGATTTCTACTTCGGACTGGACTCGCAGTTCTTCCAGGACAACGGCCGCAAGTTCTACCTGCGCGAAAGCCGCCCGGCACTCTACGCCCAGGACGACTACAAGGTCACGCGCCAGCTGACTCTGAACCTTGGGCTGCGCTGGGAGCCATGGCTGCCTCCAATTGACCGCAACCAGACGCTGGTCGGCTTCCAGTCCGGCTTCAGGTCCAGCGTTGCGCCGAATGCGCCGGCGGGCATGCAGTTCACGGGCGACCCCGGTGTCGCATCGTCCATCTACCGCCAGAACTGGAAGAACTTTGCACCACGTGTGGGCTTTGCCTACGACGTCGCTGGCCGCGGCGAGACGGTCCTGCGCGGCGCATATGGATTGTTCTACGGCTTCCCGGAGGGTCTGCTGTACCAGCGCACGGACGCTACGCAGCCGGTCGATCTCTACCTGAACATCTCCGCTCCCGGCGGCGCAAATCCTGGTGGCACATGGGACAAGGTGTACAACAACTACCCGGGCGGTGATCCCTTCCCACGCGCCCACGTCGCCCCCGGACAGTTCAGTTCCTACCAGTTCCTGCTGCCCGTCTCCGGCGGCGTGCTCAACCCCAATGCACACGTTGAGTACACCATGGCGTACAACCTGACCGTCGATCAGAAGCTGCCCGCCGGGTTTTCCATGACGCTGGGTTACGTTGGCAACAAGGCCGAGCACATCATGGGGTCGCGCCAGTTCAACCCGGCCGTATGCGCCGCCGGTGCGCCCTGCGCCACCCTCAACAACGCCACCTGCACCACCTGCACCACGGGCAATGAGAATGCACGCCGGCTTTACCCCGGCCTTGGCGCAGTGGAGTACGCCGACTCCTACGAGTTCGCCAACTTCAACTCACTCCAGGCCACCGTCACGCGCCGCGTCTCACGTGGGCTGAAGCTGCTGGGCAACGTCGTGTGGTCCCGGACCATGGACAACGCCTCCAGCGCCATCGAAGGCGTTGCCGGACCCAACAATCCCTTCAACCTCAAAGCGTCGTACGGTCCCGCCGACTTCGACCAGCGCATCCGCGGCAACATCTCCGCCAACTATCTCCCGCCCGCGTTTCACGCAGGCAACGGCTTTGTCTCAGAGCTGGTCAACGGCTACGAGGTCAACGTGATCGTCCAGAGCCAGAGTGGACTTCCCTTCACCCTGACCAGCGGAACGGACCGTTCGCTCTCCGGCGTGGGCAACGATTACGCCGATGCCGTTCCGGGTATCAGCCCTACACGTCCCGCCAGCGCAAACTTCCACACACAGTGGTTCAATACCGCCGCATTCCAGCCGGCTGCGTTGGGCACCTTTGGCAATGTACGCCGCAACAGCCTCTATGGCCCCGGCTATGAGGAGCTCGATCTGTCACTCTTCAAGAATGTCTTCGCGGAACGGCGTGTGCATGGCCAGTTCCGCGCGGAGGGCTTCAACCTCTTCAACCATCCCAACTTCGCCAATCCCACGGGAGCCGTAAACTCCGGCAACTATGGCAAGATCACCTCGACGGTCAGCAGCTCCGGCACAGGAACGCAGGGCCTGCCGCGCGTCTTCCAGTTCGGTGCCAAGCTACTGTTCTAATCGGGGTGGAACAGCTCGCGCGGAGGCGGATGACAACTTGCCGCTCCACACGCACACCAGGCAGCGATACGCACGCGATTTTCAGGAGAACGGCATGCAGCTTTGTTGGTTTATTCCCACCACCGGTGACGGACGCTATCTCGGATCAGCGAACCAGTCCCGCGTGACGGATTACGGCTACCTCCGCCAGATTGCCCAGGCGGTGGATGAGCTGGGCTACTACGCCGTCCTGCTGCCCACTGGAAACTCGTGCGAGGACTCCTGGGTGGTGGCATCGTCGCTGATGCCGGCCACCCGGCGCTTGAAGTTCCTCGTGGCCATCCGGCCCGGTGTCATGACCCCCACCGTCGCCGCGCGCATGACGGCAACCTTCGACCGGCTCTCCGCCGGACGCCTCCTCATCAACGTCGTCACCGGTGGCGATCCGCAGGAAGCGGCCGCTGAAGGCATCTTCCTGAGCCACGACGAACGCTATGAGGCCACCGCCGAGTTCCTTCACATCTACCGAAGCGTGCTCGCTGGCGAGACCTCGTCGTTCCAGGGCAAGCACCTTCACGTGGAAGGCGCAAAGGTCTACTACGCCGCGATCCAGAAGCCGCATCCACCGCTGTATCTGGGTGGTTCATCCCCCGCCGCGCTGGACATCGCAGCGGAGCACATCGATGTGTACCTGACCTGGGGTGAACCGCCGCAGCAGGTGGCTGAGAAGATCGCCCGCGTCCGGGAACTCGCCGCGCAGCAGGGTCGCGCCGTTCGCTTCGGCATCCGTCTTCACGTCATCGTGCGCGAAACAGCGGACGAAGCATGGAAAGCAGCGGACGATCTGATCCGCTACATCGACAAGGACACCGTCGCCCGGGCACAGTCCGGGCTTTCGAAATTCGATTCTGAAGGACAGAAGAGGATGGCCTCGCTCGTGCAGGGCAATCTGAACCAGCTTGAGATCAGCCCCAATCTCTGGGCCGGCATCGGCCTGGTGCGCAGCGGCGCAGGGACAGCCCTCGTCGGCGATCCGGAAACCGTAGCCCAACGCATGCTGGAGTATTCCGACCTGGGCATCGAGAGCTTCATCCTCTCCGGCTACCCCCATCTTGAGGAAGCATACCGGGTGAAGGAGCTTCTCTTCCCGCTCCTGCCGATCGACCATGGTGACGGGGCTGCATCAAGCATGCAGAGTCCGGATGATTTCGTGGGTAACGAATTTCGTCCCGTGCGGTAAAAGGGTGACACAGTGAACGCAAGCGTGACAGCTGTTGCTCCGTTGCGTGGCGAGACAGTGACCGCGCCGTCCTCCGCCGAACCTCTCGCGCGCATGCGGTGGGTCGCACTCACGCTTCTGCTTGCCATTACCATTATCAATTTCATCGACCGGCAGACCGTCTCTGTTCTGGCACCGGTGCTGATGAAGGTGCTGCACCTTTCCAACACCGGGTACGGTCGCATCGTTGCCGGCTTCCAGTTCGGCATGATGTCGGCCGAGTTCCCCATGGGCTGGATTATGGACCGCTGGGGCGTACGCCTGGGTCTGGCGGGCGCGGTGTTGTGGTGGTCCATGGCAACAGGTGCGCAAGCCGCCACACGGTCCGGGTTTCAGTTGGGACTCACACGCTTCTGGATGGGCACGGGTGAGTGCGGCAACTTCTCCGGTGGAGTCAAGGCCATCACCCGGCTCTTTCGCCCGCACGAGCGAACGCTTGCGGTCGGCATCTTCAATAGCGGCAGCATGATCGGCGCCACCATTGCGCCACCCCTTGTCGTCTACCTCCAGCAGCGGTACGGATTTCGCACAGCCTTTCTTGTCCCGGCGTCGCTGGGTTGTCTCTGGATACCCCTGTGGCTCCTCGTCTTTCGCGAAGCAGGCCAGCCCGCGTCCACGCCGCAGCAGGCAATTCCCTTGACTATCTTGTTGCGGAACTCATCCGCGTGGGCTGTGATGGCGTGCCGCTTCTTTATCGGCCCGGTCATCCAGTTTTACTGGTACTGGATACCCAGCTATCTTTACCAGGCACGCCATCTCACCCTGCGCCAGATTGGTTTTGTCGGGTGGATACCGTTCCTGCTCGGCGACCTGGGCGGCATCGCCGGTGGTCTCAGCGCCGGATGGCTTCAGCGCAGGGGCTTCAGCGCCTACAACGTGCGCCGCGTCACCATGTACTCCAGCTCCCTGCTCTGCGTCTCCAGCCTTGCCGTGCCTCATCTTGCCGGTACGGCATCCGCCTTTCTCATGATAGGCATCGCCGTCTTCGCGGATAACTTCCTTTCCGCCAACATGTATGGCGCCATCACCGACCTCTTCCCGGAATATCTCGTTGGCCGTGCCACCGGACTCACGGGCGTTGCAGGCGGCCTCAGCGGCCTGCTCTTCCCTTTGCTCACCGGCATCCTCGTGGACCGCGTCTCCTACACGCCCGTCTTCTACATGGTGGCGTTCATGCCCCTCGTGGGAGCTGCGGCGCTCTTCTTCCTCGGGAAACAGTACCGGTTGCCTCTGCAATGACCAACATGTCGAGCCTTGAGATTTATTCGCGCGGTAGAGCGGTCTCAGTTCCTGCCTGCATCAACATGTAGGAAAATGCAAGCAGCCGCCCGTGCCTCCTGAACTCGCTCACATAGCTCTCGTCAGCATTGTTGCCGTGAGCATCCTCCTGATGCTCACCCGCCCGCGAGACATCCCTGAAGCTTGGTGGATCGGATCGGGCGCGGCCCTGCTGGTCGTGCTCCGTCTTATCCCGCTCTCGCTTGCTGGTCAGGCTGTTAAGGAAGGATTGGACGTTTACCTCTTCCTGACCGGCATGATGCTCCTATCCGAACTCGCCAGTGACAACGGCGTCTTCGACTGGGTGTCCAGCAAAGCCGTTCGCGGTTCGCGAAACAGTTGCGCCCGCCTGTTTACGCTCATCTACGGCATCGGCACGGTCGTCACCATCTGCATGTCCAACGACGCCACCGCCGTTGTGCTGACGCCCGCGGTGCTTGCAGCCATTCGCAAGGCGGACGTCGAACCAAGGCCGCATCTGTTTGCATGCGCCATGATCGCGAACGCGGCGTCGTTCGTGCTTCCCCTCTCGAACCCGGCGAACCTCGTGGTCTTCCACGACGGCATGCCTCCACTCGGCCGCTGGCTGGCCTCGTTCCTGTTGCCATCCCTGCTGTCCATCGTGGCGACGTACGTTGTCCTGCGCATCTACTTCCGTGCGGACCTTCGCACTCCAATTCAATCCGAGTCAGAGGGAATACCTCTCACGCCGAATGGCAGGCTCGTTCTCGGTGGCCTGGTGCTCGTCGTTGCCGTTCTGGTCACGGCATCCGCCCTTCATCTTGATCTGGGCCTGCCAACATGCCTCGCCGCGCTGGCCATCACTGCTGCTGTATGCCTCAAGAGAAAAGGAAATCCACTTCTGTTAGCGAAAAAGATCAGCTGGCCAACACTGCTGCTGGTCGCCGGCCTCTTCATCATGGTCGACGCCGTTGAAACCCTGGGGGTTCTGCGTTACACGCAGGCCGCTCTCGCATGGGTTCAGCACCTTTCATCTGTAGCCGGAACAGTTCTTCTTGGCCTGGGCATCGGCATTGCAAACAATCTGGTGAACAATCTGCCGCTGGGCCTGGTCGCGGGCGCAACGGTGAAGGCCGCGCATGTGAAGGGGCTTTTCGCAAACGCCGTGCTGATCGGCATCGATCTCGGCCCGAATCTCTCCGTCACAGGTTCGCTCGCAACCATCCTCTGGCTGCTCGCGATGCGCCGGGAAAAACTGAACGTCAGCGCGTGGGACTTCCTCAAGGTTGGCCTGATTGCCATGCCCGTGGCGATGCTCGTCTCCTGTGCCGGCCTGCTCGCCGTGCACACCATCACGCGCCAGTAAACTCTGCCCTCACCGGCTCAGGCATGTTACGCCCGGCGCTCCAGCAGGAGCGGGACGCCGAGCCTTGGCCTTAAGTTGACCCCGACCGAGATCGGCAGCGGGTCGGGCGCGCCCATTGGCAAACGCACCCGCCAGTCTCGCAGGATGACCGCCAGCGCAAGCACGCCTTCCATCCACGCCAGGCCTTCGCCAATGCACTGACGCGATCCTCCGCCAAACGGGAAGTACGCAAACTTGTGCCGGGTCTGTCCGTCACCTGCCGCAAAGCGCTCCGGACGGAATATATCCGGGTCGTCCCAGAAACGTGGATCGCGATGCACCACAGCCTGCGGCGCCAGCAGCGTCGCGCCCGGAGGAATGCGGAAGCCGTGGAAATCGTACGGCTCCGGTCCGCAGCTACGGCCCAGCACCCACACCGTAGGCATCAGCCGCATCCCCTCCGCAAAGATGTTGTGGGTGACTTGCAGGCTGGCGTAGTCGGCAGCACTTGGCTGCCGGGCCGGTCCAAGCACCTCCAGCGCCTCAGCGTGTCCCGCCTCCTGCACGTCAGGATGCTTTGCCAGCAGCCACAGCGTAAAGCTCAACGCATTCGCCGTGGTTTCATGCCCGGCCAGGAGTACGGTCAGGCACTCATCACGCACCTGCTTGTCATTCATGCGCTGTTCGTCTTCGTCGCCAGCCTCGCGATCGGTGCTGCTCATCAACATGGAGAGCAGATCGCCGCGATCACCCGGGTCCCGCCGCCGCTCCGCAATCAGACCGTACAACGTACGGTCGAGATCATCGACACCCTGCTGCACCCGCTTTGCCGGTCCAAACGGAATCTTTCGCAACGCGTTCAGCAAGCCCGCGGGCACCCACATGGGCGGCGGCTGCACCATGAAGGCGGCGATCGAAGCGGCAATCTTCAGTGCGTCCTCTTCCGCATCGATGTCCAGCAGGCACTTGCCAACAATGCGCAGCGCCAGCAGCAGCATCTGCGGGTGCACGTCCATCGCGCCCGGCTTCCACCGCGCTGTGATCTCCGTTGCGTATCTTCCGATGATGTCGCCGTACGCATTGATCCGCTCGCGATGGAACGCCGGCGCGGCCAGACGGCGCTGGCGCATGTGCAGCGGCTCCTCGCTGGTCAGCAGGCCGTCACCCAATAGGGCGCGCGCCCGCTGCATCGTCAGCACACGCCGGTTGTGCCGCTCGTGTTCAATGAAAATCTCCTGGATCAGCGCCGGATGGTTGAACTGGTAAATGTGGCCGTCCACCGTATGCATGTGCACAAGATCGCCGTACTTCCGCTGGTTTTCGCGCACGAGATCAAGTGGCGTCTGCCTGAGGAACCGCCCACTCAGGAGCCGCAATGTATTGCTCGGACCCGCCGGATACCGGGCATCGTGTGAAGAGCGTATGTCAGGCGCGGACAAGGGCATGCCTGTATGCTATGCCGCGCTGCCGGCCCATCCGGCTGCAGCGTCCCACTAAGACATCGTCAGCGTTGCGGCGAGTGAAAGCCACTCGTTAGAATTGCGCGCAGATCAAAGACACGGATTCTCAAGGATTCCACCTATGCGCGGTTCACTTCTTGCGGCGGCTTTCATCTGGCTCCTCGGAGGGGCAAGCCGCCCCGCGGACATCGCCTTCCGGGTGACGATGCTTGACCCCGGCTACGGCGAGACCGTTGCTGTCACGGACATCAACCATGATGGCAAGCTGGACATCGTCTCGGGTGAGAGCTGGTATGAGGCTCCCAGGTGGACGAAACACCCGCTGCGGCAGATCGAGTACACCAACGGCTACATCGATAACTTCAGCGATCTCGCCATGGACGTTGACGGCGACGGCTGGACCGACGTCCTCCAGTTCAGCTATTTCGCGCACAACATTGTCTGGCTCAGGAATCCCGGCAAGACGGGCGGTGCATGGAAGCCGGCAGAGATCGACAGCAGCGGGCCCACCGAGTTCGCCTTCCTTGTCGACCTGAACAACGATGGCAACGCCAACGAGGTGCTGCCGGAGTTCGACCGGCCATCGGTGCCGTTGGCCTGGTTCGAGCTGAAACAAGGGTCATGGATCAAGCACGTGGTTGCGCCGCAGAGCTATGGTCATGGCATCGGCGTGGGCGATGTCAACGGCGACGGGCGCAACGATATTCTTACGCCCAAGGGCTGGCTGGAGGCACCGCCTGACGTCCACGCCGCGGGCAACTGGACCTTCCATTCGACCGACTGGGGCTGGAAACACATCGGCCCGGCTGGTTCGCCCGACGTGGACAGCAGCCGGCCCGCTCAGTTCGGCTTTATGTACCTGCTGGATATCAACGGCGACGGCCGCAACGACATGTTGACCACCATGGCGCATGACTACGGCCTGGCATGGTACGAGCAGACCGCCAATGGCACGTGGGTGCAGCATGTCATAGATAGTTCCTGGTCGCAGGCGCACGCCTCGCAGCTCATCGATATGAACGGCGACGGCCAGCCGGACCTGGTGACAGGCAAGCGGTACTTCGCACACAACGGTTCCGATCCCGGCGAACGCGAGCCCGTCGGCCTTTACTGGTATGAATGGCGCAAGGTGCCTGCCACCGCCCCGACACCGCGCGGCCCCGGCAACGGCGGCGTCGAGTGGGTTCGGCACATTGTCGACTACGGTGGACGCATGGGCGGAGGCGTGCAGACGGTCGCAATAGACCTGGACGGCGACGGCGACATCGACCTAGTCAGCGCAAACAAGTCGGGCCTCTTCATCGCGGAGAACCTCTCGCGCTCACCCTCCCGTTCCCGCTGATGCCTCAAGCCGGTATCCTTGATGCATGGTCGATCGTGCTGCCGAGCGTGCCGCACCGGGCAGGCACATGACCCGGTCTCAAATGCTGATGATCGATGCCGACGACACGCTGTGGGAAAACAACATGTACTTCGAGCACGCCATCGACCGTTTTGTCGATCTGGTCGGCCATCCGGAGCTGTCACCTGCGCAGGTGCGCGAGGCCTTCAACGCACTTGAAGCCGTCCGCGTGAAAGTCCACGGCTACGGCTCGGACGCCTTTCATGCATCCCTGCTCGCCGGCTTTGAGCACCTGACTGGCGCTGCATGCACCTCTCAGCAGGAACAGCACATCGCCCACTGCTCGGCGTCGGTACGGACCGCGCATCCCGAGTTGCTGGAAGGCGTCGCTGAAGTCCTGCCGCAGCTTGCGGCACGCCACACACTGATCCTCGTCACCAAAGGTGCACACGACGAGCAGACGGAAAAGCTCCACCGCTCTGGTCTGCAGCATCACTTCCATCATGTTGAGGTCTTACGGGAGAAGCATGCGGACGCATACCGTCATCTGGTGCAGCGGTACGGTTGCGATCCCGCGCACACATGGATGATCGGCAACAGCCCGCGCAGCGATATCAATCCCGCCCTCGAAGCAGGCCTGCACGCCGTTTATCTGCCACACCCTGGCACATGGATTCTGGAGCAGGACGATCTGGCACCTGCCACGTCTCCGCAGAGGCTTTTGCAACTGAACGGCTTCCGTGACCTGCTCGTCCATTTCACCTGATGCGCATCAAGTCGATTTGCTATACTCGCTGAGGCACGGGTCTCGCCAGCCGCTCTTCGCGGTCTGTGCGGAGGTGGCGAAATTGGCAGACGCACTAGCTTGAGGTGCTAGCGGGTAACTCCATACGGGTTCAAGTCCCGTCCTCCGCACCACTCCCCTGAATCAATCAGTGCAGCACAGACAAGCAGTCTTCCATCTGCGCGTATGTGGAGAGTTGCACGTACATTCTGCCGTCACTCAGGAATATCTGCGTGAACTCTTCTTGAGAAAGCGACCCGCCCGCGAAAGAGCGCACGGATTTTCCCGTTCCGAGCCGGTTGAAGCTCGTCCGAACCCTCGTTCCCCAATCGGTTCTCGTACTTTTCCGGCTCTCCGTTCCAACTGGTCTCAGGACATTGGGAACGGACATGTACGACAACACGTATTTCAGGATGTACAGCCGCTCTTGCAAGCGGCAAACCCGCCTTGCACTCGTGGCGTGGACAGCCATCCTTGTGGGATGCGGGAGTGGCATCCACAACGCCGCGCCGGGAACCAATGCACCAGCGGCCACGTCGCATGCCGTGTCACCCTTCGTCATCACACATGGCGGCACGTACAGCGGCAGCTGGACCAGCAACGATCCTGCCGTTCCTGCCGTTGCTGTAGAGACAGACGAGCCCGTCGTCATCGAGAACTCCACCATCACCGGACGCGGCGACCTCATCCGCATCACCGGAACGGCAGGCGCACATGTCACCCTCCAGAACATCTCCGCGACCGGCCTGGACCCGCACACCGCAGGTCAGCAGCGTGGCGCATTCGTCCGCGCTCTTACAATGGCGTCGCTCTCTGTTGAGCACTGCAGCATGATGGGCACACGCGATGGCATCGTGGTCGAGACATCACAGCCCCGCTCTCTGCTCATTCGCAATAATAGCGCCATGAACCTGGAAGACCGTGCCAGCGATGGTGCGGGAGGCTTTCAAAATGCAAGGCCAGACCTCGGCCATTTCGTTCTGCTTCGGGCAGTTTCCGCAATCAACGGCGCGGAGATCAGTTGGAACCAGGTCATCCAGACCATGGGCCAAAGTTCCACCGAAGATGGTATCGATCTGTACAACAGTCAGGGAACGGCCACCAGCCCTGTCGACATACACGACAACTATTTTGACGGCGCGTCGTCACCAGCCGCCAGCGCCTACAGCGGCAGCGGCCTGCTTGCGGATGGGGACAGCATGGAACCAGTCAGCGCCTACGCGGTCTTTGAGGACAACCAGGTGGTGCACACACAGGGCGGCGGAGTCATGATCGCCGGCGGGCACGACATCCTTGCACGCGGCAATCGCGTTGTCTCCTGCGGGCAAAACGGAGATGGCTCCTGGTATGCGCTGACGCAGGTTACGGCTGTCAGCCTGTGGAACTTCTACGGCGCGCCCTCGTTCTTCAACAACACCATTACGGCTACCGGCGGAGGTCTTGTTGTTCCCGGCCCGGATGGCACACCCGCGACCAGCGACATCTACGCGAACCCGACGGACATCGCTCAGGGAAACACCGTGGCAGGAAATCACTTTACCGATCCCTGCCTGACCGCCGCAGGGCTCAACCGGTCCGCCGAATCCGCCGAGCGCGCCGCCTGGACGCAGAAGCTCAACGCCTCCGGAAACTCACCGGGCAACCTCACGCCATGAGAGTGTCCCCCCGAACCACGCACCACGAACAACGAACC
>CAXUHI010000004.1:0-217343 GCA_964251045.1 uncultured Terriglobus sp. | reverse complement strand
CCGGAAAACCAACTGATTGCGCGTAGGTAAGCGCCTCATCCACGCTGCCAATCACACCATCGGACCCAGGCAGGATCGGTACGTTCGCCGCTTTCATGGTCTGGCGGGCGGTGGATTTCTCGCCCATCATGCGGGTCACTTCCGGCCGGGGACCGATGAACTTGATATTGGACGCGCGGCAAACCTCTGCGAAGTTGGCATTCTCGCTGAGCAGGCCATAGCCGGGGTGGATAGCGTCAACATCGGCAATCTCCGCCGCAGAGATGACCGCAGGCACGTTGAGGTAACTCTCCGCTGAGCGCGGCGGTCCGATGCAGATGGCTTCATCGGCAAACTTGACGTGCAGGCTGTTGCGGTCCGCCTCGGAATATACGGCGACGGTGCGAATACCGAGTTCCTGGCAGGCGGAGATGACACGCAGCGCGATCTCGCCGCGATTGGCGATCAGTACCTTCTTAAACATCACCTTAGCGCGGCCTCACAGAAAAGAGCGGCTGGCCATACTCAACTGGCTGACCGTTCTTTGCGATCACACCGACGACCTCACCGGCGACATCGCTTTCGATCTCGTTCATCAGCTTCATGGCTTCCACGATGCAAAGCACCTGGCCGACTTCGATCGTGTCGCCAACCTTGATAAAGGGTGCGCTGCCAGGCGAGGAACTCTCATAGAACGACCCCACGATGGGGGACTTCACCTCGTGCAGCGTCTCTTCTGCGACCGGACTCGCCACGGTCGGTGCATGGGCGGCCATCGGTGCGGAGGCGATCTGCGGGGCAGTGTGCGCTGCAGCCACGTGGTGCAGGTGCAGCGGTTCAGGGACGGTGGCGGCTACTGCCTGAGCAAACTTGATCCGAACATGCTGTTCGCCGCGATGCAGGTCAAACTCGGCAATACCGTTCTCGCGCAGGAAGCCAACCAATTCACGAAGTTCCTGCAGGTCTTTCTGTTCCATCATCGTTTTTCTTAGTCCTGGGACTTAAAGTTCGGTCCAGCCCTTGTACACCGGCGTTAATATCTCCGCACCGTTCTCTGTAACCAGCACGGTGTCTTCGATACGGATGCCGAACTCACCGGGCAGGTATACACCAGGTTCGATTGTAATGATCATTCCGGACTGAAGGATCTGCACCCCCTCTTTAGCGACACGGGGACTTTCATGAATCTCCAGCCCGACACCGTGACCTGTGGAATGGGAGAAGTACTTTCCATACCCTGCACGTTTGAGCACGGAGCGGGCGGCATGGTCTACATCGCCGCAGGTGACACCCGCGCGAACAGCGCTCACCGCAGCCTCCTGGGCCTCAAGCACCGCGTCGAAAACGGTTCGCTGCGCCAGCCAGCGCTTCTTTGCTCGTGCGGGGACACGCTGGCCCGTCAAGCCGAGCACGATCGTTCGGGTCATATCGGAGCAGTAGCCGTCCAGAACGATGCCGAAGTCAACCGTCACGAGGTGTCCAGGCCGGAGAAGCGCGGCGCTTGCACGAGCGTGCGGCATGCTTCCCCGCTCGCCCGCCGCAACAATCGTCTCGAAGCTCATCCGCTCCGCACCGGCTGCGCGCGCACGGTGTTCCAGTTCAACGGCAACATCGATCTCGCGCATGCCAACTTCTATCCAGGACAACAGTCCTCTGTAGAGTTCACACGTCAGCGCAGCGGCACGGCGCATGCGCTCCACCTCGTCCGCGTCCTTGATCAATCGCAGCTTCGCGACCGGGCTTTCCATGGATTTGAGGAAACCTGCGGCGCGGCCGGCCTCTCGGACTGCGCGGCGCATAACGGCCAAAGCAGAGACAGTGGTGTGTCCGCCATCGAACACACAAGCCTCTGCGCGGCTCTTTGCCGCGTACACACACGCTTCTATTAGCGCGGACTTAGGTGCTGTCCGAACTGTCGCCCCCCGCGCCTCCTGCCGCGCCTGCGCTGTGTAGCGGCCGTCCGTAAACAGGCGTGCGGAACGCGGTGTACTCAGCACAACCAGCGCGGCGTTTGTTCCGGTGAAGCCCGTAAGATATCGAATATCAGGCAGATGTGTGACCAGAGCAGCGGAAGTGGACTCTACGCGGAGCATTGCTGCCAGAGCGGACAGGCGTGACCGGTGAACCATTTCTGTAGGATACGTGCTTACCTCTCCGACGAGTCCGCGAGGCATATGTCAGTCCGGGAGATGGGCTCCGGCACATGAAGATGATGCGAGGAATTGCCGATTTAAGGTGTGATGTTCAACGCTGTTCTCACTCCAATCGGTCGTGCTCTGAGGCCTTTGGGACGTACGTCACGGGTCAGATCCGTTGCTGGCATGCTGCTGCTGCAGGCTCTGCCGATGGTCACGCGGGTTCATGCCCTTGATACTGCTCCCCTCGCTCTCACCACTGCGCGGCAGGTACATGACTTGCCTGCTGCAAAGGCCGCCAGGCAAATCCCCGTCCATCTGGTAGCGACCGTCAGCCTGTACGAACCTCTCAGCAAACTTCTTTTCGTCCAGGATGCAAGCGGGGCAGTATTCATCTACACGTCAAAACCCTACGCGATTGCGAATGGCGATCTCATCGAGATCAACGGCACCACGGAAAGGAGCTTCCGTACAGATATCAGAACAGATCCGCAGATCCGGGTGCTTCGTCATGGCTCCTTGCCGGCGCCAGTCCTGCTGGATAGGCAGAGCTATACCCGCTTAATGAACGGGAGATGGGACTGCCTTCGTGTTACGCTCCGCGGCAAAGTGCGTTCGGCCACTCTCAACAACAAAGAGTTCGGCCGTCTGGACATGGAATTACTCGTGGATGGAGGCTCGGTGAACGTTACGATCAATCATCCAAACGGCATTCCTGTGGAGGATCTGATCGACTCGGACATACTCGTCACTGGTGTCATCGGTGCGGATTTCGATGCTCGATGGCGGGAGATGACTCCTCACCTCATCGGTGCTTCTGACCACGATATCCGGGTTGTGCACCGCTCTCGCAGAAGTTTCGCTGATGCGCCAGAGATTGCTGTCAGCAACATCATGGCGACACAGTCGGTGACCGATACGTCACGCCGGGTGCGCGTCCGTGGGGTGGTCACCGCGTATCGTCCTGGCACATCGATTGTAATTCGCCAGGGTCAGGAAAGCCTGTCAGCTACAACGCAGCAACGGATTCCGCTGGCCTTAGGAGCGGTGGTTGAACTCAGCGGATTTGCTACACCTGGCCACTATGGTCCGGGGATGAAGCAGGCTACGATCATCCCGACGGGCCAATCCCAGCAGGTCCAGCCATATCGCGCTTCGTTTGCGGAAGCAGTGAGAGGCATCTACAGCGACGAATACATCTCTGTTCGCGGTAAGGTTCTGTCGCAGATGCATTCAGAGTCACTGGACCAAGTCACGATGCTCGTGGACGGACATGCAATCGACGTCAATCTTGAAAGAACGCGCAACGACAGGCAGTTGCCAACGCTTCCTCTTGGAACGGAGATTGAGGTGCGCGGTATCTGCCGGGTGACCATTACGGACGGCTGGGGCAACGTCGGTGCCACATCCATGATCTTTCGGCTAGACATGCGGTCTGCGCAGGACATCACCGTGCTGCGGACGGCCTCCTGGTGGACCATAGAGCATCTGTTTGAACTGCTCTTTGCGTTGTGCCTCGCGTCGCTCGTCATCTGTCTCTGGGCTCTCGGCTTGCGCCGCCGCATTTCCTCGCAAACCATGGAGATTAAGCGGTCCATGATGTTGGAACGAGAGCGCAGTCGCCTGTTGGAATCAATCAACTCGATGACGCCCATTGCGGACTGGGTCGAGGAGCTTCGCAGGACATGCGAGATGTTGCTGCCCGGCGTGCGCTGCCTGTGTAATGCGGTGGATGCGGAACCAGGGGCCGTGGTGACCCCGAAGGAAGCCTCTGACGCCCACGCTTGTTTTGAATGCAAGCTGCACGACGGCAAGGACACTGTACTCGGAACATTGCTGGGGTATCGCGAAGATGGGCGTGCTCTCTGCAGCTATGAGCATGAGGTATTGGAGGTTCTTGCCAGCCTCGCGGCTATCGCCGTCAATCACTTCCGCATGTACCAGGAGTTGAACTACAGTTCCACTCATGATCAATTGACCGCGTTGCCGAACCGTCGCATGGCTGATACATGCCTGGAACGCGCCCTCGTGCAGAACAGCCGGAAAGAACCGATTGTCGCTGTTGCCTATATCGATGTGGATCGATTCAAGCAGGTAAATGACCAGCATGGCCATAGGATCGGCGACCTCTACCTGCAGCAGATCGCGCAACGATTAAAGGGTGCGGTGCGCACAACGGATATGATTGCGCGGGTCGGGGGAGATGAGTTTCTCATGGTCGCCGGGGATTTGCGGACCGTGCCGCAAGCCGAGATGTACCGTGAACGGTTGAACGCCTGTTTTGAGAAGCCCTTTGTACTGGATGGGCTCACAATCAGCGGTGCGGCCAGCGTGGGTCTGGCTATCGCTCCAGACCACGGCAACTCGGCAGAAGAGTTGAAGCGACACGCCGATCTGGACATGTACACCGTGAAGAACTGGCACCGCGCACCCGCGCCTCCTCCACCTGCGGGTCTATATTCCCCAAGCGATCTGGAAACCGCGCTGACCGAGAACCGCTTCGAGCTTTTCTACCAACCGCTGTTTTGCGCGGAGGGAAATCTCCGCGGCATGGAAGCTTTGATCCGTATGAACGATCCGATGATGGGCCTTGTGCCTCCGGCGTCGTTCATCGATGTCGCGGAGGAGAGCAGTGTCATCGTTCCGCTCGGCAGGTGGGTATTAAAGCAAGCTCTCAGCGATGCGAAGCGCTGGGATCTGCAGGCACTTGGAGCCCGCGTGATGGTCAACGTGTCCATGCGGCAGGTCGAGCAGCCTGATTTCGCAGCCGACGTGCTAAGTATCGTCCGTTCAGCAGGTGTTTCGCCGCAGTGCCTGGAACTGGAGATCACGGAGCGGCTCATGATGGAGAACCCTCCGCAGGTGATGCGGCAACTTACGCGTCTTCGGGAGAACGGCGTGCGTATCGCCATCGACGACTTCGGTGTGCAGCATTCCTCACTCAGCGCGCTCCGTTCCCTGCCTTTTGACACCCTGAAGCTCGACCGCACATTCGTTACGGCAATTGAAGAAGACGAGCGTGCCCTGCATATTGTGGGTGCCATTGTGTCCATGGCACAGGCGTTGGGGAAGCGTGTCGTGGCTGAGGGCATTGAGTCAGAGGAGCAGGTTCGCACGTTATCCGGTTTTCCGGGCATCGATTTGCAGGGATACTATTTCAGCCGTCCGCGTCCGGCGCACGAACTCACGGTCTCGATGAACGCATGGTCAGCCGGCAACAACACGAAAGCCGCAAAGGCCGCTGCTTCGGAGTTGTCGCAGCTTGCCCTGGCCTCGTGATCAGGTCGAGTAGTCCGCGTTGATGTGGACGTATTCAACAGTGAGATCGCAGGTCAGAAAGCGGCATCGACCCGGACCTCGTCCAAGGTTTACCGCAATCGTGTACTCACGCGCTTCCATCCGGGCGTGAACGGCTGCTTCATCGTAGGTCGAGGAGCGTACACCATGCTGGAAGACAACAGCGTCACCGATAGCGATGGTGACGTCTTCCGGGTTGAAGGGCACTCCCGCGTACCCCGCAGCCGCCAGAATGCGGCCCCAGTTCGGGTCGGCGCTGGACCATGCCGTCTTGCACAACGGTGAGTGCGCAATCGACTTTGCCACTCGCTTCGCCGCGCCATCATCCGGTGCGCCGGTGATGTCCAGCGTAACAACGTGGGTTACACCTTCGCCGTCGTCCACGATCGCATGTGCAAGCTCATCGCAGACGCGCTGCAAGTCTACGCAAAACTCCTCCTGCACGCTGCGCGGCATCGCGTCCCACCGCACACCGCTGGCACCACTGGCGAGCAGCAACACCGTGTCGTTGGTGGACGTGTCACCGTCCACGGAGATGCTGTTGAAGCTGCGCTCCACTGCCGGGGACAGAAGAGACTGCAGGGCGTCCGGTCCAATCTGCAGGTCGGTGAAGAGGTACACCAGCATCGTTGCATGTGGCGGTCCGAGCTGCGGACCGATCATGCCGGCACCCTTGCAGCAGCCGAAGATGCGCACTGTGCTCTCTTCGGCGTCAATCGATGCCTGCGCGGTCTTCATGCGTGTATCGGTTGTCAGGATGGCCGTGGCGAACGCTTCTGCCGCGCCGTGTGTGCTGGCCAGCCGCTGCATGGCGTTGGGCAAAGCGGATAGCAGCTTCTCCACAGGTAACGGCACGCCAATGATCCCGGTGGACGATGGAACAATCTGCCTGGGCGCGCAGCCGATCAGTTCGGCTGCATGGCGGCACGTCTCTTTCGCCGCGTGGATGCCAGCCGGTCCTGTGGCACAGTTGGCGTTACCGGCATTGACCACCACGGCGCGAACCAGCCCTCCGCTGGCGGCAAGGTTCTGACGCCCAATCACAAGCGGCGCGGCCACCACCTGGTTGCGTGTGAACATGGCGGCGGCAGAGGCGGGTCGATCCGCAACGGCAACCGCAAGGTCGCTGCGGCCGCTTGTCTTGATGCCTGCCTTGACCGCAGCCCAGCGAAAGCCGCGCGGGAGCTCTTTCCGTATGGATGCCACGTGGTCCCGCTACCAGCCTGCAGCAGCAACCGCGACAGTGGCGCCCGTATCACTGCTCTGCTGTGCCAGCTCGATGATGCGGGCGACGTGGACAGCAGCACGGGCCGTGATGGCGGGTTCCGCCGTACCCAGAATCGATGCCGCCACATTGCTGTAGTATGCGCGGTAGTCCCCAATCTCTGTCTTGACCTGAGTGCATTCCACGTTCGTGGGTTTGGCCGGATCGCGCACCACGCTCAGCGTTCCCCACATGGATTCCTGTTCCTGCAGCCAGACCTCCGGGCTGCCGGCTGGCGGAACGCTTCCTCCCGCTACCAACGCAGGCTCCTGCGGGTCAAGGCCGTACTTCACAAAGCTGCCGCGCGTTCCATGCAGCCTGTAGCGCGGCGCTGGATCGATGGCAAGAACCGTCGTCCCCAGACGCACCAGGATGTCTCGATCATCCGGGCCGGTGAAGAAAAGATTGAGATCGAAGGCATCCGGCACATTGCCCCCTGTATCGCGATCACGGCGCAGGTTGGCCTGCACGCGTGAGGGGCGTCCAAAGAGCACCAGCGCCTGGTCGATGAGGTGAGGCCCAATATCGAACAGAAGCCCGCCGGCCTCCTCGTCTTCGCGCCACGCGCCGCTTTTGGGCACGGGGCGGTAGCGGTCAAAGCGTGAATCCAGCGTGACGGCACGGCCGACAGCGTTCCCCGCCAGCAACTTTTGCAGGGTCTTGAAGTCACCATCCCAACGCCGGTTCTGAAACGGAAAGAAGAGCAATCCCTTCGACTTCGCCAGCGCCTCCAGCTCTTCCGCCTGTGCGGAGGTGGTCGTGACGGGCTTGTCGCAGACCACGTGCTTGCCTGCCTCCAGCGCTTGCTTCGAAAGCGCGAAATGCGTGTGCGAGGGGGTGCCGATGACAGCCAGTTCCACGTCGCTGGCCAGCAACTCGTCCAGGCTGCGCATCTGTGCGGCCTCCGGGTATGCCTGCTTCGCGGTGTCTCCCGTACGCTGCACAATCGCGGTCAACTCAAGCTCCGGAACAGCAGAGACAAACGGTGCGTGGAAGACACGGCCCGCGAGGCCATAACCAACAACTCCGGTACGAATGCGGCGCACGTTTCTGATCTCCTTCGAGAAACACGATAGCGTTCGGTCTCCTTCAGCATAAATGCCGTACACGAAGCTTCTTATGCACGGCAGCCAACACGGTGTAGTTCCTCCAAGTGTTGGCAGAGATGGTCAGCGGCAAATTTCTGCATCGGAAGCAGAGGTGCCGCGCATCAGATACTTCGAAACGAAGAGTACCGGATTCTGGCGTGTGTTGCGCCGCGATCCTTAAATTTGTCACGGAGCGTATGACGCAGAACGATCGACCAGGCAACTGTACAAAGCTGCGCAACAGCCATGGGTGGCACCGGCGGGCGGCGGTGAGCGCATTGCTGCTGGGCTCCATTTCAATGGGCGCGCAGATGTCCTCGCAAAGTGGCGGAAGTAGCAGCGGCGGTGGGCAGGCGTCGTCTACAGGAAACACGGCGAGCGGGCCAGCGACGGTGCAGGCCGCGCAACAGGCGCTACAGACCGTTGGCACTCCCGGACAGAGCGGTGGCAACAGCGGTGTGAACGCCAATGACTACAAAGGATCCCTGATCGATGGGACGGCAACTGCCGGCGTGCTTGATCTAACGTTCGATGATGCCATCCAGCGCGGTCTGCGCACCAACCTGGGCTTAATCCTGCAGAACAGCCAGGTCCAGACGGCCGCAGGTTCACGTCTCCAGCAACTGCAATCCCTGTTACCCACCGTGACTGGCTCTGCCACCTACACCGTCCAGCAAATCAATCTTGCCGCGTACGGCCTGAGCTTTCCAGGTATCCCCCAGATCGTTGGCCCGTTTCAGGTCTTCGACTTTCGCGCCTACCTGACGCAGTCGCTCCTCAACGTGCAGTCAATTCAAAATTACCTTGCATCGAAGCACAACTTCCAGGGAGCGAAGCTTACAGCAGACGATGCCCGCAACATGGTCGTCCTGACTGTTGGCAATGCCTACCTGCTGTGTATCGCGGATGGATCCCGGATTGAGGCCGAGCAGGCCATCAAGGCTAATGCCAAGGTGTCACTCGATCAGGCAATCGCCAATCATGACGCCGGCACCAGCCCGCGACTGGATGTGTTGCGCGCCCAGGTGGATTACCAGAACGCCGACCAGCAACTCGTTCAGGCGCAGAACACGCTGGAGAAAGACAAGCTTGCTTTGGCACGTGCCATCGGCTTGCCACTCGAGCAAAAGTTCCGCCTCACGGACGCAGTTCCCTTTGCGCCTGCGACACCCGTTACGCCGGAACAGGCCTTTAACGATGCCCTGAAAAGCCGGACCGATCTGGCGGGCATGGCCGAGCGCGTAAAGGGTGCCGAGTTGCAAAAGAAAGCCGCCGTCGCGGAGCAATATCCAACGGTGACAGTCTCCGGTGACTTCGGCGATCTTGGCACCACCATCGGCCACTCGCACGGCACCTATACCGCCACCGGCGAGGTCTCCGCGCCAATCCTGCAGATTGCCAAAACACGTGGTGACAAGGAAGTGGCGGACGCCACGCTCCAGCAGCAACGAGCACGCTACAGCGATCAGGTGCAGCAGGTAAACGCGGATGTACGCGATGCGTTGCTGGACATCGAGGCCGCCGCGAAGCTGGTGGAAGCGGCGCGCAGCAACGTCGATCTTGCCAACGAAGCATTAAGCGAAGCACAGCAGCGTTTCCGCACCGGAGTTGCGGACAATCTTGCGGTGTCGCAGGCACAGTCGCAGACCGAACAGGCGAACGATCAGTACATCAGTGCCCTCTATCAGCACAACGTGGCAAAGCTCTCACTGGCGCGCGCCACGGGCAGCGCCGGATCCAATTACAAGCAGGCTCTTCAACTGGGAGGAAGGTGATCGTGGCAGATTCCGATCAGCAGAATGCTGCACCGCAGCAGGCTAATCAGCAGGGAAATGGTGGCGGCAATGCCCAGCAGGATAACAACCAGGCGACGCCCCCTAAGAACGACGACAAGCCTGCCAAGCCGCCGGAAACACCCGCATCGAAGGCACGGCGCAACTTCCTGATCGCAACAGTCGTGATCCTTCTCGTTCTTGTGGCTGTCTTTTTCTATTGGCGGTCCACGTTCACTGAGGACACGGATGATGCGCAGGTCGATGGCGATCTGTACCAGGTATCTGCCCGTGTCTCCGGGCAGATTATCAACGTAAACGTCACAGACAACCAGAAGGTCAACCAGGGTGATCCGATTGCCGAGATCGATCCTCGCGACTATCAGGTGGCCCTGCAGCAGGCCGAGGCACAGCTTGCCAATAGCAAAGCTTCCTTTGTGCAGGCAAACGCAAATGTTCCCATCACCAGCATACAAACACGTACAACGGTGCAAACCTCCGGCTCTGACGTGGCAACAGCCACAGCTGCCGTGGCACAAGCGCAGAAGCAGGTATCGGCCGCGCAGGCACGCGTGGATCAGGCCAAAGCCAACGCACTCAAGGCCCAGCTTGACGTCGACCGCTACACACCGCTTGTCGCCAAGGACGTGATCAGCAAGCAGCAGTTCGATCAGGCTGTCGCGCAAGCAGCCGCAACCAATGGTGCCCTCTTGGAGGCACAACAGAACGTCATTGCCCAGCAGGCAGGAGTAGCCCAGGCCCAGTCCCGCTTAAATTCTGCGCGCAGCGACGCCGAACAGGCACGGCAGAACGGGCCCAAGCAGGTTGCCGTGCAACAGGCGCGCGCACAGGCCGCGAATGCCGACATTGAGCAGCAGGAGGCGAGGGTTGCGCAGGCAAAACTAAACCTCAGCTACTGTCACGTGACCGCACCGGTCGCAGGCATCATCAACCGCAAAAGTGTTGCCGTGGGTCAGAACGTCTCGGTCGGCCAGAACATGCTAACGCTGGTGCCTCTGGACAACCTCTGGATCACAGCCAACTTCAAGGAAACGCAGCTGGAAAAGATGAAGGTCGGGCAGGCGGTCGACATCTCAGTCGATGCGCTCGGTGGTAAGAAATATCACGGCCACGTCTCACAGGTGGGTGGCGCAACTGGATCGCGCCTGTCTCTCTTCCCTCCGGAGAACGCTACCGGCAACTACGTCAAGGTGGTTCAACGCATTCCGGTCCGTATCGACCTTGATCAGAATGAGAACAACGACCATCTGCTGCGTCCCGGATTCTCCGTGGTGCCGAAAGTGGCCGTCAAGTAAACTTTCCTTCTCTCCTGAGGGCTCCGCTGCTTCCGGCACGCGGGGCCTTCTGATTGGTACGGGAAAGAAATCGAAGCGCATGCCGTATTCCGTTCATCTACAGAGGTGCCAAAGCTCTTCATCATGCCACTTGCGCTTGAATTCTTCGTGCACTACGCCTACGGCATCCTTTTCATATGGGTGCTGGTGGAGCAGCTTGGCGTGCCCGTGCCATCTGTCCCTCTGCTGGTCACGGCGGGAACGCTGACCGCGACACACCGGCTCCATGCCAGCGCCGTCATGGGCGCCATTCTGCTGGCCTGTGCCATCGCTGATTCGATCTGGTACTTTGCGGGGGTGCGTTACGGTGGCCGCGTGGTGCGCCTGGTGTGCCGGTTGTCGCTTGAGGCAGCGACCTGCGTGCGCAAGACCGAAAGCTACTTTGGCAAGCACGGTGCCGTCACGCTGCTCTTTGCCAAGTTCGTGCCAGGCCTCTCCGCGGTAGCTCCACCCATCGCCGGGCAGACGGGCATGAGCTACACACGCTTCCTTGCGTACGATCTCGCCGGATCGCTCATCTGGTCCTCCGCGTATGTCTTTGGCGGTCGCTTTTTTGGCGACCTGGCGAAGCGCTCGGCGCCGTTCTTCCACTTCCTCGCGCGCTTTGGCGCAGTGCTTTTTGCCCTTGCTCTAATCGCGTTTGTGGTGCGCCGCGTGTGGCTGCAACGCGCCTTCCTGAAGAATCTGCGTGATGCGGGCGTAACACCCGCCGAACTTCAATCCATCTTCCACATGGCAGAGAGAAGCGGCGGCAAGCCTCCCTTTATCGTGGACCTTCGGCACCCGCTGGACTACTTGCCGGACCCACGCGTGCTGCCCGGCGCGGTACGCATCAGTCCCACAGAGCTCGAAAACCATTGCAACCTGCTGCCGCGCGACACAGATGTCGTTCTCTACTGCACCTGCCCCAACGATGAAACCAGCGCCCATCTTGCGAAGCGCTTGCAGAAGCTTGGGGTGCACCGGGTGCGTCCGCTGCGCGGCGGCTTTGAAGGGTGGCGCGATGCAGGCCTTCCGCTCACCGCCTATGACCCGAACGCAACACGTATCGCAGCGCCTGACCTGGTCACAGCCGCAGCTGCTTGAGGCAACTCTCCAGAGCCGAACGACTCCGGCTTGATCGGCGTGATACTTTGCAGGCCGCCAAGCTTCGCGCGTGGGTAGATCGGTACGTATTAGCTGAGTTCGCGGATTGAATTTCACCGGTTAATGATGCTGTGGCATTACGTTGCGCACCTCTACACGTGCCCGATCCACGTCCGGAGCGGGGCGCACTCATTACAGCAACTGCCCTGATGCATGGCATGACAGCCGTCACCCGAAACGTCGCTGATTTTAAATGGACCGGGGTGCAACTTCTAACCCTGGGAGTGGCACGCTTCAGCGTCACCTCTGAACAGAAAGGGCCTACCTCGATCCAGGTGAAACGGGGTCCTGTTTGTCGTTACGTTCTCCCGTGTGCACGGTGCACGGCGCACGAGGCTACAATCTGGCTATCATGGTCCACTTCCGTCTTCCGACAGCGATCGTAACCGGCTGCCTGTCCGTGTCCGCCGTCACTTTCTGCGGAACTGCGACTCCGAGCCATCACTTCGTGCAAGCTGCTTCAAAGCAGAGCGGTAAAGACGCAGATTGGGCCATCTATGGCGGCAACCATGAGGGGCAGCGGTACTCACCGCTCACACAAATCAACCGTGGCAACGTGAAGAACCTGAAAGTCGCCTGGACCTTCGACACAGGCGAGACGGGCGGATTGCAGACACATCCGCTGGTCGTCGACGGCACGCTGTTCGCCTACACACCCAGCCAGCAGGTCATCGCGCTCAATGCCGCGACTGGTAAAGAGCAGTGGCACTTTGACAGCGGCATCAAGTCCGGCCAGCCGGACCGTGGTCTCGCCATGTACTACAACGGCCGGCAGAAGATTCTCTTCGCCAACACGCTCTATGCGCTCTGGGCGCTGGACCCGGACACCGGCAAACCCGTCGAGACATTTGGCAGCAACGGCAAGATCGACCTGCGCGATGGCCTTGGTCCGGAATCGCCCGCCGGAACCATCGCTCTGACGACGCCCGGCACACTCTACAACGACGTCATCATCATCGGCTTCCGCACGGCGGAGGCAAGCCCGGCACCCCACGGCGACATCCGCGCCTATGACGTGCACACCGGCGCTCTGCGATGGAGCTTCCACACTATCCCACACCCTGGCGAGCCCGGCTATGAGAGCTGGCCCAAAGACGCCTGGAAGTACACCGGCGGTGCTAACAACTGGTCTGGCAGCGTGCTGGATGAGAAGCGCGGCATCCTGTACGTTCCAACAGGTTCCGCGGTAACGGATTTCTATGGCGCGGACCGCCCTGGTAACGATCTGTACGCCAACTGCCTGCTGGCTCTGGACGCAAACACGGGCAAGCTGTTATGGCACTTTCAAGCCGTGCATCACGATATCTGGGACCGCGACTTGCCTGCGCCGCCAATCCTGCTGACGGTAAAGCACGAGGGCAAGATGGTGGATGCCGTCGCGCAGACCACCAAGCATGGACAGGTCTTCGTCTTTGACCGCGTGACCGGCACGCCGCTCTTCCCGATTCATGAAGAGCCCTTTCCCGCAAGCACCGTGCCGGGCGAGTGGACTTCGCCCACACAGCCAATGACCACCGTGCCTTTGCCCTACGCCCGCCAGCGGCTGACTGCGGACCTGCTGACCAAGCGCACGCCGGAGGCACACGCCTGGGCAGAAAAACAATTCGGCACCTTCATCAGCAACGGCCAATTCATTCCGCTCAGCGTGGACAAGCCAACGCTCATCTTCCCAGGCTATGACGGTGGCGCGGAGTGGGGCGGCGATGCCGTCGATCCGACATCTGGCGTGATCTACGTCAACGCCAACGATGTGGCATGGACAGGTGAACTGACCGAGGTCCAAGCAGGTGGACCGGGCGCAACGGCCTACAACATGCAATGCGCCATGTGCCACGGACCGGATCGCAAGGGCCAGGCAGGTGTCTTCCCGTCGCTGATCGACGCCACCCAACATCTTGCGCCGGAACAGATGGCCGACATCGTTCATAACGGTCGAGGGCGCATGCCCAGCTTCCCCAACATCACCGGCGGCGATCTCCAGTCGTTGCTGACCTATGTCCGAACGGGCAAAGAAGCTGCGGACACCCGCGAGGCAGTGTTCTGGGGAAATCAGGCGGGGACACATACGGATCACAACGATAAAGCTGAGCTCGCGCCAGGCTCGGGTGCCACCACCGCTCCGCCTGCAAAGTACCGCTTTACTGGATACAAGAAGTTCCTCGATCCGGACGGCTACCCGGCGGTAGCACCACCGTGGGGCACGCTGAACGCCATCGACCTGAACACCGGCAACTATCTCTGGAAGGTCCCGCTGGGTGAGTATCCGGAGCTTGCGGCCAAGGGCATGAAGAACACCGGCAGCGAGAACTACGGCGGTCCGGTGGTTACGGCGGGCGGTCTCGTCTTCATCGGCGCAACCAATTACGACAACAAGATGCGCGCCTTTGACAAAGATACGGGCAAGCTGGTGTGGGAGTGCACCATGGACTTCGCCGGGAACGCAACGCCCGCCACGTACATGGTGAATGGCAAGCAATACGTTGTCATCGCAACCAGCAGCGCGCGCAATGCCAAGGCACCGCAGGGCGCGAAGTACGTAGCCTTTGCTCTGCCTTGATGCCTTGAGAACACAGCAGTACAGCCCACAACCTGAGTTACAGGCTTGCCTGGGGAGTGGATAAGGCGGCAGCCAATGCGTCCCCGCCGCCTCCATCACAATCAGTTATGCCTGCCGCCGTGCTCCCGAACCGGAGCGGCGGCCAGGTGCCCGGCCTGTACTCCTGCGACGCCTCGGAACAGGGGTCTGCTCATGTCTGTCTCCGGTTCCACTCGTCTTCCACGCACGTGTTTCCAGCTGCATCAGATCGTTTACCTTCGAGAGATCGACGGGCACATTGCGCTCTTCCTTGGGAAGGTTCTTGTCCGTCTCACGCCAGTCGAAGCTGATCTTCAACTCTCGCTCCATCTTGCGGGCATCGTTCCGCTCTTGAGGCATGACGAAGGTCGTGGCGACACCTGTCGCGGAAGCGCGGCCGGTGCGGCCAATGCGGTGAACAAAGTCATCGCTTGCACCGGGCAGATCGTAGTTCACTACATGTGCGATGTGCGAAATGTCGATGCCCCGCGCCGCAACGTCCGTGGCAACCAGGATGCGGCTCTTGCTCGAACTAAACGACTTCAGCGCGGAGGTACGCTGCGACTGCGAACGGTCGCCGTGAATGATTGACACCTTGTGTCCCAGCTTTTCGAGCTTGCGTCCGAGCCGGTCCGCACCGTGCTTTGTGCGAGAGAAGATCAGGTATGTCCCGCTCTCCTCATCAAGCAGCTTTTCCAGAAGGCTCAACTTCTGGTCCTGCATCACTGTGTAGGCGCGAAGTTCCACGCGGTCACTGGGTTTGCTGGTGGTCCCGATGGCAACACGTACCGGGTCACGCACGTAATCCCGCACGATCCCGGCGATATTTGCGTCCAACGTGGCGGAGTAACACATGGTTTGCCGGTCTTTCGGCAGCGCGCCTACGATACGGCGGATTGCCGGAAGAAAGCCCATGTCCAACATGCGGTCGACTTCATCCAGCACCAGCATCTCCACACTGCGAAGGCTGATTTCACCGCGCTTCAGGAAGTCCTCCAATCGTCCGGGAGTTGCAACCACAAGACGCGGACCCCGGCGCAAGCTCTCAAGCTGCGCATGCTCGGAAAGTCCGCCGCAAACCAGCACGGCGTCCGATTTAGCGTTGGGAACGAGTTTTCCGTAGCTTTCAAGCACCTGCATGGCAAGCTCACGCGTCGGCAGAAGAATGAGAGACCGTATAGGCCGGCCCTGCCGCCTGTTCTCAGCGGGCGGCAGCGGGTAGCTGTCCATCTGATCGATCATTGGGACCAGAAAGGAGAGTGTCTTGCCGGTCCCGGTAGCGGCTGTCGCCAGAACGTCGCGACCCTCCAGTGCGGGAGGAATGGCACCGGCCTGCACGGGCGTCGGGGCTGTGTACTTTGCTGCCGCCAGGCGCTCTTTCAGGCTCTGTGAAATGGCAAAGTCGTTGAAGTGTACAGTAGCTGGTGGAATTGAAGTAGAGGAGCCGGCCGGCTCTAAAAGTGCGGTGTTGCTGGATGTCAAGGCGTATATCTCTCTCTTTTATAGCGGCGCACGCGTGGCGCGACCTGCCTGCCAAAGCGTCAATGTGATGCAGGACTGCCTCGTTCCCGTTTGGCGCGGGCGGGCACCATGGATTGTTTCTCTCAGCAGAACCGTCCCGGATCTGCTGCTGCATGGCGAGGTCATCACGATGAGGACCAGTCAAGCCAGAGCAACCAGCGCTTCCCCGTATCGAGCCAGGGATGGCATGCAGCGTTGGGAACACACGATACGGTCTCTGGCCAACCCAATCCACTCCGGGCCGCTCCCGTAACGCCTGGGAGCACCGCTCCCAAACAAAGTATAGCAGGGTCGGGCACCTGGTATGCCATTCGATAGAATCGGACGGATGCTTTCGACCGCATGGACAGCCAACGCGTACGGACTGTTTGCTCGTATCCTGCGGGACGACCGGCTTCGAAGGGTGCTGCATGGCGGCGCCTCGGCACTGATGAACCGGGGCGTAACACTCATCGTCCAGCTCATCTCCCTGCCACTGACCACGCGTTATCTTGGTCCGGAGCGGTACGGCATCTGGGTCACGGTAACCACCAGTATCACCATGCTAACGGTCTTGGATCTGGGCATTGCGAATACCTTGACCAACCGCATCTCGCATGCCTTCGCCGCTAACAACGAGCGTGCCGCGCAACAATACTTTGCAACAGCGGTTTGGCTCAGTACCGCGATGGCCTTGCTGGTTGGCATCTCGGGATGGCTGCTTTGGCCGCACCTGCACCTGGACCGCCTGGTGCGTGCGCAGGCGCCGGGACTGGCACACGAAGCAAGCACCTGTTACGCCATCGCGTTTGTTTTTTTCCTCTTCGGACTTCCGCTCAATCTGTCCCATCGCGTGCTGGGCGGCTACCAGAAGATGCAGATCGTCTACTACGCTCTGATCTTCAGCAGCATCGCAGGCCTCCTGGCGGTGCTTGCCGGTATGTGGATGCACGCGGGCCTGGTGATGCTCCTGGGTCTGTACAGCGGCGCGCAGGTTGCCGGCAATCTCCTCCTGAATCTATGGCTGGCCGTCCTCTGGAGGCCTGGCCTGCTGCCCTCGCCGCGTGCGTTCCACCCCCGCCTGAGCCGCGAGCTTCTGCAGAGCGGTTCCGGATTCCTCCTGCTCCAGATCGCCGGACTTGTGGTCTTCAACAGCGACAATCTGGTGATCGCGCACTACGTGGGCGCGGCCGATGTCGTTCCGTACAGCATCACATGGCGCCTGGCAACCTATGCGACCCTGCTGATGAACTCACTGCAGCTTTCTCTGTGGGCCGCGTATAGTGAGGCCTACGCACGCGGCAGCTATGATTGGGTGCGCCGCACCTTCTGGCTGACAATGCGTTCCACAGTAGGCATTGCTACGGCATCGCTTACCATCCTCGCGCTGCTTGGGCGTCCGCTGATCCGGTGGTACATCGGGCCGCGTGCTGTCCCCGGATGGCCCCTGCTGCTGGCTATCTGCGGATGGATGCTGGTCAGCACCTTCATGGACGTCGAGGCAACTCTGTTGGCTGCCGTCGATCGCGTCCGGCTGCAGGGAGCGCTGTCGGTCGTTGCGGCTGCGATCAACCTTGCCGTTTCGATTTACCTGGTGCGCCGCATCGGACCAATCGGCGTGGTTACGGGCACGGCGCTGTCATATGCAGTCGCGCTGATCGTACCGCAGAGCATGGTGGTCTACCGCGTTTTGTATCATCCGCCTCCCGCGAAAATCATCACACCCTTGCCAGTGCAGGAAGCTGCATGAGTGACCTGTTTCGCCATTCTCCCCTTATGCGAATGCCGCATGCGCTGCGTTCAAAAATTCGTACGGTCTTGCAGAACTGTGGCAGCTGGCTCTTTCGCCACGCCGTCAACGCAGCCCAAACCTTCCACATGCTGCCCCGCCCGGAAGATGGCAAGGGCATCTTGATCGTGCACCTTACCAGCCACTTCGGCGATTCCGTGATGCTGTTGCCGCTGCTTGAGGCGCTGCATCGGGAACACCCGGATATCGCGATCGACATTGCCTGCGCGCGTGGCGTTGAAAGCCTGTTCGAGGCGGTCGCGTTCGTCCGCGCGGTATATTCCGCGCCAGTGGCCTCCTCTCCACCGTTTCGCATGGAGCAGGCACTTCAACATCGTTTGGACATTGTCCGATGGTACCGCCGCGATCTCAGGCATCTTCATCCGCGTGTGTGTCTCATGCCACGCTGGGGCGATGATCTCTTCGGTTCCATGATGCTGGCGTACCTGGTCGGCAGCCCGGTGCGCATTGGATACGCCTCAACCGTGACCCCCAATCAGGCGGGTGCACCGCAACGCGACCGGATGCTCACAACAGCGGTGGAGGGCGGCAACGGACTGCATGAACCGCAGCGTGCGCTGCGCCTGGCGCAAAAAACAGGCCTGTTGCCGCAAGCTGAAACTCTACGTACGGATGCCGTCTCCCAGGTCCTTGTGCAGGTGAGCGCGACAGTCGCCTGGCAACCTTTGCGTCGAAGACTTGGACTTCCGGAACACGGTAGAACTGCTGTTCTCGCACCGGGTGCAAGCACGCTTCATCGGAGATGGCCCACTGCACATTGGGCGGCGCTGGGGCATGAACTCATCAAACGCGGATACAACATCGTGTTGCTGTCCGGCAAAAGCGACCGATTGTTTGCCGAGGCCGTACTGGAGGCCCTTATGAGCCAACACGCGTTTCTTGTGGCCGGCGTAACGTCCATTCCGGAATCTGTTGCGTTGCTGGCGCACTGCGACCTTTTTATTGGCAACGACAGCGGGCCCGGTCATGCTGCCGGCGCGTTGGGTCTGCCAACGGCGGTTCTGTTCGCCTCTGAACGCCAGATTCATCCAGACCATCCTTTAAGCCCGCAGAGGATACGCCCCATGGGGCCGTACGTCGCCACTCTCCATCCGACCATGCGCGATGAGTGCGTCGGCTGTTGCACGCGCGCAGACGCTCACTGCATTGCAGGTATCAGCGTGCAAGAGGTGCTGGAAGCAGCCCTCGAGCTACAGGAACGTAGGGCAGCAGTATCAGCGTTGCCGGTACTGGTGTCGTGACGTGCTCAACCCACCTGCCGGTCCTGACATGCCAGACGTAAGCGCGCGCCTCTACGTTGTCGTTGTTCTATACCAGATGAAGGCTGAGGACAGCGCTGCTCTGCGAACCCTGGATGACAGGCTGCGCGAGAAACCTTCGCTTCGGGAGCAGCTTTCTCTGCTCATCGTTGACAATTCATCGACGCCTCAGCAAGTACCCGCTTGGATGCTTGCATCGGAGTATGTTTCAGCTCCCAGCAACCCTGGACTCGCAACGGCGTACAACACCGCCCTTGCTCGGGCCGCCGAAGCAGGTTGCACGTGGCTGCTGCTGCTGGATCAGGACACCGCGCTTACTCTCGAGTTTCTCGACGAAGCCTTTGCAGCCCTGTCAGACCCTGAGTTACAGCCGGAGGTTGCCGTGCTTGTTCCGCGCCTTGTGCAGGGTGAACGGACGCATTCCCCTGCCTGCCTGCCACGGCTAAGCCACAAGCCGGTAACGGAGAACCCTGGCGTGCTGACACAAGAGATCACCGCCTTTAGCTCCGGGTCGGTGTGGCGCGTTGCTGCAGTTGCGGCTCAAGGGGGCTTTCCGCAGGCCTATCCGTTGGAATTCCTGGACCACGCGTCCTTTGCAAGGGCGCAGCGCAGCGGTGGACGCGTGCATCTGCTGCGTGCGCGGCTTGAACACCGGCTCTCCACGCAACGGCTTGGGGAGGAAATGTCACTGGAGCGCTATCGCAGCATGTTGCTCGCGGAACGGAGGTTTTACGGGGAGCATGGCACTTTCGGAGAGCGCGTCTTCTATCACCTGCGCAGGGCCAAACAGGCGCTTGCGCAAGTCTTTAAAGTACCCGACAAACAGTTCGCTCTGCTTAGCGCACAGGCGGCTCTTGGCCTGCTTGGTCCGGTGCCGGCGCGGACACAACTGGAGACACGCCGGCCGTCCTGAGCATCGCTCCATGGCGCACGTCCGCGCCGGTCACCCAGAAGATCACATCTTCCGCAATGTTGGTGGCATGGTCACCCACCCGCTCCAGGTTGCGTGAAATCACCAGCGCGTTCAGCGCCTGCTGCGTCACCACCGGATCAGACTTGATGCGCTCACCCAGAATTCGGAAGGCGTTCCGGTTCAGCGCGTCCACCTCGTCGTCCATGGCCAGGACTTCATTCGCCATCGCCTGGTCGCGGTCCACAAACGCCTGCAGCGACTTGCGCACCATGGCCGCTGCCAAAGAGGCAATCTGCGGAATATCGACAGACAGATCCAGCTCGGGCATGGTGCCCAAATCCTGCACCCGGTGGGCAATGTTGACGGCCTGATCGCCGACGCGTTCCAGGTCCGCATTGATGCGGATTACCGCAAGAATAAACCGGAGGTCTGAGGCGGCAGGCTGCTCCGTGGCCAGCAGGTCCAGCGCGAGCTCGTCGATCTCGCGCTCCATCCGATCGACCGTCGGTTCAGCCATGCGCACCAGCTCACACAGCCGGACATCGCGCGTGGCGTAGGCTTCGATGGCGCGCTGGATTGCCTGCTCGACCAGGCCGGCCATGGCCAGAAGCCGTTCGCGCAACTCCTCCAGGTTTTGCTGAAAGTGGACGCGCATCAGCCGAACCTGCCGGTGATGTAATCTTCCGTACGCTTGTCCGAAGGATTGGTGAAGATCTTGTGGGTTGCGTCGAACTCCACCAGTTTCCCCATAAGAAAGAACCCGGTGTTTTCCGCCACGCGTGCCGCCTGCTGCATGTTGTGCGTCACGATGACGATCGTGTACTGATCCTTCAACTGAAAGATGAGATCCTCGATCTTTGAGGTTGAAACGGGATCCAGCGCGCTGGCCGGTTCGTCCATCAGCAGCACTTCAGGGTCAACGGCAAGAGCACGCGCGATACAAAGGCGCTGCTGCTGACCGCCGGAGAGACTCGCCCCGGATTTCTTGCGCAGGTCGTCTTTGACCTCATCCCAGAGTGCAGATTGCTTCAGTGATCGCTCGACCACTTCGTCCAGCACCTGGCGCTTGCGGAACCCATTCAGTTTCAGTCCGCTTGCCACGTTGTCGTAGATGGACATCGTCGGAAAGGGATTCGGCCTCTGGAAGACCATGCCAACCCGGCGGCGGATCTCCACGGGCGATGAACTCTTGTAAATGTCAAGGTCGCCCATGTGCACGGAACCTTCCACGCGAGCCGAAGGATTGGTCTCGTGCATCCGGTTTAAACAGCGCACAAACGTCGACTTGCCGCAGCCGGAGGGTCCAATGAGCGCGGTCGCGTGATTGGCGGGGATGTGAAGCGAGACATCCTTCAGCGTGTGTGTCGAGCCATACCAGGCGTTCAAATTTTCGACACGAATATCCAGTCCCACTAACTTCCTCCCTTGAGTGTTCCGCGCGAGGTCACATAGCGCACCAGTCCAACCGACACCATGATCATGGTGATCAGCACAAGCGCGCCGGCCCATGCCAGCCGGTGCCATTCATCGTAGGGAGAAAGTGCATAGTTGAAGATTTGCAGTGGCAGAGCGGCAATGGGTTCGTTGAAGCCATGTGGCCAGAACTGGCTACCAAATGCAGTAAACAGCAACGGTGCCGTCTCTCCCGCAACCCGCGCAAACGCCAACATGCAACCGGTGATGATACCCGGCAGCGCAGTCCGCAAACTGATGGAGACGATCATGCGCCAGCGCGGCACCCCGAGACCAAACGCAGCCTCGCGAATCGAGGACGGAACGGTCAGCAGCATCTCTTCCGTCGTCCGCGTGACCGTCGGAATCATCATAATGGCCAGCGTGATACCACCGGCCAGCGCCGAGAAGTGGTGCTGATGAACAACGACCAGGGCATATCCTGCAATGCCCATGACGATCGAAGGAACGCCATTCAAGACGTCCGCCGTAAACCGGATCAGTCCCCCCAAAGGCTTGCCGCCGCCGTACTCAGCCAGGTACACGCCACCCGCGATGCCAACCGGAATGCCGAGAAGGCTCGAAAGCGCAAGGACGATGCCGGAACCAAGGATGGCATTCGCCATGCCTCCGCCCTGCTCTCCCACCGGCTTGGGCAGTTGCGTGAAAAAGGCCACATTCAGCGAACTTGCACCCTTGTAGATGAGGTACACGAGGATGGCAAACAGCGGGACCAGCACAATAACCGTGCCGCCGACGGCGAGAAACGTCATCAGGTAATCCGTGGCCACACGGCCCGTGGAGTTGGCGCGGCTGGAACGGATGTGAAGGCGAGCGGGAGTGTTTGCCAACCTAC
This sequence comes from uncultured Terriglobus sp., assembly GCA_964251045.1. GTDB lineage: Bacteria > Acidobacteriota > Terriglobia > Terriglobales > Acidobacteriaceae > Terriglobus. The sequence continues at coordinate 194,942 of CAXUHI010000004.1, read as the reverse complement.
ACCGCCTTTGCCGTGTTGCCGCGTGTCACAGCCCAGACCAGAAGCCGCGCGACCGTATTGACCAGGATTGTCACAAGGAACAGCGCCAGGCCAATCTCGATCAGGGCCGAGAGGTACAGGTCACCCGTCGCTTCGGTGAACTCATTTGCAATGACGCTTGCCAGCGTGTGGCCGGGAGCAAACAGGCTGCGTGAGATCTCCGGATTGTTGCCGATGACCATGGTTACGGCCATGGTTTCGCCTAAAGCGCGTCCAAGTCCCAGGATAATGGCACCCACGATCCCGATACGCGCATTTCGCAGAACCGCGATGCGGACCATCTCCCAGCGCGTTGCACCCAGCGCAAGCACCCCTTCTTTCTGGCTGATAGGTACGGCACTCATCACCTCGCGCGTTATGGACGAGATCACCGGCAGGATCATGATCGACAAGATGATGCTGGCGGTCAGAATGCCTTCGCCGAAATTCGATCCGGAAAAGAAACCGGTCCAACCCAGCGTTCTTTGCAGCAGCGGTCCCAACCGGTCACGCACAAGGGGCACCAGAATGAAGATGGCCCAAAGACCGTACACGACGGATGGAATGGCGGCCAGCAGTTCCGTCAGGAACGCCACAGTACCGCGCAACTGTTTCGGGCAGATCTCCATGATGAAGACAGCAACGCAGATCGCCAGAGGAACGGCAATACAGAGCGCCAGGAACGAAGTCATGAGCGTGCCATAAATAAATGGCAGCGCGCCGAAATCGCCCACCACCGGGTTCCAAGCCGTTCGCCCAAAAAAGCGCAACCCAAAGGCGTGCAGCGACAGTTTTGAGTTCACAACCAGGACGAAGATGATCACGGCCACGATGGCGATGATGCTCAACGCACAAGCAAGTACCAGCCCGCCAAAGATCCGGTCCGCACCTGTACCGCCGCTGCGGTCCGCAAGGTATTGGCGAATACCAGTCGGAGATGGATTAACAACTGCCGCGGCCACAGGCATCTGCTCCGGCACAGTCACCGCAAGCAGAGGTGGAGTAGGATTCGAAACGTTTGATTCAGCCATAACTTGGGATCAGACAATCAGTCGAGCGATGAGTACAGAGTATCGGGTGCCCTCGGAAGGCGAACATCTTGAGTGTGAATGCTGTGTGAATTTGGCTGGCTTGATCGATCGAGCGGTACTGCCGTGCGCCGTGGGGAGTACCGGCGCACAGGCAGTCACATCGTGCTATTTCAGATAGTTAAGCGCTCCTGATACCTTGACGGCCACAGGCTGTGGTAAAGGTGCGTACGCCAGCGCGCTGGCTTCGCCCTCACCGTGTTGCAACATCCACTCTAGAAAGTCGTGCAGAATCTTTCCCTTGGCTGGATCCGCAGACTTCAGCGGCACCAGCAGCCACGTGAACGAGGAGATCGGATAGGAGTCCGCGCCAGGAGCATTGGTGATGGAGACGCGAAAATCGTTCGGCATGTTCTTTGCCGCACCTGCGGCAGCAGCGCTCACAGTCTCCGGCGAGGCCTTGACAAACTTCCCTGCCGGGTTCTTCACGACGCCAAAGGACATGTGGTTCTGGAGTGCGTAAATCAACTCCACATAGCCGAATGAGTACGGGCTGTTGCGCACCATCCCCGCAACACCCTCATTACCCTTCTGGCCGATACCGATGGTCCAGCGGACGGACGTTGCTTTCCCAATACGCTGCTGAAAGTCCGGCGAACTCTTGGAAAGAAAGTCGGTGAAGATGTAGGTGGTGCCCGAGCCGTCCGAGCGGTAGACAGGCAGGATCTGATGATCCGGTAAAGTGACGCCTGGATTGATTGAAGCGATCCGCGCATCATGCCAGTTCGTAATCTTACCGAGGTAAATGTCGGCAATCACATCCCCTGATAACTTAAGTTCCGCGTTCATACCTGGAAGGTTGTACGTCGGCACTACGGCACCCAGCACGGTTGGAATATGAAACAGCTTGACTTTCGCCGCGCTCATCTGCTCGTCGGTCATCGGGCCGTCCGTTGCACCGAAATCAACAATGCCGTCCGATGCCTGACGAATGCCGGCACCCGATCCCACTGACTGATAGTTAATTTGAATGCCGGAATGGCTAGCCGCATACTCACTGAACCATTTGGAGTAGATGGGGTTTGGGAAAGTGGCACCCGCGCCGTTGAGCTGCTGCCCTCCGGCAAGTGAACTGAGCGCAAGAAGCGCCGAAGCTGCCAATGCTGAAATGGTGTACTTCATACAAACTCTCCTGGGTAAGGCAGTTCGCGCTATGCGTCTGCCCTGATTGTTTCACGTGCGGCTAAGCAACATCGACTCGGGAATGCATCGGGGACGTGCAGCCGCCGAGGCCATCAGGCACTATGGAATGTAGTACCGCATACCCGCGTGAATCATGTTGTCCACGGCACGCGGACCAGTCGGGGTCGTGGCGCTCCCTACGCCCGACCACAGGGTACGCTGCAGATATGAGTACGTTGTCTGATACTGCAGGCGGCCATACCGCGGACTATTTGCCAGCCGGTAGGTAAAGCCGACCATGCCCTCCTGGATGTAGCGTGTCGATCCGCCGCAGGTAACGGCAGACAACGATCCTGCGGTCCCGCTGCCGTTGCCTGCGTTTGAGGGCAGGTTGTAGCAGCCCGCATTACTCGTCGTGCGGAGACCGTAGCCGATCAGGGCACCCTGTGGCGTCGTGTAGGTGGTGCGTTGCGCGTACTCGCCACCGTAGTAGGCATACACATCCAGCTTCGATGTGGGATGGGTCTCCAGGCTTCCCAGACCGTGATAGTTGTGCAGCGGTTCCAGCGTCTGGTCCGGACGCAACGTTGCGTCAGCCAGCTGCGACGATCCGTACCGTCCCACACCCTGACCGCCCATGCCCGTCACGGCAACGTCCACATACTTGTTTACAGTCACGCGGGCTCCGGCAAACACACCGCCGGCCTTTGATACGTTGTCCTGTTCTACCGTCGAATACGCATACGTCGGTGCCGCCGCGGTACCCGTATAGCCCACAATCGGGAAGAAGTAGTCCCGCATAAAGCGTGCAATACCCCCCAGCTCAAAGTGCGCGTGGGTGTAATCCAGCGTGCCCTTCACTACCACATCCGGGGCAACATTGTTTGCATAGGTGGAGATCGCACCTGTTCCGGCGGTGTTGCCGCCGCCAACATTCCCTGCCGCGTTATACAATCCGCCATTCTGCGCGACACCCGCAAAATAAAACCCGGTGGGGATCGTTCCGGAAGCGGTGAAATTCGTGATCTGTGCCTGCTCCAGCGACATCGCCATGGTGAACAGGCCGGACTTGCGCTCTCCGAAACTCTGCTGGATCCGCAGAGCCGGCTGACGTGCCCAGCTGAACCCCACCATGTACTGCGAATCGACAGTGTTGGGCAGCTTCTCCGTCCGGTTGTTTGTGCTCAAACCTGTTTCCGTGACCAGCGACCACATCTGTCCGCCTGTCACGGCCAGACCACGCCGCGCACCCTGTCCCCAGAACTGGCGCTGACGGAAGACATAGCTGTTCGACTGGTTGTTGTTTGACGCGGTTCCAACGCCCAGGAAGTCCCCCTCGAAGTACCCGGAGAGTTTGTAGGCACCCGCGTTGCCCTCCACCAACACGCCCAGGCGGCTCTGCCGTCCGGAAAAGTTCAATTCGCTGACATGCCCCTCGTTCGCGCTGGGAAACGGAATGCTGTTGAACGGTGTGTTGATATCTGAATTCACAGAGCGCTGGCGCCACACACCTTCCAGGGCGAAAAACCCAATCGGTGTAATGTTGACGCCCTTGTAGTGCAACGTGGAGGGCGACTGAATCTCAGTCTCAAGCCGCGCCTGGTTAGCGATCACCGTTTCCTGCAGGCCGACGTTCGTGTTCTTCAGATCGGTCACGCTGGTCTGCAGCGCGTCAACCTTCGTCTGCGCATCGGCGGCGGCGGTGGCTGCCTGGGTCGCCGCGGCTGCTGCCGTAGTGGCCTGGGTCTCGGCTGTTGTGACGGTCTGCTGTGCCGTGGTCAACTGCTGATCGCGCGTGGCAAGCTGCTGCTTCATGGCATCAATCTGTGACTGTTGCGCCTGCAGCATCTCCTTCATTTCGCGAATCTGCTTTTCCGTAGCTGTCTCACGGTGTGCGGCGGTCTTGCGCCTGGTGGCCTTCTTTGCAGGAGGGTCGCCCGCATCCGCGCGAGCGGTGCCGGAAACCAGAGTTGACGCAATCATCATCGCGCCCAACGTTGCGAGTCGTTTCATCGTTCCCCATCACGGGCAGCTAAGGGCCAGGAAAGCAGCGCACACGTCGCCAACTGCCTGTTCACCTTGCCTGTTGTGTCCGTTACGGCGATGGTCGCAATGAGGAGTGAAGAAATGAAGAACAGAACATGAATGGAGTGTTTATATCTCCGCTTACAGGGTTGGAGCCGGTCGAACAGTTGCACGATACCGTACAGGTTTGCATCACGGCTTCAGGGACCTGTGAACACTTCAGCTTACCGGCACGCTTGACCGGCGCGTACGATCGCGCTATTCTTTGCCCAACTACGAGCCGATTTGGTGATCCTCGCCATCCCGAACCGTTCGCCGGCAGCACCGCTGCTTCAGGGCCGGCCCTTCCTTGCAGCGAATCGTCTATCTCTCGTTCGATCGAATCCCCGTTCAACAATGCAGCGTTACCGCATGGAGGCATAGCTCACTTGGTTAAAAGCTTGCTCGAAATCACGCCCAGCATGGAAGCTATGTTCGGGCTTCGCGATGAGAATCTTCGCATGATGGAACGGGATTTGGGGGTAACCATCGATCTCCGATCCCACGGCCTGACCATCGAAGGCAAAGAGCAGGCAGTAGGACAGGTGGAGGGGCTTTTTCATGACTACGATACCCTCCGTCGTGGCGGCCTGATCCTTGCAGGGCCCGAATTGCACGCCCTTCTGAAGCTCGCCATTGCCGAACCTGGTAGCAGCCTGAAATCGCTGGTCGAAAGTGGACGGCAGCGTACAGCCAGCGGCGTCAAGCGTATGGTCAATCCCCGCTCGCCGAACCAGAAGAAGTACGTTGAGGCCATCGAGCAAGCAGACATGACGTTCGGCATCGGCCCGGCTGGCACTGGCAAGACCTACTTAGCAGTAGCCATGGCGGCCAGCGCATTGATGGCGAAGCGTGTCAGCCGTATCATCCTGGTGCGCCCAGCGGTCGAGGCAGGTGAACGGCTTGGCTTCTTGCCGGGTTCGCTCCAGGAAAAGATCGATCCGTATCTTCGCCCGCTCTACGACGCGTTGTACGACCTGCTGGACAAGGAACGTGTCGATAAGATGCTGGAAAAAGGTATCATCGAAATCGCACCGCTGGCTTTCATGCGCGGGCGTACCCTCTCGGATGCGTTCATCATTATGGATGAGGCGCAAAACACCACCAACGAGCAGATGAAAATGTTTGTGACGCGGCTGGGCATGAACTCGAAAGCCGTCATCACCGGAGATCTCACACAGATCGACTTGCCAAACCCTAAGCGCAGCGGATTGGTTGAAGCCATCAGCGTACTCAATGGCGTTGACGGCGTTCGCTTCTGCCACTTCGAAGATGCGGATGTGGTGCGACACAGCCTGGTTCAGCGTATCGTTCGCGCCTACGACACACATCAGCGTGAACAGCAAATGTCGTTCGGACTCAGTGAATCCGGCCTGGATGCCGCGGTCGCCCAGAGCGAGCCGTATGCCGTCACGCGTAAAACGCAATGATGACCACAGACGTCACGGAAACAGCAGGGCGACTATGGCTGACTGCCACAACGGTTAGGCAGCAATGGTTAGCACGGAACTGACAAAGCACCCATTGAGCATATCCGGGGCAGAGCGCCGGGCGCTTCAGCGGTTTCTTCTACGCGTGACGCGTCTCGTCGATCTGCAGGGCGAGGTCAGCATACTGCTCACGGATGATCGCCGCCTGCGCTCCCTCAATCGGCGGTTTCGTCACAAGAACAAGGCGACGGATGTACTGAGCTTCCCCGCAGACCCTGTTTCTGGCGTGGCAGGCGATCTGGCCATCTCCATCGAGACCGCCGCGCGTCAGGCAGCGGAACACGGCCACCCATTGCTCACCGAACTGCGCATTCTTATCGTGCATGGTGTGCTGCACCTGACAGGTCTGGACCATGAAGTAGACAATGGTGAAATGGTTGCGGGAGAAACGAGACTGCGAGCGCGCTTCAGGCTGCCGGCAGGGCTAATCGAGCGCTCGCATCGTACCCGCGTACCTGTCAACGCTCTTACCTGCGGGAGCGCAGACTAGCTATGCTCCTGGTGACCACGCTGGTGGTGTGTTCCTTGGTGTGCGTGTTGGCCATTTCCTCCTACGCAGACAGGGTGTACTCCGAGCGGGGAAAGTTTCTTGCGCGCGAGTACCAGGACAACGTGGATGCATGGATGGAGCATATGGAGCCTAGGCTGGGGCTCTCTCGCGACAACATCGCGCTCTCAGCCATCACGCTTCGTCAACTGTCGCTGGCTGCAGTAGCACTCCTGTTTGGCATGCGTATCGCCGGTGCTAAAGGCGGCGGCATCGGTGCACCGGCTGAGGCGCTCGCAGAACTGGCTCTGATCGTCATGATCTTTGACCGGCTCATTCCACAGGTCCTCTTCGCACGGACGCGGGGCATCTGGGTCAGTCGCGTTCGCCTTCCTTTGCAACTGCTGTTTTACGTCATTCTGCCGGTCACGTTGTCCTCCAGCCTGTTGCTCTCGATCGCAGCGCTTGCGGATCCCGAGGCAGAAGAGCAAGAGGATCACCCCGATGAAGGCGTGGACGCGCTTCTGGAAGCTGGTCAGGAGGAGGGCATACTGGAGGAAAGCGACCGTGCCCTGGTGCGCTCGGTTGTGGAGTTCGGTGACATGGTGGTACGTGAGGTCATGACACCACGTCCCGAGATGTTCGCCGTGCCAGACACCACAACCATTGCGGAGTTTACCGAACAAATCGTGGAAAACGCCTTTTCTCGCGTTCCGGTGTACAGCACCACGCTGGACGAAGTGACAGGCATTGTGTTCGCTCACGATCTCTTGCGCATTCCTGACACGGAGGCCGCGAGCCGCACCGTGCGCGAGATCCAGCGTCATGCAGCCGTTGTGCCCGAACCCAAAAAGGTCAACGAACTGCTGCGCGAGATGCAAAGCGAGAAGCAGCACATGCGCATTGTGATTGACGAGTACGGTGCGGTTGCGGGGCTGGTCACGATTGAAGATCTGATTGAAGCAATCGTTGGCAACATTGAGGATGAACACGACGAAACAGGGACTGATGAAGCCATCGTCCGCGAGGAAGACGGGGCCTATGTAGTCCCGGGTAGCACAGTTCTCTCTGATCTGCGCGATCTTCTGCTCAGCGGGAAGGACGAACAATCCGATGCATACCAGCCGCTTCGCCTGCGCACCAACTTAGAAGCGACTACGGTGGGTGGCCTGGTGTCGGAACTGGCAGGACACATCCCCTTGTCCGGGGAAGTTGTGGAAGCCGAAGGTCTACACCTGCAAGTGGTCCATTCAACCGCGCGGCTGGTGACCCGTGTGCGCGTTCGCATGCTGCCGTCCGTCAAACTCGAGGATCAATGACAGATACACTGGATTGATGTCTTTCCGCTCCGGATACGTGACCATCGTCGGCAGGCCCAACGCAGGCAAGTCCACGCTGCTGAACGCGCTCTTGGGCGAAAAGATGGCGATCGTAACTCACAAGGCACAGACCACCCGCACACGCGTGCTGGGCGTGCTGGAGGTACCGTCGAGAGCCGCCGTACGGTCCCTTCCCGCGCAGCCTGCCGCCCAGGTCGTTCTCGTCGACACACCCGGAGTACACAAACCCGGCACGCAGCTGGACCGCCGCATGCTGCAGGAGATCCACGACGCGCTGGCCTCGCGCGACGTGGTGCTCTTCATCGTGGACGCAACCCATCGTATGCATGAACCCTCTACGTCTGATGGACGACGCTCCCCGCCGGGCAAAAGCGAACTGTCCGCCGCCGAAGATGCGTATGCGTTAAGCCTTCTCCGCGATGTCGCCTCGCCCGTCATCCTTGTGCTGAACAAAATAGACAGAGTCAGGCGTGAGGCGCTGCTTCCCTTCATCGCGCACTGGTCCTCGAAATATGGCTTTGCGGATACGGTGCTCATCTCCGCGCAGAAGCGCGATGGACTGGATCTGCTTGTCAGCAAGATCGTCTCCCTGCTGCCCGAGGGCGAACGTTATTTTCCGGAGGATCAACTGACGGATCAGCCGGTACGCTTTCTTGCAGCCGAGCTGATCCGCGAAAAACTCCTCATGTTTACAGGCGAGGAGGTTCCGTATGCCTCGGCGGTCGTCATCGAGCGATGGGAAGATCCCAAGCCACAGCGCACGCGCAAGCAGGTAGGCGAGACCGAACAGAAGCTGCCTCTGACAAAAATCGCTGCCGCGATCTTTGTGGAGCGTCACGGCCAAAAGACCATCATCATCGGCGCGGGCGGCTCCATGCTGAAACAGATTGGCACTGCGGCCCGGAAAGACATCGAGCGGGTGCTCGGCACGCGCGTCTTCCTGGAGCTGTTTGTAAAGGTACGGGAAGACTGGCGCTCGCAGCGCAACTTTATAGAAGAACTGGACTGGCGGCGGCAGTTGGAGGCTTTAGCGCATGATGAGAACGGATTCGGCAAGCCGTAAGCTTCAAACCTCTCGCATACTGACGCCCAGGGCTTTCATTTTGCGGTAGAGATGGCTACGTTCCAATCCCAGCGCCTCCGCGGCCCGGCTCATATTTCCATGGCACTCATCCAGCTTCTTCAGGATGTAGTCACGCTCGTACGCCTCACGTGCCTGTAGCAACGTGCCGAATTCCTCCAGTCTGGCCTTTCCACCGTCACGATGGCTTGTTTTTTTGGCGAGTAGCGGCAGGTGTTTCTTCTCAATGCGCTGCACACGCGGGTTCAGGATAAGTACGCGCTCCATCACATTGCGCAGCTCGCGCACGTTACCGGGCCACGTGTACTCCTGCAGCGCGGCAATCGCATCAGAGCTCACGTCGACTCGCGGTCGGCCGTACTGCCGCCCAAACTCCAGCAAGAACTCCTGCACCAGCGCGGGAACATCTCCAACGCGGTCGCGAAGCGGAGGAACGAAGAACGGAATGACGTTGAGACGGTAGAAGAGGTCCTCGCGAAAATTCCCGCGCGCAATCTCTTCCTGTATGTCCTTGTTGGTGGCGGCGATGACACGCACATCCACATGCACCGGCTGCGACGCGCCCACGGGATAGAAGCGTTGCTCATCCAGGGCGCGCAGTACCTTCGCCTGAGTCTTCAGGCTCATGTCACCGACTTCGTCCAGAAAAAGCGTGCCGCCATCCGCGCGTTCGAAGGTGCCACGCTTTTCTGGTGGGCTTGCTGAAACCGCGCCATGCCGGTATCCAAAGAGCTCACTCTCGATGTAGTCCTCTGGAATGGCCGCACAGTTCAATTCCACAAAGATGCGGCCGGCACGCAGGCTCTCCGCATGCATGGTGCGGGCGATACGCTCCTTGCCTGTTCCGGATTCGCCGAAGATCAGAACACGGCCGTTGGTCGGAGCCATCAGTCTGATCTGCTGCCGCAGAGCCTTCACCGGTACGCTCTCGCCCGTGATCGAAGCTTTCTGGCGAAGCTGCTCCTGCATCTCCTGGTTGTGACGGCGAAGTTCACGTGACTCCGTCGCGTTCTTCAGCAGCAGGAGCGTGCGCTCCAGGGAGAGCGGCTTTTCCAGGAAGTCATATGCGCCCAGCTTGGTCGCGCGCACGGCAGATTCAATCGTGCCATGGCCAGAAATAATAATGACCTCTGGCGGCGCGGAAAGACCCATGTCACGAATCTCGGCCAGTGCGTCAAGGCCATCCATGTCAGGCAGCCAGATGTCCAGCAGAACAACGTCGTAATCAACATCCGTAATCAGGGTCAGCGCTTCCGTCGCACTGCCGGTACTTGCAACGGCATAGCCCTCTTCGCTCAAGATACTCTCAAGCGTCGATCGTATATTTGTTTCATCATCCACCACAAGAACGTGTGTCACGCAGGAATAGCCTCTGTGGTGTGAATCGCTGCTTCGCTCTCCCGCGCACCGGCGAGCATCGGGAGTTCAAGAACAAAACGCACGCCTTGCGGCACATTCTGCTCTGCACGGATGCTTCCCTGGTGGTCGCTCATGATCTTGGCGGCAATTGTCAGACCCAGCCCCGTTCCGCGGCTCTTTGTCGAGAAATACGGCAGAAAGAGGCGCTCGCGCATTTCGTCCGTCACGCCGGGCCCACTATCGGCAACAATCACTTCCAGCATCTGGGCAGACTGCTCCGACACGCGTGTCTCGACGCAGACTTCCCGCACAAGGCTGGCGGCCATCGCTTCGGCTGCGTTGTCGATCAGATTCGAGAGAGCGCGTTTGATAGCTTCAGGATCGGCCATGACCAGAGGCAGGCCCGCACGCAACGACCGCTTCACCACAACGTTCTGCAAACGCCCCGCGAACAGAGCCAAGGTATTCTCAACGATTGTGTTCAAATCGGACGGACGAGGCCGCGCCGTAGGGAACTCCGCGAGCGACGCAAACTGGTCCACCAGGGAACGCATGCTGCCCACAGAACTGCTGATCACCTCGCTGCAACGATGAATCGTAGCCACTGAAGGTGATTCAATGTTTTGGTCCTCAAGCGTCTTTCGCAGCCGGGTGATATGCCGGCGGATTTGCTCGGCGGAAAGCGATATAGGCGTCAACGGATTCTTGATCTCATGCGCCACGCGCCGGGCCACCTCTTTCCAGGCAGCCTGCTTTTGCGCATGGAGCAATTCCGTGGCGTTTTCCAGCACGACAACATAGCCGTCAACACGCCGGTGCCCTTCCGCACTGCTCTCCAGCAGCGCTGCAGTCACGGCAATGTTTAACACGCCACCGGGTGCCTTCATGTCCAACTCCGCCGAAGCACTTCCCATGCGATGGCTGCGCCGCAGGACGCGGTCTAGAGTCTCGCGCGCATCCACCGGAAGAGCATCGTTCAGCAGCAAACCCGTGAAGGTCTGTTGACCGCCCGGGTCCAGCATCTCGCTGAACGCACGATTGGCTACCTGTATGCGGCTCTCCGGGTCCAACATCACCACGCCGTTCGGAATTGTCTGGAGCATGGTCTCCAGTTCGCGCCTGCGTGCCTCCAAAGCAACATTTGCCTCGGAGATGTGCACGGTACTCTGCTCTACCAGGCGTCGGCTGTTTTCGAGGTCCTGCGCCATCGCGTTAAAACTCTGCGCAAGATCCCCCAACTCTTCGGTCGCGGATGTCTCCACGCGATGATCATAATGTCCCTGCGCCACGGCCGACATGGCATCGGCGATCGCTTCTATCGGCTTGGTCACCTGCTTTGACAAGTGCAGCGCAAGCCAGCTCACCACAAACAGCGAGAGACCCGTGATCATCAGCATCAGCAACATATATGTGCCGCGTATCTGACGGCGTAGCCGGAACAGCGTCCAGTACTGCTGGCTTGCCCTGTCCAGCTGACCGATGTGCGCCGTCATCCCCGCAGGGAGCGGCATGGCCACAACGATCTGCACATCAGGCTTAAGCCACGCGGAACTTACGATGTAATCCTGGTTGTTGGCGCTCAGAATGGGACCATCCGTCCGCTGTGATGCCGCCAGCGCAAGTGACTCAACCGTGCCGCTCGCCTGTGTGCGCAATGGTGGAAAGTTCGCTTGAAGAATGTCTTCGTCCGCCGCGCCGTCCTGCGGCTGCCACGTACTCAGCCGGGCTTTGACCAGCGGATACACATTGTGCCAGGCTGAAGGCACGCCGGCGCGATACAGAAGCACGAAGCCACCCTGGAGCGTGATGTCATGACTCTGCAGGACATGTTCTACACTCGCCTGACTGTGCAGCGCGCTGCGCGCGTCCGCCATCACACTCGCAAGTTCGTCCGCCTCTGAGCGTGCGTTTGCGGCAACGTAGCGCGTGAGGTCCTGTGCGACGCGCGATGACTCGTTGCGCAATTGAACGGCTGGTTGCGAAAACCACCGCTCCACCGCCCGGTTCATCAACAAATAGCTGAACCCAAACATGAAACAGATCGGCAGCAGCGAAAGAAGGATGCCTCCCCACAACATGCGCGTGCGCAGCCGTGCGCCCAGCACGCGGCTCCGCTGCTCCGCGTAGAGCTTAAGCGCATTCCGCATCAAAAGCAGCAGAGCCGCGACAAACAGCAGAAACGCCAGAAACGACGTAGCGGTGTAGAGCATGATTTCGCCCGGCGTGGACGGGTTCAGAAACGTCAAGCGGAAGGCATTGAGAGCTCCCAGACCGAGAAACAGCAGGAGCAGAAGAACGCCGATGACAATGATCGCAATCTTGCGCTGCTTCAGAGTTCCCATCTACTCACTTCCAGGCGTTTACGGGCGTTCCTTCGGTTTTACACCAAGTTCCTGACAGCCTTCCAATCACGGCCCTGTGACTCTGCAACAGCGGCGTAGGTAAGTGTTCCCGCATAGGTATTCACACCTTCCGCGATGCCCGCATCCTCACGGATCGCACTCTCCGCGCCATAGTTCGCCAGCTTCAACACGTAGGGGAACGTCGCGTTGGTCAGAGCCAGCGTTGAGGTATTCGGCACAGCAGCCGGCATATTGGTGACGCAGTAATGAACCACGCCATCCACCACATACGAAGGGTCGCTGTGCGTCGTTGGCCGCGCCGTCTCGATGCAACCACCCTGATCGATGGCCACGTCCACGATCACCGAGCCACGTTTCATGTCGCTGACCATCTTCGCCGTGACCAGTTTGGGAGCGGAGTGGCCTGGGATCAGCACACCGCCAATCAGCAGATCGGCCTCCGCGGCGGCTCGCGCAATGTTGTAACTGTTCGAAGCAAGTGTGTGCACGCGGCCGCCGAAGATGTCATCCAGTTCACGCAGCCGGTACAAATTAAGGTCCACCATGGTGACCTTCGCTCCCAGTCCCAGTGCCATCTTGGCCGCATTCGTTCCAACGATTCCGCCGCCCACGATGACCACATTCCCTGGTAGCGTCCCCGGCACGCCACCCAGCAGAACACCGCGTCCACCATGTTCTTTTTGCAGGTAGGTTGCGCCAACCTGCACGCTCAAACGTCCGGCCACCTCACTCATCGGTGTCAACAGCGGCAACGATCCTGCACGGTCGCGCACGGTCTCATACGCAATCGCATTCACCTTCTCCTCCAACAGGCGGCTTGTCAGGTCAGGCAGTGGAGCGAGGTGCAGATACGTGAACAGCAGCAGCCCTTCGCGGAAGTAGCCATACTCTTTTTCAGTCGGCTCCTTCACTTTCACCACCATGTCGGCCAGACGCCAGGTATCGTAGGCCGATCCAACGATCTCCGCGCCCGCATTCTGGTACTCGTCATCCGGGAACGCCGAAAGATCGCCCGCGCCAGTCTGCACCAGAATTTTGTGACCGGCTTCGGTCAGTGCACGCACACCCGCCGGGGTAATGCCTACACGGCTCTCACGATCCTTCACTTCTTTTGGCACGCCAACAATCATGCTGCTTGTTTCCTCCACATCTGCATACCCAGCATAGCGAAGCGGTTGCACGGAAGCCAAAGCGCCATGGCAATCAACCACGGTCAGAACTGGAAATAAATGAACGGACGGTAGCCAAGCGGCAACATGGAGAGCGCAAACGCCCACACCGCGCCATAGCAGAACGCAAAGACCGGCAACGGCAGTGCAAGACTATGCTGCTCAAAACGGGAGCGCCGCATCAGCCACTGACCGAACAGCAAGACGGGAGGCAAGAACAACAGCCAGCCTGGAATGATGTTATTCCCCGCAGTCCCAAGCAACAGGTAACGCTTTGTGATAAGCCATGCCGTACTGAACGTGGATGCCCGGAAAAGTATCCAGCAAATGCATATGAAATTCACCGTCAGCAGCCAGCTAAGCCCCTTGCGCCAGGGCTCGTGGTGCGGCTCGGGTGGCAGGCGGCGCTTGAACTCCTGGTGCACCACCTGACTCCCGCCGTGCGCACCGCCCCACGCCACAAAAGTCCACGCTGCCCCATGCCAGAGTCCACCCGCAAGCATGGTCAACAGGAGGTTGCGATAGGTCTTCCACTTGCCACCGCGGCTGCCTCCAAGCGAGATGTAAATATAGTCACGTATCCATGAGGATAGGGAAATGTGCCAGCGCCGCCAGAAATCCTGTATCGAAACCGCAAGGTAGGGTGCATCAAAGTTCAGCACCAGTTTGTAGCCCAGTAGAGCCGCCACGGAGATCGCCATGTCCGAGTACCCCGAAAAATCACAGAAGATCTGAGTCGCATACAGCCACACGGCGGAGATCGTTGCCAGATGACTGAATTGTTCCGGATGCGCGAACACGCGATCGACATACGGAGAAATGTTGTCCGCGATACAAGACTTCTTAAAGAATCCCAGCAGGAACAGATATAACGCCGCCTGAACATCATGCTGTGTGACAACGCGACGCGATGTCATCTGCGGCAGGAAGTAACTTGGCCGCACAATCGGCCCGGCCACCAGTTGCGGAAAGAAAGAAGCAAACATCAGGTAATCACGCAAACTTGAAACAGCGGGAATGTCCCGGCGGTACACATCGATCGTGTAACTAAGTGACTGGAATGTAAAAAAAGATACCCCGACCGGCAGGATAATCTTGAGCGTTGGCTGGTCAAGGTGCCCGCCCACATGGTTCGCCATGCGAACCGCACTATCGACAAAGAAATGAAAATACTTAAAGTACACAAGAACACTCAGGTTCATGGCAAGACTGCTGACAACATAGGCCTTGCGTATTCCTGCATTTTCAGTTCGCGACAATTTAAGCGCGAAAAACCAGTCGGCGGCAGAAAGAAATGCCAGCATGACGGCGAAACGCCAGTCCCACGAACCATAGAAGTAGTAACTGGCGAAAAGCAGCAGCCATTTACGGGCCGAGTTCCCCTTCAGATTCCAGTAAAGCAATAAGACACAACCAAAGAAAATAAAGAAGCGCCCCTCAACAAACAGCATGCATCAGACTCCGCATCCGGTGTCGATCGCTGTTTGCCTGCCCTGCCTGATCCAGGCAATCCATAGGTCAGCCCATGCCTTTGTTATCAGCGCCGCGCCTTTCTCAGTAACATGTGTCTCGTCCTGCCAATTGGACGGATCGTGGTAGAGCGCGGCATATCGTTCAGGCTGATCGGCCGGTAAGATCGGAACAGGACCGTCTAGCGTCTGGATGCACGGTGGCCACACCGCACGCGATGTCAGGTCACTTAACTTCGGTGTTACAAGATACGCAACCTCAAGATTCGGCACCGCCGACGCACGGATCAACTCCACAGGCAACGTGTGGTTCCCCTGATCGATTTCGCCTTGGGTCGTCTCGTGTGTGTGGTCGTACCGTGCTATGGCTTGCTGCATCTCGGCATCGCGCGTGGCCGGACGCGGCCCCGCCAGCAGGCCGCGCCGGTCGTGGTCCGTCTCATCGTCTAACTGTTCCGTATTGACCGGCGCGGAGAAGATGCGAGAACTGATCATGCCGAGATTCACTCCGTGCAGCACCCACGCCGCAAGTGCATAGCCGCGTCTGCCCCATCGTCGTTGCATATTCATCTCCGGCGAAACCAAGGTCCAGGCGAATCGCAGCGTCTCCGTGTCGTAAAGATTGATGGAACGCGGATGAACAAGATGATCGTTCGTTAGATTGGCGCCCGCATTCAACTCCAGCAGCACAAGGGGCTGTGCCGAAGGCTGCAGGTGGCGGACAAATTGTAAGGCAACCTCTCGCTGCTCCGTCTGCGCTCCGCCTGCGATCCCCAGGTTGATCGACCGCTCCCGTATGCCACTCTCCGCCAACTCCGAGTCAAACACACGCGGGTCGAACCCGTTGTGTACATGGCTGGATCCAAACGCGGCGGCGGTAGCGCTGCCCTGCCACTCTCGCATCACCACAAGCTTTTCACTGCGAATGTCTGCGTGAAGATCCAGCGGATGTGGCGTGAAGGCATGCAGTATAGCCGCACAGACAAGCAATCCAAGCACAAATGCGGCGAGTGAGAGTGCAGTGATGCGGGACCGTGTCATAAGCATTTCCAGAATACCGTTCCCGGCTGCCTGCCGGTGCATGCGCGCTCCTGCATTTCCTCATCGTTCCTGGGCATCTGCTCTACGCCTGAACGTTCGCCTATACTTTGACTAGAGCCACCACGACAGGACCCCAAGAAGCACCATGCCGCAAAACGGATATCAAGGCCGCAGTACACGCACGCGCAGCATGCGTTCGCTTTTCTCGTTGTTTTCCAACGATCTTGCCATCGATCTGGGGACAGCAAACACCCTCGTGTTCGCCAGTGGCAAGGGCGTGGTCGTCAACGAGCCGTCCATCATCGCTGTCAACACTGTCACCAAGGAAGTCGAGGCGGTGGGCCGCGAAGCCAAAGAGATGGTGGGCCGCACGCCCGGCAATATCGTCGCTATCCGGCCCATGAAAGACGGCGTCATCGCCGATTTCAAGCAGACGGAAAAGATGCTCAACTACTTTATTCAAAAGGCGCACAACCGCAAGATGCTGGTGCATCCGCGCATCATCATCGGTGTCCCCAGCGAAATCACGCAGGTGGAAAAGCGCGCCGTGGAGGACAGCGCCTATCGCGCCAAAGCCAGCGAGGTGTACCTGGTTGAACAAGCCATGGTCGCCGCCATCGGCGCTGGCCTTCCCATCACCGAACCGGGCGGCAACATGGTGGTCGACATCGGCGGCGGCACCACCGACATCGCTGTCATCTCACTCGCAGGCATCGTCTACTCACGCTCGGTACGCATGGCCGGCAACCAGATGGACGAAGCTGTCATGAACTTCCTCAAACGGAAGTACAACCTGCTCATTGGCGAACGCACTGCGGAGATCATCAAGATGGAAATTGGCTCGGCATTCCCGCTGGATAAGCCGCTCACCATGGAGATCAAAGGCCGCAATCTTATCGAGGGCGTGCCCAAAACCATCACCATTGACGACTCGGAAATCCGTGAAGCGCTGAGTGAAAGCATCGGCACCATCATGAATGCGATTCGCGTCGCTCTGGAACGGACTCCGCCCGAACTTTCCGCGGACATCTCTGATCGCGGCATCGTCCTGACAGGAGGCGGTGCGCTTATCAAGAATCTGGACCGCCGCATCCGGGAAGAGACAGGTCTGCCAGTTTCCATCGCGGACGATCCGCTTGCCTCCGTTGTCCTCGGCACCGGAAAAATGCTCTCAGACTTCGGCCTGCTGCGTAAAATCTCGATCGATTGAACGTGGAGAGCCGGTAGCGGGCGCCATGGAATCCTTTTTTAGCCGGTATCGGAGCGAGTTCGTGCTGCTGGCCCTACTGCTGGCGCAGACCATTGGTCTTGCAACGCAAGTGCGCCGTAAGGCGTATCCCTCCCATGAAGACGGACAGCACGTGCATTTTGTTCGCGCATGGCCTTCCCTTTCGCTTACTCCTGTGGAATCGGGTCTGAAACATGCCAGTCTTTTCCTCCGAGACCTTTGGCACGGATACCTCGATTTACGGCATGTGCGCCAGCATGACCGTGATCTTCAGTATCAGATCAATCAGCTTCGATTACGTGAGGCAGCGCTGGCTGAAGACGCCCGGCAGGGACAACGATTGCAACAACTGCTTGCATTCAAACAGCACTACATAGGCCGCACTGTCGCTGCAGAGGTCGTCGGTACTGGCGGTGGCGATCAGTCGCGCGTGCTTACCATCGACAAGGGTTCCAACGACGCACTCAAGCCAGACATGGCTGTGATTACGCCAGACGGTCCGGTGGGCAAGTTGCGCGACGTTTTCGCACACTCCGCTCAAGTACTGCTGCTCAACGACGTCAGTTCCGGAGCGGGCGTCATCCTTGTCAGCACCCGCATCCGTGGCATCCTGCATGGCGGGCCCGGGGGACAGTTGCTGATCACCAATCTGATGCCGGACGACCGGATTAAGCCCGGCGAGACCGTCATCACCAGCGGCGGCGATCAAATCTTCCCGCGTGGGATGACTGTGGGTACGATCAGCGAGATTCACCCGGACCGTGAGCATCCTCCCTACGCCGCCATCACCATCAAACCCGCCGCGAACCTTGACCGGCTTGAAGAAGTCCTGGTGGTAACAGACGTCACACAGCAACTCGCAAGAAGCGCGCCCGGGGACGATGAGGCCAACGGCAACACGAAAGCATCGGAGGTTCTGGCGGCCCGCCTGCCCGGTGTTAAGGCGGCTCCGGCTCCGCAAGACGACACGAACGGACCAACCAGTGGCAACGCAGCCCAACAACCAGGAACCACGCTTCCGAAACCTCTCCCGGTCATGCACACGGACCGTTACTCACCCGGAGCCATACCGTCCGCCGCTGCCCTGCAGCCCGGTGGCCAACACACGGAACTTATTGCACCCACAGCAAAACCTGCGAAGAAATCGGTTGAGGAGACGCAGCCCTGATGCCGCGTCGCTCCTTTGCCAACCGGCGCGAACTTGAAGAGCATCACTATCATCCGCTCGTTGTCGCAGCGGTTTCCATCTGCGCACTCTTCCTGCACGCTTTCTTACCCCGTATCTGGCGACCGCTCGGCATCGTTGATGTACCGCTCATCATCGTGATTTACTTCAGCATCTCCTGGCGAAGCCGCGTAGCCGGTACTCTACTGGGAACGACGCTTGGCCTCCTTCAGGATCTTCCTGGCAACCAGTACATCGGTGTCAACGGTATTGCTAAGTCGCTCATCGGGTATGCCGCTTCGTCCATCGGCCTGCGCATTGATGTCGAGCATTCCGTGACGCGGCTCCTGCTGAACATCTTTTTTTTCCTCTTGCAATCGGCGTTGCTCTTCCTGATTGGACGCTTTCTGTTGAACGGCTCCGGCTCTACCGTCCAGTGGATCCACGAAATACTACGAGCTGGCGTCAACGCCGTTCTCGCGGTGCCGCTTTTCGCTCTCCTGGACCGTACACGCGTCGACCACTAGACGCTACTTCGCTTCGCGATCCGTCAGGGCCTCTGCGATGTCGGCCTCTGCAGCAGGATGCAGTCGACCCAAAACAGACTGCTCCCGTTCGAGCAGTTTGCGGTCCTCTCCGGAAAGTGGCTGCAGATCATAGATTTCCAACTGATCGCCGTGCAGAACGGCCAGCCTGAGACCGTCCGACGAGAGCGAGAAATTACCGCGTGGCTTTTGCTCCGGAGAGCACACCACGCGCAGCAACTCGTCTCCCTCCCGGCTGCTGTAGACGCGCACTTCCTGGGCGCGTAACTCGCCCCTGTCCAGCCGGTCAGACTCCTGAGCGGGAGACGTCGTAAGAGTATTACGCACAGCAAAGCGTCCTGTCGACGGCGAAGATTCGGTGGCAAGCCATAGGGGCGGATCATCCAGGGTGAAAACCCATCGCGCCTCTGCCAGCAGATTGAACCCGCCCAGCAGCCGCCGATCCTCTCCACCACGGCAGCCGAACGCAAAGAACTCCGTGTCCGAGGTGAACACGCTGTGTGGACGGCATGTACTGGTAAAGCCGCCAAGTTCGATGTTCTCGCCCTTGTACGGGTGAAAATCGAAGCCCCAGTGCGTCCGGTCCTCTCGCACGGTCTGTAGAACACCCGTGGAAGTAAAAGCCAGGGAGAACGCATCATGTGCACGAACCCGGCCACGGCTCGATAGAAGAACGTGATCGCCTTCATCCAGCACCCGGTAGAACCGGGCGGTAACTGGCCTTTCCTTTTTGTCGTCTGTGTCGTCGCCGATCCGGATAGGAGGTGCGGTTTCCACAAGCAGCAAATCACGCATGGGGCTGAGTTGAACGGCTTCAATCTCGTCGTCAGACTTCCACAGGAGCCTTCGACCGAACTCTGACGGCTGATGTGACCCCAGCGGCTCCAGCGTGAACAGGTCACTCCGCTCACGCAGAATAAAACGCCCCCTTCCGAGAGGCCACAAATAGGGAGCCCGGTCGTGCACCCTCCATTCGGTCTCGCGAACCACCTTGCCGTCGGGCAGGTGAATCACTTCCGCCCGTACAGTATGGTCGTCGTCAGTCTCACGCTGGGTCGGCAGACGCTTCATCAGTTTGCGGACGCTGAAGGTCAGAAGAACATCGTTCGAGTCAATAAAATCGATTGTCGCGTTCGCATATCCAGCGTGCAGGGCCATGGGGCCGCTGCCGGGGCGAAATCCGTACGTCTCCAGCGAAAGTGACACGGACGGGCTGGCAACTCGTTTCGGTGCTCCACCTGCGGCATGCAGAATGCGAGCGGCGCACACGGAAGCGGTCACCAGAATGCAGATGAACAGGGCCCGGCTGTTTAGCTGGCGAAACATTGACTGAGCTTGATTCTAGCGCTGTCGTCGAGTCTCCGGACGCCTCGTCCAGTCCTCACGGCGGCAGGCGTGTCATGACGTGAACAAGCCTCTATGCGACAGTGGAGTTATGCACTCCTCACCGAACCGGTCTCTCGGCTTCGCGGCCTGTGCGGCTGCGGGCACTCTGTGGGGCACAGGATTCTACTTCGGCAAGATTGCGCTGCGCGAACTCTCAGTGGGGCACATGGTCCTGTACCGGTTCCTGTTCGCGCTCATCCCCTCCCTTCCATTCGCGGCGCACGCACGAAGCAAATGGGGCCGCCGCGACTGGACAGTTCTCGTTCTTGCCGCCTTCTTTGGCGTTCCGCTGCAATTTCTCCTGCAGTTCAAAGGGCTATCACTCACCTCCCTATCGCATGCCTCGCTGATGATCGGCATGATGCCGGTCATATTAGCCGTGGGTGCCGCCGCGTTCTTGGGCGAGCGGCTCGGTCTCGCAGGCTGGTCGGCACTTATCGCCTCAACAGCAGGAGCGCTCATCATCGCATTGTCATCCGTGCACTCTGGTCATGCCTCACTTGAGGGAGACGCTTTAGTGGCTCTGTCCATGCTGATCGCGTTGGCCTGGATTCTTGGCAATCGCAGCCTGCTGGGCCGTCACGGAGCCCTGTTGGTCAGCGCACGTTCGGTCACCGCAGGGACACTGATGCTCACTGTATGGGTGACAATACAGTATGGCTTTCCACCCATGCGACACCTATCGGCAGCGGCATGGGCATCGCTGGCGGCCAGCGGTCTGCTCTGCACCGCATCCACCACGCTCCTGTGGAACTGGGGATTGACACAGATTCCCGCCTCCCAGGCAGGCGTCTTCCTCAATCTCGAACCAGTGATCGGATCCGTCCTGGGCGTCTGCCTTTTGGGTGAGCGGATGGGGCCAGCCGCGTGGCTCGGCGGATGCCTCATTGTCGGAGCGGCTGTCTTCCTGACAACTCTGGTTGCGCCGCGTGAGTCCGCTGCCGCTCTGGTCCTTGCTGAATGAGCTCGGGAGAGGTCCCACAGCTGATCGCCATCGACATGGACGGCACGCTTGTGCACCCCGGCGGCTTTGTCAGCACCGTCAACCAGGAAGCTCTCCGCCGGGCGCAGAGCGCAGGCGCGCGCATCGTCATCGCCACCGGACGGCGGCACAGTTACGCCATGAAGGTCCTGCGCGGCGTGGCATTGAGTCCTGACGACATCCTCCTCAGTTCCAACGGAACCGTTGCGCGCACCTTCAGCGGACATCTGCTCTTCCGCCACACCATGCCGCTGGACACGGCACGCTGGCTCTGCTCGCAACTCGGCGAGTTCCGCGACAGCTTCGTCTTCACCTTCGATCTGCTGGGAGACGACGGAGAGGATGTCCCCGGATCCCTTGTGCTGGAACAGCTCCACGCCCTGCACGGCAGCATCAAAAACTGGATGGAGGCAAACGCGAAGTTCATCCGCCGCGTCCAGCCCATCGAGAATGCACTCACCGAAGCAAGCCTGCCCATCCCAGCGATGCTATGCGGCACAATGGCGCGCATGCAGCAGGCGGAGGCCATGCTGGCGGCCACTCATGAAGACCGTCTTGCCCTGACCCGCACGGAGTACCCGGCTCGCGATCTCTGCATCCTCGACATCCTTCCCTCCGGATGTTCCAAGGGCAACGGCCTTACGCAACTGCTGCAATCGCACGGTCTGGATGCCAGCGACCTCATGAGCATCGGCGACAACTGGAACGACCTGCCCATGCTGGATCTGGCCCGCTGGCCCGTTCTGATGGGCAACGCACCCGTGGCTCTCCAGACACTGGCACGCGAGCGTGGCTGGCCGGTGATGAACACGCACGACCAGAACGCCGTGGCCGATGCCCTGGATCATCACTTCAGGCTCGCGCCAGCTTGCAGTAGCTCATTGCGCTCTCGCTGACTGCCGATGTTGTAGCAGTGCGGCCCAGGATGAATGGTACTCTGACTCACATGCCGTCCCCCGTCCGCGCGCTTGGAGTCCTACTGTGCCTGTGCGGTGTGGTCCCCCTGCACGCAATGGAACTGGTGACGCTGCGTACTGGCTTTACCCTGACCTGCACGTCGCATGAAATCCTCTCGCCGGAGATCATCCGTCTCCATCTCGCTGCCTCCGGAACCGGCGGCATCACCTATATGGATATTGCACCGGCGGCAATCAAGTCTGTCGAAGACCTGCCCGATGCACCTCCTCCAGCCCAAGCCTCGGCACTGCCAGCACAGCCGCCGATCGCAAAGCTCCTCCAGACCTCCGGCAACGCACACAACATCAACGTCGCTCTGCTTGCCTCGGTGGTGCAGGCAGAGAGCGCCGGAAACCCACATGCCGTCTCGCGCAGAGGTGCGGCGGGCCTGATGCAGTTAATGTCTGGAACGGCATCGCAGTACAAGCTCAATGACCGCTTCTCGCCCGAGGGTAACGTCAACGCCGGTAGCGCATACCTCTGCGACCTGCTCACCCGGTATCACGAAAATCTGGCACTGGCGCTCGCCGCATACAACGCTGGCCCGGCTGCGGTAGACCGCTTCCAGGGTGTACCGCCCTTCCACGAGACGCAGGTCTATGTCGCACGTGTCATCCGCGAGTTCAACCGGCGCGTGCTGGCCGAACAGCGTGCCAGCCGTTAAGCCGTGACCCGGCGCAACGTCATCCTTGCAGCTTTCATCGTTGCAGCCGTCGCCTTCGTCGCGTGGAGGCTGCACCACTCCCAGTTCCACTGGGGTGCCTTCTGGCAGGGCCTGCGCCGCGTCAGTCTTCCTACGCTCATCCTGGCCGTGCTTGCGAACAACAGCAACGCACTCTTCCGCGCCGTCCGTTGGTCCATCTTTCTCAAGCCCGCGGGCAGGCGTGCCCCATGGTGGACTCTCGTCGGACCGCAGTTCGTCGGCTTCGCGGGTCTGGCTGCGCTTGGCCGTGTCGGCGAGCTCATCCGGCCCTATCTGGTCAGCCGCCGCACCGGCCTCTCCTTCAGCTCGCAGATCGCCGTCGTCGCAGTGGAACGTATCTTCGACCTGGGCGCGTTCGGCATCATCTTCACCGCCATCCTCGCAACCTCGCCGCAACTGAACACGCTGCCCTACCACGAGCGCTACCGCTACTTCGGATACGCCATCGCGGGTGCCATCGCGTTCCTCTTTGCCTTCGTACTCGTAATGCGGCTTGCGGGCGAGGCACTTGCAAACCGGATGGAATCCGTGTCTCTTCTCAGGAGCATTGCAGGGAAAATCCGCGCCTTCCGGTCCGGCCTGGACGTCATCGGCAGCACCGGCGATTTCTGTTCCATCCTGATCCTTAGCGTACTCACCTGGAGCATGGTCGTTCTCGGCTACATGCTGACCCTCAAGGCATTTCCTGCGCCCGTGCACGATCTTGATCTCTCGCGTGCTGTCCTGCTCATGGGCTTCAGCGTCGCGGGCGGACTTGTGCAGCTGCCTGGCATCGGCGGCGGACCGCAGATCATGACCGCCCTGGCCCTCACCAGGCTGTACGACATCCCGGCGGAGATCGCCGCAAGCGCGTCGCTGCTCTTATGGGTCGTCAGTACAGAGAGCGCCCTCCTGCCGGGACTGCTCTTCGCGCGTTCTGAACACGTCTCCCTGCGCGGTGTCGCTAGGGCAAGCAGGCAGCCTTCGACTCCTCATCCGGTACACTGAACGCGATGAAGTGTCCCTTTTGCGGCTTTGCGCAGGATAAGGTAGTCGATTCGCGCGAGAGCAAGGACGCGGACAGCATCCGCCGCCGCCGTGAGTGCGAGCGCTGCGGCAAGCGCTTCACCACCTACGAACGCATCGATGAGATCCCCTATATGGTCGTCAAGAAAGATGGCCGCCGCGAAAAGTTCGACCGCCAGAAAATCCTCAGCGGTCTGCTGCACGCCTGCGAGAAACGCCCCGTACCCACCGGCAAGCTGGGCAAAATCGTCGACGATACTGAAGCCTATGTCGTTGACTCACCCGACCGGGAGCGCACCACCGCGGAGATCGGCGAGATGATCATGAAGCAATTGCGCGAGATCGATACGGTGGCGTACATCCGCTTCGCCTCGGTCTACCGCGACTTCAAGGATGTCCGGGAGTTTAAAGAAGAGCTGGAACAATTGCTGGCCGCGCAACAACGCCCGCGCAAGCTCCCTCCTGAACGAGGCTGAGTTGCTCGCTGTAAACCGCGCGGCACGATGTTGCATCACACCGTCGATTTGTTGAAGGAGTGTTTTTCACGATGCACGCACTCGGTCTTCCCTTTTGGTTTCTTGTGCTGAGCCTGTTTCTGCCTCGCATCTCCCTGCTGGTGCTGTACCTGGGCGCGCACACGGGTGGCACCTACGTCATCAGCCTTGTGCCTCTAGTCGCAGCTGTGCTGGTTCCACGCATCCTCATCCTCTTCATGATCTATACCGCGCAGGGTCTCAGCATCTGGTTTTTGATCCATGCCATTGGGCTGCTGCTGGCCTGGGGCGGTATCGGTGGAACCCAGTACCGCCGCCGTTTCCGGGACGACTACTAAGGACAAGGCCTTTTTTTCACGTATCCTTGTTATTGATTGAACGGCAAGGATACGGAGAACGATGGAACGTCGTAACGTGGGCATTCTGGGCGCAACCGGCACCGTGGGTCAGCGCTTTATTCAATTGCTCAGCGCCCATCCCTGGTTTCAGATTACGTGGATGGCAGCCAGCGACCGCTCCGCTGGCAAGCGCTACACGGACGCATGTGCATGGAAACTGGACACACCCCTGCCGCCGCATATCGGTGACATGATCCTCCAGCCAAACACCCCGTC
Source organism: uncultured Terriglobus sp. (assembly GCA_964251045.1). Taxonomy (GTDB): domain Bacteria; phylum Acidobacteriota; class Terriglobia; order Terriglobales; family Acidobacteriaceae; genus Terriglobus. Next base: position 169,772 of record CAXUHI010000004.1, on the reverse strand, counting down.
CGCAAACAGCACCGGCCTTCCCGCAATCATCTTCGCCGCACTCGACGCAGACGTCGCCCGCGAACTTGAGCCGCGCTTCGTGGAGGCAGGCTGCGCCGTCATCTCGAACTCCAGCGCCTTCCGCATGACACCGGATGTCCCGCTCGTCATTCCTGAGGTCAATGCCGATCACCTGCAACTCATCGAGCAGCAGCCGTCATTCCAGAGCCGGCGCGGCGGCTATCTCGTCACCAATCCAAACTGCTCCGCCATCGGCCTGGTGCTTGCCCTCAAGCCGCTGGAAGAACGCTTCGGCATCGAAAGCCTCTTCGTCAGCACCATGCAAGCCGTCAGCGGGGCGGGCTATCCCGGCGTCCCATCGCTGGACATCCTCGGCAACGTCGTCCCCTTCATCAAAAATGAAGAAGAAAAGCTGCAGGAAGAGGTCGGCAAACTTTTAGGCCGGTACACCGGCTCCAGCATCGACATGCTTCCCGCAAAGGTCAGCGCGCATTGCAACCGCGTCGCCGTCATCGACGGCCACACCGAGTGCGTGTCCATCAAGCTCAAAACCCCGGCCTCGCGTGAGCAGATTCTCGCGGCCTGGCACGAATTTCAGCCACTCCACGCCCATCACCTGCCCTCCGCGCCAGAGCAACCCATCATCTACATCGACGAGACGAACCGCCCGCAGCCGCGCCTGGACGTGATGAACGGCCACGGCATGAGCACCACGGTGGGCCGCCTGCGCCCGTGCCCCCTGCTCGATTGGAAGTTCGTCCTCCTGAGTCACAACACCCTGCGCGGAGCCGCGGGCGCTGCCGTACTCAACGCCGAAGTGCTGGCCAAACTCAACCGGCTGCCCGGTCCTGTGCTGCACACCCAGTCAGGCGCTGGCCGCACGGAGCTGACACACGCATGACCACGCCGCGTCCGAACATTGTCATTATGAAGTTCGGCGGGACCTCCGTGGAAGACGCCGCAGCCATGCGCCGCACCGCAGCCATTGTGCGTAGCCGGCAGGAACGCGGTCTGCAACCGCTGGTCGTCGTCTCCGCCATGGCGCGTGTCACCGATCAGCTGTTGGCAGCGGCAAACGCCGCCGGTTCCGGCGACAAGGCAGGCGCACTCGCCCTCAGCGCACGTCTGCGCTCCCGCCATCTGGAAACCGCCTCCGACCTGCTGAAGTCCTCCTCACTCACGGTCCTTCTCGGCACCATCCAGCAGGAATTCGACGCCCTTGACGACCTTCTCCGTGGCATCAGCGCCGTCGGCGAACTCACCACCCGCACCAACGACCTCGTCGTCAGCTTCGGCGAGCGGCTCTCCAGCCAGATCGTTGCCGCCGCCTTTGACGCGCAAGGTCTGCAGGGCACCCACCTGGAGGCACGTCTCTGCATCATCACCAACAACCAGTTCGGCAAGGCAACACCGCTGGAGAGCGACATCGAAGAACGCCTCCTGACCCACGCGCTGCCACTCCTTCAGCAGGGCAGGACGCCCGTCATGGGCGGCTTCATCGGCGCGACACGCACCGGCATCACCACCACGCTGGGCCGTGGCGGCAGCGACTTCTCCGCCGCGCTTGCCGGAGGCGCACTGCACGCCGGAGCCATCGAAATCTGGACCGATGTCAACGGCATCATGACTACCGATCCACGCATCTGCCCCGACGCCCTGCGCGTCAAGACCATCTCCTTCGAAGAAGCGGCTGAACTTGCCTACTTCGGCGCAAAGGTCCTGCATCCTGCCACCATCCTTCCGGCGGTGCAGAAGAACATCCCTGTCTTCGTCCTCAACTCGCGCAACGCCGCCAACGAGGGCACACGCATCAGCGCTGTCGCACCGCCGTGCCGCTCGCCCTTCAAGAGCATCGCCATTAAAAAGCGGCTCACGATCGTGGACATCGTCGCCAGCCGCATGCTGATGTCGCACGGCTATCTTAAAGCCGTCTTCGACATCTTCGACAAGCACCGCGTCGCCATCGACATGGTCTCCACCAGCGAAGTCTCCATCTCCGTTACCGTCGACACAAGCGACCGCCTGCCCGCTGTAGCGGAAGACCTGTCAAGGATCGCAGACGTAAAGCTGGAGAGTAACAAGGCACTTATCTGTTTGGTCGGTGAAGACATTCGAGGCCACGCCGGCATCGCGGGCAAGGTCTTCACTGCCGTCGAACATGTCAACGTCCGCATGATTTCGCAGGGTGCCAGCGAAATCAACATGAGTTTCATGATCAATGAAGAAGATGGTGCCGAGGCCATACGATCTCTGCACCGGACCTTCTTCGCCGATCCTGACGCAACCATCTTCGATTGCGACGCCCGTGCCAACACGCTCGGCGCGCCGCCCGTCGGCACACCAGCCAACGTCGTCGTGCACTAACAAGGAGTAACAACACATGCGAATGCTGGTGCTGGGTCACGGCAAGACGGGCAAACTGGTGGCGGACGTCGCACACGAGCGCCACCACGGCGTCCATGTTCTGGACGCCAAGGAAAACCCGCGCGGCGCGGCTCTCACAGCTCCGTTCATCGCCGGGTTCGATGTCGTCATCGACTTCACCACGCCGGAGGCGGTCATCCCCAACCTGCGCTCCTGCCTCGCCGTGGGGGCCAAGGTCGTCGTCGGCACCACCGGCTGGTACGCGCAACTGAACGACATGGCCGACCTGGCCCGGCGCAAGGGCGCGGCCCTGCTGCACGGCACAAACTTCTCCATCGGTGTCCAGGTCATGTTGCAGGTCGCGCAATCCATGGCCGAGCCCCTGGCCCGCGCCGGCTACTCCTTTTCCATCACTGAAACCCATCACGCCACCAAGCTGGACGCCCCCTCCGGCACCGCCCTGACACTGCAAAAAGCACTTGCCGCGGCAGGCGAAGCGCCCATCACCTCGCACCGCGAGGGGGATGTCGCCGGCCTGCATACACTTGAGGCGCGCAGCGACGCCGACCGCATCACCCTGACCCACGAGGCCTTCTCCCGCCGCGGCTTTGCAGAGGGTGCCGTACGAGCCGCCGAATGGCTTACTTCCCGCTCTGGCGTCTACGACTTCAGCGACATCTTTGCGCAGCTGTAACATCAGCACGTACACTCGCAGTAACGGTCCGATGCGCACGGAGCAGGTCTATGCACGATGTTTTGTCTGTTGCAATCACGGGAGCGACGATTCTGATTACTACGTACTTCAGTCATTCGGCGATCAACACATCGAGAAGTGATGTACGAACTGACATACAAACGCTACGCAATGAAGTCCATAGTGACATGCATTCCTTGCGGTCTGAGATGCTCTCCAAAATGGATTCCATCCGGCGTGACATGCGCGAGTTCTACGCCGAGCAGGCCCGCCACGATGCCCGCCTCACCGCCTTAGAGCGCACGTCGGAGGTCCGTTAACCCACACGCATGTCTCACTCTGATTTCTCCTCACTCTCCTTTGAAGAAAAGCTCGACCGCCTCGCCCTTGTCGCCGTCCGTGTCGGACTGAACCTGCGTGAAGGCCAGGAAGTCGTCCTGACCGGCTCCGTCGACCAGGCCGCTTTTGTGCGGCGGCTCGTCAAGCAGGCATACCAGGCCGGAGCCTCGCTCGTGACGGTGCTCTACAGCGACGACGAAAACACACTCTCCCGCTTCCAGTACGCTCCCGATGCCAGCTTCGATCACGCCGCCAAGTGGCTGGCTGACGGGATCGCCGAGGCTTACCGTGGCGGCGTCGCGCGCCTGGGCATCACAGGCCAGAACCCCGGGCTTCTCAAGGACCAGAACCCTGCCAACGTCAGCCGCGCCAATGTGGCGATGTCTCGCGCCTCCAAGCCTGCCATGGAACTCGTCACCCGGCACGCCATGAACTGGACCATCGTCGCCGCGGCAACGCCCGCATGGGCCCGCCTCATGTTCCCTGGTCTGCCGGAGAACGAGGCCCTGGCTGCACAATGGGACGCCATCTTCCGCGCGTCCCGCATCACCGGCGATGACCCTCTTGAGGACTGGAAGATTCACGACGCGCATCTCACCAGCCGCGTCGCCATGCTGAATGACAAACGCTATCATGCGTTATGCTTTCGCAGTCCTGACACCGATCTGACCGTCGGGCTTGCCGACGATCACCTCTGGGCAGGCGGCCGCAGCACCGCCGGAAACGGCATCTCTGGAAATCCCAACATCCCCACAGAAGAGTGCTTCACTACGCCCCATAAAGAGCGCGTCAACGGCACGGTCAGCGCCAGCAAACCGCTCTCGCACCAGGGCACCTTGATTGAGAACATCCGCGTGCGCTTCGAGAACGGAAAGATCGTCGAGGCAACCGCCACTGCCGGTGAAGAAGCCCTCCGCAAAGTCATCGCCACCGACGACGGCGCAGGCCGCCTGGGCGAAGTCGCCCTCGTGCCGCACTCCTCACCCATCGCCCAAAGCGGCCTGCTCTTCTGGAATACGCTCTTCGACGAAAACGCCGCCAGCCACATCGCGCTGGGCCAGGCATACGCCACATGCCTCACCGGTGGCGAAACGATGGACGAAACCACGCTCGCCAGCAAGGGCGCAAACAGCAGCCTCATCCACGTGGACTGGATGATTGGCTCCGGCGAGATGGACGTGGACGGCATCCACGCGGACGGCTCAGCGGAACCGCTCATGCGGAAGGGTGAGTGGGTGTAGGCATTGTCCGTGCCTGAGATGAAGACAACGCGTCTGGAAGCCTTCTCCGACGGCGTCATCGCTGTCATCATCACCATCATGGTGCTGGAACTGCACGTGCCTGAAGCGAACGGCTTGCTGGGCCTCTGGCACCTCGCTCCACGACTCGGCATCTACGCACTCAGCTTCACCATGACAGGCATCTACTGGATCAATCATCATGAGCTTCTGCGCCGCACGGAAACCGCGAACTACCACATTCTCTGGACCAACCTGCTGTTTCTGTTTACGTTGTCCTTGATCCCCTTCTTCACCGGCTACGCTGCGGAAAAGCATTTCGACGCCATGTCCACCGCGCTGTACACCGCGATCATGATCCTCGCTGGACTTGGCTTCCTCTTCCTCCGCCTCACCGTGAATGCACTCCACCGCAGAACGGGCATACCGCTCTCCAGGCAGGAACGCGCGGAGACCCGGAAGCACATGACCAGCCTGTGCCTCTACACCATTGCAATACCAGTCGCACTCTATCGTCCCTACCTTTCCTTCGCCATCATTCTGCTGGTCACGCTGATCTGGTTCGTGCCGGAGCTTGGCATCCGCAGACCGTATGAAGGCAGCGGCTCAGACCGCGCCACACACTGACCTTCTACGCGGAACGCGGTACACTCAAACGCGGCATGGAACCTGCAACTCTCTCCGGTCTGGGCACGGCGCTCATCACACCCTTTCACCCGGACGGCAGCGTCGATCACGCGGCGCTCACCTTGCTTGTCCAATTCCAACGCGAGAACGGCGTGGACTTCCTCGTCCCCTGCGGTTCCACCGGCGAGGCCAGTACCCTGAGCCAAGACGAAACCGAAGCCGTCCTCCGCACGGTGATCCAAGCCGCCGCCGGTCGTCTGCCGGTCATCGCGGGATGCACGCACAACTCCACGGCTGAAGCAGTCCGCCGCGCATCCCACCTGGCCAGCCTCGACGGCCTCACCGGCATCCTCAGCGCCAACCCGTACTATAGCAAGCCCAGCCAGCAGGGCCAGTACCTGCACTTCAAAGCCATCGCCGAAGCCATCGCGCCGAAATCGCTCGTGCTCTATAACATCCCAGGACGCACCGCCGCCAACCTGGAACCCGCCACCGTCCTCCGTCTCGCCGAACTCCCCAACATCATCGGCGTCAAGGAATCCAGCGGCAACCTCCAACAGATCGGCGACCTGCTCGCCAACGCACCAACTTCATTCTCCGTCTTCTCCGGCGACGACTATCTTGCGCTGCCCATCATCGCCGGTGGCGGCAAAGGCCTCATCTCCGTCGCCTCCAACGTCGTACCCAAACAGGTGTCGCGTCTCGTCCGCGCAGTCCTCTCCCATGACATGCCTGCAGCCCGCGAACACGCCCGCACGCTCCACACGCTCAACAAAGCCCTGTTCGCCGAACCAAACCCCGCACCCGCCAAGGCTCTGCTCGCCATCATGGGCCTGATCAAGACCGACACCCTGCGCCTGCCCATGATCCCGGTCACAGACGCCACGCGCGAGAAACTGCATGGTATCGCAAGCGAACTAGGCCTGATCTAACCTTCCCCTGTCTCTGTTCCTCCTGAGCGCAGCAAAGGATCCCGACGCAGCCACACCAGCGCAACACACTCGCATCCTTTTCCTCTGAAGGTCCGAACGCTCTGCAAACATGAACCCCAAGCTCACATCAGCACGGTTGCTACACTTTCCCCATGCCCTTAGAACAACTTGAGCAGCGCATCGAACATGCGTTTGCCCTCGGCCCCGCCTGCGTTGCAGAGCGCGACTCCATCGACGCCTTCAACGAACTGCGCAACGCCCTGGAAGCCGGAACACTCCGCTCCGCCGAACCCGACCCATCGCAAACCTTGGGCTGGCGCGTTAACGCCTGGGTCAAGCGAGGCATCCTCCTCGGCTTCCGTCTCGGCTCGCTGGTCGAAATGGGCGCCGGAGCCTACGTGGACAAGCACACCTACCCCGCCCGCGTCTTCACGCCCGAGCAGGGCATTCGCATTGTCCCTGGCGGCTCCTCGGTCCGCGCCGGGGCATATCTGGCCAAGTCCGTCGTCTGCATGCCGCCCATGTACGTCAACGTGGGTGCCTACGTGGACGAAGGCACCATGGTCGATTCGCACGCTCTCGTCGGCTCCTGCGCACAGATCGGCAAGCGCGTCCACCTGAGCGCAGCCGCCCAGATCGGCGGCGTTTTGGAGCCGGTCAACGCCACACCCGTCATCATCGAAGATGACGTCCTCGTCGGCGGCAACACCGGCGTCTACGAAGGAACCGTCGTTCGCAGCAAAGCCGTACTCGCCGCTGGCACCATCCTCACCCGCGGCACGCCGGTCTACGACGTCGTGAACGGCACCACGATCCGCGCCACTCCGGACACGCCCCTCATCATCCCGTCCGGTGCCGTCGTTGTTCCCGGCTCACGCGCCATCACCAAACCCGGCGCGGAAGGCCTGGGCGTCTACACACCCCTCATCGTCAAATACCGTGACGAAAAGACGGAACTCTCGCTCACACTGGAAGACCTGCTTCGCTAGGAAACGGCGCCATGCTGCGCAGCATGTTGCACCAGGGACAGGAAGTCTGGATTAGCGAGGGCTCCGCCTGCGCGGCCTCGGCTTCTCCCGTCCGGGCGCCTTCTCTGACGTCGTCTTCGGGCTGGGCGCTCACGTTGCCTGTGGTGAGTTGCATCACCTGGTCGGGATCGTGCCCTTCGCTGTCAGCGATCTTCCGCTCATTGCGTATCGCTGCCACGTACGCCAACGGCTACCGCCTGCGCTCACCGCGAGGGATGGGTCACCGGGCTGGTTGGCCTGCAACGCTGCGTCTTGTTCTTCTCGTCCTGCCACAACCTGCCGGGCAGTGAACTAGGCCCTGAGCTTGGCCAATAGATCCGTCGGATGGACCGGCTTTGCAAGAATCTCAAACTCGTGGCCTTGCGCTCGCGCCTTTTCCAGCAGATCAGCTGTGGCTGCTTGTCCGCTGAACAGCAAAATCTTGCACCCGGGCAGTTTGGCGCGTACTTTAATCGCTGCTTCGATACCTGTCATCCCTGTCATGATCACGTCAGAGATAAGCATATTGGGTTGGAAGTCGTCCAGGCTGTCAACGGCGTTCTCGCCGGAATACACAGCCTTTGCCTCGAATCCTGCCTGATTCAGAATGATAGCGAGTGTATTTGCAATCACCTGCTCATCGTCTGCTACCAGGACTCGAGGTTTCGCGAATGGTGTCGTCATGTCTACTCAGTTCTATCGCAGCTAATTGTGCAAGCGCAAGTTTACGCGGATGTAAAAGGCACGCCGTATGAAGATGATACGCTGCTTTTAGCCCGAAGCCCTCACAGGCGCCTGCCTGTACGTCTTCTACTCATCACACACTCTGTCCCACCATGTGAAAACAGCATGTCTCAGGCGATTATCCGCGCGGAGCGAGTCGAGAAGTACTACGCGCAGCCCAGTGAGAATCGGATCCAGGTCATCTCGCCCACGGACCTCTCCATCGTGCCGGGTGAGATCATCGCTCTGCTCGGACCGTCCGGTTCTGGCAAGTCCACCTTGCTCAGGATGCTCACCGGTCTCTCCATCCCCTCGGCGGGGCAGGTCTACTGGCACGAAACGCCCATCAGCCAGGCAGAAATCAACGTCTCCATCGTCTTTCAGAGTTTCGCGCTCTTTCCCTGGCTCACCGTCCTGGAAAATGTTGAAGCTCCTCTTCAGGCACGCGGCATCGATCCTGCCGAACGCCGCCAGCGCGCCATCAGGATGCTCGACACCGTCGGCCTTGACGGCTTCCAGGGCGCGTACCCCAAGGAGCTCTCCGGAGGCATGCGGCAGCGCGTCGGCTTCGCCCGCGCGCTCGTTGTCGAACCCGAAGTGCTCTTCATGGACGAGCCGTTCTCCGCCCTGGACGTCCTCACCGCGGAAAACCTGCGCAGCGAACTCCTTGAACTCTGGCAAAAGAAGACCATGCCTACAGAGTCGATCTTCATCGTCACCCATAACATCGAAGAAGCCGTTCTCCTGGCCGACCGCATCGTCGTCCTTGGCCGCAATCCCGGCCACATCCGCACCGACTTCCGCGTCGCGCTGCAGCACCCGCGCGATCGCAAGGCAGCCGCCTTCACCCAGCTGGTCGACTACATCTATAAAGTCCTCACCAAACCGGACGCCCAGCCACCGGAACTGCCCCGCACCGTCGACGGCAAGCGCGTCCGGGATCAACGCTTGATGCGCTACCAGATGCTGCCGCACGCACGTCCCGGCGGCATCGCCGGCCTGCTTGAGTTCATGATCGATCACGGCGGACGTACCGACATCTATCGCCTGGCCGACGATCTGGCCTTCGAAATCGACGACATCCTCCCCATTGTCGACGCCGCATCCCTGCTCACCTTCCTCACGGTGACGGAGGGTGATGCTGTCCTCACGGAGACCGGGGCGGAATTCGCCAACGCTGAAATCCTTCGCCAGAAAAAAATCTTCCGGGAGGCCGCCCTTGAGAATGTCCTCCTGCTGCGCCAGATCGTGCGTGCCCTTGAAGCCAAGTCCGACGGCACCGTACCAGGAGAGTTCTTCCACGACATGCTCGACGAACAGTTCAGCGAGGAAGAAACGCTGCGCCAACTCGAAACCGCCATCAACTGGGGCCGCTATGCCGAACTCTTTGACTATGACGGCAGCGGCCACCGTTTCATCCTGCCGCGCACTCAGCATGCCGATGAAGAGCAGGAAGCCACGGCATGACGCTGCTGCATCCGCGTGACCGCATCATCCATCCGGCAGCACGGGTGCCCCGCATTTCAAAACGATGTGGCAGTCGTCACCACGGGGACGCGCCATGCGTCTGATCCCGAACCGTTCCATCCACTGGCGCACACCCTCCGCACTGCCTCAGACGCTGGAGCGCATTCAACTCCTCACGCGCAGCCAGGCAGTCCGCCGCTCCTGGCCTGTGGTGCTTGATCTTGTCGTCGCCGCCATCGGCCTCGCCATCTTCTACGGCGTCGTGCAGGTAGCACGCCTTTGGGCGGGCCAGCCCCAACCCAATGTCGTGCTCTCCATGTCCCCGCGCGCGCTGCCCCGCTACGCTTTGTATTCCGTGGTGCGCATGGGCCTGGCATACCTCCTTAGCCTGTTCTTCGCCATCGGCTACGGCTACGTCGCCGCGTATAGCCGCCGCCTTGAAGCTCTGATGATCGCCGCGCTCGACATCCTGCAATCTATCCCGGTTCTCAGTTTCCTGCCTGGCGTCATGCTGGCCATGGTCGCGCTCTTCCCCTCCCGCCAGGTTGGCCTTGAGATCGGCGCCGTCATCCTCATCTTCACCGGCCAGGTCTGGAACATGGCCTTCTCGTTTTACTCGTCGCTGAAGAGCCTCCCCCGCGAACTCAACGAAGCCAGCACCATCTATGGCTTTTCGCGGGCGCAGCGTCTCTTCCAGCTGGAGCTGCCATACGCCGCCATCGGCCTCATCTGGAACTCCATGGTCTCCGTTGCCGGCGGATGGTTCTTTCTCATGGCGTGCGAAATGTTTGTTCTGGGCTCGCACGACTTCCGCCTGCCCGGCCTCGGCAGTTATCTGCAAACCGCCGCCAGCGAAGGCAATACGCCCGCCATCCTCTGGGGCCTCGGCACCATGATCTTCATCATCGTCGCCACCGACCAGCTGCTGTGGCGGCCCATCATCGCCTGGAGCGATCGCTTCAAGCTCGAACAGGTGGAGAGCGCGCGCCACGTCCGGTCGCCTCTCCTGCACATGCTCCGGCAATCGCGCGTTGTTCAACGTCTCAGCGCCGTCACCTTCGCTCCGTTCGCGGACCGCCTCTATCGCCGCGAAGCCGCGCACCACTCGTCCCACTTGACATACGACGCGGCGCAGCGCAAAGGACCTTCGCGCCTCCTTCGCGGCTTGATCTACATCGCCGCAACGGGCATCGTGCTGTACGCGGCCTTTCAGGCAGTCCGGCTCCTGCGTACGCTCAACAAAAATGACTTCCAGCACATCCTTGAAGGCGCCGGTGCCACGCTCCTCCGCGTCATCGCGGCACTCATCCTCGCAACACTCTGGACCGTTCCCGCCGGCGTTGCCATTGGCTCGCACCCACGGCTCGCCCGCGTCGCGCAACCACTCGCTCAGATCGCCGCCAGCGTACCCGCCACCGCACTCTTCCCCATCCTGCTGCTGCTGCTCATTCAGAGCGGAGCCGGCATGGGCACGGCCGCCATCCTTCTCATGCTTCTCGGCACGCAGTGGTATGTCCTCTTCAACGTCATCGCCGGTGCCATGGCCCTGCCGACGGACCTCAAGGAAGTCTCCACCCTCTTTCACTTCAGTTCGCTGCAGCGCTGGCGTACCCTCATCCTCCCGGGCATCTTCCCGTTCCTTCTGACCGGCCTCATTACCGCGTCCGGTGGCGCCTGGAACGCCAGCATCATCGCGGAATACTTCCATCTCCGCAACGGCACGCTCACCACCTTCGGCCTCGGCGAACAGATCAGTGCCGCCACCGACGCAGGCCGCTTCGCCGTCCTCCTCATGGCCACCATCGTCATGGCCCTGATGGTTGTCACCATCAACCGCCTCGTCTGGCGCCCGCTCTTCCGCCTCGCCGAATCCAAATACCGCCTCGGCGCATAACCATCCAGCACGTCATCCTGAGCGAAGCGCTATCCAGCACGTCATCCTGAGCAAAGCAAAGGAACCCCTCGCATTCCGCATCTTTGGTTTGCTCACGGCAGCCAGCGCTGCAGGGCAAGATGGACGGCCAGCAGAACACCGAAGCCGGTAAGGGCGCAGGCCAGGAGACGCGGGCGCGGCTCGGCGGAGCGGCGAAGTTGGGGCAGGAACTCTCCCGTCATGAGCTGCACAAAGAAGCCAACGGCAAGCGACAGCAGGAGCATGGAGATGCGCGGAGAGACCGCAACGCGTTTCATCAGGAGACCGCCGACAAAGGGCGCGGCGGCGTCCGCCAGAAGAAAGACGTAGTCAACGGCGCGCGGTCTTTCTCCGTTTGTGGTGAGCAGGATGGTATTCATGCCGTCGCCCAGGTCATGGGCGGCGATGGCAAGGGCAACAACGTATCCGGCGTGGTGCGATGTCGCAAAGGCAGCGCCGATGGCCATGCCATCGCGGAAGCTGTGAAAGATGAGCAGCGACGCGCCGATGTGGCCGGCACGGAAGATGCCCCCGCGGCTGCCTGAGCGCGTGAGGGCGGCGTCTGTCAGCCTGTCGAGCGCGACGAAGAGGATGTACGACGCGGCGACCACCATGAGGATGGTGAGCGGGTGGTATCCGGCTGCCGCTCCGATTGCGAGGGTCTCCGGCAGCAGGTCCATGACGGTGGCGCCCAGGAGGAGCCCGGTGCCTGCGGCAATCAGCAGGTGCGCGTGGGCGCGCCAGCGTATCGCGAGTGCTCCGCCCAGCAGCGTGAAGACTACAGGGATGGAGAAAACGTACCAGGGCACAGGAGCTAATGATACGACAGTCGCATTAAGGAGCGGGCAGGCTCAGCCTGACATCAGATGGTGCATGGACGGGCAATGGAAGGGCGACCGGGCAGGGGCGCTAAGGCGGGCGTGGGGCGGGGTGTTGGGTTGGTGGCGCGCGACGACGCTGGACGCGCTGCTGGTTGGGCTGATGTGGTTGGTTGGGCTCTACTTCATTCATGTGCCGTGGGCACCGCTGTGGGCGCTGGTGGGCGCGGTGTGCCAGTTTGTTCCGGGCATTGGGACGGCGTTGTCGGTGTGCGGACCGGCGGTGGCCGCGTCGTTTGCAAGTGTGCACACCGGGCTGGACAAGCTTTGGTGGACGCTGGGGCTGTATGCCGCGATCGCGATCCTTGACGGGCTGATGATCCAGCCGCTGTTGCTGAAACGGCAGACACTTGTGCCGTGGTGGGCGGCGCTGCTGGGTCCGGTTGTGGGCGGGATACTGTTGCCACCATGGGGTGCGCTGCTGGCACCACCGCTGCTGGCGGTGGTGTTTGCGCTGCGGCGTCGTGGTCAACCAGGTTGAAGTGTCTCCCTAGACTTGCAGGAAAGCCGGAGACGGTCTTCCAGGAGATCTCTCACGGAACATCCCGCGCTGAACCTCGAACAAAACGCGCGGACCCGATCCGCGGCTCCGTCCTTTACGAGAACCGGGTCCGCTGCCAAAGCCGCAACCCACCCCACACCACACTGCCGAACATCACCAGCACAAGCACAGCCATCCATCGTCCATCGATCCCCAACGACGGGCGTTTGGCCTGTAAACCCAGCCCAACAAACACCGCGCACGCGGCCAGCATGATCGCGTAATCCCACCAGCGCCGCCGCTCGCCCCCCTGGAACTCGTCGCCACTCATCGCCAGCAGCGTCTCCCGGTAGTCCAGCCCATACCGCACACATTCTCGCTCCATGGCTGCATTGCGCGAAAGATGCTCGCGCCCCTTCGCCGCAGAGGAACTGATCAGGGCCGCACCCGCAATCATCGCCAGCGACCCCGCAACCACCAGCGCAATATGCGCCCGGTCCGCGCCCGCAAGCTCATGAAAGACCAGCGCCGCCCACAGGAGACCCCAAAGCTGGTTTGTATTCGACAGCGGAATCCCCCGCCCAATCCCCAGGTACTTCGCCGCAAACTGCTGGAACAGGTCGCCCACCACCCACACAAACCCGCCCAGAAACAGCCAGAACAGCACCGGCTGCGCCGCCCGCAGCTCCCCCGCGATCACATGCGGTCCGCCACCCAGCGTCACCGCCAGCAGACCCACGGTGCCCAGTTCGCCCACCGTGAACGCCGTCACAAACGACAGCGGATTCATCCCGCTCAGGTACGCCTTCCGGTACGGCACATACATCGTGCCCCACAGCAGGCACGCACCCAGCGCCGCCGCGATGCCCTGCCCCGCATGGCTCCCGGCCGACATGCCACCATGCATACTGCTGAACCCCAGCAGGACTGCGGCAATCACAATCACCACCGCGCCCAGCAGCACCCGCGTGACACTGCCCGCATCGGCACCCTTCAACTCGCCAAACAGGAGCCGCCCCCACAGCAGCCCGATCAGCGAGTTCGCATTCCAAAGCGGAAACGCAATCGCCAGCCCCACATCCTTAATGGCAAACACCGTCAACGTATTCGCCACGGCCCACAGCGCCCCCGCCAGAAGCGCCCACACAATCAGGTGCTTCCGCCGCAACAGGTCCCGCCCAACGTAACTCGTACCTTTCAGCAGCGTGGGAAACGTCCACCGCGCCGTAAACACCCCCGCCACCATGCACAGCGACACCGTGTACGGCGACAGCCCGATCGTCACGAGCTTCGTTGGAGCCTCCGCCGCGCCCAGCCAAACGCCCGCCGTCAACCCGCAGACGACGCCCAACCCATGCAGCGACGACAATGCCTGCTGCGTGTCCTGACGTGGTTCGACCGACCCGCTCAACGCAGTGCCACCAGCAGCGCAACGCCCATCAGCAGCACGGCTGCTGGGATCAGAAAATGGCAATCCGTAAGAACAGCCTTCCAAAGCCTCATGCCGCTCCACTCTACACCAGCAGGCACAAGTGGTTGATGGAAGCCGCTTCAGACTCCGATGTGTACTGTAGTAGTCTTTCGAGGTCAGGCAAATTGCTCAGTGTTGGTTTTGAAATGCCTTCTATCCAAGAACGCGTGGCTTCCCTCGAGGCTGATCTAAAGTCGTACGTGAAGATGGGCGGTGCTTTTATTTCACTGATTCTGTTGGCGTGGCTGGCCGTAGTGACGGTGAAACTGTCTAGCATTGCAGAAGACGTCCGTGGAATGAAGCAAGCGCTAAACGATAAAGGTGTTCACGTTGTCCAGCAGATCCAAAACAGCAACGACCCTTTAACACAAAGAGCGGCATTGCTGGCGGCTGCCGTGGATATCAAAGATGCCCAAAAATCAGAACGAAAGCCAGACACGGCGAAAGTAGCTGACGTAACGAGAGCATTACAAGAGGTCGCCAGCCGGCAGAACGCGCCACAAGAAGTTTGGCCAGCAGTCGCTACTTTGGTCAACTATAAATCTTCTATACACCCAGATGCTCCTCCCACTAATCAGCAAACATGTGAAGGTCGTTTTATTCAATCATCAACGAACGCGACCCTTCCAAGCCCCATAGATAAAAAGCTTTTCGGATACCGCTTCGATGCAACCAACTGTACATTCGACCTTAACGATGTTGAACAAATAGAAAAGTTGCGATCGCTATGGAAAGCAAAAGAATCCGGTTCCGGTCTAAGTAACAATCTTTTTGTAAATCTTGTAGGCGTCACCCTGAAATACGACCCAAACAAACCATTAGTTAAGCTCTCTTATTTGAGCTGTTTAGCCTGTAGGCTCCAAGTTGCAGAGCCTGTGCAGCAACCGAGTCTCCCAGACCGTAATCTGCTTTTAGCCTTACTAAAAACGGACGGGAGCGCCCTGATGTTAAACAATCTTGGTTAACTACGTTTTTGGTTTACCTGTTCTAACTTACCGCCAGCCGTTAATGCTGTCGCCGGGGCCTACAGGTGAGTTCTCGTATGCTGACTTATCTCGATATAAACTTTAAACATAGAAGAAAGCCTGAATCGGATAGTGAGACCATCGTCTAAGAGATGCTTGCAGCACCATCCATTCTGAGCGACTTGCAAATACGGCATTCTGCTCTGCTTTCTCAAGATGCTCCCGCGATGTCGGCATGTTCTATTTAGCAGAGATCAGGTTGAAGTCGAACGATACCTTTGGATATGACTCAATCAGACTTATCTGCTTTGCAAAGATTTCGTGCCGCAACGACTGAGCAGGGTTGTCAGCAGCGACCCAGACAAAGACCGTGCCGTCCTCGCGCTCGACGCTGACGTTTTCGATCTGTGGAATCGAACGCAAGTCATCCTGAATGGCCGCTTCCAGTTCACGAGTGTGCGTCAAGGACGCAGATGTCCCAACCGCGTGCAAGTCCAAGACCGGAGGAATCGATGAAAAACTCACCAGGCAATCCTACGTGATTTGAAGAAACATCACAGAGCGCGCGCTGCGCTCTGTACCATAAGCGAGAACATGGCGACCCGGCTCAAAGACATCGCGGACGACCTCGGCATCTCGCAGATGACCGTCTCCAAGGCGCTGCGCGGCAAGCCGGACATCGGCGAGGTCATGCGAGAGCGCGTTCTGCAACGCGCCCGGGAGATGAACTACCGCCCCAACATGCTGGCGCGCGGCCTCGCCAGCGGACGCACCTTCACCGCCGGCCTCATCGTCCCGGACCTCACCCATCCCTTCTTCGCCGAGTTTGCCCTCTCCCTCGCCGCCACCCTGCGCGGCGGCGACTATGCCCTCCTCATGGCTTCGTCTGAGGAAAATCCCGCCATCGAGGAGCAGGAACTGCGCACCCTCGTACAGCGCGGCGTCGACGTCGTCATCCTCGCCTCCTGCTGGACCGCGCCCCAGCTCAGCACGGCCCTCAAGGAACTCGGCGCACCCGTTCTCCTGGCCGACCGCGCCCTCAAACGTCTGCAGGCTCCACTCGTCGCGACCAACGATCTCAGCGTGGGAGAACTCGCGGGTATGCACCTGATCGGGCATGGACGCAAACGCATCGCCCACATCGGTGGACGCCATCTCAGCACGGCGCGCGACCGCGAAACCGGACTGCGCCAGGCGCTCCAGTCGCAGGGCCTCCGCCTGACCCCGAAAATGGTCATCCACAGCGAGCGCATTGAGGAAAGCGGCGAAGCCGTCGGGTACGAAGCCATGCGCAAACTGCTTGCACTGCCCAGACCGCCCGATGCGGTCTTCTGCTACAACGATGCTACCGCCATCGGCGCCATCGACGCTGTCCTCGCCGGCGGCCTTCGCATTCCGGAGGACGTTGCGATGATGGGCTGCGGCAACGTACGCTACGCCGCCCACCTGCGGGTCCCGCTCACTTCCATCGATCAGCGCACCCCGGAACTGGGACGCATCGCCGGCGAGTACGCGCTGGAACTTGGCGCGGGCAAAGAGCAGATCACGGACATCATCCGCCTGGAGCCAAACCTCATCGTCCGCGCCTCCACCGTCCCGGACTAGTACGCGTTTTTTGCTTGCAAGCAGAAGCACCTCGATGCTACGTTAGCGCTAACGTGCACTTTAGCGCTAACGTGGTTTTTACGGAGGGTTTTCTGATGGCAACGGCACCGGTTCTGGAGCAACCGCTTGGCGCGGACATGGAAGAGTGGGACGAGTTCCTCAAAGGGCGCTACAAGGAAGGTAAGACCGAAGAAGAGTTCCGCCAGTACGACGCGGAAGCCAACCCTGGCGTCGCCGCGTTCTACAAGCAGAACCACGAAAACCAGACCTTCGACTACGTCATGCGCAAGGAAAAGGAGTACTTCGGCCTCGACAAGGGCGAGAAAAGCATCTGGGAAGCCGCCGAATTCCTCAACACCCTCGTCGACGACAGCGACCCTGACACCGATCTCACTCAGATTGAACACCTCCTGCAAACCTCAGAAGCCATCCGCGCCGAAGGCCATCCCCGCTGGTTTGTCCTCACCGGCTTCGTCCACGATTTAGGCAAAGTCCTCTGCCTATGGGGCGAACCGCAATGGGGCGTCGTCGGCGACACCTTCCCCGTCGGCTGCGCCTATTCAAAAGACATCGTCTTTCCCGAGTACTTCGCCAACAACCCGGACCTGCATCACCCCGTGTATTCCACCAAGTACGGCATCTACGAGCCGAACTGCGGCCTGGACAAGGTGCACATGTCCTTCGGCCACGACGGGTATATCTACGAGGTGATGAAGAACTACCTGCCGGAAGAGGCGCTCTACATGCTGCGCTATCACTCCTTTTACCCGGCGCACAAGCACGGCGCATACCGCCACCTGATGACGGACCACGATGTAGAGATGTTCCACTGGGTCAACGAGTTCAACAAGTTTGATCTCTACAGCAAAGGTCACGCCAAGCCAGACATGAAGGAACTCAAACCCTACTACGACGATCTCTTCGCGGAGTTCTTCCCAGCGAAGATCGCCTGGTAACTAACGGCACGGACGCCAAGAGGCGTGACGCAGTGAGAGGCGACGCTAAGTGATGCGTTGCCTCTTGACGTCGTCTATGCCCATGCGATCTGCGCCGACTTGCTAACTAGCGCCAACTAAAGTTCGTCAGCGAGTTCGCGGGCAAGCTAAGCTCGGCAAGCGCTCCTGGCGCGGCCATGTTCACGGTCCGCGCTTTACCCGTGTTACTGATCACGACGCATTTACGGCCATCCTCATTAAGAAAGGCGACATGAGCAATCCCATCCACACTGCCCTGTGAGTCGACAACCCTTGCTCCCCGGCGCGCCGCATGGTTGTAGTGCTTGATCACCCAGTAATTGGGGTGCCGCGTGATCTCCTTGGTCCGGCTGTTGATTGTGACCATGCCATGACCATGCACAAACGGACCGATATTAGGCGTGCCATTCTCGTCCAGGGCGGCATTCCAGTCGATCACACACCGCACCCAGTTGCGCAGACCCATGGCACCACCCGCGCCTCCCTGCGCGATGGCAACGTCATCCGGTTGCTGAACGTGCAGGGACGAGAGGTCCTGCATGCCAGGGTTCGTGTTGCCGGTCTGCTGTGCGGTCATGGGACCTGGCGTGGCGGCGACCTGCGGCCGGAGCGAGCGTGTTGCCGTGGAGAACTGACCTTCCGTCCAGTACTGATGCTTGCTCGGATATGCATCGTGGATGCGCGTCATCGCCGTGGGCGAGCCAACGTACGGGTGCCATGCAACGCCGTCCACGTACTGGAAGACGTCAGGATCCTCCAGAGTGTTGAACACCCGACCCCACAAGTTCCAGTTATGATCCAGCAGCCATATCCTGGTGTCGAGGCTTGCCCGCTTTAATGCCGGTCCCAGGTGCCGGCTGATAAAGATGACTTCATGCTCCTGCGCCCACGCACACGCTGGCATGCTCTCTGCTTGTTCCGCATCGACTTCGTTCTGCGACGTAACCGCGTTTACCTGAATGCCGATCGCCTTATACGCTTCCAGATACTTCACCAGGTAATTGGCGTAGACCGGAAAATACTTGGGCTTGATGTTGCCGCCCAACATGCTGCCGCCGTTCTTCATCCACCCCGGAGGGCTCCACGGAGACGCAAGGATGAACAGCTCGGGACAGATCTTCTTCGCAGCCTGTAGTTGCGGGATGAGATAGGAGCGATCACGCTCGATGGAGAAGCGAGTCAGTTCCGGATCCGGCTCGCCCTCATCGTAGCTGAAGACCTCCCGAGAAAAATCACTTGCGCCGATGCAAGTGCGTATGACGTTGATGCCCAGTTGCGAGGGGTCGAACAACTCATGCAGAAACGCTTCACGCGCGGATGGGCTGAGCTGCTGAATCATGTAAGTGGCAGCATCCGTCATGGCCGCTCCAAAGCCAAGAATCTCCTGGTAGGCCTTCGACTCATCGACCGTGATGTCCGCTGTTCGCCCGGCCGGAACGGAGTTCCAACGCAAGTCATGCTGACGGAAGAAGTTCTTGCCACCGGCAGATTGCTCCACCGTGATCGGACCCGGCACCTGGCCCAATGCTGAAATCGAAGAGAACGCTGCAAGACCAGCAGTGCCTAGCTTAGTGAAATCACGCCGACTAGTGATAAAGCTCATAACTAATGCTTTCCTGTCCTGGAGTGTAGGACGATGATACGAATGTTCTCGGGACAGTGTACACAAACAATTGTCTAAGCCGCCGGAAGAACTCAAGTGAGCTTACGTTCTCTAGCGCTCGTACCTGAAAGCGACCCGTTACAAGGACCCTCCGCATCACTTTGCGATGAGAGGATCGAGCCGGAGCTGGCCGCCTTCTTCCAGCAGCAGGAAACGGTTCGCAGCAACGCCCGCAAACTCCTGCCGCTTGCCATCAGGCCAAAGTACACTCACCTTGTCCATCACCGCCGCGCTGCCCAGGCCGAAGTGCAGGCTCAGGTCACTCTGTGAAAGATAGCTGCCGCCGCTGCGCACCTCGCTCATCTGAGTCGCGCCTCCGCTGGTGACGTAGATACGCGCATTCAGCGCCAGCCGGTTGGACGGTGTGCCAAGCAGACGAAACTGTACCCAGTGGTTCGTTATATCCGGCCGTGTCTGCAGAATCATGGGACCACCAGTCAGGTTCTCGACCGCAACATCCAACGCGCCGCGATGAAATAAGTCACCCACCGCCAAACCGCGGCTCACCTGGGGCACACGCAGCGCCCGTCCTGCCTCCCCGCTCACATCCCGAAAGGTGCCGTTGCCCTGGTTCCAGTACAGTATTTTCGGCTCGCGATACGTGAAGAGCCTGGTGGTATCCACCTGCGGATATACGTGCCCGTTCACCAGTAAGAGGTCCAGCAGGCCGCGGTTGCCAACATCGAGAAAGGCATCGCCCCATCCCACATAGGGCACGCTGCTTTTCGCAATGGCAGACGAGTGCGCCACGTCCGTGAAGTTTAGCTTGCCGTCATTGCGATACAGCTCCATGTACTCATCGCTGAAGTGTGAGATCGCTACGCTCATGAATCCGGTGCGCGTGTAGTCGCCTACGGCCAGCCCCATATTGGCCTGCTCCATACCACTTTCGCTCAGCGCCACACCGGCTTCTTCGCCGATCTCCTGGAAGCGGCCCCCGCCAAGATTGTGGTACAGGTAGTTGGGCTCGCCATCATTGGCCACAAGAAGGTCGAGCAAGCCGTCGTTGTCAAAGTCCGACCAGACCGCGCCCAGTCCGAAATAGTGCTTTGAATCTTCAACCCCCGCTTGTCGGGCGGCTTCGGTAAAGGTGCCATCGCCGTTGTTGTGCCACAGCGTGTCACCCTTGCCCTTCAATCCGCGCGGGCCGCACTGCACTGCGATCTCGTGATACTGGCAGGTCTTTGCCGAACCGAATTCCGGCAGATTCTTCAGGTCGAGATCGACGTAGTGCGGCACAAACAGGTCGACATAGCCGTCCCCGTCATAATCGCCAAAGGTGACGCCCGTAGCCCATCCGGTATCTGCGGCCAGGCCGCTTGCCTTGGTGACGTCCTTAAAAGTGCCGTCATGATTGTTGCGGTACAGCACCACGCCGCCAAAGCAGCTCACCGCGAGATCCGGCCAGCCATCGTTATCGATGTCGCCAACCGCAGCCCCCATCGCCCAGCATGGCGACGCGACCCCAGCCCTCTCCGAGACATCCGTGAAGGTGCCGTCGTGATTGTTACGGTACAGGGCGCTGCGCGCACTTCTGCCGGCCAGTGCCATGCTGACACTTGGCGCGTTCGTCAGGTAGATATCAAGCCAGCCGTCTCCGTCAAAGTCGATCAGAGCCACACCGCCGCCCATTGATTCCACGATGTACTTCTGGTCCGGGCTGGACAGGTGCTCGAAGTGGATGCCGGTCGACGCCGTGATGTCCACCACTTGCGGGATCATAGCCTGACCCCAGACGCCGCGAGACGGCGTCAGGCACACTGTCAGAAGTGCAACGATGACCCGGAACTTACTGTTGCGGCGCATCGTACCCTGGCGCATCCTGCCTCATCTCCTTGTACACGGAACGCATCGTCTCCTTGATGGCTTTGTATTTCTCATACTGTGCCACCTCACGCTTCGCGTCATCCGGACGTCCCATGCGGCGGTAAAGCGCGCTCAGGCGAAAGTGCACCAGCACATCGGTCGGATCAGCCTCTTCCATACGCTGCAGGACCTCGAGTGCACCCGGGAGATCGTTCGTCTCCACCAGCTCATGCGCCAGACCCACGCCTGCGTCTACCTCGCCGGGAGCAATGCCGAGGGCCTGCCGGTACATGGACAACGCCCTCTCATGCTCACCGCGTTCCGCTGCCGCATCGGCCAAATGGGTTAGCGATTTCTCGTCGCGTGGATTCGCCTTGAGAGCCAGTGCGTACTGCTGCTCGGCCTCTGCCCTCAGCGCAACTTCCGGCGAGCTGCGGAGTGCCTCGGCCAGTTCGAAGTGTATGCCCGGCAGGTTGGGGTCAGCGGCAAGGGCTTCGCGATAGTTCGCAATGGCCGCCTTCAGGTCGCGCGTTCGCAGCAACTCATGCGCCATGGCCTGGTGCATCTGCGCGCTCTTGGGGGCGGATAGCGAGAGGTCAAGCATCGACTCACCCGCCAAATCGGTGTAAATGCGGTATGCCGCGTACAGGATCACCGGGTCTTCCGGAGCCTTGGTCTTCAGGGTGGAGACGGTTGCAGCCGCCGCTGGCAGATCGCCGGCCGCCTGCTCCAGTTCCACGAGTTCCAGGCCAGCTTCACGGCGAATGGGCGGCTCGTCGAGACCGGGCAAGGCTGCGGATAGGTCGCGCCGGGCGGCTTCCATGTTGCCGTTGCGCCGCTCGCACAAGCCCAGCAGCGCTTGCAGCTTGGGCACGGGCTGCGCGGCGACGGTCTGCCGCAGCAATGGTTCGGCTTCCTTGTAGTTCTGTGCGAAATACAGAAGGACGCCAAGGTTACCGATGGCATCAGCATTGGTCGGATCGGCGGCGAGCACAGCCTTGAACTCCGGGACGGCCAGTTGCGGCTTGTGCTCAGCTAGGAAGGCATGTGCCCGCTGCAGATGCTGTTGTGCCGTCGCAGCGGCTGGTGCCTGCCCGGCCTGCATGGATATGCAACAGAACACAGCAGCGACGCAGGCATTGGATTGCTGCCACAGCCGTCGATGTCTTGAAGAGATCAATCCAGACACAGTATGCAATACGAAGTCAGTTGCAAAAGGAAAGCGGAGAAGCGTCGTGCAGACCACTTCTCCGCTGTGTAAAACCACTGTTGATGCTTAGAACGCAAACCGCGCGCTCAGCTGCATGTTGCGGCTCTGATTGGAGGTTGAGGTAATCTGACCGCCGCCGTTCGTTGTGTCGGTATTGGGCACGCCGAAGGTAGGGTGGTTCAGGATGTTGTTTACATCGGCGCGGATCGAAAGACCGATGCGCTCGCTGTAGTGGAAGGTCTTGCCCAGAGAGGCGTTGAAGCTCTCATAGCCTGGACCGTAGAGGCTGTTGCGATGCACGTTGCCATAGGTGTTGGTAAGCGGTGTCTGGTACGCCGCCACGTTGAAGTAGGCCAGCAGAGTACGCTGTTGAGGTATCGGATTGCCTACAAGATTCGGTCGCAACCGGTAGTTCTGGGCACCCAAAGCATTGCTGTTATCGAGGCTGCCGTTGATGGTCGGCGTAAATGGGTTACCACCCTGCACCTGGAAGGTGGAGGAAGCGCGCCAGCCGCCAATCACAGCATCCAGAATGCGATTGCTGTTCAGGAACTGCTGATTCAGGCCGAACGGCAGTTGGTAGATGACACTGCCCTTCCAGGCATTGCGGATATCAAAGTTCGATGGTCCGTAGTTTGCCGCGAAGTTATAGGGGTCCTGAAATTGCAAAGTTCCTGCACGGCTGCCCCATCCGGAGGAGTCGATGTCATCCAGGAACTTCGACCAGACGTAATTGGTATCGAAGCTGAAGCCATGCGACAGACGCTTGGTGGCCGACACCTGCAAAGAGTTGTAGTTAGAGATGGCACCTACCTGGTAGCCATTCAGGTTTGTGAACTGCGGGAACGGACGCGCACTCTGTCCTTTGCCCAGATTGGCCGCTGTCAACTGGTTAATTCCCGACGGGAAGACGAGGTTATAGCCGTGGCTGCCGACGTACGCCATCTGGAAGGCGAAGTCTGCGCCAAGCTGCCGCTCGATGCTGAAGTTGTACTGCATGATGCGCGCCACAGGCGTGTTGTACGGAACGTAGTTGAAGTCCTGCCCATTGCGGCTGCCGGGGTTCGTGCTTGTCGGACCAAAAGGCAGAGTCGCGCCCGTACCTGCAAGCGTTGTTACGTAGGCCAGGCCGTTGCTGCTGTCGGAGGCAGTCCCAGTGTTGTTGATGGCTGAGCCCTCGCCCTGGCCGTACTGGTCCAGGCTCCAGTCATAGGAGTACAGACCGAAGCCACCGCGGAAGACCGTGTTGGTCTGCGGGGTGTATGCGAAGCCCACGCGAGGCAGGATGATGGTGTACTTATTCTGCTGTAGCGCTGTCCGGCCATTCGTTCCGTTTGCCGCAAACCAGATCGCACCCGGCGTGTTGGTGACAGGATTCGTGATCGTCGGGTCAAACGTTGCCTGGTCGTTCTTGGCGTCCTTCCAGCCCAACTGCACTTGGTAGCGCAAGCCCAGGTTGAGCGTGAGGTTGGGGCGAAGCTTGTAATCGTCCTGGATGAAAACCTGGGGCGTCTTCTGCCGTCCCGCATATTCCGGCTGTGCCTGCGCACTCCAGTTGTGCGTGGTGCCGAGCAGGAAGTCGGCATAATCCAGGCCTGAGTTCTTATCTGCGTAGCCACCTTTGGTGTAGTCACCCGTGAACTGGAACGTGCCAGGATTCAGGTTGCCCCAGGCCGTTGAGTTGTCTTCGTTGATGAGGAACTCGCCGCCGAAATGGAGGATATGCCGGCCACGTATCAGCGTCACCACGTCAGAAGGATCGAAGACGTGCTCCTTGTACACGGCGTTGATGCCAGGTCCAAGATTCAGGAACTGATTGAAGTTGATGTTTGGAAAACCGTCAGCCTTCGCGTACTGCAGGCCGATCTTTGCCGGGTAACCACCGCCGAAGCTATTGCCAACAAAGAAGTTCAACTGGTTGGTGTAGCCCACACGCAGTTCATTCACCAAGTTACTGCTGAAGCTGTGCACATCGGTGATTTGGGCATTGGTGCTGTCCACATCACCCGCATAGCAGTTCACGGGGCAGATGTTCTGGCTTACAGTAAACGCGGGATTGTCGCGCTTCGCAACAGTCATCGTCAGCCGGTTCTTATCCGTCAGATTAAAGTCGAGCCGTCCGAAGTACTTCTTGAACGGGTTGGGCTGCGTCGCTTGATAGAAGTAATTGTTTGTGTCGGAGAATGGAGTAAATGCGCCCGTACTGCTGAAGCCTGCGGGCGATAAATTGCCGGGGCGGTTCGGAGCCGGAAAGAACGCCTGGATGTTCTTCGCGACTGCATCCTGCCTGTTTTGCGGAATCATGTTGTTTGCGAACGGTTGCCGCCCAATCTGTCCGCCCACAACCACCTGGGTCGCCGGATCGTAGATGCAACCGGGGCTGGTGGCAAATCCAACAACGGGAGCCGTGGCTGCACAGGTTACACTCGCCGGCTTCAGCTGTGAGAAATCGCCGTTGCGCTCCTGCGTTGTAGGTACAGTGCTGTACCCGCTGACGGCGGAGTTATTAATGATCTGGTCGTAGTTAAAGTAGAAGAAGGCCCGGTTCTTCAGGATGGGTCCGCCGATTGAACCGCCGAAGTTGTTGAAGCGGACCCGGTTCTTACTAATCGCCACGGAAGAGAAGTCGTAGGGCCGGGCGTTGTAGGCGTCGTTCTGGTTGTACTCGTACGCCGCGCCGTGCCAACCGTTGGTACCGCCCTTGCTGATCTGGTTGAACAGGATGCCGCCCACACCATACTGCGCGGAGAAGGCCGACGTGCTGACCTTGACTTCCTGCACCACTTCAAAGACGTACGTGTCTGCATTCGCCGAGCTTGGCAGTGTGGATTCGGCACCGTCCGAAAGGATGGAGCTGTACGGCAGGTTGCCATTGACGGCAACGGACTGCCCCGGTGTGTTGCCCAACGGAGCGGATGGTGTGGCCGCCGCACCGGCGATCAGGGTTGTGAAGTTTTCCCACGTGGGACCAGTACCGGAACCCCCAGTGTTCGGCAACTGCTCCAGCGTTTCGAAGTTCAGCGTCGCGGAATGCTCACCGGTTTCCGTCTGGATCAAGGGGACGTCGGTGTTGACGGTGACCTGTTCCGTGGAGCCGCCGACCTTCAGCGAGCCATCCACCGTAACCGTCTGTACGTCCAGGTTCAGGCCAGAGCGCGTGAAGGTAGCAAATCCGTCCTTCGTGAAGGTGATGCTGTAATTGCCCGTCACAATCGGGCCGGAGTCGTACAGGCCGTCTTTGTTCGTGGTCAGTGTCTTGGCCACGCCCGTGCCGGTGTTCGTAACAACGACCGTCACGTCGGGCAGCAGAGCGCCGGATGCGTCCGTGGCGGTTCCGCGAATGTCGCCCGCGTTGGCAGCCTGGCCGTTCGCGCTGATAGCAGCGAAGAACAGGGGAATGCCAAGGAGGGCGTGTGTGTGTTTCAGTCCCATGAAGGACCTCCAAAAGTAGATACATCAGCCTTGCGATGTGATGTTGCTTGTCTCAGCAAGGGCGGCGTCATGTCAGGAGACAGGACACACGTTTGTCTTACGGAGTTGCAGCGTACATTGAACTCCTCCCGGAGAACGGGTGTCAAGCCCGGACAACCGTGGAGGCACGGGCAACGTTCCATGACAGAGAATGACGCCTAAGTACCTCGCGTTGAATCGTTTCAGGGCCTTGCTGCGTACAGCGACGTCCGGGCGAGTATGAACAGTGTTCTCCCATCCGCGCCTCCAAACGCCAGGCTGGTGGGTCGCTCAGGTACAGCGATCTCCCGCATAAACGTTCCGTCCGGCTTGTAGACCAGGACTTGCCCGGCGGCGACGTACACCAAGCTGTCCGGTCCCGTGATCGCCCCCTCGCCCCCGTTCTCGACAAACAGCCGCATGCCCGCCAGCGATCCGTCCGGTTGCAGCGTCGCGGCATACGTGCGCTTCTCTTTCTCGTCGGTGACGTACACGGTCGCGCCTGGAAGAGCCTTCTCGAGCGTAAACGCGCGCAGCACGTCGGCCATCTTTGTGCCGTAGTACAGCGCACCTCCAACAAAGTCGTTGCCCGCAGGCAGGAAGACAGTGCCATCTGGCGATAGGTATTGCCACGACCGAGGCCCATCGATCTGCGCCTCCGGGTCCGCGCTGACACGCCAGTGATCCGCGGCAAGCAGCGCCGTGATGCCGGGATGAGGAGCCGCCGGTTGCGGCTTGAGCAGCGTAAGAACGCCCGCCGGGTCGTCCGGCTTCATCGTGTACACGGTGCCGTTACCGATGGAAGACACAATCATCAGGTCACCAGAACGATCAAAGAACAGGTTCGCTGGATCGATGGGATGGTCGCTCACCATCTCGACATGCTTCGCACCCGGATCGTAGCGGAAGATGTGTTGCTTCACCGTGTCCACAAAATACAGCCGCCCTTGCGGATCAACCACGGCGCTTGTGGCGTTGAAGAACCCGGTTGCAAGTTGTTTGACCGCGGTCCGGGCTGGAACTGGCGGCGCGTGTGTAACTAAATGTGCCGTTTCTGCACCTGGCAGCGTGAGCGACGCGATTTCAAGCTCCCGGTTCGCCGTCCCGCTGGTCTCATCGTGAACGGACGTATCGAAGACCGCCTTGCTGTCGCTGTAGATGTGCAGGTTGCGGAAGCGTATGTCATGCGATCCACTCACATGGATGGTCTCCGGATACGGCACAAAGCTGCTGACGACGCGATATGCGTGCATCTCAGCCACTGTAACGTCTTCGGAATCCTGAATGGACAGCGGCAGACACGCGCCGCCTTCGCCGCGCTCTTCTTCGGTCTGCAGAGCCACAATCTCCCAGTGCTTCACACCGCGCAACACCACTTCATTGCGCACGTGGTGCTCGCTGGAAAGCTCATAGACGTGTCCCTCCACCGATGTGTTGGTGACATACAGGCCGGCCTGCGCGAAGGTGTCCGGCGTCCAGATATCGACGAACGTGCCGCCACCTCCATCGACCCACAGGCTGGGATACTGCGCATCCCAGACGTAGTGCGGATTGGGGTCACCGCCGTGCGTGCTGTTGTACGGGTTCATGCGGCTGCCGTCCGGGTTGTTCGTACCGTGTCCGCCCAGAAAGCGCACGTCCTCCATCATGGAATCCTTACCCGCACGCCATAGCGCAGCCGTGGCAAGGTTGTTGCTTCCACCCGTCCAAAGACCGATACCGGAGACGATATTGGTCCCGTCTTCTGGGGCAAGCAGCAATGGTTTCGGTGATCCAGCACCAGTGAAGCCTGGCGTGTCGTCGTTCAGGTCCAGTTGGGTTGTGCTCGGATGGAGGCCAATCAGGACGGTGTCCGGTTTGAGGCGTAGCGTGTCGGTCAGGCGGTAGCGTCCACTAGGCAGATAGACAATGGGATGCTCGTCGACAATGCGCTGCAAAGCTGCGGTGTCATCCGTTATTCCGTCGCCCCTGGCACCGAGCTCCATGGCATTGGCCCATCCGGTCTGACCTGAAAGCGTGCGGATCACATCGTGCGCAACCGAGGGTGTTTCCGCCGGCTCGAACTCCGTGCGCGACGTAATGACGCCCTTGCTCGCCGGAGTATCGAACGTGAGGCCGTGGAGAAAGTGCTTCACGCGGTATTCCTCTTTGGGACCGGCAAAGGTCTTCCCGCTATCCCGCAGCTTGAGAAACACGGGCACGCCTGCGCACGCGATGTTCTGGAGATTGATCTCGGTCAGGCGCGACTGCTCACGGCCGACAATGACGGCGGGGCCGCTGATGTGCTCAAAGCGCGCGTCTTTGATCCATAGTTCCTCGATTGCGTCCGGTTGTATCTCAACCGCGGCGGGTACGTTGCGAAAGGTATCGTTGACGGCAACAAGGCCTGCCTCGTGCTCCAGGATGGCGGCTCCCCGTTGCCCTTCGAACGTGGAGTCGAGCAGCGTAAACTGCCATCCTGGTGACGGCCTGCCCGTGACGATGCCGTGCTCGCCCCCGACGAAATGAAGGTCATGCGCCTCGTTGCCTACATCATAGAGCGCTGCCATGCCGGACCGGATACGGAACTCCATGTGCGTCAGGAAGCAGTGCTGCGCAATATGAAAGCGAATACCGGCCGCACCCGGATTGCCCTCGCCCAGGTCGAAGTCGATGTTGCTCATGGCGGAGTAGAACGTGCCTGGGTTGGCATCTACCACGCCTGTTCGCGGCGGCACGGTTCCGGGGAATGGCGGTAGGGCTGGCCGCGGTGCGTTGGCCGGCGGTTGCGCTCCGCCACGGCGTGCTTCACCCGTGCGCCCTCCGGCAAATAGCACCATGTAGGACGGCCCAGCCTGGAACCCCGCGGTGTGGTCACCCAGCAGGATAACGGGGCGGTGTGCACCATAGCCGATGACGCGCACCCCCGGCCACACATACACCGTCCGGGAGATACGGTACTTGCCTTCCGGCAGGAACACGAGTCCCTGACCTGTTGTATCCGCTACCGTGTCGATTGCCTTTTGCAGGCCGTCCGTGTCGTCTGCTACGCCGTCCCCTTTAAGTGGAAAGCGATCGCCAGTGGCGTACACAGCCGCTTTGTCCTGCAGGCGTACTGGGTAAAACGACTGCGCGGACGTCATCTGGGCTGCCGCAAAGAGGGCAGCTACGAGGAAACGCATGAGAACAGGCATTGAACACCTTGCATGGGGTGAGAAGAAATAACATTTCGTGTGCTACCAGACAAACGTAGCCACTGCACCCGCAGGCAGCACCGCGTCGGCGGCTTTGCCCTGCTGGCAGATACGGAAGCGGCTTTCATCGCCGGTTGTGTTGCTCACGATGAGGACATGATGTTTGTCAGGCGTTCTGAAGGCAACGTGCGGCGGACCGCCAGTTGAAGTGGACGGGATGCGAACGGAAGCGGGCGGTACAAATTTGGAGGCATGTGCGGCAACATAGTACGCCACCAGACGTGTGACGGTATCGCCATCGATGCGCAGGGCTCCCGTGCAGATAGGGCAGCCACCGTCCGGCGTGTGTGGACCGTTCTGCGGGTCGGCTGCCAGGTTCCACAGCAGCACGCTACGGCTCCAGTTCTCCGGCGCACCGATGATCAGCTTTGCTACAGGTTCGGCGGCGTTCATGCGCGTCGCATCCCGGCCAGGAATCACCATCTGCTCCGTAAAGTAGATGTTCTTCGCCGGAAAGGCATTGTGTACCGTGGTCAACGCTGTAATCTGCCCCAGGTACAAATGGAAACCGCTGCCGTCCGTGTACTTTCCTGCTGAAGGGTCTCGCAGCACGGTGAGCGGGTACTCCGGATGATCGCAGTTGTGATCGAACGCGATGATCTTCGTCTTCAACCCTGCCCGTTGGAGGGCCGGGCCAAGATCATGGCCGATAAACGTCGCCTCCTGCTCCGCGGTAACAAGCATGCTGGGTGTGTTCTTTGGGTTCTCCGGCTCATTCTGCACCGTGAGTGCATCGACGGTGATGCCTTCGGCACGCATGGCTTGAACGTACCGCACCAGATACGCCGCGTATGCGCTGTAGAAGCGCTCCTGTAGTTCGCCCCCCTTTGGGTTGCCGTTGCTCTTCATCCACGAGGGCGCCGTCCATGGGGAGGCCAGAATCCTGATACCGGGCTGGAGCCCAACAATCTCCTTCAGCACCGGGATGACCTCCTTTTCATCTTCCGCCAGCGAAAAGTGGGCCAGGTCGGGATCTACTTCGCCTGCTGGCATGTCATCGTAGGTGTACACGTGATCGTTCATGTCCGACGCGCCGATGGTCACGCGAATATAGCTCGTGTCGATGCCGCCGGGTCCGCCGCCAAAGAGTTCCTGCAGCAGTGCCTTCCGTGCGGGCGGGCTCATCTTCATGAGCAGCTGCGCTGAGCCGCCTGTCAGTGCATGCCCAAAGCCGTCCATCGTCTGGAACGTCTTTGTGTCGTCCATGGTGATATCTGCCGGCTGCGCTGCCTTTGCGGCGTGCCACTTGAGCGCTTGCTGCTCTTGAAGCAGGCTGGTGCGATCCGCCGTGGTCAGCCACACGCGTACGCCCTTGCCATGCAGGGACTGAGCCGCAAAGAGAGCCGGCGTGCTCCAGGCAAGAACGAGGCAAAATGCAGCAATCGTTAGAACGGCGCACGGAAGTCTGCGCGACGTTGCCAGGCATGGTGTGGCGAAGTTCTGCATGCGTCCTGCTTCCAAGCGCTGCATGGGATGAGCTACCCGCTCAGCACTCTGTCCATTATGTATGTTCATGAGTGACGATCGCCCGAAGACTTCGCGAGGCAGGCACAACGTGACCAAACACGCCACACCCGGTCTTCCAGAAAAGCGTGGTTCTGTCGCGACTGTCACGGTCTACGTGATCTTTGCGCTCACCGGGATCGGGATAGGCTTGCCCGGAACCCTGCTTCCGCTGCTTACCGCGCGCTGGCACATGAACGACGCAGGAGCCGGAGTCTTCCTGTTGGCACTGTTCATTGGCAGCAGCGCAGGGTCGCTTCTTGCGCGTGGCGTGCTGGTCCTGAGGCTGGCTGGCGGCTGTTTGCTCTCTGCGGTGGCGCTTTTTCTCTTCCCGTGGCTGCATGACGCGACTCCGCTGCTGGTCGGCCTGTATGGGCTGGGACTTGGTACGGCGATGACATCCATCAGCCTCCTGCAGTCACGCAGGCGTGCTCTGCGGCGAACCAGGGAGATGGCTGCGCTCAACCTCACGTGGGCACTGGGGGCGCTCGCAGGGCCGGCGTTGCTGCTGGAAGGCAGTGCGCGGTATGGCTCGCCTAAAGTACTCATCACCTTCGCAGGTCTGCTCCTCGTCGCGGCACTTGGCACAGTCGCGCTGGTCCCTGTGTTGCGCTTCAATACAGCGCCCGTTTCGCAGACAGGCAGCGGAGCGCCGCGCGCTGTACCACTTGCATTTTTCTTCCTTATCTCTCTTGCCACTGGCATTGAGAGCACCATGGGAAGCTGGCTTTCGACGTACAGCGTGCGCGCTGGACACGTGCTGAATGTCACCGTTAGCACCGTGACGGCGTTCTGGGCCGGATTTATGTGCAGCCGTCTCATCGCCGCGCAAACAGGAGTTGGTCACAGGAAACTACACGGGCTGTTAACAGGGCTTTCCCTACTACTTCTGACCGGCTTGCTGCTCCTGCTCCTTCACCGGAACGCGCAGACGGACATACTCGCTGCCTTGCTGGTCGGCGGCGGAGTTGGCCCGCAGTTTCCAGTGTTCCTGTCATTGCAGCTCGAACACGGCGAAGCCGGTAACGTCGGCTTCCTGGCTGCGGGCGTTGGGGCAGCCCTTCTTCCGCTGCTTACGGGAACGGTGTCGCAGTGGACACACTCATTGCGCAGTGGCTTGGGTGTACTTCTTCCAGCAGGCGTCCTGATGGCATGGCTTGGCAACCGGCTCACAAAAAGCAGCCACGATCGTGGGTCGGTGTAAGCGACCGTACGGCTCCTCAACATCGTGCTGCATGCAGTTATAGTTTTCGCTGCTCGGCTACACTGCAAAGTAGCATGGCGGCGGATGACAATCCGGATGAAAGGTCCAGCACCGTAAGCCTGAAGACTCTTGCAAGGCATCTCGGACTCGATCCCAGCACCATCTCCTATGTTCTGAATGATTCCCCTAATCGCTCCATTCCTGAAAGAACCCGGCAGCGGGTGCGGGAGGCAGCCCGGGAGTTCGGCTACCAGCCGAGCCACATCGCGCGGTCCCTCCGTAGCAAACGAACCCAGACCATCGGCGTCATGCTGCCGGAATTGGGTGACGGGTATCATTCGCAGGTACTCAATGGTATTGCCGATGTACTTGTGCGCGAGGGTTACTTCTTCTTCACAGCACACCACCGGCATCGCAAGGATCTGGTGGACAGGTACCCCGGCCTCCTGCACGCCCGTGGAGCAGAAGCGCTCTTGACGGTGGACACCCACCTTGAGAACGCTCCCCCGCTACCCACCGTTGCGATCGCTGCGCACAACAGACTGCCAGGTGTGTCCAACATCATCCTGGATCACCAGCGCGCGGCTGAACTGGCCGTTGGTCACCTGTATACGCTTGGGCATCGCGAGATCGCCTACATGCGCGGACAAGCGGTCAGTTCCGACTCCGAGACACGCTGGAACGCGACCGTAAAGGCCGCGTGCAAACGTGGCCTGATCATGCGCGAAGAACTGACGATCCGGCTGGAGAAAGACACCAACACACCTGAACTCGGCTACCCGGAAATGAATGCATTGCTCCAGCGCAAACAAACATTCACCGCCGTGCTCTGCTTTAACGATATCTCCGCGATCGGGACCATTCGCTCTCTGGCCGATGCCGGCCTCCGCGTGCCGGAAGACTGCTCCGTCGTTGGCTTCGACGACATTCCCGCAGCCGCATTTCAAATGCCCCGGCTGACCACGGTACGGCAGCCACTGGTACAGATGGGGCAGGCCGCCGCAACTCTCCTGCTGCGCAAGATTGCAGGCGAAGAGGTCGCAGACATTGAGCTTGTGCAGCCGGAGCTCATCTGCCGCGAATCGACTCGTTCGCTCTAACGCACAGAGCCGATTTGCGCATGGAAACTGTCGAGCCCCACGACGGGTGGTGAATGTCGCTGCCAGAGCGAAACGCGTGGTGGGCAGTGAGCCCACCAGAGTGTCACTACACATTCTGCACTGACAGACCTTTTGCTGTTTTCTGCACGCGCGATGCCCCCAGCGATGCCCCTGACTTACGATTTGACCCGGGCAGAGAGCAGACGCTATGACCAGGAGGGGGCTCAGTCGGCGGGTCCTTCCTGACTTCAACGCGATGCGGGTAACGCGCCACCGCGTCCGGCGGCTATTTGAAACCGAAAAAGGGCATTTCCGACTTCCGAGAGGTTAAATGAGCATCCCGCTAGACGCGCTAGACATGGACACAGTAGCGGCGCTGCTTGAAGTCAGTGTGCGTCAAGTTCGTAACTATATCAATCAACAGGGTTTACCGACGCACGGGGAAGGCCGAAACCGACACGTGCGATGGCGGGAGCTCCGCCAGTGGGACTTCGAGCGGCGCATGGAGATGGAACTCGGTGGCGGAAATGACGGAAATGACGACCCCGAGTCGGAAGTCACTTCCGGCAAAGAAGACATCCGTGCCGCCAACCTCCGCAAGACGAAGGCCGAGGCCGACCTGAAGCAGCTCGCCCTCTCCAAGCTCCGTGGCGAGGTCATCGTGATCGGCGACGCGAAACTCCGGCTTGATCGGATGCTCGGCAATCTCCGCACACAGCTTCTGAGCCTCCCGCCCAAGCTCTCCTCCCGTATCGAGGGTGAGTCCACGCCTCCGGCCCGCGAGGCTGTCATCCGCGACGAGTTGGAGAACATCTGCCGCGAGCTCTCCACTGGAGCCATCGTGGGCGGTCCGCCAGACGAATCAGCCGCTACCATTGAGCAGATGTCCGCAGCCGCCGAAGCGGACGTGGACCGCATCGTCC
Source organism: uncultured Terriglobus sp. (assembly GCA_964251045.1). Taxonomy (GTDB): domain Bacteria; phylum Acidobacteriota; class Terriglobia; order Terriglobales; family Acidobacteriaceae; genus Terriglobus. Next base: position 136,003 of record CAXUHI010000004.1, on the reverse strand, counting down.
ACGAGTACATCGCCGCGCAGCAGGATGCCGATGCTGTCGTCTAGTGCTGAGGGCGTCCATTCCTTCGAGCAGGTACTCTTCGACGCGTGCGCTCTCCTCCGTCCACCGGAGAAGCTGACGATCTCGCAATGGGCCGACAAGTATGCCGTACTCTCCGCCGAGGGTTCCTCGCGTCCTGGCAAGTGGTACACCTCCAATGCTGAGTACCAGCGCTTCCCCATGGATCTCCTAAGCCCCGGTTCGCCGTACGAAACCGTCGTGCTCATGTGGGCGTCGCAGGTGGGGAAAACGCAGATCGGCCTCCACTTCGTGGCCTACCACATGCACCACGACCCGCAGCCCATCATCTTTATTGAGCCCACCGAAGACCTCTGCAAGGTCATCGTCCGCGACCGCATCGAGCCGATGATCCGCGACACGCCCGTCCTCACACCGCTCTTCGGCACCCGTGGCGGACGCAACGCCGGGAACGACACGATGATGAAGTACTACCCGGGCGGCAGCTTCGCCATGGGTTGGGCTAATTCGCCATCACAAATGGCATCTCGCGCACGTGGAATTGCGGTGAGCGACGAAGAGGACCGCATGGAAGCCAACAAAGAAGGCGACCCGATCCTCCAGTTGCGTAAACGCATGGCCACCTTCAAGCGTCGCAAGCACTTGCGCGTCTCATCTCCTGGACTGCGTCGCACCAGCCGCATCGCCAAAGCACATGAGCAGTCCGACCAGTTCGCGCGCTTACTCCCCTGTCCAGATTGCGGACACATGCAGACGCTTCGCTTTGAGCAGGTCAAGTACATCCGCGCCAGTTCCGAGCCAGGTGACTACCGTCTATCCGATTGCTGGTACGAGTGTGAGTGCTGTACTCATCAGATCCGCGAGGCTGATAAGTTTGCCATGGATCGCGCAGGTGAGTGGCGTCTGATCCAGCGCGGCGGCGATGGCAAGACCGCCGGCCTGCAGCTTTCATCGCTCTACAGCACGCTCGGATACACATGGGCTGAGATCGCGATGGAATACCTTCAGTGTGAGGGCAATTCCGAGAAGCTGCGCGTTTTTGCAAACACAGTCCTTGCCCTGCCCTGGGATGAGGAAGCCGAGGGCATCGAACTCTCCGAGGTCGCCAAGCACGCCGAACCGTATCCGGCGGAAGCGCCCATGGGCGTCCTTCTCGTCACGATCGGGGCCGACGTGCAGAAGGACCGTGTCGAGGCCACCCGCTGGGGCTGGGGCGTCCGCACCTCCTGGGTGCTGGAGCATCGTGTCTTCCACGGTGACCCCGTCCAGCCCGACGTCTGGCGCGACTTCGACGCCTGGCGACGCCGCGAGGTCGAGCATGAGAGCGGCCTGACCATTCCCACCGCCGCCACGTTCATCGATTCCGGCGACGGCAACCGCACCCAGGCCGTCTACGAATACACGCGGAAGCGGGTGCGCGAACGCGTCTTCGCCTGCAAGGGCAGCTCCCAGCACGGCGCGCCGCTGGTCAATCGCGGGTCCAAGGTGGGACGGTATAAAACTTGGCTCTTTTCCGTGGGCACCTCGACGGCGAAGGATACCATCTACAGCAGGTTAGGGATCGCCGACGCCGAGCGGCCCGGCTACATCCACTTTCCTGACACACTTGACAGCGAGTACTTCGCACAATTGACTGCCGAAAAGCTGGTCACACACCGCACCAGGGGAGGGGAGGAGTCACGATGGGAACCACAGAGAAAACGCAACGAGGCACTGGATTGCGCGGTCTACAATCACGCGGCACGGGAGTTCTTGAAGGCGGATATGCCACGCCTGCAACAGGCCATGGACGCCCGGATCGCACGCCTCTCCAGCAGCGGCATTCTGCAGCAGCGTCTCGCGGCAAGGGCAGCCACCGTGGCCGGAACATCGCCTGCATTGCAGTCGCGGGCGTCCTCAGCGGCATCACCCTCGCAGCCGGGTAATTCTACACAGAATCCGCACCGGATCATGTCGAAAAAGGCGAAACGAGTTGTAAAACGGCCCGGTTTCGCCTGGATTCATGCCGCCGCGGACACGGTCCTGCCGCTCACTCCGCGCCGCGCCATTCGAGCGTTCCTGCGGCACTACATGCGCTAGAGTGGATGCATGATAGCTGTCGCGGCATTGACGAACCAACAGCTGCTGAACAAGTTCGCCGGAGAGGTTGATGGCGATACTCGACGCATCAGCAGCGATCCTCCGTCCATGACCACAGAACTCTAAGCTGAGAGTCTTCGACATGAAGGTCTACGTTGCAGAAAATGGTTGGGGTTCCGATCACATAGTTGGCGTTTTCTCTACGAAGGAGCACGCGCTGGAGCAACTCCGTAGACTCAACATCAAAGAAGACCTCGAGCAGTGCATACAGGAGTGGAACCTGGACGACTACCTTCCACACGATCAAGAAAATATGTGGAGACGGCCGCGCCTGATTTGACCGGCTCTGCCGCTCCTGGGCTAATGGGCCGCTTTGGAATGTTCCGCTGCGTAAGCCTTAGCCATCACAGATGCAACACCGTAGCAATACTTCGTATGCGGTGAATCATCGTTAGGGAAGTTTTCGTCGAGGCACGCCTTTTCCACGGTGTCTTGTGACTTGGAAACATCAGGCATTTCCGTGGGAGTTTCACTGTTCCGAGCCGTACGGGAATAGCTGCATCCTGCAAGGACAGTCACGGCGAGGAGAGGAGCCGCTCCGGCGAAGCGCATGGTGTAAGTATAGGTCAATTGATTTGACCGCCTCTGCCGCTCCTGGGCTACGCTCCCGGTGACGATGTCCACGGCGAACCCCACCTACAACGAGCGGCTCCTGGCGCAGGTTCGTGCCCTGCTGCTGGGCAAGATGCTCGACGACGTGGCGATGTACAAGATCGGCACCCGCGAACTCACGAAGATCCCGCTCGCCGAACTCACCCTCTTTGAAGCGCAGCTCGAGCGCCGCGTCCTGAACGAGCGCGTCCGCGCCGGAACCATGCGCCAGAAGTCCTACCGCATCACCTTCGGCCGCGATATGTGGACGGGCTTCTAAATGCCGATCCTCGACCTGCGCGACGCCAAGCCGCTCTTCCCCAAGCCCGCGCCCGTCAAGCAGGCCAGGCGCACCCTGTCGCCTGCCAGCGTTCCCGGCTTGGCGCTCGGCAATGGACATGGCGGCTTCCAGGGCGCGGAAATCAACCGGCTCTCCATGGACTTTGTCGCACGGTCCACTTCTGTCGACCAGACCCTCTACGGCGACAACAAGCGCCTGCGCGCCCGTGCCAACGACCTGTGCCGGAACAACCCCTTCGCGAAGAAGTTCCTCGCCATGTGCTCGCAAAACATCGTCGGCACGGAGGGTATCCAACTCCAGGCCAAGGTGCGCAACGCCTACGGCAAAAGCACCGCCGACACCGACCGCATCAACCAGCGCATTGAGGAGGAGTGGAAGCGCTGGTGCCGCCGTGGACGCCCCACCGTCGATGGCCGCATGTCCTTCCTGGATGTCCAGCGCCTCGCCATCAAGAACTGCGCCCGCGAGGGCGAAAACCTGCTCAAGTCGGTCTACGGCCTCCAGTACAACAGCACCGGCTTCGCCCTGCAGCCGCTGGACAACGACCAGCTCGACGACACCATGATGCTCTCTGGCGGCAATGGCACGGAGATCCGCATGGGCGTCGAGTGCGACATGTACCGCCGCCCGCTGGCCTATCACCTGTGGCAGGGCCACCCCAACGACATCCTCTCCGGCCGCAACCGCGAGCGGGTCCGCGTCCCCGCGTCGGACATCATCCACACCGCCATCTGGGAGCGCCCCGGCCAGACGCGCGGCTACACCTGGATGTCCGCCGCCATCCTCCCGCTCAACCAGCAGGGCCGGTACGAAGAAGCGGTCATCGTCGCCGCACGCGCCTCCGCCGCCAAGTTCTTTGCGATTGAGTCGGAAGTTGCCGACGGCATGGACTTCTCGCAGGACGATGACGACAGCGAGGCGGGCGCTCCCGGAGCGGAGGGCACCGGCACGCCCACGCACATCCCGGACCCTTCTGTCTCCGTCGGTGCCAACGCGGGCGACGGCTTCGCCCTGGCGCCGGGCGAGAACCTCAACTTCATTGATCCGCGCTTCCCCACGGCCAACCACGAGCAGTTCATGAAGACCATGCTGCGCTCCGTGGCCACCGGCCTGCTCACCAGCTACCCATCGCTGGCCAACGACCTGGAAGGCGTCAACTTCTCCTCCATCCGCGCGGGCCTCCTGGACGAGCGCGACGGCTGGCGCGTCCTCCAGCGCTGGTTCATCGAGAGCTTCCTGGAGCCCGTCTTCAGCAAGTGGCTCTCCTTCGCCCTGCTCACCGTGCTGTCGGACATCGTCCTCACGCCGCTCCAGATGGAGCAGATGACATGGCGCGCCCGCGGCTGGCCCTGGGTCGATCCCATGAAGGACGCGCAATCGACCATCCTCAACCTGGGTAACGCGATGAGCACCTACTCCCGCGAGTTGGCCTCGCAGGGCCTCGACTTTGAAGAAGTCATGCAGGAGCGCGCGGCGGAACAGGCCTACATCAAGACACTTGGCCTGGTACTCGGCACGGACATCTCCGGTGACCAGAGCGGCAAGGGACAATCCGCAACCGCCGGTGAAGAACCCGAAGCCGCAGAAGCCGAAGGCGGCGGCAAGCCAGCGGCGAAAGGAAGCAAATGAGTACTCCGCTGCAAATCCTAGGATGGTTCGTTGTAGCCTTCATCGCCCAATGTCTCAGCGAACGCTTCCTGCGCAAGCCTGACATCAACATTTAACTGCACATCGCTGCTGATGCTGACCGCCATGAAGTCGCGAACGGGATCTGTCAGGCGGTTCGGCGTCTCGAATCAGGTGAAACGGAAGATCCCGGCTACTAAACTTGACACGGTTTTCGGGCGGCGTGAGATAACCCCGCTGCATGACTCCGTCGACCAAGTATTCCGGCGTGCTCCACACGCTGACCGCCGCCCAGGCTGACAACCTGGACGAGCGCGGCATTCCGAAGCAGCTTGGCCGCCAGTACCGCAAGGTCGCCCTCGCCGGGTATGACAAGGACACCCACACCGTCACCATGGCGGCGTCGTCCTCCACGCCGGTGGAGCGCTACTACGGGCAGGAAATCCTCTCGCATGAGAAGGGCGCGCTGCGCACCGGCCGCCTCAAGGACGGCATCGCCCTCCTCTTCAACCACAACATGGACCAGCACCTGGGCAAGTCTGTCAGCTTTACCCAGGGCGACCCGCTGCATATCACCTGCCGCTTCGGCGGCAACCCGCTTGCGCTGGAGAAGGAAGGCGATGTCGAAAGCGGCATCCTCGACGGCGTCTCCATCGGCTACATGGTCCATGAGTGGGAGATTACCGAGGACAAGAACGGTCTCCGCACCTATCTGGCCGTGGACTGGGAGATCTACGAGGTCTCCCTGGTCACCGTGCCCGCCGATCCCACCGTCGGCGTGGGCCGCAGCAAGGACGACCAGCCCGTCAAGGTCCGCTCCTTCCGCAAACTCGACCACGAAGCCGAGCGCTCCGCCGACCCCGATGACGCAGACGACGACGAGGAAGACGACGATCCCGACGAGCAGGACGCCGACCGCTCCCTCCCCACCACCACTTCAGAACCACCACCCCAACCCGAAACCCAGAGGAATCAGCCCATGTCCGCAGCCGCCGACACCACCGTGACCGTTGACCACGTAGCCGAGGAGCGTGCGCGCGTTTCGGCCCTCACCAATCTCCGCACCATTCAGCCCGCCCACTACACGGAAGAGCAGATGCGCAGCGACATCGCCAGCGGCACCCAGTATGCCGTGGCCAGCAATGCTCTGGCGGAGCGCGTCATTGCTGCCGCCGCATCCACCACCGTGCGCACCGCCGCCAATGAAGTGCTCTCCGGCATGAGCGCCCGCGAACAGCGTCAGTACTCCCGCGCCGGCGCCGCCCGCGCCGCCATCAACCAGCTGCGCAAGGGCACCTTCAACGACACGGAGAGCGGCTTCGCCCTGGAAGTGTCGGACAGTATCCGCACGGCGGCCACGGAGCGCGGGATCACCAACATCGGCCCCGGCATCCTGACGCCCGGCCTCACCAACCAGCGCTTCGCCCAGATGGAGGCGCAGCAGCGCACCGTCACCTCCGGCAGTTCGTCTATCGGTACGGCCACCAACTTCACCACGGTCGAGCTGCCGCCGATCGAGTTGCTGCGCAACCGCGCCGTCACCATGATGCTGGGCGCACGCATGATCCCCGGCCTCCACGGCACGCCGCAGTTCACCAAGCAGAACGCCGCCGCCTCCAGCTCCTGGCTGGCGGAATCCGCTGCCGTCACCTCGTCTGATCCGGGACTGACGTTCTTCACCATGTCGCCGCACCGGCTCTCCATGGCGTCGGCCTACACCCGCGACTTCCTCGCGCTCAGCAACCTCGCGATTGATGGCTTCCTGGCCGAGGACCGCTACGAGGTGCTGGCGCTCAGCCTGGACTACGCCGCGCTGGCAGGCTCCGGCACCAACAACGTTCCGCAGGGCCTGCTGAACTACACGGGACTGCCCACCCTCCTGACCGGCAGCACGCGCAACAACGCGGGCGTGGTCACGGCGGGCGCGGGCGGCACCCAGCCCACCTACGTCGACCTGAACAACGCGGAAGCACTCATCGCCGGTACCAACGCCGACGTTCTGGGCGTTCCACGCTGGGCAGGCACACCGCAGACCCGGGCCATGATGCGCTCCATCCTGAAGTTCCCCGGCGTCAACGGCTCCGACGCCCTGATGCCCGACAGCCGGGTAGCCAACGGGCTGCAGGAAGGTCCGCTCGGCTACGACGCTGTCTTCTCCAACCAGCTGCCGAAGAACGGCACCGTCAACAGCGTCAGCAACCTCCACGCCCTGGTGCTCGGCATCTGGCCGCAGATGCTCATCGGCGACTGGGATCTGAACGAGATCATCGCGGACAACATCACCGGCGCCGCCTCCGCAATCTACAAGATCTTCGAGCACGGCTACTACGACATCAACTTCCGCCACATCGAGGCCTTCGTCTGGATGTGGGTTCTGGCCCAGTAAGCACCGGCCCGGCTTCAACACGAGGCCGGGCGCTTCCTCTTTCTTCACGACAGCACGTTCAGGAGACACGCATCATGGCCAGGTACCTCACCGCCGCCGCCCTTACCGCATCCTTCGCTGCACGCTTCGCGCAGACCGGCACCTTCGACCTGCAGGCCGGTGCCGACAAGATTCCCAACCCAGATTTCGGCGGCGACGAGACGGTCGAATCGCTGCAGGCCGCAGGCGTCATCGGCTTCAACAACGCCGGCAAGCTGGTCACCAGCAAGCCGCTCACCCACTTCCTCGTCGGCGGCGAAACCGTCACGCCCGCCGACCTGGTCGACCTCCCGGAGGCCGACTTCAAACGCATGTCCGCCAATGGCCAGGTGCGCGAAGCCACGCCGGACGAGATTGCAGCCGCCACCAAGGCTGCGAAGAAGTAGGCCGCCGATGCTGGGTGGCCGCGATCTGCGTGCGTTGTTCCGTCCGCCGGGTGGCTCCCCTGTCACCTTCGCGGGCGTGTCGGCGTACACGGATGACGGCATGCCCATCTGCGGCCTCTTCGAGCGGCCCTCCAGCTTCGGCCTGGAGCAGGGCGGCGTGGGCGGCGTGGAAAACATCGCGCCACAGCTGCGCCTCCCCTTCGACGCCTTCAGCCCCATGCCGCAAAGCGGCGACACCGTCACGGTCGCCGACCCGGACCTGGGCACCTTCACCTTCCAGGTCAGCCCGCCCACCCGCGAGGAAGACGGCCTGGTCTGGATGTACGAACTCTACGCGGTGACCCAATGAGCACCCAAAGCCTGCAGGATCAGATCCACGATGCTGTCGTCGCCGCGCTTGGCCCCGCCGCGTACAACACGCGCTTCCGCCCCTTTGGGCAGAATGAGCTGCCCGCCATCAACGCCCTGCCCAGCCAGGAAGAGGCGGACTACGACCAGAGCACCGCCGATGTGGAGCGCAAGTACAGCTTCGATGTGCGCTACATCGTCGCCGCCGTGGACCAGGCCAACAAGGCGGCGGACACCCTCTACGTCACCGGCACACGCGCTCTGCGGTCCGACCCCGTCCTGACCAGCCTCGTCAAGCGCGTCATCGAGCGCGGCCGCAAGTGGGAGATGGAGCAGGGCGAGCTGCAGCACCTGGCACTCGTCGTGACCTACGAAGCCGAGTTTTCCACCCAACGCAACGATCCCAGCCTGCCCGGCTATTAGGAGCCCCATGAAGATCACCATCGTCGAACGCCACCTCGCCATCGAAGCGCCGGACTCCGTCTTCTCCAACGTCGCCAAAATGGACATCGAGCAGATCCTGCGCGCCTGCTACCTCAACCAGTCCGACCCCGCCAACGCACCCGCGGCGGAAGTGGTCACCATTGACGGCGAAGTCATCACGTCCACGGACGACCAGGGCACGGGTCTTGCCCTTGCCGCCAGCGCGGAGGAACAAACCGAGTTCGAGTGGCGCGAAGCCACCCAGGACGATGTTCTGGAGTACATCCAGGCGTACGCCGGCGTGGTCGAGTACGAGTTCGACGATGCGGCAGAGGTGCTGGACTCGCTCACCTCGGTCGGCCTGACGGAGACGATCCGCCGCAACCAGGGCCCGGAGGGCCTCCTGCGCTCCATCACCGCCTCCGCCGCGTACACCACCAACGGACTGACGCCGGCGAAGCCGCTGGGCGATCTCGCGCAGACCTCCGTCGTCACCGGCAACGGCCAGACGCAGGTCATCGGCCTGGGCAAATGGTCCATGTCGTGGAAGCGCAAGACCGTGGAGGCGAACACCACGGATGACGCCGAGTACGAGTCCAACCTGGGCAGCACCAAGGGCTGGACCGCCAAGGCCGACTACATGTTCATCGATGGCGATCCGTCGCAGGCCACGGAGATTCTCGCGGTCATCACCACGCAGGGATCGCCGAACTACACGTGGAACTTCTTCCCCACCATCGGCACGGGTCGCGCCGCCTTCCAGGGACAGGCCATCATCGACGGCATCGATTTCAGCGCTGGCGTGGGCACCGTGTGCGCTCTCGGCGTCTCGCTCAAGGGCAATGGTCCGCTGCTGGTCCTGGCCCAGGCCGCGCCCGTCGCCAACACCACCACCATCACCGGCCAGTCCGCCCAGGTGTAGTAAAGGAGACACATGAAGATCATCATCGGTTCAGAAGTGAAGGATCGCATCACCGGCTTCTCCGGCGTCGTAACCGGGCGCGCAGAGTACATCACCGGATGCACGCAATGCTTGGTCGTTCCCAGGCTCAGCGCTGACGGCAACTACCGCGAAGGCCAGTGGTTCGACGAACAACGCCTTGATCCTATCAGCGCAGTCGTTCACAAGCTGGACAACTCGCAAACCCCGGGTCCGGACCGCGCCGCACCCAAACGGTAAGTGTAGGCTGTAGCGAAACGATACACACGACCTTTCAAGGCAACTGAGGCTCATCCGCGCGGGTGAGCCTCTTCTTTTTTGACCGACTCCGCGCATCTCGCGCAGACTCCCGCCATGGACCTCTCTCGCATCGCCCGCGGCGGCACACCCATCACGCTGGACAAGCCACGCGTCGTCTTCTTCGACAAGACCGCCACATGGCTGCTCTTCCGGAAGTACGGCAATGGGTTCGCCGGGGCGCTGTACTCCGCGCAGCGCATCCCCGCCGCCGATGGCACGCCCGCCCGCATCGAGATCGAACTCAAGGACATGGATGCCCTGCACTTCTTTCTGTGGGCAGGCCTGCAGGCCGACGCGAATGCGCATGGCGAAACACTCACCATGGAAGAGGTTGAAGACTTCCTCAAGCCGCTCACCTTCCAGCAGGTGTTTGACGCCGTGGTGCTGGCGCTTACCCGTGGCATTGAGACGCCGCCGGGAAAAGACGCCGCGGCGACGGCAAGCCCGGCCGCAGCCGCCGCCGACGGTCCGGGGCCGACGAAGGTTTCGACTATGCAGACGCGCTCCGCTTCGCCTTCTCCGTCCTCCACCAAACGCCGGAGGAGTTCTGGTCGCAAACGATAGCCGAATTCAACCTTGCACGCCAGGGCCATTTCGATGCGCGGGTCGCTGCCCGTGAAGAAAACGCAGGCTGGGTCTCGCTCCTCCTCTCCGCGCAGACGGGCAAGCCGGTCACCCCGCAGCAGCTGCTCGGCTCGGAAGAAGAGCACCAGGCAGAGAAGCTCTCGCAGGCCGCAAAGGACCTGAAAAACCTCCAGCGCAAGATGAAGAAGGCAGGCATGCTGTGAATCCCGGCATACTCCACACCCTGCACGCCGCCGGGCGCGGCATCACCATCAAGATCGAGGCGGACAGCACCACCGCCAACAACGCCCTGCACCTGGTGGAGGAGCATCTCCGCTCCCTCCGCGAAGAATCGGGCGGAACCTCCGTCGCCATCGAGCGGGTCAAGGGCGCGCTGGAGACGGTCGGCCTCTACATGGGCATCCGCGAGGCCATCGACGGCCTCAAGGAGATGACCGTCGGCTCCCTCGAGCTGGGCGAATCCCTCTCCAAGATGCATGAGAAGAGCGGCCTCTCCGTGGAGTCGCTCTCCGTTCTGCGCTACGCCTCCAAGGTCACCGGCTCCGACTTCGAGGCGCTGGTCGCCTCCCTCTCCAAGTTTGAGAACACCATCGGCAAAGCCGCCGACGGCGATGTCAAGGCCAGCGCTTTCATGCGGTCGCTGGGGCTGGACGCAAAGGATCTGGCCACACGCTCCGATGGCGCGGAAGTCGCCTTTCACAAGTTCCTGACCACGCTGGCCGCGACGGAAAATCCGATCGAGCGCAACCGCCTCGCCATGGGACTGCTGGGCAAGGCGGGCGCGGAGCAGATCCCGGTCCTGCTCAACCTCGCGCAGAACTGGGACTTCTTCGAGCAAAAGGCACGCGCCGCCGGTGTCCTGCTCACGGCTGAGACCGCCGAGCAGCTTGCCAGCACCAACCAGCGACTGGAAGACCTGAAGCAGCACTTGACCGGCGCTGGTCTCGCACTCACCGAGGGCCTCAGCCCGGCACTGACCGCGATGCTCGGTGTCATGTCATCCGGCCAGAGCCAGATGGAGACCATGCGCAGCTGGGGCGAGAACATCGGGCGCGTCCTGGCCTTCATTGCCGAGGCAGCCACAACCGCCGCTGCGGGGATCGAGCTTGCGTTCTCCGCCGTGGAAGGCGGCAAGCTGACCAAAATCGGCGCACAGGACTACGCCGAGGCGAACCGTCTCTACGAGGAAGCAAAACGCTACTACGAAATCGCGCAAGGCAAGGCTCCGCAGAACGCCTCATCGCCGTTCATTCCCAAGCCGGCCGGGGAAGGCGGTGGCGGCGGCTTCCACGGCGCGGATGCCACCGGCAAGTCCGGCAACCCCATCGCGGAAGCCGCCGCCCGACTCCAGGAAGAGCAGGCCAATGAAGCCGCCGACCTCCGGAAGGCGCAGAACACGATCCAGCTGGCGGAGCTGGAGGCCCAGCACAAGATGCTCCTCGTCTCCGACGCGGACTTCTACCAGCAGAAGCTCACGCTGGAACTCGCCTCCATGGATGCCGAGCAGGCCGCGCTCGCAAAGCGCCGCTCCACCCTGGAGGCGCTCGCCCAGAAGCAGCATGGCGACGGCTCCCTGAAGCGCGGCAGGGATGGCAAGTCCGCCGAAGAGCTGAAGACGGCGGAAGAACTCCTCAAGGTGCAGGAGCAGATGGACCAGCTCAGCGCCCGGCGCGGCCAGGCCACCAGCCAGAACACCGCCGAGGTGTACGCCAATCAGATGGAGCGTCAGCTTGCCACGCTGCGCATCGCCGCCGAACTGGAGAAGGAACGCGGGCGCGGCACCGAACACCAGATCGCCCTCATTGAGGAGGAGACCCGGCGCAAGGTCGAGCAGCTGAACCTGAACGGCGATCGCGCCGGCGCGGCAGACACCCGGGCCAACGCTGACATCCTTGCCCAGAAGCTGCGCATCGCGGATGTCGATCGAGAGATTCAGGAGACCGAAGGCAACTACAACCGGCAGGCGCAGGCCATCGAAGACAGCGCCAGCAAGGGCCGCGAATCCAAGCTGGAGGCCGAGCACGAACTCAATGCGCTCCGCCAGCAGGAAGCCGCCGACCTCACCGCGGTGGTGAGCAAGTACGACGCTCTGGCCCAGACCCTCGGCGGTCCCTTCAAGGAGAAGGCGGCGGAGCTGCAGGCCGAGCTGCTGAAGCTCGAAACCCCGGACCGGCACGTGGAAACGGAGTTCGGCAAGAAGCTGGCGGAGGGCTTCGGCAACACCGTCGACTCGATCGCCAGCAAGGCGCTGGAAGGCCGCGAGTCCGTTGCCAAGATGGCACAGGGCATCCTCCACGACATGGAGAGCATGGCGCTCAAGCTCTCCGAACAGAAGTTTGTTCTGCCGCTCTTCCAGGATGCCTTTGGCGTCCCACGCACCGGCGAGGGCAGCAGCGGCTTTGACTGGGGCGCTCTGCTCGGCTTCGGCCGTGGCGGCGGTGGCTCAGCGGCCGGGGCCATGCAACACGCTCCCGCGGCGCTCACCCCGCCCACCATCTACACACCGTCCCGCGCGGGCGGCGGCGGGCTGGGTGCCATCGGCGGCGGCATCCTCACGGACCTGGCCAAGGCGGGCGGATCGCTGATGGGGCACAAGAGCACCGTCAACGTGGTCAACAACTCCAGCAATCCCGTGAGTGTGGGCGACACGCAAAGCAGCTTCGACTCCTATCTGCGCGAGAGCGTCACGCAGATCTTCCTGACCGACCATGCCGAGGGCGGCCCCATGTCGCAACTGACCGGCTCGAATAACTAAGCGGCCTTGCGCAGCTTGAGCGGCTTCTTCTTTCGCCGCGGCCCTGGGTCGGGGATGTCGATGCCCGCGATCAGCTCGTACTCCTCCGGGCTGACCAGCGTCAGCACAAACTGCCGGCCGACGCTGCGGGGCACCCCCGTCGCCAGGCTCAGCACCACCGCCGTCCGCTGGTAGACGATGGACCCCACGTGCAGCACCGCCGCGTTCACCAGCGCGTCGTTGATCTCCTTCAGCAGGCGCGTGCGCTCCGCCGCCGGGTCCAGGTCCAGCCACTCGCACGCGCATTCAAAGGAGACACTCCACGCCTCCCGGTCCGTGCGGTCGGTGCGCCGCTCAATCCAGTTGCGCTCCAGAATGGCCGCGTCCGTGGGCTGGCCCTCACGGGTGCGCGTGGCGTTGTAGACCGCCGTGCCGATCAGCCGGCGCCAGAAGCTCAGCGGCTTCTCATGCTCCTGGAACTCGTAGGTGGGTGCCTGCGCCGCCTGCGTCTCCGCCAGCAGGTCGTATTTGGTCTTGGGAGCACTTTCGGCGGTGATGAGGCTGTGTGCCATGGGGGAATCTTGCTGTCAAGTATGACGCAGAACCCACTGAGAAGAAAGGCGCTTTGACCGGTTTCGAGTCCCTGTGGGACGCTTCCGGTACCATGCCCGTCCGACGCCCAGCCTACCCGCATAAACGCCCTGCCCCACGCCGCGCCGCGCCCGGATCGCCGCCACTCATGAATGACCTGGTCGACTGGACGCGCACCGTGGATCCACGGGAACGCTACGCGATCCTCTACGAGGGCAAGGACGGCGAACGCACCCACCGCGAGATCACACTGACCAAGACGGGCACGCACGACGGCGTCACCTACCTCGGCGTGATGCACCTCGGCATCTTCAAGACCCTGCGCGCCGACCGCGTCCTCGAAGTTCAGCAGCTTAGTGAAGGCCACCCGCCCAGCATCTTCGCCGCGCCCACGTACCAGACCGTGCTGCCACCATTCCCGCTGGAGAACGCCGTCTACAAGGTGCCCACCATCAAGGTCAGCAATCGAACATGGACCGTCGACCTGAACCGCTACACCTGCGCTTGCGGCGAACGGCACAGACGAAAGGAACACGGGTACAAGCCCGGCCAACTCGGCTTCTGCTGCCAGCACATGGCCCGCGCCATCCTCGACCACCTGCCGCCCGACGCGCCGGAGTTCACACCCGCGCTGCGCGGCTTCCTCGCCGATCCGCGCCGCACCCACATCGACAACCTCGCATGATTTGCCAGCTTCGCCCCCTATCCCGCATATCCATAGGGTGAGCACGGAGAAGCCCAAGCCGAAGCATCCCAACAAGATCCACTTCAGCGGTCTGCTGACGCGGCTGGAGGTGCCCAGCGACAAGGCTCCCAGCGGGTCGCGCGGACACCGCGTGGTGCTGACGCGGGAGGCAGCCACGGCGGCGCTGGACTCGCTGCTCGGCATGGCCGTGGACTACGCCACAGGCTGGGACACGCACAACGCCAAGCAGAAGTGCGGCATCATGACCGCCGCGGAGATCGTCGACGACGCAGTCCACGTCAGCGGCTACCTCTTTGGGCGCGACTTCCCCGAGATGATGAAGGAGATTGCCGCGCACCCGACGGACGCCCTCGGCATGAGCTATGAGCTGGCCGACGCCCGCGTGGAAGACATGAGCGCCCGCATCTGGCGGCTGACGGAGTGCACCTTTACCGGCGCGGCCATCCTCCTGCGCAACAAGGCGGCCTATGGCAACACCCGCTTCCAGATCCACGCCGGCGAAGAACGCTTCACTGGCCGCCTGATCTTCTACGACGACGGCACCGTAACCCTGGACCAATAGCAAAGCCCACCGAAGTGGGCCTTACTATGTCAGCACTCGAAGTCTGACTTCTTATGGTTTTATCGCTCGTTCGTCTTGAACGAATGCCGAAGTCATGAGAGTCCCGGTACTCAGAACCGTCTAATTAGCTCCTTCTGTTCGACTCCCGGTCTAAGAAGGTATTGCGCTAAATAGAAAAGGATCAGTGGCCGTTTCGTCTTGAAACGGCTCAGAACGTCACCGACGAGTTCGCCACCCTCTAGCGTGGTCGGCCTGCTGTCTGTCTATCCAGACTGTCTGCCCGTTCTCTCCGAGCTGTCTAGGGCTTCATTGGGCTATCCCTATCGCCACATCGCCTGACTGGTGAACCTTCAGACTTGGGCAGATAATAGCACACGTTTAGAACTGGACGCGGAGGCTGCCGCGCAGGGCACGGTTGGCCAGCACCTCGGCGGCGGCGCGGTCGAAGTTCTTCTCCGTGTTCGCCTCCACGATCTGCTGCACGATCTGCTCCATGGGAAAGCGCGGCTTGATGTGCGCCTGCCGCACCAGCGTGTACCAGGGCTCGGCGTCGTGGCCTTCCTTGTGGCCAATCCCGCCATGCCGCACAAAGATGCAGAGCGTTCCACCCTTCGCCTGCTGGAGGAAGGCGATGTACTCGTTGGTACCCAACCTGCGCAGCGCGGCACGGCCCAGCGCCCGGTTGGCCTTGCCGCCCACGTTCGCTCCAAAGCTGCCCTGGAAGTGGTCACCCACATTGACCCGCACGCCCGGCAGAAAGAGGTTCTTGGGCCGTAGCGCATCGGGGATGACGCCCGGCGCGATCCTGCGCAGATACTTCGTCGGAATCGCAAGGAACTGGTGCCCGGCAACCGGGACCTTGTCGCCGCCCTCTTCCTGCATGGGCAGGTAATCCGGAGCGCCCGTCTTTCGGTTGCCCGTGTCGGTGTAGACCTCGGAGACCAGCTTTTGCTTCGTGGCGGGCGTGATCTTCGTGTTGCGTGTGGTCCAGTCATTGCGCAGCTTGAAGATGCCGCTCTTCTCCTTCTCGATCGCGGCCTTCTGCCCGTCCTGCGCCTGCATCGTCAGGAAGCGCGCGATGGTAAACGGCAGGTCCTCGCCGATCAGTTGCCGCAGATCGTCGGGCACCGAGCCCAGGTCACACGTGAGCGAGAGGTTCATACTGGGTGTTCGTCACAACCCCAGTGCTTCTTGCCAGCCCTGAAGTGGCTATAGAGCGCTTCCGGATGCGTCGCGTCATACGGAAAGTATTCCTCAGAGTCTCGCTTGAACCGTGTGGCTTGCTTGCCACACACATCGCAGACCGCACCTACAAGTGGCGGTGAGACTAAGCTCTCGCTTGCTTCTGCCGTGGTTGCCATGGGGTGATTCTCCGCCGTTTTGCCCGGGTTGCCAAGTCTCAGGCATAACTCCGGTGCGATGGCACTTGCATCCTGGCCGGAACTCAGCCGTAAACCGGCGCTCAAGACGAAGCGCAAGACCTCCGACCCGACCATGCGCGACCCCATGGAGTCCGGTGCGGAGGCCAGCCGCCTGCGCTTTCCGCGCGGCCGCCGCGAGTGGGACGTCACCATCGACGCGCTGACGCCCGCCGACCTGCAGGCGCTCGATGACTTTGTGACCAACGTTGCGGAGTACGGCAACAACCCCTTCCTCTTCACCGATGACCGCGACCCCACCAACATCGTCACGCTGACCGTCCGCTTCTCCAAGATCCCGGATCTGACCGACGCGGGCAACGTCGAAGCGGAGTTTCGCCAGAACGTCACCTTTTCCATCCGGGAGCTGTAGGTGCCGACACTCCCGCTCAGCCTCTCCGTTGCCGCCGCGCTCGACAAGTCGAAGCTGGCGGGCGGCGATGCGTGGCTGGCGCTGGCCCGGATCACCTGGCCGGACGCGTCCGTTCTGCGCCTGGTGCGCAACACCGATGATGCCGTCTTCGATTGCGGCGATGGCGCAGGGCCGCAGACCTACACCGCCTTCGCGTGGCAGTTCGCCGACCTGAACGAGACCTCCGACGGCTCGCTGCCGAACTGGGCCGTCAAGGTGTCGAACGTCTCCGGAGCGATCGAGTCGCTCTTGCAGGGCTACGGCGGCGGCGTGGGCGGGTCCGTCACCGTGTACGTGGTGCAGGCCTCACGCCTGAAGCGCGAGCCGGACCTCGAGCTGAGCTTCGACATCACCGGCTGCCAGGCCGACTCGAAGTGGGTCACCTTCACCCTGGGCGCGGAGTCGCCCTTCCGCATCCAGTTTGGCCGGCATAACTACACGGCGGACAACTGCGTCTGGCGGTACAAGGGCGTGCAGTGCGGCTACACCGGCCCCATGCCCACCTGCAGCTATCAGCTGGGCGGTGCCAACGGCTGCCGCGCCCACGCCAACCAGCTCCGCTTCGGAGCCTTCCCCGGCATCGACAGCAACGGCCTCCGCGTGGTGAGCAAATGACAATCGTCCCTTGCACGCTGCGTGAAGCGAACGCCTTTGTTCGCGCGCATCATCGCCATCACGGTCCAACGGTAGGCCACAAGTTCAGCGTTGCTGTAAGCCATGAGGAAGCGATTGTTGGAGTGGCAATTGCTGGCCGTCCCATCGCGCGGATGCTGGATGACGGCCAGACCCTTGAGGTCACACGTGCCTGCACCGACGAAACTCCAAATGCTTGCTCAATGCTCTACGCGGCATGCTGGCGTGCAGCACGTGCACTCGGTTTCCGGAGGCTGGTGACATACACGCTTGCAAGCGAATCCGGCACAAGCCTTCGTGCGGCCGGCTGGAAGTTCGTCTCCGAAACGAGCGGAGGTTCGTGGAGCCGTGCACGCCGTGCCCGGACAGACAAGCACCCGCTTGAGAAGAAGCATCGCTGGGAAATGGTGAGCACATGATCCTGCCCACCGGCCAACCTCTCCCCGCGCGTGTCATCGCCGACCTCATCGGCAAGCCCTACCGCATCGGCGGTCGCGGCCCCGACGCGTTCGACTGCGCGGGCCTGGTGCTGGAGGTGCAGCGCCGCCTCGGCCGCACGATCGAGATCCCGGAGACACCGGGGGAGAAGGCCGCGCAATACACATCGATGCTGCGCATCCTCGGGCAGCACTGGCGATCTCTCGAACGCCCGGAGCCGGGCTCTGTCGTCTTCTTCGAGACGCAGGCGCACGTCGGCACCGTGCTCGATGCCACGCGCTTCCTCCACACCGAGGAGGACTTCGGCGGCGTCCTGATCGAGTCGCTGGGATCGCCACGCTGGTGGCGCGCCGGCCGCTCCTTCTGGGTGCCCGCATGACGCGCGTCACCCTGTGCGAGAACCCCTTCCGCATCGAAGAGCGCACACCGCTGGAACCCGCCGAGACGCTCGTCGAGGTGCTCGACCGCGAGGGCCTGGACCCGGAGCGCTACGTCACCGTCTGCAACGGCGAGGTGCTGCCGCCGGAGCGTGCCATCGACCTCCGCATCACCGAGGGCGACGACATCCACCTGGTGCCGGTCCTGCAAAACTCCGCGCTCAGGACCATCGCGCTCATCGGCGTGCAGGTGGCGGGAGCCTTTCTCGCGCCGGGGCTGGGCAACTTCATCGGCGGCGCGCTCTTCACCGCGCTCTCCACGACTGCCCAGAATGTGATTGCCGGGGCGCTTATCAACATCGGCGGTTCGCTCCTGGTCAACGGCATCGCCTCCCTCTTCCAGAAGCAGCCCGGCGGCTCGAACTACGGCGTGCTTGGACCCTCCACCACCGCGCGCAGCGGCATTCCCATCCCCAAGGGCTACGGCACCATGCTCGAAGCCGGCAACATCGTCGAGTCCTGGATCGACATCATGGGCAACAACGGCGATGCCCACGACGTGGATGACGGCGCGGACACCATCGGCCGCCAGTACATCAACTGCCGCGTCGACTTCGGCTGGGGTCCCGCCAGCGTGGTCACCGGCCTGCTTCTCAACAACAAGGACATCAGCGAGTTCGCGGACGTCAGCTACGCCATCCTGCTCGGCACCAACAACCAGGCTCCGGTCACCGTGAATGATTCGCGCTGGGTGCAGAACAACATCACCACCACCGGCACCACCCAGAACCTGAACCCGACGACGGACTTCACCACCTTTAACAACAACTACCCGCAGAACCAGCGCATCCGCGCGGGCATCCAGCAGAACTTCGTCGTCTGTCCCGGCCAGCGCTCCGACACGGAAAAGCTGACGGTGTATGTCTCCATGCCGCAGGGCTGCTGGCGCTATGACGAGAACATGGTCATCAAGCGGCTGGCCATCTCGTACGACGTCTACTACCGGGTCTCCGGCTCGGGCGACGCGGGCTGGATCCACGTCGCGGGCAGCGGCACGCCCAACGGCGAGAGCCACTACTACTACAACATCCGGCAGACCATCCTGCGCCAGGCCACCATCATCGACAACCTCGCGCCCGGCAGCTACGACGTCAAGGTGGTCAAGAACGGCTCCGGCGCGGTGAACAATCCGCTGGATGCCTTCGAGCACGAGTCCAACAAGTTCGGCGACGAGCTGTGGCTGGAGTCCGTGCAGGAGACCAGCTACACCACCCTGAGCTATCCCAACATGATCCAAGTCTGCCTCCGCATCATGGCGACCGACCAGATCTCCGGATCGGACATCAACCTGCAGGCGCTCATCACGCACGAGCTGCGCCAGCCCCTGCCGCCCGCGCTTGCCAGCCTGCCCGCGGATTGCCCCGCCGCCGCCGCATGGGACATCCTTACCGATGACGTCATCGGCGCGGACCTCGACCCGTCGCGCGTGGATGTCAACTTCCTCAGCAGCTGGGCGGCGCTGACGCAGACGATGTACCCCGACGGCGATGGCGGAACGCAGCGGCTGGCCGTCTTCAACGGCGTCCTGCAGGAGTCGAACCTGTCGGTCTGGCGCGCCTTGCAGACCGTGGCCGCCATGGGCTTTGCCAATGTGCAGCGCGTGGGCACCACCATCACCGGTTGGCTGGACCAGCCGGACATCCCCGTGCAGATGTTCCACATGGGCAACATCCTGCGCGACAGCTATCGCTGCACCTGGCTGAAGCTCGAAGACCGTGCCCAGGAGATCGAGGCCACCTTCGCCGATGCGGCGGACACCTACAAGACCCGCAACCCGCTCCGCCTGGTCACCGCCGCCAACGAGAACAGCGGCGTCGAGCTGAATAAGTCCACGCTGGACCTGCTCGGCTGCACCAACCGCGTCCAGGCGTACTACCGCTGCCTCTTGATGCTCCGTGAGAATGAAGACGTGCTGCGCACGCACGTCTGGAGCAGCAACGCGCAGGCCATCCGCTGCCGCGTGGGCAATGTCGTCCTCCTGCAGCATGACCGGCCGGTCGCCGGATGGGGCGGCCTCGTCCTGCCCGGCAGCACCGCCTCCGTCCTGCGCCTCCAGATCACGGAAGCGCTCCCCTTCGATACGTCCGGCGGCTACCAGCTGCTCATCCAGCACCCCGCCTACCAGCGCACCGGCGTCACCGTCATCGGCATCAACGGCAACGTCCTCACCGTCACCGGCTATGACGGATCGGAGGTGGTGCGCCTCCAGCAGGGAGCGGTCGATGTCGCGATCAAGAACGCCAGCGGCAGCACGATTGAGGTCACGGACAACACCGGCATCGTCTACGGTCCGGCGCAGCTGTGGGACTTGGACTTCCGCGAAACCCAGACCGTCACCGCCGTCACGATCGAGGAGGATGTCGCCACCGTCACCGTCGCCGCGCCCTTCTCCGTCATCCCCGAGGAGTTCGCGGGATTCATCTACCAGAGCACCGTGCGGGAACCCCTGCTGGTCCGCATCCGGAGCATCAAGAAAACCATCGGCGACCAGCGGTATGAGATCACGGCCGTCGACTACAGTGACGCCACCTATAACTACCCGCCACCCACCGCCGGCCTGGCCTTCACGCCGCCCGCGTCCTCCACGCCCACGGCAGGCACCGGCTCCGTCGCGCAGGCCATCCTCTCCGCGCAGTACACCGTCAGCTATGACAGCAGCGGCAACGAGCAGTACAGGGTGACCGGCATCGTCATCCAGCAGCCCGGCAGCGGCTACACCTCCAGCTCCAAGGCGGTGCTCGGCTCGGATTACGACGCGGTCCACTTCAACAACCTGGGCCAGGGCAGCTTCCAGCAGGATCCGGATCAGACCCTCACGCTCACGCTGGGCGCGGGCGGCAGCATCACCGGCGTCACCGGCTTTGATGGCACAACGGTCTGGCACTCGGCACCGTACGTCACCCTGACGAAGTAGCTGGAATAAAAACCGCAATAATTTGTGCGCGTTTTGCCCGACTCGGCTCGTAAGCGGCACACTCCACGCATGATGCGTCGATCATTTTTCGCGCTATTTTCTGCTCTGGGATTCAATTGCCTCACGGCGCAGACGCCGCCGCCCACCGTCACCCTGTCGGCGCAGCACCTGACCATGGGCGCGGGTGGGGCGAACCTGCCCAACGGCTCCCAGATCTGCGTGCTGACCACGGACGCGAACGACCGCCCGGCCGGGTACCGCATCGGCGGCTTCGGCCAGACCTCCGCCTCCGCCAGCATGGTGGAGTGCCACACGGTCACCGCCGGGAACGCGCCCAGCTTTACCGTCCTCAACTCCGGCGCAAGCAGCCCGGCCAACGCCTGCCTGCGCGTCACCCTGCAGCTGCCCTCCGGCCAGGAGATTCGCCGCGACCGGTGCGTCCAGACCGGCACAGCGGACAGCTTTGCCTCGGGCTTCTGCACGCAGGTCAGCGGCACCGTCACCTGCTCGTACGACGCCTATCCCGTCGGCACCGCGCCCGTGCAACTCACGCAGTACGGTCCCGCCGGACCGCAGGGCGCCACCGGCTGCGTCCTCGGCCAGACCTGCACCAGCAAGCTGACGCCGCAATCCATCAACAACATCCTCTATCCTGACGCCTTCCCCGGCGCGGACCTGGCCGCGCGCGTCACCGCCGCCCTGGCCTCGCTCGGCGGAACGCAGGCCAGCCCGGTCAACCGCGCTACCGTCTATGCGATGCCCGGCGTCAGCTACACCACCAGCACCGTCGTCCTGCCCAACTGCCGCACCGCGCCCTACGTCTGCCATACCGACCTCCATTTCATCGGCAATGCGCTGACGCCCTCCGCCTCCGGCGCGCCGCTCATCCACGTCCTCGCGCAGAACGGCAATGGCGGCGCGCCCGGCACGCGCATCGATGGCGGCACCTTCAACCCGCCCGGCGCGGGCATCCCCACCATCCAGGTGGACAGCAACATCGGCTTTGAGCTGAGCAACGCCACCTTCAACGGAGGGCTGCCCCTCCGCTTCGTCAACACGTACTTCGAGGACGGCAGCACGCCAGGCTACAACGAGCAGTGGTTCCTCCATAACAACGACTTCATTACCCCCGCCGGTCCAGCGGTCGAGTTCAGCAGCATCAGCGGCGGGACCAACTCCGCGCTCTACGGGATCGGCGACAAGACCAATCACTTCCAGCTGGCGTGCGGGCAGACCGCCTACCAGGTCGACAGCGGCGTGGAGATCCAGGGCGGCGAGCTGAGCGGCCACATCAACACCTCCGGCGGTGAAACGTGCAGCAGCAGCAACTACGTGGCCCTGATCAAGAGCAACGGCTCCATCTACCGCAACACCGTCTCCCGCTTCTATGGCGAAGATACCGGCGGCACGGGTCAGCTCTACTTCTTCGGCGGGTCGGCCGACGCGACGATCAGCAACCTGGGCGTGACGGTCACCGGCATGCAGATCAACGCGCCCGGATCCGATACCTTCAGCCACCTGACGCTGCCCTACAACGACTGCACCACCGCGCTGGGCACGCAGAGCTGCGCCACCGTGCAGGATGAGGGCCACGGCCTGGGCTTCGTCCTCTCGCGCAAATCGCTGGTGGAGCTGGGCCAGACCTTCCGCATGTGGATCGGCGCGGAGCCTGGCTCGGCCTCGCAGGCCGTCTACTACACGCCCAACTACAACGACACGCCGCAGACCGCCACGGCCATCCGCTCGATTTACCGCGCGGATGGCAACGGTGTCGGCTTCGGCCCGGGCTTTTCGGAAAAGACACCGTCTGGAGCCTGCATGGACGCCGCTGGATGCAACGAGCCGGGCGATGTGATCCAGACGCCGTCCATCACGATCGGCGTCCCTGGCGCACTGTACAAGGCGCAACTGCACATGGTGGGCGCGGACGCGCACCTGACCGTCACCAGCCCCAACACCACGCCCGGCCAGCCCTCGGGATGGCTCTACTTTGACGGGTACAACAGCTCCGGTCCACCGCCGTACAACACCATGTCCACCGGTGCAAAGGGCCGCTTTGAGAACGGCTTTTTCGACTGGTACCAGCAGGGCAATTACGACGCCCTCTCGTACAGCGTCAACGGGGCCGCGGGATGGAGCGGAACCTGTGCCTCCCCCAAGAACCTCGTCGTGACCAACGGCCTCGTGACCGGCTGTCAGTAGCGTTGTTTTGACCGCTTTTCCCGGTTTCGCACACACTCCCGGTGCGAGATATGAAACGCGTCATCCTCAAACTGGGACTGGTCGACGACCCGGAGCCGCCGCTGGCGCTCCACGCCGCCGCGCGCGATCCTGATCTGCCGGGCCGCTGGTTCAACGCCCGGCTCTCGCTCTCCACCCTCATCGGCATCCTGACCCTGGGCGGCTCCGTCGTCACCGGCTTTGTCACGCTCAAGGTGACCCAGGCCAACCAGGCCGCCGTCATCGACGATCTGCGCGGCCAGGTGCAGCGCCTCAACCGCCGCGTGACCGAAGACTACGTCACCCGCCACGACATCGACGGGCACAACGCCGATGTCGACCAGCGGATCAACATCCTCCTCCAGGCACAGCAGCAGATCTACGGCGTCCTCCTCCATACTCCGAAAGGGAACCCCACCCCATGAAGAAGCTCCTTCTGGCGCTCCTCGCGCTCCCCTGCCTCACCGTCTCCGCGCAGAACGGCTACACCCCCGTCACCGCCACCGCGCTCAAGCAGGGCGGCGTCCCCATCGCCAACGGCACCGTGCTCATCACGCCCGTCAGCTCCACCGACCCGACACGCGCCGCGGCCATGGCCGTCTTTGTCTCCGGCGGAGGGTATGAGCAGCCCGCCAGCTTCCAGGGCACCATTACCGCCGGCGCCATCTCTTCCACGCTGCTGGTGCCGGACCAGTGCCTCTCCACGCCGGCCGTCAGCGGCGCGGCCATGAACTACCGGGTGGACATCGTCAACAAGTCGGTCACGCCCAACGTCACCAGCACCTTCGTGATCCCGGCGGCGGCGCAGGCACTCTGCGGCAGCGGGGGCTTTGCGCTGGACCACTACGCGCCCACTCAGACGGCGACGCTCTCCGCCACCTACAGCTATGGCCCGGACAGCGCCAAACCCGCCAAGGTGGCACCCGGCAGCACCTACAACGCCACGGACACCCACACCTTCTACACCGGCGGAGCGGACGGCATCCTGCACGCCGTCTCCGGCGGCGGTGGCACGTCAATCGCGCTGAAGACGGCCAACGCCAGCAACCCGAACCAGACGACGCTGAACATCATTCCCGGCGCCAATGTCACGGCCACACCGGACAGCCAGGGCGGCGTCACCATCGCCGCACCGAACGCGGTCGCCATGGACGGCAGCGGGAACGCAAGCGTCCCCGGCAATCTGACCAGCGCGGCCCGTATTACGGGCGTGGAGCAAGTGGTCCACAGCAATGGCCAGCCCACCGCTGTTCCCATGGGTGTCAACCCCAACCAGGGCACCGGCGCTGCGTCGGTCCTGGACGGCAACATGCTGGAGGTCGGCACGGAGCGGACGGGCGGCGGCTCCGAGCAGGATGGCATCTCCACTGTATTCAGCTTCTACGGCCTCGGCATCAACGCCGGAAACCCGTGGTCCGTCATGCATCCGCACCTGTCCACCATGAACAAATTCCGCACTGGCATCGGGCAACCGACAGGCGACTTCTTCTTCGACATGGCGCTTGGCGATGGATCGCTCGGCTATGGCTACCACATTCGCCACAGCGGCTCAGAGGCCGGAAACGACGAGGGCGGCAATGGCTACGGGGCCGAGATAGATCAGGTCTCCGGATTCAATGGCACCGTCGCAGGCGCAACTGCTGCCGGTGCGACCACTCTCCTTTACACGCCCCAAGGATTCAGCAGTGTAGACGGCGGACCTGGGGGCACATCGCTTCCCGGGGCTGGTAATTACATCACCGTTGAGTCCGCCGCGCAATCGTTCTATGCGCAGTCCACCGCAACTCCCGGTGGCAGCCATCCCTGGACATCGTGGATCACCTTGCAATCCGGTCCCACGATGCCGCCCGTCTCGACCGGCTACGGCAAAGTCACGGCGATCGACAGCATCATCGCCACATCCGTCCCGTCTACGCGCAACGTCACGGTGGCGCTCACAGGTGGAGCGTTCACCGTCAATGGCGGACCGCTCTGCATTGGCGGGCACTTTAACGACACGGGCACGGTCGTCTCCGTGGGCACGGCCTCCGGCGGCTCACAGACCATGCAATTCACCTCCTCCAACATCCTCGTCACGGGTGACGAAATCTACCAGGGCGGCCCGTGCGGCATGGGCATGGTGCTCAAGCGAGGGCGCTCCTCTTCGGAGACCTACGCTACGCACCAGTACCAGGCGTACCCCGTCGTGGGGTCGCCCGCTTCTGGAGTCCTTGCTTCGTCGACATCCATCCTTGGTGGCCAGCAAGGCGCGGAAGGATTTCAGAAGACTGACCTTGTGTTTGCAGGCGGCACTGCAACCCGCGCCGCCAACGGCACCGTCACCCTGACGATCGGCAACGGCAACCAGGGCGCAGATGTCCTTACCGTTCCCATGAACTCACAGGAAACGGTGACCATCAGCAGTGCCAGCGTACCCGGCCTGAATACGACCTTGGCGCACGCCACCGGTGCTTCGCCCTTTACCGCCGTCCCCGGCGTGGTGGATAGCGTCAACGATCTCAGCTCCTACAGCGTCACCTATACGCAGAGCGGTGCCAGCACTACGGCCAGCGCAAGCGATGTCGTGGTCACGATCAGCGGCCGGGACGGTGTTGACCTCGTTCCCATGGCGCGCATCGCGGCGGTCGCCCCACCCGTCGCAGGGAACTACCCACTGACGCTCCGCGCGAATACCCTGCCTGCCCTCACCGCGAACACTGTGGTCGGCATCCCGGATTTCTGGATGGACTCCGATCGCGCAGCGTCATTCCGCCTGGGCGACTACTCGACACGCCGCCGGGACGCCGGAAACCAGGGTCAGTTTCAGCACGCCGTGGACATCCTCAACGACACGGGTGGCACAAGCATCACAGCGCAGGGGCCAACCGACGGCCACACCTCGGCAAACATCGGGGTGCGCCTGTTGGGCAATCACTACAACGGCATCGTGATGGAGGGTCCTACGGGCGCGGCACTCTACGCTGGGCAGCAAGGTACGGCGTGGCTTGTCGGCTGCCCCCCCGCAAACGTCGGTGGATGTGCTAACCCGAAGCGCAGCACGTACACTCACATGGCAATCGATACCAATATAGGAAGGCACTTCTGGCTCGCCAATGTCGTCACGGGTGGCTATAGCTGGGTGCCCGCCGGACTCCAGTGCTGTTCGGCAATGATGTATGTTCCACCGAGTGCCCTGAACCCCTACAACAACACACAGACCGCAGCAAACGACTACGGCTCGGAATCGCTGCTCTTCGGCATCGGCATCAACACCCGCCGCGTGAAGTTTCTGTGCAGCGGCGATCCCTTTCACAACGACTACTGTCGTGGGACGTACCTCACCGGTCTGAGCGGCGGGGCAGTGAGCCTCGACACCACCCATGATGGTGATGCGCTGGGCAGCATACAGCTTGCAAGCCTGCGATTTAGCGGATCCATTACACAAGGCAACTGCCTCACCGTCGTAGACGGGTCTGGCAAGGTGGGCAACAATCCCTGTCCGCATCCCACCGCAGGCAACGGTATCGCCGTGAGTGCGCCGGACGGGGCGGGCGGGGTTTCTGTTGCGCTGGGAACGCCCACGCAGGTGCAGGCCGCCATCGTCAATCCGTCTCCCACCTTTGCCCCCGACTACTTCAGCCCGAACCGCGCTGGAAACAAGAGTGCGACTGCGTTGAACGGCGGGGTCGCACTGCTCAACGCTTACCCCAACTTCCTTGGCGTGGATCTTGGCGTCATCGGCGGTGTACTGGCCGTGCGGCAGTACGCGGACGATAGCTCCATGATGGCCTCGTGCTTCACCCATGCAGCCGTAACACCGAATGTGCAGAGCGACTTCTACACCTGCCCGGAACAGTTGACGCCCACAGCCAAGACGTTTAAGGTACCGGTGATCGCGCCGCAGTTCATTGCCACCGGTGACAAGGCCATCCAGCCCACCACCACCTGCAACGGTACCCTCAACATCCCCTTCCTTGCGGGAACCGAAGCGTTTTATGAGATCACGCTGACAGGCAACTGCACCGTGACCTTCACGGGCCTGCCCGCTGCCGGGTTTGTGCGGTCGATGCGGACGGTCTTCCTCCAGACGGCGGGGAACAGCTACACGCTCACCCTCCCGGCGCAATCCTCCACCATGTCGTGGTCCGGCCAGAGCGTTCCCACGGCTCCAACGGCCGGCAACCGCATCGCCTTCCACTCCTCGGCGGACAGCACCGTGGTGATGGGCAATGATTAAGCGCGGGCGACTCCTCGGCCTGCTCCTGGTCACCTGCCTTCTTGGGGCGTCTGCGCAGCGGTATCGCTCAGACGCCCCTTCGGGCTTTGTGCCGCACACCGTCTCCTTCTGGCAGCAGCAGCTCGCCAGCTGCCTTGCCACCATCGCGCTCGGCCCCGACGCTGACTTCAACGGTTGCCGCCCGTTTCTCGCCTCGGACACGCTGGAGCAGGATGTCTCGACGTGGCCGATTGACACCGCCGCCACGACGGCAATGCACACGCTGCTCGGAACGGTCGGCTTCGGCTTCGACCAGTCCATGCGGCAGAATGCCATTGATTCCACCAAGCCCTGCGCGAACACGGGGCAGCTGCCGGTCTGGTATCCGATCATCACGGACGACGGCGACAACACCGAAATCCCGCTCTGCGGCAACGAACATCTGGAGAATGAGAACCCCGCCACCGGCCATGTCCTGTTCGGCAGCTGGAAGGCCGACGGACCGGACTACCACCTGTTCCAGAAGGACGCGGGTACCGGGTTTATCTGGGACCTGTACATGATGCCCTTCGTAAACGGTGCGTTCAACGGCATCGTCAACGGAACGTACGGCAGCGCAAAGGTGTTCGATTCGCGGCTGGCGTTTGACGGCCAGAACTTTCCCGGGGGAGATACGGCGGATGCTGCCGGACTGGAGGTTCAGGACAACATTCTGAGTTGGGGCGAGTTCAGCCGTGAGGTTGCCAAGGGCCTGGATTCAAACGGCATCGCCATCGGCTACATTCATCACGTCCAGCGATTCACCCAGCAGGGCTTCTCCGGTGCGGGCACCTTCAACGGCAAGCTGCACGGCCTCCTGCAATGGCCTGCAACGCACTTTGCCAACCCGGGTGGAAATCCTGCGACATCGCAGAACTACTGCGGCATGGGCTGCAGGTGGCGGCTTGATCCGACGCTGAACCTGTCCAGCTACACGGTTGGCCAGCAGGTTATCCTGCGCGGCTGGCAGAAGTTCGGGCTTGTCGCCGCGGACAACGGCAGGCCGGGCTTCCAGGTCACCGGTGATCCGGCCTGGCCACAATCGGTCGTTGGTGATGGCGGTGACATCGACACTCTGAAGTACTTGCACTTCAGCAGCTTTCAGGTGTTGCAGGCCACTGGAAAAGGGCAGGGAACTTCCGAAACGGCGGACGATGCAGATGGCTCTGATGCTTTAGCGTGGTGGCATTACATCCAGAGCTGCCAGACGCCAGGGAGCAACAGCACCACATGCACCTACACCTCGGACGCGGAGCTGGTCGGCGCGCGGCCTACAATCACCAGCTTTAGCGCATCTGGCGCGGGTGCGACTGCCACGGCCAGCGACACCACGCACGCGGGAACCGCAACCCTCACCGTGCCTCTCGGGACGCCGGTCACGCTTACCCTGAACGACACCGGCAGACTGATCCCCAACATCAGCTGCGCGCCGCCGTTCCGTGGCAACACGGTCACCATTACGCCGACGCAGACTACCTCCTGCACGGCGCAACCGCGCGGCCCCGGCGGCATCCGCTTCGGCCCGACCATCAACATCGTCCTGACCGGACCCACCGTAGCCACGCCCACCATCACACCCGCATCCGGCAGCTTCAGCAGCCCGCAGACGGTCACGTTGGCCTCGGCAACACCGGGCGCAAGCCTCACCTACGCCACGGACGGATCGCAGGCAAACCAGTACAGCACGCCGTATACCGGTCCGTTTACACAGCAGTACAGTGGGGTCATCTCGGCGTTCGCGTACAAGAGCGGAATGCTCAACTCCGGCGTCAGTAGTGCGACGCTGACCATCGCAGGCAGCCCGGCGCAACCGGGGAACACGAACTCGGTCAGCAGTTCAAGCGCTGCTGAAACAAGCCTCACAACGACGGTGACGAACACAGTCAATGGCTCGTTTGTCCTGCTCAGCGTCTACCAGTACGACAACACGAACCAGCCCACAGCCTGCGTCAGTTCGTCCGGTAACACGGCGACGACGATCAAGGTGCAGGGCGACGGTGGCGCGGTCCACAACTCCTACAACATTTCCGCGTACGCCATCGCGAATGAGCCGGCAGGGACCAGCACCATCACCTGCACATGGCCGGCTGGCGCTCCTGCCGTTGGTCCCACTCTGAATGTGGCCAGCTTCTCCGGTGCGGCAACAACCTCTCCCGTCGAAGGAGCCGTCAGCGCTTCGGGTACCGGAACCATCACATGCGGGACCGTCACAACGACCGGGCCGAACGAACAACTTGTCCAGATGGGTGAGGTTGGCTACGGCAACACGGCAGCCGCAAGCAGCGGCACCTGGAAACCGATCGCCGCCACGCATATCCAGACGTTCTATCAACTGCAGGCATCGCCGGGCTCATACGCCTTGACGCAATCCGCGAACCAGTCGGGCACCCAGACCTGCGTCGCCTTCGCCATCCGGCACCCGTAGTTTTGCCCGGGGAGGCGGTGGCGTGGCATAACCCTGGTGTCATGAGTCTCCACACCGTCGTCGTCGTTGGTGTCACGCTGGGTGCGTACTTCCTCTTCGCGGCGGCGGTGGATGCCATGCTGCCGCCCCTGCCCGGGAAGGAACGGACGACGTATGGCTACCTATATCGAGTCCTGCAAGGCCTCGCTGCAAACGCTTCTCGGCTGGCCGAGGCGCGCTTCCACCTCCACTACGTCCCGCAAGCCCAACTCCAGCCACAGCTCGCCGACGCGGGAGCCCAGCCCCAGCCTGCTGATCCGGCCGGACTTCCCCTGGGACACCTTGCCGCCTCCGCCGTTGATGTTGCGATTGATGCTGCAGGCGACATCACCCTCACCCCTCAACCCTGAACAGGAGACACCCCTCATGGCTACCGCCACCGTCATCCACCCCGCCGTCGCTGTTGCAGCCGTCCTCGCCGCGCCGCACCTCACCTTCAAGGAGAAGGTTAAGGCAGAGTTTGCCCATCTCTTTGGCCATGTGCCCAGCTACGCCGCCATCGCCACGTCCACCATCACCTATGTCGCGCCGCTGGTGGAGACTGCGCTGACCTTCATCGATCCTGTTGCCGGTGCGGCGTCGGTCGCGCTGGTGGGCAAGGTGCAGGGCGCGCTGGCCGCGGCCAACGTCGTCATCAAGGACGCCGGTCCCGCGCCCACGGTGCTGACCTACCTCAACGCCGTGCAGGGCAACCTGCAGCAGCTGCTGACCGCCGCCGACCTCAAGAACCCCGACGAGAAGGACAAGTACACCACCCTGATCACCGCCCTGACCCAGGAAGTCACCGGCCTCATCCAGGAGATCGACCTCGGCAGCACCACCGCACTCGCACCCGTCAGCGCCTAACCCCGGTCAAACCAGTCACCCGCGCGGAGCAGAGCCAACCAGCCTGCTCCGCGTTTACTTTCTTACGGTGTAGAGCTTCAGGGCCTTGTCTGTGACCGTCGACATCGCGCAACTCATGTGTGCTGGCTTGCTGAGTCCGCCTACACCTTTTGCGCGGCCCTTCGTCGGCTTTCCGCAATGCACGCAGGGCTTCTCGACCCGGCGCGGAACCTCATCCCATGACACCGAAAGATCATTGATCTGGAAGTACATCGTGCCGTTCGCCATCACGCGCCTCCTGCGCCGAGCTGCTTCTGGTTGTTCTCCACGAAGAGCTGATACATAGTCTGACCGTTGCCCGCGATGGCGTACGGCATGAAGACCTGGCCCATCTCCGCCTGCTTCGATTCCACCAGCGCGATCTGCGCCTCGATCCAATCCTTCAGGATGCGCCAGGCCGTCCGCCGCGCCTGCTGCCTGATGCTCTCGCGGCGCTCCTTCGGCAGAGCCGTCACGTCGCGCTTCCATGCAGGCAGCTTGCTCATCGCCTCGGTCAGCATGTACTTCTCGACGCCTTCCTCGTTGGCAGGGAGCGAAAACGCGACCTTCACGCCGCCCACGTTGAACAGGAACGAGACGCCGGTGATCTCACCGGCGGTGTAGTTCTGCGAGACCGTGTCCGCGCCCTTGCGTGCCAGAATGCCTATGATCTCGCCCACTGTCTTCTCAGCGGGCACAGTTGTTGTGTAGTTCAGAATCGGCATGTAGCGTTCCGTCTCTGCCGCGCGGACGCGGCTGGTTGTTTACAGCCCGATAGCTACGTTGCGGCGGCTGTGCATGTCGCGCAGCATGGCCTCGTCATAGCGCCACGTGGCGTCGCCCTGCCAGTGGCCGTCCCTGAAAAACACGTGCGGAGCCTTCGGATAGTTCACCAGCGGACCGGCGCGCGACCATTCACCATAGTTCCGCACCATCCGCTCGGCCGTTTCCATCGCCGTCTGCTCCGGCGGCGACTCTTGCTGACGGCAGAACGCGTCCAAGGCCATCCAGACGGTGGGCTGCAGGCGTGTCGCGGTTAGCCCGGACATCCCGCACGCCGTCACCACATGCCGCGCAGCCCGGTCAAGGGCATTCCCAGCTCCAAGACTCCGGGATTGTGCCAGCGCGCGTTGTTCCTTGCGGTCGGACGTCCACGTTTCCACAGGTGGAGGGGCGTCGGACGCGGCTGGCGCTGGCGCTGGCTCTGGCACGGGAACTGGCTCTGGCACAGGCTCTGGTAGGCGCCGAACGGCGCCGGACTGCGCCGAAGAAAAAGCCACCACATTCGGCGCGGCCTCTTGCTCCCGGATGCGCTCCTGCTTCGCTTCGGCGGCAACCACCTGAGGTTGTTGGAAGAGGTCTTTAGCAGGCTCCGCGAAGAAGCGTTCCTTGATTTCGGCACGTTCGGCTTTGTCACATTTGCGCCCGGTCGGTACAGCGCCGTTGGCGAACTTCTCCCCCCGGCGAAACAGGGTGTAGTCCACGTGATCGTCCCGGTGCTTGTGCCAGTCATGCACGATCAGGCGATGCGGTTTCACCTCATCCAAAAAGCCAGCGTCCACCAGGGACCGGATGAGGTGCTGCGGGTCGTCAGGATAGCCAAGCTGGTCAGCGATCTCTTCGTCGCTCATACGCCCGATCGCGCCATTCGGCATCTGCTGCGCTGTGACGTGCCAGAGTGTTTCCAGAACGCCGAGGGCGTAGCACGGCGGTATGTTCAACAGCCGTGCCAGCCGCCGGGTTTTCCAGTGGTTGAGTGTTCCGCGTAGCGCCATCAGTCGTCCTCTGGCTCGTCTGCGCTGCTCGGAAAACCTTCCTTGTTGAGTTCTTCTAAGGAACCCGTGTAGTGCTTTCGGTGACGACCTTCATCCCAGGCATCAGCCCAGCGGCCATCGCTCACGATGCCACAGACTTTTACCCTCTCGATATAACCGTGCTCGCCGACGACTTCTTCGACAAGCACGTAAAAGACATCACCGTCTTTGAACGTGTCTCCCTGGCTCATTCTGCGATCTCTTCCTGTAGGGGGTAAGGATGATAGGTACCGGCGATGAAGAGTCGCGCGGCGAAGGCGTGGAGTGCGGCGATCTTGGCCTCGCGGTCACCCGTCTCCACGACATCGTTGTAAGCCGTCATCAACTTCCAGAAGTGCGGAGCGTCTTTCAGGCTCGCGACTGTCTGGGAGATCACGCGCTGCTGATGGTTTTCCAGCCGGTGCAGCTTGGCCAGGCAGCTTTCCACGTGGTTCTCGTACCACGCAAAAAGAACGGGCGGCGAAGGGATTTCGCGCATGGCGGGGCTCCTGTATCCGAGATACCGGCTCACCAGCCTTGTTCAGAGGTTTGGAGAGCCGGGGGTGAACACGGAGATACAGATCCGCCTGCGCCCTTACGGAACGCAGACCCCGGCCCATGTCAGTGGTGCTGTGGAGGCACCGGCGCTGACGTGCGCTGGTCGACGCTGTATGCAGGGTGTTCAGCCCTGCGGAGACTATGCGCCGCCCGGATGTGGATGTCAAGGGAGGGTACACGTTACTGCACCCGTCCCTTCGGCTTGAACTCGATCAGGTCACCGTCGCTGCTGGAGATGGTGGTGGAGATACCATCCTCGTCGGCCATGCGCTGGAAAGTGTCAGCGGCTTTCTTCATCTCGTTGTCCGGCAGGTCCATCTGCGTGGGCTGGAACTCGACGAAGAAAGTCGGCGAAGGCGTAGTCCTTCGTGACCACCGTGCGGAAGAGCAGGCGGCAGTACTTCGTCCGCCTGACCGAAGTACAGCGCCAGCGGGTCACCCACCTTGAACGGGTACCTGCGATACCCGCGAATGCTGTGCCGCTTCCGCCCGTCCAGAATCGGTTGAACAAACATCTTCTGACAGTTCAGCGCTGGCATGAGACCTCCGGGAAGGCATGGTGCTCTACGCCGTCCAGCAGGTGGCCAGCGGTTTTCTTGCCGACGCGGAAGAACACCAAAGCGCCGGGATGCTGAAGAGACCATCCGCCCCACGGCCTGCCGAGCTTACGTCCATTCGCCGCTACCACTTGGCATCGTTTATCGACTGAACTGTAGAGGCCAAGCGAGTTCCCGCTGACTTCTCCTAAGGGAGCCCACTCCCCCCACTGCTTGAAGAAGAACGGCACGCCAGCCGCCGCACACTGGTCGCGCAGGGAACGTGCCCAGTCCGGGTGCATGGGCCGCGCCTTCGGTCCGCTCTCGCCACCGGCGATGACCCAGTCAATACACGTATGTTCGGGTTCAGGAGTATCGTCGCCATCCCACCCGTCGAACCATGCGCCGGTCAGTACATTACGCCACGCACGACCTTCCTCCCACTGACAATTGCTGACATCCTGCAGTAAGTGGCTTAGCGTCTCCTCAAACTGTGTACCGCGTACTTGAGCGTGCTTTGCTGTGTAGTCGCGCTTCATTTCCTCAACCCAGTCCACATGAAGAAGGTCCACAGGCCCGAGCAGCGGCTCACATGACAGGAAGCGCACCGCAGCAGGCGTTTGCAGCAGTTCCGGAATGCGCTTATTTGCTGCCTTCTGGTCTTCCACAGATACGCCCAGCCATACGTTCGGCAGGGGCCATGGCTGCGCGGTTAGCATGGGCAACGCCTTAAGGTCAATGTCCAGAGCCTTACGATGCCACACGGCCTGCGGCCTCTCGGATAAGTACGCACGCTGCCGCTCTGGACGCTTCGTCAGCACGATGAACGTGTGCTGCGGACACAGCGAGAACACGGCAAAGTGCCGGTCAATCCACTCATCCGGTACGCCATCGGCGAACAGATCACTCAGCGAGTTCACGAAGTAGGTGTGCGGCTTCGTCTTGCGGAGCGGGGCCAGCAACGCCTTCTCGTCCAGGTTGATCCTGCCGGTCCAGTTTGGCTCACCGTTCTGAAGGATGGCGGTGCCGAAGAACTTGCTGCCTTCAGACTTGCTGAACCGGTACGCAAGGTTCTTCGCGTAGCAGTGACGGCAACCCTCGCTTACCTTCTGGCAGCCCACCAGCGCATTCATCGTCGCCGGAACCGTGCCAGGCCGATGCGTCCACTCAATCTTTGTTCCGATACTCATGCGGCACGCTCCACGGTCAGCGGCATGCGGTAGAGTGACGCACCCACCCTGCCTCCATGCGGTGCCGTCTTGGGCCCGCGTTTGCGGCTGCACAGCACGCGGAGGCATTCCCGCACCTCCGCGTTGCCGTACACGGCGGTGTTCAGCACGATGTCCGCGCCGGCCTGCTCCATCTGCTGGACGACGCAGGGCTCGCTCAGCGTCAGCAGTACCAGCACCGGGATGCCGGGCCAGCGCTCCCGTGCCGCCGCAATGCGCGCCGGGTCCAGCAGCCCATCCAGCAGGAGGCAGTGCGGCGATGTGTTCAGCTGCGAACGGGCATCCAGGGCGCGGTAGCCCCACACCTCCAGCTGCAGCGTGCGGCGGTGCAGGGTGCTCTCACACCCGGTCTCCACGGCGACAACCTTGCGCGGCCGCATCCTAGAGCACCCCGTTCTGGTCAATGCGGCTGACCGCGTCGGCCATCATGTTGATCTGGTCCGTGCAATGTTTCAGCAGTCTGCTAAGAGACTGTGCCGCGAGATATGTCTTGTTTCGGAGATATGCCTGTTCCCCGTTCGCACGCTCCGTACGCAGGAACTCCAAGGCATAAGAGGATGTCGGGCGATCCGGCCTCAGACTGCCATACGTCTCTTCCATGTAGGTGCGCAGTTCCGCATCGCAACGTTGCTTGGACGGTTTCTTCTTCGCCGCAGGGTCTACAGGCAATGGAGTGACTCGTGTGCGGGGCATCTTAGAGCACCCCGTCCACGACTTCGACCGCCTCGAGCGCGCGCTCCATGTGGATGAGCTGCTCCACCGTGGTGAGCACCGGGCCGTTGTGCCGGAGCAGGTTGATGGCCTTGCGCGCCTCCTGCCGGAACTGCGTGTAGACCAGCGTGCGGAGGTCGGGCTGCGCCTCGGCACTGAGGTCCAGGCCACCCGCCGCCTCCCCCTGGAGCAGATCCCTGGTGCGGGCGTCGGCGAGTGCGTCAGCCGCGTCAGGGATCGGACGTGCTGGGCACATGGTCACATGGATCCCCACGTGCTTCACCACTGCCTGCATCGTCATACCCGGACCAAAGGTATCCATCGTGCGGCAGCGGTCGCAGAACAGGACCAGCGGTGTCCCAAAGGTGAAGTCCTCAAACGTTCTCAAGCGGCCTCCTGGGTGATGGGTTGGGGTGGGGCGTCCACGGTCCATTCCGGGAACAGGACGCGGAGAAAGCCGCGCGCGGCCGACCAGTGAAAGGTGTCGTAGCAGAGGAGCGCCGTGGCGCCACGGCGCTCCAGCTGCATCTGCGCGATGCTCAGGACAAAGCCGCGGGAGCGTGGCACCTCTTCATCCACGCGGTTGTGGAGCCAGTGGGCCAGGTGCGCGCAGATCTCGGACGGCGTCAGCCGGTGGCAGACCACCACGGGGACGCGGCGCAGGTCGTACACCGCCTCCGTGACGGAATCGGGTGTGCTGACGGCGATGACCGACGCGGCATCCAGCGCGGTACGGCAGCGGACGCACCGGCCTGCCTCCGTGCGGTACTGGTTCAGGTGGCACCCCGGGCAACGCAACACCTCCCGCGCCAGCACGGCCTGGTCAAAGGATGCGTTCATGCGGCAACCTCCATCGGCTTGTAGACCCGCGCGATGTGCTGGGCCAGCGCAAACGGGATCCCGTTGCCCAGGCCGCACCCCATCCACGCGGCACAGACGAGACGCCAGCCAAGGTTCCAGGTGGTCATCAGTGCACCACCGCTTTCGCCTTGTTGGACAGGTGGTCGGTCAGCAGCTCCTGCCGGACATCCGCGCCCACGGTGTGCACCACGAGAGCACCGGCGTAAAACGCGCTGCGCAACTGCTCCCACTGTTCGCTGCCCGGCGCGGGCGGCACCGGGTAGACCGCCTTCAGATACCCGTCGAACTCCCGCTTGAGGTGGTTCACAGGACCCTCCGGACGTAGAGACCGCAGAAGACGAGCAGCATCAGGGCGGCGAGCATCAGGACGGCATAGACCACCAGGGCAGCGGCGCAGGCGCGCAGGGTGCCCGTGGCGGGCGGGTCATCCTCCAGGAGCCACCACGGCGTATCGGCGGGCGCGGACTCGAACGGCTCCTCCAGTTCCGGCGCAGGAACGCTGAAGAAGCTGCCCACCTGCGCGTTGCCGCGCTGGCGTGCGTTCTGGACGGCGCGGCGCACATGCCCCTCCCACCGCTGCTCCGGATCATCCTCCACCGGCGTGATCTTCCACGCCCGGGCGTAGGGGTCGCGCGTCAGCATGGCGACCGGCTTGTCCGTGAAGAGGCGGGTGTTCACCGGATAGCTGACGACGGGGCTGTGGTGCGGGTGCATCCGCAGCTCCGCGCCGGCGTACACCGGCAGAACGCCTGTGTGCGGGCCCATGGCGGAGCTTGCCTCGCGGTAGGCGCGGGCCGCGCGCTCCGTGACGGCCTCCCGCACCAGCGCACGCACGGCAGGGTTGTCTTCGCGGAACCGCGGCGGCATCGCATCAAAGTGCGCGTCCAGGGTGGGGGTGAGTGAGTCGGCATTCATGCAGGCATCTCGTTCCTAGGATTGTTACGCCTACACACTGTCGCACGTCGTCTTAGGCTTGTCAAGCCTATGCATTTAGGATTCTGCGGAAAGTTTCTGGCCAGAGTTCGGTGCTACGTTTCTGCCCATGCCCCCGTTGATGAATATGCTCGGCCAACTGGCCGGATTACTGCTGCGTCCGTTCCGCCATCGCGACGAACCGACATTGTCGCTCACTCCGATTACCCCGCCGCAGCCTAGCTCCTCGTACACGAGCAACCCGCTCAAGCTCACCCCGGCGGAACAGGCCGAGCCGTCTGATCGACCGTTCCTCCAGTATCGCCAGCAGAATATGAACCTTGACAACGATGTGGACTGGTTCGAGGTGTTCGACCCCCCACAGCGCTACCAAATCGAGTATGCGGACCGGAACGGTGAACATTCTGTACGGGAGGTCTTCCTTGCAAAGAAAGGGAGATACGCGCGTCACGTATATCTCGGCGTCTATGACAAGGGCAGGTTCAAGACGTTCCGGCGGGACCACATCCTGAAGATGGAAGCCATCGGTCATGACGGAACGCGCAGCAATTCGCGCACAGCGCACCAGCGCACGAGCCTCCCGCAGTGGCCAGCAGAAAACGCGGTTTTCCGGATCGCCCAGACTGTGGGAACAAAGCGTTGGACCGTGAATTTGAATGAGTACACATGCACATGTCCGGAGAAACGGACGAGGGCCGGGCGGGGGTGCCCGCCAAAGATGCTCGGCATGGTCTGTCCGCACATGGCACAAGCAATTCTGGAGAACCTGCCCGCCGACGCGAACTGGCCTCCAGAAATAATCAGCTATCTCAAGGATCCTGAATCGCTGAAGCTCTAACGCTTGCGAAAGCGCCTGTGCTCTACCATGGTTCCCCTGATAATCAGGGGCAGCTCATCAGATCGAAGCGTCGGATAGTCCTCGTTCCAAGGGACGAGGGCGTAGCTTGGTCTTCCTTCTGCGTCCAAGCCGCTGACGCGATATCGACGGAAGACAGATTCGCCGTCGCCGTTCACGGCCACTACGTGATCACCGGGCTGGGGTGCCAGGGAGCGTTTCAGGATCACCATGTCATCTTCTGCGAACTCCGGCTCCATGGAGTTCCCGAGGAGAAGTAAAGCGAACAGGTCGTCAGCATCGTCCCGATCTACCGCTACGTACGCGGTTATCTCATCGTCACTGAGACCAGCAGCAACGTCAGCGGGTAATCCCGCCTGCATGTAGTTGAGAACTCTCACGCGATTTCGGTCGTCCAGTTGGACCGGTGTTACGTTAGGGCCGCCGAACAGGCCGGCGAGTGTCGTCCCTAGAGCCCGCGCGATCTTTCGCAGACCCTCCTCCGAAAAGCCGCTCTTTCCTTGCTCGAGCTTGGACAGGTATGACTGGTCGATGCCTGCTCTGGTGGCCAGCTGAACACCCGTCAGCTTCTTCTGTTCTCTGAGTGTACGGATTCTTTCTCCGACGCGCATCCCTCTATGCTGCTTGACTATTCCTCTTACGCAAGGCACAATATGCCTAAGTTGATAGGACGAATCGTCCTAAATCAAGGGGCTAATGGTAATGACGACCATACTAAAGAGTACCCGCTTGGTGCGTGGCTTAACGGCGGAGGCCGTTGCGGCTGGCGCTGGCCTCGACCAGTCGTATTACTCGAAGATTGAGAATGGCAAGGTTCCGACGGCGCAGGTGGCGCGGAAGATTGCGCGGTTCTTCGGCAACGCCGTGACGGAGCACCAGATCCTGTACCCCGAAGACTACGCCCCTCTAACCCCACAACCGGTGGAGGCCTGAGATGCGGATCAGAACAGCGTTTTACAAGCGGCTGATCGGCAGCGCCGTGCGGGACGCGAAGGAGAAAGGACGTGATGCAGCGATAGCCCGCGCCTGGATTGATCGCAGGATTCCGTACCGGTGTGTGGACGACGAGGAACGCTCGTTCGTGTTTGCCTGTGAGCAGCTTGGCTTGGACCCTGCCGCAGAGCGTGAGCGGCTCCTCATTGAGATTGATCGGGCTTTGGAGGAAAGGGGTATGACTTCCGCAGGTTCGCGGTCGGTGATGTACGGAGCCACGCTTTCCATAACTTTCCAGATCTCATCGCTGACCTCCTTCATCTCCTCGGTGAGTACACGCAACCGGCGGTGCGCCGCCGCAAGTGCGTCGAAGGCTTCGTTAGCGACCTTTGAGTCCATGGGCATCCATGCTACACCGGGGCGTCGCTGATGGGCAGCCCGCAGCGTCCTGTGCTGCGCTACCACGGCGGCAAGTGGCTGCTGGCGCCCTGGATCATCTCTCATTTCCCCAAGCACCGCATCTACGTTGAGCCCTTTGGTGGAGCTGCGAGCGTCCTCTTGCAAAAGCCTTCAATCCCGGCCGAGATCTACAACGACCTGGAGGATGCTGTGGTGAACATCTTCCAGGTGCTGCAGGATCCCGCGGCCACCAAAGCGCTTCACCGCCGGTTGTTCTATACGACGTTTTCGCGTGCCGAGTTCGACCGTACCTATGAGCCTGCTGAGGACGCGATCGACTTTGCGTGCAAGACGATCGTGCGGTCGTTTTTCGGCTTCGGCACGGATTCGGTCACACGTTCATGCCGCACCGGATTTCGAGCGAAATGCTGCGATCAGCGTGCCATGCCTTCGCAGGCATGGAAGGCGTGGTGCGCCGCTGTACCGTTGTTTGTCGATCGACTGCGTGGTGTGACCATTGAACGAACTGACGCGTGGGCTCTGATCCCTCGCTATGACTCGCC
This sequence comes from uncultured Terriglobus sp., assembly GCA_964251045.1. Taxonomy (GTDB): domain Bacteria; phylum Acidobacteriota; class Terriglobia; order Terriglobales; family Acidobacteriaceae; genus Terriglobus. The sequence continues at coordinate 95,922 of CAXUHI010000004.1, read as the reverse complement.
GAACACCCTCTTTTACCTTGACCCGCCGTATGTCACAAGCTCACGATCGTCGCTCAAAAACGGGCGTATAAGCACCCATGGTTACCGTCATGAGATGACGGACGAAGATCATCAATCTCTAGCTGCGTTGCTTCATGGCGTGCAGGGGTTCGTGGTGCTTTCGGGGTATCAGACGCCGCTCTACAAAGAGCTGTATGCCGGTTGGGTATGCACTGAGCGTCGCAGTCTGGCAGACGGAGCAAGGGAACGGGTGGAATGCTTATGGCTGAACCCGTCCGCTGCCGCAATGCTGCCGCGCCTTGATTTTGCTGAGTGTGCCGCATGACGTTGCAGCGTGTTCTGCGCATCCGCGACGTGGCGGCGATGACGGGCCTGTCGCGCGCCACGATCTACCGCAAGATGGCGGAGAAGACCTTTCCCCGCCCGGTGAAGCCCACTGACCAGACCGTGGGATGGCGTGAGCAGGATGTGGCCGACTGGATCGCCTCCCTGCCCACCGCGCCTATGCGCGCCGCGTAAGGCACAATCCCGTACATGGCTTAGGGACGTCCCGTGCACTCCCTGGGGTGCTGGTAACGCAGGTACGCGGCTCCATCGACGGTTGCCTGGCACCGCGGACACGTCACGGTCTTGCGCGGCCTGCCTTGCTTGCCTCCGCTCCGCTCCGCACGGTATAGAGCCGCGATCGCCTGCAAGGCTGCATGGTCAGCAGCCGTGGCGTTGGGCAGGTATTCGCCAATCGTCTTAAGCGCGGCGGAAAACGTCATTGTCTTTCCTTGCGCCGGGCGTATCGCCCCCGGCATGGCACGCGGTTACCAGCCGCGCACAGCGCTCGCCCAGAGCTACCGGGGCGGAGGGTTGCACGCTCACCAGAGGAGCGCAAATCGTTGTCGCAGGCTGGCCTCATCACGCCACCACTGAGGATCAATACTTGCCAGCACATATCCCCACACGGCATGGTCCTCAGCGGGATAGTTACGCTGCACGCGGCATGCAAGCTCCGCGTCGATCCAAAGCCTGGAGCGACCGCACTGCATCCCCCGCTTGACCATGTCCAGCTTGCGCTGGATGAGATGCCGATGTTGGCGCACCAACGCTCGCTGATCGTCTGTCAATGGCGCTGTCGCGATCTGCTGGTCTATCAGCCCCAGAAGGTCCTCAGCGTCGCCTAAATCAACACCGATCGTCTCCGCGACGCGCTCCCAGATGGAGACCGCCCAGCGTATCTGTTTGTCGCTCCCGTCCCATGTTTGGGGCATCCTGAGACTGAGCATGATCTCGCGCCAGCGCCGTTGAGACGCGTCCAGCCGATCCTGCCAGGCATTAAGACGTTGCTGCAGATCGGGATTGCCAATGGGGAGCGTGGTGATGCTGGCTGGGTCGGCAACGTCCCGCGCGAACTCCTTGACGCAGACTCCGCCAGCCTCATAGCCGATATACCCCGTGTCCTGCAACCCTGCCGCGCGGTCCAAAAGGCGACGCCACAGCGCAGGTGTAAACGTTTGCGCAGGACTGCGGAGGCCGGCATAACCGCCAGCCTCCTCGAATCCACGGTCCCACTCGTCAAGCCAATCGCGCAGCATTTAAGCCACCTTCTCGGCGCGAAAACCGCTGGGGTAAAACTCCCAGCTGCCATTGACAGACAGCCGGAATTGCAGGGTGCACACTCCGGTCGTCAAATTTGCGACGCACTCCTTACCGGTAATCCCATTGATCAGTCCGGGGATATAGCCACCGCCGCGCGCGATGACCTCTACGGTGCCGCTGACGACGTTGTCGCTGCTGTAGTCCGAGGTCGCTGGGGTGTTGTAGTCAATGCTGAGCGTGCTGTAGCGGACCTCAACGTAGAGTGTGTCATCGCGATCCAGGTCATCATTGGCGTTGTCGACGAAAATATCGACTTTACGGGTGACATAACCGGCGATCTCGTTTTTGACGATCTGCTCAATGGCTGTGGTGGGGACGCTGACGGTGGCTGCTGTGTTGTTGCTCATGATGTAAGCTCCTTGTGTGTTGCGTGCCGGGTGGTAAGTCCGGGTGGCTGATCTCTCAACCACATGATTAGTATGATGCACAAACTCAGTTAATGCAATAGGTGAATTAAAAATATCTGTGGAAAACTTCAGGCCTGGCGCTTGAGTGCCACGGCACCCGACCGCAGCTCATCGCAATAGTCTGACCAGCGCTGCATCATGACGCGCCGCTCCGGAAGGAACGTTGTCCGGTTGTAGGCGCGTCCATTGGCGTCGCGCACGGCGTGGGCCAGCTGGTGCTCGATGATGTCCGGACGGAAGCCCAGCACCTCATCCAAGATGGTGCGTGCGACGGCGCGAAAGCCGTGCACCGTGGTCACCTCCTTGCCGATGCCGATGCTGCGCAACGCCACCAGCAGGGTGCTGTCGCTGATGGGACGTGTGCGGCTGCGGATGCTGCGAAACCAGAACTCGGACCCGCCGGTGAATGGCTGGAGATCCCGCAGGATGGTGACGGCCTGCGTGCTGAGTGGAACGATGTGTTGCTGGTGCGTCTTGCTGCTGACGAAGCGCCACTCCGCCGCGTCGAGGTCGGTGTCGGCCTTGCGGGCGTGGCGCAGCTCACCCGGCCGGACAAAGAGGAGCGGTGCAAGCCGCAAGGCAGCGGACACGGTTGCGGAGGCGTGATAGCTGTGGATGGCGCGGAGAACGGTCCTGAACTGTGCCGGTTCGGTGGGTGCGGCAAGATGCTGCACACGCGCGGTCTGGAGCGCTCCACGCAGATCGGACGAGAGATCGCGGCTGGCGCGGCCGGTGGCGATGGCATAGCGAAAGACCTGCCCGGACTGCTCCAGGAGGCGATGCGCTGTTTCAAGGGCGCGCGGTTCGACACGGCGCAGCACCTGCAGCAGCTCCGGCGCGGTAATGCTGGTGATGGGATGGGAACCGATGACGGGAAACAGGTCGTACGCCATGCGGCCGAGCCAGCGGTTGTAGTGCGTCGGCGACCACGTGTCCTTTTGCTTCGCGTGGAACTCGCGCGCGATCGCTTCGAAGGACGCGCCGCGGCGGCTCTGCATGGAGGCCTTCTCGGCGCGGCGCACGGCACCTGGATCAATACCGCGCGCCAGGGTGGACCGTGCCTCTTCGCGGCGGTCGCGTGCCAGGCGCAGACCCACGTCAGGGTAGGTACCCAGAGCGAGACGCTTCTCACGGCCCTCAAACCGGTACTTGTAACGCCACAGCTTGGATCCGGTGACGGAGACTTCGAGGTAGAGTCCACGTTCGTCCGCCACGCGGCGCGGCTTGCCGGCGGGTTTCAGCGCACGGATGGCTGCTTCGGTCAGCGGCATGGCACCGTTGGGGGCATCGCATGGAGTGTAGACCGAAATGCCCCCAGCGATGCCCCTGGTTTGCGTGAGATGCGGTGAGACAGCATGAGACAGCATGATACACGGAACGCCCGTGGATTCACGCTTCAGCCTACATCGTGAGACAGCATGAGACGTGGTGAGATAGGTTTCTGGTGGGCAGTGAGCCCACCAGAGTGTCACTACACATTCTGCACTGACAGACCTTTTGCTGTTTTCTGCACGCGCGATGCCCCCAGCGATGCCCCTGACTTACGATTTGACCCGGGCAGAGAGCAGACGCTATGACCAGGAGGGGGCTCAGTCGGCGGGTCCTTCCTGACTTCAACGCGATGCGGGTAACGCGCCACCGCGTCCGGCGGCTATTTGAAACCGAAAAAGGGCATTTCCGACTTCCGAGAGGTTAAATGAGCATCCCGCTAGACGCGCTAGACATGGACACAGTAGCGGCGCTGCTTGAAGTCAGTGTGCGTCAAGTTCGTAACTATATCAATCAACAGGGTTTACCGACGCACGGGGAAGGCCGAAACCGACACGTGCGATGGCGGGAGCTCCGCCAGTGGGACTTCGAGCGGCGCATGGAGATGGAACTCGGTGGCGGAAATGACGGAAATGACGACCCCGAGTCGGAAGTCACTTCCGGCAAAGAAGACATCCGTGCCGCCAACCTCCGCAAGACGAAGGCCGAGGCCGACCTGAAGCAGCTCGCCCTCTCCAAGCTCCGTGGCGAGGTCATCGTGATCGGCGACGCGAAACTCCGGCTTGATCGGATGCTCGGCAATCTCCGCACACAGCTTCTGAGCCTCCCGCCCAAGCTCTCCTCCCGTATCGAGGGTGAGTCCACGCCTCCGGCCCGCGAGGCTGTCATCCGCGACGAGTTGGAGAACATCTGCCGCGAGCTCTCCACTGGAGCCATCGTGGGCGGTCCGCCAGACGAATCAGCCGCTACCATTGAGCAGATGTCCGCAGCCGCCGAAGCGGACGTGGACCGCATCGTCCACGAGTACATCGCCGCGCAGCAGGATGCCGATGCTGTCGTCTAGTGCTGAGGGCGTCCATTCCTTCGAGCAGGTACTCTTCGACGCGTGCGCTCTCCTCCGTCCACCGGAGAAGCTGACGATCTCGCAATGGGCCGACAAGTATGCCGTACTCTCCGCCGAGGGTTCCTCGCGTCCTGGCAAGTGGTACACCTCCAATGCTGAGTACCAGCGCTTCCCCATGGATCTCCTAAGCCCCGGTTCGCCGTACGAAACCGTCGTGCTCATGTGGGCGTCGCAGGTGGGGAAAACGCAGATCGGCCTCCACTTCGTGGCCTACCACATGCACCACGACCCGCAGCCCATCATCTTTATTGAGCCCACCGAAGACCTCTGCAAGGTCATCGTCCGCGACCGCATCGAGCCGATGATCCGCGACACGCCCGTCCTCACACCGCTCTTCGGCACCCGTGGCGGACGCAACGCCGGGAACGACACGATGATGAAGTACTACCCGGGCGGCAGCTTCGCCATGGGTTGGGCTAATTCGCCATCACAAATGGCATCTCGCGCACGTGGAATTGCGGTGAGCGACGAAGAGGACCGCATGGAAGCCAACAAAGAAGGCGACCCGATCCTCCAGTTGCGTAAACGCATGGCCACCTTCAAGCGTCGCAAGCACTTGCGCGTCTCATCTCCTGGACTGCGTCGCACCAGCCGCATCGCCAAAGCACATGAGCAGTCCGACCAGTTCGCGCGCTTACTCCCCTGTCCAGATTGCGGACACATGCAGACGCTTCGCTTTGAGCAGGTCAAGTACATCCGCGCCAGTTCCGAGCCAGGTGACTACCGTCTATCCGATTGCTGGTACGAGTGTGAGTGCTGTACTCATCAGATCCGCGAGGCTGATAAGTTTGCCATGGATCGCGCAGGTGAGTGGCGTCTGATCCAGCGCGGCGGCGATGGCAAGACCGCCGGCCTGCAGCTTTCATCGCTCTACAGCACGCTCGGATACACATGGGCTGAGATCGCGATGGAATACCTTCAGTGTGAGGGCAATTCCGAGAAGCTGCGCGTTTTTGCAAACACAGTCCTTGCCCTGCCCTGGGATGAGGAAGCCGAGGGCATCGAACTCTCCGAGGTCGCCAAGCACGCCGAACCGTATCCGGCGGAAGCGCCCATGGGCGTCCTTCTCGTCACGATCGGGGCCGACGTGCAGAAGGACCGTGTCGAGGCCACCCGCTGGGGCTGGGGCGTCCGCACCTCCTGGGTGCTGGAGCATCGTGTCTTCCACGGTGACCCCGTCCAGCCCGACGTCTGGCGCGACTTCGACGCCTGGCGACGCCGCGAGGTCGAGCATGAGAGCGGCCTGACCATTCCCACCGCCGCCACGTTCATCGATTCCGGCGACGGCAACCGCACCCAGGCCGTCTACGAATACACGCGGAAGCGGGTGCGCGAACGCGTCTTCGCCTGCAAGGGCAGCTCCCAGCACGGCGCGCCGCTGGTCAATCGCGGGTCCAAGGTGGGACGGTATAAAACTTGGCTCTTTTCCGTGGGCACCTCGACGGCGAAGGATACCATCTACAGCAGGTTAGGGATCGCCGACGCCGAGCGGCCCGGCTACATCCACTTTCCTGACACACTTGACAGCGAGTACTTCGCACAATTGACTGCCGAAAAGCTGGTCACACACCGCACCAGGGGAGGGGAGGAGTCACGATGGGAACCACAGAGAAAACGCAACGAGGCACTGGATTGCGCGGTCTACAATCACGCGGCACGGGAGTTCTTGAAGGCGGATATGCCACGCCTGCAACAGGCCATGGACGCCCGGATCGCACGCCTCTCCAGCAGCGGCATTCTGCAGCAGCGTCTCGCGGCAAGGGCAGCCACCGTGGCCGGAACATCGCCTGCATTGCAGTCGCGGGCGTCCTCAGCGGCATCACCCTCGCAGCCGGGTAATTCTACACAGAATCCGCACCGGATCATGTCGAAAAAGGCGAAACGAGTTGTAAAACGGCCCGGTTTCGCCTGGATTCATGCCGCCGCGGACACGGTCCTGCCGCTCACTCCGCGCCGCGCCATTCGAGCGTTCCTGCGGCACTACATGCGCTAGAGTGGATGCATGATAGCTGTCGCGGCATTGACGAACCAACAGCTGCTGAACAAGTTCGCCGGAGAGGTTGATGGCGATACTCGACGCATCAGCAGCGATCCTCCGTCCATGACCACAGAACTCTAAGCTGAGAGTCTTCGACATGAAGGTCTACGTTGCAGAAAATGGTTGGGGTTCCGATCACATAGTTGGCGTTTTCTCTACGAAGGAGCACGCGCTGGAGCAACTCCGTAGACTCAACATCAAAGAAGACCTCGAGCAGTGCATACAGGAGTGGAACCTGGACGACTACCTTCCACACGATCAAGAAAATATGTGGAGACGGCCGCGCCTGATTTGACCGGCTCTGCCGCTCCTGGGCTAATGGGCCGCTTTGGAATGTTCCGCTGCGTAAGCCTTAGCCATCACAGATGCAACACCGTAGCAATACTTCGTATGCGGTGAATCATCGTTAGGGAAGTTTTCGTCGAGGCACGCCTTTTCCACGGTGTCTTGTGACTTGGAAACATCAGGCATTTCCGTGGGAGTTTCACTGTTCCGAGCCGTACGGGAATAGCTGCATCCTGCAAGGACAGTCACGGCGAGGAGAGGAGCCGCTCCGGCGAAGCGCATGGTGTAAGTATAGGTCAATTGATTTGACCGCCTCTGCCGCTCCTGGGCTACGCTCCCGGTGACGATGTCCACGGCGAACCCCACCTACAACGAGCGGCTCCTGGCGCAGGTTCGTGCCCTGCTGCTGGGCAAGATGCTCGACGACGTGGCGATGTACAAGATCGGCACCCGCGAACTCACGAAGATCCCGCTCGCCGAACTCACCCTCTTTGAAGCGCAGCTCGAGCGCCGCGTCCTGAACGAGCGCGTCCGCGCCGGAACCATGCGCCAGAAGTCCTACCGCATCACCTTCGGCCGCGATATGTGGACGGGCTTCTAAATGCCGATCCTCGACCTGCGCGACGCCAAGCCGCTCTTCCCCAAGCCCGCGCCCGTCAAGCAGGCCAGGCGCACCCTGTCGCCTGCCAGCGTTCCCGGCTTGGCGCTCGGCAATGGACATGGCGGCTTCCAGGGCGCGGAAATCAACCGGCTCTCCATGGACTTTGTCGCACGGTCCACTTCTGTCGACCAGACCCTCTACGGCGACAACAAGCGCCTGCGCGCCCGTGCCAACGACCTGTGCCGGAACAACCCCTTCGCGAAGAAGTTCCTCGCCATGTGCTCGCAAAACATCGTCGGCACGGAGGGTATCCAACTCCAGGCCAAGGTGCGCAACGCCTACGGCAAAAGCACCGCCGACACCGACCGCATCAACCAGCGCATTGAGGAGGAGTGGAAGCGCTGGTGCCGCCGTGGACGCCCCACCGTCGATGGCCGCATGTCCTTCCTGGATGTCCAGCGCCTCGCCATCAAGAACTGCGCCCGCGAGGGCGAAAACCTGCTCAAGTCGGTCTACGGCCTCCAGTACAACAGCACCGGCTTCGCCCTGCAGCCGCTGGACAACGACCAGCTCGACGACACCATGATGCTCTCTGGCGGCAATGGCACGGAGATCCGCATGGGCGTCGAGTGCGACATGTACCGCCGCCCGCTGGCCTATCACCTGTGGCAGGGCCACCCCAACGACATCCTCTCCGGCCGCAACCGCGAGCGGGTCCGCGTCCCCGCGTCGGACATCATCCACACCGCCATCTGGGAGCGCCCCGGCCAGACGCGCGGCTACACCTGGATGTCCGCCGCCATCCTCCCGCTCAACCAGCAGGGCCGGTACGAAGAAGCGGTCATCGTCGCCGCACGCGCCTCCGCCGCCAAGTTCTTTGCGATTGAGTCGGAAGTTGCCGACGGCATGGACTTCTCGCAGGACGATGACGACAGCGAGGCGGGCGCTCCCGGAGCGGAGGGCACCGGCACGCCCACGCACATCCCGGACCCTTCTGTCTCCGTCGGTGCCAACGCGGGCGACGGCTTCGCCCTGGCGCCGGGCGAGAACCTCAACTTCATTGATCCGCGCTTCCCCACGGCCAACCACGAGCAGTTCATGAAGACCATGCTGCGCTCCGTGGCCACCGGCCTGCTCACCAGCTACCCATCGCTGGCCAACGACCTGGAAGGCGTCAACTTCTCCTCCATCCGCGCGGGCCTCCTGGACGAGCGCGACGGCTGGCGCGTCCTCCAGCGCTGGTTCATCGAGAGCTTCCTGGAGCCCGTCTTCAGCAAGTGGCTCTCCTTCGCCCTGCTCACCGTGCTGTCGGACATCGTCCTCACGCCGCTCCAGATGGAGCAGATGACATGGCGCGCCCGCGGCTGGCCCTGGGTCGATCCCATGAAGGACGCGCAATCGACCATCCTCAACCTGGGTAACGCGATGAGCACCTACTCCCGCGAGTTGGCCTCGCAGGGCCTCGACTTTGAAGAAGTCATGCAGGAGCGCGCGGCGGAACAGGCCTACATCAAGACACTTGGCCTGGTACTCGGCACGGACATCTCCGGTGACCAGAGCGGCAAGGGACAATCCGCAACCGCCGGTGAAGAACCCGAAGCCGCAGAAGCCGAAGGCGGCGGCAAGCCAGCGGCGAAAGGAAGCAAATGAGTACTCCGCTGCAAATCCTAGGATGGTTCGTTGTAGCCTTCATCGCCCAATGTCTCAGCGAACGCTTCCTGCGCAAGCCTGACATCAACATTTAACTGCACATCGCTGCTGATGCTGACCGCCATGAAGTCGCGAACGGGATCTGTCAGGCGGTTCGGCGTCTCGAATCAGGTGAAACGGAAGATCCCGGCTACTAAACTTGACACGGTTTTCGGGCGGCGTGAGATAACCCCGCTGCATGACTCCGTCGACCAAGTATTCCGGCGTGCTCCACACGCTGACCGCCGCCCAGGCTGACAACCTGGACGAGCGCGGCATTCCGAAGCAGCTTGGCCGCCAGTACCGCAAGGTCGCCCTCGCCGGGTATGACAAGGACACCCACACCGTCACCATGGCGGCGTCGTCCTCCACGCCGGTGGAGCGCTACTACGGGCAGGAAATCCTCTCGCATGAGAAGGGCGCGCTGCGCACCGGCCGCCTCAAGGACGGCATCGCCCTCCTCTTCAACCACAACATGGACCAGCACCTGGGCAAGTCTGTCAGCTTTACCCAGGGCGACCCGCTGCATATCACCTGCCGCTTCGGCGGCAACCCGCTTGCGCTGGAGAAGGAAGGCGATGTCGAAAGCGGCATCCTCGACGGCGTCTCCATCGGCTACATGGTCCATGAGTGGGAGATTACCGAGGACAAGAACGGTCTCCGCACCTATCTGGCCGTGGACTGGGAGATCTACGAGGTCTCCCTGGTCACCGTGCCCGCCGATCCCACCGTCGGCGTGGGCCGCAGCAAGGACGACCAGCCCGTCAAGGTCCGCTCCTTCCGCAAACTCGACCACGAAGCCGAGCGCTCCGCCGACCCCGATGACGCAGACGACGACGAGGAAGACGACGATCCCGACGAGCAGGACGCCGACCGCTCCCTCCCCACCACCACTTCAGAACCACCACCCCAACCCGAAACCCAGAGGAATCAGCCCATGTCCGCAGCCGCCGACACCACCGTGACCGTTGACCACGTAGCCGAGGAGCGTGCGCGCGTTTCGGCCCTCACCAATCTCCGCACCATTCAGCCCGCCCACTACACGGAAGAGCAGATGCGCAGCGACATCGCCAGCGGCACCCAGTATGCCGTGGCCAGCAATGCTCTGGCGGAGCGCGTCATTGCTGCCGCCGCATCCACCACCGTGCGCACCGCCGCCAATGAAGTGCTCTCCGGCATGAGCGCCCGCGAACAGCGTCAGTACTCCCGCGCCGGCGCCGCCCGCGCCGCCATCAACCAGCTGCGCAAGGGCACCTTCAACGACACGGAGAGCGGCTTCGCCCTGGAAGTGTCGGACAGTATCCGCACGGCGGCCACGGAGCGCGGGATCACCAACATCGGCCCCGGCATCCTGACGCCCGGCCTCACCAACCAGCGCTTCGCCCAGATGGAGGCGCAGCAGCGCACCGTCACCTCCGGCAGTTCGTCTATCGGTACGGCCACCAACTTCACCACGGTCGAGCTGCCGCCGATCGAGTTGCTGCGCAACCGCGCCGTCACCATGATGCTGGGCGCACGCATGATCCCCGGCCTCCACGGCACGCCGCAGTTCACCAAGCAGAACGCCGCCGCCTCCAGCTCCTGGCTGGCGGAATCCGCTGCCGTCACCTCGTCTGATCCGGGACTGACGTTCTTCACCATGTCGCCGCACCGGCTCTCCATGGCGTCGGCCTACACCCGCGACTTCCTCGCGCTCAGCAACCTCGCGATTGATGGCTTCCTGGCCGAGGACCGCTACGAGGTGCTGGCGCTCAGCCTGGACTACGCCGCGCTGGCAGGCTCCGGCACCAACAACGTTCCGCAGGGCCTGCTGAACTACACGGGACTGCCCACCCTCCTGACCGGCAGCACGCGCAACAACGCGGGCGTGGTCACGGCGGGCGCGGGCGGCACCCAGCCCACCTACGTCGACCTGAACAACGCGGAAGCACTCATCGCCGGTACCAACGCCGACGTTCTGGGCGTTCCACGCTGGGCAGGCACACCGCAGACCCGGGCCATGATGCGCTCCATCCTGAAGTTCCCCGGCGTCAACGGCTCCGACGCCCTGATGCCCGACAGCCGGGTAGCCAACGGGCTGCAGGAAGGTCCGCTCGGCTACGACGCTGTCTTCTCCAACCAGCTGCCGAAGAACGGCACCGTCAACAGCGTCAGCAACCTCCACGCCCTGGTGCTCGGCATCTGGCCGCAGATGCTCATCGGCGACTGGGATCTGAACGAGATCATCGCGGACAACATCACCGGCGCCGCCTCCGCAATCTACAAGATCTTCGAGCACGGCTACTACGACATCAACTTCCGCCACATCGAGGCCTTCGTCTGGATGTGGGTTCTGGCCCAGTAAGCACCGGCCCGGCTTCAACACGAGGCCGGGCGCTTCCTCTTTCTTCACGACAGCACGTTCAGGAGACACGCATCATGGCCAGGTACCTCACCGCCGCCGCCCTTACCGCATCCTTCGCTGCACGCTTCGCGCAGACCGGCACCTTCGACCTGCAGGCCGGTGCCGACAAGATTCCCAACCCAGATTTCGGCGGCGACGAGACGGTCGAATCGCTGCAGGCCGCAGGCGTCATCGGCTTCAACAACGCCGGCAAGCTGGTCACCAGCAAGCCGCTCACCCACTTCCTCGTCGGCGGCGAAACCGTCACGCCCGCCGACCTGGTCGACCTCCCGGAGGCCGACTTCAAACGCATGTCCGCCAATGGCCAGGTGCGCGAAGCCACGCCGGACGAGATTGCAGCCGCCACCAAGGCTGCGAAGAAGTAGGCCGCCGATGCTGGGTGGCCGCGATCTGCGTGCGTTGTTCCGTCCGCCGGGTGGCTCCCCTGTCACCTTCGCGGGCGTGTCGGCGTACACGGATGACGGCATGCCCATCTGCGGCCTCTTCGAGCGGCCCTCCAGCTTCGGCCTGGAGCAGGGCGGCGTGGGCGGCGTGGAAAACATCGCGCCACAGCTGCGCCTCCCCTTCGACGCCTTCAGCCCCATGCCGCAAAGCGGCGACACCGTCACGGTCGCCGACCCGGACCTGGGCACCTTCACCTTCCAGGTCAGCCCGCCCACCCGCGAGGAAGACGGCCTGGTCTGGATGTACGAACTCTACGCGGTGACCCAATGAGCACCCAAAGCCTGCAGGATCAGATCCACGATGCTGTCGTCGCCGCGCTTGGCCCCGCCGCGTACAACACGCGCTTCCGCCCCTTTGGGCAGAATGAGCTGCCCGCCATCAACGCCCTGCCCAGCCAGGAAGAGGCGGACTACGACCAGAGCACCGCCGATGTGGAGCGCAAGTACAGCTTCGATGTGCGCTACATCGTCGCCGCCGTGGACCAGGCCAACAAGGCGGCGGACACCCTCTACGTCACCGGCACACGCGCTCTGCGGTCCGACCCCGTCCTGACCAGCCTCGTCAAGCGCGTCATCGAGCGCGGCCGCAAGTGGGAGATGGAGCAGGGCGAGCTGCAGCACCTGGCACTCGTCGTGACCTACGAAGCCGAGTTTTCCACCCAACGCAACGATCCCAGCCTGCCCGGCTATTAGGAGCCCCATGAAGATCACCATCGTCGAACGCCACCTCGCCATCGAAGCGCCGGACTCCGTCTTCTCCAACGTCGCCAAAATGGACATCGAGCAGATCCTGCGCGCCTGCTACCTCAACCAGTCCGACCCCGCCAACGCACCCGCGGCGGAAGTGGTCACCATTGACGGCGAAGTCATCACGTCCACGGACGACCAGGGCACGGGTCTTGCCCTTGCCGCCAGCGCGGAGGAACAAACCGAGTTCGAGTGGCGCGAAGCCACCCAGGACGATGTTCTGGAGTACATCCAGGCGTACGCCGGCGTGGTCGAGTACGAGTTCGACGATGCGGCAGAGGTGCTGGACTCGCTCACCTCGGTCGGCCTGACGGAGACGATCCGCCGCAACCAGGGCCCGGAGGGCCTCCTGCGCTCCATCACCGCCTCCGCCGCGTACACCACCAACGGACTGACGCCGGCGAAGCCGCTGGGCGATCTCGCGCAGACCTCCGTCGTCACCGGCAACGGCCAGACGCAGGTCATCGGCCTGGGCAAATGGTCCATGTCGTGGAAGCGCAAGACCGTGGAGGCGAACACCACGGATGACGCCGAGTACGAGTCCAACCTGGGCAGCACCAAGGGCTGGACCGCCAAGGCCGACTACATGTTCATCGATGGCGATCCGTCGCAGGCCACGGAGATTCTCGCGGTCATCACCACGCAGGGATCGCCGAACTACACGTGGAACTTCTTCCCCACCATCGGCACGGGTCGCGCCGCCTTCCAGGGACAGGCCATCATCGACGGCATCGATTTCAGCGCTGGCGTGGGCACCGTGTGCGCTCTCGGCGTCTCGCTCAAGGGCAATGGTCCGCTGCTGGTCCTGGCCCAGGCCGCGCCCGTCGCCAACACCACCACCATCACCGGCCAGTCCGCCCAGGTGTAGTAAAGGAGACACATGAAGATCATCATCGGTTCAGAAGTGAAGGATCGCATCACCGGCTTCTCCGGCGTCGTAACCGGGCGCGCAGAGTACATCACCGGATGCACGCAATGCTTGGTCGTTCCCAGGCTCAGCGCTGACGGCAACTACCGCGAAGGCCAGTGGTTCGACGAACAACGCCTTGATCCTATCAGCGCAGTCGTTCACAAGCTGGACAACTCGCAAACCCCGGGTCCGGACCGCGCCGCACCCAAACGGTAAGTGTAGGCTGTAGCGAAACGATACACACGACCTTTCAAGGCAACTGAGGCTCATCCGCGCGGGTGAGCCTCTTCTTTTTTGACCGACTCCGCGCATCTCGCGCAGACTCCCGCCATGGACCTCTCTCGCATCGCCCGCGGCGGCACACCCATCACGCTGGACAAGCCACGCGTCGTCTTCTTCGACAAGACCGCCACATGGCTGCTCTTCCGGAAGTACGGCAATGGGTTCGCCGGGGCGCTGTACTCCGCGCAGCGCATCCCCGCCGCCGATGGCACGCCCGCCCGCATCGAGATCGAACTCAAGGACATGGATGCCCTGCACTTCTTTCTGTGGGCAGGCCTGCAGGCCGACGCGAATGCGCATGGCGAAACACTCACCATGGAAGAGGTTGAAGACTTCCTCAAGCCGCTCACCTTCCAGCAGGTGTTTGACGCCGTGGTGCTGGCGCTTACCCGTGGCATTGAGACGCCGCCGGGAAAAGACGCCGCGGCGACGGCAAGCCCGGCCGCAGCCGCCGCCGACGGTCCGGGGCCGACGAAGGTTTCGACTATGCAGACGCGCTCCGCTTCGCCTTCTCCGTCCTCCACCAAACGCCGGAGGAGTTCTGGTCGCAAACGATAGCCGAATTCAACCTTGCACGCCAGGGCCATTTCGATGCGCGGGTCGCTGCCCGTGAAGAAAACGCAGGCTGGGTCTCGCTCCTCCTCTCCGCGCAGACGGGCAAGCCGGTCACCCCGCAGCAGCTGCTCGGCTCGGAAGAAGAGCACCAGGCAGAGAAGCTCTCGCAGGCCGCAAAGGACCTGAAAAACCTCCAGCGCAAGATGAAGAAGGCAGGCATGCTGTGAATCCCGGCATACTCCACACCCTGCACGCCGCCGGGCGCGGCATCACCATCAAGATCGAGGCGGACAGCACCACCGCCAACAACGCCCTGCACCTGGTGGAGGAGCATCTCCGCTCCCTCCGCGAAGAATCGGGCGGAACCTCCGTCGCCATCGAGCGGGTCAAGGGCGCGCTGGAGACGGTCGGCCTCTACATGGGCATCCGCGAGGCCATCGACGGCCTCAAGGAGATGACCGTCGGCTCCCTCGAGCTGGGCGAATCCCTCTCCAAGATGCATGAGAAGAGCGGCCTCTCCGTGGAGTCGCTCTCCGTTCTGCGCTACGCCTCCAAGGTCACCGGCTCCGACTTCGAGGCGCTGGTCGCCTCCCTCTCCAAGTTTGAGAACACCATCGGCAAAGCCGCCGACGGCGATGTCAAGGCCAGCGCTTTCATGCGGTCGCTGGGGCTGGACGCAAAGGATCTGGCCACACGCTCCGATGGCGCGGAAGTCGCCTTTCACAAGTTCCTGACCACGCTGGCCGCGACGGAAAATCCGATCGAGCGCAACCGCCTCGCCATGGGACTGCTGGGCAAGGCGGGCGCGGAGCAGATCCCGGTCCTGCTCAACCTCGCGCAGAACTGGGACTTCTTCGAGCAAAAGGCACGCGCCGCCGGTGTCCTGCTCACGGCTGAGA
This sequence comes from uncultured Terriglobus sp., assembly GCA_964251045.1. Classification (GTDB taxonomy): domain Bacteria; phylum Acidobacteriota; class Terriglobia; order Terriglobales; family Acidobacteriaceae; genus Terriglobus. The sequence goes on along the minus strand of CAXUHI010000004.1, from coordinate 80,623 downwards.
CCGCCGAGCAGCTTGCCAGCACCAACCAGCGACTGGAAGACCTGAAGCAGCACTTGACCGGCGCTGGTCTCGCACTCACCGAGGGCCTCAGCCCGGCACTGACCGCGATGCTCGGTGTCATGTCATCCGGCCAGAGCCAGATGGAGACCATGCGCAGCTGGGGCGAGAACATCGGGCGCGTCCTGGCCTTCATTGCCGAGGCAGCCACAACCGCCGCTGCGGGGATCGAGCTTGCGTTCTCCGCCGTGGAAGGCGGCAAGCTGACCAAAATCGGCGCACAGGACTACGCCGAGGCGAACCGTCTCTACGAGGAAGCAAAACGCTACTACGAAATCGCGCAAGGCAAGGCTCCGCAGAACGCCTCATCGCCGTTCATTCCCAAGCCGGCCGGGGAAGGCGGTGGCGGCGGCTTCCACGGCGCGGATGCCACCGGCAAGTCCGGCAACCCCATCGCGGAAGCCGCCGCCCGACTCCAGGAAGAGCAGGCCAATGAAGCCGCCGACCTCCGGAAGGCGCAGAACACGATCCAGCTGGCGGAGCTGGAGGCCCAGCACAAGATGCTCCTCGTCTCCGACGCGGACTTCTACCAGCAGAAGCTCACGCTGGAACTCGCCTCCATGGATGCCGAGCAGGCCGCGCTCGCAAAGCGCCGCTCCACCCTGGAGGCGCTCGCCCAGAAGCAGCATGGCGACGGCTCCCTGAAGCGCGGCAGGGATGGCAAGTCCGCCGAAGAGCTGAAGACGGCGGAAGAACTCCTCAAGGTGCAGGAGCAGATGGACCAGCTCAGCGCCCGGCGCGGCCAGGCCACCAGCCAGAACACCGCCGAGGTGTACGCCAATCAGATGGAGCGTCAGCTTGCCACGCTGCGCATCGCCGCCGAACTGGAGAAGGAACGCGGGCGCGGCACCGAACACCAGATCGCCCTCATTGAGGAGGAGACCCGGCGCAAGGTCGAGCAGCTGAACCTGAACGGCGATCGCGCCGGCGCGGCAGACACCCGGGCCAACGCTGACATCCTTGCCCAGAAGCTGCGCATCGCGGATGTCGATCGAGAGATTCAGGAGACCGAAGGCAACTACAACCGGCAGGCGCAGGCCATCGAAGACAGCGCCAGCAAGGGCCGCGAATCCAAGCTGGAGGCCGAGCACGAACTCAATGCGCTCCGCCAGCAGGAAGCCGCCGACCTCACCGCGGTGGTGAGCAAGTACGACGCTCTGGCCCAGACCCTCGGCGGTCCCTTCAAGGAGAAGGCGGCGGAGCTGCAGGCCGAGCTGCTGAAGCTCGAAACCCCGGACCGGCACGTGGAAACGGAGTTCGGCAAGAAGCTGGCGGAGGGCTTCGGCAACACCGTCGACTCGATCGCCAGCAAGGCGCTGGAAGGCCGCGAGTCCGTTGCCAAGATGGCACAGGGCATCCTCCACGACATGGAGAGCATGGCGCTCAAGCTCTCCGAACAGAAGTTTGTTCTGCCGCTCTTCCAGGATGCCTTTGGCGTCCCACGCACCGGCGAGGGCAGCAGCGGCTTTGACTGGGGCGCTCTGCTCGGCTTCGGCCGTGGCGGCGGTGGCTCAGCGGCCGGGGCCATGCAACACGCTCCCGCGGCGCTCACCCCGCCCACCATCTACACACCGTCCCGCGCGGGCGGCGGCGGGCTGGGTGCCATCGGCGGCGGCATCCTCACGGACCTGGCCAAGGCGGGCGGATCGCTGATGGGGCACAAGAGCACCGTCAACGTGGTCAACAACTCCAGCAATCCCGTGAGTGTGGGCGACACGCAAAGCAGCTTCGACTCCTATCTGCGCGAGAGCGTCACGCAGATCTTCCTGACCGACCATGCCGAGGGCGGCCCCATGTCGCAACTGACCGGCTCGAATAACTAAGCGGCCTTGCGCAGCTTGAGCGGCTTCTTCTTTCGCCGCGGCCCTGGGTCGGGGATGTCGATGCCCGCGATCAGCTCGTACTCCTCCGGGCTGACCAGCGTCAGCACAAACTGCCGGCCGACGCTGCGGGGCACCCCCGTCGCCAGGCTCAGCACCACCGCCGTCCGCTGGTAGACGATGGACCCCACGTGCAGCACCGCCGCGTTCACCAGCGCGTCGTTGATCTCCTTCAGCAGGCGCGTGCGCTCCGCCGCCGGGTCCAGGTCCAGCCACTCGCACGCGCATTCAAAGGAGACACTCCACGCCTCCCGGTCCGTGCGGTCGGTGCGCCGCTCAATCCAGTTGCGCTCCAGAATGGCCGCGTCCGTGGGCTGGCCCTCACGGGTGCGCGTGGCGTTGTAGACCGCCGTGCCGATCAGCCGGCGCCAGAAGCTCAGCGGCTTCTCATGCTCCTGGAACTCGTAGGTGGGTGCCTGCGCCGCCTGCGTCTCCGCCAGCAGGTCGTATTTGGTCTTGGGAGCACTTTCGGCGGTGATGAGGCTGTGTGCCATGGGGGAATCTTGCTGTCAAGTATGACGCAGAACCCACTGAGAAGAAAGGCGCTTTGACCGGTTTCGAGTCCCTGTGGGACGCTTCCGGTACCATGCCCGTCCGACGCCCAGCCTACCCGCATAAACGCCCTGCCCCACGCCGCGCCGCGCCCGGATCGCCGCCACTCATGAATGACCTGGTCGACTGGACGCGCACCGTGGATCCACGGGAACGCTACGCGATCCTCTACGAGGGCAAGGACGGCGAACGCACCCACCGCGAGATCACACTGACCAAGACGGGCACGCACGACGGCGTCACCTACCTCGGCGTGATGCACCTCGGCATCTTCAAGACCCTGCGCGCCGACCGCGTCCTCGAAGTTCAGCAGCTTAGTGAAGGCCACCCGCCCAGCATCTTCGCCGCGCCCACGTACCAGACCGTGCTGCCACCATTCCCGCTGGAGAACGCCGTCTACAAGGTGCCCACCATCAAGGTCAGCAATCGAACATGGACCGTCGACCTGAACCGCTACACCTGCGCTTGCGGCGAACGGCACAGACGAAAGGAACACGGGTACAAGCCCGGCCAACTCGGCTTCTGCTGCCAGCACATGGCCCGCGCCATCCTCGACCACCTGCCGCCCGACGCGCCGGAGTTCACACCCGCGCTGCGCGGCTTCCTCGCCGATCCGCGCCGCACCCACATCGACAACCTCGCATGATTTGCCAGCTTCGCCCCCTATCCCGCATATCCATAGGGTGAGCACGGAGAAGCCCAAGCCGAAGCATCCCAACAAGATCCACTTCAGCGGTCTGCTGACGCGGCTGGAGGTGCCCAGCGACAAGGCTCCCAGCGGGTCGCGCGGACACCGCGTGGTGCTGACGCGGGAGGCAGCCACGGCGGCGCTGGACTCGCTGCTCGGCATGGCCGTGGACTACGCCACAGGCTGGGACACGCACAACGCCAAGCAGAAGTGCGGCATCATGACCGCCGCGGAGATCGTCGACGACGCAGTCCACGTCAGCGGCTACCTCTTTGGGCGCGACTTCCCCGAGATGATGAAGGAGATTGCCGCGCACCCGACGGACGCCCTCGGCATGAGCTATGAGCTGGCCGACGCCCGCGTGGAAGACATGAGCGCCCGCATCTGGCGGCTGACGGAGTGCACCTTTACCGGCGCGGCCATCCTCCTGCGCAACAAGGCGGCCTATGGCAACACCCGCTTCCAGATCCACGCCGGCGAAGAACGCTTCACTGGCCGCCTGATCTTCTACGACGACGGCACCGTAACCCTGGACCAATAGCAAAGCCCACCGAAGTGGGCCTTACTATGTCAGCACTCGAAGTCTGACTTCTTATGGTTTTATCGCTCGTTCGTCTTGAACGAATGCCGAAGTCATGAGAGTCCCGGTACTCAGAACCGTCTAATTAGCTCCTTCTGTTCGACTCCCGGTCTAAGAAGGTATTGCGCTAAATAGAAAAGGATCAGTGGCCGTTTCGTCTTGAAACGGCTCAGAACGTCACCGACGAGTTCGCCACCCTCTAGCGTGGTCGGCCTGCTGTCTGTCTATCCAGACTGTCTGCCCGTTCTCTCCGAGCTGTCTAGGGCTTCATTGGGCTATCCCTATCGCCACATCGCCTGACTGGTGAACCTTCAGACTTGGGCAGATAATAGCACACGTTTAGAACTGGACGCGGAGGCTGCCGCGCAGGGCACGGTTGGCCAGCACCTCGGCGGCGGCGCGGTCGAAGTTCTTCTCCGTGTTCGCCTCCACGATCTGCTGCACGATCTGCTCCATGGGAAAGCGCGGCTTGATGTGCGCCTGCCGCACCAGCGTGTACCAGGGCTCGGCGTCGTGGCCTTCCTTGTGGCCAATCCCGCCATGCCGCACAAAGATGCAGAGCGTTCCACCCTTCGCCTGCTGGAGGAAGGCGATGTACTCGTTGGTACCCAACCTGCGCAGCGCGGCACGGCCCAGCGCCCGGTTGGCCTTGCCGCCCACGTTCGCTCCAAAGCTGCCCTGGAAGTGGTCACCCACATTGACCCGCACGCCCGGCAGAAAGAGGTTCTTGGGCCGTAGCGCATCGGGGATGACGCCCGGCGCGATCCTGCGCAGATACTTCGTCGGAATCGCAAGGAACTGGTGCCCGGCAACCGGGACCTTGTCGCCGCCCTCTTCCTGCATGGGCAGGTAATCCGGAGCGCCCGTCTTTCGGTTGCCCGTGTCGGTGTAGACCTCGGAGACCAGCTTTTGCTTCGTGGCGGGCGTGATCTTCGTGTTGCGTGTGGTCCAGTCATTGCGCAGCTTGAAGATGCCGCTCTTCTCCTTCTCGATCGCGGCCTTCTGCCCGTCCTGCGCCTGCATCGTCAGGAAGCGCGCGATGGTAAACGGCAGGTCCTCGCCGATCAGTTGCCGCAGATCGTCGGGCACCGAGCCCAGGTCACACGTGAGCGAGAGGTTCATACTGGGTGTTCGTCACAACCCCAGTGCTTCTTGCCAGCCCTGAAGTGGCTATAGAGCGCTTCCGGATGCGTCGCGTCATACGGAAAGTATTCCTCAGAGTCTCGCTTGAACCGTGTGGCTTGCTTGCCACACACATCGCAGACCGCACCTACAAGTGGCGGTGAGACTAAGCTCTCGCTTGCTTCTGCCGTGGTTGCCATGGGGTGATTCTCCGCCGTTTTGCCCGGGTTGCCAAGTCTCAGGCATAACTCCGGTGCGATGGCACTTGCATCCTGGCCGGAACTCAGCCGTAAACCGGCGCTCAAGACGAAGCGCAAGACCTCCGACCCGACCATGCGCGACCCCATGGAGTCCGGTGCGGAGGCCAGCCGCCTGCGCTTTCCGCGCGGCCGCCGCGAGTGGGACGTCACCATCGACGCGCTGACGCCCGCCGACCTGCAGGCGCTCGATGACTTTGTGACCAACGTTGCGGAGTACGGCAACAACCCCTTCCTCTTCACCGATGACCGCGACCCCACCAACATCGTCACGCTGACCGTCCGCTTCTCCAAGATCCCGGATCTGACCGACGCGGGCAACGTCGAAGCGGAGTTTCGCCAGAACGTCACCTTTTCCATCCGGGAGCTGTAGGTGCCGACACTCCCGCTCAGCCTCTCCGTTGCCGCCGCGCTCGACAAGTCGAAGCTGGCGGGCGGCGATGCGTGGCTGGCGCTGGCCCGGATCACCTGGCCGGACGCGTCCGTTCTGCGCCTGGTGCGCAACACCGATGATGCCGTCTTCGATTGCGGCGATGGCGCAGGGCCGCAGACCTACACCGCCTTCGCGTGGCAGTTCGCCGACCTGAACGAGACCTCCGACGGCTCGCTGCCGAACTGGGCCGTCAAGGTGTCGAACGTCTCCGGAGCGATCGAGTCGCTCTTGCAGGGCTACGGCGGCGGCGTGGGCGGGTCCGTCACCGTGTACGTGGTGCAGGCCTCACGCCTGAAGCGCGAGCCGGACCTCGAGCTGAGCTTCGACATCACCGGCTGCCAGGCCGACTCGAAGTGGGTCACCTTCACCCTGGGCGCGGAGTCGCCCTTCCGCATCCAGTTTGGCCGGCATAACTACACGGCGGACAACTGCGTCTGGCGGTACAAGGGCGTGCAGTGCGGCTACACCGGCCCCATGCCCACCTGCAGCTATCAGCTGGGCGGTGCCAACGGCTGCCGCGCCCACGCCAACCAGCTCCGCTTCGGAGCCTTCCCCGGCATCGACAGCAACGGCCTCCGCGTGGTGAGCAAATGACAATCGTCCCTTGCACGCTGCGTGAAGCGAACGCCTTTGTTCGCGCGCATCATCGCCATCACGGTCCAACGGTAGGCCACAAGTTCAGCGTTGCTGTAAGCCATGAGGAAGCGATTGTTGGAGTGGCAATTGCTGGCCGTCCCATCGCGCGGATGCTGGATGACGGCCAGACCCTTGAGGTCACACGTGCCTGCACCGACGAAACTCCAAATGCTTGCTCAATGCTCTACGCGGCATGCTGGCGTGCAGCACGTGCACTCGGTTTCCGGAGGCTGGTGACATACACGCTTGCAAGCGAATCCGGCACAAGCCTTCGTGCGGCCGGCTGGAAGTTCGTCTCCGAAACGAGCGGAGGTTCGTGGAGCCGTGCACGCCGTGCCCGGACAGACAAGCACCCGCTTGAGAAGAAGCATCGCTGGGAAATGGTGAGCACATGATCCTGCCCACCGGCCAACCTCTCCCCGCGCGTGTCATCGCCGACCTCATCGGCAAGCCCTACCGCATCGGCGGTCGCGGCCCCGACGCGTTCGACTGCGCGGGCCTGGTGCTGGAGGTGCAGCGCCGCCTCGGCCGCACGATCGAGATCCCGGAGACACCGGGGGAGAAGGCCGCGCAATACACATCGATGCTGCGCATCCTCGGGCAGCACTGGCGATCTCTCGAACGCCCGGAGCCGGGCTCTGTCGTCTTCTTCGAGACGCAGGCGCACGTCGGCACCGTGCTCGATGCCACGCGCTTCCTCCACACCGAGGAGGACTTCGGCGGCGTCCTGATCGAGTCGCTGGGATCGCCACGCTGGTGGCGCGCCGGCCGCTCCTTCTGGGTGCCCGCATGACGCGCGTCACCCTGTGCGAGAACCCCTTCCGCATCGAAGAGCGCACACCGCTGGAACCCGCCGAGACGCTCGTCGAGGTGCTCGACCGCGAGGGCCTGGACCCGGAGCGCTACGTCACCGTCTGCAACGGCGAGGTGCTGCCGCCGGAGCGTGCCATCGACCTCCGCATCACCGAGGGCGACGACATCCACCTGGTGCCGGTCCTGCAAAACTCCGCGCTCAGGACCATCGCGCTCATCGGCGTGCAGGTGGCGGGAGCCTTTCTCGCGCCGGGGCTGGGCAACTTCATCGGCGGCGCGCTCTTCACCGCGCTCTCCACGACTGCCCAGAATGTGATTGCCGGGGCGCTTATCAACATCGGCGGTTCGCTCCTGGTCAACGGCATCGCCTCCCTCTTCCAGAAGCAGCCCGGCGGCTCGAACTACGGCGTGCTTGGACCCTCCACCACCGCGCGCAGCGGCATTCCCATCCCCAAGGGCTACGGCACCATGCTCGAAGCCGGCAACATCGTCGAGTCCTGGATCGACATCATGGGCAACAACGGCGATGCCCACGACGTGGATGACGGCGCGGACACCATCGGCCGCCAGTACATCAACTGCCGCGTCGACTTCGGCTGGGGTCCCGCCAGCGTGGTCACCGGCCTGCTTCTCAACAACAAGGACATCAGCGAGTTCGCGGACGTCAGCTACGCCATCCTGCTCGGCACCAACAACCAGGCTCCGGTCACCGTGAATGATTCGCGCTGGGTGCAGAACAACATCACCACCACCGGCACCACCCAGAACCTGAACCCGACGACGGACTTCACCACCTTTAACAACAACTACCCGCAGAACCAGCGCATCCGCGCGGGCATCCAGCAGAACTTCGTCGTCTGTCCCGGCCAGCGCTCCGACACGGAAAAGCTGACGGTGTATGTCTCCATGCCGCAGGGCTGCTGGCGCTATGACGAGAACATGGTCATCAAGCGGCTGGCCATCTCGTACGACGTCTACTACCGGGTCTCCGGCTCGGGCGACGCGGGCTGGATCCACGTCGCGGGCAGCGGCACGCCCAACGGCGAGAGCCACTACTACTACAACATCCGGCAGACCATCCTGCGCCAGGCCACCATCATCGACAACCTCGCGCCCGGCAGCTACGACGTCAAGGTGGTCAAGAACGGCTCCGGCGCGGTGAACAATCCGCTGGATGCCTTCGAGCACGAGTCCAACAAGTTCGGCGACGAGCTGTGGCTGGAGTCCGTGCAGGAGACCAGCTACACCACCCTGAGCTATCCCAACATGATCCAAGTCTGCCTCCGCATCATGGCGACCGACCAGATCTCCGGATCGGACATCAACCTGCAGGCGCTCATCACGCACGAGCTGCGCCAGCCCCTGCCGCCCGCGCTTGCCAGCCTGCCCGCGGATTGCCCCGCCGCCGCCGCATGGGACATCCTTACCGATGACGTCATCGGCGCGGACCTCGACCCGTCGCGCGTGGATGTCAACTTCCTCAGCAGCTGGGCGGCGCTGACGCAGACGATGTACCCCGACGGCGATGGCGGAACGCAGCGGCTGGCCGTCTTCAACGGCGTCCTGCAGGAGTCGAACCTGTCGGTCTGGCGCGCCTTGCAGACCGTGGCCGCCATGGGCTTTGCCAATGTGCAGCGCGTGGGCACCACCATCACCGGTTGGCTGGACCAGCCGGACATCCCCGTGCAGATGTTCCACATGGGCAACATCCTGCGCGACAGCTATCGCTGCACCTGGCTGAAGCTCGAAGACCGTGCCCAGGAGATCGAGGCCACCTTCGCCGATGCGGCGGACACCTACAAGACCCGCAACCCGCTCCGCCTGGTCACCGCCGCCAACGAGAACAGCGGCGTCGAGCTGAATAAGTCCACGCTGGACCTGCTCGGCTGCACCAACCGCGTCCAGGCGTACTACCGCTGCCTCTTGATGCTCCGTGAGAATGAAGACGTGCTGCGCACGCACGTCTGGAGCAGCAACGCGCAGGCCATCCGCTGCCGCGTGGGCAATGTCGTCCTCCTGCAGCATGACCGGCCGGTCGCCGGATGGGGCGGCCTCGTCCTGCCCGGCAGCACCGCCTCCGTCCTGCGCCTCCAGATCACGGAAGCGCTCCCCTTCGATACGTCCGGCGGCTACCAGCTGCTCATCCAGCACCCCGCCTACCAGCGCACCGGCGTCACCGTCATCGGCATCAACGGCAACGTCCTCACCGTCACCGGCTATGACGGATCGGAGGTGGTGCGCCTCCAGCAGGGAGCGGTCGATGTCGCGATCAAGAACGCCAGCGGCAGCACGATTGAGGTCACGGACAACACCGGCATCGTCTACGGTCCGGCGCAGCTGTGGGACTTGGACTTCCGCGAAACCCAGACCGTCACCGCCGTCACGATCGAGGAGGATGTCGCCACCGTCACCGTCGCCGCGCCCTTCTCCGTCATCCCCGAGGAGTTCGCGGGATTCATCTACCAGAGCACCGTGCGGGAACCCCTGCTGGTCCGCATCCGGAGCATCAAGAAAACCATCGGCGACCAGCGGTATGAGATCACGGCCGTCGACTACAGTGACGCCACCTATAACTACCCGCCACCCACCGCCGGCCTGGCCTTCACGCCGCCCGCGTCCTCCACGCCCACGGCAGGCACCGGCTCCGTCGCGCAGGCCATCCTCTCCGCGCAGTACACCGTCAGCTATGACAGCAGCGGCAACGAGCAGTACAGGGTGACCGGCATCGTCATCCAGCAGCCCGGCAGCGGCTACACCTCCAGCTCCAAGGCGGTGCTCGGCTCGGATTACGACGCGGTCCACTTCAACAACCTGGGCCAGGGCAGCTTCCAGCAGGATCCGGATCAGACCCTCACGCTCACGCTGGGCGCGGGCGGCAGCATCACCGGCGTCACCGGCTTTGATGGCACAACGGTCTGGCACTCGGCACCGTACGTCACCCTGACGAAGTAGCTGGAATAAAAACCGCAATAATTTGTGCGCGTTTTGCCCGACTCGGCTCGTAAGCGGCACACTCCACGCATGATGCGTCGATCATTTTTCGCGCTATTTTCTGCTCTGGGATTCAATTGCCTCACGGCGCAGACGCCGCCGCCCACCGTCACCCTGTCGGCGCAGCACCTGACCATGGGCGCGGGTGGGGCGAACCTGCCCAACGGCTCCCAGATCTGCGTGCTGACCACGGACGCGAACGACCGCCCGGCCGGGTACCGCATCGGCGGCTTCGGCCAGACCTCCGCCTCCGCCAGCATGGTGGAGTGCCACACGGTCACCGCCGGGAACGCGCCCAGCTTTACCGTCCTCAACTCCGGCGCAAGCAGCCCGGCCAACGCCTGCCTGCGCGTCACCCTGCAGCTGCCCTCCGGCCAGGAGATTCGCCGCGACCGGTGCGTCCAGACCGGCACAGCGGACAGCTTTGCCTCGGGCTTCTGCACGCAGGTCAGCGGCACCGTCACCTGCTCGTACGACGCCTATCCCGTCGGCACCGCGCCCGTGCAACTCACGCAGTACGGTCCCGCCGGACCGCAGGGCGCCACCGGCTGCGTCCTCGGCCAGACCTGCACCAGCAAGCTGACGCCGCAATCCATCAACAACATCCTCTATCCTGACGCCTTCCCCGGCGCGGACCTGGCCGCGCGCGTCACCGCCGCCCTGGCCTCGCTCGGCGGAACGCAGGCCAGCCCGGTCAACCGCGCTACCGTCTATGCGATGCCCGGCGTCAGCTACACCACCAGCACCGTCGTCCTGCCCAACTGCCGCACCGCGCCCTACGTCTGCCATACCGACCTCCATTTCATCGGCAATGCGCTGACGCCCTCCGCCTCCGGCGCGCCGCTCATCCACGTCCTCGCGCAGAACGGCAATGGCGGCGCGCCCGGCACGCGCATCGATGGCGGCACCTTCAACCCGCCCGGCGCGGGCATCCCCACCATCCAGGTGGACAGCAACATCGGCTTTGAGCTGAGCAACGCCACCTTCAACGGAGGGCTGCCCCTCCGCTTCGTCAACACGTACTTCGAGGACGGCAGCACGCCAGGCTACAACGAGCAGTGGTTCCTCCATAACAACGACTTCATTACCCCCGCCGGTCCAGCGGTCGAGTTCAGCAGCATCAGCGGCGGGACCAACTCCGCGCTCTACGGGATCGGCGACAAGACCAATCACTTCCAGCTGGCGTGCGGGCAGACCGCCTACCAGGTCGACAGCGGCGTGGAGATCCAGGGCGGCGAGCTGAGCGGCCACATCAACACCTCCGGCGGTGAAACGTGCAGCAGCAGCAACTACGTGGCCCTGATCAAGAGCAACGGCTCCATCTACCGCAACACCGTCTCCCGCTTCTATGGCGAAGATACCGGCGGCACGGGTCAGCTCTACTTCTTCGGCGGGTCGGCCGACGCGACGATCAGCAACCTGGGCGTGACGGTCACCGGCATGCAGATCAACGCGCCCGGATCCGATACCTTCAGCCACCTGACGCTGCCCTACAACGACTGCACCACCGCGCTGGGCACGCAGAGCTGCGCCACCGTGCAGGATGAGGGCCACGGCCTGGGCTTCGTCCTCTCGCGCAAATCGCTGGTGGAGCTGGGCCAGACCTTCCGCATGTGGATCGGCGCGGAGCCTGGCTCGGCCTCGCAGGCCGTCTACTACACGCCCAACTACAACGACACGCCGCAGACCGCCACGGCCATCCGCTCGATTTACCGCGCGGATGGCAACGGTGTCGGCTTCGGCCCGGGCTTTTCGGAAAAGACACCGTCTGGAGCCTGCATGGACGCCGCTGGATGCAACGAGCCGGGCGATGTGATCCAGACGCCGTCCATCACGATCGGCGTCCCTGGCGCACTGTACAAGGCGCAACTGCACATGGTGGGCGCGGACGCGCACCTGACCGTCACCAGCCCCAACACCACGCCCGGCCAGCCCTCGGGATGGCTCTACTTTGACGGGTACAACAGCTCCGGTCCACCGCCGTACAACACCATGTCCACCGGTGCAAAGGGCCGCTTTGAGAACGGCTTTTTCGACTGGTACCAGCAGGGCAATTACGACGCCCTCTCGTACAGCGTCAACGGGGCCGCGGGATGGAGCGGAACCTGTGCCTCCCCCAAGAACCTCGTCGTGACCAACGGCCTCGTGACCGGCTGTCAGTAGCGTTGTTTTGACCGCTTTTCCCGGTTTCGCACACACTCCCGGTGCGAGATATGAAACGCGTCATCCTCAAACTGGGACTGGTCGACGACCCGGAGCCGCCGCTGGCGCTCCACGCCGCCGCGCGCGATCCTGATCTGCCGGGCCGCTGGTTCAACGCCCGGCTCTCGCTCTCCACCCTCATCGGCATCCTGACCCTGGGCGGCTCCGTCGTCACCGGCTTTGTCACGCTCAAGGTGACCCAGGCCAACCAGGCCGCCGTCATCGACGATCTGCGCGGCCAGGTGCAGCGCCTCAACCGCCGCGTGACCGAAGACTACGTCACCCGCCACGACATCGACGGGCACAACGCCGATGTCGACCAGCGGATCAACATCCTCCTCCAGGCACAGCAGCAGATCTACGGCGTCCTCCTCCATACTCCGAAAGGGAACCCCACCCCATGAAGAAGCTCCTTCTGGCGCTCCTCGCGCTCCCCTGCCTCACCGTCTCCGCGCAGAACGGCTACACCCCCGTCACCGCCACCGCGCTCAAGCAGGGCGGCGTCCCCATCGCCAACGGCACCGTGCTCATCACGCCCGTCAGCTCCACCGACCCGACACGCGCCGCGGCCATGGCCGTCTTTGTCTCCGGCGGAGGGTATGAGCAGCCCGCCAGCTTCCAGGGCACCATTACCGCCGGCGCCATCTCTTCCACGCTGCTGGTGCCGGACCAGTGCCTCTCCACGCCGGCCGTCAGCGGCGCGGCCATGAACTACCGGGTGGACATCGTCAACAAGTCGGTCACGCCCAACGTCACCAGCACCTTCGTGATCCCGGCGGCGGCGCAGGCACTCTGCGGCAGCGGGGGCTTTGCGCTGGACCACTACGCGCCCACTCAGACGGCGACGCTCTCCGCCACCTACAGCTATGGCCCGGACAGCGCCAAACCCGCCAAGGTGGCACCCGGCAGCACCTACAACGCCACGGACACCCACACCTTCTACACCGGCGGAGCGGACGGCATCCTGCACGCCGTCTCCGGCGGCGGTGGCACGTCAATCGCGCTGAAGACGGCCAACGCCAGCAACCCGAACCAGACGACGCTGAACATCATTCCCGGCGCCAATGTCACGGCCACACCGGACAGCCAGGGCGGCGTCACCATCGCCGCACCGAACGCGGTCGCCATGGACGGCAGCGGGAACGCAAGCGTCCCCGGCAATCTGACCAGCGCGGCCCGTATTACGGGCGTGGAGCAAGTGGTCCACAGCAATGGCCAGCCCACCGCTGTTCCCATGGGTGTCAACCCCAACCAGGGCACCGGCGCTGCGTCGGTCCTGGACGGCAACATGCTGGAGGTCGGCACGGAGCGGACGGGCGGCGGCTCCGAGCAGGATGGCATCTCCACTGTATTCAGCTTCTACGGCCTCGGCATCAACGCCGGAAACCCGTGGTCCGTCATGCATCCGCACCTGTCCACCATGAACAAATTCCGCACTGGCATCGGGCAACCGACAGGCGACTTCTTCTTCGACATGGCGCTTGGCGATGGATCGCTCGGCTATGGCTACCACATTCGCCACAGCGGCTCAGAGGCCGGAAACGACGAGGGCGGCAATGGCTACGGGGCCGAGATAGATCAGGTCTCCGGATTCAATGGCACCGTCGCAGGCGCAACTGCTGCCGGTGCGACCACTCTCCTTTACACGCCCCAAGGATTCAGCAGTGTAGACGGCGGACCTGGGGGCACATCGCTTCCCGGGGCTGGTAATTACATCACCGTTGAGTCCGCCGCGCAATCGTTCTATGCGCAGTCCACCGCAACTCCCGGTGGCAGCCATCCCTGGACATCGTGGATCACCTTGCAATCCGGTCCCACGATGCCGCCCGTCTCGACCGGCTACGGCAAAGTCACGGCGATCGACAGCATCATCGCCACATCCGTCCCGTCTACGCGCAACGTCACGGTGGCGCTCACAGGTGGAGCGTTCACCGTCAATGGCGGACCGCTCTGCATTGGCGGGCACTTTAACGACACGGGCACGGTCGTCTCCGTGGGCACGGCCTCCGGCGGCTCACAGACCATGCAATTCACCTCCTCCAACATCCTCGTCACGGGTGACGAAATCTACCAGGGCGGCCCGTGCGGCATGGGCATGGTGCTCAAGCGAGGGCGCTCCTCTTCGGAGACCTACGCTACGCACCAGTACCAGGCGTACCCCGTCGTGGGGTCGCCCGCTTCTGGAGTCCTTGCTTCGTCGACATCCATCCTTGGTGGCCAGCAAGGCGCGGAAGGATTTCAGAAGACTGACCTTGTGTTTGCAGGCGGCACTGCAACCCGCGCCGCCAACGGCACCGTCACCCTGACGATCGGCAACGGCAACCAGGGCGCAGATGTCCTTACCGTTCCCATGAACTCACAGGAAACGGTGACCATCAGCAGTGCCAGCGTACCCGGCCTGAATACGACCTTGGCGCACGCCACCGGTGCTTCGCCCTTTACCGCCGTCCCCGGCGTGGTGGATAGCGTCAACGATCTCAGCTCCTACAGCGTCACCTATACGCAGAGCGGTGCCAGCACTACGGCCAGCGCAAGCGATGTCGTGGTCACGATCAGCGGCCGGGACGGTGTTGACCTCGTTCCCATGGCGCGCATCGCGGCGGTCGCCCCACCCGTCGCAGGGAACTACCCACTGACGCTCCGCGCGAATACCCTGCCTGCCCTCACCGCGAACACTGTGGTCGGCATCCCGGATTTCTGGATGGACTCCGATCGCGCAGCGTCATTCCGCCTGGGCGACTACTCGACACGCCGCCGGGACGCCGGAAACCAGGGTCAGTTTCAGCACGCCGTGGACATCCTCAACGACACGGGTGGCACAAGCATCACAGCGCAGGGGCCAACCGACGGCCACACCTCGGCAAACATCGGGGTGCGCCTGTTGGGCAATCACTACAACGGCATCGTGATGGAGGGTCCTACGGGCGCGGCACTCTACGCTGGGCAGCAAGGTACGGCGTGGCTTGTCGGCTGCCCCCCCGCAAACGTCGGTGGATGTGCTAACCCGAAGCGCAGCACGTACACTCACATGGCAATCGATACCAATATAGGAAGGCACTTCTGGCTCGCCAATGTCGTCACGGGTGGCTATAGCTGGGTGCCCGCCGGACTCCAGTGCTGTTCGGCAATGATGTATGTTCCACCGAGTGCCCTGAACCCCTACAACAACACACAGACCGCAGCAAACGACTACGGCTCGGAATCGCTGCTCTTCGGCATCGGCATCAACACCCGCCGCGTGAAGTTTCTGTGCAGCGGCGATCCCTTTCACAACGACTACTGTCGTGGGACGTACCTCACCGGTCTGAGCGGCGGGGCAGTGAGCCTCGACACCACCCATGATGGTGATGCGCTGGGCAGCATACAGCTTGCAAGCCTGCGATTTAGCGGATCCATTACACAAGGCAACTGCCTCACCGTCGTAGACGGGTCTGGCAAGGTGGGCAACAATCCCTGTCCGCATCCCACCGCAGGCAACGGTATCGCCGTGAGTGCGCCGGACGGGGCGGGCGGGGTTTCTGTTGCGCTGGGAACGCCCACGCAGGTGCAGGCCGCCATCGTCAATCCGTCTCCCACCTTTGCCCCCGACTACTTCAGCCCGAACCGCGCTGGAAACAAGAGTGCGACTGCGTTGAACGGCGGGGTCGCACTGCTCAACGCTTACCCCAACTTCCTTGGCGTGGATCTTGGCGTCATCGGCGGTGTACTGGCCGTGCGGCAGTACGCGGACGATAGCTCCATGATGGCCTCGTGCTTCACCCATGCAGCCGTAACACCGAATGTGCAGAGCGACTTCTACACCTGCCCGGAACAGTTGACGCCCACAGCCAAGACGTTTAAGGTACCGGTGATCGCGCCGCAGTTCATTGCCACCGGTGACAAGGCCATCCAGCCCACCACCACCTGCAACGGTACCCTCAACATCCCCTTCCTTGCGGGAACCGAAGCGTTTTATGAGATCACGCTGACAGGCAACTGCACCGTGACCTTCACGGGCCTGCCCGCTGCCGGGTTTGTGCGGTCGATGCGGACGGTCTTCCTCCAGACGGCGGGGAACAGCTACACGCTCACCCTCCCGGCGCAATCCTCCACCATGTCGTGGTCCGGCCAGAGCGTTCCCACGGCTCCAACGGCCGGCAACCGCATCGCCTTCCACTCCTCGGCGGACAGCACCGTGGTGATGGGCAATGATTAAGCGCGGGCGACTCCTCGGCCTGCTCCTGGTCACCTGCCTTCTTGGGGCGTCTGCGCAGCGGTATCGCTCAGACGCCCCTTCGGGCTTTGTGCCGCACACCGTCTCCTTCTGGCAGCAGCAGCTCGCCAGCTGCCTTGCCACCATCGCGCTCGGCCCCGACGCTGACTTCAACGGTTGCCGCCCGTTTCTCGCCTCGGACACGCTGGAGCAGGATGTCTCGACGTGGCCGATTGACACCGCCGCCACGACGGCAATGCACACGCTGCTCGGAACGGTCGGCTTCGGCTTCGACCAGTCCATGCGGCAGAATGCCATTGATTCCACCAAGCCCTGCGCGAACACGGGGCAGCTGCCGGTCTGGTATCCGATCATCACGGACGACGGCGACAACACCGAAATCCCGCTCTGCGGCAACGAACATCTGGAGAATGAGAACCCCGCCACCGGCCATGTCCTGTTCGGCAGCTGGAAGGCCGACGGACCGGACTACCACCTGTTCCAGAAGGACGCGGGTACCGGGTTTATCTGGGACCTGTACATGATGCCCTTCGTAAACGGTGCGTTCAACGGCATCGTCAACGGAACGTACGGCAGCGCAAAGGTGTTCGATTCGCGGCTGGCGTTTGACGGCCAGAACTTTCCCGGGGGAGATACGGCGGATGCTGCCGGACTGGAGGTTCAGGACAACATTCTGAGTTGGGGCGAGTTCAGCCGTGAGGTTGCCAAGGGCCTGGATTCAAACGGCATCGCCATCGGCTACATTCATCACGTCCAGCGATTCACCCAGCAGGGCTTCTCCGGTGCGGGCACCTTCAACGGCAAGCTGCACGGCCTCCTGCAATGGCCTGCAACGCACTTTGCCAACCCGGGTGGAAATCCTGCGACATCGCAGAACTACTGCGGCATGGGCTGCAGGTGGCGGCTTGATCCGACGCTGAACCTGTCCAGCTACACGGTTGGCCAGCAGGTTATCCTGCGCGGCTGGCAGAAGTTCGGGCTTGTCGCCGCGGACAACGGCAGGCCGGGCTTCCAGGTCACCGGTGATCCGGCCTGGCCACAATCGGTCGTTGGTGATGGCGGTGACATCGACACTCTGAAGTACTTGCACTTCAGCAGCTTTCAGGTGTTGCAGGCCACTGGAAAAGGGCAGGGAACTTCCGAAACGGCGGACGATGCAGATGGCTCTGATGCTTTAGCGTGGTGGCATTACATCCAGAGCTGCCAGACGCCAGGGAGCAACAGCACCACATGCACCTACACCTCGGACGCGGAGCTGGTCGGCGCGCGGCCTACAATCACCAGCTTTAGCGCATCTGGCGCGGGTGCGACTGCCACGGCCAGCGACACCACGCACGCGGGAACCGCAACCCTCACCGTGCCTCTCGGGACGCCGGTCACGCTTACCCTGAACGACACCGGCAGACTGATCCCCAACATCAGCTGCGCGCCGCCGTTCCGTGGCAACACGGTCACCATTACGCCGACGCAGACTACCTCCTGCACGGCGCAACCGCGCGGCCCCGGCGGCATCCGCTTCGGCCCGACCATCAACATCGTCCTGACCGGACCCACCGTAGCCACGCCCACCATCACACCCGCATCCGGCAGCTTCAGCAGCCCGCAGACGGTCACGTTGGCCTCGGCAACACCGGGCGCAAGCCTCACCTACGCCACGGACGGATCGCAGGCAAACCAGTACAGCACGCCGTATACCGGTCCGTTTACACAGCAGTACAGTGGGGTCATCTCGGCGTTCGCGTACAAGAGCGGAATGCTCAACTCCGGCGTCAGTAGTGCGACGCTGACCATCGCAGGCAGCCCGGCGCAACCGGGGAACACGAACTCGGTCAGCAGTTCAAGCGCTGCTGAAACAAGCCTCACAACGACGGTGACGAACACAGTCAATGGCTCGTTTGTCCTGCTCAGCGTCTACCAGTACGACAACACGAACCAGCCCACAGCCTGCGTCAGTTCGTCCGGTAACACGGCGACGACGATCAAGGTGCAGGGCGACGGTGGCGCGGTCCACAACTCCTACAACATTTCCGCGTACGCCATCGCGAATGAGCCGGCAGGGACCAGCACCATCACCTGCACATGGCCGGCTGGCGCTCCTGCCGTTGGTCCCACTCTGAATGTGGCCAGCTTCTCCGGTGCGGCAACAACCTCTCCCGTCGAAGGAGCCGTCAGCGCTTCGGGTACCGGAACCATCACATGCGGGACCGTCACAACGACCGGGCCGAACGAACAACTTGTCCAGATGGGTGAGGTTGGCTACGGCAACACGGCAGCCGCAAGCAGCGGCACCTGGAAACCGATCGCCGCCACGCATATCCAGACGTTCTATCAACTGCAGGCATCGCCGGGCTCATACGCCTTGACGCAATCCGCGAACCAGTCGGGCACCCAGACCTGCGTCGCCTTCGCCATCCGGCACCCGTAGTTTTGCCCGGGGAGGCGGTGGCGTGGCATAACCCTGGTGTCATGAGTCTCCACACCGTCGTCGTCGTTGGTGTCACGCTGGGTGCGTACTTCCTCTTCGCGGCGGCGGTGGATGCCATGCTGCCGCCCCTGCCCGGGAAGGAACGGACGACGTATGGCTACCTATATCGAGTCCTGCAAGGCCTCGCTGCAAACGCTTCTCGGCTGGCCGAGGCGCGCTTCCACCTCCACTACGTCCCGCAAGCCCAACTCCAGCCACAGCTCGCCGACGCGGGAGCCCAGCCCCAGCCTGCTGATCCGGCCGGACTTCCCCTGGGACACCTTGCCGCCTCCGCCGTTGATGTTGCGATTGATGCTGCAGGCGACATCACCCTCACCCCTCAACCCTGAACAGGAGACACCCCTCATGGCTACCGCCACCGTCATCCACCCCGCCGTCGCTGTTGCAGCCGTCCTCGCCGCGCCGCACCTCACCTTCAAGGAGAAGGTTAAGGCAGAGTTTGCCCATCTCTTTGGCCATGTGCCCAGCTACGCCGCCATCGCCACGTCCACCATCACCTATGTCGCGCCGCTGGTGGAGACTGCGCTGACCTTCATCGATCCTGTTGCCGGTGCGGCGTCGGTCGCGCTGGTGGGCAAGGTGCAGGGCGCGCTGGCCGCGGCCAACGTCGTCATCAAGGACGCCGGTCCCGCGCCCACGGTGCTGACCTACCTCAACGCCGTGCAGGGCAACCTGCAGCAGCTGCTGACCGCCGCCGACCTCAAGAACCCCGACGAGAAGGACAAGTACACCACCCTGATCACCGCCCTGACCCAGGAAGTCACCGGCCTCATCCAGGAGATCGACCTCGGCAGCACCACCGCACTCGCACCCGTCAGCGCCTAACCCCGGTCAAACCAGTCACCCGCGCGGAGCAGAGCCAACCAGCCTGCTCCGCGTTTACTTTCTTACGGTGTAGAGCTTCAGGGCCTTGTCTGTGACCGTCGACATCGCGCAACTCATGTGTGCTGGCTTGCTGAGTCCGCCTACACCTTTTGCGCGGCCCTTCGTCGGCTTTCCGCAATGCACGCAGGGCTTCTCGACCCGGCGCGGAACCTCATCCCATGACACCGAAAGATCATTGATCTGGAAGTACATCGTGCCGTTCGCCATCACGCGCCTCCTGCGCCGAGCTGCTTCTGGTTGTTCTCCACGAAGAGCTGATACATAGTCTGACCGTTGCCCGCGATGGCGTACGGCATGAAGACCTGGCCCATCTCCGCCTGCTTCGATTCCACCAGCGCGATCTGCGCCTCGATCCAATCCTTCAGGATGCGCCAGGCCGTCCGCCGCGCCTGCTGCCTGATGCTCTCGCGGCGCTCCTTCGGCAGAGCCGTCACGTCGCGCTTCCATGCAGGCAGCTTGCTCATCGCCTCGGTCAGCATGTACTTCTCGACGCCTTCCTCGTTGGCAGGGAGCGAAAACGCGACCTTCACGCCGCCCACGTTGAACAGGAACGAGACGCCGGTGATCTCACCGGCGGTGTAGTTCTGCGAGACCGTGTCCGCGCCCTTGCGTGCCAGAATGCCTATGATCTCGCCCACTGTCTTCTCAGCGGGCACAGTTGTTGTGTAGTTCAGAATCGGCATGTAGCGTTCCGTCTCTGCCGCGCGGACGCGGCTGGTTGTTTACAGCCCGATAGCTACGTTGCGGCGGCTGTGCATGTCGCGCAGCATGGCCTCGTCATAGCGCCACGTGGCGTCGCCCTGCCAGTGGCCGTCCCTGAAAAACACGTGCGGAGCCTTCGGATAGTTCACCAGCGGACCGGCGCGCGACCATTCACCATAGTTCCGCACCATCCGCTCGGCCGTTTCCATCGCCGTCTGCTCCGGCGGCGACTCTTGCTGACGGCAGAACGCGTCCAAGGCCATCCAGACGGTGGGCTGCAGGCGTGTCGCGGTTAGCCCGGACATCCCGCACGCCGTCACCACATGCCGCGCAGCCCGGTCAAGGGCATTCCCAGCTCCAAGACTCCGGGATTGTGCCAGCGCGCGTTGTTCCTTGCGGTCGGACGTCCACGTTTCCACAGGTGGAGGGGCGTCGGACGCGGCTGGCGCTGGCGCTGGCTCTGGCACGGGAACTGGCTCTGGCACAGGCTCTGGTAGGCGCCGAACGGCGCCGGACTGCGCCGAAGAAAAAGCCACCACATTCGGCGCGGCCTCTTGCTCCCGGATGCGCTCCTGCTTCGCTTCGGCGGCAACCACCTGAGGTTGTTGGAAGAGGTCTTTAGCAGGCTCCGCGAAGAAGCGTTCCTTGATTTCGGCACGTTCGGCTTTGTCACATTTGCGCCCGGTCGGTACAGCGCCGTTGGCGAACTTCTCCCCCCGGCGAAACAGGGTGTAGTCCACGTGATCGTCCCGGTGCTTGTGCCAGTCATGCACGATCAGGCGATGCGGTTTCACCTCATCCAAAAAGCCAGCGTCCACCAGGGACCGGATGAGGTGCTGCGGGTCGTCAGGATAGCCAAGCTGGTCAGCGATCTCTTCGTCGCTCATACGCCCGATCGCGCCATTCGGCATCTGCTGCGCTGTGACGTGCCAGAGTGTTTCCAGAACGCCGAGGGCGTAGCACGGCGGTATGTTCAACAGCCGTGCCAGCCGCCGGGTTTTCCAGTGGTTGAGTGTTCCGCGTAGCGCCATCAGTCGTCCTCTGGCTCGTCTGCGCTGCTCGGAAAACCTTCCTTGTTGAGTTCTTCTAAGGAACCCGTGTAGTGCTTTCGGTGACGACCTTCATCCCAGGCATCAGCCCAGCGGCCATCGCTCACGATGCCACAGACTTTTACCCTCTCGATATAACCGTGCTCGCCGACGACTTCTTCGACAAGCACGTAAAAGACATCACCGTCTTTGAACGTGTCTCCCTGGCTCATTCTGCGATCTCTTCCTGTAGGGGGTAAGGATGATAGGTACCGGCGATGAAGAGTCGCGCGGCGAAGGCGTGGAGTGCGGCGATCTTGGCCTCGCGGTCACCCGTCTCCACGACATCGTTGTAAGCCGTCATCAACTTCCAGAAGTGCGGAGCGTCTTTCAGGCTCGCGACTGTCTGGGAGATCACGCGCTGCTGATGGTTTTCCAGCCGGTGCAGCTTGGCCAGGCAGCTTTCCACGTGGTTCTCGTACCACGCAAAAAGAACGGGCGGCGAAGGGATTTCGCGCATGGCGGGGCTCCTGTATCCGAGATACCGGCTCACCAGCCTTGTTCAGAGGTTTGGAGAGCCGGGGGTGAACACGGAGATACAGATCCGCCTGCGCCCTTACGGAACGCAGACCCCGGCCCATGTCAGTGGTGCTGTGGAGGCACCGGCGCTGACGTGCGCTGGTCGACGCTGTATGCAGGGTGTTCAGCCCTGCGGAGACTATGCGCCGCCCGGATGTGGATGTCAAGGGAGGGTACACGTTACTGCACCCGTCCCTTCGGCTTGAACTCGATCAGGTCACCGTCGCTGCTGGAGATGGTGGTGGAGATACCATCCTCGTCGGCCATGCGCTGGAAAGTGTCAGCGGCTTTCTTCATCTCGTTGTCCGGCAGGTCCATCTGCGTGGGCTGGAACTCGACGAAGAAAGTCGGCGAAGGCGTAGTCCTTCGTGACCACCGTGCGGAAGAGCAGGCGGCAGTACTTCGTCCGCCTGACCGAAGTACAGCGCCAGCGGGTCACCCACCTTGAACGGGTACCTGCGATACCCGCGAATGCTGTGCCGCTTCCGCCCGTCCAGAATCGGTTGAACAAACATCTTCTGACAGTTCAGCGCTGGCATGAGACCTCCGGGAAGGCATGGTGCTCTACGCCGTCCAGCAGGTGGCCAGCGGTTTTCTTGCCGACGCGGAAGAACACCAAAGCGCCGGGATGCTGAAGAGACCATCCGCCCCACGGCCTGCCGAGCTTACGTCCATTCGCCGCTACCACTTGGCATCGTTTATCGACTGAACTGTAGAGGCCAAGCGAGTTCCCGCTGACTTCTCCTAAGGGAGCCCACTCCCCCCACTGCTTGAAGAAGAACGGCACGCCAGCCGCCGCACACTGGTCGCGCAGGGAACGTGCCCAGTCCGGGTGCATGGGCCGCGCCTTCGGTCCGCTCTCGCCACCGGCGATGACCCAGTCAATACACGTATGTTCGGGTTCAGGAGTATCGTCGCCATCCCACCCGTCGAACCATGCGCCGGTCAGTACATTACGCCACGCACGACCTTCCTCCCACTGACAATTGCTGACATCCTGCAGTAAGTGGCTTAGCGTCTCCTCAAACTGTGTACCGCGTACTTGAGCGTGCTTTGCTGTGTAGTCGCGCTTCATTTCCTCAACCCAGTCCACATGAAGAAGGTCCACAGGCCCGAGCAGCGGCTCACATGACAGGAAGCGCACCGCAGCAGGCGTTTGCAGCAGTTCCGGAATGCGCTTATTTGCTGCCTTCTGGTCTTCCACAGATACGCCCAGCCATACGTTCGGCAGGGGCCATGGCTGCGCGGTTAGCATGGGCAACGCCTTAAGGTCAATGTCCAGAGCCTTACGATGCCACACGGCCTGCGGCCTCTCGGATAAGTACGCACGCTGCCGCTCTGGACGCTTCGTCAGCACGATGAACGTGTGCTGCGGACACAGCGAGAACACGGCAAAGTGCCGGTCAATCCACTCATCCGGTACGCCATCGGCGAACAGATCACTCAGCGAGTTCACGAAGTAGGTGTGCGGCTTCGTCTTGCGGAGCGGGGCCAGCAACGCCTTCTCGTCCAGGTTGATCCTGCCGGTCCAGTTTGGCTCACCGTTCTGAAGGATGGCGGTGCCGAAGAACTTGCTGCCTTCAGACTTGCTGAACCGGTACGCAAGGTTCTTCGCGTAGCAGTGACGGCAACCCTCGCTTACCTTCTGGCAGCCCACCAGCGCATTCATCGTCGCCGGAACCGTGCCAGGCCGATGCGTCCACTCAATCTTTGTTCCGATACTCATGCGGCACGCTCCACGGTCAGCGGCATGCGGTAGAGTGACGCACCCACCCTGCCTCCATGCGGTGCCGTCTTGGGCCCGCGTTTGCGGCTGCACAGCACGCGGAGGCATTCCCGCACCTCCGCGTTGCCGTACACGGCGGTGTTCAGCACGATGTCCGCGCCGGCCTGCTCCATCTGCTGGACGACGCAGGGCTCGCTCAGCGTCAGCAGTACCAGCACCGGGATGCCGGGCCAGCGCTCCCGTGCCGCCGCAATGCGCGCCGGGTCCAGCAGCCCATCCAGCAGGAGGCAGTGCGGCGATGTGTTCAGCTGCGAACGGGCATCCAGGGCGCGGTAGCCCCACACCTCCAGCTGCAGCGTGCGGCGGTGCAGGGTGCTCTCACACCCGGTCTCCACGGCGACAACCTTGCGCGGCCGCATCCTAGAGCACCCCGTTCTGGTCAATGCGGCTGACCGCGTCGGCCATCATGTTGATCTGGTCCGTGCAATGTTTCAGCAGTCTGCTAAGAGACTGTGC
Source organism: uncultured Terriglobus sp. (assembly GCA_964251045.1). GTDB lineage: Bacteria > Acidobacteriota > Terriglobia > Terriglobales > Acidobacteriaceae > Terriglobus. Next base: position 56,278 of record CAXUHI010000004.1, on the reverse strand, counting down.
CGCGAGATATGTCTTGTTTCGGAGATATGCCTGTTCCCCGTTCGCACGCTCCGTACGCAGGAACTCCAAGGCATAAGAGGATGTCGGGCGATCCGGCCTCAGACTGCCATACGTCTCTTCCATGTAGGTGCGCAGTTCCGCATCGCAACGTTGCTTGGACGGTTTCTTCTTCGCCGCAGGGTCTACAGGCAATGGAGTGACTCGTGTGCGGGGCATCTTAGAGCACCCCGTCCACGACTTCGACCGCCTCGAGCGCGCGCTCCATGTGGATGAGCTGCTCCACCGTGGTGAGCACCGGGCCGTTGTGCCGGAGCAGGTTGATGGCCTTGCGCGCCTCCTGCCGGAACTGCGTGTAGACCAGCGTGCGGAGGTCGGGCTGCGCCTCGGCACTGAGGTCCAGGCCACCCGCCGCCTCCCCCTGGAGCAGATCCCTGGTGCGGGCGTCGGCGAGTGCGTCAGCCGCGTCAGGGATCGGACGTGCTGGGCACATGGTCACATGGATCCCCACGTGCTTCACCACTGCCTGCATCGTCATACCCGGACCAAAGGTATCCATCGTGCGGCAGCGGTCGCAGAACAGGACCAGCGGTGTCCCAAAGGTGAAGTCCTCAAACGTTCTCAAGCGGCCTCCTGGGTGATGGGTTGGGGTGGGGCGTCCACGGTCCATTCCGGGAACAGGACGCGGAGAAAGCCGCGCGCGGCCGACCAGTGAAAGGTGTCGTAGCAGAGGAGCGCCGTGGCGCCACGGCGCTCCAGCTGCATCTGCGCGATGCTCAGGACAAAGCCGCGGGAGCGTGGCACCTCTTCATCCACGCGGTTGTGGAGCCAGTGGGCCAGGTGCGCGCAGATCTCGGACGGCGTCAGCCGGTGGCAGACCACCACGGGGACGCGGCGCAGGTCGTACACCGCCTCCGTGACGGAATCGGGTGTGCTGACGGCGATGACCGACGCGGCATCCAGCGCGGTACGGCAGCGGACGCACCGGCCTGCCTCCGTGCGGTACTGGTTCAGGTGGCACCCCGGGCAACGCAACACCTCCCGCGCCAGCACGGCCTGGTCAAAGGATGCGTTCATGCGGCAACCTCCATCGGCTTGTAGACCCGCGCGATGTGCTGGGCCAGCGCAAACGGGATCCCGTTGCCCAGGCCGCACCCCATCCACGCGGCACAGACGAGACGCCAGCCAAGGTTCCAGGTGGTCATCAGTGCACCACCGCTTTCGCCTTGTTGGACAGGTGGTCGGTCAGCAGCTCCTGCCGGACATCCGCGCCCACGGTGTGCACCACGAGAGCACCGGCGTAAAACGCGCTGCGCAACTGCTCCCACTGTTCGCTGCCCGGCGCGGGCGGCACCGGGTAGACCGCCTTCAGATACCCGTCGAACTCCCGCTTGAGGTGGTTCACAGGACCCTCCGGACGTAGAGACCGCAGAAGACGAGCAGCATCAGGGCGGCGAGCATCAGGACGGCATAGACCACCAGGGCAGCGGCGCAGGCGCGCAGGGTGCCCGTGGCGGGCGGGTCATCCTCCAGGAGCCACCACGGCGTATCGGCGGGCGCGGACTCGAACGGCTCCTCCAGTTCCGGCGCAGGAACGCTGAAGAAGCTGCCCACCTGCGCGTTGCCGCGCTGGCGTGCGTTCTGGACGGCGCGGCGCACATGCCCCTCCCACCGCTGCTCCGGATCATCCTCCACCGGCGTGATCTTCCACGCCCGGGCGTAGGGGTCGCGCGTCAGCATGGCGACCGGCTTGTCCGTGAAGAGGCGGGTGTTCACCGGATAGCTGACGACGGGGCTGTGGTGCGGGTGCATCCGCAGCTCCGCGCCGGCGTACACCGGCAGAACGCCTGTGTGCGGGCCCATGGCGGAGCTTGCCTCGCGGTAGGCGCGGGCCGCGCGCTCCGTGACGGCCTCCCGCACCAGCGCACGCACGGCAGGGTTGTCTTCGCGGAACCGCGGCGGCATCGCATCAAAGTGCGCGTCCAGGGTGGGGGTGAGTGAGTCGGCATTCATGCAGGCATCTCGTTCCTAGGATTGTTACGCCTACACACTGTCGCACGTCGTCTTAGGCTTGTCAAGCCTATGCATTTAGGATTCTGCGGAAAGTTTCTGGCCAGAGTTCGGTGCTACGTTTCTGCCCATGCCCCCGTTGATGAATATGCTCGGCCAACTGGCCGGATTACTGCTGCGTCCGTTCCGCCATCGCGACGAACCGACATTGTCGCTCACTCCGATTACCCCGCCGCAGCCTAGCTCCTCGTACACGAGCAACCCGCTCAAGCTCACCCCGGCGGAACAGGCCGAGCCGTCTGATCGACCGTTCCTCCAGTATCGCCAGCAGAATATGAACCTTGACAACGATGTGGACTGGTTCGAGGTGTTCGACCCCCCACAGCGCTACCAAATCGAGTATGCGGACCGGAACGGTGAACATTCTGTACGGGAGGTCTTCCTTGCAAAGAAAGGGAGATACGCGCGTCACGTATATCTCGGCGTCTATGACAAGGGCAGGTTCAAGACGTTCCGGCGGGACCACATCCTGAAGATGGAAGCCATCGGTCATGACGGAACGCGCAGCAATTCGCGCACAGCGCACCAGCGCACGAGCCTCCCGCAGTGGCCAGCAGAAAACGCGGTTTTCCGGATCGCCCAGACTGTGGGAACAAAGCGTTGGACCGTGAATTTGAATGAGTACACATGCACATGTCCGGAGAAACGGACGAGGGCCGGGCGGGGGTGCCCGCCAAAGATGCTCGGCATGGTCTGTCCGCACATGGCACAAGCAATTCTGGAGAACCTGCCCGCCGACGCGAACTGGCCTCCAGAAATAATCAGCTATCTCAAGGATCCTGAATCGCTGAAGCTCTAACGCTTGCGAAAGCGCCTGTGCTCTACCATGGTTCCCCTGATAATCAGGGGCAGCTCATCAGATCGAAGCGTCGGATAGTCCTCGTTCCAAGGGACGAGGGCGTAGCTTGGTCTTCCTTCTGCGTCCAAGCCGCTGACGCGATATCGACGGAAGACAGATTCGCCGTCGCCGTTCACGGCCACTACGTGATCACCGGGCTGGGGTGCCAGGGAGCGTTTCAGGATCACCATGTCATCTTCTGCGAACTCCGGCTCCATGGAGTTCCCGAGGAGAAGTAAAGCGAACAGGTCGTCAGCATCGTCCCGATCTACCGCTACGTACGCGGTTATCTCATCGTCACTGAGACCAGCAGCAACGTCAGCGGGTAATCCCGCCTGCATGTAGTTGAGAACTCTCACGCGATTTCGGTCGTCCAGTTGGACCGGTGTTACGTTAGGGCCGCCGAACAGGCCGGCGAGTGTCGTCCCTAGAGCCCGCGCGATCTTTCGCAGACCCTCCTCCGAAAAGCCGCTCTTTCCTTGCTCGAGCTTGGACAGGTATGACTGGTCGATGCCTGCTCTGGTGGCCAGCTGAACACCCGTCAGCTTCTTCTGTTCTCTGAGTGTACGGATTCTTTCTCCGACGCGCATCCCTCTATGCTGCTTGACTATTCCTCTTACGCAAGGCACAATATGCCTAAGTTGATAGGACGAATCGTCCTAAATCAAGGGGCTAATGGTAATGACGACCATACTAAAGAGTACCCGCTTGGTGCGTGGCTTAACGGCGGAGGCCGTTGCGGCTGGCGCTGGCCTCGACCAGTCGTATTACTCGAAGATTGAGAATGGCAAGGTTCCGACGGCGCAGGTGGCGCGGAAGATTGCGCGGTTCTTCGGCAACGCCGTGACGGAGCACCAGATCCTGTACCCCGAAGACTACGCCCCTCTAACCCCACAACCGGTGGAGGCCTGAGATGCGGATCAGAACAGCGTTTTACAAGCGGCTGATCGGCAGCGCCGTGCGGGACGCGAAGGAGAAAGGACGTGATGCAGCGATAGCCCGCGCCTGGATTGATCGCAGGATTCCGTACCGGTGTGTGGACGACGAGGAACGCTCGTTCGTGTTTGCCTGTGAGCAGCTTGGCTTGGACCCTGCCGCAGAGCGTGAGCGGCTCCTCATTGAGATTGATCGGGCTTTGGAGGAAAGGGGTATGACTTCCGCAGGTTCGCGGTCGGTGATGTACGGAGCCACGCTTTCCATAACTTTCCAGATCTCATCGCTGACCTCCTTCATCTCCTCGGTGAGTACACGCAACCGGCGGTGCGCCGCCGCAAGTGCGTCGAAGGCTTCGTTAGCGACCTTTGAGTCCATGGGCATCCATGCTACACCGGGGCGTCGCTGATGGGCAGCCCGCAGCGTCCTGTGCTGCGCTACCACGGCGGCAAGTGGCTGCTGGCGCCCTGGATCATCTCTCATTTCCCCAAGCACCGCATCTACGTTGAGCCCTTTGGTGGAGCTGCGAGCGTCCTCTTGCAAAAGCCTTCAATCCCGGCCGAGATCTACAACGACCTGGAGGATGCTGTGGTGAACATCTTCCAGGTGCTGCAGGATCCCGCGGCCACCAAAGCGCTTCACCGCCGGTTGTTCTATACGACGTTTTCGCGTGCCGAGTTCGACCGTACCTATGAGCCTGCTGAGGACGCGATCGACTTTGCGTGCAAGACGATCGTGCGGTCGTTTTTCGGCTTCGGCACGGATTCGGTCACACGTTCATGCCGCACCGGATTTCGAGCGAAATGCTGCGATCAGCGTGCCATGCCTTCGCAGGCATGGAAGGCGTGGTGCGCCGCTGTACCGTTGTTTGTCGATCGACTGCGTGGTGTGACCATTGAACGAACTGACGCGTGGGCTCTGATCCCTCGCTATGACTCGCCGAACACCCTCTTTTACCTTGACCCGCCGTATGTCACAAGCTCACGATCGTCGCTCAAAAACGGGCGTATAAGCACCCATGGTTACCGTCATGAGATGACGGACGAAGATCATCAATCTCTAGCTGCGTTGCTTCATGGCGTGCAGGGGTTCGTGGTGCTTTCGGGGTATCAGACGCCGCTCTACAAAGAGCTGTATGCCGGTTGGGTATGCACTGAGCGTCGCAGTCTGGCAGACGGAGCAAGGGAACGGGTGGAATGCTTATGGCTGAACCCGTCCGCTGCCGCAATGCTGCCGCGCCTTGATTTTGCTGAGTGTGCCGCATGACGTTGCAGCGTGTTCTGCGCATCCGCGACGTGGCGGCGATGACGGGCCTGTCGCGCGCCACGATCTACCGCAAGATGGCGGAGAAGACCTTTCCCCGCCCGGTGAAGCCCACTGACCAGACCGTGGGATGGCGTGAGCAGGATGTGGCCGACTGGATCGCCTCCCTGCCCACCGCGCCTATGCGCGCCGCGTAAGGCACAATCCCGTACATGGCTTAGGGACGTCCCGTGCACTCCCTGGGGTGCTGGTAACGCAGGTACGCGGCTCCATCGACGGTTGCCTGGCACCGCGGACACGTCACGGTCTTGCGCGGCCTGCCTTGCTTGCCTCCGCTCCGCTCCGCACGGTATAGAGCCGCGATCGCCTGCAAGGCTGCATGGTCAGCAGCCGTGGCGTTGGGCAGGTATTCGCCAATCGTCTTAAGCGCGGCGGAAAACGTCATTGTCTTTCCTTGCGCCGGGCGTATCGCCCCCGGCATGGCACGCGGTTACCAGCCGCGCACAGCGCTCGCCCAGAGCTACCGGGGCGGAGGGTTGCACGCTCACCAGAGGAGCGCAAATCGTTGTCGCAGGCTGGCCTCATCACGCCACCACTGAGGATCAATACTTGCCAGCACATATCCCCACACGGCATGGTCCTCAGCGGGATAGTTACGCTGCACGCGGCATGCAAGCTCCGCGTCGATCCAAAGCCTGGAGCGACCGCACTGCATCCCCCGCTTGACCATGTCCAGCTTGCGCTGGATGAGATGCCGATGTTGGCGCACCAACGCTCGCTGATCGTCTGTCAATGGCGCTGTCGCGATCTGCTGGTCTATCAGCCCCAGAAGGTCCTCAGCGTCGCCTAAATCAACACCGATCGTCTCCGCGACGCGCTCCCAGATGGAGACCGCCCAGCGTATCTGTTTGTCGCTCCCGTCCCATGTTTGGGGCATCCTGAGACTGAGCATGATCTCGCGCCAGCGCCGTTGAGACGCGTCCAGCCGATCCTGCCAGGCATTAAGACGTTGCTGCAGATCGGGATTGCCAATGGGGAGCGTGGTGATGCTGGCTGGGTCGGCAACGTCCCGCGCGAACTCCTTGACGCAGACTCCGCCAGCCTCATAGCCGATATACCCCGTGTCCTGCAACCCTGCCGCGCGGTCCAAAAGGCGACGCCACAGCGCAGGTGTAAACGTTTGCGCAGGACTGCGGAGGCCGGCATAACCGCCAGCCTCCTCGAATCCACGGTCCCACTCGTCAAGCCAATCGCGCAGCATTTAAGCCACCTTCTCGGCGCGAAAACCGCTGGGGTAAAACTCCCAGCTGCCATTGACAGACAGCCGGAATTGCAGGGTGCACACTCCGGTCGTCAAATTTGCGACGCACTCCTTACCGGTAATCCCATTGATCAGTCCGGGGATATAGCCACCGCCGCGCGCGATGACCTCTACGGTGCCGCTGACGACGTTGTCGCTGCTGTAGTCCGAGGTCGCTGGGGTGTTGTAGTCAATGCTGAGCGTGCTGTAGCGGACCTCAACGTAGAGTGTGTCATCGCGATCCAGGTCATCATTGGCGTTGTCGACGAAAATATCGACTTTACGGGTGACATAACCGGCGATCTCGTTTTTGACGATCTGCTCAATGGCTGTGGTGGGGACGCTGACGGTGGCTGCTGTGTTGTTGCTCATGATGTAAGCTCCTTGTGTGTTGCGTGCCGGGTGGTAAGTCCGGGTGGCTGATCTCTCAACCACATGATTAGTATGATGCACAAACTCAGTTAATGCAATAGGTGAATTAAAAATATCTGTGGAAAACTTCAGGCCTGGCGCTTGAGTGCCACGGCACCCGACCGCAGCTCATCGCAATAGTCTGACCAGCGCTGCATCATGACGCGCCGCTCCGGAAGGAACGTTGTCCGGTTGTAGGCGCGTCCATTGGCGTCGCGCACGGCGTGGGCCAGCTGGTGCTCGATGATGTCCGGACGGAAGCCCAGCACCTCATCCAAGATGGTGCGTGCGACGGCGCGAAAGCCGTGCACCGTGGTCACCTCCTTGCCGATGCCGATGCTGCGCAACGCCACCAGCAGGGTGCTGTCGCTGATGGGACGTGTGCGGCTGCGGATGCTGCGAAACCAGAACTCGGACCCGCCGGTGAATGGCTGGAGATCCCGCAGGATGGTGACGGCCTGCGTGCTGAGTGGAACGATGTGTTGCTGGTGCGTCTTGCTGCTGACGAAGCGCCACTCCGCCGCGTCGAGGTCGGTGTCGGCCTTGCGGGCGTGGCGCAGCTCACCCGGCCGGACAAAGAGGAGCGGTGCAAGCCGCAAGGCAGCGGACACGGTTGCGGAGGCGTGATAGCTGTGGATGGCGCGGAGAACGGTCCTGAACTGTGCCGGTTCGGTGGGTGCGGCAAGATGCTGCACACGCGCGGTCTGGAGCGCTCCACGCAGATCGGACGAGAGATCGCGGCTGGCGCGGCCGGTGGCGATGGCATAGCGAAAGACCTGCCCGGACTGCTCCAGGAGGCGATGCGCTGTTTCAAGGGCGCGCGGTTCGACACGGCGCAGCACCTGCAGCAGCTCCGGCGCGGTAATGCTGGTGATGGGATGGGAACCGATGACGGGAAACAGGTCGTACGCCATGCGGCCGAGCCAGCGGTTGTAGTGCGTCGGCGACCACGTGTCCTTTTGCTTCGCGTGGAACTCGCGCGCGATCGCTTCGAAGGACGCGCCGCGGCGGCTCTGCATGGAGGCCTTCTCGGCGCGGCGCACGGCACCTGGATCAATACCGCGCGCCAGGGTGGACCGTGCCTCTTCGCGGCGGTCGCGTGCCAGGCGCAGACCCACGTCAGGGTAGGTACCCAGAGCGAGACGCTTCTCACGGCCCTCAAACCGGTACTTGTAACGCCACAGCTTGGATCCGGTGACGGAGACTTCGAGGTAGAGTCCACGTTCGTCCGCCACGCGGCGCGGCTTGCCGGCGGGTTTCAGCGCACGGATGGCTGCTTCGGTCAGCGGCATGGCACCGTTGGGGGCATCGCATGGAGTGTAGACCGAAATGCCCCCAGCGATGCCCCTGGTTTGCGTGAGATGCGGTGAGACAGCATGAGACAGCATGATACACGGAACGCCCGTGGATTCACGCTTCAGCCTACATCGTGAGACAGCATGAGACGTGGTGAGATAGGTTTCTGGTGGGCAGTGAGGGACTCGAACCCCCGACATCCTGCTTGTAAGGCAGGCGCTCTAACCAACTGAGCTAACCGCCCACGCCTTCGCAAGTCTAGGGCATCCGTGAGGTCATCGCAAGCCCGTGTCGAACGATCAGCCTTCCAGGGCGTGATACCACTCCGCATAGGGTGTGTTCCTGGCCAGATGGCGGTTCCAGTCCGAAGCGCCGTCTGTCCACCATGGCGCCCCGCGTTCGCCCAGGGCATGCTTGGCTGCGTCCACACGCTGGCGAGCGTCTTCCCGTGCCAGCGGATCGCCCGTACGCATCGCGATGCCTTTATCACGCCGCGCTTTCATCAAGACTGTTGTCCAGCGCTTGCGTTCTTCGGGCGGCAACGCCGGGTTGGAACAGCGCCAAAGGCGCCCGCGTACGACGAAGTAGCGGCCGTCCGGAGTGACCGGATACGCAGTATGTGCCATCGAAAGCCATCAGGCGTGCAGCGCGAGAGCGATCCGGTACGTGACAAACGATGCGCCATAGGCAAGCACTGTCATATACACAAACTGGATGACCGGCCACTTGAGCGAGTTTGTCTCGCGCCGGACCACGGCCAGCGTGGCAGTGCACTGCATGGCCAAGGCAAAGAAGACCAGCAGGGCGAGCGCGCCGGCCAGGCCGACCTCCGCACGGAGCGCATCGCCGGTGTTCACGGAACCATACAGCGTGGCCAGCGTGCTGACGACGCTTTCGCGCGCGACAAAGGCCGTCAGGAGCGCGATGCCAACGGTGCGGTTCAGGCCTATTGGCTTCAGCGCCGGCTCAATCCACTCGCCGATGCGTGCAAGGTAACTTGCGCCGACATCGCTGGGCTGGCCATGGTGGAAGGGCAGGTGCGCCAGAAACCAGATGATCAGGTTTAGCACAAGAATGACGGTTCCCACCTGCTTCAGGAAGACCTTGCTGCGGTTCAGCATAGCCAGGACAACAGTGCGCGGACGCGGCAAGCGGTAATTGGGCAGTTCGATGGCAAAGAGTGAGGCTCTACCCTTCAGTACGCTGGAGTGCAATAGGCTGGCGGTCAGCAGTGCGGCAAGCAGGCCGACGGCGTAGAGCAGCATCATCGTGACGGCCTGCAGGCCCAGCGCGTTACCGAGAACGTTGCGCGCGGGAATGAACGCTGCTATCAAAAGTGCGTACACCGGCAGGCGGGCGGAGCAGGTCATGAACGGCGCAATCAAGATCGTGGCCAGCCGGTCGCGCTTGGATGGGATAGCACGCGCGCCCATAATCGCCGGAACGGCGCAGGCATAGGCAGAGAGCAGCGGCAAGAACGACCGGCCGTTCAGCCCGACGCGGCCCATGGTGCGGTCCGCGATTACGGCCGCGCGCGCCATGTACCCGGAGTCCTCAAAGATGGTGATGACCAGGAACATGCACAAGATGGTCGGTAGAAAACCGACGATGGAGGCCAGGCCATTCCAGACGCCATCCACCACGATCGGCCGCAGAACGGTATCCGGAAGATGCGCTCCCAACGCGATGCCCAAGTTGCCCAGCCAGTTACTCAGGGCGGTTCCTGCGGGGTATGCAGCGCGGAACATAATCTGAAACGCGGCCGCGATGAACAGGACGCAAAGAATGGGTCCGATGACCGGATGCAGTGCCCAGCGGTCGAACTCGCGCGTGAACTTCGAGTGGTGTGGGCGTCGGTACGAGCCGGACTTCGTCAGGTTGGTGCAATCGATGGCACACGCAGCCGCTGCATTGCCGCCTGCCTGCAACACCGGCAGTATCTGCGCGGCGGCGTGCTGTCCGCTGAGGAAACGGTCAATGGCATCCATGCCGGTGCCACGCGCCGCGCTGATCAGCGCTGTGGGGGTGCGCAGTTCGCGCGCCAAGGCCAGCGGGTCGACAAAGCCCTTGCGCGCCGTCAGTTCGTCGGCCATGTTGATGAGCATGAGGGTAGGCAGATTGCAGGCGAGCACCTCTGCGATCAGCGTCGTATAGCGCTGCAACTGCGTGCCGTCTACTACCAGCAGAACGGCATCCAGCTTTGGAACACCACTTTGCCTTCCTTGAAGGACGGCAACAGCAATGCGCTGATCTTCCGACTCCGGCGTAAGGCTCCACACGCCCGGCAAATCGACGATGGTCTGGCCGCTCTTGTTGCGCCCGCTGCGATGCTCTACGGTGACGCCGGGGTAGTTGCTGACCTTCTGGCGCATGCCCGTCAGGCGGTTGAACAGCGTAGTCTTACCGACGTTGGGCGGACCGATCAGACCGATAGTGCGGTACGGGATGCCTGCGTCCTTCCCACCCGCATGCGACGGTGCCGCGGCTTCAATCGGAGAAAAGGCAAGAGTGCTCAATGCGCGTGCTCCGGCCTGATCTTGACGGTTTCGGCCGTTTTGCCGCGCAGAGCAATGTCCGATCCATCCACACGGACAATGAGCAGCGATTTGCGTGAAAGGCTGCGCACAATTTCGACCTCCGCGCCGGAGTTCAGACCAAGTGAGCAGAGCTGGCAATACGCCTCACTCTGCGCAACGCCAATCACCCTTGCCCGTTCACCCCGTTGCAACTCCGCCAGATGCACGCCTGATCCCCGACACGCTGATATGCAGTGTCTTTCCATCGTACTGCATATCAGACGTGTTTAGTCCGTATTTGGTGCAAGGTTCGCACCGCGAATCACCCCCTGCTGAAAAGGCGCTTCCAGAAGGGCCTGTCTTCCGATTCCGCGGGAGCTTCGGGAGCGATCTGGTCAGGGAGCGAGCGGCCTTCGAAGACGGCCAGAGGATTGGCTCTGGTCAGCAAGTCCGCTGTTGGCCCACCCAGCTTCTTGGCAAGGAGTTGCCGGGCGGCGCTCATCTGTGGAGGGCGGCGGACGAGGTCATGGGCGTCCGTGGCGAGGAAGTGAACGGAGCCGGAGCGAAGGAGATTCCACGCCATCGCCTCGGCCTTCCCACCAAAGTTGCCCATGACCGATCCTGCCGTAACCTGCACCAATAATCCATTCTCGATCCACGTCTGTAACAGCTCCGGCCTGCGCTGCAGCGTGGCATTGCGTTCCGGGTGGGTCAGGATGGGAACCAGGCCATCGACACGCATTCGGTAGAGAACGTCTTCCAGATTGGACGGGATGTTGAAGTCAGGCAGTTCAAGCAGCAGGTACTCATGCTGATTGATGGTGTAGCGCTGGCGATGCTGGTGGGCGTCTTCGATGTTCTCAAAGTTAAGGTGGAAGTCACAGCCGAGTCCCAACGTAATGTTGGTGGCAGTGTCGGATGGAAGCGCATCGCGGAGTTGCTGCAGCAGAGTTTCGTTGCGCTCGCGGCTGTAGCTGTAGGCATGGTTCGCGTGCGGCGTCGCGACGATGTGCGTAATGCCATCTTCCGCGGCCATTTGCACCATGGCAACAGAGTTCTCGAGATCACGGGAACCGTCGTCAATACCGGGCAGCAGATGGTGATGGATGTCGATCATGCTGCGGCCATGGAGGCGACGAGAGACTGGAAGATCCTGAAGCCATCCGCCGACCCAAGCAGCGCCTCGCTGGAGCGGTCGGGGTGCGGCATCATGCCCAGCACGTTGCGGCCGGGACTTAGAATGCCAGCGATGTTGTCCAGCGATCCATTTGGATTGGCCTGCGGTGTGACTTCGCCCTGCGCGTCACAGTAGCGAAAGGCAATGCGGGCCTGCTGCTTCAACGCAGAGAGCGTCGCGTCATCGCAGAAGTAGTTCCCTTCCATATGGCCAATGGGAAGGCGTAGAACTTCACCCTGACGGAGCGTGTTGGTGAAAGGCGAGTCGGCCGTTTCTGTGCGGAGGTGAACCTGCTTGCAGATGTAGCGCAGGCCGGCGTTGCGCATCAGGGCACCGGGCAGCAGACCGGCTTCGCAGAGGATCTGAAATCCGTTGCAAATGCCCAGCACGGGGCCGCCTGCATCCGCGAAGTTGCGTACCGAACCCATAATGGGAGCGAAGCGCGCCAGGGCGCCTGTGCGGAGATAGTCGCCATAGGCGAAACCGCCAGGGACCAGGATGGCGTCGCAGCCCTGCAGATCCTCAGAGGCGTGCCAGAGAAACGTGACGGGCTGGTGCGCAACAGCGTCGATGACGTGAAAGGTATCGTGGTCGCAGTTGGAACCGGGAAAGACCAGAACTCCGAATTTCATCTCTTCAAGGCTAGCACCGCGCCTGACAACTTACTCGTATTTGAGGGTCTCTACTGGGTCCAAAGCTGCCGCGCGATTCGCCGGGAGCGTGCCGAATGCCACTCCGACAAGGACACTGGTGAGCAACGCGACCACCGCGGAAAGCCACGACATGGGAATGTCCACGGGCGTAAGCAGGTTAACGCTGAGGGGAACGGCAAGCCCAAGGATCGTGCCAACGACGCCACCGCTTAAGGAAAGGAAAACCGCCTCGGTCAGGAACTGCATGCGTACCTCGCGGCGCGTCGCACCAAGGGCTTTTCGGATGCCGATCTCGCGGATACGCGCGGTCACGTTGGCCAGCATGCTGTTCATGATGCCGACGCCGGAGACGACAAGCGTGATGACAGCGGCGGCGATGAGGACGTAGGTCAGCGCGTCCGCGACCTTGGCCATGGTGTCTAGAATGGCGACCATGGTGAAGGCGTTGTAGTTGCTGGTCTTACGGTGACGTAAACGGATGATCGAGAGGATGCGAGGTGCGCCACGAGGCACGTCCTCCGGGTTTTTCATGGTGAAAAAGATTTCTTTCACCGTGTCTGTACCGGTGAAATAACGAGCCACCGGGTACGGCACAAGGATGGTCTGGTCGCTGATCTCCGACTGTCCAAAAAGGTCGACGCGCAGCTTGAAGGTGCCGATGAGCTGGATGGGAATGCCATTCATGTTCAGCACCTTGCCCACAGCGGCCTGGTCTGAGCCAAAGAGTTCCTTGGCCAGCGCCTCGACGATCATGCCGACCTTCTCATGCGCCATCGCATCCTGATCGTCGAAGAAGCGTCCGCTGACGACCTCAAGATTGCGTACGTCCTTGTAGCGAGGAGAGACGCCGAGCATCATGACATCCTTGGTGCGGCCCCCGCCGGTACTGACAGGTGCATGGAACTCCAGCATGGGTGAGCTGAACGCGATACCGGGTACCTGGTTCAGCACCGCGGTTTCGTCTTCCTTGGTCATGTAGTCGGGCGTGGAGGAGCCGTCCGGGCCAACGGTGGCGCCGCCGCTGTACTGCATTTCCACCATGTTGGGACCGATGTTGCTCAGGGTGGTAAGCGCGTACTGACGGCCCGTCAAACCCACGGTGACGACCAGAACAATGGACGCCGAACCGATGATCATGCCCACCATGGTCAGCAGGAAACGCACCTTGCTGGCACGGAAGCTGTCCATGGCCAGGCTGAGGGTTTCGGAGAAGACCATGGATGTCTTCGCCGAGCGCAGCGTGCTTTCAAAGGTGTTGGACGTCTCTGCCGTAACCGCCATGCGCCTATGCTACCCCGGCGTATTGGACGCGGACGCCCCGAGCTGAGATACAGCGGCTGGCGTGCCTGCTACGATACGTAGTGTCCACACCCTGCGGAGGGATGTGTGAGTGGTTGAAACAGGCGGTCTTGAAAACCGCTTTGGGCGAGAGTCCAACGGGGGTTCGAATCCCTCTCCCTCCGCCACATACCTGTTCTAAGCCATCCCATGGACTCGGAAATCGACAGTACCGTGTGGTTTCTGTCTATTGTAGTTCGACGCGAACCAGGAACATCCTGCCCAAATGGAGGTATGTGTGGCGGTATCCGCCTCAACAAGTATCGGTATGCGGATTCGGAGACAGATGAAGCTGAACGATGTGACGATCCGCAACGCCAAAGCGACGGGGATCTCGTATGAGCTAGCAGATGGCCGTGGCCTCTGTCTTCAAATCACTCTGTCCGGCTTTTCGCCCTCGGTCGTGTCCGCCCTAAATAGGTCACTCATCTTGGATACGATCTGTTGCGCAGCGCCTCTTTAGCCGATGCACTTGTTTTAGCTCAGTGGAGGCATACAAACTCTTCACCAGCAAGTAGCAGGCAGGTATGGAGATTCAGGCTGCGTCATGCTGGATCTGCGAGCGGTTTCAGTCCAGTTGTAGTGCGGCGCGTGTGGTTGCGCACCAGGTCTACAAAATGTTTAAGAACGGCATTATGACGCCTGGCTCGCCACGCCATGACGAGATCCACGCTTGCCCCCTGGTCTGCTATGGGCACAAACACCGTGTTGTCTGAGCGAAGCAGTTCAGAACCTCGCGGCAGAACCGCAATACCCTCGCCCGCCTCGACCAATGCAATGACACCGGAAGAGACGGAGGCAAAGGTCGCGATATTTGGCGAAAACCCGGCAGCCGCACAGAGCGAGACTACCCGGTCGAAGACCGCGGGGGAGTTCACGCGATCATTCATCACGAAGCGCTCACCTTCAAGCGAACGTATAAGGACGCTCCCTTCCCGCGTCAGGGCATGTTGACGGGGTAGCACCACGACCAGTTCTTCGCTGTAGAGCCGCTCCGTGCGGAGTTCTGACCGCAGCGCGTTGGGGACTGGACGGGTGAAGGCGACATCGATGGCGCCGCTCAGCAGCGCGCCGTGCTGCGCCGTTGGAGTCATCTCGGTGAGGGAGATCGACACGGATGGGTATGCTTGTCGAAATTCGCGGATCCACTGCGCAAAGCCGTGCTGTATGCCGCCGACGAAGAAGCCGATGGTGAGCCGGCCAGTTTCTCCGCGGTAGGCGCTCCGGGCAGTCTCAATCGCCTGCTCGGACATACGCAGAATGTCACGTGAGCTCTCCAGGAAGATTTCGCCATACGGCGTCAGTCGAGTTGTTCGGTTTTGCCGATGCAGAAGAGGCACTGCAAGCTCGCCCTCCAGATCTGCAACCTGCTCGCTGATGGCTGACTGTGAGATATTCAGTGCCCGTGATGCCGCACTGAATCCGCCGGTCTCGGCGACTGCAACGAAATAACGGAGATGGCGCAACTCCATGGCATGTTTAGTCTACGCCCGCGTCACAACGGAATTTCCGATGACCGTCCCCGGAACAAAGCACTTCACCGAAATGGATCAAGAAGGTCTAATGAGCACAGCGGTATTTCCGATAAGCGAAGCCGCACCGGGGGACGAGATATGTGGATCGTCAAGATTGCGCTGAATCGTCCGTACACCTTTATTGTGCTGGCGCTCATGATCCTGATCCTTAGCCCAGTGGTGATCCTCCGCACGCCGACAGACATCTTCCCAAACATCAACATCCCCGTGGTCGCGGTCGCCTGGCAGTACACCGGCCTGAATGCAGAAGAGATTGAAGGCCGGCTGACCACGCCGTACGAAAAGGCACTGACCACGCTGGTCGACAACATTCAGCACACTGAATCGACCAGCTACAACGGCGTTGCAGTCATCAAGATCTATCTGCAGCCAGGGGCGAGCCTCGACACAGCAAATGCGCAGGTGAGTGCCGCCTCCGGCTACTTGGTGCGCCAGCTACCGCCCGGCATCCTGCCGCCTGAGATTATCAACTTCAGCGCCAGCAGCGTGCCCATCCTGCAAATTGGCGTCTCAGGCAACAGCCTCAACGAACAACAGCTGAACGACATTGCCCAGAACACCGTCCGTCCGCAACTGGTAACTGTAGCCGGTGCCGTGCTGCCACAGGCGTATGGCGGAAAGTCGCCGCAGATTACCGTGAGCATGGATCAGTCGCGCATGCAGGCGCGAGGGGTTTCGCCAGGCGATCTGCTGGCTGCGATGAACGCCCAGAACGTAGTGATGCCGAGTGGCACCGCCAAGATCGGACCGCTGGAGTACGACGTGCGCAGCAACGCCGCGCCACACACCATCGACGAACTTGGCCTGATGCCCATCAAGCAGGTGAACGGGGCCATGGTGTATGTGCGCGATGTGGCCACCATTAGCAGCGGCGCGGCCTATCAGACCAACATCGTCCGGCAGGACGGCCATCGGGGCGTGTTGCTGTCGGTGCTCAAGGCGGGTACGGCGTCCACGCTGGATGTGGTCAGCGGCATCGACAAACTCCTTCCCCGCGTTCTGCAAATTGCGCCACCCGGCCTGAAGCTCACAGCGCTCAACGACCAGAGCGTGTTTGTGCGGGGCGCCGTATCTGGCGTGATCCGCGAAGCGGTGATCGCAGCGTCGCTCACTGGCCTGATGATCCTGCTGTTTCTCGGGTCGTGGCGCTCCACGCTCATCATCGCGGTGTCGATCCCGCTCTCCATTCTTACGTCCGTTATCGTGCTCAGCTTTATGGGCGAAACCATCAACACCATGACGCTGGGCGGCCTTGCGCTCGCGGTGGGCATCCTGGTGGACGATGCCACGGTGACCCTGGAAAATATCGAGCGATTTCTGGAAGAAGGCTACGAGTTGCGCGACGCCATTCTGGACGGCGCTGCGCAGATCGCCGTTCCCGCGCTGGTGTCGACGCTGTGTATCTGCATCGTGTTTCTGCCCATGTTCTTTCTCAGTGGCGTAGCGCGCTACCTGTTCGCGCCGTTGGCTGAGGCCGTGATGTTTGCCATGATCGCGTCGTACATCCTTTCGCGTACGCTGGTGCCCACGCTCGCCATGTACCTGCTGCGGCACAAGAACACGGCTCCTTCACGCAATCCGCTGGTCAACGTTCAACGCGCGTTCGAGCGCGGCTTTGAACGCCTGCGCTCCGGCTATGAGTTTCTGCTGACACGATTGGTCTTTTCCCGGCGCATCTTTCTGCCGGTGTTCCTGGGAGGCTGCCTGCTGGCTATGCTGCTGGTGCCATTTCTTGGGCAGGACTTCTTCCCCACTTCCGACTCCGGCCAGTTCACGCTGCACATCCGCGCTAAAACCGGCACACGCATTGAGGAAACAGCACGCCTGGCAGACCAGGTGGAGCAGTCAATTCGTGAAACTGTTGCGCCCGGTGAAATGAAAAGCGTGCTGGACAACCTGGGCCTGCCCTACAGCCCCATGAACACCATGCATCTGACCAATGGCATTGTGGGTGCGGGCGATGGCGATATCTATGTCAGCCTCACAGAGAAGCACCACCCCACTGCGGACTACGTCGCCCAACTGCGACAGAAGCTGCCACGGCAGTTTCCGGGCGTCATGTTTTACTTTCTGCCGGCAGACATTACGACGCAGATCCTAAACTTCGGTCTGCCTGCGCCCATTGATGTGCAACTGCAGAGTTCAGACATGGAAGGTGCAAGCGCGCAGGCAAAGAGCATGCTGGGAGAGTTGCGAAACGTACCCGGCCTGGTGGATGTACGGATCCAGCAGCCACTCGACTATCCCACGCTCGAAATCAACATTGAGCGCACCAAGGCGGAGCAGGGAGGCTACACCACGCGCGACATTTCGCAAAGCCTGCTGAACAGCCTGTCCAGTTCATTCCAGTTGACGCCCATGTTTTTTCTCAATTGGAAGAATGGCGTGAACTACAACCTGGTGGCGCAGAACCCGCAGTACACGATGGATTCGATTCAGGATATTCAGAACATACCGGTGAACTCAGCCACGGCGCAGCAGCGGACCACGCCCGAGATCGTAGGTGACCTGGCCAGCATGGGCCGCGGGCATGAAGCGGCGGTGGTGAACCACTACAACATACGCCGCGTGATGGACATCTACGCAGCCGTGCAGGGCCGCGACCTGGGCGCGGTAAGCAAGGACGTGCAGCGCATTGTGGACCGGCACCGCAAGGAGCTGCCACGGGGCACATTTGTGGACCTGCGCGGCCAGGTGGAGACCATGAAGTCGTCTTATACGGCGCTGCTTGGCGGCCTCCTCTTTGCCATTGTGCTGGTCTACATGCTCATCGTGGTGAACTTCCAATCCTGGCTTGACCCGTTCATCATCATCACCGCGCTGCCTGCGGCGCTGGCCGGGATTGTGCTGTTCCTGTTCCTGACGCACACCACACTAAGCGTGCCCGCGCTGATGGGGGCCATCATGTGTATGGGTGTAGCCACGGCGAACAGCATCCTTGTGGTGTCCTTTGCCAAGATCCGGTTTGAGGAGCACAGGGACGCGGTGCTGGCGGCCATTGAAGCGGGTGCGACACGCTTCCGCCCAGTGTGCATGACGGCGCTGGCCATGATCATCGGCATGGTGCCTATGGCCATGGGACTGGGCGATGGTGGCGAGCAGAACGCACCTCTGGGGCGCGCCGTGATTGGTGGCCTGCTGTGCGCCACCGTGGCCACGCTGGCCTTTGTTCCAGCGGTTTTCGCTATGCTGCATGGCGGCACAGCCAAGAAGGAAGCTGCACAGACTGTACGTGGAGAAGTGGCTCATGCCTGATTTTGAAGAACAAGCGCTGACGCGGCCTGAAAGCGGAGCAGCTCCGCTTAGTGGACAGGAGAGTGCGCCTGACGTGCGTCAGGACCGCGCGGTAAATGACGTCGGCGTCCCGGCGCAGGCGACAGTACACCAGCAGGGACATACCCCTGCCACGCACGGGCCAGACATCAGGATTGACAGAGGACGCAAGCTGGGCCGTGGTGCCTTTGTGTCACTCGCGGCGGCGGTCGTGGTGCTGCTGCTTGTGGTGGCATGGGGCATGCTGAGCCGCGTGCGCGCAGAGTCGTCGCTTAAATCGGAGACACGCGAAAGTGCCATCCAAACCGTGTCCGTAACGCATCCCGCACAGGGCGCCCATGCAGAGGAACTGCGGCTGCCCGCGAACACTGAAGCCTTCATCGACACGCCCATCTACTCGCGTACCAATGGCTACCTGCTGAAGTGGTACGCAGACATCGGGGCCAGCGTGCGCAAGGGGCAACTGCTGGCGGTGGTGCAGACGCCGGAAGTGGACCAGCAGGTAGAGCAGGCCCAGGCGCAGGTCTCCACCGCCAAAGCGAACGAACAGATCGCCGAAGTGACCGCGAAGCGCTGGCAGGATCTCCTGGCCAAGAACGCCGTGTCGCGGCAGGAGACCGATCAGGCTCTGAGTGACAAAAACGCCCGGCAGGCCACGCTGGAAGCAGCCGAAGCCAATCTGCGCAGGCTGCAGCAGATGCAGGGCTTTGAACGCATCTACGCGCCGTTCGACGGCATCGTAACCGCGCGCAACGTGGACACCGGATCACTCATCCAGGCGGGCGACAGCAACACGCCGCACAGTGAGTTGTTCCACATGGCATCGGTCAACCGCCTGCGTGTCTTTGTGCCTGTCCCCGAGGTGTACACGGATGATGTACACGATGGTGCCAAGGTGGTGGTCACCAGCGACGCACTGCCCGGCGCAGAGCTGCAGGGCACCATTGCGCGCAATGCCACGGCCATCGATACTTCCACACGCACCTTGCGGGTCGAGGTGGACCTGGACAACCCAGGGCGGCGTCTGCTGCCCGGTGCGTACACCTTCGTGCACCTGCCCATCCCTGCGTCCAGCACCTCCCTCACTCTGCCGTCCAATGCGCTGCTGTTCCGGTCCGAGGGTCTGCGCGTGGGAGTGGTGCAGAACGGCCGTGTGCACCTGCAATCGATCCGCGTGGGACATGACTACGGTGCCACTGTCGAAGTGACGGGTGGGCTACATGCAAGCGATGCGGTGATCCTGAACCCATCGGATTCGCTGGCGGAAGGACAACATGTGATTGTGAGTAGTGCCAACGCCACGGACGTACAGCAGGGTGCTCTGTAATGCGCGCCGGGACGTCCCGAATGGCTCATCGTGCACGGCAACTCACGATGCTGCTGGCATCGGCGGCCACACTGTGGGCAGCGGGCTGCCGCGTGGGGCCCAACTACACCAAGCCACCCGCAACGGCATTGACGCCCGCCTTCAAGGAAGTGCCACCGGCATCGTTCGATGGCTGGAAGACGGGCGCACCTGGAGACGCGCAGCTCAAAGGCGACTGGTGGATGATGTTTGGCGACGCGCAGCTGAACGCACTGGAACCCCAGGTGGACACGGCCAACCTTTCGCTGGTGGCTGCTGAAGCCAATTTTCGCGCGGCACGTTCGCAGATCGGGTTCGCCCGGTCCGAAGCGGGCCCACAGATCAGCCTGGCGCCCAGCATCCAGGGCGTGCGCGACTCCATCTACCAGCCCTACTTCAACCAGGCGATCGCGAACAGCGGTGTACCTGTCGTCTCCTTGCCCGTCGATCTGAGCTACGAGGTCGACCTGTGGGGCCGCATTCGGCGTGGCACCGTTCAGGCGCGGGAGCAGGCGCAGGCTGCCGCAGGCGACCTGGAAAATGCACGCCTGAGCCTGCATGCCGAGCTGGCCATGGACTACTTTGCCCTGCGCAGCGCGGACGCACAGGAGACGCTGCTGGACAGCACCATCCAGGTATACCAGCAGGCCGTGCAGCTGACGCAGGACCGCTACCAGGGCGGCGTGTCGCCCTACAGCGACTTAACGCAGGCACAAACGCAGTTGCAGCAGGCACGTGTGCAACGCACCGACCTGGAGCAGCAGCGTGCGCAGTACGAGCATGCCATCGCCGTGCTCATTGGCAAGGCTCCTGCGGAGCTTACCATTCCGCCCACCTCTCCATCGCTGAAGGCACCTGACCTGCCGAACATTCCGGGGGCGCTGCCGTCGCAACTGCTGGAGCGGCGGCCTGATATCTCTGCGGACGAGCGCCGCGTGGCCGCAGCCAACGAGCAGATCGGCATCGCGGAAGCTGCGTATTATCCCACGCTGACCATCAGCGGCAGTGGCGGTGTGATCGGCAACTCACTCGTCAACTGGTTCACGTTTCCAGCGCGCTTCTTCGCGGTGGGTCCGCAGCTGTCGCAGGTGCTGTACGACCGCGGCCGCAGGCGCTCGCTCAAGGACCTGAGCATCGCGCAATATGACGAGACCGTCGCCAACTACCGGCAGACGACGCTGACCGCCTTCCAGCAGGTGGAGGACAACCTGGCGGCGCTACGCGTGCTGCAGACCGAAGCAGACCAGCAGCGTGCCGCCACCACGGCAGCCAAGGAATCGCAGAACCTGTTCCAGATTCGCTACGAGGGCGGTGTGGACACGTTCCTGCAGGTGGTGACCTACCAGACCGCTGCGCTGAACAATCAGCGGAATGAGATCGTCATCATGCAGCGTCGTCTGGATGCCAGCGTACTCCTCATCAAAGCCCTGGGCGGAGGATGGAATACCACAAAGCTACCAAGGGTTTAAGCTCCATTTCGAGTAGGACGCGATGTTCTGCGAGGATTCGGCCCGAAGCTGTCTTGCTAGGCGCCCTGCCAACTCCGTCGTCTGCTTGCCTGTGACCTCAAGACCAGACATCCCCTCGCAGGATCACGTCGTGTATACGAGGTCGACACCCTCTTGATGAACATAGCGGGAGGCTCTTTACAGGCCGCAGAGCACACCTGCCGGTAAACCGATGCAAACGCCTCTTGCAACATGCGCTGGCACTGTGCCTCAGTATTGCGCAAAGCTTCACGGCCGACTCCTGTGATCCATGTGCGCTTTTTGTGCCGAGGTAATCGGTTGTGATTCCCAGTGATCCAGGGGTATCCTGCTGCACGCTGGTCCGCCACGACTGCGCGTAGCCGTAAGCCCGATCCAGATCCTGTTCAGCCCATCCACCACACGCTGTCCGGACACAAGACAACCGCGCACGCAGGGGATGAACAGCTTGAAACAAGAGGGGCTGGACTCCCATGTTGAGCGCATGGTAGCCCAGCCCGGTATGTAACGCAGTGCGTCAGGCAGTCTTAATTGTCCGCTGGCATACTACTTCCCCACAGCGCGGTTGCTCCCGTTGTGGTGGATGACCCCCACAGAGCTGTGTTGGCGCCGTCGGTGGAAGATCCCCACAGAGCGGTCGTGGCCTGCGGTGACGATGAACCCCACAGTGCCGTGGATCCCCACAGTGCCGTGAACCCCGCCGGATCGGCGGAACCCCAGAGGGCCGTGGATCCCCATAGAGCGGTGGATGCGCCAGGATTGGAGAAGGCATTAGCGCCGTAGATGGACGTGGAACCCCACAGTGCCGTGGACCCCCACAATGCCGTCTGATCGACGACGAGTGTCGTGTTGCCCGAGTTCGGGTCATACACGGCAACCGGCGACATTGCCGTTCCGCTCGGTGCCTGGAACGTCCCGGACTGCACGGCGTTAACCGCTGCATTGATGTCCAGGTATCCCGCGCCCTGCGTGAACACGTCGTTGTGATCCGTGTATGTCATGCCGGAGTCCGTGACAGTGCTCGTCTGGGGAAGAGTGCCATGGTTGGCGCTCTGCATCAGAACGGCCTTTGCCTGGTCCGGTGTTAGAGACGGCTTAGCCTGCAACAGGAGCGCTACCGCGCCGCTGGCAACACCGGTCGCCATGCTGGTCCCGCTCAGGGGCATGTAGTTGGTGGAAGCCTGGGTGTTCTTGCCGGGCGTGTAGAAGTACATGGGTGTGTAGAAGCGAGGGTTGTTTGTCTGCAGGTTTGAGCTACGGGCCAGAACGCTGGTCACCAGGTTACCCGGCGCCACGATATCCGGCTTCGCGATGTGGTCGATGTAGGTTGGGCCCTTGGAGCTGTAGCTGGCCATGGCGTCGTCCCCGATGGCTGCCGTACCCATGGTTCGAACCGCGCCCACGGTAAAGACGTACGGATCGTTGCCGGGCGCTTCGACCGTGCCGTACGCCTCGGTGTTCAGCGCGAGATTGCGTCCGTTGTTGCCGGCGGCAACCACAACCATGATGCCGGCCTTCCAGGCCTTCTCAACCTCAAGGCAAAGCGGGTCCTGCGTGTAGTTTTCAAAGATGGGACGGCCAAGCGACAGGTTGATGACGCGGATGTTGAAGGTCGACTGCAGGGCGATGGCCTGGTCGATGGCGGCGATCACACTGGAATCTGTTCCCTGCCCGTTCTCATCCAGCACCCGGAGATTGATCAGGTTTGCAAGAGGTGCCACGCCGGCAAACGTACGTGTGTAGTTTTTCCCAAACGAGTTGACGCCTGCTCCCGCAATAAGGCCGGCGACGTGGGTGCCGTGTCCATACGCGTCAGCAGTGGTCGTTTCGTTCGGAACGAAGTTTTGGCTGTAGACAATGCGGGCGCCGAAATCGACAGTAGGATTGATGCCGCTATCGATCACAGCGACGCCGATCCCGGTGCCGTAATACCCTTTCTGAATGACCTGGGGGGCATTGATGGGTTCCAGCGTGTACTCGGCACTGGTTCCCATCGGGACGTTGGGATCATTGGCGCAGTTTGCGGTAACGGGACCCACCGTGACACAGGCTGGAGTTGGTGGGCCATCGCCGCGTGCACCGAGCGGATGGTCGAGCGAAATGTGGCTGACGTTCGGATCATTCTCCAACGCCGACAACGAATCGGATGTGACGGTTGCGGACAGTGAATGGACCTGCTTCAGGTGCTGGTGCACAGTCGCGCCCAGGCTGGCGAGTCTGGACTGCGCCGCAGTGTCAGGATCCTGGTTGTACTGCACAATGACGTGGAGTTGGGAGGGCCGCGAACTGGCATCCTGCAAGTCCTTCGCGAACTTGGGATGGGGAGTTCCGGCCATACTGACGGCAGAAAGCGAGAGTGTGCCTGCGGCCAGCAGGGCTGCTCTCAAAGATGTAGAACGGGATAGCATGTAAGCCTCACGTGGTGGGGTACAGGTTGAGGGAAGTGCACCGGAAGGTTGTCGTGCCGTCGCGAGTGCCCGATCTGTTAGGTTTCCTTGCAAACAGCCGGAACTTCACAGGCCGGGTGCCGCGTATTCGGCAGAGCACGGGGCCGCATCAGGCAAACCGGATGGAGATGTTCTCTCCTGTACCGCGAAGGACCCCGTCTCCGGTTTAGCGAGGTGCTGACGCAATACATCCGGCGGCACCGGCAACGTCTGCAGCAGCGCGCGCGTTGCTGCGTGCGTTTGCTCAAACGGACAGGTGCTGGGGACTATATCGTCCACCAGCTCTCCTTTGTTGATGACCAACATTCGGTCACACAGGCGAAAGACGGATAGGAGATCGTGTGATACGTAGAGCAGCGTCGTCTCTTCGTCCCGCGTCACCTCATAGAACAGCCGTACAATCTCCTCCTGCGTGCAGACATCCAGGGCGCTTGTCGGCTCATCGGCAATGAGCAGCGCCGGGCGATGCAACAGCGCCAGTGCGATCAGCACACGCTGCGCCTGCCCTACACTGACTCCTATCGGTCTGCGCTCCAGGAACTCGCGCGTCGCGGGCAGTTGGACCCTGTCCATCAGTTCCAAAATGCGACGCTGCATCCGTTCGGAATCTGTGGGCATATGAGCGCGCCAGCACTCCCGGAAATGCTGCTGCAGCGTGAGCGCAGGATTCAGTGAGGTCAGCGGGCTCTGCGGCACCAGCGCGATGCGTCGTCCCCGCAGCACGCGTAACTGGCGCTCCGAAGCTGAGAGCAGATCAACGCCCTCGAAGAAGACTTCGCCACGCGCCCAGCCGTCACGCCACCGCATGGTGCCAAGCAAGGCCTGCACAAGCGTGCTCTTTCCCGCGCCGCTGGTGCCCACGACAGCCATTCGCTCGCCCGGGTACAACGTAAACCGTATGTCCCTGAGTGTCGTCCTGGAAGCATATCCAGCCGAGAGTGAAACCCGCAGGAGTGGAGTCGCCATCATCGTGCCCCTGCTTTTCTGCGCATCGTCTCGATCGCTGCAACGCCCCCGGGCTGAAGAAGCGACACCTGCGCGCCTTCGATGGAAGGTGCAATGGCGTACAGCATGTCAGGGTGCACCAGGTAGATGAACGGCTGCTGTTCCATCACGATCTGCTGCACGCGGTCCATCGCCTGCTTCCGTTGCTGCTGAGCAGGTGCGGCGGCCTGCGCCAGCATTAGCCTGTCGATTTCCGCCTCCCAATCCGTCGCAGGAGTTTTCTCTGACGGGTTCCACTGGTGGTTCGGTGATGAGCTGAGCCAGACGTTCATCATGGCATTCGGATCGGGATCGACGTTCGACAGCCCAAGCAGCGCCGCCTCATAGTTCTGCGTATGCATCAGCCGGTCGATCAGGGCGGGAAAGTCCAATGTCACTACATTCACCTGCATACCAATCTTGGAGAGGTCCTGGGCGATGAGCTGTGCCATGCGTTCACGCGCAACATTGCCCGCATTGGTCAAAATGGAAAAGCGGACGGGATTGCCGGTGCTGTCCGTTAACCTGCTCCCGTTCAACCGGAAGCCCGCCTGCTGCAAAAGTGCTTGCGCTGAGCGGCTATCCTGTGCTGCCGGATGCAGGCCCGTGTTGTACCAGGTGTGGTTTGAGGGAGAGATAAAGCCGTACGCAGGGGTCGCGTGGCCCCTGTATGCAATCCGTGCCAGGTCGGCCCGCTGGATCGCCATGGACACAGCCTGACGAAACGCCCGGTTCGTAAACCAGGCCTTTTCGAACCCGGGAAGAGGCGCGGCCGGGGACTGGTTGAACCACATCTGCTCCGTGTTCAGCGACGGACCGTAGTCCCGCGCACTTCCGGTCGCCTTTGCGAGGCTGTCGAAATCCTCCGGCGCGATGCCGTTGATCACCTGGTACTGGCCGCTACTGAAGCGCACCCGTTCGATCTCCCGGTTGCTCACAAAATCGAGGCGAACAGTGCTGAAATACGGCAACTGCTGGCCGGCAGCATCCTTCTTCCAGTAGTTCGGATTCCGACGCAGCAGGACATACTGGCCACGCTTCAGGTCCGCTACGGTAAACGGCCCTGCGGTAACGGTGCTGTCGCCAGCATGTCCCGCGGGTTCGATTGCAATCTCATCGAAGATTTTCTCCACGCCCACAATGCGCTTCGGCAGGTGAACGCGCACGGTCAGTGGACCCACGGTGTCGACTGTCACGGACTTGGGTTCGAGGAACTCCTCGCCTGCCGGGGCGTTTGTCGCTGGATCAAGAACGCGGCGAAGACTGGCCGACGCGTCAGCCGGCGTGAGCGGCGAACCATCGGAGAAACGCAATCCCTTGCGCAATTGAAAGGTAATCAGCTTGCCGTCGGGCGAAACGCTGAAGCGCTCGGCCAGTGCCGGCTCCGGCTGCAGGGTCTGCCGGTTGATGCGTATAAGAACGCCCCCTGTGAGGAAGCGAAGCGTTTCCGACGACTGATCGTCCACCTTGGCGGGATCGTATGTCTTTGGCTCGGAGTGCAGGGCCCATGCGAAGTCGGCGGGCGGTCCCGGCGTTTGTGCAGGAACATGCAACGAAGCCAAGGCAAGCCATATCCAGCAATGTCTCATCGTGAGTCCTCCGGAATGAGCAGTTCAAGCGAGAACAGCACGGCCACGAGCATGGCAAGCGGCAGGTACACCCAGCGCCCTGCTGTCAGCTGCGAAGAGCTTGCAAGCTCCTGCAGAAGACTGCCCCACGAAACAAGAGGCGCGGCGACACCCATACCAAGAGCACCCAGATTTGCCTCCGCCACGATGAATGCAGGCACGCACAGGAGAAACTGCGTCAGGTACAAGGGCCGCAGATGAGGGAGCAGATGAATGCGTGCCAGGCGGAAGCCGGAAAGGCCGCAGGCACGCGCCTGCAGCAGCCATCCCTGTCCGCGTAAGCTCAGCGATCGCTGGTAGAGGCTGCGCACATAGACCGGCCAGCCAAGCAGCGCCAGCAAGCCGAAGGTGATCGCCGCACCGGGATAGGCCCCAAGGGTGAGTGGCAAGGAAGAACGCACGACCATCAGCAGGTAAAGCCATGGCAGCATCAGAAACAGATCGCTGCCATACAGCAGGGCCGAACCAGCCGTGCGCGGCGCAAACGCGGCACCCACGCCAACTATAAGTGCAAGCCCGGTGCAAACCGCAGCGGCAAGCACTGCACTTGCCAGGCCGAAGATCACCGCCGCGCCGGTCCGGCTCGCACGGTCTCTGCCAAGCTCGTCCGTCCCCGCCGGGTGCGTGCGGGATGAGGGCGCGGCGATCGCATCGCGGTCCTGCATGCTGCTGTTTCCGCGCAGAACGGTGAAGCAGGCCATGCCAAAGAGCAGCGCAAGAAACACAACGGCGGAGCGCTTCATTGACTCTCCGAAGTCAGCCGCGCATCGTGCGTCACGAATGTACTGCCCGCGATGCAGATGGCCATCATGGCGGTCACCGCAAGCAGAACAGGCAGATCGCGGTTCATAGCCGCGCTCCAGGCAAGTTGCCCGGCACCCGGTACGTCGAAGATGACCTCCACTGGTATCAGCGCACCCAGTGCAACAATGCCCGCCATGGCAAAGAGCGAGGCAAATTCGGGTACCATCGGCCGCAACAAATGCCGCACAAGCAGCCGCTGTGGGCTGACGCCGCATGCACGGGCGTACTGGAGGTATGGAGCGGAGCGGGCATGCCGGAGCACCCGCGAGAAGAATCGGAAATCGCGTGCCGCGACCGCGGCGCTCAGCACCAAAGCCGGACCACCGCGTCCGTTCAGCAGGCAAAAGGTACCCAACGCGCTGACGGGTATGCAGATGACGAGTGCCGTCGCCAGTGTGACTGCACGCTGCGCAACGAGCGAGCGCAATCCGGAACACCACAGGGCGGCGAGAAATGCACCGGCGGTTCCGGTGCCAAGAGCAATGGCAAGGAGCCTCCCGCTGACCCGGAGGCGCGGTACAAGCAGTTCGTTCACCGGGACCTGGTACTGCCGTGAAATTCCAAGCGTACCGTGTACCCAATCCTGCAGCGTGCTTGCCCATACATGCAGCAAGCTACCCTCCTGTTGTGCCTGTGCGGCGACCGTGACTTGCGCTGCCGCGCCATAGCGCGCATCCATCTCACGTTCCGCGCTAAAGAATCCAGGAGCCGCACGCATCAGAAAGGCCGTGCCAAACATCGCCAATAACAGAAGGGACAGGACGCGCGCACTGCGTTGCACACAGGAGAGCAGCATCACGCCACCAGGACGGGCTTGAGCGTAACGGCCGCGCGGCTTAAAGGTGGTTCCTGCTCACGCCGGTGGAGGTGGCGGTGTGCGGCAGCCAGCAGATCTTCTGGCGTTTCCCCGTCACGCGGAAAAAACGCAATGCCATATTTAACCGGCTCATGCACAGGGATGCCGGCCTGCCTGCTCGCCTTGACGTGCGCGTCCAGAATCCAGTGGAGCCGCTCCGGGGAAAACGCCTCCCGCAACTCAGGCATGAGAATGGCAAACTCAGCGAAGGCGAGTCTTACTACTGTGTCCTGGCGCCGACAATGCTGCTGCAGTTGACGTTCAAAAACGTCAGAGACTGCGTTCACCGCTGCCTCTGCGCTTCGCTGATCGAAACCCGGATGAGACGAAAGCGTGCAAACGATAAGGGCGCAGTGCTCCTCTGCGGTACGGGCACGCTTCATCTCACCTGAGAGGGTTCGCATGAAAGCCCGGTATGCCGAACCGTGTATCTCCCGACCGTTGCCGGGTCTGACTCTCGGGTCGCCACCATGGAGGAGTTCACACAGCGCAAGCGACAGTTTTGTCTCTGCCGCGCGCAGAACACGCAGATGGCCTTTGCTGAACCGGTCTGCTTCGCGGGAGTACAACGTAAGAACACCGAACACAGCGCCGTCTGTGCCGCACAGCGGAACCGCTACGGCGGAGGCGAGTTCGAGCCGGACATCTCCTGCGTGCGCACGGATGTATACCGGCTCCACATGCGCATTGCCGTTCAAGATGGGCAGGCCGCTTTGCGCAACCCAACCTGAAAGACCTTCGCCCAGAGGTATGGGCTCTTCGAGAAACACTGCCTTGAAGTCAGAATCGATGTAGCGCGCCACAACGCTCTCTTCCCTCTTCAGGTACAAGACGCAGCAGTCGAACGGCAGCACGGCGTGCAGGCGTGCCCTGAAAAGAACCATCAGGTCAGGCAGGAGCAGCGACGGTTTCGCGCGTTCGCTGAGGATGTAGATCTCCTGCGCTGCCTCTGCCGCGTAAACGATGTGCTCCAGGTAGGCGTCGTCAGCGCTGGCACTCCCGGAAGCGCCCTCCCCATCACGTGCATGTTCTTTTTCGAACCCGGCGCCTGGAGCGATACCCCGCTCCACCGCCGGTTCCAGATTGAGGGCCTGGAACGTTCCCGGCGCCTGGTAGGTTTTCTCAAAATCCGTGTAGCACTGCTCCAGAATGTCAACAATCTTTGGGTCGAACTGCGTCCCTGCCATACTGCGAACCACCTCCATGGCCTTGGGTAATGGCAGTGCCCTGCGATAGGGCCTGTCCGACGCCAACGCGTCGAAGCAATCCACGACGCTCAAGATGCGCGCGCCTACAGGGATGTCATCGCCGGCCAGCCCATCCGGGTATCCCTGGCCGTCCCAGCGCTCGTGATGCGAACGCACGATCGGTACGACCGGGTAAGGAAAACGCACACGCTCCAGGATGTCCGCGCCCACCACGGGATGGATCTTCATCTTCTCGAACTCATCCAGGGTTAGCTTGCCGGGCTTGTTGATGATGTGTTCAGGAACGGCCAGTTTGCCGATGTCATGCAGAAACGAAGCTGTCTGTAGAGCTTTTTTCTGCAGGTCATCCAGATTCATGATGATCGCCACCTTTGCGACATAGTCACGCACGCGGAAGAGGTGGTCATGTGTGTTCTGGTCCTTGGCCTCCACCGCCATGGCCAGTCCCTCAATGGTGCGGAGGTGAAGCGCTTCTGTCTCCTCCAGATGCTTGCGGCGCTCCTCCATGCGGCTTACCTGCCCCATGTAAGAGCGGTACAGCGTGTACACAACGGGTACAAGCAGCGCTGCCGTACTCCACCCAAAGCGGACCAGCGCCAGGTCTGCCGCTGCCGCCAGCACGGCACCCACAAAGTAGAACGGCAAGAACCAGGTGAACTCCGCGCGCCAGATCGCCAATGGATCGCCCTTTGACGACCACCCGATAGCGCACGCCACGGGAACCGTATTGCAAAGGAAGTACGCGGCCGCGCCTGCGGTAAGCGCCGGTGGCAGAGCCATGCCATGCGTGAGCAGAACGTGGTAGCAACCATACGCCGCGGCAGCTGAGCAGACACTATTTGCTATGTTGAACAGCGCCTGAAAGACCGCCATGACGCTTCGCTGGCGCAGGCGGCACTGCACCGCAGTGGAGAGCGCGGCAACAAGGAAGGCCTGCAACGGCGACAACTGCACAATCGAGAGAAACACAAAGGTGTAGTTCAGCGACATGGAGCCGCTGCCGCTCAGACGCGGCACCTTGAATCCTGAGCTCAGCAGTGCAGCCGCCAGGCAGATGGCAAAGGTGTACCAGGAGCGCTCGCCTGCGTGCACCACCGCAGCAAACGCGGCTACTGCTCCGAGCAGAACCACAGCTACCAGAATTTTTGCGCGCAAAGGCATTCGCTTGGAGTCACCCGCCTCATCAGGCTATCGGCGCTCTGGCGTTAAAGGTTTAATGAGTCCAACGGGCAGGCGCTCAACAGAACGGTTTCGGGATACGCCTGTCGCATCGCTCTAGCGGACACGAAGATAGCGGAGTGCAGGTCGAGGCCTTACGCATCGCTCCTGACAGGCCTGCGAATACCGTTTCGACCAGTTTGTGAGTGATGCGAGCCCTGCTACGCTGAAAGGTATGGACAAAAGCGCCAGGCTGTCGCACGACACCGATGTCCTGCTGGTGGGCGCAGGCATTATGTCGGCGACACTTGGGATGCTGCTGCAGATGCTCTCGCCATCGCTCCGCGTCACGATCGTCGACGCGCTCGACCAGCCCGCCGTGGAAAGCTCGGACGCATGGAACAACGCAGGCACGGGACATGCCGCGCTGTGCGAACTAAACTACACACCGGAGAGCGCGGACGGCAGCATCAGCATCGATCGCGCAATTAAAATCAACGAGCAGTTTCAGCAATCACGGCAGTTCTGGGCCACGCTGGTCGAGCGCGGCATCATCTCCGAGCCGTCACAGTTCATCCGCCCCGTGCCGCACATGAGCTTCGTCTCCGGGGCATCGGCGGTCGACTTCCTTCAGCGCCGCTATGCCGCTATGCAAGTGAGTCCACTCTTCGCCGGGATGACGTACTCCGGCGACTCTTCCAAACTTCAGGAGTGGATTCCACTGATGATGGACGGCCGGGATGCGAGTGAGCCCGTTGCGGCGACGCGCGCCGATGACGGTACGGACCTCAACTTTGGTGCGCTGACCCGCCTGCTGCTCAACTCCTTGCAGTCAAAGGGCGCGGCAGTTGCGATGCAGCATCGCGTACGCTCGCTCACACATCTGCCGGACACACGTTGGTATGTCGAGGTTGAAGACCTGGCGACGCGGCAACGGACTCGCATCACCACCCGGTTCATTTTTCTGGGCGCGGGTGGCGGAGCTCTGCCACTGCTGCAGACGTCTGGCATTCCGGAAGGACGCGGTTACGGTGGTTTCCCCGTCAGCGGTCAATGGCTGCGCTGCACCAACCGCGATGTTATTGAGCGGCACGCGGCAAAGGTGTACGGCAAACCCGCGCTGGGCGCTCCGCCCATGTCCGTTCCACATCTCGATACACGCGTGATCGACGGCAAACGCGAACTGCTCTTTGGTCCCTTCGCCGGCTTCTCGACCAAGTTTCTGAAGAACGGCTCGTTCGCCGATCTCCCAAAATCCATCGGGACAGGCAATCTCGTCTCCATGCTGGGCGCAGGCGCAAGCAACATCGATCTGACAAAATATCTCGTCGGGCAGGTCATGCAATCGCAGGAGGACCGCCTGCGTGCCTTGCGTGACTTTGTCCCGACAGCGCGTGGCGAAGACTGGCGGCTGGAGATTGCCGGCCAGCGTGTGCAAATTATCAAGCCCGATGCCAAGCGTGGTGGACGGCTGGAGTTTGGCACGGAAATTGTGCGCGCTGCCGATGGCTCACTGGCTGCCCTGCTGGGCGCGTCCCCTGGCGCATCCACGGCCGTCAGCATCATGCTCGAACTCATCACGAAAGGACTGCCGGTCTTACAGGAGCGTGAGTCTGCGCCTGAAGCTCTGCGCGCTCTCGTGCCGAGCTTCGGCGAGTCACTGGTCAAGAATGCTGCACTTCGCGAGGCGCAGCGGCAGCGCACGGCTGAGTTGCTGCATTTGCAGTAGCCCGCGCTAATGGATCCACTCAGCCCGGAAGATGCGTATGGGCGTGTGGTCCGCCTGACGGTACACGGTGACGAGCGGTTCGTGACAGATGCTGCCCCGCATCCGTGGCGAACCGGGTCCGGCATTCGTCGGCTCGGCCACGACGTAGCAGCCACCCTGTTCCGATGCGCCAATGACTGCGTAGTAACGCGCACCATACGCAACCGCGACGTTGCGCAGGGGGTCGCCCCGGTGCATGTGCTGGAGGAAGCCGCGGTCCATCACCAGCCCTTCTGCTTGTACAACGGGCTGGTGCGACAGATATGCCGTTGTGCCCGCCTGGTCACCCATAAGGTACACGCCGGGATGTGCGTCCATGTACTGTGCGACTTGCAAGGATGACTCGTAGACGGACAGGGAGTTTGGTCCCTTGATCGCGTAGGCGCACGCATACAGAACTAGAACGCCGCCGTACGCAAACGTCATACGCGCAAGCCACGGACCGGGTGATCGGCTTGCCAGGAGCATGTATGCGCCGAGTGCGGCAAGCGTGACCGAGTAGAAATACCAGGGCCACACCGTCCAGTCGCTCACCATGCTCAGAATCGTCAGGTGTATCAGCGGGAACAGCAGGAGTGCTGTGAGAATAGTGTGCCGTGACCTGTACTGCTCCTGCCGCTCCCATCTGCACGCGGCGAACAGACCGGCGGCAATCAGTATGAGTTCGGGAAATAACACCACAGCACGCATGCGATCTGTGGGAACAAAGCTCTTCCACGCCTGTGCCGATGGGAGGAGGCCTGGTTTGGTCTGCTTGGCGAGACCGGAGACAGGTGTCAGCAGATGAAAGAGATGGAGGTTAAAACCGAAGTACAGAGCGAGTAGCGGCAGCATGCCACACAGAAAGCCCACGACAGCAGAGCGTGAAGGACGCGTGGACGCCGCTGCCACAGCTGCGGCTGCAGCGAGCAGCACCAGCAGGATGGAGGCGTCGAGGCGGCTGAGGACCAGCAGCGATGAAACGAATCCGAGCCACGTTGCGTGCCGGAAACGTTGCGGGTAGCCGTCACGGAGAAGCAGCCAGATCAGCAGCAGCGCCAGCGGCAACGTCAGCGTCACCTCCATGCCGTAGCGGATAAGCATCAGAGCTTCCATGCCCAGCACGAATGACCCTGCACGCGCCACAACATTTGGCACCAAGAGACGGAAAATCCGCAGCAGCAGGGCATAGGACAGAAGAGCGGCGATCAAGCTGACGCCCTGCAAAGCAGCAAAGAAAACCGTTCCATGGAAAGCGGTATTCAGCAGGACCAGAACGGCCATCCATAACGGGTGATACCCGTTGGTCAGATGGGTTCCGTCAAATGTGCTGACGCCGCTTCCCGCGATGTTCTGCGCCACTTTCAGGTAATAGAAAAAATCGTCCTGGTACGAACCGATCAGGAAGGCACGGCTGCGAAAACGTGCGAACAGCGTGAGGACACTCACCAGGATGAAGACAATTCGATCCCAGGTGAGCTTTCCTCCCGCTGCTTGACTGCCCAGGCGTGCTCCGTACGGGCCCGCGTGCGTGTCTTCCATCGCGTTAAACGCGTTCGATAGTAACGGACTCCACCGTGACCTGCTTCTTCGGCCGGTCCTGGCCGTCACGCGGCATCTTGCTGATCTTCTCCGCCACGTCATAACCCTCTACAACTTCGCCAAAGATGGTGTGGCGTCCCGTCAGCCATGCCGTCGGTGCAACGGTAATGAAAAACTGCGAGCCATTCGTGTTGGGTCCGGCATTGGCCATGGCCAGTTTGCCTTTTTCCTGGAATCCGTGCGGAGAACCCTTGGTTTCGTCGGCGAACTTGTAGCCCGGTCCGCCCATGCCTGTACCCTCCGGATCACCGCCCTGGATCATGAACTCAGGAATGACGCGATGAAAGACCGTGCCGTCATACAGCTTGTCGCCTTTCTTGCTGCGGCTTTCCCACTTCTTGCTGCCTTCCGCCAGACCGATAAAGTTGGCCACGGTCTCTGGCGCATCCTTCTCGAAGAGCTTTGCGACGATGGTGCCCTCGCTGGTGTTGAAGACGGCGTAGGTACCGGGTGTGCGTTCTGCCATGGATGTTTCCTTTCTCTTGCTGAACTCTTCAGATGCCTACTGCGCGGAAGGTGCCGCTGGTGCGGCGGCGTTTGCGGGCGGTTCCGGTGGGAGCGGCTGCCCCTCAGGCACAATGGTGACCTTGTTGATGAGGACCGGCGTGATGGGCTTGTCCTGCGAATTCTTCTCCACACGCGCAATGGACTGCACAACCAGAACCGCGTGCGGATCGCACTGGCCGAAGATGGTGTGCTTCCCATCCAACTCCGGCTGCGGTCCCTCGGTAATGAAGAACTGCGTACCACCCGTATTCGGTCCGGCGTTTGCCATAGCCAGGCGGCCCTCGCGGTCAAAGCGGAGACCGGGCGTGAACTCATCCTTGATGTAGTAGCCACCATCGCCAGTGCCATTGCCCGCACGGTCTCCGCCCTGGATCATGAAGTTGGCGATGACGCGGTGGAACGTGGTTCCGTCATAGAAACGAATGCCCTTCATCTTTGCCCCGGTGATCGGGTCTGTGAACTCCTTCGTGCCGTTCGCGAGACCAATGAAGTTGTCCACCGTGATCGGCGACTCCTTGGCGAAAAACTGGCACGTCATGCGTCCCATCGTGGTATCGAAGACAACGGACGGACCATCCGGCGCAGGGGGCACACCGATATCCGCAGAGGTGCTGGGACTGTCCGGAAGATCGTCCGCTGGCTTGGGCGCGGGCGGCGGGGTCTGCTGCGGCGCGCCATCGGCTGGGAGCCGGGGCACGCGGGGAGGTGTCGCGGAGGTCTGGGCTGCAAGCGGCAAAGCAGGGGTCAGGCTTGCCAGAGCGAGAAGAAGCGCGTGTCGCAGTTTCATGCCGTCTTATAGAATACCGCGCGCTGCGTGCCGGCGAAATCCTCCGCAGCCGTCATCACACGCAGAAGATTTTCACCCAGCATGCCGCGCAGTTCTTGCGCTGACCAGCCGCGCTCCAGCAGACCGGCGGTAACCTTCGGCAAGTCGGCGGCAGACTCCATGCCCTCCACCGACAGGGCAATGCCGTCGAAGTCCGATCCGATCCCGACATGCTCCGGCCCGGCCACGCGCAACATATGATCGAAGTGGTCCACCAGAACAGAAAACGGCACGGGCGGAAGGCGGCGTGCGAACGCCCGCTCGATTGCAACCTCATCCGGAAAATAAGGCATGATAGTTCCCTGCTCACGGTGGCGGACGCTCTCAGCTTCCAGTGCTGCCTCCCGCTCCGGCCGTTGCGCATTCCAACCATCCCGCCACGTGTCGCTCAGGAAGGTGGCGAAGAAGTTCACCATGACAATGCCTCCCTGCTGTGCCAGCGCACGCACCATCTCGTCCGTCAGGTTGCGCGGCGCGGCACACAGCGCACGCGCGGAAGAATGCGACGCGATGACCGGCACCTCTGACGTCTCCAGAACATCCCAGAAGGCCGCGTCGGACACGTGCGAGACGTCCACCAGCATGCCTATCTGATTCATTTCGCGGACGACCTCACGTCCGAACGATGACAAACCTCTGTGGTTGGCATGATCGCCGCTGGAACCGCACCAGTCGTTGTCATTAGCCCAGGTCAACGTCATGTAGCGGACGCCGCTGGCGTGAAACTCGCGCAGATTCTCGAGGCTGTTCTCGATCGCATGTCCACCTTCGACGCCGATGAGCGCGGCAAACACATTCTGCTGGCGCGCGCCTCGAACGTCCGCAACTGTTCTGCACACGCGCAGTGACTCCGGGTTCTGTCGTGCCTGTTGGTGGATGCTTTCCATCAGCATTCGCGTGCGTTCCGCGAACCGGCCGTCCCAGAAACCGGGCTGCGGCCAGGCGATCATGAAGCCGCCATCCAGGCCGCCCACACGTGCTGTCTCAGCCGATAAGTAGCCCAGGCCGAGGTCATCTCCGGTCCAGCTCCACTCCGTATCGGCAAACCGCTGGGGAGTATCCGCGTGACCATCCAGAACGATCGCGCTCTGATGCAGGGCCTGCGCCTCGGCCAGGTAATCTCTCACCCCTCCATGGTAGATGTGCAGCATCCATGTAGGACCGGACATGTACCCGGATGGCAAACCCCGTGTGCTCCGGGGGCGTCTCATCTGCCGAGGTGACACAGACCATGAGCAGCAGCATGACAGGCAACGGCCAGGCCGGCGAAGGTGAAGGCATTGCGAAGGATAAAGTGAATACTGCCGACACACCAGCGCGTCCAGGTGTAAATTCGCTGGAGACGCCTGAGGGTGGCAACCAGTCACACATTGACCGTATCGCGGAGGACTCCGCCAAGCGCGGCATGAACCGCCAGGCGCACAACGAAGGCGATATCTTCACAAAGTAATAAGGCCGTTACATACGGCTTCGCACTTGTGCGAGGCCGCTTCCTTTTCGGTTAGCGATCTCGACCGGTCACGTAACCTGGCACCCATTGCAATGCGCGCACAGCCTTGGCCTCGTCTGAGCTTTTGCAGTCCAGATCGGCCAATGACTGCCGCGCTGCTTCGGCATATGCTCGCGCGGCATCCATGGCGTACTCCAGTGAACCGTAGCGCTTCAGAATATCGAGAATCGCGGCGTGTTTGACACGGGCAAAGCTTCTATCCGACAGCACGGTCCGGATAGCCTCACGCTCCGCACCCGTCCCCCTCTCCAGGGCGTGGATGACAGCGAGAGTGGCTTTGCCTTCTCTCAGGTCGCTCGCGACAGGCTTGCCAATGGTTGCTTCTTCACCGGTTAGGTCCAGCACGTCGTCGACGATCTGAAAGGCGAGACCCAGATTGCGACCGTATTCACCAAGCTGCTGCTCCACCTGCTCACCTGCACCCGCCAACGCCGCTCCAAGCTGCATGGAAACCTTAAACAGCATCGCTGTTTTGCGGAAGATCAAGTCGAAGTATTCTTCTTCGTTGATCAGGTGGCCTAACTTCTGCATTTGGAGCAGCTCGCCCTCAACCATTTGTTGCGTGAGGCCAATCAGCAGGTCGAGAATGTGGAAGTTCCGCTCCTCAAGCGCTGTCTGGAAGGACTGCATGTACAGCCAATCGCCCGCCAACACACACTTCGAAGAACCCCATTTGAGGTTGGTCGAGGGACGCCCGCGCCGCGTCTGCGCTTCATCAATAATGTCGTCATGGACCAGCGTGGCGGTGTGCAACATCTCCACGACGGCACCCAGACGGATGCGGCTCTGGCCGGAAAAGCCTAGCGCCCGGCACGAAAGAAGCAATAGCAGAGGCCGGATGCGCTTGCCGCCGCCCGCAATCAGATATTCGGCGATGTCCTGAATAACGCTGACGTCCGATTGGGCCTGCCGGTCGAACTCGCCTTCGACCGCCGCAAGGTCATCACGAACCAGGTCGAACACTTCCTTCGCGGTCGCAATAACGAGTGGGCTCACCTTTATTCTGACTGTAACAGGGCGTCCAGCGGTGTGCCCAATCATCGGTTAGCTTGAGCGGTAGTTCGTGAACTGCAATTCCACACCCATATCTTTGCCCCGGAGCAACGCAATCACCTCCTGAAGCACATCGCGGTCTTTCGCGGAGACGCGGACCGTGTCGCCCTGGATTGAGGCCTGCGCCTTCTTCTTCGAGTCCTTGATCAGG
Organism: uncultured Terriglobus sp.; assembly: GCA_964251045.1. Taxonomy (GTDB): domain Bacteria; phylum Acidobacteriota; class Terriglobia; order Terriglobales; family Acidobacteriaceae; genus Terriglobus. The sequence continues at coordinate 18,365 of CAXUHI010000004.1, read as the reverse complement.
GCCACAATCTTTTTGGCTGCGTCGCCTGTGATGCCCTGCTTCAAGGTGATCTTCTGTCGCACGGAGCTGTTTGCGGCGGGCTCAATCTTTTCGTATTCGAGGTTTTTCAGTGACACGCCACGCTTAACGAGTTTCTGCTGCAAAATCTCCGTAACCGCTTTCAAGGTGTACTCATCCTGTGACGCAAGCTGGATCGCGTCGTTGCCCTCGAGCGTCATGGTGGATTTCGAGTTTTTCAGGTCGAAACGTGCATTGACCTCTTTGCTTGCCTGGTCGATTGCATTCTTCACTTCCTGAAGCTCAACCTTGCTGACTACATCGAAGCTGTTGTCGTTTGCCATGGATTCCTTTCGTGCCTGTGCTGCTGAACGGCCTGCCTTAGCTAAAGATGCCGAAGAGCCGGTGAAAGTTCGCGGTGGTCTGCTCGACGACTGTTTCAAGCGGGACGCCGCGAAGAGTTGCGACAAACTCTGCCGTTAATCGCGTGCGCGCAGGCTCGTTGCGTTCGCCGCGATGTGGCTGAGGCGCAAGAAAGGGCGCGTCCGTCTCCACCAGGTAACGGTCTTCCGGTACAAGCCGCGCAGCGTCGCGGAGAGAAGCATAGCGGCTATACGTTACGTTCCCGGCGAAGGAAAGATAGAAGCCGAGGTCGAGCGCACGGCGCGCCTCGTCCGCCGTGCCGGAAAAGCAATGCATCACACCGGTGCCGCCGTGCGCCGTGTAATGTTCCGCGATGAGGCGCAGCAAGTCGTCTTGGGCGTCCGCCGGGCCAAAGCGCGCCTTGACCTGGGGCGTGGCAAGGTCGCTGGTGCGGCAGTGAATTAGAATCGGCTTCTTTGCCTCGAGCGCGATCTCCATCTGTGCAAGGAACGCCTGCTGCTGCACGTCAATGTCCGGGTTCTCGACGTGGTAATAGTCCAGCCCGATCTCGCCGATGGCAACGACCAGCGAATCGGCGGCAAGCCCCTGCACTTTTTTCAGCGCGTCCGGAGTAGCCTGGTGCGCCTCCTGCGGATGAATGCCCGCGCTTGCCACGATGCGCGGGGCGTCCGGGTTGCCCGCGTATTGTGCCGCAAGATCGCGGGCACGGTGCATCGTCTCCGGTCCATCTCCAATACCGACGGCAAGAATCGTGCGCACATCCGCCTCCAGCGCACGCGTCAGAACGGCATCGAGGTCTTCGGCGTAGCTGGGAAAGTCGAGATGGGCGTGGCTATCGACGATATGCATGGTCTTCTTCGGCTTAAGCGAGTCAGCGAAGACGCGCTCCGATCTCGATGTCTTCAAGGAAGCTGGCGAGTGCGGGTGCACCGTCACCGACCGAAGCGGCCACGATCATGCCCTGCGATTCATAGCCGCGCAATTTGCGGGGAGCAAGGTTGGCAACGATGACTACCTTGCGGCCCACTAAATTCTCCGGCTCATAGAACTGCGCGATGCCCGCGAGGACCTGGCGCTTTTCATAGCCAAGGTCCACCTCCAGGCGCAGCAGCTTGTCTGCTTTCGGGATGCGCTCGGCAGTGAGCACCTGTGCCACACGCAGGTCCACCTTGACGAAGTCGTCAATGGTGATCTCCGGCGTGTCCGGCTTCGCAGGCTGCGTTGGTTCTACCGCCGGAGCAGCCTCGCCGCTGGGCGAGCCCTCCGGCTGCACAGGTGTGCCGTCGCTGATGGGGGCTAACGTCTGCTCCTGCTGATCCGGCTTCGATGGTTCTGCGGTCTGCGGGGCGGGTCTCTGTTCGGCGTCGTTCATGCGTGCAATCAACTCCTTATCGGCGCGCGGGAAGACCGGCGCGATGGTTCCAAGCTTTGTGCCGGGTGCAAAGCCGCCCTGCGTCAGGTCGCGCAGTTCGCCTGCTTCGGCGGCGCGTTCGATGCTGCCCAGGCCGAGCTGCTCCCAAACTCGCGCAGTGGTGTACGGCAGCACGGGATGCAACAGCGCCGTGATGATGCGGATGCTCTTGGCCCCCGCGCGCAAGACCGTCGCAAGGCGTTCGCGCTGAGCGGGTTCCTTGGCCAGCTTCCACGGCGCGTTCGCTGTAAGGTAGCCGTCCGTTGCTGCAATCAGCGCGGCGGCGGATTGCACGGCTGCGGTAAAGTCCTGCATCTCCAGGCCGCTGCGCACACTGGTGATTGCGGCCATGGTCGCAGAAGTCAGCTCCGTATCCAGCGCTCCCTCTGGGATCACTCCATTGAAGTTCTGCGCGATCAGGTTCAGCGTACGGCTGACGAGATTGCCGTAGCCGTTTGCAAGATCGCTGTTATACCGGCCAACAAGAGCGTCGAACGAGAACGAGCCATCCTGTCCGAACGGAATCTCACGCAGCAAAAAATAGCGCAACACATCCGCGCCGCACAGGTCCTGCTCGTGCTTGGGCGCATCCGGCTTTAAGCTTCCGAAAGCATCCAGGATCGTCTCCGTGCGCACGATGTTGCCGCGCGACTTCGACATCTTGCTCTCTTCAAAGAGCAGCCAGCCATGTGCCACGATCTTCTTCGGTAGCGGCAGGCCAGCCGCCAAAAGAAAAGCCGGCCAGTAGACGCAGTGGAAGCGGACGATCTCCTTGCCGACGAAATGCAAGTCAGCAGGCCAGAAGCGTGCGAACATCGCGGCATCCGCTTCCGTCTCGCCACCGTAGCCAACTGCGGTCATATAGTTCGCCAGCGCATCCAGCCACACGTAAATGACATGCTTCTGTGTTGTTGCGGATGCCGCAGGCTCCGGCACCGGAATGCCCCAATCGAAGCTGGTACGCGAAACGGACAGGTCCTTCACCGCGCCGGGCACGTAGGAGACGCCGGTGTCGGAAAGGAGCGTCTCCGCTCCGGCATTCACAGTCCCGCGCAAGAAGCTGAGCACTTCGTTCTTGCGTGCCTCCGGTTGGATGGCGAGCTGGTTTGATTCGATGAGGTCGATCAGCGGCTTTTGATAGGCCGACAGCCGGAAGAAGAAGTTCTCCTCCGTCACCGTCTCGGTCGGCTTGCCGTCCGGCCCAATGGTTCCCGGTGGGCCCTCGACAAACATCTCCTCGCTCACACAGTACTGGCCGGTGTAGCTGCTCAGGTAGATATCGCCTTTCGCGTAGAGATCAGCAAACAGCTTCTGCACACCACGCTTATGCTTCGCATCCGTCGTGCGGATGTACTGGTCGTAGCTGATACCCATGCGCTGCCACAGGGACTGAAAGCTGGCCGAGACCTCATCCGCAAACTGCTGCGGCTTAACACCCGCCGCGGCGGCGGAGCGTGCAATTTTCTGTCCATGCTCATCGGTGCCGGTCAGGAAGTAGGTGTCCACGCCGTCCATGCGCTTGCGCCGCGCCAGCGTGTCAGCCGCAATGGTCGTATACGCGTGCCCGATGTGCGGACGCGCGTTGACGTAGTAGATCGGGGTCGTGAGGTAAAACGTGTCTGGCATGAGCGCTGCTCAAGTCTAACAAGCGGCCTTCGAACCGAAACAGGACTTCGGATCGAGCAGCAGTCATCGCTGATCATGCGGGACGCATCGCCGCTACAATGAATTCCATGGGCACGATGACAGTGGTGACCGGCGCGGCGGGTTTTATCGGTCGCAACACGGTCGCGGAGCTGAACCGGCGCGGACTGAGCAATCTGCTGCTGGTGGATGAGCTTGGTACAGACGAAAAGTGGAAGAACCTCGTCGGCCTGCAGTATGACGATCTGTTGCCGCCGCAAGAGTTCCTGGACCGCATCCATGGGGTTGGAAACGCTGCCCTGCCGGAGATCGATGGCATCGTGCACCTGGGTGCCTGCTCCGCAACCACGGAGCGCGATGCCGACTACCTCCTGCGTAACAACTACGCCTACACGCGCTCGCTCTGCTGCTGGGCACAGGCCAACGATGCGCGCTTTATCTATGCCTCGTCTGCGGCCACGTACGGCGACGGCAGCCGTAGCTACGACGACGCGGACGCAGTCACACCCTTGCTCCAGCCGCTGAACATGTACGGCTATTCGAAGCACATGTTTGACCTGTGGGCGTTGCACGAAGGCCTGTTCCGCGACGCAGAGAACCCCATCGCCGGTTTGAAGTACTTCAACGTCTACGGCCCGTATGAAGACCACAAGGGCGACATGCGTTCCGTGGTCAACAAGAGCTTCGGCCAGATCGGCACGGACGGCAAGGGCAAGGTGCAGCTCTTCAAGAGTCACCGGCCCGACTACCGCGATGGCGAGCAAATGCGCGACTTCATCTATGTCAAGGACGCTGTGGACGTGACTCTCTACCTGCTGAAGAACAGGGGCGTGGGTGGCTTGTTCAACTGCGGGACCGGCAATGCCCGCACATGGAACGACCTGGTGACTGCTGTGTACAGTGCGATGGGTCAACGTCCGCAGATCGAGTACATTGACATGCCGGAACACCTGCAAGGCAAGTACCAATACTTTACCGAGGCAAAGATGGACAAGCTGCGTGCCGCCGGCTATGACAAGCCCTTCACCACGTTGGAGGACGGCATCCGCGACTACGTGCAGAGCTTTCTGCAGAAGCGAGCGGTGGAGGCATGAGTTCTTCAGTACTGCACACCAATGTTGCGGAAGCAAAGTCCGTCTTCGACTCCGTTCTTGCACTGGAGCCGCAGGTGCGGCGCGCGGCTGACATGCTGGGCGATGCTCTTTTGAGTGGCCACAAGCTGCTGGCCTGCGGCAATGGTGGTTCTGCCGCCGACGCCTCGCACCTTACCACCGAGTTCGTCGTCCGCTTCAACCAGGACCGCCGTCCCTATCCGGCTATCTCCTTCACCGCGAATGGTGGTGACCTGACCGCGTGCGGGAATGACTACAGCTTCGACGATATTTTTGCCCGGCAGATTCGTGCCTACGGCCAGCGCGGCGACATTCTCTTCGCCTTTACCACCAGCGGCAACAGCGAAAATGTCCTCCGCGCGCTGCACACGGCGAAGCAGGAAGGCGTGGCAACCGTGGCGTTCCTTGGCCGCAGCGGTGGCCGCTCAGCGGGAGTAGCCGACGTCGAGATGATTGTGCCACACGCCGTGACCGCGCGCATCCAGGAAGCGCATAAACTGCTGTTGCACACCATCTGCGAGCTCGTGGAGTTGCGGCTGCACGCTGCCGCTGCCGAGGGAAAGCAGCCACGTATCTAATGACCGGCTTACGCATCGGAATCGACTTGGGCGGCACAAAGATCGAGGGCCGCGCCTTTGACGCGAACGGCCACGAACTGGATCGGCTGCGTGTCAGCACGCCGCGTGAGGACTACCCCGGCACGGTCGAAGCCATTGCGGACGTTGCTGAATCCTTGGAGATACGCGCCGGTGCGAAGGGCACAGTCGGTGTCGGCATTCCCGGTTCCATCGTCCGCTCCACCGGACTGGTCAAGAATGCCAACTCCACCTGGCTGAACGGCATGCCGCTGGAGCAGGCCCTGACCCGCCGCATGGGCCGGGAGGTCCGCTGCGCCAACGATGCCAACTGCCTTGCCGTGTCCGAAGCCATCGATGGTGCGGGTGCGGGCTTTCCCGTCGTTTTTGGGGTCATTCTCGGCACAGGATGCGGAGGAGGCGTCGCGATCAACGGGCGCGTCCATGGTGGACCGAACGGCATCGGTGGTGAATGGGGCCACAATACCTTGCCGATGGAACACCCGGACGAGTTCCCCGGTCCGGAGTGCTACTGCGGTCAGCGCGGATGCATGGAGAAGTGGGTCTCAGGCACTGGCCTCGAGATGGATTACACCCGTGTGACCGGCAAGGCGCTGCGTGGACCGGAGATTGTCGCGCTGAGCGAGTCAGGCGACGCTGAGGCAGAAGCCGCCTTGAAGAGACTTGAGGACCGGCTGGCACGAGGCCTCTCCAACGTCATGAACCTGCTCGACCCGGACTGCATTGTCATCGGTGGGGGCTTGTCACGCCTGGACCGGCTCTACACCAACTTGCCTCCGCTCATCGCGCACTACACCTTCGGTAAAGGCTGCGAGACGCCCATCCGCAAAGCAATCCACGGTGACGCCAGTGGAGTGCGCGGTGCTGCATGGCTCTGGCCCGCCGCTCGGTCAACTACAGCGTAGCGTGTTCCAGATCGGTCTGGAGCCAGTCACCCTTCTCAATCGCCGCCCGAATCTGCGCAGGCGTGCGTCCCAGCTTTGTCTGTTTGTAGGCAAAGACCGCTTCCTTCATGCAGGTGGAACACTCCGAGCCGTGCAGCCCCTCAAAGCAGGAATGGAGGCTGTTATGCCCCATGCTGCGGTCGCATCGGCAGTAGCACGGCAGCTGGTGCAGCACCGGCGAAACCTGCGCGGCCATGCGATACGCCGTCACCTGGTACGGCTGGGCAAAGTTGACGCCGCTTAACTGCGCCCCATGCAGGATAGGCGGCAAGGGGCGGGCAGGCGCACTCGCGTTGTAGTCCGGGATCTCGGCAGCAGGGTTGGACCATTGCGCGCAGGCCGCAACGGTGAGAACGGCAACAGCAAGCAGCAGGAACAGTCGCTTCATAGATACAGAATAGACGTTTGGCTGATCCTTAGGCTAGCTATGGAACCTGGCCGCGAACGGCGTCGTCCAGCTCGATCCGGTTCTTGCGAAGGAGGTCACCCAGCGATCGGTCCAGCGTGATCTGTGCCTTCATGTAATTGGAGCGCGCGGCAACTTCTGTTGAGCGTGCCTGGGCGAGGTACGCCTCGTCCTGGATGATGAGGTAATTCGTGCTTTCGCCGACGGAGAACTTGTCGATCTCGGCCTGCAGAAGCTGTTGCTGGTAATTCCTGCTCTCAACGGCCGCGGCATACGCCTCGTGGGCGTTCTCCAGCGCAATGGATGCATTTTCGACCTGCTGACGAACATCGTTCTCCAGCTTCAGCGAGCGCCCCTGCGCACGGCGTAGCTGGATTTCGTCACGGGCCGCATCGGCCTGTGCAATGCGGTTACGCAGAGGCAGGTTCAGCTGGATGCCACCTTGGTAGATGGTCGACAGCCGCAGGCCGCCCTGGGTCAGCGCGGCCGGCACCTGCACTTCGCCCGTTCCATTGGAGCCGAGCGGCTGATACGGAACCAGCGACGACCCCCGCGTCTGCACGTTCGCATACAGGTTCAGGAGGGGAGACACAGCATTGCGTGTGGCGCGTGTGGAGATCTCGTTCGCCTTGACCTGTAGCGCCGCCTGGGCCAGGTCAGGCCGGTTGGCCAGCGCGTCGGATGTTAAGGCTGGCACGTCAAGCGACGGCGCAGCATCTGGTACCACGATCTTGTCTGTCGCAACAATGGACAGAACCTGAGCGCCCGGATCAGGCAGGTTGCGCAGGAGTTGCTCGCGCAGGATGACCTCCTGCTGCCGGTACTCGCCACGCGCCTGGATCAGGTCAAGCCTGCTGGACGAGACGAGCGCCTGCGCCCGGGTCAACTCGATGGGAGCAAGCGTTCCTTCGGCCACCTGGTTCCTGTCGTCCTGCAGCAGACGTTGCGCCGTGGCCAAGGCCTCTTCCTTCACAGCGATGTTCTCACCCAGGGACACCAGGTCGTAATAGAGGCGCGAGACTCCGTAGACAGTTTCCAGCAGTTGCTGCTCGAAGACCAGGCGCGATGTCCGCTGATCGATCTGCGCGATGCGGACGAAGCGCAGGTTGACCTCGCGTCCCCTGCCGCGGAGTAGCGGCTGCGACACCGTGAGTGACGTGCTCGGAGCTTTAAAAGGATCGTATTGTGGATTTGATCCGTAGAGAACCGAAGGAGCATTACTGACGAAGGCCTCAACCTGCGTGCCGGGAGAAAAGCCCTGTTGATAATCAACGCCCGTGCTGACGAAGTTGAGTGGAGCCGTGCCGGTGGATGTACCGGTACTGGCGGTTCCGGTCGTTCCTGTTCCTGTCGTTGAGATCAGCGACGTTTGATTGGAGCGCCGCAGATAGCCCGCTTCCGCGATCACAGTCGGGTCAAAGAACGGAATCTGCGGGCCCGAAGCATATGTATCTGTGTTGCTGACGGACAGAGTCGACTGCTGGCTGCTGCCCGTCTGCGTCACCTGCGACAGATCAGTGACCGTCGCATTGGTGGGAAATGTCCCACCGGTTGTTGCCGTGACCAGCAGCGGGCTTGTGATGGCGCCCACGCCCGGAGCAGTCTGCTGGATGGAGTAATCAAGTCCGCGCAGGTTCCCGCCGCCCCTCGCGCGCAGCAGGTCCGTGTTCGCCAGAGCCAGGCTGTACCGGCCCACCTCCACATCCAGGTTATTTTCGATGGCAAGTGCCAGCGCATCGTGCAGCGACAGGTACAAGCGCCCATCGCGTACAAGGGCTGCGAAACGTGCAGTGTCACCACCCGGCAGCGGCGCGGCAGAGCCGACACGGTAGGGCGCAAGCGGATGGAGAATATTTGTATGAGCGCCCGGCTCCGATTCCGCCCCGGGCTGCGTCCGGGATGACTCGGCAGCCGTGATCGTTTGCGACGGAACCGCCGGTGCCGGCGGCTGCACTTGCAACGGCTTGACCGCACGCAAACCGATACTGCTGCCATTAGGCTGTGGCAGAGGAGCATCTGGCGCAACACTGGGCCGTTCGGATTGGGGAGCCGCCTGCTGCCCCGGTGATCTATCCACCGGCGGCGTAGATGTTTGCGGGGCCGTGTACGGAGGCGGCTGCTGCCCCTGCTGAGCAGTCAGCGTTGCCGCAACGCACAGCGCGGGCAGCCACGAAGCGAGACGCAGCATCACTGGTTGCTACCCTTGTCTTCTTTTTGTGACCGCTTCTCGCCTTTGCTGTTGCCCTGTCCACCGCCCTTCGCCTTGCCTTGTGCGCCGACGTTCTGGCTGCCACCGCTTCCTTTCTTGCCCTGGTTATTTGTGCTTTCGCTGCTCTGGTTCACGATCGACTGGTCGCCGTACTCGTTCGGCCCGGCATTGGGCGTCTTCTCCGTCTGTGGAGGGCCGTTCCGCCCGTTGTCCTCGCCCGGCTCTGACGTCTGCTGCGGACGCACCTGCGCACCCTGCCGTACGCCATCACTCACCGTGGTGATGACGTGATCGCCCTCATGCAGCCCACTCAAAATCTCGACTACCGGACCGTAGTCGCGGCCAATCTCCACGGGAACCATCTGCACCTTCATATCGCGCACCACGGCGACCATGGTGTGGTCCTGGCGCACGACTACCGCGTCGCCCGGCACGGTCAGGGGCGACGAACCACCTCCACGCAGCTGTGTAAAACTCACAATCGTGTACATACCGGGCATCAGGCTTCCAGTACGGTTGTCCAGATCCACTTCCGTAATCATGGTCCGGGTGTTCTCGTCCAGCGACCTGGCGGACCGGGTCACCGTGCCGCTGATCGGCTTGCCGGTACGCTCCTGCACATACACCTGCGCCGGCATGCCTGGATTAATGCTGGATGCATAGCCCTCTGGGACTGAGACCAGAATGCGGAGCTTGTCCACCTGCGCCACCGCGAACAACGCTCCGCCGGACGCCTCGCCCGTGGAGGGTGTGGCGCCGCCGCTGATGGACCCGGACGACCCGCTCGTATTCGAACTCGCCGTTGATGACGACCCACCGGTACTGGTTGTGGGCGAGTTCGACGGTGCCGGCATCGCGTTTCCACCGGAACCGACCAGCGCGCCTACATCCGAATTCCGCTGCGTAACGATCCCGTCGAAGGGCGCCGTGACGCGCTCGTAACCTTGCAGCGCGATTGCCCGTGCCAGGTTTGCCCTGAAACTTTCGGTGTTGCGTTGCGCCGAAGCAAGCGTGGCCAGTTGAGCGCGGTAATCCGTCTCGTGCTGGTCGCCGTCCTGGCGTGAGAAGACGCCCTTTGCAACCAGCGTCCGCCATCGCTCCCATGTGACGCGCCGCAGGTCGAGTTGCGCTTGCTGCTGCGCCTCGTCTGCCTCTGCCTGGTGCAGCTGTTGCCGCGCCTGCTCCACCTGCTGATCCAGATCGGGAGCATCGATCAGGGCCAGCAGCTGTCCCTTGTGCACATGGTCGCCAATGTCCACATACCGCTTCTTGAGATAGCCGTTGGCGCGCGCATAGATATACGCCTCCGTCAGTGGGGTAGTGGTTCCGGGCACCGTCAGTTCGCCGGGCGTATGGCTTCGCTTCACCTCAACCACGGTCACTTCCGGGACATCCTGCTCCCGCTGCCGTGCCGCGGCTTCCGCCTTCTTCTCATGCTCGTGATGCGGCAGGTAGCCCACAAAGAAGATCAGAAGAAGGACCGCAACCCCGACGCCCACCCACAACAGGATCTTGCCCCAGTTGCGTTGCTGCGACTGCTTTTTCTTGTCGTATGCCTGCTGCACCTCGCGGTCATGCTGCACGCTTTCGTGGCGCTTGTGCGCAGCCTGCCGTGCAAGCGACTCCTCGCGCTCCCAGTCGGCGCGGGTCATCTTCCGGTCAGGATCTTCCTCCACCTGGCGGAGGCGCTCATCCTCCGGATACACGCGTTGTTGTAAATCGTCGCTCATGGATTCCTATGCGGGTTGCGGTTGGCCGTTCGCGGGCTGGTCACCCTCATGGTAGGCACGGTCAATCTCTTCATCAAAGTTGCGGGGAGCGTCCTTGCGCAGGACGGAGTACATGATCGGCACCACAAAGAGCGTGCCCAGGGTGGCCAGCAGCAAGCCCCCGATAACGGCACGGCCCAGCGGTGCATTCTGCTCGCCACCCTCGCCCAGTGCCAACGCCATGGGCAACATGCCAATGATCATCGCCAACGCTGTCATGCACACCGGCCGCAGACGCGTGTAGCCGGCACTTACGGCTGCTTCCAGATTGCTCTTGCCTGCCGTGCGCTCGTCGTTGGCAAAGACCACCATCAGGATGCTGTTCGCGGTGGCTACGCCGATGGTCATAATGGCACCCATCAGTGACGGCACATTGATCGTGGTATCCGTAAGAAACAGCATCCAGAGAATGCCTGCGAACGCCACAGGCAGCGACATCAGGATGATTAGCGGGTCCACCCACGACTGGAAGTTCACCGCCATCAGCAGGTACACCAGAATGATGGCGAAGATGATGCCAATGCCAAGCCGCGTGAAGGAACTGCTCATCGTCTCCACTTCACCCCGCAACGCGAACCGGGAACCCACAGGCAGCGAGTCCTCGTGCGTGCGCATGATTTTGCGGATCGCGCTGGCAACGCCGCCAAGATCGCGCTGGTCCACATCCGCGTAAATGTCGTACACGGGCTGAATGTTGTAATGGTCGATGATGGCGGGTGTAATGTCACGCTCCAGGTTAGCAACGTTACCTAACAATTGACTGACATTACCCGCTGGAGACGTGATCGACGTACGCGACAGTGCCTGCATGGAGTCGATGCGGTACGTCGGTGTCTGCACCACGACCTGGTAGTTCACGCCGTTCTGCGGATTCAGCCACTCGTTGGGCGCTGTCTGCCCCGTGCCGGTTAAAGAAATCAGCATGCTCTGCGCGACGTCCTGCTGCGTCAGGCCGATTTGGCGCGCCTTCAGCCGATCGACATCCACGTTAATGGTGGGCTGTGCGATGCGCTGGTGAAGGTGCGCATCCGCCACACCCGGAATAGCCTGGATCTCCTTTAGTACGTCCTGCATCATGGTGAAGTTCTGCGGGGCGCGTCCAGAGATCTGCAGGTCAATCGGAGCAGGCAGGCCGAAATCAAGAATCTGGTTCGTGATGTTTGCCGGAGTAAAGAAGAAGACGCCATCCGGGAACTTGGCGTGAAGTACAGTACGCAGCTGCCGCATGTACAGCTGGGTGTTCCGCTTGCCCGGCGCCAGAGAAATGAGGATGTCGCCGTCGGAATCACTGATCACTGAACTATCGCCAAAAGCCAGATTGATGCCGCCATTGGGAAGACCAATATTGTCCAGGATCAGCTTGATTTGATCCGCAGGAATGGTCTGCCGGATAACACGCTCGATCCCTGCAAAGTACTGCTCTGCATCCTCTTCGCGCATGCCGTCCGGCGGATACACGTGCAGACGCATCTGGCCGGAGTCGACATACGGAAAGAAGTCCTGCCCGATGAAGAAGATCAGCGGCATCGACAGGAGGACAAACAGACCAAAGATGCCGATGGTCAGTGCCCGATTGTCGAGCGTCCACTGCAGCAGGGTACGATAGCTCTCGCGGCGGCGCTCAAACCATTCGTCGAAGCGGCGATGCGTCCGCCAGATAAAGTTGTCCTCGGCTTCCTTCTCAGACGCGCCTTCGTCCTGGTATAGCCCGATCTCCTTATCCAGGAGAAAGTGCATCATGGTGGGCAGCAGCGTACGCGAGAGGAAATACGAGGCCAGCATGGCGAAGACGACGGCCATGCCCAGCGGCGTAAACAGGTATCTGGCCGGTCCGCTCAGCAACAGAACGGGGGTAAAGACAAGGCAGATCGAGAGCGTGGAAACAAATGCGGGAGCCGCGACCTGCTGCGCGCTGTCCAGGATGGAACGGACCAGCGGCTTCTTCTCGCTCATGTTGCGGTGCGTATTTTCGATCTCGACGGTTGCGTCGTCCACCAGGATGCCGACAGCCAGTGCCAGCCCGCCCAGCGTCATGACGTTGATGGTCTCTCCCAGCGCGTACAGAATCACAAGGGAGGTCGCGATGGAGAGCGGAATGGACACGCAAACGATAAGCGTGGAGCGCCAGGAGCCCAGAAACAAAAGGATCATGAGGCCGGTCAGGGCAGCGGCGATCACTGCCTCGCGCACCACTTCATTGATCGACTCGCTTACAAAGATGGACTGATCAAACAGGGGCGTGATCTGCAAGCCAGGAGGCAGCCCGGCTTTCACCTGCGGCAACAGGTTCTTGACACCCTTCACAATGTCCAGCGTAGAGGTTTCACCGTTTTTCAGCACCGTGAGAAGTGCTGCTCGACTGCCGTCTTCACGGACGATGTTGACCTGGGGCGCATAGCCGAGGCGCACCTGGGCAACGTCCTTCACAAGAACAACCGCACCGTTATTGGCACGGATGGGAAGATCGTTCAGCGCGGACACCTGCGGCGGCGACGAGTTCAGCTTGACAACGAACTCCCGGTCGCCGATCCGAGCGGTGCCCGCTGGCAGAATCAGGTTCTGCTGGTTGAAGGCCGTGGATACATCGCTGGCTGAAAGGTGATGCGCGTAGAGCTGGTTGGGATCGACGTCCACCTGCACCTGCCGCACCTTGCCACCATACGGCAGCGGAATCGATGCACCCTTGACATTGGCGAGCCGGGGACGGATGAACGAAGTGCCGAGATCATACAAATCCTCTTCGGTGAGCCCTTTGCCAGTCAAACCAAGCTGCACAATGGGCACGCTGGAGGCGTCGTACTTCAGGATGTTCGGGGGAAAGGTGCCGGGTGGGAGTATACGCAAGATGGTCTGCACCACCGCCGTCACCTGCGCGACCGCAAGTTCGATCTTTACATTGGGCTGAAAGAAGACCCGGATGACAGAGACACCCTGATAACTGGTGGAACTGGTGTGCTCGATGTCATTGACGGTGGTCGTCAGGGCGCGTTCGCACACCGTGACGATCCGGCCTTCCATGTCCTGCGGCGGCAGGCCGCTGTAGGACCAGACAATGCTGATTACCGGGATGTTGATATAGGGGTAGATGTCCTTGGGCGCTTCAATGGCCGTGCCGATGCCAAGCAACAGCATCAACAGCGAAACGACCACAAAGGTGTACGGCCGGCGCAGGGCCAGCCTGACAATCCACATTCCTCTTCGTACCTCGGTAGAGTCTCAGATGCAGATCGGACGGGAGCAGATTACAGAGGGCGCGCGATGGCGTGCGCAAGAACTCCGCCTACTGCGGCAACGGCTCGTGGAGTTCTATCCTGCCTTCCCCCTTGACAGCCACTTTCACAAATCCGGCTTGACTGGAATTGTCATAGAGCACTGCTGCATTCGCCAGTTGGAACGCAGCCTGCATGTTGCACATACTTCTTGGATACCGCCTGCGTTGATCTTCTTCAGGTACGTTGTGGCCACCCTTCATCACCCTGACGTGTACACGGGAAAGATTGATGTCGATCGACTCGGTACCTACAAACAACAGGAGAGTCTCGTACCCTGCGGCTTGCGCTTCTTTCATCATGCGCAAGTACGTGTTGCCAGAAAGTGTTGTCTCAACGGCGCGAAGTCTTGCCTCTTTGCAAGCAGTTCCGCAGCCGCCTGCAGAACAGCTCTGCCAGCATTGATGGCTGACGCATTATGTGCGCCGGACTCGGCTTGGAGTGACCGGGCCATAGCATCAGGGTCGAGTACGGGGGCACCTTGCAGGCTTTCACGGTTCCACTTGGAAAGTGTGCTCTTCCCGCTGCCGTTTGGACCTGCGATGATCGTAAACAGGGGCAACTAACTTGCCTTTGCGGTGGGAACTGGCTGTTCTGCCTTGCTTGCTTTGAGTTTCTGCTCCGCGAGTTTCCACTCAAGTATCATGTTCTCGACAACGACACCTTCACGAGCGTTCTTCCCAAGCCAGTCGGCGTACTTAAATATGTCGCGTTCCATACTGAAAGTTTACTCCTGATCCAGCACCAGATCCTCTGCCGTGCGTTCCCGCGAACTGCCGCGTTGGAGCAGCACCTGAACGCGGCCTTCCGCCGCATCCAGCTCCTTCTTACAGGCGTCGGAGAGCAGGATGCCTTGCTCAAAGAGTGCCAACGATTCTTCCAGCGGAAGGTCGCCGCGTTCAAGTTTGTCGACAACACTTTCAAGCGACTTGAGCTGTTCCTCAAAACTTGGCATGGCAGATCACCTCCCTCGTCATACTGCAGCAACCGGCTGCAGCACGGCATCAAGTACCTCCGCGGCGGCGGTATACCGGGCAAACGGCGCGCTGACCTGCGCGCCCTGCACCATGGGTTGCGCCTCCGCCAGCATCTCCTGCGCAATACAAACTCCTTCCGCGCGGGACGCCTCGGGCGATGCCGCGGCACGTGCCATGCGTGCAAGAATCTCGTCCGGCATGCGCACCTTCAAATCGTTCTTCATAAACTCCGCATTCTTCACGCTGGTCAGCGGCCATATGCCAGCCACGATCGGGATCCGGAAGCCTTCAATGCGCCGCAAGAAGGTCTCCAGCAGACGCAGGTCAAAGACTGGCTGCGTGATGCCAAACTCCGCTCCTGCCCCGACTTTGGCAGCAAAGCGCCGCACCTCCGCATCCATGTCCGGCACGCCCGGATTGGCAGCCACCGCCAGGACAAACCCCGTGCTTGCACCGATGCTGTTGCCGCCAATGTCCAGCCCATGATTCATATCGCGTGCGATGCGCGTAAGGCCAACCGCGTCCACGTCAAAAACGGCGGTCGCATCGGGGTAGCTGCCCATCTTGGGCGGGTCGCCAGTCAGGCAGAGCATGTTGCGCAGGCCCAGTGAAGCCGCTCCCAGCAGGTCGCTTTGTATCCCCAGGAGGTTCCTGTCGCGGCACGTATAGTGCAGCACCGTCTCGATGCCTACCTGTTGCTGAATTTGAAGGCACAGGCTGCCCGCGCTCATGCGTGCACTCGCGCGGGGTGAGTCCGGCACATTGATCGCGTGCACGCCAAGCTGCTTCAACATGCGCGCACCATCCAGCTCACGCCGGGCATCGATGCCCTTGGGAGGCACGATCTCCACCATCGTCACAAACTCACCCGAAGCAATGCGCCTGCCCACCCCGGAGCGCTGCGCAAGCGGAGATGGCTGCACTCCACCCGTGGCCTTCGGTTCGCTTGCTGTGGCGACCCCCTCTGCCTGCGCTTGGATCGCCTTTACCGACGAGCGCATCGCCTTGATATGCTTCGGCGTTGTCCCGCAGCATCCGCCGAGGATCGTTGCACCCAATCGCATCGCCTTGCGCGCAAAGCTGGCCAGGTATTCTGGCGACGACAGATACATGCTTCGCCCATCGACGCAGTTCGGCACACCGGCATTCGGCATGGCGGCTAGTGGAAGCGAAGTTACCTTGCGCATCCGCTCGATGGTCTCCAGCACAAGCACCGGGCCATCGCTGCAGTTGCACCCGATCGCGCGTGCACCTGCCTGCTCCAGCATGCGCGCTGCTTCCTCCGGCGTGGTGCCGTCCGCCACATCTCCCTTGTCGTTGACCGTAATCATGGCAATGGCGGGCAGCTTCGGCTGAAGTTGCTGGATAGCCTTCAACGCGGCCGCTGCTTCTGCGAGCGACGTGATCGTCTCCACCACAAACAGGTCAACACCCGCCTGCGCCAATGCTGCTGCCTGCTCCGCGTAGACCGCAACCATACGTTCGGGCTCGCGTTCACCTTCCGGCAATCCAAGCGATCCTATCGCCCCCGCCACCAGAGCATCGTGCGCATGTTTCTCGCGCATACCGTCAGCTGCGGCACGCGCCAGGCGCAGACCTGCAGCATTGACTTCCGCCACCTTCGCTTCCAGACCAAAACGCTTCAACCGGACAGCGTTGGCCCCAAACGTGTTGGTTTCGATCACCTCGGCACCAGCGAGAAGATACTCCTCGTGGATCTCACGCACCATCTGCGGCTCGCTGAGATTTAACTCATCGAAGCAACGATTGATAAAGATCCCACGCGCATACAGCATCGTCCCCATTGCGCCATCGCACAGGATGGGCGCGGTACCGAAGACGCGATCAAGCACGGTCCGTTGCTGTTGAGTAGCTTCCTGGATCATGGGCAGGTGAATGCGCTGCACTCCATCGTACTTCGTCCTCACTGCCCGCGAAATTCAGGTGGCACTTTGGTATACTTCGGCAAGTTGCGGAAGGGAGATTGCCCGCAGCAGTCCTGTTGAGGTTTCCGTTGAAAAGTGTTTCCGTTGCGCGGTTGGCAACAGCTCTGCTCTCCGCGTGCGTCGTCCTGTTTCTTGCCGGTTGCGGCTCCCGTCCCTACAAGACCACTGTGAACCAGTTTGCAGGACGGCCCGTGCCACCGTCACAGCTGACCCAGCGCGTGATGGTCGGCATCTCGCAATCGAGCCTGACCGGAGGAGCGCTGGAATTGCTGGATGCAAAGCGTGACATCCGTTCCAACGTCTACACCGCCAACAGCACCTTCAGCATCAGCGCGTTCGCCAGCAACGCGCAGCAGATCATCAGCTACCCCGAGCAACTCCGCGGATTCGTCTACAGCAGCGACGGTTCTGTAACCACCATCAACTACTCCACGGAGGCCGCTCAAGGTACAACCGCCAGTTCGCCTGGTCTTGCCTCGTCCTTCTTCGTGCCTGAAGACACACAGGCCGTCTACACGGCGGTCGAGCAGCTTGGCACCTTTGTCATCTCCGCACCCTCCACCGGGTCGGCGACGTCCACGTCGCTCTCCACCTCGTACACCTTCCCCATACCCAGCGTGTACAAGGTCATTGCGAACCCCGCGCACACCGTGGTACTCATCATGCTGCGCAACTCCAACATGGTGTACCGCCTGCTTCAGCTCAACAGCGACCAGGTCTCGCCGCCTGGCGCGCTGACCTGCCAGCCGGTCAACAAACCCGTCTTCTGCTTGCTCCCGGTCGGATCCACGCAGGCAAATGGAACGGTGAGCGAGCCTGCCTTTCACCGCCCGGTCAACGCCTACTTCTCGCCGGATGGTTCACAGGTATATTTCCTCAGCTGCGGTCGCGAGTGTGGTGGAACGGCAGCCACGGGTGACGACACGCCCGGCCTGAACTTCGCCAACCTGAACACCCTTCGCATCGACTACTACCCGCCCAGCGCTACCTATGTCTCACCGGTTGTCAGCACCACGCCCGTGCCTGGAGGCGCAACGGTCGCCCTCTCTGACGGAGCCACCGTCTACGTCGCCGGACAGTCACTCCAGCCCGACAACCTCTTCGCGGGCAATCTCTCGCTGATTTCGCTTGCCACGAAAACCGTCACAGCGACATACCCCATCTCTGACGGCACGCACACTAAGCTGCTTTTTGCAGACAACAATACCCTGTGGATTGGCTCCAGTAATTGCGCCAGCGGTGAACGCGCAGCGCACGGGCAGAACTACAATTGCCTCACCCGCTACGACATCACCAACAAGTCCGCCGCCATCATCCCGGCGGTGACCCCTGGAGGCTCGACGACAGTTCCCTACCCGAACGAAAACCTCGACCAGTATTACTACGGCAGCCTCACGGGCCTCTGCTGGGTGGAAGGGTTGAATAAGGTCTACACAGCCTACGGCGGGCAGGTACACGCCTTCAACACCGCAGACGGCTCTGAAATCAACAACCAATACATCACGGTGCAAGGCAACGCCAACGATGTCGCATATATCGACGCGTCCACCAACGCCTCTGACTAAGCACGCTAACGTCCCCGGCTGAGCCGCGCCAGGTCACGCAGGTATTGTTTCAGCGGCCGGGCTGGACGTCCCCAGAAAACCTGCCCCGGACCCTTCAGCTTCTTTCCGCTGAGGACGCCCGCGCCGCCCCCAAGGA
>CAXUHI010000003.1:223983-225552 GCA_964251045.1 uncultured Terriglobus sp. | reverse complement strand
GTCGTTAAGGTAGTCAGGCCAGTCGCTGCCCTGGACGCCTTTACCGCCCCAACCAAGATCCCGAAGAAAATCGACCTTACCCATGAAGACCCGCCACCCCCTGTGCAGAGTGCCGGCGTGGCGGGTATGACCGGTACCGGCGGGGCAGCCGGCGGCATTATGGGCGGCCTCGGTTTGGGCGCGGCTCCCACACCGGTGGTCAAGCCGGTCGAGAAGCCAAAGCCAACCGGTCCGGCGAAGATTTCAAGCGGTGTCATTGCGGGTAATAAGATTTCCGGCTCATCGCCGGTGTATCCGCCTATCGCCAAGGCTGCGCACGTCTCAGGGTCGGTGATTCTGCACGCCATCATCTCTAAGTCTGGCAGCGTGGAGCAACTCTCCGTCGTCTCCGGCCCGGAGATGCTGCGGGCCAACGCAATCTCAGCGGTGCAGGGATGGAAGTACAAGCCATACCTCCTGAACGGTGAGCCGACCGAGGTCGACACCACCATCACCGTCAACTTCACCTTCGGCGGCTGATCGCAGCAGAAGGGTGCCTGATCTTCGCAGGGCTGGCGCGGTACACCTTCCAGCCCTGCGTCTGACTTCTTCACCGCAACACCAACCAGGAGGACTCAATCTCGTGATTCTCGCTCACGCAGCAGCAAGCTTTGCTCATGTACCCGCCACGCTCGGCATGTTTTTTCAGGAAGACGGCGGAGCCGCCTCGTCCGGCTTTTCCGTTCTTGGCATGCTCAAGAACATGGGATGGATCGATCTCGTGGTGGTCGGCATTCTGTTCATCATGTCGATCTGGTCGCTCGCGGTCATGATTGATCGCGCACTGTATTTCTCGGCTGCCCGCAAGCAGTCCCGCGAGTTCGCTCCCAAGGTTGCCGGCGCGCTGAAGGACGGACGCCTGGATGAGGCAATCAAGGTCGCAGACCGCTCCAAGAAGTCGCACCTGGCGGAGGTTGTCACGGCTGGACTGCAGGAGTTCCGCTCCTACGCCTCTGGCGGCGCCATCTCTGACGAGCAGATTGAGTCCTCCAAGCGCGCCCTGGAGCGCTCCGAAGCCATCGTGCACGCCAAGCTGAAGCGCGGCCTGGGTTCGCTGGCCACCATCGGTTCGACAGCGCCCTTTATCGGCCTGTTCGGTACCGTGATCGGTATTCTGCACGCCTTCCAGCAGATTGCGACGCAGAAGACCTCGGGTATCGGCGCGGTCGCGGGCGGTATCTCTGAAGCTCTGGTGACGACGGCGTTCGGCCTGCTGGTCGCCATCCCCGCCGTGATGTGCTTCAACTACTTCACGAACAAAGTCGAGTCGTTCGACGTGGAGATGGACAACAGCTCCTCCGAACTGGTGGACTACTTCATCAAGCAGTCGCAGCGCTAAACAGCACTCCAAGGAGTGGTGCCTTTGACCTGGTCGAAGGCACCACAGCCCTCAGCAAGACAGCGGCGCATGCCGCGTTTCAGGACGGAGCAGGATATGGCACAGGCAACACGTGACGAAGGCAAGAAAGTCAACTCAGACATTAACGTGACACCCATGGTGGACGTGATGCTGGTGTTGCTGATCATCTT
>CAXUHI010000003.1:125818-223883 GCA_964251045.1 uncultured Terriglobus sp. | reverse complement strand
TGCTGGTGTTGCTGATCATCTTTATGGTCATTCAGCCCAGCACCATGCGCGGCCTGGACACACTGGTTCCACAGCCGCCAAAGGACAAGAATGCTGACGTGGATACACGCACCATCGTCGTCCAGGTACAGCCGAACGGCAACACAGGTCCGTCGTACAAGATCAATGAGGACCCCGTCAATCTGACCCAGCTGACAGAGAAGCTGACAGACATCTTCTCCACTCGCAACGACAAGGTCATGTTTGTGAAGGGCGATAAGGATCTGGACTTCGGTCAGGTGCTGCCAGTCATTAACGACGGCCACGCGGCGGGCGTCGACAATATCGGCATCATCACGCCGGCAGTCGAATCCGGCAAGTAAGAGGAGTTCTGAAGGGCGATGATGTAAAAGTCATCGCCCTTTTTCCGTTTTCCTGATATAGCTCTTACTACAACACCCATTTGCTCCGGCTGCATGCGTTGCATGGCTCCGGTCTATTGCTTCTCTCGCTTGCGTCGCTCCGGCAAGAGGCTTGTGAAGACAGCGTGCGGCAGGACCTGTTCCCTGCTCATGGTGCCTTCAAAAAGTTGGTCAGCTGTGTTCGTCTGCGGGTACAATCATGGCCACGCAAGAGTTATCATGGCTTGCGCTTTACCGGCACATCTGCTGGATGCGGCATTTGAAGGAGATCTTCGCTCAATGAAAGTTCACGCACGCGTTTTCGCAACGACCGCAGCCATGCTGTCGCTTGGAATGCTGATGGGCTGCAACCAGCTCAAAGCCCGCGATCAGCTCACCAAGGGTGTCGCGGCGTTCAAGAACGCACAGTACGAACAGGCCACGAACGCCTTTCAACGGGCGATACAGTATGACCCCAACTATGACCAGGCAAAGCTGTATCTGGCCACGGCCTATTCATACGAAGTTGTGCCCAACATGACGGATGATCCAAAGAACATGCAGCTGGCCAACAGCGCCATCGCCGGGTTCAAGGACTACCTGCAGGCGCACCCCGGGGACAAGGTCTCACTCCAGCAGCTCGCTTCCATCTACCGCAACATCAAGAAGTATCCCGAGGCCAAGAGTTACGAAGAGCAGGTGATCGCGGTTGATCCGCAGGACTCTGAGGCCCATTACACGATCGGCGTCGTGGACTGGATTGAAGCGTACGACAACGCGCGCAAGGCACTCGCGGCGGACGGCCTCACCGACAACGGTGAAGGCAATCTCAAGATGAGTAAGGCAACCTGCGCCAAGCTCAAGGACCAGAACACGCCTCTGGTACAGGACGGCTTGAAGAATCTGCAGCAGGCCATCCAGATCAACAACACCTACGATGAGGCTCTCCAGTACCTGAACCTGACCTACCGGCGCCAGGCAGATCTGGATTGCGGCAATCCCGCGGCCCAGAAGGACGACATCGCAAAGGCGGAAAAGGCCAGCCAGGATGCCCTGGGTGCACGCAAGATCAACGAACAGAAGAAGGAAGAAAAGACGCGCGGCGGCGTCACCATGCAATAGCCCTATGCTATCCCGAACACAAGGGGCTTTCTCGCGGAAGCCCTTTCTATTTTCGTTCAGCAACAATGCCTCTAGTAGTCTCCGCCACCCTGCTGCAGGTTTTCGAAGCGGGTGTAGTCGGCAAGGTAGGCCAGCTTGATGGTGCCGGTAGGACCGTTTCGCTGTTTGGCAATGATGATCTCTGCCTGACCCTTGATGTCTTCGTTTTCGCGGTCGTAGTACTCCTCGCGATGGATGAAGCAGACCACATCCGCGTCCTGCTCAATGGACCCAGACTCGCGCAGATCGCTTAGGAGCGGCTTCTTGTCGCCTTGCCGCTGCTCGCTTCCACGCGACAGTTGCGACAGAGCCACTACCGGCACGCCCATTTCCTTGGCCAGCGCCTTCAACCCACGTGAGATGGCGGAGACCTCCTGGTTGCGGTTCTCCGGCCGCCGCCCGCCCGGGCCGGTCGATGCCATCGTCATCAGTTGGAGGTAGTCAATCAGGATGAGGTCAAGCGATCCCTCCTGCTGCCGCAGCCTGCGCACCTTGGCGCGCATCTCCGTCAATGTAATACCGGGCGTGTCGTCGATGAACATTTTGGACCCCATCAGCCGGTCCAGTGCGTTGATCAGCTTCTGCTTGTCCTCACGCGGCAGAAAGCCTGTCTGAATTTTGCGGCTATTCACCAGGGCCTCACTCGCCAGCAAGCGGCGCAGCAGCGACTCCTTCGACATTTCCAGCGAAAACACCGCCACCACCTTGCCGTCCCGCACCGAAGCGTTTTGCGCGATGTTGATGGCCCACGCCGTCTTACCCATGGAAGGCCGGGCCGCAATGATCATCAGGTCGCTCTTCTGCAGGCCGCTGGTCATACGGTCGAACTCGGTGTAATGCGTTTCCAGTCCGGTGATCTCGCGACCCTGCTCGTACAGTTGATCGATGGAGCCGAAGCTCTCCTGCACAATCTGTCCGATGTCGGAGAATCCGCGCTTGATGGCGTTCTCGCTGATTTCAAGCAGCCGCGACTCCACCGCGCCCAGGACATCCAGTGACGACTCGCTCTGGTCCGCCGCCCGGTTCAGCCCCAGCTCGCATACCTGCATCAGCTGCCGCAGGATGCTCTTGTCCTTGACGACCTGAACGTAGCTCTCAATGGCGAGGTGCCGTGGCAGGTCCTCCGCCAGTGACATTACGTAGGGCCTGCCGCCCACCGCCTCCAGTTCCTTGCGCCGGGCGAGAACCTCGGCCACGGTGATGAAGTCGATGGCGTGTCCCAGCTCGGACAGCTCCAGCATCGCGGAGTAAATACGGCGGTGCGAATCAAGGGAGAAGTCGTCCGCCTGCAGCTTCGCCGTGGCGTCCACCACAGCCACTGGGTCAGAGAGCATGGAACCGAGAATCACGCGCTCGGTGTGAACAGAGGAAGGTAGACCATCCCGCTCGACAATTTGCAGAAACGTCGCCATGTTTCCAGTCTAGGCAATCCGCCATCGCGCATGGTTGTGAAGAAGCTGCTGCCACGGTGCATAACGAGCCATAGATGACCACAACGGTGAAGCCTTCAAAGGGGGCGGGCTGTTCTGGCAGACGCATGCGCGCCGCCATTCTGCGCAGGCATACGGGTCTTCTCCGCGCCACGGCATCAGATGACGTTGATGTTTGAACGACCTCTTACGATTACCTCACGGCCTATGTTGCAACGCGAAGACACCCAGGCTGAGCGCATGCAGCTCTGGGGCGGCGTGGAGTGCACCGTGAACCGCATCGATGACAGATATCACAACCAGGCAGCCTGGTCCGGGCATGTTGACCGTGGGGCGTCAGACTGGGAGGCGATCGCCTCGCTTGGCATCTGTACCGTTCGTGTCGGACTTCTTTGGGAAACCTTCGAGGAGACAGGCTCCTGGGCCTACCCTGATACCGCGTTGCAGACCATGCACCGGCTTGGACTGGAGCCCCTTGCCGGACTGGTGCATCATGGCAGCGGTCCGCGCCACACGAGCCTCATCGACCCTGACTTCCCAGAAAAGCTCGCAGCGTACGCTCTGCGGGTTGCGCAGCGCTATCCATGGGTGACGAAGTACACGCCTGTGAACGAGCCACATACCACGGCACGCTTTTCCTGCCTGTACGGGCACTGGTACCCGCACCATCGCTCCATGGCAAGCTATCTGCGCGCTCTGCTCCTGCAGATCAAGGGCGTTGTTCTTTCCATGCGCGCCATCAGGACGGTGCAGCCGGAGGCACGCCTGATCCACACCGATGACGGCGGCAGGTTCTTCTCCACGCCCGCACTCGAACAATATTGTGCCGAGCGCGAAGTCCGGCGTTGGCTTGGCACTGATCTGCTGTGCGGCCTCGTGACGCAGCAGCATCCGGCGTATGAGATCCTGCGACGCAGCGCCATCTCAGAGCAGGAGATTCTCTGGTTCGCTGAAAATTCATGCCCGCCCGATGTGATCGGCCTGAACTACTACGTCACCAGCGACCGGTATCTTGATGAACGCGTCCATCTCTATCCTCCACATCTGCCGGGTGGCGACTCAGGTTCGGAACCGCTCGTAGACATTGAAGCTGTTCGGATCGATCACGGCAGCCCGATAGGTGTCCACTCCATGCTCACCGAGGCGTGGGAGCGATACCGTCTTCCACTCGCGGTCACAGAGGCGCACATTGGTGGCCCACCGGACGACCAGATCCGGTGGCTTGCGGATGTCTGGCGGCAGGCCTGCGCAGCCCGCATGGGCGGTGCGGATGTCCGCGCTGTCACGGCATGGGCGCTGCTTGGCTCCTGGAACTGGTGCACGCTGTGCACGGAAGATGTACGCCGGTATGAGCCCGGCGTTTTTGACGTTTTCGACGGCACTATCCGGCCCACACCGTATACCGGATTTGTACGCTGCCTGTCCCGGGGCATCGTTGCCGATCATCCCGCACTACGCGAAAGCGGCTGGTGGACCCGGCCGGAGCGCGTTCTATACTGAGGCCGCACCGCCTCCATGGCGAAGCTAGAAGGAACGCTGCCGTGTCACAGAAGGATTCCCTGCCCATCCCCGCCCCTGCCTCGAGCGATCCACGCTCACTCGAAGTCCTGCGTGTATGGATCGCTAACGGCGAACAGCATGTGGCACTGGCCTTTGGTATGTGGGACGAGCCTGCTGCATGGGGTCTGCTCCTGGCCGACTTGGCACGGCACATCGCGGAAGCCCACGCGCAGCAGGACAGCGACGTTGACCCCGAGGACTTCCTGGAGCAGATCCGATCCGGCCTGGAAGCAGAACTGGACGGGCCCACAGACGAGATCAACGGTACGGTGCAGTAAAGGAAACACAATGTCAGCTCCCGGTCCGCTTGTCGGTTTCGTCCTGATTACAGAGGGGGAACGCGCCCGCGCCTTCTACACCACGGTGCTCGGCCTGGAGTTTGTGCAGGATGACGGCTTCGCGCTCGTGTTACGCTCCCGGACGGATGGAAACACCTTTGGCAACATGGTTCGACTGGTACGCATGAAAACAGTTGTTCCAGCACCATCCGCTATTCTGGGCTGGGAGTCCAGCGCGATCGAGGCCGACGTGAGACGACTCTCCAACGCCGGTGTCGTGTTCACCCGCTACGAGTTTCTCCAGCAGGACGAACTCGGCATCTGGACCGCGCCGAACGGCAACAAGATCGTCTGGTTCAACGACCCTGACGGCAACGTTCTCTCGCTCTCGCAGCGGTGATGCCACGTCACGCCCGTAGTTCACGTTCTTCCGTACGCCCAAATGCACGGCGTGCGGGTGCCCCACAGCTCGAAGAGAGGTGGGATCAATCATCCGTGTTACAACGAGGACATCCATCATTTGCAGGAGCTTTCTGTGCGCCATCTTCCATTTGCGCTCGTTCCCGTGCTGCTTACGCTTGCGTGCCAGGCACAGACTGCTCGTCCAGCACCAGCGGAGCCGATGTCACCGCCGCCCATCGCTCTGCCTGCGAAGCTGCCCCTGCTGCATGAAGCGCAGCAGGCACGTATGAATGATGACCTGCTGGAGATTGACATCCCGCGTTTGCAAGCGCTTTACGCACAGCACCGCTACACAGTGGAGCAGGTCACGCGCTGGTACATCAACCGCATCGCGCACTACAACGGCATCTACCGTGCGGTGCAGACGGTGGACGTGGACGGTGCGCTTGCAACGGCCAAGCGTGAAGACGCATCCGCGCAGTCTGGCACACACGGCCCGCTGTGGGGCGTGCCGGTCGTGATCAAGGCGAACACGGCAGTCAAGGGCCTGATCGACAGCGACGGCTGGCAGGGCTTCGCGCTGCCTGGGCACCAGTTCATCGCGCAGAAGGATGCGACCGTCGTGGCGCGGCTGCGGGCGGCTGGAGCTGTCATCCTGGGCATCACCAACATGCCGGATTTTGCAGCCAGCGATACCAATCGGTCCACCGCCTTTGGCCGCACGGGCAATGCGTATGATGTGCGCTTCTCGCCCGGCGGCTCCAGCGGCGGTACCGTGACTGCGGTGACCAGCAACATGGCCATGCTGGGTACCGGGACGGACACGGCCAACAGTATCCGGATGCCCGCGGGAACCAGCTCCGTCGTGGGCGTGCTGCCGACGCGCGGCCTTACCAGCATCGCGGGCATCGCTCCACTCGATTGGCTGCTGGACAATAGCGGACCCATCGCCCGTAATGTGACAGACGCGGCGATCGCACTGGGTGCCATGACCGGCCAGCACGAGGGCACCGAGAACGACCCGCTCGACTTCCGGACCGCTGAGGCGGCCGGCAAGGCGCAGAAGGGTCCGTACACGCAGTATCTGAAGAGTGATGCGCTGAAGGGCAAGCGGTTTGGCGTGCCTGCGTTCATCCTTGGCGGCGACACCGGCTTCGGCGTCAGCCAGGCCGCGCGGCCCACCAACGCGATGCGCCCGGAGACCCGCGCCATGCTGATGAAGTGCCTCGCCCAGATGCGCGCCGCCGGTGCGGAGATCGTCATCGACGACACCCTGCTGCCTGCCGGCTTTTCGCAAACTGTTCGCGCGATCAACACCAGCGCCTACCGCCTGGATGGGACTAACCAGTGGCTCGCCGCATTTGGTCCGGCGGAGTACCACTCGGCGGCGGAGTACGAGAAGGCCGTCGGCTCGCCGCTGCCCGCCGTCATCACCGGCGTTCCCAACCCAACTGCGGCAGCAAATCCGAATCAGCCCCAGCGCCCACCCACACCGCAGGTGCTGCTGAAGTCAGACCCAAACGCCGAGGCAAACTACTTTGCGCCGCAGCGTGCCGCGCTGGCAGAGTACGTTGCCGCGCTGGACCGCCTGCACCTGGACGGTCTCGTCTATCCCAGCGCGCAGATGCCTCCGCCGGATGAGACCATGCCGCAGAACGGCCAACTCAGCAGCGGCCCACACTCGAACAGCGGTTGGGTCAACCGCATCGGCGTACCTGCCGTGGTGGTGCCGGGCGGCTTCTACGACTCCGGCCTGCCCTTCGGCCTGGAAATCAGCGCCCGCCCCTGGCGCGACGGCGACCTCCTCGGCTGGGCCTACAGCTTCGAGCAGGCGACCAAGCTGCGGAAACCGCCAGTCCTGGTGGAAAGCGGTCTTCTGCCAAACGCCCGATGAAAACGCGGTAAGGCTGACACGCTCAGGCTAGCGCGAGGACGATGGCACCGGCGGAGATCAAGACACCGCCTGCGACCTTGAGCGGGGTGATGCGTTCGCCCAGCAGCGGCCATGCCAGCAGGATGACGAAGACGACGCTGAGCTTGTCGACAGGTGCGACCTTCGACGCCTGCCCCAGCGAGAGCGCGCGGAAGTAGCACAGCCACGACAGGCCGGTGGCGAGACCGGAGAGGGTGAGGAAGATCCAGCTTCGCCGCTGAATGTGCAGCAGGCCGCCATGCGCACCGAAGCCGATGGCGATGGCCCAAGCGAAGACCACGACCACCGTGGTGCGCACGGCCGTCGCAAGGTTGGGATCGACGCCAGCGACACCAAATTTGGCCAACAGCGCGGTCACTGCCGCAAAGACAGCGGAGAGCAACGCCCAGAAGAGCCATGGCTGCGTCAGGTGTGCGCTTCCGATGCTGGACTCGCCTGTGTCTGCGCAGACTGACGGGCGTGCACCTCGATCAGCAGGTTGATGAGGGTGAGCGCCGCAGGGGTGACACCCGGAATGCGGCTGGCCTGCCCGATCGTCTGCGGGCGCACGCGGTCCAGCTTCTCCTGCATCTCGCGCGAGAGGCCGCTGACACCCTTGTACGTGAAGGTGGCAGGGATGATCCGCCCTTCTGCCTTCTTCAGCTTCTCAATGGAGCGGCGCTGCTGGTCGAGGTAACCCGCGTACTTGATTTCCGTCTCGACGGCACGGAGCTCGCTTCGCAGGCTGGAGGAGAGCGGCTCGGCGGCGTAAGCACCCAGTTCCAAAGAATCTAAAAGACGTTGGCGCAGTGCGGGGATAAGAGTTTCGACCGAGATCTCAGGTCGCTTCAGGACCTGCGCGAAGCTTTGGCCCTTCAGGGAACTTTGATCCCACATCTCCGCGAGCTGTGGGGCACCCTCTCCTTCAGTTGACACCCGAGCCGTTTCCAGAAGCACGGTCATGGCAGCCATGCGTGCCTGGCGAGCTTCATAGTCGGCCCAAGCAGCATCGTCGATCAAGCCCAGTCTCCGACCATATGGCGTCAACCGGCGGTCGGCGTTGTCGATGCGGAGGTGCAGACGGAACTCCGCCCGGCTGGTAAACATGCGGTACGGCTCATTGGTCCCCTTTGAGATCAAATCATCGATGAGGATGCCGATGTACGCCTCCGTCCGATTCAGCGTGAACGGTGCTTCGCCCTTGACTGCCAGCGCGGCATTGATGCCGGCCATCAATCCCTGGCATGCCGCCTCCTCGTAGCCGCTGGTGCCGTTGATCTGCCCGGCGAGGTAAAGGCCATCCATGCTCTTCACCTTCAGCGAGCGGTCCAGTTCCGTGGGATCGATCGCATCGTATTCGATGGCGTAGCCGGGCCGCAGCATCACGGCCCTGTCCAGCCCAGGGATGGAGTGCACCATGGCAAGTTGCACATCGGCGGGAAGGCTGGTACTCATGCCGTTGACATAGATTTCGTCTGTATCCAGGCCCTCCGGCTCCAGGAAGAACTGGTGCTGCTCCTTATCGGCGAAGCGGACGATCTTGTCTTCAATCGACGGGCAGTAGCGCGGGCCGACTGCCTCAATCTGGCCGGAATACATGGCCGAACGGTGCACATTGGAGCGGATGAACTCCAGCGTTTGCGGCGTGGTGGTTGCGATGTGGCAGCACACCTGCCGCAGTTGCGGTACGTTCTTCGACCGAAAGGAAAACGGCGTGGGGTCGGCATCGCCTGGCTGCTCGGGAAATTGTGCCCAGTCGATGGTGCGGCCATCCAGGCGTGGTGGTGTGCCGGTTTTCAGTCGGCATCCGCGCAGACCGAGCCGCTTGAGTGACTCGCCCAGCATCACAGACGCAGCCTCGTGCGGCGTACGCCCAGCAGAGGTCTTCTGCTCACCGCAATGGATGAGCCCGTTGAGGAACGTGCCGGTCGTGATGACAACGGCCTTGGCACGGAGTTCACTGCCGTCGTGCAGCTTCAACCCCACACACCGGCGGATCGAAGCACTCGCATCAGAGCTCGACAGGACTGCTGACTCGCTGACGTGCTGACTCGCTGCCTCCAGCACCACATCCACCACCTCAGCCTGCAGCAGTGTGAGATTGGGCACGGTGTCGAGCAGTTCACGCATGCGTACACGGTAGAGTCTCTTGTCACACTGCGCGCGGGGCGACCACACGGCTGGACCGCGCGAGGTATTGAGCAGACGAAACTGGATGCCGGACGCGTCGGCGACTTCGCCCATCACGCCGCCGAGCGCGTCGATTTCACGCACCAAATGGCCTTTGGCGATGCCACCGATCGCCGGATTGCAGCTCATCTGCGCGATCAGATCCAGGTTCAAGGTGAGCATGGCCGTACGCAGGCCCATGCGCGCCGATGCAACAGCCGCCTCGCACCCGGCGTGCCCACCACCCACTACAAGGATGTCGAAATCGCTTGCCACACTACGATTTTAAGCTGCCGTACTACTCAAAGCGTGGCAGGTGACGCATCTCGTTCAGCGGCACCGGTTCCGTGGGACAGCCTGCACGAACCCATTTCCGCAAGCCACCTTCGATCACCCTCACCGGCTGGCCGCGCTGCGACATCACGTGCGCGATGCGGACGCTGGTGGCGTCGCGAATGCACGAGCAGTACACATAAATGTCGCACTCCGGTGCCAGAGTTTCGCGCAGAGCGTCGAGTTCGTATCCCAACCGGTTGGGTTCGACGCGGATGGAGTTCTTGATCCGCTGCATGCCTGGATCGTAATACCCGTGCGATCGTACATCCGCAATGACGATGGGCCGGGATGGGTCAGGATTTTCCAGCCGCTCGCGTACCTCGTCGATGGTGACCCGCTCCACATTGCGGTAGCGGCGGTCACGCCATTGCACGGCAACCCACGTTGCCGCGTAGGCCAGTAACGCCACCAGCACAACGCCCAGGGCGACATGGCCCAGCACGGACATCGCGGTTGTTACCGCGCGGATATACCGACTCAGGACGTATCCTGCGGCAGCCCAGGACACAACGTGCAGCGTGGCGCCGGCAATATCCAGCTTCCAGAAGCGCAGCGGCCGCATGTTCAGGCTGCCCGCGAGTGGCGGAGCCATGTTATTCAAGCCCGGGATAAAGCGTGCAAACAGCAGCACCCGCGGCCCGCGCTCATAGAAGAAGTCCGCCGAACGGAAGATGCAAACCTCCGGATCCATCGCAATCCGGCAAAGACGTGACAGAAGCCACCATCCCGTGACGCGGCCGCCCGCATACAAGACGGACGCTCCGGCATTCTCCGCGGCAATGGCAAGAGGAATTAAGATGGAAAGCCGCAATGGACCGTGATGTGCCGCGGCACCACCCAAAATCAGCGCCAGGCCGGATGGCAGCGGCAAGCCGAGCGAAGAGATCAGCAGCAGGATCGTGACAGAGAAGTACCCATGCGCCGCCACCCACGCTGCCAAACTCATAGTATGCCGATTGCCCCGTCTTCCTGTTGGATGCGAGAATGTGCCCGGGGAACGGAAAACCGGAACAACGGTGGTGCAGGACGTTCCATGACCGAGATGAGGTTCCGCGCATGAACACAAGCCCCGCCAGTGGAGACGGCGCTCCAGAACAGAAGATTTACGGAGCGGCTCAATCGAGTGGCAGCACGCTTCCAGAAGCCGTCTCAGACGGCCCTGCTCCACCGTACACCGCACCTTATCCGCCGTATCTAACGACAGACGCGCCGTCCGTGGGCAGCCTTTCTGTCCCTGTAGCATCGGGGTTGGCGTACGTCACCATCATCCCCGCCGTCTTCTTCCTGCTGCTGCAACCGTATCGTTCAAACGCCACGATTCGCTTCCATAGCTGGCAATCGATCTTTTACTTTCTGACGCTTGCGGCCGCACGTGTCCTGGAGAGTCTCATGGTGGCGATACTGCCATCGGTTGCGGCATTCGCCGTGAGCGCTCTCTTGTCTCTTGCGTTGTTTGCGGGATGGCTCGTCGCCATTATCAAGGCTTTCCAGGGCGTCAAGGTGCATCTGCTCTTCATCGGGGACTACGCTGAACGGACGGCGAGCACCCACAGCGTACGCAATTAGGCGATTAGGACAGCCCGGCCAGGAGGATGGGAAGTGTCGGCTTCTGTGATCCACCCGCGTTCTCGAGCGTCACTGCAAAGCCCTTCGCCGCGATGGAGCGCCGGAACTGGGGGCTGATGACCGTAGCATTGCCCGCCGCATCCGGCACAAACGTTCCTGCCGGGATAGGGGCCGATCCGTCGCTCGGCATCAGCCATAGTTCGTAGGTCTTGTTGGCCGGGACCGGGCGCAAATTGCTGCCCGTGAACAGGAGTGTTCCGGTTGCCGACACGTACGTACCGCGCCCTGTGGGATTTTTCTTTTGCTTCGGCACGGTCAGCGTGACACGCAGCGCGGTCGGGTCCGATAAGGCATCCGCCACCTGGCGAGCTGTTGCGGTCTGCGCGTTCAGTTCCGCCGTTGCGTTCTGCTGCGCCGCAAGTGCGTTGCGCAACGCATCACGTTCCGCGCCGTTGGCCTCCGCCACGGTGGCCAAGTCGTTGGCGCGCGTGATGGCCTGCTGTGCCGCGCGGCTCTGCTGCAGGGCCTTTGCGGCTTCACCCGCGGCCTTCGCACGCAGCGCGTCCGTCTGGTCCTTCAGAGAGGACGCTTCAGCCTTTGTGGCATCGATCTGCCGCGCCTGTTGCGCCACTTGCTGATTTTGCTGTTGCAAAGCTGCCTGCAGGGTGTCGCGCTGCCCAGCAACATCCGCCAAGGTTATGGACCGTTGCTGCAACTCCGCCGTACGGCTGGCGGTTAACTGCTGCAAGCCTACAGCTTGACGGCGCTGCCATACAAAGCCAGCCAGAAGCATGGCCGCGATCGCCCATCCAACCCAGGGCAGCACGCGAGCAACAGCGGAGGATCTCTGTGCGCCAGCCCTCCGGCGTTCTTCGGGACTGCGCATTGCAACGACATTGCTCTGCGATGGCGCGGATGCCAGCTTTTTCAGGAAGCGCTCTTTGCTTCCGGCAGGCACTTCCTCCAGTGGCACAGTCGCTGCCGCATACACGCCCAGCGTTGCGAGAATTTCAGCGAGGCGCTCCTGCATCGTCCCGTCGTGCGCAAGCTGCTCCGCGACGGCCGCAGTCTCCTGCTCGTCCAGCGCCTGCATGGCGTACAGGATGAGTTCGTCGTCCTGGAGGTACCCATGCATGCTCATGCGGCCAGGGTCCTTTCCAGCCGTTGCAGGGCGGCTCGTATGCGGGTCTTGATCGTTCCCAGGGGTTGGCTGGTCTGCGCGGCAATCTCCGAGTGCGTCAATCCATCAAAGAACGCCAGGCTTAGCGCTGTTTGCTGCTCGAGCGGCAGTTCACGTACGACCTCACGCACACGATCCAGCAGAATGCGGTGTTCTATTTCATGCGCCAGATTCTTGGGCGCGGCGATCTGCATGCCGTCAATGGAGTCACTGGGCTTGCGTCTGCGCAACACGTCGACAGAGCGGTTGCGCGTCATCACGGCCAACAGGGACGCGATGCTCCCCCGTGCCGCGTCAAAGGCGATGGGCCGCGTCCACACCTGTATAAACGTCTCTTGCATGACATCCTCAGCCTGCGCGGGATCACGCAATACACGCAAGGCGACGGAATACACCAACCGGGAGTGCAACTCAAAAAAACGCGCCATCGCCTGCTGATCTTTCCCCTTGATGCGCGCCAGCAGCGACGAATCGTCTTCAGGCTGCGTGACCGGCCGGATTGTTCCATCGCTCATAGAAACGCCCAGCGCCGTCCGCCGGATTGCCAGCAGGTGAAAGGCACTTTTATACGGTACAGACTGATCGAAGAAGAATCTTACTCCAAACCAGTACAAATGTCCTCCGTATAAACCTAAGCCGCTGAAACGACTCGGAATGACGGGTTGACCGGACAGTACAGGAGCGTCACGCCTTCATGCCATCGCAAATGCGATCAGCTGGCTCAGATCACGCGATGAACTGGACGAGACCGCCTGCGGCACTGACGGTCCGATGACAATTGCCTGCCGCTGCCCCTCAAACCAGGCAACAAAGGCTGATCGCTCATGTCCCGGTAAGCGCTGCTGGTTGAGCCAGTGATAATACGTCGCCATGTCAGCGTCCATCAGCGACCCCTCCGGATCAAGCTCCACATTCTGAGCCGGGCTCGACAGCAGGTCGCTCATCGCACGTTGACGCTGCCGGGGCGCAAACCGCACCAGCAATGTCTGGGGAACCGCCCGGCGCAGCACTTCCCGCGCAGTCCACTGGGCGAACGTCGTGCTGTATATCTGCGTTCCCGAACCTTCCGTGAATATCTTGATCTTGAAGCGGTCCGATACCGGGTCACCGCGCAGGCGCAGGTCGGCCGGTGTAAGCTCCGCCATGTAGTCCCGCAAACGCTCCGGGCCCATGCCCGGCATATCCACCTGCTTCTGGATGTTGCTGAGAAGCAGATCACGAACCGGCCCGAGTGCCGCGTACGATACCTGGTGGATGCGCGAGGAGCATGGATGTGAAACGCCACCATCCACATACCAATGCGCATAGGGAACAGGATCGGCAGCCGCACGGGCCTCCACTGTTGCCAGCACTTTATCAAGCCCACCGTCCGGATCGACGCCGCTGAAGTACGTGCCATGCGGGCGCAGTTTCTCAAACAAAGGCGCATGCCACTGGCTCACGCCGTTCCCTATCACCGCAATCCCCAGCCGCTGCACTTCATGCACTGCGGGATCGTGTGTTTCCTGCGTCTCTCTCCCGAACGTTATCGCGGCAGCGCGAAAGGCGTCCATCTGGTGCGAACTCCACAGGTATGCGGAGAACTGCTCCGTGAATGCATGAGGCTGAGCGGTCCAGTTTAGACGTTCTTCGTCTCCCTGCATCCGGATCTGCCAGAAGCCAATCAGCACAGCGTGCAGTTGGGCAGGCGTCAGCGCGGCGAGCCGACGGAACTGCCCGTCCAGTTGCGCACGTTCCGCCGGGAACTTGTAGTCGTACTCGATGACCTCCTGTAAAAGGCTCGGCAAAAAAGCCAGCGGCATCTGCCGCAGCAGGGAGAGGTGCGCGATGGCCAGAGCGCGCGCCTCCGGCGGGTATTTCGCGAAACTCTCAGCGGTGAGTGCAGGGGGCAGCATCAGAGCAACTCGCGGATGGGCCGGCCTTGTGAACGACGGGCGGAAAACCCTAAAACGGCTCCCAACGTGGGAACCAGGTCGATGGACTCAACCGGGCTGTCGTAGACAACACCTTCACGCACACCCGCCCCCAAGGCCATCATCCACGTGGTGCGCGAGGCCATGTCGCCTGTGCGGTGATGCTGGAAGCCGTTGCCCCCGGCTTCCGTGTCAGAATCGCGTCCAAAATCGGGTAAGACAAACATCGTCGTGTTGCCCGCATACTCCGGATCGCCCTGCACGGCTTGCCACAACTCAGCGCAAAGCCGGTCCGTACGCCGGATGGCCTCCAGGTACAGCGAGTACGCGCCCGTATGCGCAACATCAATGTCGTGCAGCGTGAGCCATAGCAGGCCGGGCGACTGGTGCCGCATCAGCTGCTTGACGACGTACACGGACAACTCGTCCGGGCTGGAGAGCGTGCGCGCGTGTGCCGTGAAATCGGCCACCGACAGCTTCAGCACTGTCTCCAACTGCTGCAGATCGGCCTCGCTCCCGCCCAGGACCGGCGTGAAGAGCGGATTTTCATAGTTGTCGCGCAGCAGGTGTCCAAGCTCACCCGTATTGCCCCGGGTGGCGGTCTGCAGCAAGTGCTTGGGCAGGATGACCCGCGCCCCCAGTCCGGGCCCGTACGCACGGTCATCACTCTCGCCGATGCGATTGAAGCCGTTGCTGGGTGCCACCACCCACGTGTTGGAGAGCGGACGCCGCAGGTCCCTGCGGAAGTACTCAAATGCCGTGGGATGCGCGGGCGGCACAGCTGCGAAGTTATTCAGCGTCTCGTACACGCCGGTGACCAGGCTGGCAGTCGCCACATAGTGCCCCAAAATCCCGCGGTTTTCGACATGCGTAAAGAAGGTTGAGCGGGGAGCAAGTTCATTGAGCATATGCGGGATGTATCGCTGCCCCTCCGGCGCGAACGTCTCCTGGTCCCGCGCGCCGCCACCAAAGGTCACCACGATCACCTTGCGCTTTGCCGCGATAGCTTGTCCATGCAGGAATGGACTGCCGGACACCAGTGCAGACCCCAGCGTCAGGCCTGCCGCGTCACGCAGGAAGTCGCGCCGACTGCGGCCCAGCCAATGCGCAACCTCCCGGTCTGAGGCGCTGCGCATCGCGTCTTGAAACGATAGCTTCACGTGATGGTACAACCTCGTTCTGACTTACGGGTTCTGTGCCGCGGAGCGTGTTCCGGCAGACACAACAAACTGCTGCACCTCAGCCCGCTGCTTATCAACCTGAGCCTGGTGCGCTGCCTGCAGAGACTTGAATCGATCCAACTCCGCCTGCCCTTTCTCTCTTTCGCCGATCCGAAGATAGTAGCGGCCTAAACGAAAATGAGCCTCCGCCAACGATGGATCAAGCTGCAACGCACGCTGATATTCAGACAACGACTTCTCGTACGCGCGCTCCTCATTGTAGAGGATGCCAAGCTGCAGATGCGCTTCCGCAAAGTTCTCGTCCAGATGTATCGATTGGCTGAGCAGCGCCTCGACAGCTGGGTAGTCAACAACAGTGCTTTCAGTCCGGTGCGCCTTCCACATGGCAGTGCCGTAGTAGAACTGCGCGCGCGCATTGCGCGGCTCCAGCGTGGCGTAGATACTGAATGCTTCCAGCACACCTGCCGCCTGGCTGGGCGCACTGAGATAGGCCTTATCCAAAAATAAATAGCAGCGGGGATCGTGCGGATCGAGCGCCGCCGCACGCAACAACGCCTGCACAGATTCCGTATACAGTTCACGCGAATACAACGCCATTCCCAGCCCGACCCACAGGCGAGGCGATTGCGGGTAACGCTGTGTCGCATCGTGAAAGATCGTCACTGCGGGCTCAAACGTGCGGTGCTTCAGCATTTCTCCGCCCCACGCATACAAATTGTCCTCGCTGGGATCAAGCCGGGCGGCTGTTTCGAACTCGCGGGCGGCGGGAACGAAGCGGCCCTCCTGCTCCTCAATCTGGCCGAGCAGGTTGTGCGCATCTGCAGTCTGGGACGTCGCGAGCAGCGCCTGAACGAGCGTGCGGCCCTCACGCAGATCGCCGGTCAAGACATCCGCAAGCGCAAGATTGTACGTGGTACTGCCGTCCTCCGGACGCACCAGGTGAGCCGTGCGCAGGTACGGTCGAGCCTCTACCACATTGTTTTGTGCAAGCAGGAGCGTGGCCATCTCGCGGTTTGCATCGAAGTCGCGTGGCTCCACTGCAAGCGCCTTCAGAAAGTCTGCCTGTGCCTCTGGGTACTTCCCGGCGCGGAGGTTCTCCCGAGCCAACTTCAATTCCGTGCCGAAGTCGGGACCTTGCGCCGCCGTCTGCCCAAGTACGCTTGCCGCATACACGATCGCGAGACAAGCGCCTCCGATCAGGGAAGATGCAGGCCGGGCTTGCGGAAGTGAAGTCATGTCAGTGGCAGCACATGCCTGGCGAAAGTATGGCAGAAGCAAAACCCGGAACGCCAGATCCGCGTCCCGGGCTCACTCGATCCACTGAGTCTACTGCTTAGTAGTACAGCTTCAGTGCGAACTGGATCTGACGCGGATCGTATGGAGCGTCGCGCGTCGAACCCATATACCCAAAGTTGGAACTGTTGAAGTTGAGCGCATTGCTGATGGCGACGACACCGTTGCCGCCGAATCCAGGCGCGTTGAAGTTCGGGTGATTGAGGATGTTGAAGAACTCCGACCGGAACTGGAGTGAGGTGCGCTCCGTGAAGACGAAGTTCTTAAAGAGTGAGAAGTCGAAGCGCTTGAACGGCGGCCCGTAGGTGGTGGCGCCGGTTGCCCCAAGCTGCTGCAACCCAGTGAGGGGAACGCATCCTGCGGGCTGGTTGGTTGGCCCATTGAAACCGAGTTGGCAGGGCTGCTGAAATGCCGCGGGATTGCCGAACCAGCTTACCTGCGGGTGCCCGGAGCTGTCCTTTACGTGGTGGATTCCAAGCTGGGGATCCTGGCCCTGCACGCGGAAAGAATTGCAGCCTGTTCCAGAGGTGACGCCCGTCGGGCAGCCAATGGTGATTGGCTGGCCATTTTGCAGTGTCACAAGATACTGCAACGCCCATCCGCCGAGCGCCGAATCAGCAATGCGACCGGAGTTGCCCATGAAATGTTTGCCCTTGCCGACTGGTAGCTCGTACCCGCCGCTGAAGTGAAAGACGTTGCGAACGTCAAAGGCTGCAAGCTGCCAGTCCGCCCGTGTCCCGAAGCCCGGAACATACGGCGCGCGATACCCGCCGACGCTGCCACCATTCAGGAGGTCCCCCGCATCCGTCATGGTCTTGGAGTAGGTATACGTCGCCAGATAAGAGAGGCCATGTGAGAACCTTTGTTCCAGCTTTGTCTGCAGGCCGTTGTAGATGCTTGCGCCAAGCGTCTGCTGCAAGCTTCCACCCTGTCCGAAATCAGGGAACGGCAGATAATTGTGATTGGTCGGAGTGTCTGGAAGATTGGGGTTCCGAACAAGAGGAGTGCCTGCTGGGACCAGTTGCGACGGCTCGTTATTCCCTACGCCCACCTGCAGGTGGCTTGCATGGGTGTACACATATGCCGCGGTGAAGGACATGTTCTGCGTCAGCGCGTACTGCACACTCAGGTTGCTGCTCAAGGTGTTGGGCGTTGTGAAGTTGAACTGCAGACCCGACAAGCCCAGACCCTTGGCATTGACTGCTAGCGGCGTGAACGAGGCGCAGGCCAATCCGGATTCGATGGTGGCACTGCCGCCCGGGCCTGCACTGGCGCATGTTCCGTACGGATTTGCTCCGGCGCTGAAGGGAGCCGCATCGGAACCGTTCCCCTGGAAATTAAAAGCATACGCAAAGGGATAGTTACGCCCGATGTTCGGGCCATACCCGGCGTTTTCGAAGGCATTGAAGAACAGCCCGACACCGGATCGAATGACAAGCTTGGAATTCGCCTCGTACGCGAAGCCGAAGCGCGGACCGAAGTTGCTCTTTTGTGTCTGCAGCACGCCGCTTCCATACTGATCTGTTTGCAGCAGCGTGATGCCGTCTTTGGCAAGAAGATCAAGGAAGCCCTGGCCATTGAGCGAAGGATTGTTCGCGGTGGACGACAACTGCCTTGGAGCCTTGCCGCTTGCCGGGATGATAAAGGTGGGCGCACCCGTTGGAGGACCACCCTGCACAAAGTTCGCCTGGGCTCCGTTTGTCTCGCCGATGGGGCTGAAGTAATCCCACCGCAGGCCGGCGTTGAGGGTAAGGCTTGGCGTCAGTTTGATGTCGTCCTGAAAATATCCTGCGAAGTACGTGCGCTTGTCATAGGTTTTCGCGATGTTGGAAGCCTGAACCTGGTTGGCACCGCCGACAAAGCTGACACCGTTAGGCACGGTCGCCACCGTTGGCGTCAACAGCAGCTGTGCGCGCGCCGTCTGATCACCACCTTGGTTTGGGAGACCGGCGTAGTTACCCGTAAAATCGAACTCGCCACGGGAGTAAGGAGGCTGCAAGGTGTTGAAGTGCACGTCCTGGTACTCAAAACCCATCTTGAAGCTGTTCTTGCCGTACACCTTAGTGAAGTCGTCGACCACTTGCAGCGTCTGGCTCACTTCATCGGAGGGCAGGTAGTCATTGCTGCCAAGATTGCTTAAGCCGGAGATGCTGATATTCGGCAGGCCACCATTTAAGTTACCCTGCGGAATGCCCTGGATGCCAAACTGCGCTGGGATTCCACTCACCGAGCCGGAAGGTCCAGTACGCGTGGTGTGCAGGTGATTGAAGCCGACACGCGCGACGTTGATGACCGTTGGATTGAAGACGTGGGTGTATGCCAGCACGGCCTGGTCTGACTTGGCTGTCTGAATGCCCTGTTGGAAGCCGCCTCCGTCTGCAATGCCGCCGAAGATGCCGGGGATAAACTGCGGATCATCGACGTAGCTGAACCGGCCAAAGATCTGGTCCTTGTCCGACACGTTGTAATCCACGCGGACATCGAAGGCATTACGATGCTCGTAAAGCTTGGGACTGTTGCTGTAGTTATTGCTGAAGCTGGACGAAGTCGGCGTTGGATAGAGGTTCAATAGTTTGACCGCGTTCGCATCCAGCCGCCCTGCAGGAAGCTGGTTCAGGTTGCAACCGACGTTGAAGTCACGCGTGCTTGGGCCGCAACTCCCGAACGGGTCTCGAGCAAAGCCTGTGGTGGCGGCGATGATTCCTGAAACAGGGTCCACGAGGCCTGCCGTAACAGGCCGTGTCGTTGCCGGATCCAGAATGGTCCCGGGAGGAATGAACCGGTTCAGCGCGTCCCGGCGTCTTGGGTCAGGGTTGGTTGCGGTTGGCGGTATGGATCCCGGCGCCTGGAGACTCACCATGTCCGACAGGTTCGTGTACCCGCTGTTACGCTCCAGAAGTGACGGCACCGTGCCATTTAGCACGGTGCCCTGAACGCGGCGCAAGCCTTCGTAGTCGCCGAAGTAGAACAGCTTGTTCTTGACGATGGGACCACCGATAGACGCACCGAACTGATTCTGGCGCAACTCACCTTTGCGCGTACCGTTGTTGTTTTCAAACCAGTCTGCCGCGTCTAGCTTGTCATTACGGAAGAACTCCCAGACCGCGCCGTGGATCGAGTTGGTACCGGACTTGATGGTTGCGTTGAGAACAGCACCGGCGGAACGGCCCAGCTCGGCGCTGAAGTCCGCGGTCTGTACCTTGAACTCCTGGATGGCATCGACCGGAGGCAGAATGACGAAGTTCGTTCCATTGAGGAAGTCGGCGGCGTTGGAGTTGTTATCGATACCGTCCAGCAGGTAATTGTTCTGTGCCGGTTGAAGTCCGTTCGCTGTAAACGCACCGGATGCAGCATTGCCACGCGTATCCGCCTGCGATGTATTCACACCTGCGCTTAACTGCGCCAGAAAGGTAAAGTTACGCCCGTTGAGCGGCAGGCTGACGATCGTATGCTCTTCGACCACCTGGCCGACCGAGGACTCATCCGCCTGCAACTGCGGGGGCGCCGTGGAAACAGTCACGCTCTCATTTGCGCCACCCGTCTTGAGACCGACGTTGACCTTTTCATCCTGGCCTACGGCAACCGTGATGTTCTCCTGCGTGGTGCTGGAGAAGCCCGGTGCCGCGACCGTCACCTTGTAGTGGCCCACCCTGACCGGCGAGAAGGTGTACACGCCGCCGGCCGACGTGTGCGTCTCCAGCGTCAAACCCTGATCGGTGTTCAGCAGCGTGACCGCCGCGTTCGGAACCACAGCGCCGCTTGGATCCTGGACGGTTCCGGAGATCGATCCCTGGTCGACCTGGCCCCATGCCGTACCCGCAAGCAGCAGCGCAACACAAACCACAAACAACAGGGTGCGCGCTTTTCCCTGCGTCTCAAGCATCATTCTGCGTACAGCCATCCCAAAGCTCCTTTTTCGAGCCAACATACATGTCCAAGCCAATCTCACAATGGACCGGCATCCGTTTTTCATTGCGGCTGAACGATAAGCTATGAG
Source organism: uncultured Terriglobus sp. (assembly GCA_964251045.1). Taxonomy (GTDB): domain Bacteria; phylum Acidobacteriota; class Terriglobia; order Terriglobales; family Acidobacteriaceae; genus Terriglobus. The sequence continues at coordinate 203,125 of CAXUHI010000003.1, read as the reverse complement.
AACAGGGGATGTCAACGGCGCGTGCATGGCATGGCAGATCAGCAAGCCTCCATTCGATCTTCACGGCCCAGGCGCGTTATTCTAGCGTTGCTCAAGCGCACAGCCTTTGCTGGTCGCAGCCACTGTGACTCATGCGGCCCACTCTTTTCACGCATACACTGCTAAGCCGGCGCACGCTCCTGAAGAGCCTGTGGACGGCGCCGCTCCTGCTAAGGCCGTCACCGTTCTACGGGAGCAATGGCTCGACCGTCTCTTCCGCTGCTGCGCTGCCGCCGGACTACTCTGTCCTTCCTCGCTATGTCCCCAGCTACCCGGCGCGTTCGCCGCTGGAAGACGTTCTGCGCAAGGTTCCGCCTGGGGCGGATGAGTTCACCCTGGAAGGCCCTGCGCATGCGATTGGCCGCGTTCTGGAGCGATGGTCGCGGTCCTTGCAAGCAGGTGCGCTGCACGATTTGCGCGACTCTATACAGGCCGATGTTCGCTTTACTCCCTTCACCGCCGTACGTCAGACAGTTCTATTGACCGGGCCCGCCGTCGAGACCGTGCGCTACACCTTTGCAGGCGGCGTTCTAACCGGCGCGGATCAACTTCTTGCCCGCTTCGAGCAATGGATGAACGCACCATTCAATGTTCTGACGGCGTCGTTTGAGGTCACTGCGATCTCTGACTCAAGTGAGAGCGCGCTCGATACAGAGGTGCGCTACAGCATCGTGAGCCAACGCGGCGACCAGACGCGCGAGCAGCGCGTGGGCACGTGGCGCATGCTGTGGGCACAGCAATCCGGCGCTTGGCGGGTGCGCCGGTGGCAACCCGTGACCGAACAGCGCGGCGCGGTGCTGGGTCCCGGCTTTGAGGATGTCAGTGCACAGGCGTTCAAAAGCGCGCCTTCCTATCGTGACCAACTGCTGCGCGGCTCGGACGAGTGGCGCGCCGTACTGGACGCAGCCAGCGGTATCGACGTCTACGGCAACAACGGCATCGCGGCCGGCGATTACAACAACGATGGTTTTGACGATCTCTACGTCAGCCAGCCGGCCGGCTTGCCCAATCGCCTCTATCGCAATCGCGGGGACGGCACCTTTGAGGATGTTACGGAGACGGCGGGCGTCGGCGTGCTGGACAACACCGCCTGCGCCCTCTTCGCGGACTTCCGCAATGTGGGGCTGCAGGACCTGCTGGTGGTGTGCGGCAGCGGGCCACTGCTCTTCGTCAATCGCGGGGATGGGAGCTTTACACCCAGGCGAGACGCCTTTCGCTTCAGCAAGCCGCCGGAAGGGACGTTCACCGGCGCCGCAGTCGCGGACTACGACGGAGACGGCCGCCTTGACGTGTACTTCTGTCTGTACAGCTATTATCTCGGGCTGGATCAGTATCACTACCCGACGCCATACTTTGACGCGCGCAATGGGCCACCCAACTTCCTCTTCCATAACCAGGGCGACGGCACCTTCGTGGACCGCACGGAAGCCGCCGGCCTGAACGCGGATAACAATCGCTACAGCTTCGCCTGCGCATGGGGCCAGGCGCAGGCCGGAACTCATCCTGACTTGTACGTGGTGAACGACTTTGGCCGCAACAACCTCTACCGCAACAATGGCGACGGCACCTTCCGTGTCGCTTCCACCGCGTCGCACGTGGAGGACGTTGGTGCTGGCATGAGCGCCGCCTGGGGCGACTACAACAACGACGGCGGCCCTGATCTGTATGTCGCGAACATGTGGTCCGCGGCTGGGCAGCGCGTCGCGCAGCAGGCCAACTTTCATCCGGAGGCCTCCGGTGATGTGCGCGCACTGTACCAGCAGCACGCGCGTGGCAACGGTCTGTACAGCAACCAGGGAGACGGCACCTTCAAGAACGTTACCGTGCCCTCAGGAGCAGACGCAGGCCGCTGGGCGTGGGGCTCCGACTTCTTCGACTTCGATCACAGCGGATACGCGGGCCTGTACGTCACCAACGGCTACATTACGGCACCCACAAGGGCCGAAGGTGATCCCGACTCAGAACGCGGTATCGACCTGGGCAGCTTTTTCTGGCGCCAGGTCGTGGGTAAGTCGTCCAACGATGCCGCGCCCTCACCAGCCTATGAGCACGGATGGAACGCACTCAACGAACTGATCCGCACAGACCACAGCTGGAACGGCAACGAACGCAACGTACTCTTCGCCAACAACCGCGATGGCACCTTTACTGAAGTGTCCGGCCCGGCTGGACTCGATTGCCTGGAAGACAGCCGCTCCTTCGCACTGGCCGATCTGGACGGCGATGGACGGCTTGAGCTCATCCTGAAGAACCGGTCAGCCCCGCAGCTCCGCGTCTTCCATAACCATATGCAAGGGATCGGCAGCGCGATCGTCTTCCGTCTGCAAGGTACAAAGAGCAACCGGGACGCCATCGGCGCATCCGTGACCGTCACGGCAGGAGAACTGCGACAGACCAAGTTCCTGCAGGCCGGCTCCGGGTTCCTTTCACAGCACAGCAAGGAACTGCACTTTGGGCTCGGAACCGCGCGCGCAACCATCCGCGCCACCGTGCGCTGGCCCAGCGGGCTTGTCCAGGAGTTTGCGGACTTGCAGGGCAACAGCCGTCTCCAGCTTATTGAAGGGGAAGCACACGTCGCTACTAAGCCCTTTGCAACGGCATCGCCTGCGTATGTTTCTCCATCTGTGGCACCCGCGACCGCGTCGGCTCCAGCCCCGCCAACGTTGGTTGAGACATGGCTCCTGGATCCGCTCAGGCCGCCATCCTTTGCGCTGCCCGACCTTTCCGGCCGCACACAAACACTCGACGCTTTGCGGGGAAGCACGTCACTCCTGCTTTTCTGGTCCGTCCGCGCGCCCGCGTCGGTGCAGCAACTGCATACGTTCCATGAAAGTCATACCGACCTGACATCCGGCAGCGTTCGCATTATCGCGTTGAACGTCGATGGCGCAGAAGACGCTCACCTCGTGCGCGCTGTGGCGGAAAGAGAACAGCTGAGAGTTCCGGTGATCATGGCGGGGCCGGATACCGCAGGCGTCTACAACCTTATCTTTCGATATTTGTATGATCGTCGTAACGACCTTCCGCTCCCATCGGCATTCCTCCTGGACCCGGATGGCATGATCGTCAAGGTCTACCAGGGGCTGATCGCCCCACAGACAATCCTTGGAGATGCGCGGAGTATGCCCGCGACCCAGTCAAATCGGATGCGGAAGGCCTTACCTTTCCCTGGCGTCGTGCATGACGCGGCGTTTACGCGGAACGACTTTACTTACGGGGTGGCCATGTTTCAGCATGGTTACCTGGAACAGGCTGCGGCGTCATTTCAGCAGGTCATCGCAGCCCGCCCGAACGATGCCGAGGGCTACTACAATCTCGGCACCCTGAGCCTGCGCGCCAACCGCCTGGATGACGCGGGCAAGTATCTTCAGCAAACCCTCACGCTCAAGCCTGACTACCCGGAAGCCTGGAATAATCTGGGCATGGTGGCAGCGCAGCAGGGCCAACCGGACGCGGCGATTCAGCACTTCCAGAAGTCACTTGCGCTCCGGCCCAGCTACAGCACCGCTCTGCTCAATCTTGGCAATGTCTATCGCCGCCAGCACAACTACGCCCGCGCCAGCGAAGCCCTGTCACGCGCGCTGCAACTGCAGCCGGACGATCCGGAGGTCAACTACAGCATGGGTATGCTGGCTGCGCAGCAGAACGACACGGAGGCTGCCGCCCGCTTCCTGCAACGCGCGCTCGATCTTCGCCAAAATTATCCCGAAGCGCTGAACAACATGGGTGTTCTCCTGGTACGCCGGCAGCAGTACGAAGCCGCAGAGAACAACTTCAAAGCCGCCATCCGGTACAGCCCCACGTCAGAGGACTCCTACATGAACCTGGCGCGCTTATATGTGCTGCAGCATGACCCTGCAAAAGCAAAAGAGGCGTTGACCCAGCTACTGAAGTTAAACCCGGACAGCGCGGCCGGCAAGCAAGCCCTGCAGGCGCTCGACGCGGCACACTGACGCGGACCTATAATTTGCCGTATGAACTTACCCCGGCGGCGTTTCCTCGGATCGTCGCTCGTTCTTCTCAGTGGCACCCTGACAGAAGCACTCGCTACTCCGCTGTGGCAGTGGCGCGATGCGGATCTGCTGCAGACGGCGACAGGCAACGCGGTGTCTCCGGTTCAGTTCATCAACGTGGCGCAGCAGGCCGGCATCACAGCGCCCAATGTCTGGGGCGGCATTGACCAGAAGCGCTCCATCCTTGAGGCAAAAGGCAGCGGCCTCGCCTTCTTCGATTACGATCACGACGGCTGGCTGGACATCTACCTCACCAACGGTGACCGGCTCGACAGCAAATGGCGCAAAGGAGAAGTGCCGACGTCGCATCTCTACAAGAACAATCGCGACGGAACCTTCAGCGATGTCACAGAGATGTCGGGTCTGGGCGTCAGTGGGTGGCAGACCGGCGTCTGCGTAGGCGATTACAACAACGATGGATGGGATGATCTTTTCTGCTGCTTCTGGGGTCATAACATACTGTTTCGCAACAATGGAAATGGAACGTTCACGGATGTGACGCATCAGTGCGGCCTCTACCAGTCCGAGTGGCGGTGGGGCGCCGGTTGCACCTTCCTGGATTACGACCGCGATGGAAACCTCGATCTTTTTGTCGCCAACTACCTGAAGCTTCCCCCGGACAAGGTCACGGCCGCGAATGACGATCATTTCTGCCAGTGGAAGGGCGTTCCCATTCTGTGCGGTCCGCGCGGCTTGCCCGCCGGTACCAACCTGCTCTTTCACAACAATGGTGACGGTACCTTCAGGGACGTGACCGAACGTGCAGGCATCCTCAAACCCGGTCCTCGCTACGCCATCACAGCGGTCTCATATGACTTGGACAACGATGGCTGGCCGGATATTTACGTCGCCGTTGATTCACAGCCAAGCATCCTGTTCAAGAACAATCACGACGGCACCTTTACTGACATCGCCGTTGAAACGGGCTGTGCCTACAGCGACGCGGGGCATGAGCAGGCCGGTATGGGCATCGCCGTTGCCGATTACGATGGCGATGGCTGGCTTGATATCTTCAAAACCAACTTCGCCGACGACACCTCGAACCTCTACCACAACAACGGCGACGGCACCTACACCGACGTGACCTTCTCCGCCGGTACGGGCGTAAACAATTTGTATGTCGCCTGGGGTTGCGGCTTCCTGGATTATGACAACGATGGTTGGCAAGACATCATGCAGGTTAACGGCCACGTGTATCCGGAGATTGACGGGTACAAGTTCGCGCAAACCTTCAAGAACCCGCGGCTCGTCTACCGCAATCTTGGCAATGGCCGCTTCAAGGATGTCTCAGCGCAACTGGGTCCGGGCATTCGCGAGCACTACTCCAGCCGCGGCGCCGCATTCGGCGACTACGACAACGACGGCGGCATGGACGTCCTCATCCTCAACATGAACGACGCGCCATCGCTCCTGAAAAACACGGGCACGCGCGGCAACTGGATCAAATTCAAGCTGATCGGGACCGCCTGCAATCGTACCGCCATCGGCGCGCGCGTCACCGTCACCACGGGCAAACACGTGCAGATGGATGAGGTGCACAGTGGCACCAGCGTCATGTCCCAGAGCGATTTGCGCCTCCACTTCGGTCTCGGCCCCGCAACAGCAGCCGACATCATCGAGGTGAAGTGGCCTACCACGCAAAAGGTCGAGCGCTTCACAAACGTGCAGGCGAACCGCATACTTCAACTGCGCGAGGGCGAGGGCAAAATGCTTGACATCACGCCAGGGCGCGGCACCACGCTCAGTGTGCCGTCGCGACCGGCGCCTGGTCCGAAGAAGTAACCACAAACTGCTTCACCGCACGCCGCTGCTCTTCCACGCGCGTGGCGTCCGCTGCGTCGGCCTGCTCGTGCAGCGCGTACTCCCGCCTGGCGGCTGCCGTATCTCCCATCCGGTCATAGACCACCCCCAACCGGTAATGTGCTTCCCCAAGTTGCGGGTCTGCGGCGATGGATTTCTTGAGCCATTCCGTCGCGTTCGTAAAGTCCTTGCGCGCCAGAGCCATGACGCCCAGTTGCAGTTCCGCCCCGGCATACTTCGGATTGAGCAACACCGCTTTCCGCAGCAGAGCCTCCGCGCGGGCCGGTTCCGGCGGATCAGCCTGCTTCAACAGCACCATCGCAAGATCGTAGTTCGCCTCTGCGTCCTCGGGCCGCAGACGCGCGAACTGCTCCAGCATCTCACGCGCACAGGGCAGCTGGACCGGCGCAGCAATGGCCGCCTTTCCAAGAGCAATGTAAGGCTCGCGGCCAGTCGCATTCAGCGTTGCAGCCTGGCACAGCTGCCGCGCGGCGTCCTCATACTTCGCTTCGGAAAACAGCGCCGCCCCCAACGCCGTATGCATCCGTGGGGACTGCGGATACCGCTTTACACCATCCTGAAAAACCTCTGCCGCCTGCCACACGGCGCGATGGAGCAGTAACTCCGAGCCCCAGACGAAGTAATTCTGCTCACTGGGATCTAGTCGCGCGGCACGCTCTTCTTCCCGCACAGCCTCCACCGGCTGCCCCTCCACCTCGTCCAGTTCACCTGCTATCCGGTGCAGGTCAGCGGACTCGCGGCGTTGCAATCCCTCCCGCACCAACTCCCGCGCTTGCGCAATCTCTCCCGCTCCGCGATATGCCAGCGCAAGTTCGTACGTATCTCCCGCGCCTTGTTTATGTGCCTTCCATGCCACGGTCAGCGGACCAACTGCCGCCCGGTATTGCTGGATTCCGAGATAATACGCACCCAGCGCCTGGTTCGCCGCGCCGTCGTCTGGAGACGCAGCCACAGCCGACCGCAGTTGCTCCTCTTTGGCCCGATCGACAGGTGTACGCGCATCCTCCGTGGCCGTTGAGGCAAGAGCAAAGGTCTCGCGGTTCAGGTCTTCACTCGTCCGCAGCGTTGCATCCGATCCGTGCCCGCCCACTGCGGTCCAGTCCGTGACACCTGCGATAGCGAACGCTGGCGCATCAGAGAAGTGGAAGCCATCGCCTGGTGATTGCGCAGACGTACCCTCACCAGAAGTGACGGCATGTGGTGGTTGAGACTGTGCCCAAGACTCCGCACCCGCACTGAGCAAGGCAAGGCAAACCGCAACCGTACGACATCCCTTCGGCACGCTGGACCAGAACAGCACAAGACGCACTATACCGCAGCCGCCCGGCGCGGAAGTGCGGTGTCCTTCCTGATGACCTTTGCCGCGTCCAGTCGTGTACCGATGGCTTCAAACTCCGGCGTCGGGCCGCGCCATCGCAGCGCGTCCACATCGTCAAACAGCGGAAGATCACATCGGAGCGTCGCCAGGTCGCGAAAGAGCATCGCCCTGTCCCAGTCCTCGCGCAGCACATGATTCAACCCGCGCGGGTTCGCCACTGGCACCTGCCACGCGCGGCTGTCCTCCGGTATGCCTTCGAAATGCCCGAACTTCGTCAACACCGCCGCTGCCGACTTGGCACCCCACCCCCGCAAGCCAGGATAGCCGTCCGCCGCATCGCCCACCAGCGCCAGGTAGTCCGGTATCGATTCCGGCAAAACACCGAACTTCTCCACCACGCCGGCCTCATCCCGCTCCACACGCTTGCGCCGGTCCACCTGCACCACACGCGATCCCTGCACACACTGCGCCAGGTCCTTGTCCGGCGTACAGATCAGCACCTTCTCCACCCGCCGGTCGCGGGCGGCAAGGGCGGCCGTCGAAGCCAGTGCATCATCCGCCTCATACTCCACCATGGGCCACACCGTCATGCCCAGCGCCGCAACCGCCTCTTCCAGCAGAGAGAACTGCGCCCGGAGGTCAGGATCAATGCCGGCACCTGTCTTGTACTCCGGCCACCGGTCGTTGCGGAACGACTCAATCACGTGGTCCGTCGCCACCCCGATGTGCGTCGCGCCCTCTTTTGTCATCGCCAGCAGCGAAGCCAGCACGCCCTTCACAGCGCCCACCTCACGCCCGTCCGCGTCCCGCATCGACGGCCACGCGTAGAAATGCCGAAACAGCTCATACGTCCCGTCCACCAAGTGAACCTGCATGAGTCCAAGCTAGCGGCACGCACTCCGTGCATGTCAAGGCATCCGGCGCACTAAGTCACTCGGCACGCAAGCGTTACCACGTGTCATGGTATTTCCGTTGGATTTCGTACACTGGATAGGGAGCTCCATGAGAGCTTATCCAAGCTTCGTCCCATGCGGCCTCGCTGCCGCACTCACTCATCACCGGAGGTGTTCGGCTGCCTCGGATCTCCCCGCCACGCGCCGTTCAGCCACTCTTCAACGATCCGAAGCCGATTCTCCTCTTCAGAACACAGGAGCTATCTTGGCAATCGGTCTCATCGCGTGGGGACGCTTCCCCGACCCTGCACAACCCGGCCAGCACATCACCGTTCCGGCGCCGCCCACCGACCCCGGCAAGCCGTGGCTCGCGGACTTCATTGCGGAAGAGGCATCATCGCTCGGCCGCTCTTTCGACGTGGTGCAATGGCCGCCCGTCAGCATGGCACAGGGCGGCACCGGCGCGGGCTGTGACGGCTACGGCGTCGCACAGCGCTGGAATCTCGGCGGCAGCTCGCCTACCCGTTATGGCACACTGCAAAGTCTCATGCGCGCGGTGGCGGCACTGCGCGCCCATGGCACGGAAAGCTACGGCGACCTCGTTCTGCACCAGATTCTTGGCCCGGAGAATCGAGGCCCGGGCCACTCCACCTATCCCGGTGCAGACGGCAGGACGATGAATGGTCGCGGCGCCACTACGCCAGGCTGGTTTCGCGGCGGACTCGCGAAGGATGATCCCATCCCGCCTTTCTGCGCGGAAGACGATGTTCCGGACAGTTCCAGCGACAAGCCCTTCGGCCGCGAAGTCAGCTATCAACACTGCACTCCGGCGGGTGTCACCACCCGCGATGCCGTCGATCTCCTGCAATGGATGACGAATCGTACCGGCTTCTCCGGTTTTCGCTATGACGACGTTAAAGGGCAGTGGGCACCCGCGGTCAGCCTGATCATGCGTTCCACCAGGCTTCCGTTCTATGCGGAGTATTTCGACGGCAATCCCGCGAAGCTGAACGCGTGGGCCACCGAACCGCCCCTCTCAAACCGCTCGGCCGTGACCGACTTCGCTCTGCACTACCGCATACAAGCCGCCTGCAACGGCTTTAACGCCACGGAATTTGAAAACGGCAGCGCTGGTCTGTGGCAGTGGAACAGCGATCTCGCTGTCGGCTTTGTGGATACGCCGGACACCGATGCCGAACCCGGACAGCAGGTCATCTTCAATAAAGGCATTGCGTACGCGTATCTCCTCACACTGCCTCTACGCATGGCTCTCGTCTACGGCAAGGATTATTTCGGCTCAGACGTCTGGCCCGGAGCCTACGGCCTCCGCATGGAGATCGATAACCTCTGCTGGATCAGCCGCACCTTCGCCATCGGCGCCTACCAGACCCGCTACGTTGACCGTGATGTGCACGTCGCCACACGCGACGGCGACGGCGGCACGTACGGATGGAGTGGCGGCCTGCTTACCGGCATCAACTTCAACGTGCTGTCGCCACGCACGGTCACCTGTGACACACCCTTCGGTCCCAACCGCCACCTGCACGACTACACTGGCCATCATGGTGATGTCTGGACGGACGCATACGGGCGCGCAACCTTCACCATTTCATCCAACGCCTGGTCCCGCGGCCTGTCGTACGTGTGCTTCGCTCCGGCAGGTGTTTCGCTGCACTATCCTCTCCGAAGCCTGCGCACAACCCAGGTGTATACCGGCGATCCAACGCTCGACATCATGCCGGCACGCAGCGGCACGCACGACCTGCCGCAGGCACTCTTCCTGAAGGCGCATGCGCCGTTGCACATTGCGTGGACGTCGTTCGCTCCCGCGCTCCATCCAGGTGCGTCGGTGCAGCTTTCGGTCATCGATCCCAAAGGCACGGAAGTTGCCGTTGCGGATGCAACCTCAGGCCACCCGGGCGCACTGTCCTGCGCGCCAAATCTTGACGGATGGCATACACTTCGGCTGACCGGTGAAGGCCTGCCGGAAACCGGCGTCAGGTTCACTCTCACCAACGACTACATGGGGGCTTAAGTGCGTACACTCTCATTCCGTGCGCTTCTCCTCCTGGCTTTGTATGTACTTGCCGCGTTGGCTGTCGCCGCGCAGACACCGCCAGCCTTGGCCACCCGCGGTTTCGACAACGGGCGCTCCGGTGCCAACCTCTACGAATCGAAACTGACGGTTGCAAACGTCGGCGGCCTCCAGCGCATTACAACGATTCCCGTGACCGGTGATGCCCGCGGCATGGAAGCACAGCCGCTTATCCTGCCGGGCGTCATAGTGAACGGCTCGAAACACGATGTGATGATCCTGCCCTCCATGGCCAACATCATCCGCGGCGTGGAGGCGGCGGATGGTTCCCAGCTTTGGACCACCGACCTCTCCGCACAGCAGCCTGCCTGCCCATCCATCATCAGCACGCCGCAGATCGATCTGCACGGCATCAACCAGCACTGGGGCATCCTGTCGACGGGCGTGATCGATGCGGACACCCAGCGGGTATACCTGGTCGCGTGGTGTTCACCCGATGGCAGCATGGCCCACGCCATGCATTTCATCTACACGCTGAACGTTGGCGATGGCAGCCTCGCCGCGCCGCCCGTTTCACTGGCCAACGTGACCTACGGCAGCCAGCACTTCAATTCCACGCCCCGCAAGCAGCGCACCTCGCTTGTCATGACAAAGGTCAATGGTGTGAAGACAATCTTCTTCGGTGCGGGCACGGTCGCGGAGAGTGCCAACATCCCTGCCGGATGGATCATCGCCTTCGATCCCGCTGCGAACAAAATCACAGCCGCGCTCACGCTTTCGCAGGGCAGCGGCGCAGGCATCTGGATGGGCGGCCAGGGCCTCGCCGCCGACAGCAACGGCGACCTGTATGGCGTCACCGGCAACGGCTCCTTCAACGGTGCGACCGACTTCGGTGAAAGCGTGATCAAGGTGCGCTACACCTCCGCTACCAGCACGGCCGCGGCAACACTAAGGGTCGTTGACGACTGGTCACCCTTTTCAGATAGCAGCCGCCTCGGCCAAAATCCAGCGTTGACAGAACCCACGGTCAAGCTGCCCAAGGGAAAGCTGGCGGGCGTCAGCGCGCCCTCTGATCCGGTGGGCAGCAACATGGACATGCCGCGCACGACACGCACCGTGATCAATGTGGATGAACATGGCAACAAGGTCCCGCTGGTCTATCCCGTCCGCGCCAAAGAAGACGGCCGCTGGGGCGATGAAGATTTCGGCTCGGCAGGCGGCACCCTCATTGAGAAGTACGGCATCTATTTTGCGGCAGGCAAGGACGGGATCGGCTACGCCGTCAATTCCGTCAGCATGGGTCACACGCAGCCAGCGTCGTTCACCAACATGAAGGCAAATTGTGCCAAGTTGAAGAATCCGCCGGTGTGGGTGGCCGCATCGCCGGGTCCGGTGGACGCCTGCCCGCAGGACACCACGACCCTTGACTTCTTTCCCTGGGGCGCAACCCGTCACATCCACGCCACGCCCGTCCAGTACTGGAGCCCAACACGCGGCCTGACACTCTTTGTCTGGGGCGAAAACTCGCAGTTGCACGCCTGGACCATGAGTTCCACCGGAGCGGTGGCTTATCTCGCGCAAGGCAATGAAGTCGCGTCCGCGCAAGCCCCCATCAACCAGAACAGCTTCGGCGGCATGCCCGGTGGCTTCTGCTCCTTGTCTAGCAACAGTAACAAGCCCGGCACGGCGCTGCTGTGGTGCACCATCCCATACGGCGACGCGAATGCCAGCGTCACTAACGGCCGCCTGCTCTGCTACGACGCGGAAAACTTGATCACAAACGCCGACGGTTCCAAGACGCTGCGCGTCCTTTGGGATTCAGAGCGCGCCGCGATTCCATTCATCTTCAACAAATTTGACCCACCCGTTGCATGGAATGGTCGCATTTATGTTCCCAACTACAACGGCGGCGTCGAGGTCTTCGGCCTGCCCAATTAGGTGCGACTGCAACTAGGTGCCTCATCTGCAGGCGATGCGCTAAGAAGGTCAGAGGGCGAAGCGTAAGTGGGTCCTTGCACACACGCGTTCAATGCCGCAGTACTCTGAAGATGATGTCGCACCGTCTCTGTACCGCCGCGATGCTTGCCGTGTGTATAACACTGCCCGTTCACCCTCAACCAAAAGACACTGCCGCGGACCAGCAGGCTTACCATGCCGCACTTGCGCTTCGTGACCCCGCGCAGCGCCTTCGAGCGCTGCGCGCCTTCTCCGTGCAGTACCCGGACACCAAGTACTTCGACGCCCTCCAGGACGCCGCGCTGCGCGTCCTCCTCAACACTTTCCCTACGCGAACAACCGAGATCGAAGACCAGGTGCGCGTCAACGTAGGCAACGCAGACAAGGGCCTGGACCGCTGGCAGATGGAGACAAACGAAGCGGCGGAGCTAGCCACCGCGAACGTCGCCCTGCCGCTCGCGCAGAAGCTGGCCGAAGACGCCGTCCATAACCTCACCGAAGACAACTATGGACGCACCGTGGCGCGCACCTACGGCCAGCTTGAGCTTCCCTTGCCCGCGCCCGATGTCATCCTGCTGAACTTCAAGACTGCGCGAGCTGCCGCTCTGGTCGCGCTGGCACACGTGCACCTCGACCGTGGCAAAGCGCCCCTGGCCATGCCGCTACTCGACGAGGCCGCGAGACTGAACCCCACGGACGCGGACCTCCATGCCCTTCGTGGTGAACTCGCCCTTCGCCTGCATCGCAGTGCGCAGGCGCTGGATGAGTTTGAACAGGCCGCCGCATCCGGCACCCTGACCACCTCACAGCAGCAAGCGCTGCACAACCTCTACAGCGCTCAGCACAACGGCAGCATCGCCGGCCTGGACGACGAGCTTGATGCACGCTACAAGACGCTCTTCCCGCCGCCGTTCACTCCAGCGGTGCGCACCTCTGCCACGCTCGGCCACACGGTCCTGCTGGAGGAGTTTACCGGATCCAGCTGTGAGCCATGCGCGGGTGCGGACGTCGCCGCGGATGCTCTGCTCTCCAGGTACAGCCGCGCCGAAGTCGTCGTTCTGGAATGGCACGAGCACAATCCCCGTCCCGATCCTCTCACCAACCCGGATAGCGTTGCGCGGGCAGACCTCTTCGGCGCCGAAGCCACGCCGGAGTTCGTCCTTGATGGCAGGCGTATTGCTGTCTTCGGCGGCACCCGCGACCAGAGCGAAGCCGTGTACAAGCAACTTACTACGTTTGCGGATGCCCAGCTCTCCCGCTCCAGCGGCGTCACCTTGCAGCTGTCCTCACTGGAGAGCGCTGATGGCAGCGTACACGCTACCGTGGGGGTAGCAATAGCACCCGCGGACAAACTGGCAACACTGACAGAGCAGGAGACCGCGCCGTGGCCAGGCGAGAAGATCCCGCTTCGAACACATCTCCGCGCTCAGCCTGAACGCGTTACTCTCGCCTTGAAGATTGCACTTGTCGAGGACGATGTCCGGTACAGCGGCGAGAATGGCATTCGCCTTCACCGCATGGTGGTCCGAGCTGTTGATCCCACAGCAATCGTAGTACAAGCAGGTGCGCGAGAGGTTTACCAGGCCAGCTTCGACCCGTCCGCTATCTCCCAAGCTCTCACACGATACTTAACGGATTATGAGACAGGCAACGACCGCTTCGGCGACATTACCCTGTCCAACAAGAACGTCCAAATGAGACCCGGACACCTCGCTCTCGCTGCATGGCTGGAAGAGGAGAACAGCCATCACGTGTTGGAAGCGGCCTTCGCGCAACTTGCCGCGGAGAAAGTGGATCGCTAACGTCCTGCCCTGCACTGCGCATCCGCCATGCACTATCGGGCACACGTAGACAATCCTACAAAAACCGCAAACCTGGAACGTGCGTTCAGGCGTTAGCTGCAGCCTCGCGCTTCGGCAGGCTCCAGTTCGGGCGCACCCAGTGGCACGTGTATCCGTAGGGAATCCGTTGCAGGTAGTCCTGATGTTCCGGCTCCGCCTGCCAGAACGGACCGGCGGGCGCAACCTCCGTCACCACATGGCCTGGCCACAAACCAGATGCATTGACATCCGCAATGGTGTCATCCGCGGCGCGGCGCTGCACCGCGCTTGTGTAGTAGATCGCCGAACGGTAGCTCTCGCCGCGATCGTTGCCCTGCCGATTCGGTGTTGTTGGGTCGTGAATCTGGAAAAAGAACTCCAGCAGTTCCCGGTAGGTTATCTTCTCCGGATCGAACACAATCTCCACCGCCTCTGCATGCCGCCCATGGTTGCGATAGGTTGCGTTCGGCAGGTCGCCACCGGTGTACCCCACCCGTGTCGAAATCACGCCTTGGCGGTCGCGCAACAATTCCTGCATACCCCAGAAACACCCTCCCGCCAGGATCGCCGTTTCGCTCGCCATATCGTCACCTCACTCCATCTGATGCGTACAGCGTCAACCGGGCATCAACGTACCGCCGGACGGGAGTACAGCAGAGTGCGGTGCCGCTTCATCAGCAGCACAAGGGCGCGCCTCAGATAGATCGCCAGGAGCGGTGTAGCGATGGACACCACGACAGCCCACACCACGAGCGCATGCCATTCCCATTGCCACATGGCGTGTAGCATCCGGACCGGATGATGGCTCATGTGCTCCATCTGCTGCCGTGTCATAGGCAGCTTGCGTGTCCGAAACAGGTACACGCCAGCCTGCACGAACGGTAGAAAGAGCACGACGTGCAGCGGTGCTACGACGTGCGTACCGATCTGCGAAGCCACCTGATTCAACCCAAGAACCCACGCAAGAAAGATCACGATGAGTGTAGTGACCCCAACGGTTGGATTGATCCCTACGGCCATCCCCAGCGCCAGGCTCCACGCCAAACGCTTCGGCGTCACGCCGCCCCGCAACAGCCGCAATAACGGCCGCAGAACGTGACACCGAAAGAACTCACGCACGGCTTGTGGCACCATCAGTTGCACGACTGCTACGACGCGCGACAGCGGTGGCGGGTTGATCGCGACATAGATGTTTACCTCAGATGCATACGCAGCGCCTCGCCCGGGCACACTGCGGCGCTACGACGCCAGCGTCGCCTCCAGATCGATCTCCGCCGCCTTCAGCAGCCGCGAGATAGGGCAGTTCTCCTTGGCACCTTTCGCAATCTCCTGAAACTTCGTGTCGTCCAGACCCGGGACATTTGCATCGGTCTTCAAATGAATTTTTGTCACCGTCGGCGCTCCATCCACAAATTCCAGAACCACCGTCGCGGTTGTTGCCACACTCTCTGCCTTGCTGCCGGCCTTCTCCAACTCCGCGGAGAGCGCCATGCTGAAGCATCCCGCGTGGGCCGCCGCGATCAGTTCCTCAGGATTCGTGCCCGTACCCGCCTCAAAGCGGGAAACAAAACTGTAGCTCTGCTCTTTCAAGACTCCGCTTTGTGTACTGACCGTGCCCTTGCCGTCCTTCAGTCCGCCGTTCCACACTGCACTGCCGTTCCGTTCCGTCGCCATACACTCTCCTCCACTTTTGGATGCGGAAGTTCAACGGGATGCTGCGCCACCTGACCATCACGCTTTCTTTCCGGTCGCTGCCCGGCCCGCTCGTCCAATCAACAGCGGCACGTCGGGCGTACGCTCGTTCGCGGGCGACTTCATCAGCCGCAAGCGTTGCAAAACCTTGCGCGCCAGTCCTGTAAGTGGCTGCTCAAAGAGCGTGGTCAGCGGCGTCCATTCGAGCCCTTCCTGACGCAAGGCACGTTCCTTGGTTTCTTGCTGTTTCCCTATGGCTAGTACTTCCACGTAGAAGTTGGTGCCTGTAATGGAATGACGTACACGCAGGATGGGCTCATAGTGCAAGACCAGGTTCACGCCTTCTGACGCCTGTATACCTTCTACAGCAATCTGCGGCAACTCCAGCATGCCTGCCATCAAGGATGCATCAGAGGCGCGCCTCTGAAGCAGCACCTCGACTGCAATCCCGCCCTTTGCCTTGCGTGTGGTGAGCGCGTACGCCACCTGCTCTGACCGCATCGGGGCGCGTGAAACGGTCCGGTGTTCGCCGCGCGTACGGCACACGTCGAAGACGGGACAGGCATCGCACCGGGGCGACTTCGGCAGGCACACCGTTGCGCCCAGTTCCATCAAGGCCTGGTTATGATCGCCAGGATTGTCCGCGGACAGAAGCGACTGCGCTGTTTGCATCAGCATCTCCGCTGCAGCCGCGCCGCTACGCTCTGGCTGGCCCAGAACGCGCAGCAGAACACGCTCAACGTTTCCATCCACAACGGCAATGCATTCACCGAAGGCAATACTGGCGATCGCGGCTGAGGTGTACACACCGACACCGGGCAGACGCCGCAACTCCGCAGCCGTGCCCGGCAATGTTCCACGATGATCTTTCACCAAGGCTTGAGCAGCTTTGTGCATCATGCGCGCACGCCGGTAGTAACCCAGCCCGCTCCAAGCTGCCAAAACATCGCTTTCGCTCGCCAGAGCCAAAGCCAGGATGCCGGGAAAGCGCTGAATGAAGCGTTTGTAATGCTCTACCACCACATTCACGCGCGTCTGCTGCAACATGATCTCCGACACCCATGTGCAATACGGATCATGCACGCCACGCCATGGCAGCGCGCGGGCGTTCCTTCGGTACCACTGCATCAGGTTTCGCCGGAATGTCTCCTGCTCGGCCAGGGGAAGCGGCAGGCAGACCGGTCTTGATTGACTTCGCAACAAGCTGTCTATTGTAAGCTGCCCGTCTTCGATGAAGCTTAGACGCCGGGTGAAATGTTCGTGCCCACCTCGTCTAAGGTCAAGCTACAACAACGTCACCGCCTGCTTATCGCGCCATCGGAGCATATCTGCTGTAGCATGGAAACGTCGCAAGCGTACAACCGCCTTGCTTCAACTCTGAACGCTGTGAAGTCGGCCGCGACCGGTCAGCAGCAAAGGAGCGGCACCGGGACTCATGGCCATTGCATCAACAACAAAGCTTGCCCAGCAGGTGCAAACCGCCGCGCACAATGCGGGGCTTGCCGTCGTGGACGGCATGGAAAGCGCCGGCTTCAATGGCGCCGCAACTGAGCGCTTCACGCTCATGCTGGCGAATGCCGCGGGTTCGCGCAACGTCCTCCTGGAGAAAAGCGCTGATCAGCTTTCCGGGCAGCGTCAGACCCTTGAACTTAGCGCTGGGTTCGACCTCGGGCATCACGCTTTTACCGCACCCGTGCACCAGTTCCTGTTGGAAACCGCACAACGCCTGCGCACGCCGCGTCCAGATGTTTACGTGACGCTCGGCGGCCTGCCGATCAGCATGGCCAACTGGCAGTGGCCCTTCCATCTCTCCACCAGCGGCGCGGACACGTACATCGTGCACGGGGAAGCGCGCCTGGAAGACGGCAAGACTCCGGCTGATGCACAGCTTCGCGCGAAGATCTCCGCCAGCATGACGGTCACCTTCGCCGAGGTTGTCCCCGCGCCAGAGCAGCCGTTTGCGGAAGCGTTCATCTACAACGCTGTGCGCAAGATCCTGGACCAGGGTCAACTCGAGTTGGTAAAGAGCGGGAACCGCCAACCGGTGCCCGTTACGACCCGGTATTACTCCGCAAAGGGGAGCCGCTTCGTCTTCAATGACACGGGCGCGGAACAGCGTGCGGATTTCCTTGCCGCCAAGGTTTTCTGGGCCAGCGGGGTCCTGGGCGGCGGCGCGCCCGTGTGGATTGCAGATCCACGCGACGCACAGTACCTGAACACCACCGTGGCTGAGTTAAAACGCTGCGCGGAAGAGCTTGCCAGCGAGGGCATTCTGAAGCTGGACCCAGCCTTTGAGTACGCCGCCAGCACTGACCCACTGATGAGCCATCATGCACAATACGAGGCCAAACTGGCTGACGCGCTGGCATTTACCAGACCTACCTTCAATGAGGACATGCGCGCCGGAAATACCAACATGTAGCACCTGCGCGGTTTAAACAAGCGCATCGCCTGTCACTTTTAGAATCCTCATGGCCCTTACCGCAGTTATCGTCGACGACGAAGCACTTGCCCGCCGGGAACTCCGCTACCAGTTGGAGCGCACAGGCGGCATCGAGGTGATTGCAGAGGCCTCCAACGGCATTGAAGCCGTTCAGACCATCTCCGACGCAGCGCCGGATGCGGTCTTTATGGACGTGCAGATGCCGGGTCTGGACGGCTTCGGTGTCTTGAAGCAACTGTTCGAACACCGCAAGCTGAAGATGCCGGAAGTCGTCTTCGCGACGGCTTTCGACCAGTATGCCGTTCGAGCGTTTGAGGTCAACGCCATCGATTACCTGCTGAAACCGTTTGAGGAGCGCCGGGTCGCGCAGACGGTGGGCAGGTTGCGCAGCCGTCACGCGGACCATTCAGTAGCGGTTGCTGAGACCAGGATGGAGGCTCTGCCACAGGCAAGTGCGGAAGAGCGGCTTGAATCGTTGCTGAAGCTGCTGCAGGAGCAGGCTGCCGTGAACACACCGGCGCGCAACCGCTCGGGAAAGGTCGTTCTCCGTGCCGCGCAGCGTCTTCTCCTGGCCGATCAGCACGATGTCTGCTTTGCGTCGATCGCGGAAGGCACCATCACTGTCACCACGCCTGCCATGGAGGGCATCTCTAACGTCCGCACCCTGGAAGAACTCACCGAGCAGCTGGATGCTGATACTTTCTGGCGTGCCCACCGGAGCTATCTGGTTAACATCCAGCACATCCGCGAGGTGGTTCCCTGGTTCAAGTCCAGCTATCTGCTGCGCATGGACGACCGCAGCAAAACAGAGATTCCCGTAGCCCGCGCCCAGATCAAACGCCTTCGCGAACTCTTCAACCTCTAAGACTGATCGCGTATATACTCGCCGCTCTTGCCGCCACTCTTACGCAACAGGACTACATCGCGGATTCGTATGCCCTTGTCCAGGGCCTTCGTCATGTCATACACCGTTAACGCAGCCACAGCAGCCGCCGTCATGGCCTCCATCTCGACGCCCGTACCCGCAACCGTCGCCGCTGTTGCACGAATGCGAACGCCTCCGCCCGTGCCCAGCAACGTAGCTGGATGCACTACGGTCGCCTCTACATCCACGAACGACAACGGCAATGGATGGCACATCGGTATCAGGTCCGCAGTCCGTTTCGCCGCCATGATGCCTGCAAATCGTGCCACCTCCAGAGGGTTACCTTTTGGATTGCGCGGCAGCGCCTCAAGCACGTCGGCGTTCAACTCTACAAAGGCCTCCGCCACCGCCTCGCGCCGCGTGGACACTTTCGCACTCACGTCTACCATGTGCGCTTCGCCACTCTCGCCGTAATGCGAAAGTCTCGCACCCTCGACACCAGCTTTGGTCACATGCCCTCCTCGCCCATGAGTATCAGGCCCAGCAGCAGCACCGCACCATCCACGGCAACCCAGGTGATCAGCGTGTGCTTCTCGTAACGAACTAGATACAGATGGCTCATCGCAATCAGGCCTGCAACGGCCAGTGCAGGCACCAAAACCGCCGCGCCCACCAGCATCTTGCCCACGCGGCTGCGTACCGTCAGCTTCGGCTCCATGCCATCCAGCCTAACGCACATGGAAGAGCACTCTTGCATCAGCGCAGGAGGACGGTAGCTGGCAAGCCCGCTTCCATGCGCTCTACCTCTTCCGGCACCACCAGGTAGCAATTTGCCCGCGCATTCGCATGGAGATCGCCCGACCCCTGCCATCCGGTCATCCGCACCGTTGCACCTTGAATCCCGCACGAGAGGACTGCGGGCAGGAATCGTGTCAGCCCCGGCTTGATCTGCACTTCCTCTTCCAGACGGGCCAGCGCAAACGACGGCTGAGGCACGCCCTGCTCAGAACGGTTGTCACCTACTTCGCCACCCAGCGCACGCAGCAGCGGCATCGCAAACAGCGTTGCCGTTACCTGCGTGGAAACCGGATTACCCGGCAGACCGAAGATCCATTGCTCGCGCCGCGAACCGTCTCCCGGCAAGCGTCCAAAGACAACGGGCTTGCCAGGTTGCATAGCCACGCCTGTGAAGAAGAACTCCGCACCCATCCCAAGCAGAACTTCTTCCACAAGGTCGTATTTGCCCGCCGACACGCCGCCGCTCAACAACAGCATCTCCGCGTCCCGGGCTTTTGGAATGGCCGCAGAGAGCGACTCCCGAGTATCCGCAGCAGGCCGCAACATCAGCGGTGTACCGCCTGCTTCCTCCACCAACGCCGCCAGCGCGTGCGCATTTGAATTACGAATCTGTGCTGGCCCGGGCACCGCATCCAATGGGACCAGTTCATCGCCGGTCGCAAGAATTGCCGCAACAGGACGGGCAGAGACCTCAACTTCAGCTGCACCGACTGCCGCAGCCAGGGCAATCTCCGCCGGACCAAGCCGTACACCCGGCTCCAGCAGCACCTCCCCAGCCCTGGCCTCCGCGCCTTGCGGCACCACATTTTCGCCGGATCGGATGCTTCGTCCCTCCATCAGCCGCAGAGCCTTCCCCGCCAGTCTGACATGCTCCACCATCACCACGGCATCCGCACCGTTCGGTAACGGCGCTCCCGTCATGATCTCAAGCGCCTGTCCCGCTCCCAGGCGGGGACCCGTCCACTGTTCACCCGCGCGGAGTGAGCCCACCACCTCAAACGCGCTACCCGCATCCTCAGCACGCACCGCATAGCCGTCCCGCGTGGACCGCGGAAACGGAGGCTGATCCCGATCGGATGTGATGGCCGAAGCCAGCACACGCCCACGCGCCGCGTGCAGAAGAACGCGTTCCGTCTTTCTTTCCTGCGAAAGTGAGAGCATGGTGCGCGCCAGCAGGGCCAGCGCATCCGGGCAAGAAAGCAGCGGCATGCCCTTGAGCCTACATCGTTGCCCGCCCGCTTTGACATGATCACACCGTCCAAACCGAACGCACATACCTCGCGACGGGATATCCTTGTACGGTTGCGTCCAATACGCAGCGGCCTGCGTTCTCGTGCGCGGGACACCTCGCCCGGAGACTTCATGCCACGTACACGCACGCTCACCCTGACGCTTTGCCTTGCAAGCCTCGCACCCCTCCTCCATGCCGACGACGCCAGCCGCCGCACCAAAGTTGAAGAGATGCTGACCATCACCAAGGCCGCACCAGCGCTGGAAGAGCAGCTCAAAAGTCTGCAGGCGCGCGTCAATGACCTGGCAAAGCAGCAGTTCGGTCAAGGTCCGCTGTCGCCTGAGCAGACCAAACTGAAAGACGAGTACCTCAAGCAGGTACAAACCACCATCAGCGACGAAATCGGCTGGGATAAGATTCGCCCATCGGTCGTCCAGGTCTACATGGACAGCTTCACCGAGCCCGAACTGGACGGCATCATCGCCTTCTACAAAACGGCTCCCGGTCAGGCGCTCATCACCAAGACTCCGGATGTGCTCGGCAAGACCAACACCACCGTAACGACGCGCATCAAGGACATGCAGCCGAAGCTCCAGGAAATCACGCAAAACTACGCTAACAAGATCAAAGCCGCCGCGCCTGCAGCCCCTGCAAGCGGCGCAACCCCGTCCACCGGCACTTCGGCACCTCCAAGCAATACACCGGCGCCAAAGCCCACACCGAAGCCGTAACGTGTCCTGTGTCCTGACGCTGGCGCTCGACGAAGCTTCACAGGCCCGCTTTGAAGCCGAGCGCCAGCGATACTTCCCTCCGGAACGCAACCACATCCCCGCGCACGTCACGCTCTTCCATACGCTCCCGGAGAGCGATGCCATCGCCTCGCTGCTCGGAAGTCTTGCAGCGCAGCAGTCCTCGTTTGCCATCCGCGTCGACCATGTCCGTTCCATCGGCCGTGGCGTCGCCTACTTCTTGCAGGCGCAGCAGGCCGGCTCGCTGCACCGGCGGCTGAGTGAGGCGTTTGCCGACGATCTCTCCCCGCAGGACCGTCAGGGCTTCCGTCCGCACGTGGTTATCCAGAACAAGGTCACGCCAGAAACGGCCCGCGAAACACTCGCCATTCTGCAGGCGTCGTTTGCTTCCTGGACCGCGCACGCTACAGGACTTGATTTTTGGCGTTATCTCGGCGGCCCGTGGCAGCATCTGCAACGCTTCACCTTCAACCCACCCGCGGGCGATTTCACAGACCGTTGATTGCCCTGACACCTTGCTGCCGTACCATGTGGGTTCTATGCAGATCATGGCACGCACCGCTTCCCTGGCACTGGCACTCCCTCTCGCTGCGCTTCACGCACAGCCCCCTGCAACCTCCATGGCCACGCAGGACCAGGTCATCCGCCTGAACCAGATCCAGGTCATCGGCACCCACAACAGCTACAACGCGGGCTTTGCACCCAGTGAGGCCAAATGGCTCCAGAAAGTAAATCCCCAGGCATTCGACAAGCTCGACTACTCGCACCCGTCCCTCGCATCGCAGTTTGACGGCGGTGCGCGCCAGATCGAAATTGACATCGCCTCGGATCCGCAGGGTGGCCGCTACTCCCATCCACGCATCGTGGGGCTCACCAGCGATGCCGGCCTGCCCGCCGACTCTGACTTCGACCCTAATCACCTGATGGACAAGCCCGGCCTGAAAGTTCTGCACGTGGTTGACATCAATCAGCGGAGCAACTGCCAGCCCTTTACGGAATGCCTGCGGCAAGTGCGCGCGTGGTCAACTGCACACCCGCAGCACGTGCCCATCTTTGTGCTGGTTGAGAATAAATCCGGCGGCACGAAATCTATTCCCAACGGAGCCGTGGCACCCCAGTTCACCAGGAACGATTTCGACGAACTGGACCGCGAGATCCGCTCCGTCTTTTCACCCTCCGAGATGATCATCCCCGACCAGGTGCGCGGCACGTATCCAACGCTGGAAGCAGCGGTGCTTGCTGGCAACTG
Organism: uncultured Terriglobus sp.; assembly: GCA_964251045.1. GTDB lineage: Bacteria > Acidobacteriota > Terriglobia > Terriglobales > Acidobacteriaceae > Terriglobus. The sequence continues at coordinate 180,203 of CAXUHI010000003.1, read as the reverse complement.
GCCTACCCTCGCTGCCTCACGCGGCAAAGTGGTGTTCCTCATGGACCAGAAGAAGTCTGGCCCCATCTATACGGAAGACCACCCCTCGCTTCGTGGCCGTGTGCTCTTCACCAATGCCACGCCCGGCGATGCCGACGCAGCGTTCGTCGAGCAGAACGAAGGTACACCCACAGCCATCGACGCGCTTGTCAAACGCGGCTACATCGTCCGCGCTCGCTCGGACGCCGACACAGACAACGGCCGCAGCGGCAACACGCACCGGCGCGACGAACTCTTCCAAAGCGGTGCGCAGTTCATCAGCACCGACTATCCGAAATCAGAACCAGCCCGCTGGACCGGCTACACCGTCGCCTTCCCCAATGGACTAGCTGCCCGCTGCAATCCCGTCAGCGCCCCGCCTACCTGCAACAGCCAACTTATTGAGCCCGCCGCGCCGTAACGGGACCGGCGTGAGCTTTGCGAGCGTGAGGGCGGGACGACACAGTTCTTTCGACTAGCACATGGCTGAATCCATGCCTCCGAAAGACCGATCGGGTGCGCAGGTGTTCATCAGCGCACCCAATGCTTTGTCACTTTTGCCTAAAAGATTGCCTTTAACGCGAACTGCACCACGCGCGGCGTATACGTACTGGTGATGATGCCGCCAGCAGTGGGCGTCTGACCCTGCGTACCGGTCGGACTCGAAGGCAGGTACAGATTGGTGTGGTTGAAGATGTTGTACAACTCAGACCGGAACTCCACCTTCAGGTTCTCAATCGGCGTCGAGAAGCGCTTGTTCACGTCAAAATCTGTCTGATAGAAGGCGGGCGTGCGGCCCGGGTTGCGGCCCAGATTGCCGAACGGCGACTGCAGGATGCCAGCAGAAGTATTCACTGCGGGAAGCTGTAATGCCGCGTAATTGATGTACTGGATATAGCCGGTAGTTGCCGCCTGCACGCTGCGGCCCTGTGTCAACGGCACACCCGGAACGCGGTTGGGCCGGTACAAGTTCACGCCGCGGTAGCTTGCGGTGATCTGCGTTGACGCAAGCTGCGAGGAAGTTGGCGTGTACGTGATGTTGAACGGCGTGCCCGCCTGCGCGGTGTTGATGGCGCTGACCTGCCAGCCACCCAGAACGAAATCCTCCGCACGGTTCATGCCGCCGCCGAACCTGCGGCCACGGCCAAAGGGCAGATCATACACCAGGCTGGTCACGTTGATGACGGGCGTGTTGTAGTCCGACTGCGCATAGTCCGCCGAGATGTTATTGGCGTTTTGCGGCGATGGCGTGTTGCCCTCCAGCGAGGCGCTGGCATTGTCCAGCGAGTGCGACCATGTAAAGCTGTTCAGCAACGTCAGGCCACCGGCCATGCGCTGCTCATAGCGTACCTGTAGCGAGTTGTAGTTGCTCATGAACTCGTTCAGCGCTTCAGTGATGTCGGACTGCCAATTGGCAAACGGCCGCGAGTACCCACCCGTCGCTGTGATGTTGCGCTGGTTACCGTTTAGGAATCCCTGCAGCTTTACGCCGTGGTTGCCGATATAGGCGACGTCTACCAGGCTGTTCTTGAACAACTGCTGCTGTACCGCGAGATAGAAGCTCTCCACGTAGCTGTCGCGCGTGTTGCGCGGCACCCAGGTGATATTGTCCGTGGATGGATTGAAGTTGGTCACCAGGCCGGTGGGAAAACCCTGGTCAATATTGGCGTAGCAGCTCGGTGCGGTCGCGCCGGTGGCGATGATGTTGACCGGCAGCGGCGTGGAGCAACGATTGGCCACTGTGGGCGTGGGTTGCAGCACCGACGCGAACTGTGCCTGCGGTGCGTTGATCGCCAGGATGTTGCCCGAGCCCGCGCGGTAGTAGTGCACAAAGCTCATGCCGAAGCCGCCGCGGATCGCGGTCTTTGGCGTGGCCGCATAGGCGAATCCGACGCGCGGTGCAAAGTCGTTCAGGTCCGGATTGACAAGCGTCTTGCCATAGACGCCACCGGCGTTGGTAATAGGCGTTATGCCGTTGCCAGCGACCGCGCCCGGCGACAGCGTAAACACCGTTTGCGAGACCGGGTCCCAGTTGGAGATGTAGTTGTTCTGCTCCGAGTATGGTGAGCCGTACTCCCAGCGCAGGCCATAGCTGAACGTCAGGTTGTTGCTGGCCTTCCAGTCATCCTGCGCATACGCGCTTTGTAAGGTCTGCCGCAGGTGCGCCTCGAAATAGTTCGACTGCGCGTAGCTGCTGCTCAGGCCGAAGAGGAAATCCGCGAAGTAGGTGTCCGCAACGCGGTTGCTGGATTGGGCCACGGGCACGGTCGTCGCGGTGGTGCAAGTCATCGCCGTACCCGGAATGGCCGTGCCGTTGGGACAGGCACTGTAGCCGCCACCAAAGGCGAACTGGCCGTACAGCGGGTTGTTGTCCAGCACGCCCATCCAGACCTTTTCCCACTCATAGCCGAACTTGAGCGAGTGATTGCCTTTTACCCATGTGTAGTTGATCTTGGGGTCCATCAGCGCGGGGTTCTGGAACTGCGGGTTGGTGGTTTGGCGGCCAAATCCCGTGAAGCCGCCCGTGATGCCGATCGCTGGCAGGCCGCCCGCGATGTTGGCGGCGGTGGGCAGGCCAGGGATGTTGAAGTTGGTCGAACCAATGCTTAGCGGCGTCTTGCCAGCCTTGGTGCGCGAAAGACCAAGGCGCACGTCCAGGACGCGGTTGGAACCGAACAGTCCGGTGTAGCCCAGCGCGATTTGCTGATCCAGGATCCGCTGCGGACCCGACGCCTGGCCGTCCAGCGGCTCCGGTATCGTCGGGTTGTTGGTGCCCGTCTCCTTGCGATCGCTGATGCGGAGAAAGAAGCGTGACGATGCACTCGCTACATAATCCAGGCGGAGGTCACCCTTGTCGCCGTAGTCCTTGAATGGCACCAGCGCTGCGTAGTCGGCCGCCGCCTGCCCAGTCGTCGCGCTGCCGGAGCCCGGTAGACCGGGAATCGCACGGAAGGCGTTCGCGATCTGCACCGCCAACGGACTCATAGCCGCTGTCGGGATGCGCGTGCCCGCCGGGTACACCACCCCTGTCTGCGGGTTGCGGATCGGCACCACAAAAGTGCCATTCAACTCATTCTGCGTCGGCAGCGTGAGCACGAACAGCGGCTTTGTGATCGAACGCAGCCCTTCATAATCAAGGAAAAAGAAAAGCTTGTCGTTGATGATCGGCCCACCGAAGTTACCGCCAAACTGGTTGCGGTTTGTAGTTGGCTTGCGGAAAGCCACGTTGCCCGTGGGCGGCTTGAAGAAGCCTGCCGCGTTCAGCGCGGTATTACGGAAGAAGTCGTACACCAGCCCGTGAAACGCGTTTGAACCGGACTGCGATGCCACGTTGATGGTCGCACCTGAGCTGCGGCCATATTCCGCGCTCTCGTTGTTCGTCACCACGCTCAACTGCGCGACGGAGTCCGGCGGCACCGAGATGATCTGGTTGTCGAAACCCTGGTTCGACTCGCCGTACGAATTGTTGTCCATGCCATCCAGCAGGAAGTTGTTGAAGACGGAGCGCTGACCGTTGACGTTATATGCGCCCAAGCGCACCAGTGCGTTCAGGTTGCTGCTGGTGGTAGCCGCGCTTGGTGCCTGCCGCACGCCCGTCACCAGCCCCAGCAGGTCCGAGTAGTTGCGATTCACGATCGGCAGGCCTGCGGTCTGCACGTTGGTGATGGTCTGGTCGCGCTGGCTTGACTCCGTCTCCGGCTGTATGGCGACGTCTGTCACCTGCACCGTCGTCTCATTGCCGCCGATCGCCAGGCTCAGGTCGATGCGCTGGCGGTTGCCGACGGAGATCGTAATCTTATCGGCCACCGCCTTCGAGAAACCTGGTGCGCTCGCCGTGATGGTGTAGACGCCCACCCGCAACTGCGGCACATCGTAGTTGCCATCGCTGTCTGCATCGGTCTGGCTGCTCACGCCGGTGGCCGTGTTCACGACCGTGATCTGCGCGCGGGCGACAGCGGCACCCGATGCGTCGCGAATCGTTCCCACCACACTGCCGTTTTCATACTGAGCGAGAGAAGCCACCGGGGCAGCAAGGCACACCGCCGCCAGGCAGAGAGAACATGTTGAACAATGTCGCATAGCGCCACACTACGAAGCACACATGAACAGCACGCGAACACATTATGAACGCAACGTTACATCCAGACTTCCTCCGTCACGCCAGGGCCCAACGCAGCCGATGCGCCGGTACATCTTGCCTTCGCGATGGTCCGTCTTCTGTTTCCGGCTGCAGCCGCTCCGTATTCAGCGTCTCGTCAGTCTGGTTATAGCAACGAAACTTTGGTCCAATGCCGGGGAGCCAAGGCTGCATCATGAAGTCATCACGCTGCGGTTCTCCGCCGCAGGATGGCATGCGGCAGGCTAGACCGCGTTGCCAGCAGCACACCATACGCGACACCAAGCCACACCGCCGAACCCACCGCCAGGCGCAGGAAATTGGCGAGGTGCGACTCTCCTGTCGGCATGCCGCGCACCACCATGACCGCGCTAGCGCCGCTCAGCAGCGACGCTAACAAGGCCTTGCCCAGTTCCACGTAGTTCATCTCGGCGATGCTCACCATGCGCCTGCGGTGGAGCAGCACCGCCAGCGCCACCATGTGCGCCGCAATGCCCAGGTCCGACGCTATCACCAGCCCCCGCACGCCGTCCGCATGGAACAGAGCCGCGTATACCGGCAATGAAAGCACGGTAACGGCCGTGCCGGAAAGCATGGGTGTCAACGTGTTGCCTGCTCCGTAGAAGGCGCGCGCGTAGAGGTTCTGCGAGGTCCAGAAGACCAGGGACAGTGCGAACAGCACGAACAGCGAAGCCGCCGCCGCGGCGTCACCCGCGTTGAAGCGGCCACCGCGCAGCGCCACGTCCACCACCGGACCGGCAAGCGCTACCATCCACGCCGTGAGCAGCAGGCTCACGGACAGCAGGCGTGTCACCGCGCGATTGACCGCCGCGCTAAACTTTGCCACGTCGCCGCCCGCCCAGAGCGTTGCAAAGAACGGCAGCGAAGCCGCGCCTGCAGCCGGCCCGATCATGTTCATCGGCGCATTGAACAGCTGGCGCGCGTAGTTCATCAGAGCGATGGCCCCATGTACCTCACCCGCGAAGTGGTTGCGTATCCACGGATCCAAGGTCACCAGCGACTGGCCCAGCATCAACGGCAGGCTCAGCCGCAGCCACTGCCGCAACGCGGGATGACGCAGGTCGAGCTCGGGTGTCCAACGCATTCCAATGGACCGCGCACCGAAGAAGTTGACCAGAAAAAACCCGAGAAACGCGCCAGCGACGGCGCCCCAGGCCAGCGAGTAGACACCCACCCGCCGGTGCAGCAACACCGCTCCCGCGATCATGCCGATGTTGTACAGCAACGGCTGCATGGCCTGGTACAGAAAGATTTTGCGCACCAGCAGCCGCGATCCGAAGACGCCCCCTGCGAATAAAAACATCTGGTTGACCAGTAGCAACCGCGTCAAGCGCACACAGAGCGTAGCCGTTGCGGGCGAGTCGAAATTCTTGAATGCGACGCGCACGTACCATGGCGCGAACACCGCCGCCAACACAAGCGCCCCCGCCAGGATCAACGCCATCACGTTCAGAATGTTTGAGAGCGCGCGATCGCCCTCGACCTCACGTCCCTCGGCGGTGTACTGCGTCAGCAGCTTGACGAATGTGGTCGATGCGATGCCGCCAATCAAGAGATACGAGATGGTATCCGGCAGTTGAAAAGCACCCGTATACGCATCCACCTGCGGCGTGCCGCCACCAAACAAAAACGCGATCAGCTTGCCGCGCAGAAGGCCCAGCACGCCCGAGAGAAGCGCCGACACCATCAACAGCAACGACGCGGAATACGCGGTCTGCCCTGTGCCAGGACGCAGCCATTTTAAAAATTCAAGACGCTGCGGCCGCTGCGTTCCCGTGGCGGACGCAGGCGCGGGTGGCCTGCTACCAGATGCCGCTGTCGTCACTGCGGCGGGAAGGGGTGTGCGCGGGTGGAGTACTCTGTCGTGGGACAATGGGTTGCGAATGGGCTGTCACATTGTACTGGGCGGACGTTTGAGACGAACTCTGTGAGTTCGCCTGGTCTGGCACTCCCAGGCGAGCGGGCGGCCCGGGTTTGAACGCGTCATCCAGCCGCCCCGCCAAGGGTTCAGCTGCTGTTGTGGCTGGCCGTGCGTGCGGCGCAGACACGGTGCCGCCCGCAGTGAACGCCTTCCAACTGCCGGGCTTGTCAGGCGACGGTCCGGGCGTCTGTAGTTTCGCCGCGCGTGCCTGCAACGCAATCCGAAGAGGAACATACTGCCGCTGGCCGCACCGCGTGCACCGCACCGGATATTTAAGCAACAGGAACTGCAGCACGTCGGTAAACCGCACGCGCGAACGCCGGAAGCCAGCATGGCCACAAAAGCCGCAGGTCCCGTCTGAATGCTCATTGACAACCGGTGCTTCCGCGTACGGCTCCACGAGGTGTTTCGTGCCGGTGCGCTCATTCGTCGTCACCGCAATACGCGGGTCGTCCGCGTTCATCTCTGCCATGCTCTTAGGCTAAGCGCCACACGCAGGCTCCGCAACCCGGCAGCAGTGAGGGCACGCAGTCTACACCCCGGCCAGCCGCCGCAACGCCGCGCCACTGACCCGCAAATTCAGCCATTCATGCAGTATCTCGGCACCGGAACTCTCATAAAACTGGAGCGCAGACTGATTCCAATCGAGACACTCCCATTGGAAGCGGGTGCAATTGCGGTTCAGCGCAATCCGCGCAAGCCTGCGGAACAGCGCCGCTCCAATGCCCCGTTTGCGGAACGGCTCCCGCACAAACAGGTCCTCAAGGTACAGCGCAGGTCTGCCCTCCCATGTCGAATATTGGAAAAAGTAGAGCGCGAACCCGGCGACCTGATCTTCCCACTCAGCGATGAGGCACCGAAAGTACGGTTCAGCGCCGAAGCCATCACGCAACAGATCGGCCTCGGTCACCACGGCCTTGTCCGGCTCCTTTTCATATGCCGCAAGCTCACGGATCAGACTGAGCATCTCTGGGACATCCGCCGCAACAGCATCGCGCAGCAGCAAACCGGACGAACCAACAGCAAACGGTGACTCTGTCCCGTTGTCCAGGGCACCACTCACGGCTTTTCCTTGTCCGGATCGGGCTTGCCTTTGTCAGCGCCAGAGTTGGCTCCTGCCTTCGCCTTTGAGGCATCTGCCGCAGATTTTTCCGCGGCGAGGTACTTGTCGAACGGGACGGAGAACCCGAACAGCTCCGCATCCTTCCCGTCCGCCTTTGAGTGAATCATTTTGACGTACAGTTCCGCACCCTTGAGCGCAGGATCGTCGATCTCCTTTACGTCATAAAACAGGAAGCCGCTGGCGCTGGCGTGCGGCGGAATCACCGTCTGTGCAAATGAGAAATCCTTGTCATCGTCCAGGATTTTCTTATCCACCGGCGTTGGGGTGTACGCGATGGGCGTTCCCGGGATGCGCCGCTGTTTGATGTCCTTGAAGCGGAACAGCCGCCGGTTAATCTCTTCCGGCGTGGCGGCTGGCAGCTTGGTGCCGTCCGCCGCAATGAACTGCATGCGCGCCTGGTTCAGGTCCAGCGGCGTATCGCCGTCGTTCTGGATCACCAGGCGGACAGGAAGGATGCTGTGCCCCGCATAGTCCAGCCGGAAAAACTCGCCCTTCTGCCGCGTCTCAAATGGCTCCGCCGCAACGGTGACATGCTCCTTCTCATGCGTGTCATGCGCCGGGTACGCGGACGCGGCCAGCGGAGCGGGAGCATCCTTCTTGGCGTACGCGGACGACACGGCAACCGCAAGCAGGCAGAAGATAACGGCGGCACGGAGCAGGGTTCGATGGAGACAACGGTTCATAGAAAGTCAGACGGACACGCGCGTGCTTTGACCACCGCATTCCTGCGGCAAGGTGATTATCTGCCCAGCCGCACGCCACGGTAAAGTGAGCTAGCGCGCACGCGTTGCCAAACGTGGCGATTCGCCCCATGATGATGTTTTTCTATAGCTTCGCCCTCTCTGCCGCCGCGCTGCTCACGGCACCGGTATGGGGTTGGCGCATGATGCGCCAGGGCCGCTATCGTGAAGGATTCCGGGAGCGGCTCGGAACCGTACCTGCCCGGCTGCAGCGATACATCGAAGGAAAGCCCGTCATCTGGCTCCATGCCGTCTCCGTGGGTGAGACCCTGGCAGCAACGCGCCTCACCCTTGGACTGCGTGCGGCACTGCCGGCGTATGCGGTCGTGATCTCCACCACCACACCTACCGGACAGAGAGTCGCGCGCGAACGCTTCGGCGGAGACTCGGTCTTCTTCTACCCTGTGGACTTCGCCTTTGCCGTCCGTGCGTACCTGCGCACATTGCAGCCGCGAATCGTCATTCTGATGGAGAGCGAGCTCTGGCCACGGATGATTTTCGAGTGCGTGACTGTTCGCATTCCGGTCGCCGTCGTCAACGCACGCGTCAGCGACCGTTCGCTGCCCCGCTACCTGCGCCTACGGACGCTATGGAAGCCTCTGCTCCGGCGGATCACGCTTCTCCTGGCGCAAAGCAATGAGGATGCACGCCGTTGGCAGAGGATTGGTGCGCCTGCGGAACGGGTGCACAGCATCGGCAATCTCAAGTTCGACGTGATCGCGGCGGATGCCACGCCGCTCGCAGCCCTCATCAAGGAGGGCCTTCCACCAACGGCAAAGGTGCTGGTCTGCGGCAGCACGCATGATGGCGAGGAAGCCATTCTGCTGCACTGCTGGCAGCAACTCAGCTTTGACAACGCCGTCATGATCCTTGCACCGCGCCACCCGGAGCGAACCGGCTCCATTGAGCAACTGGCAAGAGCATCTGGCATCGAGACGGTGCGGCTGAGCCAATGGCGGTTCGCCCCGTCGCTCCTTGCGCCCGGCTCGATACTCCTTGTTGACACGGTGGGTGAACTCGCCGCCCTGTACTCCCTCGCGCAGGCTGCGTTCATCGGCGGTTCGCTTGTGCCGCACGGTGGGCAGAACCCCCTGGAGGCCGCCCGTTTCGGCGTGCCGCTCCTGATGGGCCCAAGCTACGAAAACTTTATGGATGTGGTGCACGGCCTGACCCAGGCCGGCCTGCTGACCCATGTCACGGAAGCCAGCCTGTGCGAAACGCTGCGCTCCCGGCTTGAAGCGGCGCCTGATCCTGCCTCTATGGAGAATTCACGCACCTTCTTCCAGGCACAAAGCGGTGGAACAACCCGCGCGATCACCGCACTTCTCCAACTGCTGGGCGAGGCACCGTGAAGCGTCCATGGCTGCTGCCGCTTGTGCCGTTCTATGCCGCTGGCTGGGCGTTGAAGTCCGGCGCCTTCGACCGGTATCCAGAGCGAGCCAGGCGATTGAGCGATCCCGTCGTCAGCATCGGCAGCCTCTCCGCCGGTGGCGCAGGCAAAACCCCGTTCGTCATCGCTCTGGGCGAGGCACTCCGCCGCGCCGGGTACGGTATCGACGTCCTCTCCCGGGGCTACGGACGCACCAGCGCAGATGATGTGCGTGTTCGTCCCGCCGGCACCGCCGACGAGTTTGGCGACGAGCCACTGCTCATCGCGCGCCGCCTTGCCTGTCCGGTCTACGTTGCACAGGAACGCTTCCGCGCAGGCAAAATGGCGGAAACCGACCGCCATACGTCGCGCGGCAATCGCACTATCTCGCTGCACCTGCTCGACGACGGATTTCAGCACCGCCAGCTCGCGCGCGCCGTCGACATCGTTCTGCTCACAGCGGAGGACGTGCGCGACACGCTCCTGCCCGTAGGTAACCTGCGCGAACCGATCCGGGCTTTACGGCGCGCGAACGTTGTCGTCCTGCGACATGACGAAATCGCAATCGTGCAGCCCGTCCTCGACAGCCTCTTCCGCACGGCGTCCATGCCGCACCTGTGGCTGACGGACCGGTGCTCTGCCATTGTGGAGGGGACCCGCAGCACGCGCCCGTTCGCCTTTTGCGGCCTTGCCCGTCCACAGGAGTTCCGCAAGTCGCTGCACGCGCTCAACGTGACACTTGCCGCCCACATGGACCTTCGTGACCATCAGAGATATGACGGCAGGATCATCTCCAACCTGGTCGAGGACGCCAGGAGGGCACACGCGGACAGCTGGATCACGACCGCCAAGGACGCGGTCAAGCTGACGCCCGCCCATCGCACCGCCTTGCAGGCAATCGGGCCGCTCGCCGTCTGTGACGTGCAGGTGCACCTCCGCAATGAACAGCAGTGCATCGCGTCCTTGATAAACCTTGTGCAGCACACACGTTCTGCAACAATCGACTCTGTTGAACGCCGGCGCTAGATCGCAATCGCCACGTATTCTCATCGTCCGCACCGGGGCGATGGGTGACGTCCTGCACGGTATGCCTGCCATCGCCGCGCTTCGCGCCGCGTGGCCGGACGCGCACATCGCATGGGCCATCGAGCCGCGCTGGTCCGTGCTGTTGCAGGCTTCGACAGACGCACACCCCTTCACGCCAGCCATGCCTCTGGTAAACGGAGTCCATCCAGCGAAAACCAGGGCATGGTCGAAGCGGCCACTCTCGCTTGCGACCCTGCAAAGCATCCAGGCGCTGCGGCATGCACTGCGATCAGAACGCTACGGCATCGCCATCGATCTGCAAGGCACCATCCGTTCCGCCGTCATTGCCCGTATGAGCGGCGCTGCACGCGTTATCGGCCCTGCCCACCCGAAGGAAGCAGCCGCACGCCTGCTCTACACGGAGCGCGTTGTCACATGCGCAACGCACGTCATCGACCAGGCAGCAGAGATCGTCTCCGCTGCCGCTGGACAGCCTTTGCACCCTATAGCGGTTCCTCTGCCCGTTGATCAGGATGCAGAGCGCTGGTGCGACATCCTGCTCCAGCACGCGACCGGCCCGTTCGTCCTCATCGCCCCCACAGCAGGCTGGCGTGCCAAGCAATGGCCAGCAACCCGCTTCGGCCAACTCGCCGCGCGGCTCGCGATACAGGGCTGCCGCGTACTGGTCAACGCTTCGCCCGACGCAGCCGATCCCATCGCCGACCAGGTCATCGCCGCCTCGAACGGCACGGCTGAGCGAGCCGCGTGCACGCTCCCGCAACTCATCGCGCTCACCCGCCGCATGCACCTTGCCATTGTCGGCGACTCCGGCCCGCTGCACCTTGCCGCAGCCCTCGACATCCCGGTCATAGCTCTCTTTGGCCCCACCGATCCAGCACGGAACGGACCGTACGGTACGCGCCGCGTTGTTCTGCGGCACCAGGCGAGCATCACAACGTATCGCCACACACCAGATCCTGATCCAGGCCTGCTCCGCATCACAGTCGAAGAGGTCCTGCACGTGACATTGCGTCTGCTGCCTGACGGCGGGACAGCCCGCAAGGGATAATTGTCGGAGTTATGAGCGAAGTGTCACGAGCTTGGGAGCAGTTTGCGCGGCGCGCGCGGGTGCCCCTGGGTTTTGTCTTTGCAGCCGTATACCTTTGGCGCGCGCGTCCTTCGCTCGTATCATTGCTGCTGAGTCTTCTCCTGGTCGTCCCGGGTCTTCTTTTACGTGCCTATGCCTCGGGTTACCTTCAGAAAAACACGGAGCTGACGCAGACCGGCCCGTATGCTTACACCCGCAACCCTCTTTACCTTGGCTCGATGCTGGCCGCCTTCGGATTCGCGGGTGCGTCCCGGCGCTGGGAGGTCGTCCTGCTCCTGGCCGCGCTGTTCGCCCTCATCTACCTTCCGGTCATCGTCTCGGAAGAACGCTTTCTGCGTGCGAACTTCCCCAGCTTTGATGCCTACGCGTGCCGTGTCCCGCGCCTCCTGCCTCGCCTCACGCCAGCGGAGGCACCGCCAACGCAAACGGCAGGCACGTTTTCTGGCACTCTCTATCACCAGCATCGCGAGTACAATTCCCTGATGGGAGCCGTGGCGGTGTATACCGCATTGCTTCTGCTCATGGGCTTGAGGCAGCATCTTGGCATGGCATGAAACCGCCAGTCGCACACCACCGTCTCCACTGTCGGCAGTACAGATTCCAGCACAGGAGTACCTTTCGCATTGAGCTGGCTTCACAAGGCACTTCTGCTGGCAGCCTGTACCGTGCCCATTACAGCAGTGCCGCAGAAGGAAGGCGTGCCACCCGCGCAGGCACCGCCCGTGACACCTCCGGTGGCCGGATACGCCTTCCCACAGCACCAGGTCTTGACCTACACCGTTGATTGGCGCGTCTTTACCGCAGGACGTGTCGTCTTCCAACTCGATCAGCAAGCCAACATCATGCACGTGCAGGCTACCGCGGACACGGTCGGCGCCACCAACATGATCTTCCAGGTCATTGACCGCTTCCAGTCCAGCTTCAACACGCAAACGGGCTGCTCCGGCGGCTTTAGCAAGCAGACCCAGGAGGGACGCCGACGCATCGCCAGCGACCTCGTCTTCGCGCCCGGTGCGTCAGCGCCATCACCATCCGGCGGCACACCCGCGCTCGGCACACAGTCACTCACCGAGCGCAATCTCGTCCGCAACACCACAAAGAAGCAGGACGGCCAGATTCCCGCCTGCGTCATCGATTCGCTTTCCGGCATCTTCTATGTCGGTTCGCAAAGCCTCATCACCGGGCAGGACATTCGCTGGCCCCTTGCCGATGCCATGCGAACCGTAGCCGTCACCATGAAGGTGGAGACGCGGGAAGAGGTACGGACGCCTGCAGGCACCTTCAACGCCATCCGCGTGCAGCCCACCGCCGATGCGGGCGTGGTTAAGAATCGCGGCTCCATCACCATCTGGTACAGCGACGACGCCCGTCATATACCCGTGCAGATCCGTGCCCGGCTCTTCTGGGGAACCATCACGTTCCATTTGCAATCTGTCGAGACACACTAACCGCGATCTCGCCTTCCACGCCGCCAATCGTCTGCTGAAGCGCGCGCGCAAACACGGGATTCGGCTTCTCCACGCGAATGGGATACTGAAGTTCTTGTCGGTAGGATACCTATGATCTCCTCTGGGAAGTCGAAGGCTTTTCGCCCTCACAACGGAGAAAATTTGCAGCCGTCGCGTTTTTCTGGGCAGGGAAGGTGGTGCCATGTGGCGTATTCGGGTCTGGGTGGCGTCGCGTGGGCCGCTGTTCTAGCCCGGTGGCCACGTCATGTGCCGTCCGCCCAGCACATGCAGGTGGAGATGATCGACAGTCTGTCCGCCGTCCCCGCCCGTATTGATCACAACACGGAAGCCGTCCGGAGCATGCTGCTTGCCGATCTCGGCAGCGCGGTGCAGCAGATGCCCGAGCACCTCGGCATCTGTCTGCTCTACATGCGCCAGTGACGGGATCTCGCGCTTGGGTATCACCAGGATGTGCACAGGGGCAGCCGGCGCAATGTCATGGAAGGCAAGGCAGACGTCATCCTCAAAGACCTTTCTGCAGGGAATCTCACCAGCCAGTATCCGTCCGAAAATCGTTGAAGCAGCCATGTCCATAAGTGTACCCAGTACGGCTGGGCCACCTCAGGCAAGGAGCAGGGCAGTAACGCTCGCGGGCCGAGCGCAACTCCGTTTAGAACCTCAGGTAAGCCTGCACGACCAGTTGGCGTGCCTCCACAGTCGTCAAGCCCCACGAACCGAAGCGTACGTTGTTGTTCTGTCCCGGGACGGCGTTGTGGGTGCCCGCAGTGGACGTGATCGCACCGACGGTCTTACGTACCACCTGGTGGTAGGTGTGATTCAGCCATTTCGTTGCGTTTACATGAAGGTCGAAGCTGGTGTGCTCCGTACTTAGGAAACGCTTGATAACAGCGAGCGGGACAGTAGCAGATGGCACGAGAGAAGGTCAAACAACTTTGGGAATCCGCAGCGAATGCCTTGCGGGATAACACATCGGAACACCGCTTAGTAGAGCTCATATCGCGGCAGGTACAGCCGGACTCAGACTGGAACTCCCCGCTTCGTCGGGCAGAAGCCACGTAAGTAGAGGCCCGGTTCAACTAATCCAGGCGGACAAGGTACGGCAGCGCACCCGGCTCTGCGGCGTGAATTGCATTTGCAATCTGTGTCGCCTGTGCGCGGCTCCATCCGGAGGGATCAATGCGCACCCAGTAGCCCGTCGGACCCTGGAACTCAATCACCCGCGCCGCTGAAACGTACCTTCGCTGCAACTCGGTCTGCAGGTGCAGCGCGTTGCCTGCGTCCAGGAACGCGCCAATCTGCACGCACCATCGCCCTGCTACCGCTGCGTTTGTACCCTGCTGGATGATCTGAAAACGCACACCGGCAACGCCCATCCGGTACACGCCCGCTGCTTTGGCCGCTCCAAGTGAAAGATCCAGCACGCGCCCATGGACGAATGGCCCGCGATCCGTGACGGTGACATCCACCGCCTGATGGGTAGTTAGGTTTGTTACCTGAAGTACAGTTCCCATGGGCAGCGTCCGGTGCGCTGCCGTCATGGCGTTCTGGTCGTAGATCTTTCCGTTGGCGCCCGCGCGATTGTTGTATGGCGGACCGTACCAGCTCGCAAGCCCCGTCACGGTGGATGCCAGTTGAGCGGAGGGCACTGCATTGTCATCCACTCCACTGTATGTGACGGCGGGTGCCGGCGACTGGGGCACACGGCGCACTGACGCGGGAGCTGTTGTTCGCGATCCAACCGGCGGAGGAGACTGGCGACTCGAGACCGCTGCCCGGTGGTGGCATCCTGCGAGAGAGAACACAAGCAGCAAACACGCAAAAGCCGTCACACCGGGCCCGCACGCCTGTACACACACGCGCCGCCGCGTCATGCGTGGCATCCTTATTTGTGATCGTCCAAGGTCTGCGCCAGCAATCGCAACTGTTCTGCCGCGCTGCGAAGTGCAGAGGAGCTGTGACGCCTCACATCCGGGACAACCTCATCGTTCATGTACCGTATGAGCCGTTGCAGCTCTGCCTCGGCCCGCTCCGATGTCTCGTGCACCTTAGCATTCCAGTCAGTCATAATCCCTCCTGTGGGTTAGACCCGCCCGTCCCCCGGGCGGCACTGCAACCGGCGTGTGCTTTTACAGATGCATGTGCGTCCGATCGTGCGTACGACTGAACCAGATGCGTACACCACCAAATGCAACGTCATTAGGATAGTCCGCCTCAAAACAGGTTAAGAACCAGGGATGTGTGCCGGTTTGGCGTTCGTTCCATAGAGGATCCTTAAAGAATGCCCCGTCACCACACGCTGCTTGTCCTTCTTGTAACCATCTCGCCGATTCTTTCCGCGCAGGTCAAGGCATTGCCTGCCAGTATCGCACCCGTGCTGACTGTCGCCTCGGACCGCTCCGAAGGGAGCAGCAGTGCAGCTGCGCTGCCTGACGCGCCCGGTGCCGGATTCCTCACGGACGGAGACCCCGAGGATCAGGCCGGCATTGCAGCCAGTGCAGGCAAGCCGGGCACCTCGGTCGCTCCACGCTACGCCGGCATCATCCTGCCCGGCCAAACCGCGGCTCCGCTGACGGGTTTGCAAAAGGTCGCCTACAGCTTCCATGACGCTTTCAACCTGTACCAGCTTGCAGGCGTCACTATCTCCGCCGGCTACTCGCAGGTAGTGGATTCGGCTCCGCATTACGACCCGGGCGCGGAAGGATTCGGCAAACGTGAGGGCGTAGCCGCGCTGCGCAACACCATTCAGATCCTCAGCACGGACGCTATCTTCGCCCCCATTTTTCACGACGACCCGCGCTATTACGAACTGGGGCAGGGACACCGCTTCTTTGCACGGGCGTGGTATGCCGCCACGCGAGTCGTTGTCACCCGCTCCGACGCGGGCCACGGACGCTTTAACGCGCCGTTGCTGCTGGGCTATGGCGTGGCTGCCGGGGCAAATAACGCCTACTATCCCGACCAGGACACGGGAGCCTCTGCATCCCTCAAGAGCTTCGGTACGTCCTTGGGCGGAGCTGCTCTTGGGTTTGAGGCAAACGAGTTCTTCGATGACGCACTGCGCATGCTTCATATCAGGAAGTAAGCCAAGGCCGAAGCAGCCTGGAGATCGCCATCATGCAACCTCTCGACACTCTCAATCAGCAGTTCGCCATTCGCGACCATGTCTCGTTCCATGAGGACCAGCCAGGCATGGTGCAACTCCGGGTGGTGACAGACGCAAGCGAGGCCTCTATCTACCTGCAGGGTGCCCACCTCACTCGATGGACGCCGCACCGGCAGAATCCTGTGCTGTACCTGTCGCCGCAAACCGCGCTGTCACCTGGCAAGCCCATCCGCGGCGGCATTCCGGTCCTGTTCCCGTGGTTCGGCCCGCGCTGGAACGCCGAGGCATACGACGCGGCACACGGGACGCAGAGCCCCATGCACGGCTTTGCCCGCACGTCCCTCTGGACCGTGGACCGCGTGCATCTGGATCCCACAGGTGAGGTTCACGTGGCGCTTTCCCTCGCACCAAGCGATCTGTCGCGTTCGCTTGGCTACGGCCACTTCCATGCAGCCATTGAGTTTCGCGTCGGACGCACGCTTCAAGTGCTGCTTACCGTGAGAAACACCGGGCAGGAAGCCATGGAATTTGAGGAGGGCTTGCACAGCTACTTTGCCGTGGAAGATGTCCCTGCGGCGCGCCTGGACGGCCTGCGTGGCAGCACCTACATCGACAAGCGCGACAACGGCACGCGCAAGGTGCAGCGCGAGACCAGCTTTGCTTTTACCCGCGACGCCGACCAGGTCCACGTGCACACGGCAGATCCGCTCGTCCTACACGATCCCGCAGGCCAGCGCTCCATCCACATCGCCAAGGAGGGCTCACAGACTACTGTCATCTGGAATCCCTGGAGCGTCCTCTCACCCAACTTCCCCGATCTTCCGCCCGATGGCTGGCAGCATTTCATCTGCGTGGAAACGGTCAACGCCGCCGACGACCGCATCACCCTACCCTCCGGCGCAATACACGCCATGGGTCTGACGGTATTCCTCGACGCGTAGCTGCTACCCTTCTTGCGTAGCCCCGCTTACACGGGAGCCACACACTGCACAAGGAGTACCCTCATGGACCAGCAAGCCGCGAAGCTCGAAGCCGCGCAGTATGCCCAGCGGTTTGTGGAGCCGGGCATGACCGTCGGCCTCGGCTCGGGTTCCACCGCAACCCTGTTTATCCAACTCCTGGGCAAGCGCGTGGAGCAGGGTCTCGACATCCGCGGCATCGCCTCCTCTGAAGCCAGCGACGCACTCGCGCGTTCGCTCGGCATCCCCATGACAGACTTCGAACACCACGCCACCATCGACGCCGCCATCGACGGCGCCGACGAGGTCGCACCCGGGCTGGCGCTGATCAAGGGCGGCGGCGGTCATCTCCTGCGTGAAAAGATTGTCGCCAGCGCTTCGAAGCGCTTCATCATCGTGGCCGATCAGACAAAACTGGTGCATCAGCTCGGCGCCTTCCCACTTCCGGTCGAAGTCATCCGCATGGCCGTCCCGCTGGTCACGGAGCGCCTGCGCGATCTCGGCTTCACACCGCATATTCGCCCATCAAAAGACGGTAGCGGGCCGTACCAGACAGACGAAGGCAACATCCTGCTCGACTGCGCCTCCAGCGGCATCGCCGACCCGGAGCAGATGGCGGCGGAGATACGCTCCATCATCGGCGTCGTAGAGCATGGACTTTTCCTTGGTATGGCGGAGCGTGTGCTCATCGCAGATGAATCCGGCGTCCGCGAACTGCCGGCTGCGGACGTGGCGTGACACCTGCCCGCTCTCTGCTCCAACCTGCGGCGCCACTCATCCTCGCTTCCTCTTCGCCGCGCCGCCGCGAGCTGCTTCACCAGCTCGGCCTGGAGTTTACTGTCGTAACCGCGGATATCGACGAGACGCCACTCGCCGGCGAGGACCATACCAGCTACACGCTTCGCCTGGCAGACGCAAAAGCCCGCGCCGTGCTCGCACAATATCCGGACGCGGTCATCATTGGTGCGGACACTACCGTTGCCGTGGACGATCAACTCCTCGGCAAACCCCTCGACGCCCAAGATGCCGCGCGCATGCTGCGCCTGCTCAGCGGGCGGTCACACCACGTCACCACCGCCGTCGCCGTCCTCACGCGCAAGGAGACGCTCATTGCGGCGGAGACTACCCGCGTCTTCTTCAGCGCCCTGACGGAAGAAGACCTCGCCGCGTACATCGGCACCGGCGAACCCTTCGATAAGGCCGGGGCATACGCGATCCAGGGCCGCGCCGCGCAATGGATCCCGCGCATCGAAGGCGACTTCAGCAACGTCGTCGGCCTCCCACTCGCGCGTCTCGCCGAGATGCTCCGCACTCTGGGTGCCCCACCATCACCGCGACGCAGTTAAGGTGGGTTCCGGTCACGCGTGATACAGGTGCATGCGCGCGATGTAGAGAGCTACCGTTGGCGTCAGCATGTCCCCGCACGATACCCCCACGCGCAGCCGTTCGCGGATACCCGTCGCAGAAATTAACTCATCCACACTGGTCAAGAGATGCACGCGGCCCTGCTGCTCCGGAGACAGGTTCAGCGATGAGAGATCGTCCAGTGAAAATCCCGGACGCGACACCACAATCCACTCGGCAAGTTCTAAGAGCCGCTCGGGATCGCGCCAGCGCGGCAGCGTCAGGAAGCTGTCCGCGCCCGCCAGTGCGAACAGTTCCGTTCCAAATCCGCTCTCTTTTCTCAGCCGCCGCAGCGCATCCACCGCGTAGTTCGCCGACCCATCCTCATGCGGCGCATCGATGTCCGACACCTCCAGCCGGGAGTCGTCCGCGCACAACAGACGTGTCATCGTAAGGCGATCCGCATAGGAAGCGGCAGGTGGATTGACTTTGAGCGGCTGCCTCCCCGTAGGCGCCAGCAGGATCCGGTCCAGCGCAAACGCCTCCGCGGCGGCACGTGCCACCTCCAGGTGAGCGCGGTGCGGCGGATCGAACGTTCCCCCAAAGTAGGCAAAGCGCATTGCATCCAGTATGGCGTACCGCGCGTGTTACCCGTTGTCGAACATGGACGCGATGGCCCCGCCGATGACACCCGCGCCCAATCCCGCACGCGTCTCACGGTCTGGTCCCGGCAGGTACTCTTGCAGCTTGTGCGCCAGATTGCTGATGGGCAATGTCTGCAGCCAGACCCGGCCCGGCCCTGTCAGCGCCGCCAGAAAAAGTCCATCACCGCCGAAGAACAGGTTGCGGATGCCGGGCACCCGCGTGATCTGAAAGCTCACCGATCCGGAGAACGCTCCCACATGCCCAGGATGCACCCGCAGTGTCTCGCCGGGCTGCAGGTCGCGCACAATCACCTCGCCGGAAAGCTCCAGCCATGCCGTTCCCTGCCCGTAGACCTTTTGCAGCAGAAAGCCGTCACCACCAAAGATGCCCGCACCCAGCGACTGCTGAAATCCCACACCCAGCGCGACGCCCACCGTGGCACAGAGAAAGCCGTGGCGGTGCACCATGTACTCCTCTGTGCCATGCAGTTCCATGGGCACAATGTGCCCCGGCACCTTTGTTGCGAACGCGATCTCTCCCGGATAGCCCTGCGCCGTGTACTCCGTCATGAACAGCGTGCCGCCGCCCGCCACGCGCTTGATGACTCCCAAAAAGCCACCGCCGCCCGCCGCCTGCGTATGCGTGTGCATGCCGATCGAGGCCGTCATCCAGCTCAGCTCGCCAGCCTCGGAGATCACTGTCTCCCCTGGCTGTAGAAGAAACTCAATGGCCGGCATGGTGGTGCCGTGAATACGTGATTGCATGACGCTCTCCTGACACGTACGATACGGCACGCACGCCGTCCAAGTTCCACAACGTACTGGCTTCGATGGAGAGCTACCTGCGAGAAAGCAGCGGAAGCCTCTCCATTGTCGGAGCACGTAGAGCTAGGGGTAGATACGATTGAGCGTCCGTGCAAACGGAATAGTCTCCCGCACATGGTCCAGACCGCACATCCACGCGACACAGCGCTCCACCCCCATCCCAAAGCCCGCATGCGGCACGCTGCCGTACTTGCGCAGATCCAGGTACCACTCGAAGGCGTCCAGCGGCAGATTGTGCTGGAGGATACGCTCCTTCAACAAGTCGTAGCTGTCGATGCGCTGTGACCCGCCGATGATCTCACCATAGCCTTCGGGTGCCAGCACATCCACGCACAACGCCTTGCCTGCGTCTTGCGGATCGGGCTGCATGTAGAACGCCTTCACCGCCGCCGGGTACCTGTGGATCATCACCGGCCGGTCGAACTGGTTGCCGATATAGGTCTCGTCCGGCGCTCCCAGGTCGTCGCCGTAGACATGCGGCTTCTCCAGCGCGCCCTTCGCAAACGCCTCCTCCAGCATGGCGTGGGCTTCGTCGTAACTAACACGCGGGAACGGCCCCACGACCTTCTCCAGCCGCTCCGCCTTCTCGTCGCTGCCGGTGATCGTCTTCAAGTCCATGCGGTGCTGCTCCAGGACACGCTTGACGATGTGGCTGAGTGTGGCTTCCGCCAGGTCCATCAGGTCGTCCAGCCCGGCGTAAGCCATCTCCGGCTCCAGCATCCAGAACTCCGTCAGGTGCCGCCGCGTCTTCGACTTCTCCGCGCGAAAGGTCGGGCCAAAGCTGTAGACCTTGCCGAGCGCCAGCGCCGTCGCCTCGATGTACAGCTGGCCGCTCTGCGTCAGGTACGCGTTGCCCTCATCGAAGTACTTCATCTCAAACAGCTCACTCGTGCCCTCGCATGCGGCTGGCGTCAAAATCGGCGGATCGGTGCGGATGAACTCATGCGTGTCCAGGTACTCCTGTGCGGCACGCATGATCGTCGCGCGCACCCGCAAGATCGCAGACTGCCGCGGTGTGCGCATCCACAGGTGCCTCCGCTCCATCAGGAAGTCAGGCCCATGCTCTTTCAGCGTGATGGGAAATGGATCGTCCGCGCTGACTGCCTGGCCTACCTGCACATCGTCCACATCCAGTTCGTAGCCGGAGGGCGCGCGTGCGTCGGCCCGCACGCGGCCACGTACCGTTACGCTCGACTCCAGTTGCAACGCCTTCAGCGTCTCAAAGATTTCCGGCGCAACTGCCGCCTTCGGCACAATGCCCTGAATTGTCCCCGTGCCATCACGAAAGGTGGGAAAGAGCAGCTTGCCGCTGGAACGCAGGTTGTACAGCCAACCGCGCAGCGTTACAGCCTGCCCTTCATGCTGGCCGATAGTTGTGATGGTACTTAAGGGGGCTGAGTGAGTTTGTTGATCTTCCACCTGTCCAGTTTACCGGTTGCTTCGTCACTACAGTGTAGCTACAATCTAGACGTCGTTCGTTTCACTGGAGACGTTTATGAATCACCCGGCAGGCCCAAGGTGTACCGCGCGTAGCGTACAAGAGAGATTCAAATGCTCGTTTGGGATGATTCAAACATCGCTCACATTGCACTTCACAACGTATCTCCCGCAGAAGTCGAGCAGGTAATTGCCAATAACTCGCTTGATCTAGGCAGGCAGGTGAGAAACGGCGAGC
Source organism: uncultured Terriglobus sp. (assembly GCA_964251045.1). Taxonomy (GTDB): domain Bacteria; phylum Acidobacteriota; class Terriglobia; order Terriglobales; family Acidobacteriaceae; genus Terriglobus. The sequence continues at coordinate 158,741 of CAXUHI010000003.1, read as the reverse complement.
TTCGCCGTATGCACCTGGGCGAGGGCGAGACCGATACCGGACGCGTCCTGCTTGTTTTGTTAACGGAGCAGAAGCCACCTCGAACCGTGACCTCGTATCCAGCAAAAGAGCGGCTGCGCAGGTTCTATACAACACAGAAGGCGAACAGATATGCCGAAGATCCTTGATACGCCAGATTTTAAAAGCGAGAAGGAAGAAGCAGAGTGGTGGGATAACAACGAAGCACTGATTTTACGTGAGTTTGAAGAAGCCGCCGCAAACGGCACCCTTACACATGGAACGCTCGCAAAGCGGCTTGGCATCACACCCACGACAACGATTCGTCTCGACCAGAACGACATCGAGTTAGCCCGCAACCAGGCAGAGAAGCGTGGTCTGAAATACCAGACCTATCTCAAGATGCTGATCCATCAGGCACTCGTGGCTGAAGCCGCGAAATCCTGATCTCGTTGCATTTGACCAGCGCGCGGCCTGGATTACACCACAGGCCGCGCCATCACCGCGTCGTGGTGCGTGGTCGATCCTACTGTGAAGTACCGTTCGCCGATCTGCTGAAATCCTGCCTTCTCGTAGAACCGGATCGCGTCGTAGTTCTTGCCGTACACACCCAGCAGCAGCCGTGTGCGGCCAACCTCGCGCGTGAGCCGCACGGCGCAATCCATCAAGGCGCGCCCCACGCCAAGCCCCTGAAAGCGATGGAGCAGGTAGATGCGCCGCAGTTCGTAGTCATCCGGCGAGACGTCCACCGGCAGGTCCGGCTCACAGCAGACGATGTATCCCACGGGAGTGTCACCCGGCTCCGCCTCCGCCATCGCGCATCGCGCAGTCGGCTGTGCGAGGTACTTCGCAAATGCCTCCGGCGAGTTGTTCTTTTCGCAATGCGCCAGGATATCCGGGCCGTCCAGAATGCCGGCAAACGCCTCCAGAAAGCTGGCACGGGCCACCAACGACAGCATGGCCGCGTCCTGAGCGGTACACAGACGAAGGTGATAGGGTATGTCACTCACCCCTTCAGAATACCGTTGCACCTGTTACGTAGAGTTGCGTTCCCTCCACACGCGTGTGTCCGCTTTCCGATCGCATCCACATCGAAGATCACACCTCCCGACCGGCCATGCCTTCCCGCATCACACCGCACTGATGAGCAAGCGTGCAAGAACAGAAGACGAAGAGAGTGTCGCAACGCCTCCGGGCGAGGCTGGCCATGATCCTGCCGCGAAGGGGATGAGCGAGGGTGACCCGCAGGCGCTGTCGCACCATCCTGCTCGCCAGAAAGCGATCCGCGCCGCAGCCGAGGCCACCGTCAAACGCGGCAAGACACGTTCCACCGCAGCAAGGAAGTCCGGCAGCGCAAAAGACTTAAGCGTAGATATCCGTCGCGCCGAAGCTACCGCCAAGCTTTCCCCTTACCTCCCCGAAGCGCTCCGCGCTCTCGCCTCCGACGATCGTGTCACTGTCCGCCGAGACGGCGCACCGGACCCGGATGGCAAGACGGTTGTCTACTGGATGCAACGTGCTGAACGCGCCTTTGACAATCCTGCGCTCGACTGCGCCGTTGAGATCGCTAATAGTCTCGGTCTGCCTGTCGTCGTCTATTTCGCCGGCATCTCCAACTTCCCGCATGCTAACCTGCGGCACTACGTCTTCCTCAACCAGGGTCTGCGCGATGTGGAAGCCGACCTGAAGCAACGCAACGTCAGCTTCGTTCTCCGCAACGCTCCCCGTGAGGACCGCCTGCAGTTCTTCACGGACGCGCAGGCTGCCATCGTCATCGGCGATGAGAACCCCATGCGGGAGCCGGAGCGCTGGCGGCGCGAGATCGCGGAGAAGATCACCGTCCCCTTCTGGACCGTCGATGCCGACGTCATCGTGCCAAGCAAGCGGTTTGATAAGGCCCAGTATGCCGCCTATACCATCCGCACAAAACTCTGGAAGATGGTGCCGGACTATCTCTCGCCCAGCACCAACCCTAAAGGAAACCACGCCTGGACCAGGCCGCACGGCTTCGTCGCCGATGACGTGCAGCAGGACATGACCGCCGGTTGGAAGGATCTGGACCGCAGCGTCGGCCCAGTCGACACACTCACCGGTGGGGCGCATGCCGCGCACGCCCGTTTGCAGCACTTCGTGGCGAAGATGCTGCCCGGCTACGCGCATAACCGCAACCATCCGGACCAGGACGGCACCTCGGTCCTCTCGCCCTACCTCCACTACGGCCACATTAGCCCACTCACTATCTATCTCGCGATTGAAGGGGCAGTCGAGAAGGACGGCAGCCTGCGTGAGAGCGCCGACAGCTTTCTGGACGAGATGGTGACGTGGCGCGAGCTCTGTATCAACTGGGTCAAGTACGATCCCAACTACGACAATCCGGCGTGCGCGGAAGAGTGGGCGCGTAAGACAGTCGCTGCACACGCCCATGACGCACGTGATCCCATGTACAGCGTCGAGCAGATGGAGCGCGCCGAAACCTACGACGAGATGTGGAACGCGGCGCAGCGCCAGATGATTCGCCGCGGCTGGATGCACAACTTCATGCGCATGTACTGGGCCAAGAAGATTCTGGAGTGGTCACCGGACAACGCCACCGCCATGCAGACCACCATTTACCTGAACGACAAATACTTCATCGATGGCCGCGACCCGGGCGGCTACGCGGGCATCGCATGGGCGATCTATGGCAAGTTCGACCGGCCCTGGGGCGAGCGCAAGATCTTCGGCAAAATCCGCTATATGAGCGGCGCTAGCACCGGCCGCAAATTCAACAGCAAAGCCTACATCACCCAGAACCCGCCACTGGACCAGCCCGCGCCCGAAGCAGCGCCCACACTGGCCACGGCGCGCCCCCGACAGCACCGCGCCAAAGGCCAATACAGCGCATAGGCGCGTGGCGCGGGCGCACAGTACACTCCGGCCATGCGGGCGAGCCCTGGCGCGCAGGCTACGACATCACATCCGCCCACTTCTCCGCCGACCTGAACCGCGCGTGGACGCAGATGGAACCCTCTAACGTGCGCTGCATGCATACGTTCGCAACCGCTTGATCGCGAAGTACGGCGCGGCGGCGGAGCGCAAGGACGGCCTCATTCCGGCGCAACTGCTCGGCAATTACGTAGGCGCAGGAGTGGGGGAACACTACGATATCGTCGAGCCCACGGTTCCAAGCTGGCACAGTTCAAGCCGGTGGACCTGGAAGCGGCTCTTAAGAAGCAGTTGTGCAAAGCCAGGCTGCTGTTTACGTAATTCCTTGCGAGCACATTCGGAAGCAAGGCGGCTCAATCAACGAAGTGATGCCAGAAGCTTGCATGCTAGCAACTCTGACGAGTACCACGCAGGACAATTGGCAGCCGCAACATCAATGGTCCACTACCGCGAGAACTTTCTCCCCCGCCTGGCTTCGCGCGCTGCCGCAGACCTTCTGGGAGCGGTCGATGTTCGTGCATCCGCGCGACCGCGATGTAGTCTGTCACGCCTCCGCATGGGATATCGACCAGGTAGATGACCTCCGCGTGAAGATGTGCATCGAGGCCACCACGGCCCGCTGAACCGGTGCAGCTTTTACGGGTCTAAAGCCGCCGGGTTGCGACTGCCCTTTCTCCAGCATGGCATTCAGCTTTTCACCGCAGCAGACCCTGAAGGAGATGACCGGTACCGACCACCTCGACGCCCAGCCCATGCTGGACTACCGCTGTACGCCTGGTTGAAGCAGCAGAATGGAATGTCCAGATGAGGTTCGGCGCGTTCTAATCTTTGACATTTACTTGCCTTTCGCGTTCGTCACAGTGGATAATCCCCGGACGGCACGGATGCGGCTTACCAAGATCGCAGCCTGCAGCGCTGATGCGCCTGACGAAAGCGATTTGCTCATGAAAGAACACGTACGAACCATCGGTCTTACACTTTCCAAACGCATCCTCACCGGCCTGGTGGGCCCGGAGGGCCTCATGGGCCCGCTCCACTCGTATCCAGAAGACGAGTTCTACGAGGACGCCTTGGTGGAGATGCCGCGTGAGCACCTGATCGCCGTCATGTGCGAACAGATCATCGCCGTCGCGCGTGAGCATGGCGACATCCCCGTAGCAGGGGTCGGCATCGCCGTTCCCGGCATCGTGAAGCAGGGCGTTGTGGAAGATTCTCCCAACCTTCCTCAGATTAAAGGTGCGCGCATCGTGGCGGAGGTCGGCACACTGCTCAGGGAGCATGGTCTCGATGTCCCGGTTGCGCTTATCAATGACGCCGACGCTGTTGCCGCTGGCCTTGCCCATCAGCAGGGCAAAATGGACAGCATGATCCGCGTCTGGACGATAGGCACCGGCATCGGCTTCGGATGCTATCCCTTGCGGGACAACGTCGGCGAGGGCGGACACACGGTCGTGACGCTTGACGATCGCGAGACCTATTGCGGCTGTGGTGGCCGTGGCCACCTGGAGGGCATTATGGGCCATCGCGCCATGCGTCTCCGCTTCCTGGACATGGAACCGGAAGACGTCTTTGAAGCCGCCGGCCAGGGTGATCAGCGCTGCATCGAGTTCAAAAAGCTATGGCACCGTGCCCTGGCAGCAGCCACGGCGACCTCTGTCCACCTGATTGGAGCGGGAAAGTTTTACCTTACGGGCTACAACGTGCGCTTTGTTGACCTGCAGCTGCTCAACCATTACGCACAGCAGATGATCCGCATGAGCCCGTTACAGGGCTTCTCCTTTGAGATCCGCCCGGAGAACCCCGAAGCCCTCATTGTTGGGGCAGCTGTCATCGGACGGGGTGTGGCGACCACGCAGACGCCTGCCTGACAGCGGCTGGCCCGTTCCGGACGATTGACCCTGTCCCGGAGGGCACCTATAATCGTGGAACCGGCCTGGCGGCCAGTCCCTGCGCTTCCATACGCGGTGGCGCCGTAGCCGCATCGGCCAACCCGGCCCTTAAGTCCTCAAGGAGCTTACTCTCGTCCCATGACTCGTGTTCTGAAGTTTCCGGCGCAGCTTGCCGGCATCGCTACCCTTGTGTGCGCTCCATCCATCTTCGCCCAGACTGCCGGACCCCGCGTGCCATCCACCTCTACGTCCGCACCAGCCGCGGCATCCGCCGGTGCGCCAGTCCAGCCACAGGCCATACCGGCAAAGATTGCACTGATTGCCTTTGAACAGGCCGTCTTCGCTACCAACGAAGGTCAGAAAGCCGTGCAGGACACCCAGAAAAAGTACGAGCCTCAAAAGGCAAAGATACAGGCCGAAGAAACCGAGGTTGACAGCCTGCAGAAGCAGCTGCAAAGCGCCACAAACATCTCCGATGATGAGCGGGCTACGCGCGTTCGCACCATCGATACCAAGCAGAAAGCGCTACAGCGCGATGGTGAGGACGCCTCCACCGCCTACCAGAACGACTTGCAGGAAGCTTACGGCCGCGTCGCCCAGAAGGTGAATGCCGTTGTCCAGAAGTATGTCTCTGACAACGGGTACACGCTGCTGCTGGATGTCAGCGGACAGCAGAGTAACGTTCTGTTCGCAGCACCGCAGACCGACATTACCCGAGCCATCGTGGACGCCTACAACGCCAGCTCTGGCGTGCCCGCGCCTCCAGCAAACGGACCGTCACCCGCCACGTCGACGACGCCACGCACCACAACGCCGCGTACCACCACTCCGCGCACGCCAGCAAAGTAACGCATGATGAGACGGCAGGAGGCGCTTACAACCTGCCGTCTTTTCTTCGCCCTGCCCATTCGCTGGTTAATCACACCCGGCCTGTGGAAAACACTGTGGAAGTCCGCGCCGCGCTCATACTGCCAGATTTCGTGTTTCAATTCAGGATGCTGCTTCCGCTCTCTGGTCATCTTATAAGACATATGTTATCAAAGAGATGCAGCCATTTTCTTTCGTGAATGGCGTATGAACACATACCCATTGGGAGCGTGTGTCGTACGTACGCTTTCCACAGATCGTCCATTCCTTTCCTCAGCATTGTTCCGCGTAATTCCCCTTGCCAGAACTATCTCTGCTGCGCTTTGCGGCTTCAGCCTGCTTGCGGCCCATGGTTCAGACCGGCAAAGATTGAACGATCCCGTCCGCCGCACTTCAGTGGGCAACCGCCTTGCCGCAGACCTGCGCTGGTCTCAGCAAGAGCGGGACACGCGCTTTGCGCACATGGAGAGATTGTTTCCCGTGCACATCGTTCCTCGTGGCATGCGCCTGCGTCCACTTCCTCAAGGCACCTCGCTTGTTGGCAACGTGGTTCACAAGTACATGCGGGACGAGCACATGGCGGGCATTCTTGTCCTGCAACATGGCAGCGTTCGGGCAGAAGAATATGCTTTGGGTACAACCCGGAGGACGCGTTGGACCGGCTTCTCGATGACGAAGGCGGTGACTGACACTCTAGCGGGTGTGTCGCTGCGCAGTGGAGCATTGCACTCGCTGGACGACAGCGTCACCCGGTACCTTCCAGAAATGAAGAAAAGCGCCTACGACGCCGTTACGGTGCGTCAACTTATGACGATGACGAGCGGAGTGCGCTGGAACGAGAGCTACACCTCTGCCGACGCTGACAATGTTCGGCTGTACAGCACACCGTGGCCGTCGGACCGTGATCCGGTGATCGAGTACATGCGGCGTCTCCCGCGGCAAGTACCGCCCGGCACGCGCTGGCAGTACAACACGGGTGAAACGGACCTGCTGGGAGTGCTGCTCCGCAGGGCAACGGGACACACCCTCGCGGAGCAACTCTCAGACGCTGTCTGGAGAAGAGTGGGCATGGAGCGCAATGCCACCTGGATCGCTACCGCCGCCGGTAACACCGGAGAGGAGTTTGGCGGCTCAGGTCTGTCTGCCACCTTGCGTGACTTCGGACGGTTCGGTCTGTGGGTTCTTGAAGGCGGACAGCCAGCGCTGCCACCGGCATGGTTTGCCGAAGCAGCCCGTGCTCAGGCGGAGGCGGGTGGCGCAAGGTACGGCTACGGATGGTGGCCGCAGCCGGACGGCAGCTTCTGCGCGCTCGGCATCTTTGGCCAATCCATCCTCATCGACCCCAGGCGGCAGCTCGTCATTGTTGCCCTTGGTGATTGGCCGGATGCCACAGGCCCTTCACATACGGCGGCACGCGCTGCTTTTTGGTCCGCGATCAAGCAAGCAGTGGAGACTGAGTAGCTGCTGCTTCTCCAAGCTCACCCCACCGGCACCTTCCAGATCTCTTCGCAGTACTGGCGAATCGTCCGGTCCGATGAGAATTTACCCGACCGTGCTGTATTGAGCAGGGACATGCGCCCCCACAGCGCCGTGTCACAATACGCCTTGCCCGCCTCAGCCTGGGCCGCGGCATACGCATCAAAATCTGCTAAAACGAAATAGCGGTCCGCGTTCAACAGGTCATTCACAAGTGGCGCAAACAGGTTTTTGTCCCCATTGCTGAAGCGCCCGTCGCGCAGGCCATCCATCACCTCGCGCAGTGCCGGACTCTTGTCATAGAAGCCGCGCGGCTTATAGCCTGTGCGCTGCATGTGCCCGATGTCTGACGCGGTAAGCCCGAAGAGGAAGAAGTTTTCCTCACCCACCTCGTCCCGAATCTCGATGTTGGCTCCGTCCAAGGTACCGATCGTGACCGCGCCGTTCATCATGAACTTCATGCAGCCCGTGCCGCTGGCCTCTTTGCCAGCGGTCGATATCTGTTCAGAAAGATCGGCGGCTGGGTAAATCTTCTGGCCCAAGGACACCGAATAATTTGGGAGAAAGATGACCTTCATCCGGTCGCGCGTGTCAGGGTCATTGTTTACCAGATCGCCCACCGAGCAGATCAGCTTGATGATGAGCTTCGCCATGGTGTAGCTCGGCGCGGCCTTGCCACCAAACAGGAAGGTGCGTGGCGCCATGTCCTTGATGGTGCCGTTCTTGATACCACAGTACAACGACAGGATGTGCAGGGCGCTCAGGTGCTGGCGCTTGTATTCGTGCAGCCGCTTGACCTGCACATCAAACATCGACGCCGGATCGACCCGGATGTTCATCGTGTCTTTGATCAGCGATCCAAGGCGGCCCTTCGCCTCTTCCTGCCGCTTCCGCCACTTCTCAAGGAAACCCTTGTCATCGACGAACTTCTCCATCTCCTGCAGACCGTACAAATCTTTCTGCCAGCCTGTACCGATACACTCGTTCAGCAGCGCCGTCAGGCCCGGATCGGAGAGCATCAGCCATCGCCGTGGTGTGACACCATTCGTTTTGTTACTGAACCGTTCTGGATATGCTTCGTAGAAGTCGTGCAGCGTATCTTCTTCCAGCAATTTGGTGTGCAGTTCGGCGACTCCATTGACGGCCTTGCTGCCTACCACGGCCAGATATGCCATCCGCACGCTGCGGTCGCTGCCTTCGCTGATAATGCTCATGCGTCGAATGCGGGGCTCATCATTCGGGTAACGCTTGCGCATGTCGTCCAGGAAGATACGGTTGATTTCGTAGATGATCTCCAGGTGGCGTGGCAGCAGATTGCCGAACAGGTCCAGCGGCCAGCGCTCCAGAGCCTCCGGCAGCAGTGTGTGATTGGTGTACCCAAAGGTGTTCTGCGTGATCTTCCATGCATCATCCCACGTCATGGCATGCTCATCCAGCAAGAGGCGCATCAGCTCCGCGATGCCGATGGAGGGATGCGTGTCATTCAGTTGCACCGTCCATTTCTGATCGAACTCGCCCAGCGGTTTCTTCATCTGCAAATGCAGCCGGATCATGTCCTGTAGCGAGCAGGAGGTGAAGAAGAATTGCTGCATCAACCGCAGACGCTTGCCTTCGAGACTCTCGTCCGGCGGATACAGGATTTTGCTAATCGTCTCCGACTCGATCTTCTGCCGCACCGCACCGATGTAATCGCCGCGGTTGAAGGTATCCAGGTCGAACGAATCGACAGCTTCGGCCTTCCACAAGCGCAGCCGGTTGACCGTCTGCGTCTTGTATCCCGGTATCGGCGTGTCATACGGAACGCCCTTGATGGTCTGCCCCGGGATCCAGCGGCATCGCGTTCCGCCCTTGCCGTCCTTGTACAGTTCCGTGTGGCCAAAGAAACTGACATCGTACGATGTGGACGCCGGTATCTCCCACGGGTTGCCGTATTGCAGCCACTTGTCCGACTTCTCCACCTGCCAGCCGTTCACAATCTCCTGGCGAAAGATGCCAAACTCGTACCGCAAGCCATATCCGATTACGGGAGTGTTCAGGGTTGAGAGTGAATCCAGGAAGCACGCCGCAAGCCGCCCCAGGCCACCATTGCCCAGCCCTGGCTCCGGTTCCACGTCAGTAATCGTCGTCAGGTCCAGACCGAGCGACTTCAATCCCTCTGCGCACGCCTCCGTCAGCCCCAGGTTCAGCAAAGCGTTCTGCAGGTGAGGACCCAGAAGATATTCCGCGCTTAAATAGCTGACGACTCGCACATCGTGCGCCCGGTACGTTTCAATGGTCTTCAGCCACTTATCCATCAGCCGGTCGCGTACCATCAGGGCCAGCGCGTGATACTGGTCCATCACGCTGGACGTTTCCAGGGGACGCCCGACCGTATGGGTCATGTGGTTGCGGAACGAGACGGTGATCTCCTCCGGCGTTATGCCAGCGCGATCTTCGTTGCGGATCGTTTCGGCCTGTTGCTGCTCTACATCACGCTGCCATTGCGTGTCGTTCTGCTGTTGCACGGAATCCATGCTGCTCCTGGGTGTGTTGCGATGGTTCGATCTTGGTTAGGATGCTTACGCCGGGTCTCGACCCCGTGCGGCTTTCCTCATATCAGGGTACAACTGAGTTTGCGAAACCTATGCTGCGCTATGCCATTACAGACCGGCAGATGTTTCCCGGTGATGAACAGGAGCGCCGCGAAGCGCTCCTCCGGCAAGCAGCCCGTCTTGCTCATGAAGGCGTGGAGTACCTGCAACTACGCGAAAAAGACTTGCCGGAAAGCGCACGTGTTGTCCTTGCGCGTGACCTGCACGGAGCGATACGCGATACCGGCGGTTCAACGCAAGTGCTGCTGAACGGAACGCCAGCACTCGCCCAGTGGGCAGGCGTAGATGGCGTGCATCTGCCCTCTTCACAGCTTGCGCAGGGCGCACACTCGCACCACGGCCTGATTGTTAGCGCCTCATGCCACACACTGGACGACGTGCGCCGCGCCCGCGAGTTCGCCGATCTGATCCTCTTCGCGCCGGTGTTTGAAAAGCGTGTGACTGGGGAAGTCATCGCGCCTGGCACAGGTCTTGAGCAGTTACGAGAGGCTTGCAGGCTAGCGTCACCGGTTCCGGCCCTCGCATTAGGCGGCGTTACGGAAGCGAGCGCACTCGAATGCCTCCACGCCGGAGCCGCAGGCTACGCCAGCATCCGCGGCTTTCTATAAATACCAGCCTTCGCTTCTTCGCATACCTCGCATGTCGCCATCGACCCATTACTTCCCTCAATGCGACTTCACGAGACTGTGCGAACTAGACCTCGCTCAAGTGCTTACGCCTTCGGAGCCGTATGCACCTGACCGGCAAAGCGATCTTTCAGTTGTAGAAGGGGCTTCTCCAGCAAACGATAACTGAGCGTAGCAATCAGCAGAGTGGCCGTGAATGCGATCAACAGGGTCAAAGGATAGGCATGTTCGGAAGAGATCCGGTGAGCTAAATCCGAGTAGAAATCGTGCAGAAGATCGTGGTAAACGTAAAAGCCGTAGCTGATGAGTCCGAGCGCACGAAGCGGCTTCCAACTCAAGCAAGTCTCCAGCAAGCTGCCAGGGTGGATACATTCAAGGATCAGAGCGGCAGCGAAAACATCTATTACGGTGAATCCGAAGATGCCGATCCAGTTGGATGCCGACCCTTCAAAGGGCAAACCTAGTGATTTCGTGGATACGAAGTACAGCGCAACAAAGACCGCAGCAGCCAAGAAAAGCACAGGACGGCGAAGACGGCGCACCATAACCTCCTCCGGACCTCTCAGCATCAGGGCGATAAGACCGCCGATCAGCAGGGCGTCGAGCCTTGTGGGAAGACTTCGATAGAACAACTCCATGCGCAGAAGCTGTGGAGAGGCCGCCATACCCAGTACCGCTCTTGTGATTGGGCTTAGGACGATCACAGCGAGACAAATCTTGATCAGACTTTCTCGCTTCCGCACCTGGTACACGACGAACGGCCAGATCAGATAAAACTGCTCCTCAACACAAAGCGACCAGAAATGGCCGATGTAGAGGTGAAACGGGTATCCGAACCAAGTGCTGACCGGCGGACTGAAAGTGAGTTTGTCAAAGCGGTATGGATCGCCGGGCTGGTGTAGGAAAAAGAAACGAGCATAGTTGCCGAGGTACGCAAGCCAAAGCCCCCAGCGGACGTTCCATTGCCAGTGAGCGAACGGAGCCATGAGGAAGATGACCGCCCAGATGAAGTGATACAAGGGAAAAATTCGGAGGGTACGCCGTACATAGAAGTCCCTATACCGGTGGACTTTGTTCTGGCTGTCGCAGAGGATTCCGGTGATGAGGAAGCCAGAGAGAACGAAAAAGATATCGACCCCGGTCCAGCCCCAACCGAATATAAAGGCGTGACCGGCACCGTAGTGCTGAAAGAACACCATGATGACAGCGATTGCGCGCAGGCCGTCCAGGGCAACGTAGTACGCCGACTTCGGCACTCCCGGAGATGTCATTTTCATCGTGGAAACAACTATAACGAGCCGGTCTGCCCTGAAAGAAGATAGGTCCTGAGAGACGCGGTTGCGCGAAGTTGACCGGGACTTCCGGCCCAGACCGGATCGCTCGGGCCATCTTCTTCTCAAAGACGCGACTTCTTAGGACCAATCAGCACAGAGTAAACCTGGAGTTAGAGGCTCACCTTTTTTTGAAGACCGCGTTTGTTGGCAGTTCGCCATCTGTCAACCGAAGCGATAGCCATACCTGCATAAGGAAGCACTTCGGCTGAAGTCGCCCCATCTTGTGCGGCGACAGACATACCCACGATCACTGCATGGAACCGGCCAGCGTAGCAGTATCCGTGATACTTGTAAGTTGTCCATCCTCTTTTCCTCTGTCGAGGCGAGCTTTGATCGCCTGAGCGGTTTCCGCTCTCAAGGAGGCTACGTATCCGGCGACCTCTTCGTGCTGCCTGGCGTAACGAATCAGTGCAGTCGATGCATACAGCCGTGCGGCAGATCCGAGCGTGTGAACTTACAATGCCAAGTTGCGGAGACTTTGTTCGATCGCTTTAGACACATCGGGCTTATCTACAAACGGTTTGGCGGACGAGAATGCCGATCTCCTGCTGATACCAGGCCAGAGCTTGCCTGTAGAGACATGTCGCTCCCTGTGCGACGCACAGATTGCGTTACTGACCAGTCATTATGATAATGACTGATGGTCAGTAGAGGTGGTATGGCGCAGCAGTGGGCGGTAATCACGGGAGCATCAAGTGGTCTAGGCAAAGAGTTCGCGAACGTCCTTGCACTCAGGAACATCAATCTCGTTTTAGTAGCACGCCGTGCCGACCCAATGGAGCAACTCGCGACTGAACTGAGAGAGCGCACAAAGGTCGAGGTGAGCGTTCTGCCTCTGGATATCTCGGCACCTGACTGTGCAGCGACTCTCGAGCGTGAACTCCGTTCGAAAAACATATCACCCGACATTCTCATCAACAACGCCGCCTTTGGTCTGAGCGGTAATTTCCTGGACCAGGGAGCCGAACGAATCGAAGAGATGCTCCGCCTGGACATTCTCGGTCTAGTAAGCCTCACTCATCTCTTTGCCCGAAAGATGTCAGCCGCCGGACACGGACATATTCTCCTTGTCGCCAGCCTCGCAGCGTACCAGCCAACTCCCCTGATGGCCGCTTACGGCGCGGCGAAGAGCTTCGTGCTTTCCTTTGGAGAAGCTCTTCATGTCGAACTCGCTCCGAAGGTGAATGTAACTGTCGTATCGCCAGGTCTGATGGAAACGGAGTTTTTCAGGGTGGCAAACTACACACCGAAGGCATCGCTCAAGCCTTCGATGGTGGCGGCAAGTGTCGTTGCCGAGCAAGCAGTTAGGGCGATGTTCGCCCGCAAACCAAGCGTCGTCATTGGAAAGATCAACAAGATTTCAGCGTTCTCGACGCGGTTGTTTTCCAGGCACGTGGGCGCCATGCTCGGATATCGTATGACAAAGGAGTAGGCCAGAAATGCTGCGCGCGGTTGATGAAGAGGATAGACAATCGAGACGAAAGAGCATCCTCGAAGCTGCTCGCATTCTCTTCCGTCAGGGCGATGGAACTCTCCCGACTGCAGGGCAAGTTGCACAATCAGCAGGACTGGCAAAGGGCACCGTTTATCTCTATTTCAAGACCAAAGATGAGATCTTCGCGAACGTTCTTTTGGAAGGATGGCTCCCGCTTCTGGCCTCCACCGAAGTCATGGCCCTTGAATCAAGCAATAAGAATCGTTTTCAACAGGCCCAGGTGTTCATCAAAGCTGTCGTCCGTCGCCTTGAGGAAGAGCCCGATCTCATGCGCCTCGATGCACTCGGTGCTGGGCTTGAGAAGAACATGACACCAGAGGCGCTTTTGGAATACAAGCGCAGATTCAACGAGGGCTTGTTCGACGCAGGGTCTCGCATGGATTGTGCTTTCGGGCTAATGCCGGGCCGCGGTTTGCGATTGCTTATGCGTACCTACGCCCTGACGCGCGGATTATGGCAAACAGCGGAACACTTCGAGCAACTACACGCGAATCAGATCGATGGTGTTCAGGAACTTCGAATATCGTTCTCTCAGGATCTATCCGAGGCTCTCGACGAGTATTGGCGTGGAGCTCTCGCTTGATTGCCTGACCTAAGCTTCATAGAGACCGATAACGCGTTATGGTGAGTAACCATGCTGGAGCCTGAGGAGGCGTCAGGCGCTTTCCGAGACCTGCCGCAGCATTACTTTTGGCAGCTTTTGCAGAAGTGCGTCGACCGCCCTCCCACCACAGTCCTTCGGACTGCTGCCCCGCACACCTTGCAGGGCTCACCCATGCGCCCATAGACGCGATGTTCCAATTGAAAGAAGCCACGCACGCCGTCGGCATCCACGTAGTCTGAGACAGACGATCCGCCAAGCTCGATGGCGTGCCGCAGCACGGTTTGCAGCGATTCGCGCAACCGCTCCAACTCCGCCCGTGTTAGCCGCCCGGCATGGCGCTTTGGCCGGATGCCCGCTCGAAAGAGGCTTTCATCCGCATAGATATTGCCTACGCCGTGCAGCAGCGACTGATTCAGCAACGCAGCCTTGATCGGCGTTTTGCGTCCCCGGAACAGCGCGGCAAACTCGTCTGCCGAGATCGTCAGCGGCTCCTTGCCCGGCCCGAGATACTCTGTGCCTTCCTCTACAATACCGATCCGGCCAAAGCGCCGTGGATCGACAAACCGCACTTCGCGCCCATCGTGCAGGTGCAATACGGCGTGGGTGTGCGGCGGCACCGGCACGTCCGCCTGGCTGACCAGCAGTCGGCCGGTCATGCCCAGGTGGATCGTCATCTGCGATGCCGCTGCATCGCGCCGGGCGAGATCCACCACAATCGTCTTGCCCACGCGGCGCACCCGCTGGATACGCGCACCCGTGAGCGTCTCGTCCAGGTGCGCGGCGGACGATTTCAAAGGTTCCTTGTACGGCCCAATTGTGACGCTCTCGATCCGCGCACCGCGCACGCGCTCGTGCACGCCGTTCGCGACCGTCTCAACCTCGGGTAACTCAGGCATTGTTCCTTTAGGATGCGGCACGGGCTATGCTGATGGAGGTTCATCTCAAAGGAGCAAGGCACCGTGGCCGCACTGACTGACGCCATCGATATCAAGCGCAAAATGTACTTCGAGCATGAGGGCGTGCCCTACCACTGCCTTGACAAAGAGATCTCCACGCCCACCGCGCGCGGCGGACAGACGCTGGTGCGTCTGAAGATGCGCAACCTGCTTACCCGCGCCGTCTTCGACAAGACCTTCAAGGCGGACGACAAGTTCAGCGAGCCTGACCTGGAAGACGTGGAAGCAACCTACCTCTACAACGACGCCGACGGCGCCTACTTCCTGGACCAGACCAGCTTCGAGACTCTTCAACTGAGCACGGACATGCTCGGCGACGCACTCGAGTTTCTGCTGGAAGGCACGCCCGTGCAAATTGAGAAGTACCAGGGCAATCCCATCGGCCTGCAGTTACCCATACAGGTGGAACTCACTGTGAAGGAGACCGAGCCCGGCTTCAAGGGTGACACGGCCACCGGGACCACCAGCAAGCCCGCTACCATGGAGACTGGTCTGGTGATCCGCGTCCCATCCTTCATCAAGGAAGGCGAAACGATCAAGATTGCCACTGAAACCCGGGAATTTGCCGGTCGCGCCTGAGTAGAACGTCCTTGCGCACTGGTGTACGCCTGGGCCGTAGGCCCTGAACATAACAGCCTGAACCAGAGGCCCAGGTACGCATGAGCAATCCCGCCCGAGCGCTGCAGCGCGACACAGGACTGACGTTCCAGGCAGGGTGATGGCGCACCTTCCATTAAACTATTCTGGCGCTATCTGTGATCCGCAGCGCTGACCAATCGATTCAGGAGTTTGTGTGACAGGGAAGAAAACCGCCGTTGTACTCGGCGCGCAGTGGGGCGATGAAGGCAAGGGCAAGATCGTTGACGTTCTGAGCGAACGCTATGACGTCGTCGCACGATACGCCGGAGGGCACAACGCGGGACATACGGTCATCATTGACGGCAAGAAGTTCGTTCTGCACCTTGTCCCATGTGGCGTTCTGCGTCCCGGATGCCTGGGCGTTATCGGCAACGGCGTTGTCGTCGACCCAGCCGCCCTGCTCGGTGAGATCAAGATGCTCAAGTCGCAGGGCGTGCCCGTAGACGGCCAGCTTTTTCTCTCGAACCGCGCACAGGTTATCCTCCCGTATCACCGCATGATTGAACTTGCGGCTGAAAACGCGCCCGGACGCACAAAGATTGGCACCACCTCCCGCGGCATCGGTCCTGCCTACGAAGACAAGATGCATCGTAACGGCCTCCGCGTGGTGGACTTGCTGAACACACAGCTTTTACGCACCCACATCACGAACGCGTGCAACGAGAAGAACCAGATCGCGCACGCACTCTTCGGCACGGAGCCACTGAACCCCGCCAAGATCTATGAGGAATATGCGCGCTACGCTGACGAAATCGCACCCTATGTGACAGATACAGCGGTTCTTTTGAACAAAGCCATCGCAGAGGGTCAGTCCGTTATGTTTGAGGGTGCGCAGGGCGCTCTGCTTGACATCGACCACGGAACCTACCCGTTTGTCACCTCATCCAGCGCCACTGCAGGCGGAGCTGTCATCGGAACCGGCGTTGGCCCCACCGCCATCGGCACCGTTATCGGCGTCACGAAGGCCTATGTCACCCGGGTGGGAGAAGGTCCTTTCCCGACCGAAGAACACTCGCAGACGGCTGAAGAGCTTCGCGCGCGCGGCCAGGAATACGGCGCCACCACCGGCCGGCCGCGCCGCTGCGGGTGGATGGATCTTCCCCTGCTGCGGTACAGCACGATGATCAACGGAACGGGGTGGCTGGTCATCACCAAGCTGGATGTGCTGGACACCTTGCCTGAGATACCGGTCTGCACGCACTATCGCATCGATGGCAAGGAAGCCACAGCCATTCCAGCCGACATGCGCGGCTTTGACCAGCTTGAGCCTGTCTACACCACCTTACCCGGCTGGCAGGCCTCCACGGAGGGCATTGTGACGTTCGACCGGCTGCCGCCGCAGGCGCAGCAGTACCTGCGCTTCCTCGAAGCGGAGGGTGGGGCACGCATCGGAATGGTCAGCACCGGGCCGGAGCGGCACCAGACGTTCACAACCCCTGAGTTCGACACTGCCACGAGTGCCTGAGATCTGTACAAATCAGTTCGGGTCAGTTTGCGGTCGCCTTGAAAATGCCGCTTTGACCGCAACCGCTTTGCAACAGTACTATCGCGGTAAACGATGTGGTCCCTCTGGCTATCTCGGCTCTGTAGGTGCTTGGAAGTCGCTATGCTGCTAGCGTGCGTGTTAGCTACCTCCCTGCGAGTGGAGGCGGAAAAGCAGGGAAAGGCACACAGAGAGGGGCGCCGCGCGGAAACCAGGGAGATCGAAGCACTTGAGCAGCAATGGCGCAGCGCACTCCTGCAAGCGGACACCGCCACCCTCGATACGTTGCTGTCTGACGACTTTCTCTCCGTCTCTTCGAATGGCACTCTCGCAGACAAGCAGCAATATATCGAGCGGCTCAGCAAGCGTACCAACCGATTTTCATCACTCGATCTGATTGACCTCAAGATCCGCGTGCGGCCCGGTACAGCAGTCGCAATCTCACAGACACGACTGACCGGTTCCATCGACGGCCACGCGGTGGAGGGCCTGTTCAGAAATACGCGTGTATACGGTCGCAGCGCAAACGGCAAGTGGCAAATCCTGAACAGCGAGGCGACGCGTGTGTCCGGGCAGGATAAAGGGGAGGGTGAGATGGAAGGCGGCACACCGCTGCGGGTGCCATCGTCTGTCGCCCCATAGCCTTCGCTTAGCGTATGGGTTGACCCAATGCCTCCCGCAGCCGCTTCCACGTGACATCCAGCGGCTCCGGCAACACGCGCGTTTCAGCGGTGGTCGTCATGAAATTGGAATCGCCGTACCACCGCGGCAGGATGTGCAGGTGCAGGTGCTCCGCTACGCCTGCACCCGCCGCTTCTCCCAGATTCATGCCCAGGTTGATCCCGTCCGGTCGATAGACCGCGCGTAAGGCCAGTTCAATCCGTTGCGCCAGCGCTATCATCTCGGCGGCTGCTTCCGGCGGCATCTTGGCCAGGGAATCCACCTGTTCATACGGCACCACCATTACATGCCCGCTGGTATAGGGGTACGCGTTCAGGCAGAGGAAGTGATGCTCCGCTTGCAAAAGAACTCCGGCCGCCCTCTCCGCAGCGGTTTGCAACATTCTGCCGGTGGCGGTTGCCCATCGTACGGACCCGATCAGATTCAGGAAGACAGACGCGTGATCGTCCGGGTAGTCGCTGAGTTCGGGAGGTACGCCGCGCCGCTCAGCAGGCTTCGCGCCAGCAATGTAAGCGTAGCGCCACGGTGTCCAAAGCGTATCCATACGCGCAGTATAGCCAGTTCCAGCAGCCCACCTTGATGTCGCATCTTGCCATGCGAAGCGCACGTTGACGCTGTGGATATGCCGCCCTATACTTAAACATGCTCTGACGCAGACATCGCGCGGGCTACCTTCGACAATGCGTGCACGTGAACTCTATGGCGGTCTCGCCGTACCGGTCTCACGTCGTTACGGTCTGCCGCACGGTAGGACTTCTGCTCGACAGAACGCTGGAGCGACGCTAAATCCCGACTGAGAGCAAACCCCTGAGCACTGAACTGGAAACCATGCCCACCCACGACACGGCGCACATCGCCGACACCACAACCCCGGAAGCCCTGCATGAGGCCAGCGGCCCCATCACCGATCCCGTCAGCGATCCTGTCGTCGGTGCCAACCACCTTGTGACACCCGCGCCTGAGATGGAGGAGTCCACGGGCGAAATCGACTACGACGCTGCCGACTTTGCTGCCGCGCTGGAGAGCTTCGACCGCGAACAGGCCGAAGACAAAGCTGCGCTTGCCTCCGCGATGGAGGAAGACAAGGTTGTGGCCGGCACCGTGATCAAGATCCCGGATAAGCATGTCGTCGTTGACATCGGCCTGAAGAGTGAGGGCCTCATCCCCAGGGAGCAGGTCGTCGACCACAACGGCCAGGTCAAGCTTGCGGTTGGTGATGTGGTGGAAGTGGTGGTGGAGCGTGAGGAGCCGGAGGGTGGATTCCTTGTCTCGTACGAGAAGGCGCAGCGTCACCGTTTGTGGGACCAGTTGGAGAAGGCAGCAGCGGAGAAAACCCCTGTGACGGGCACCGTGCTTTCGCGGGTAAAGGGAGGCTTGACAGTCGATATTGGCGTCAAGGCATTCCTGCCTGGTTCGCAGGTGGAAATACGTCCCGTGCGCAATCTTGACACCTACCTGGGCACGCAGCTCGACGTCCGCGTCATCAAGCTCAACAAGAAGCGTGGTAACGTCGTCATTTCACGGAAGGAGCTGCTTGAGGAAGAGCAGAACGCCCGCAAGTCCACCACGCTTGATACTCTCGAGGAAGGTGCAATCCTTACCGGTGTCGTCAAGAACCTGACTGACTACGGCGCCTTTGTTGACCTTGGTGGTCTCGATGGCTTGCTTCATATCACTGACATGAGTTGGGGTCGTCTGACCCATCCGCGCGACCTGGTGCAGGTCGGCGACGAAATCCAGGTTAAGGTTCTAAAATTTGATAAGGACAAGCACCGGGTTTCGCTTGGATTTAAGCAGCTGACTCCTGACCCGTGGCTGGATGCGATTGAGCGCTATCCGATCGGTGCACAGGTCAAAGGCCGGGTCCTTTCGGTCACCGATTACGGCGCGTTTGTCGAACTGGAGCAAGGTATCGAAGGCTTGGTCCACGTTTCCGAGATGACGTGGTCCAAGCGCATGAAGCATCCTTCCAAGATGGTGAAGCCGGGGGATGAGGTGGACACAATCATCCTGGCCGTCAACCCAAATGACCGTCGCATTTCGCTCGGCATGAAGCAGCTGCAGGACAACCCCTGGGAGCAACTTGAGAACAAGTACCCCACAGGTGCAACCGTGGAAGGCCGCGTCCGCAATCTGACCGACTTCGGTGCATTTATCGAGATTGAAGACGGCATCGATGGTTTGGTGCATGTCTCCAATCTCAGTTGGACAAAGCGCGTCAAGCACCCCTC
This sequence comes from uncultured Terriglobus sp., assembly GCA_964251045.1. GTDB lineage: Bacteria > Acidobacteriota > Terriglobia > Terriglobales > Acidobacteriaceae > Terriglobus. The sequence continues at coordinate 138,947 of CAXUHI010000003.1, read as the reverse complement.
TGAAGTGCTCAAGAAGGGCGAGAAGATCAGGGCAGTTGTACTGGGCGTCGAACCGGAGAACCGCCGCCTCTCGCTCGGTATCAAGCAGCTTGAGCCGGATGTCTGGGATACCTTCTTCGCGCAACACCGCGTGGGTGACGTCGTCAAGGGCAAGGTTCTCCGCACTGCGCAGTTTGGCGCCTTTGTTGAGATAGCCGACGGTGTGGAGGGACTCTGCCACATCTCTGAGGCGGTAAACGATCAGGGCAAGCAGACCAAGCTCGATGTCGGCTCCGAGCAGGAGTTCAAGATCGTGAAGATGAGCCCTGAAGAGAAGAAGGTAGGCCTCAGCCTGCGCGGCATCGGCGAAGAGGCGAGTCGCGACGAAGTCGAGAGCTACAAGGCGCCTGCACGGGACTCTGCTTCAAGCGGTTCTTCGTCCAGCACAACGCTCGGTGATCTGTTGAACTGGAAGCGCTCTGAACGGTAGCACCAAAGGCCAGGGCGGGACGGCGTGCGTTCCTCTCTGGCCTCAGTGCTTCGTGAGCTGCACCTTATTAAGTGCCACCGTCGCGGCGCCAAGCGCGGTACCTGTCTCTCGCTCTTCGACCTCCTTCATCTTCACGGAAGCCCTCCGAAAGATCTCCAGTTCCGCCGTTGCGATCACCTCCGGAGCAATGCCGCCAATCGCCACCACGCCCGGCTGCTCGCCCAGCATCTGCGACACCTTATTCCAGTAATGGAATGGGGAATTCGTCGGAAGCAGAATAAACTTACGTTTCGGCTCGGGAATGGCGAAGTAGTACACCCAGATGCAGAGCGCCACGCAGCTACTCGCCAGATCGGCGACCGCACCTCGTGAAAACATCTGCGCTCCGCGCAGGACTGAATTCGACTCGACCACTTGTGTACAGGAAAGAATCATCGTTCCAAGGCTCGCGCCGAACACTCTGCTCTTCCAGGAAAGTCCCATAGGGCGGATAGAGAGCGCGACAAATAGGACAAGGCTGACGATGAGGATGGCGGTTGAACGCTGAAGCTGACCGGCAACCAGGTTGAAACGGTTGAACTCACCGCCCACCGGCGAAATCGCAACGGAGACGGCTGTCGCCAGCGATATCCCGGCAGCCCACCCATACATGATGTTGCCAAGGCTCTGCAAACCTTTTAGCGGACGCATCGCTGCCCGAAAGATGGTGTACGTCAGCAGGGCCGAGCAGAGAAGCCCGATTACATAGGAAGGCCAGAATGTATAGAAGTAAAGCTGGTACGCGTGCGTTGGCGAGATCCGCAGGCTGCCGAGATGGCGCACATACATCAGTACCATGCACGGTGCCGCCTGCCAGTTGGCCATGAGGACCATGGGCCAGTAGGTCTGTAGCTCTCTGGTCCGTACCAGCAGGAACATCACCAGCACACCAAGTATCACCGAAATCCAGCTCAGATATAAGAGGTACGAAGCCACAGGCGAGTCTCCCTTTTTCAACAAGGATACTCAAGCCTGTGGCTCGCAACAACGAGGCAGCTGCGTTACTTGCCCAGAATGCCGCAACCGTTCGGATCGCTGGGGGGGCAGCTTGCGACCGGCACACTGTCCGTAGAAGTCGGGGAGGATTTCTTTGTGGTGGCGTTGGCGGAAAGAGTGGCACCGGCAAGCATCAGGAGAGCGGCGAACGTAATCACAGAGGTCTTCATGGGTGTAGCTCCTTGCTCTGGATCAACCAGGCACTTCCTACGGTATGTCCACATAGACTTGCTGTCCATCGATTCTGTTCAAGTGACAGGACGTATACTCCGATGAATTACTGAGGTCATAACCCCGCCACTCGCAACCGCAGCATGCGCGCCAACAAGCCACCAAGCCTGGAACGGAGCTGCCTTCAGCCGTGAGTTGACAAAGCTCACACTGACTTCATCGTCCCAATCTTACGAAACTATCAAGGCCGCGCAAGAACTATCATCGGACATTCTCATGCCATAGACGTCGCTTGCGGCAGCTATGTTGCGAAGTGTCCTCCGCGCATGGCTTCTTTCGTGGGGATTGATCTATTTCAGGAATTAAGTTGCGAAGTAGAGATATTTACGCCAGTTCGCATCACCTGAACCCAGCATGCGCATGATGTGCCGCGAGGTATGAAGTGAGAACGGACGAGGCTCGCGTAGCAGGCGCATGTCTTTCAACTCGTGCAGCAATTGATTGCCTTTCCGGCGATTGCAGTCGTGGCAGCATGCCACCAGGTTTTCCCATGTCGAAGTCCCCCCGCGCGAACGAGGCAGAACGTGGTCCAACGTCAAATCGCCTGCCGTCAGCACGCACCCGCAATACTGGCATGTATTGTGATCCCGCAAAAGTATGTTCTTTCGCGAGAGAGCGCGTGTCTGATGCGGAATGCGGCGGTATTCCAGCAGCCGGATCACGGACGGCATAGCCATCCGAAGATTTGCTGCGTGCAGGGTTGCGTCCTGCTGCTCTTCCGCGCGGGCAATACCCTTCAAGACCAAGACCAAAGCACGGCGTGCGCCGCAGATGTTGATGGGCTCATAGGATGCATTCAAGACAAGCACAGGAGCCTGTAGTGTCTTCGATGTCGCGCGGCTTTGCGCGTGTTCGCCGACGGCTTGGGTTACGTTGTGGCACTTAGCAAGAGACTTCTGTTTGCGAGCTTTGGCGGGATGCACTGACTGTTACTCCTGACATCGCGAGAAATGAAAGCTTCACTTCACCCTGCTTGGATCTAGACAGTGCATTACGTTTCCGGTCCGGACCATCGTGTCAGCCAGGCTCCGGCATGTTCGTGCCCGGCGCGCGCCAGGGTTGCCACACGCACGCTGGACGCCCCGGCCCTCAGCAAAACCCGTGTACATTCCAGCACGGTGGCTCCTGTCGTATACACATCATCCACAAGAAGCACATCGCATCCACAAACAGCCGGTGACGCCCTGAATGCTCCGCGCACATTCTCGCGCCGCTGTGGGGCGGTCAAGAGAAACTGGCTTTCCGTGCTCCGCACCCGGTGCAATAGGTCTGTGCGAAGTTCAAGGCCTGCCATAACGCCGCGCCGCTTCAGAAGCTCAATCGCGCTCCGTGCAAGCAACACGCTCTGGTTGAACGGACGCTTGCGCCGATATAACGGAACCGGTACCAGCAACATGCCTGCCGGAGCCTCAAACTGCTGCTGCTCGATCGCTTGCGCCAGCAGCGTTCCAAGCGGCTGTGCAAGGGATGGCACGCCCTCGAACTTCATCAGGTGGATGGCCGGGCGTAGATCGTGGTACGAGCCAAATGCCGTAGCACGCGCATAGAGCGGCGGATCGGCTACGCATGCGGTACATGCTTGTAAACCCGTCATCGATAGTGCGGCCATGCGCGCCGACTCAGCACCCACCGGCTCGCAGCACCGGGGGCACGCGGCCAACAGCGGCTTTGCGCGCAGTCCCGTAATACATTCCGAACACACGGGATAGCTGGTGGAGGTACGCAGCGGCCCACCGCACATGCGGCAATCGCTTGGTGCAATCAACGCGAGAAGCGGATTGACGACCCATTGTGGCCAGATAAAAAGCCTGTTTCGGCGCACAGCCTCGATCGCAGCACATGGAAGTGCGTGTGCATCCAATGACCTGCCGTACTTAGCACCCGCAGATGACGCAGTAAGGAAGACGCACCTCGCTCGGCCTATCGCATACGGTGCTTGCCACGCATCGCGGTAGATTGGGTGAAGTATAGCCGGAAGCACACCCCTGGCGAAAGTCCCGGAGCTTGCTCCCATCCACGTCACCGTGACGTTGCGGCGGATGCTATTGTTCAGCAAAAAGGCATCGGCAACTTTGCATCGAACATCCAAGCTTACGGCAGACGACGTCTCGTTGCACCGAAAGGCCGCATGGCAACTCTCCAGGTCTCTCTTCACCAACCATCCATGTCTCCGCCGACATTACTTCTGGAGCGGTATCGGCAGGCGCGGCAAGCCACGGCACATGCCTGTGCTCCTCTTTCTGCCGAAGACCAGATGGTTCAGTCTTGCCCGGAAGCAAGCCCTGCCAAGTGGCATCAGGCGCACACCAGTTGGTTTTTTGAAACGTTTGTTCTGATCCCATTTCTGCCAGGGTACCGCGCCTTTCATCCTGATTTTAACTGGCTATTCAATAGTTATTACAAGTCATTGGGATCTGACATTCCTGAAAAGAAGTTGCGAGCGTCATTCTCCCGGCCAAGCCTCGATCAGATTCTTGCCTTCCGCGCCCACGTGGACGCCCATGTTGGACAGATGTTGCAGCGGATCGATGTTCCTGAAGACGCCCAGCGCCGCATTACGCTGGGCATCCAGCATGAGCAGCAACATCTTGAACTGCTCCTTACTGACATCAAACACGCTTTCTTTACCAATCCCTTGAACCCGGTTTACCGGGATAACAACGCACTCCCGACGCATCTCCATCAACCTTTGGGTTGGGTGGAGTGCGAAGGTGGGCTAAAACGGATTGGGTACGAACTGGACGCGGCCCACCCGCTCGACTTCTGCTTTGACAATGAGTCGCCGCGGCACACCGTGTATCTTCAGCCGTATGCTCTGAGCAACCGCCTGGTCACCTGCGCCGAATATCTGGCATTCATGGATGATAACGGGTATGCCCGGCCTGAGTTGTGGCTCTCTGAAGGTTGGGACACCGTAGAACGCGAGAGTTGGCAAGCGCCTCAGTACTGGCAACGTGACGCGCAGGATCCGAGCGGGTGGCGAGTCTTCACGGTCACAGGATGGCGCACCCTCAGTGACCTGAAGGAAACACCGGTGTGCCATGTAAGCTTTTTTGAAGCAGATGCGTACGCGCGCTGGAGGGGCTGCCGGCTCCCCACCGAAGCTGAATGGGAGAACGCGGCGGCCAGCCTTTCCGTGCAAGGCAATCTGCTCGAGTCGGCGCAACTTCATCCGTCAGCGGCCATCTCGCGCGATCTAAGCCAAATGTTCGGCGACTGTTGGGAGTGGACGGCGTCCGCATACACCGGCTATCCCGGCTACAACCCGCTGCCGGGTGCTCTGGGCGAATATAACGGCAAGTTCATGTCCGGTTCCATCGTGCTGCGCGGAGGCTCCTGTCTCACCCCGGCAACTCACATTCGTGCCAGCTATCGCAACTTCTTCTCGCCCGCGACCCGTTGGCAGATGGCCGGCATTCGTCTGGCGAGGGCATTCACCGGAAAGTCTTTCCAGCAGAGATGAGCATTCTCGAGACGCCGCCATCGGCTGCAGGAAAAATCTCTTCACCCGTCGCCGAAGCGGCGCACAAAGGGCTTCTTGCTACCCCAAAATGGTTGCCAGCATGGCTGTTCTATGACGCAAGGGGCTCAGAACTCTTTGAACAGATCACCAGGCTGCCGGAGTACTATCCCACACGTACTGAACGCGCCATCTTTACAACGCACGCAGAAAACATCATCCGAGCTGCTTTGGAACTCAGCCCGGCCCGCACCGGCAAGAGCCTGCGTCTGGTTGAACTGGGCGCAGGTTCGGCCAGCAAGACGGGAATTCTTCTGTCTGCGGCGGTGCGGCAACAGGGAGCAACCGAGTATCTGCCCATTGATGTTTCCGTAAGCGCGCTCGACGAGGCGCAACGTTGCCTCTCAGGAGTTCTGCACAACGTCACCGTTCGTCCTCAGGTCGCCAACTACGTTACAGAGCCGTTCCGCATTCCCCGGCATGATGGACCGACCCTGGCGCTCTATATCGGCAGCAGTATCGGCAACTTCCATCCGGACGAAGCTGTTGAGATCCTTCGTAATCTCCGTACGCGTCTTCGGCCCGGCGACTCCCTGCTGTTGGGCACCGACCTCGTGAAGGATTCTAAAACAATGCTGGCCGCGTATGACGATGCCAGCGGGGTCACGGCGGCCTTCAACTTGAACTTGCTCCGCCATCTCAACCGTGAACTCAACGCCGACTTTGACCTATCGGCCTTCCAGCATCGGGCCATCTGGAATCAGCAGGCCTCGCGCATTGAGATGCATCTGTGCAGCACTCGTGCGCAAACAGTCAAGTTTCCCAACGCCGGTCTCCACGTGTCGTTGGCCGCCGGCGAAACCATTCACACTGAAAACAGTTACAAGTTCACGTCAGCGGCCATTCAGTCGTTGTTGCAACAGGCAGGATTTTCAGCGGTGCAAACCTGGCATGACGCAAACGCCTGGTTCGCCGTCACTCTTGCAGCTGCCATTTAGCCTCATCACACGACGTGGCGTGCGCACCAGAAGCGGCCTTTAACGCTTGCACTGACAGCGTACTGAGAGCGTGGCATCCTTCGCGCACACGCGTTCTGCTCCGATAGTCTTAGGTGGCCACGACGCGTGCCGACGCACGCGCATCCCGGATGAGGTCCGGCAATCCAACGCCGCGATATCCGTTGCCCAGCAGATGCAGGGCACCCACGGCACTTACGGTATCCTCCAGCGCCTGCATGCGTTCCAGGTGACCGACCTCATACTGGGGCAAGGCATTGGCCCATCGGCGCACCACCGTGACACGCGCCTGAGGCAGCGGACCAAGCACCTTCGTTAGTTCATGGATGGCAAGCTCCGCAACCTCTTCATCGGACTGCTCCATCAGCGTATCCGCGCGCGAGCCGCCAAAATACGCGCGAATTGACTTGCCACCGACAGGAACGCGACACGCAAACTTCTGATCCGCAAATGTGGCTGCCAGCAGAGCACAACCTTCGCCTTCGGGCACCAGGAAACCAAAGCCACCGGGCAACTTGGGAGCGGTCTCCGCACCAAATCCGAAGGCGGCAATCACAGCGGAGCTTGAGGCGATATTTAGAAGCGCATGAAAAGCAGCATCTGTCGGAGCAAGTAACTGTCGCGCCTGTGCCACTGGTGTACACAGCAGAACATGATCAAAGCGTTCGTGCTCTCCTGTCGCGTACGTCACCAGCCACCCCGACGCGATCCTCTGCATGGCTGTCAGCCGGGTGTTCATGCGCACGGCGTCGGCTGAGATGTGCGACGACATTCGCTCCACCAGCATCCCGGTGCCACTGCGCAAGGACGTAAAGACACTCGGCCTTTGTCCATTGACTAACCCCGCAGCACGTGCTTGCAACGCGCGAACTAACGACCCGTACTCGCGCTCCATTTGTACAAACTGCGGCATCACCGCCCGTACGCTCAGCCGATAGACGTTGCCCCCAAAGACGCCGCCCAGCAGCGGAGCACCAACCGACCGCAGCACCTCGTCGCCAAAATGGCGTTTCACAAAGTCCGCCACGCTTTCGTCGTGATCTGGCGCGCGTACGCGCAACTCGTCTGCTCTGCCGGCTTCCGCTGCATACCAGGCCTTTGCCGACGCGCTAAATAGCTCTGAATGGGCAATTGCGTTTAAATCTTCCGGCACCATCAGCCGCATGCGTTCCGGTAGAGGCACCAGCTTGCCGACGCGCAAGACCCACGTGATGCGTGTGGCGTCGTTGGACACGATCAGTTCGTCTTCCAGACCGAGTTCAAGCGCAAGCTCACGTGCCCATGGCTTTTCCGTCACCCAGCCATCCGGGCCGCACTCAATGACAAATCCCTGATCGCGAATCGTCTCGACTGTCCCACCCAGCCGGTTCGACGCTTCGATAAGGGTGAAACTGACCGGCTGGCCTGCGTCACGCTGACGCTGTAACTCGTACGCCGCAGCCAGCCCGGCAATGCCCCCACCCACAACGGCAATCGTGCGCTGCACCGTTATACTGCGGCTGCGATGGCTTCACCCATCGGTGCGAGTGTGGTGATCACATCCGCCGCATCACTCACGTGAGAGCGTGCGGGCACCGGTACAGCATGTGTACCGCGCCGCGCAAGATCTGCAAGCGCCGCGATCAGTGTGGGCGAACTGTTCAGACTCTCCGCGCGCGAAATCGTGATGCCAATCTCGCGCGCAGTTTGCTGGAAAGCGATATCGATGTCGTACAAGATCTCGACGTGATCGCACAGGAACCCGACCGGCTGCAGCACCACATGCGTGTAGCCCTCCTGCTTCAGCGCGGCAAGCATGTCTTCCACACCTGGTCCGATCCATGGGCCTCCGCTCAACCCTTGGCTCTGAAAGCAGAAATACCAGTCGCTTTCCTTCAAAATATCGCCGAGTTCTTCCGCGATGCGGCGCGCCGTCGCCTTGCACTCAATCGCATAGGTGTCAGCTTCCGTGGTGAGCATCATGCCGTGGTGCTCGCTCGGCTTCGCCTGAATGGTCCTGCACGGAACCGAGTGCGCGGTGTGCAGCAGCGCGGTACGCGCATCGCTGGCCTGGGCCGCTGTTAGAGCCTTGCGCATGGTCTCTGCAAAGGCTCGAACCAGCAGGGGATGCTCTGCCCAGCCCGCCACAAAGTCAATCTCGAAAGCGCCCGCCGCCGCTGTCTCCAGCGCGCGCCGGTACAGCCCTACGCTGGTGCGCGAATTTTGCGGAGCCAGGCAGATGGCGCGGACCTTCCGCACGCCATCCGCCTTCATCTGCGTTACCACGTCCGCAATCAACGGCTTCCAGTTTCGCATCCCGACGTACACCGGAATACCGATGCGCTCCGCAAGCAGGCGTCCTTGAAGCAGCGTCCAACGCGTCAGGTGCGGCCCTTCGGCCGCCGGCTCCTCGCGCAGCCCGATCTCTGCGTAGCGCTCCTGTAGTTCGTGCACCACATGCGGCGGCACACCCCGTCCGCCCGTGACCAGCTTCAGGTACGCCTCCATCTCGCCCAAGGTGTCAGGCGTTCCATGGGCCAGCAGCAGAATCGCATCGAAGGTCTCTGGCTCGGGCTGCACCTTCGTACTCTCAACAGAAGCCATCGCTACCGCAATCTGGTCGGCATTGCTCACCTCGTATGACGCAAGAACTTTTGCGTCACCCGGTTGAAAGGCCGCTCCAGATCTGGATCCTGCAACATGGGATGCTGCTACGACTGGCGATAATGCAGGCGTGTCCGCCGCGGAACGCTGTGTTGCGATCACTTCGTGCAGCGGCTGTAAACGCTCACGCAGCTTCAACTTTTCGTCTAAAACACCCAGCAGAAAGTACCCCAGACTGTTCATGCGCGCACACTCATCTCCCGCACCCATCGCGCCACGCTGATCACGTTTTCCACGGGCGTACCGGGCACGATTCCATGCCCAAGATTGAAGATATGCCCATCGCGTCCACCTGCCTGAATCAAAACCTCCTGCACGCGTCGCTTCAATACATCTTCCGGCGCAAACAGCGTAATTGGATCCAGGTTTCCCTGCACGGCCATGTGCGGCCCTGCGAGCCGCCATCCCTCATCCAACGGCACGCGCCAGTCCAACCCCAGCACGTCCGCACCCGTCTCCCGCATGGTGCTTAGCAACGAGGCGGTATCCACGCCGAAGTAAATCACCGGTACACCCAGCGTCTGCACGCGGCGCACGAGATCAGTCGTTGCTGCCAGAACGTAATCGCGGTAGTCGCTGATCGCCAACGCACCCGCCCAGCTATCGAAGATCTGGATGACATCCGCGCCTGCCTGCACCTGCTGTGCGGCGTACGCCGCCAGCACGCAAACCAGTTTGTCCATCAAGAGTTGCCAAGCCGCGCCCTCGCCATACATCAGACGCTTGGTTTCAACGTAGTTACGGGACGATCCGCCTTCAATCATGTAGCTGGCCAGCGTAAACGGCGCGCCGATAAAGCCGATGATCCCTAGCTGGTCACCATCTGCGCGGGGCCCCGAAAAATGTTTCGCTACCTTCTCGATCGCCCGCGCCACGTAGTTCAACTCGTCCGCGCGATCCGTTCGCAGCGCTTCAATCTGCTCTCTGGTTCGGACAGGTGTGCGCACCACCGGACCCTCGCCGTTGACGAATTCGAAATCCAGGCCCATCGGCGTGAATGGCAACAGCAGATCCGCAAAAATAATGGCGGCGTCCACCTGGAGCCGTTCTGCTGCCGTAATCGTCACCTCCGCCGCGATGCCCGGCGTACGGCAAATCTCAAGAAGCGAGTGATGCTGCCGCACGGCCATGTATTCCGGCATGTACCGTCCCGCCTGACGGAGAAACCACACTGGCGTGCGATCCACCGGCTGACGCAGACACGCATGCACAAACCGGCTGCGCGAACCTGACCGCATACCATTCGACGTTTTGAGGAGTGTCGAAGCGTTTATCATCTAGGCCGTCGGAGCGACGTACTCCTTCGGCAGCTCGCCTCCGCCGCCATAGAAGAACTCGTTCATCTGTTCCACTAGAAACTCTTGCGCCTGCGGCGTCCAGGGTTGCAGACGGTATTCATTCAGCAGCATCTTTTGACGCTCCACCCATTCGCCCCACGCCCTCTTACTTACCGTGTTGTAGATCTTGTTGCCAAAGTCGGAGTCGAACGGCGGCTCATCCAACCCTTCCATCTCAGATTTGTATTTCGAACAAAACACCATGTGCGCCATGCGGAATTCCTTGTTGAACCTATGTCGACCATTCTAAATTGCTTGACCGGAAGGGCGTAACGCTGCCTTGTAGCTGCCGGATTCGAAAGACATCGCATGGCCGGTGGAAGACGTGGGGAGGCCACTTGAACTGGTCTTTCAGCGCCTGTTGCAGGTCGCGTATCATATTCACGCCGTGTGTCGGCTGCGCAAAGTTCCGCCTTTACAACACTGACGTCTCTGTTCCGCTGGCAGCAAGCGACAGAGAACGATGCCAGTCATCGGCGGTCAAGCGGCGTAGCGGGACATCCTTCTCCACGATCTCAGACAGATTTTCGCTGCCGATCTTTAACGTGTGCAGCCGCCGGCCCACTGAGAAGATACCGCCCTGGCCCTCTGCTTTGGCCAGAACCGCATTGTAGGTCGTTGAAGCTCGTGCGAGCTGGTCTCCGAGTTGCTTGAAGTCCTGCTGCATGCCACACAGCTTGTTGTAGATTTTCGTTGCTTCGTCCTGGATTTTGCGGGCATTCTCGGCAACACTGGCCTGTTGCCAACCGCAGGCAACCGCTTTCAGCATGGCAATCAGCGTTGTGGGTGTGGCAAGCAGAACGTTTTCCGTCGCGCCAAATTCAATCAATGACGGATCCTGCTCCAGCGCAGAGGAGAACAGTACCTCGCTCGGCAGAAAGCAGATCACGAAGTCCGGTGAGTCACGGAACTGCTTCCAGTAGCTCTTCGCTGTCAAGTCTTTGACATGCTGCCTGACACTGGCCGCGTGTGCCCGCAGCAGGCGGGTGCGCTCCCCTTCATCGGTCGCAACGGTAGCGGAAAGATAGGACTCCATGGGAGTCTTTGCATCGACAACGATTCTTCGCCCGTTGGGGAGAAAGACTTCGGCGTCCGGACGCAGGGTCGCCTCGCCGTTGCTGACAGAGGTCTGCGTGCGAAAGGATGCGTGTTCCACCATACCTGCGAACTCGATGCAGCGCTTCAGTTGAAGCTCTCCCCAGTGTCCGCGCACACGCGGCGAGCGCAGCGCCTGCACAAGCTGCGCCGTCTCCCTGTTCAGGCTGGCGTGGCTCTGGTGAATGGTTTGAAGTTCCTGCAGCACACCGCGGTAGGCACCTTCGCGCTGCACCTCCAAAGCCTGCGAGTGCTGGGTGAGTGCCTCCAGGGACTGCTGGAGGGGTTTCACCAGCGAGTCGATTGCCGCATGGTGACTGCTGAGATCGTGTTCCGCCTGCCCTTTGTGTACCTTCCAGCGCTCATCCGCCATGCGCAACAGCTTTTCTGCGTTAGCGTCCAGCGCCCGCCCGGCGAGTGCGCTAAAGGAGTCCTTCAGGTTCTGCTCGACCTGAAGGAGGCTGTCAAGACGAGCAGCGGCCGCGCGCTCTTCCGCTTCTCCCTTTGCACGCGCGGCCGCCAGCTCACGCGTGGCTGCGGCATGAGACTCACGCTCATGCCGCAGCTCGGTTTCCGTAGCCCCGCGCAGACGCCGCTCCTCGTCCAGATCCTTTTCGAGTACTGCGCGCCGTTCTTCCAGGCGGGCACGCTTTGTACTGCCTCGCACATAGAGCAGGACATAGCTGAGGACAGCGCCTAACAGGAACGCGGCAATGCAAACAAGGTGGGAAGGCTGCATACATCCACTCTACTGCATCAAAGCGTAGAAAAGGCGAACCCTGCCGTCGAAGTGTCACAGGCCGTACATAGGTGCATTCGGCGTGCCCGGACTAACGCCAGCGCGGTGACATGTACACTGAACTACGGTTCGGTGGAACGAGGCGCTCACCAGCACGTCGCGGTTGTATGCACCGGAGCAGATCACAGCATCAGACACAACATACGCGCATGACGCGGCAAGTTCTGTACAGGGAGAAGGCACGATGGCAGCAGTGGACGAGAAGGTAAAGAGCATCATTGTGGAGCAGCTTCAGGTTGACGAGGCGGAGGTAACGCCCGGAGCATCGTTTCAGGAGGATCTGGGCGCGGACTCGCTCGACGTGGTCGAACTCGTGATGCAGTTTGAAGAAGCCTTCGATATCCAGATCCCGGACGAGGACGCGGAGAAGATCAAGACGGTAAAGGACGCGACCGAGTACATCGAAGCGCATACAAAGGCAAAGTAAGCCGGTGAGCGAGACAAGAACCATTCCGGCGCGGCGCGTCGTCGTTACGGGGATCGGATTGATTTGCGGCATTGGCAACACGGCGCCTGCTGTGTGGGACAGTCTGATGGCGGGCCGCAGCGGCATGGCAGAGATCACGGCGTACCCGCTTGAGGGACACTCCGTCCGCTTTGCCGCTGAAGTCAAGGACTTTGACCCGCACGACTTCATCGACAAGAAGGAAGCCCGCAAAATGGGCCGCTTCATCCACTTTGCACTTGCTGCAGCGGAGGAGGCGATGACGCACTCCGGCCTGCAGGTGACGCCCGAGAATGCGGAGATGGTGGGCGTTGATGTGGGCTCCGGTATTGGCGGCTTCGACATCATCGAGCGGGAACACACCAACCTCATGCATGGTGGCCCGCGCAAGGTATCGCCCTTCTTCATTCCAGCGACGATTGTCAATCTGGCCGCAGGCCATGTGTCCATCCGGTACGGCGCCAAAGGACCGAATCAGGCGACCGCAACGGCCTGCACCACATCAGCCCACACCATCGGTGACGCATTCCGGATCATTCAGCGCGGCGATGCCGATGCCATGATCGCCGGCGGCGCGGAGGCAGCCATAACACCGCTGA
>CAXUHI010000003.1:0-125805 GCA_964251045.1 uncultured Terriglobus sp. | reverse complement strand
GTCAGCGGCTTTGCAAACATGAAGGCGCTCTCCACCCGCAACGACGACCCGACGCGCGCATCCCGGCCATGGGACAGAGACCGGGACGGCTTTGTTATTGGGGAGGGGGCGGGCATCCTCATTCTTGAGGAACTGGAGTTTGCACAAAAGCGCGGCGCAAAGATCCTCGGCGAAGTGGTCGGCTACGGCATGAGCTCCGACGCCTTCCATATGACAGGCATGGCCCCCGAGGGTGAGGGTTGTGCGCGCGCCATGCGCAACGCGCTTAGATCAGCCGGGCTGGCGCCGGAGCAGATCGATTACCTGAACGCACACGCCACATCCACGCCGCTGGGCGATGCCATGGAATCCAAGGGGATCGAAACCGTCTTTGGCGAACATGCGTTGAACGGCACGATGCTCGTGTCCTCCACCAAATCGATGACCGGCCACCTGCTGGGTGGTGCCGGCGGTCTGGAAGCGGGTATTACGTTGATGGCAATGCAGAAAAGCATCGCACCGCCCACAATCAACCTGGAGAACGTCGACCCTGAGTGTCGCTTGAACTACGTACCGCAAAAGCCGGCCGACAAGCACATCCACTATGCGCTGTCCAACTCCTTCGGCTTCGGCGGAACGAACGGCTCGCTCATCTTCAAGCGCTGGGATGGGTAGACCGGTTGAGATGCGTTCATGTTCACAATCTTCGAAGGTTGAGTCCTTTCTCGTTGGATGTTCATCTTTCAACTCTGAGGAATGAGCATGCCCGATCAGCAACATCTCGGCGGTACGTTTAGCTTTCCAGGAACATCGCTTACTGTGCACCGCATGGGGTATGGTGCGATGCAGTTGGCGGGACCGCATGTGTTTGGTCCGCCAAAGGACCGGGACGCTGCCATTGCAGTTCTGCGCGAGGCGGTGGAGAGCGGCATCAATCATATCGATACCAGCGACTTCTACGGGCCGCACATCACCAATCAGATCATCAGGGAGGCACTGCATCCGTATGGAGAGAATCTTGTCATCGTGACGAAAGTGGGTGCACGGCGCGATGACAAGGGTGCGTGGCTACCGGCGCAGAGTCCGGCTGAGCTGGAATCGGCGGTGCATGACAACCTGCGCAACCTCGGGGTGGACGTGCTGGACATCGTGAACTTCCGCGCTTGGACCAGCATGAAGCCACCTTCGGATCAGCCACTGAAAGAACAGTTTTCGGTGCTTGCACGGCTCCAGCAGCAGGGCCTGATACGGCACCTGGGTGTCAGCACCGTGACCCTGAACCAGGTGCACGAAGCAAAGACGATCGCCCCCGTGGTCTGCGTGCAGAACGAGTACAATCTGGCACAGCGCCGCGACGATGGTTTCATCGACGCACTTGCCGCGGAAGGGATTGCGTATGTGCCGTACTTTCCGCTGGGCGGCTTTACGCCGCTACAGTCGTCCACGCTGAACGAGGTGGCTGCCTCGCTTGGAACAACACCCATGGCGGTGGCGCAGGCTTGGCTGTTGCATCGCTCGCCCAACATCCTCATGATTCCTGGAACATCGTCCGTGTCGCATCTGCGCGAGAACATCGCCGCTGCTTCGCTCCAAATCCCAAACGAGGCGATGGAGAGATTGAACGGCATTGCTGCCGCAGCTTAACTCCGCGCTCCACTTGATGGACGCGTACGGGGAGAGCGTGCGGATGGGTATTGATAGCTTTAAGTCATGGACGCCCACTTCTTCCGGCTTGAGCTTCGTTTGCTGGGCATGACGCTGTGGCTCAGCGCCGAACCGGCGGATGGTACGCTGGGCGAAGATCATGCGTTGCGGCATCTGCGGCGGGTGCGCTTCCGCACGGAAAGCGAGGCGCTGCGCGCACTAGCCTCTGCGCACGTTGGACAGTGGAGTGCGTTTCCTTACGAAGGGATTCAAGCAACGCTCTCGCGGGCGCAGTTGAAGACGCTCGGCTTTCGCGGCAATTTTTGACTGACTTGTTTTAGCTACCGAGCGAGTTCGGCAGCCTGAAGAAGCATGGCCTCTGCTGCGAGCGGACCAGCGGGCTCGTCCTCGTGCTTGTAATAGACGTAGACGTCACGCTCCGCGCTGAGAGCACGGAACTTCGCTGCGTGGTCCGCGATGGTCAGCGCATCGTACCCGCCTGCGATCCGCAGACGATAGCAGGCAAAGTCTGTCGCCGTTTGTACTTCGGGCGTGCGCAGACCATCACTCTCAGCGATGCAGACCGCAGCACCGTGTGCGCGCAGTATGGTCCACGTCTCCTCACAGAACCAGCTTTCATGGCGGAACTCAAACGCGATGCGCCCGGCGTGTGCCATCTGCGGCAGCGCGAGAAACGCCCCCAGGCGGAGAGTGTCTGCCTTGAAGTTTGGAGGCAGCTGGAACAGCAGACATCCCAGCGCCCCGGGGGACCGTACCGGCTCCAGCGCTGAAAGAAACCGGTCCACTGCATCGCCACACTCACGCAAGCGGCGTCGATGCGTGATGAGCTCCGGTGCTTTGAAGGAGAAGCGGAAGCCGGGTTGCACCGCGCTCAACCAGCCAGCAAGCTGTTCTTCAGAGGGCAGCTTGCGGAAGCTGTAATTCACTTCGACGGAGGTCAGCCGCCTTGCATAATGTTCCAGGAAGCGGCGTGCGGGCAGCTTCACCGGGTAGAAGCCCGGCTTCCACGTGGGATACGCCCAGCCGGATGTGCCTGCAAAGAGTGTCATGAAGAAAGAACAGAGGGGAGTTTGGGGCGGCTAGAGGGATTTGAACCCTCGACATCGGGTGCCACAGACCCGCGTTCTAACCCCTGAACTATAGCCGCCGTGCCAAGCTTGATTGTAGCATCGTGAACACACCCGAGTTTTCGCAGAAGGAACGGCCTACATGACAGGCTCCACCGGCACCGTGTATGACAAACGCGACCAAAGAACAGCGGCATCGGACCTCGAGATCGCGTCGACAGTCGATTCGGACGTGATCCGCACGGTGCCGAAGCCCGCGCGCCTGCTCTCGCTGGATGTCCTGCGCGGGTTGACCATCGCGTTCATGATCCTGGTCAACAATCAGGCCGGACCGGACGTCTTCCATCCGCTGGAACATGCTGCATGGAACGGCTTTACGCCAACGGATCTTGTCTTCCCGACATTCCTCTTCCTTGTGGGCCTGTCGCTCGTGCTGTCCACGGCGTCCCGCCTGGCGCGCGGAGCTACACGGATGACGCTCTTTCTGCATCTGCTGCGGCGAACGGCTGTGCTGCTGCTGTTCGGTTTTGTGGTTAATACCTTTCCGTTCCTCCATATGGACCAGGCACGGTTTTATGGCGTGCTGCAACGTATCGGGCTCTGCTATTTTGTTGTGGGCACGGTATACCTCCTAAAACCCTCGGGATGGAAGAGCAAGGCTGCGCTGGCGGTCTTCTGCCTGGTGGGATATTGGGTGCTGATGCGCTTTGTCCCGGTGCCTGGCTATGGTGTGCCGACGCATACCGTGCCGATCAATGATCCTGACGGCAACCTGACCGCGTCTATCGACCGCGCGCTGTTTGCACCGCAGCACCTGTATCAACGCGTGCGCGATCCGGAAGGCTTGCTGTCGACCGTGCCGGCTCTTGCAACCGCGCTTATAGGCCTGCTTGCGGGCGTGTGGCTGCGCACAGACCGGACAACAGCGGAGAAGCAGCGCGGCATCGCACTGGCTTCCATTCTCTGTCTTGCTGCGGGCGTCCTATGGAACCCGTTCTTTCCCATGAATAAAAAGCTCTGGACGAGTTCGTTTGTCCTCTTCGCAGGTGGATGGAGCCTGCTACTGCTCGCGCTTTTCATGTACCTGATCGACCTGAAACGTCTGGGGCGCGGCGGCATCTCGCGCGCCAATACACTGGAGCATCCGGCGATGTATCAGCCGCTGCTCGTCTTCGGAACCAACTCCATCGCCGCCTACATGATTTCGGAACTGCTCCCCTCCGCTCTGGTCCTGATCAAGACACCACACGGCACCCTGCTCCGCGTCTACTCCGACTGGCTGCACCAGGCCATTCCGGTCTATGGCATACCATCTCTGCTCTTTGGCCTGACATTTGTCGTGGTCACGTGGCTTCTGGTCTTGCCGTTGTACCGCAAGCACATCTTTCTGCGCATCTGACCAGGTATGTCGCCGACGCGCTCCGAACCCGAGGTCCTTCGTCCACGTGTGGCGCGCGGCGCGGACCTGTTCAGCGACCGCAACCTGGACCTGCTCTCGCACCTGCTGGACGACTTCCTGCGCATCCCCGGCACGCAGATCCGCTTTGGACTGGACGGCATCATCGGGCTGATCCCTGGCATTGGCGACATCGTTGGAGCCATGGCATCGTGGATCATTATCCTGGCGGCGTGGCTTCGCGGCGTGCCCAAGGTGACGCTGGTGCGCATGATGGCCAACGTAGCGATCGAAACGCTGATCGGCACCGTGCCCGTGCTGGGCGATGCCTTTGACATCGCATGGAAGGCAAACCGGCGCAACTTTGCCCTATTGGAGCGCTCCATCGGAGCGATCCCGTCGTATGGCGCGGGATCAGGCGCCGGATTCACCTCCTTCAACGAACAACGCTACGACGGCGGCGGTAACCTGCGGCAGCTGCCCGGCGCGGGACTGACGGCCCAACAGCGCAAACGGCATGCCGCGTCCGACTGGCTCTTCCTGCTCGGCCTGGTGCTCGCCATGATGCTGTTGCTGGCCATCCCGCTTGCGCTGCTGGCCTTTATTGCAGGCAAGTTCTTCGCCATGGGCGCGCGTCACTGACGTAGAATCAGTAGCAGTCGGGGCGTAGCGCAGCCTGGTAGCGCATCTGCTTTGGGAGCAGAGGGCCGGGGGTTCGAATCCCTCCGCCCCGACCACTTGCAACCCCGACGACACCTTCAAAGATGCAGTGGATTAGAAGCTGTAATGCATCTGCAACTGCAGCACGCGCGAGGCGCTGCGCGTGTTCGTGATTTGCCCGAAATTTGTATCCGTTACCGTATTGTCCGGATTGCCGTAGCTGGCGATAGTGCCCGCGTTGAAGGCGTCGCCCCGGAAGCCCAGAGCTTGCCCTTCTGTGATGTGGAGGTCCTTAAAGACGGACGTGTCCATGCCTACATAGCCAGGCGTGCGCTCCGAGCCGACCGAGGCTGTGCCGAACGACTGATTTGTAACGGCTCCGTAGGCACAGATGCCGTTGTCGCCGTTGTTGCAGGCAGTCGCGGATGGGTCCGTGCCGAACCAGTCATTGAGGCTCCGGTTATGAATGCGGAGTGTGCGATAGTGGTTCGCGCGAACATTGCCGAAAGTGTTGGTTTGTGTGTTGTTCGGGCCGTTGATGGTGATGGGAAATCCCGAGTAGGCGATAACGGAACCAGAGACAGACCAGCCGCCCAGCAGTAGATCAGCCGCACGGTTCGCCCCTCCTCCGAACCGCTGTCCGCGCCCAAAGGGCACCACGTACACGGCGACGGCTGACAGGTTGTGAGTAACGTCCGTGCCTGACAGGCCATAATTGGCAGCGCTGTTGTAACCGTCCTGGTACGCGGCATTCTGGCCGTTGATGTTTGCGGGTGTGTAATTGCCCGCGCTGTTGGTCAGTGCTTTCGAATAGGTGTAGTGAGTCGTATACGTCAAGCCGTGCTGGCCACGTTCACGCTGCGTGACTTCGCCTGAATTGTAGTTGGACATCGCTGCAGACTCGGTAAGGAGCAGCCCTCCACTCTGGCCCACGAGAGCAGCAAAAGGCGCGGTGATGGCTGCCGTAACTGTGCCACCATTCGCGGTGAGCGCACGCGCCTGGGCCAGGGTCAATTGGTTGCCATTGCGGTAGTCGGCCAGGTGTTGGCCGCTCTCGCCTACATAGCTTGCTGACAATGACAGCTGATTGTTGAGTTCATACTCTGTGGTCATGTTGAATTCGTGGATGTACGCCGGGCCGATATTCTGCGGCCAGGCACCGAAATTTGCATTGCTGTTATTGGTACCCGTGATGGCAAAGCCCTGCGCAGCATGAATGGGTGCGCCGGGGCTGTATAGTGTGCCGGGTGAGGCGGCGACTGGCCGGTCGGGCTGAGGCGTGAATATTCTGTGACTCTCATCACTCAAACGCTACGTCATACGTTTTTGCCTCGCCACAGTGTCAGCGCCCGTTTTCCGTGGAGCGGATGAACGCGGCCACATCCGCGTGGAACTGCTTCAGGATGTCTTCGCGCACGTAGATCATGTGCCCGGCTTCATAGTAGTGGTAGCTGATGTTGGATTGCAGCGATCGCGGCATCGGCAGGTGGTGCATCTCGTAGATGCCTTCGAAGTAGGGTGTCGCCAGGTCATAGTAACCGCCTGCCAGCATCACCTTCATGTGCGGATTCAGCTTCATCCGGTAGGCAAGGTCCGGCATGACGTTGGCCCCGGTTTCAACCGTGCCCGGCGCGCCACCCGGACCGCCGCCGCCGCGCCCCGGCGGACGATGTGTCATGTTCCAGCTGAACTCGCCGCCATCGCGGCCTGACAGCAGGTACGTATCCTGCGTGGCAAATTTCAGGTCGTTGTGGACATACTGGTTGATCGCCGTGTTCCACGCGGAGGTGATGGCGGCGGACTGCGCGTCGTAGCCGGTGGACTGCGACAGCGGGTCCAGTTCCGGCCCGGCATAACGCGTATCCAGGCGGCCCACGGAGATGCCCTCGTCGTAGCGCAGGCGCTCGGAGAACTCGCCACCCTGCACGCGCAGGTCGGAGCGGATGAGATACTCGACGGGCAGACCGATGTAGCCGTGCAGCTTTTCAGCCACGGCCCGGCGCTCTGCATCCGGCAACTCCGATCCTTTTAGGAGAGCGGCCATGTAGTCGCCCAGCGCGTACTTCTCCACCTCGGCCAGAAACGCTTTCAGGTCCGGCGGCTGCGTAGGCAGCTTGTGGTGGAACCATGCGGTCGCGGCCATAGTGGGCAGCGCCAGCGCATACGCCTGGTCTACTCCGGGGTTCGCCGTAGGGCCATCGACGGAGTTGTCGAAGCTGAGAATCTGCGACAGCAGAATGATGCCGTTCAGATCGATGGAGCGCAGGTCTGCCGCCAGCACCGCCGAGCGCGGCGTCCCGTAGCTCTCCCCGAACAGATACTTTGGCGAGTTCCAGCGGTTGTACTTGGACAGAAAGCGCCGGATGAAGCGCTCGAAGGCATGGCCGTCCGCGTCCACGCCGTAGAAGGCCTGCACCTTGTCCTTGCCGAAGGTCCGGCTCAGACCAGTGCCGGGCGCATCGATAAAGACGACATCCGACACGTCCAGGAGCGAATACTCATTCGGCACGATGCTGTATGGTGCGCCTTCCTGATGCTGCGTGTCGGGTGTGACGATGCGCTTTGGCCCAAAGGTGCCCATGTGCAGCCACATCGTCGGCGATCCCGGTCCACCGTTGTAGATGAACGTCACGGGACGGTGTTCCGGCGCGGCATCCTTCTTGAAATACGCCGCATAGAACATGCGCGCGGTGGGTGGCGCATCCGGTGCATCAGCCTTCACGCCGGAGGTCGGCAGCGGCTTGCCGTCAAATCCCAGCGTGGCATCCTGCGGGTCAGTCGCACCCACGGTGATGGTGCCCGCCACGGCCCGGTAGGCAATCTGCTGGCCGCCAACGCTCACCGTGCCTTCAGTGATGGAGTCCGCTGGGCTACCGGGCGACGGCGCCGTCGGCGGTGCGTTGCTGCGGACGCTGACCGCTTGCCCCGCCGCGGATGGCGGCGCAACTGCTGGCGGAGCACTCTCGCTTGGCGTGGAAGGCTGCTGCGCAAGTGCGGACAGCAGCGCCGGCAGTGCGATCAAACAGCGGGCAACTCTGAAGATGCGGCGGGCAAGAAGCATCGTAACCTTGTAAGTGCGTCAGGGAATTGCGTTTGAGTATATCCCGTCCCGTCTGTCACGCCGCAGGACGGAACCGGAAGCTGTTTGCGGCAGGCGCAGAGGCAGCGTAGAACCGCGCCTGACGTGTCACACCCAACCTCGGAGGAACGTTGAAACCCTGGTCTGAATGGACAGTATCCGATCGCCTGCACATCCTTTCGGCGGCACGCTATCAGATCGCATCGCAGTCTGCGCTTTTTACCTCCGCCATTTCAACTCTTCCCCGAACACCGGCCGATACGCTGGCATCTGAGGTGCTCCCGCTGCTGGCAGCCCTCCGCTTCCTTGAGCAGAAAGCGGAGGCCATTCTAAAACCACGCCGCCTGGGCCCGGCAGGTCTGCCGCTCTGGCTCGCCGGCATCCGCAGCGAGGTGCACCGCGTGCCATTCGGCACCGTACTCGTTATCGCGCCTTTCAACTACCCGCTTCTATTGCCCGGAGTACAGGCTGCGCAGGCTCTTGCGGCTGGCAACACGGTGGTTTGGAAGCCAGGGCGTAGCGGGAAGGCGGTTGCGGATCGCTTCACGGAAACGCTGTATGCCTGCGGACTTCCACGGGACGCATTGCGGGTGACGGACGAGTCCATTGAAGCCGTCGGTGTGGAACTTGCGCGCGGCGTGGACAAGGTCTTCTTCACAGGATCGGCTGCTGTCGGGCGCATACTGCTGCAACGTCTCGCGGAAACGCTCACACCCTCTGTCATGGAACTGTCCGGCTCGGACGCCGCGATCGTTCTGCCCGGCGCGGACATCGACTTCGTTGCGAAAGCCCTGGCGTTTGGCATGCGCCTGAATGGCTCTGCCACCTGCATGGCACCGCGGCGCGTGCTTCTGATGGGCGCAAGCAAGGAGCGCCGTAAAGCGCTGATCGATGCTCTGCTGGCAGTTTTCGCACGCATCGATCCTGTCGCTCTGCCTGACGCAACAAGATCACACCTGGCTGACCTTCTCTCCAAAGCGGAAGCCGCCGGTGCCACGGTGCATGGGACAGCCTCCGTTTCGGAGCAGGGGCCCGTTCTGATCTCCAACGGCACACCGGAGATGGAGATCGCACAAGCGGACATCTTCGCGCCGGTCCTGACCCTTATCGAAGTGTCGGATGAAGCTGGTGTACTCGCCGCACAGCAGGCGTGCCCGCTGGGACTCACAGCCTCCATCTACGGCGACGAACAGCAGGCCCGCCGCCTCGCCGCGAAACTCGTTGTGGGGACAGTCGTCATCAATGACATGATCGTGCCCACCGCAGACCCCCGTGTTCCTTTTGGAGGGCGGCGGCAAAGCGGTTTTGGCACGACCAGGGGCGCGGAAGGCCTACTGGAAATGACCGCTGCAAAGACGCTCACCACCCGGCGCGGGACGGGCACATGGCGCTTCGAGCCTACGGGTGAGCCGCATGAAGTGCTCTTTGCCAATCTCATCCGCGTTCTCTACACGGGAACCTGGCAGGAGCGTTTGAGAGCGATGCGGCAGTTTGGGCGCGAAGGCAGAAAGCTCCGGAACCTTTAAAGCCCGCCGTTGCCACCCGGCACACTGCTTCACGCGCCGCCTGTTCACGCCGAGGTCCAGCAGAGGTGGAACCTGCCAAACACCTGTGGCTGCGGCATGTCAGCAGGACCATACGCCTTGACGTGGTATTAACGAGCTTCCGGGTGGGTCGCGGGCGCGGTAAGATGGGGACCTATGGTTTCTCGCCGCCAGTTTATCCAGTCTGCAACCGCTGTAGCCGCTGTTGCCCAGAGTTCCATTACAAACCGGCTCCTTGCCGAAGCACCCGCTGGCAAGGACGACGTGCTGCAATGGGTGGACCCGCACATCGGCACCGGCGGCCACGGGCACACGTATCCCGGACCCAGCCTGCCGTTTGGCGCAGTGCAGCTTAGCCCGGATACCTTCAACGAAGGCTGGGACTGGTGTTCCGGGTACCACGACACGGACACCTCCATCATGGGCTTCAGCCACACGCACCTGAGCGGCACCGGCGCTGCAGACCTCCTTGACTTTCTGGTGACGCCCGGGGTGGGCGAGGCCAAGCTGCAGCCCGGCACGCGCGAGAACCCGGAGAGCGGCTACCGCTCCCGCTTCAGCCACGCGACCGAGATCATGACGCCCGGCTACTACGCCGTGACGTTGGACACGCCGAAAGTGCGCGCGGAGTTGACCACGACCGAGCGCGTTGGGGTGCACCGTTACACCTTTCCGGCCAGCCAGCAGGCCTACATCCTCGTCGATCTGCATCACTCACAGCTGTATGGCGGCAAGTCCGTCGTCGTCTCCGGCGAACTGGACCGCACAGGAACGGACAGCATCGCCGGCGGACACGTCTCGAACGCATGGGGTCCGGGCCGCCACGCGTACTTCGCTCTGCAAGTGTCGAAAAAGCCGAAGCACATGCACTTCTTCAAGGATGACCAGACGGTCGCGGTCGGCAAGACGGAGGGCGCGAACCTGAAGGCCGTCCTGTACTTCGAGACACACGCCGATGAGGTCGTTCACGTTAAGGTGGGCATCTCGGCGGTCAGTGCGGAATCCGCCGCCGCGAACATGCAGGCCGAGGTTCCCGGGTGGGACTTCGACGGCGTCCGCACGGCTGCGGCGAACAAATGGCGGGCGCAGATTGGCAAGATTCAGGCGAACTTTGCCACGCCGGAGCAGAAGAAGATCTTCTACACCGCTCTGTATCACATGTCGTTGGGTCCGACGCGCTTTGACGACTGCAACGGCAAGTATCGCGGCATGGACAACGCCGTCCACATGCTTCCAGCGGGCGCGCAGAACTACACCACCTTTTCGCTGTGGGATACCTTTCGCGCCGCGCATCCTGCCTACACGCTGCTGGAGCCGGAGCGCGTGCCGCAGTTCGTCAACACGCTGATCCGCATGGGCGAGGAGAGTCCGGCGGGTGCTCCGGTGTGGCCGCTGTGCGGACGCGAGACGGAGTGCATGACCGGCTATCACTGCGCGTCGGTGATTGCGGAGGCGTGCAACAAGGGTATCGGCAAAGGCAGTGTTGACTACGCTCGCGCCTACAAGATGCTGCAGCGTGGACGTCTGGATGACGTGAGTGGCATGAGGGCACACCGCGAGAAAGGCTATATCCCCGCGGACGTCGAGGGGGAGTCTGTATCCAAGCACTTTGAGTTCTGCTATGACGATTGGGCCATCGCGAATCTTGCCAGGAAGACCGGCAACACCGGTGACTATGACGAGCGTATTACGCTCTCCAAGGGCTACAAAAATAACTGGGATCCTACGACCGGCTTTATGCGTGCCAAGCTGAGTGACGGCACGTTCGCTACACCCTTTGACCCAATCGACATGGGACATACAAGAAAGTGGGTTGACTACACGGAAAGCAACGCCTGGCAAACCACTTTCGGCATTATGCACGATCCTGCCGGTCTGATTGAACTGCACGGCGGCCCGCAGACCTTTGTGCAGCATCTGGACGGATTGTTCAGCGCACCATCCACGCTGCCGGCCAATGCACCGCCGGACATCGCCGGCATGGTGGGTCAGTATGCCCACGGTAACGAGCCATCGCATCACATCGCCTACCTGTACGTGTATGCAGGTGCTCCATACAAGACCCAAGCCCGTGTGCGCTCGCTGATGGATACCATGTACGCCGCCAAGCCCGATGGTATGCAGGGCAACGAGGACGTCGGCCAGATGTCCGCGTGGTACCTGATGAGCGCTCTCGGCTTCTACCCTGTCGACCCGGTCAGCGGCATCTACGTGCTCGGCTCACCACTGGTACAAAAGGCACACATCGACCTGGGTGGCGGCAAGGGCCTGCAGATTCAGGTGGACCGCAAGAACCCGTCGGACGCCTACATCCGGGAGTTCTACCTGAATGGCAAACGCCAGGACGAAGCCTGGTTCCGCCACGCCGACATTGCGAACGGCGGCACCCTCCGCTTCGTCATGTCCAGCACACCGAACCAGAGCTTCGGCACCGATCCAAAGATCCTTCCGCCGTCCATGCAGATCTGACCGGTTTTGGCACTTCTCTGTTCCATGCGGTACGCTTGCCTGCACCATGCCTTGCTGCTTTCGAACGCTGCTCTGGAGCACGCGCCGCTTTCTGGAGGCCAGTGCACTCCGCGCGCCCATCTTCACCAGCGGCAACACTCTGCACGGCGCGGCAACTTGCGGCTTGACCACACGTTCCAAGCCGCCCACCCATGTGCATTGACTTAGAACGCGAGCGCCGCATGAAGACACGTCAACAGTTCAAGAACACATGCGCACTTGTCCTGTGCGTGTTGCTGATCATGCAGCAGCGTACTCTCGCGCAGCCAGCCACACGCAATGACCTTCTGGACAAGGTCAACGTCTTCACGGGAACATCAAATTCGCGGTGGATGCTTTTTCCCGGGGCCAGCACGCCCATGGGCATGGTGAAGATGAGCCCGGACAACCAGGGCAATGTCTGGAACGGCGGATACGAGTACACCGTCGGCAGTATCGCTGGATTCGGCTTCCTGCACACCTTTGGACTGGACAGCTTCGACATCATGCCCCTGCATGGCAACATTGAGAACTACCCCGGCCAGCCGCGCCTCTTCGCCGGGTCCAGCGACGGTCCGTTTGGCGGCATGTGGACAGCCGGTTACCGCTCGCGCATGGATAAGAAGACGGAGACAGGACGGCCCGGCTACTACGCTGTTGACCTGATCGACGCGCAGACGCGGGCGGAACTGACCGCCACGGACCGCACGGGATGGCTGCGCTTTACGCCAGCGGCACAGGGCGAAACGCATCTTCTGCTGGACTTTGCCAACTCCGGCGAGGAGCGCCGCACGATTTCAAGCATCACGGTACAGCGCGCCGGGCTCAGTGAACTGACCGGCTCCATCACGCAACGCAACAAGTATGCGGGCGAGTTCACCGTCTACTTCGACATGCTGCTGTCGAAGCCTATGACAGCCATGAACGCATGGGAGAACGGTGACTATACCGGCGCGGACACCAACTACGGCACGGAGTATCGCAGGCCGCGCACCATGCAGCGCAATGCCGGGAGCTTCACAACGGCGAAGACCGGCGGCGTATGGCTGGACTTCGATCCGGCGCAACGCGGCCCCGTGGTGGTGAAGACGGGCATCAGCCTGGTCGGTGTGGAGCAGGCAAAGGCAAACCTGCGTCAGGAGACAAACGCGCTCGGCTTCGATTTTGATTCCGTTGTCCGCGAGACCGGAGCCAAATGGGCAACGCTGCTGTCACGTGTCGAAGTGAAAGGCGGCTCGGCGGACGATGCCGTAAAGCTCTACACCAACCTGTATCGCTCCTACACCGCGAAGGCGATGGTCGACGACGTGGACGGCAGCTACCGCAACGCCTGTGGCGAGCTCCGCCGCGTGCCGCAACCGGGCCAGCACCTCTACTCCAGCGACGGACTGTGGGGCGCGCAGTGGGACCTTGGACCCATGTGGTCTCTCCTTGCTCCGGATGTCCTGGAGTCATTCGATCGCGCTCTGCTGGTCGAGGCAAAGGATGGTGGGTGGCTGCCGGATGCGCCCACTGCCGTCCGCTACTCGCCCGTCATGGATGCGCACCACGAGATGGCACTGCTGACCGGAGCATGGCAGAAGCACCTGCGCGGCTTTGACGGCGAGGGAGCTTACCAGGCCATGCGCAAGGTGCTGACCTCGCCCGGCGTGCCGTACACCTGCGGCGGCAGCTTTCCGCAGGGCATCGCGGGCGACCGGCATATGGCCGCCTACATGAAGCTGGGCTATGTGCCGGAAGAAGACGGCCCGGCCTCATCCACCATGGAGTACGCCTTCGATGATGCCTGCGCCGCCGTGCTGGCAAAGTCGCTGGGCCATGCGGACGATGCCGCGATGTTTGCAAAACGCGCGGAGAACTGGCGCAACATCCTATCGCCCACCACGCACTACGCGCAGCGCCGCCATGCGGATGGCACATGGATCGAACCGAACGACCTCTACCACTTTGGCACCACCGGCGGATGGGCCGGCCCGGGATTTCTTGAGGGTACGGCCTGGATTTACAGCTGGTTTGTGCCGGGGAACGTTCCCGGGCTTGTTGCCCTGCTCGGAACGGATCAGTTCAACGCACGACTCGAAGCAGGCTTCAAGGAGAACCATGTCGATCTGACGAACGAGCCAAACCTGCAGGCCCCGTGGCTCTTTAACGACTCCGGCAAGCCATGGCTCACACAGAAGTACGCGCGTGATGTGTATGAGCGCGTCTTCGACACCTCGCCACTGAACGGCTGGCCCGGTGAAGAGGATGAAGGGCAGATGGGTTCGTACCTGGTACTCGCGGGCATCGGCCTTTTCGACATGGAGGGCGGCTGCGCGGCCCAGCCTCGATACCAGATCAGCGGTCCGGCCTTCGACCAGGTCACGCTGCATCTGCGTGGCGGCGAGTTCCACATCGTCGCGCACAATAACAGCCCTACCCACGTCTACATTCAATCCGCCGCGTTGAACGGCAAACCACTTTCCTTGCCACAAATCCCGTACAGCGCACTAGAACACGGCGGGGAACTGGTTCTTGACATGGGCCCCAGCCCATCACGAACAGCGTTCCACGCGCAGGTACAGAGCGAGTAACGTTGTGTTGTACTGCCGCGCACACCAGGAGGTAACGGGACCGTTTCCTTCGGAAATGTATATGGTGCCCATGGCTCCGAGTAAAGCTTGCGCTTCACAGAGCGTGTGCTATGCTTCCGTCTACATCGCAGAAAGCGTTCAAAAGGCCGCATGTCAGGGAGATCTCCGCGTCTGTGCATTACAGCCCGTGCCGCCCTGCTCCTTTTCGCTCTCTGCCTGACGGGGTGTACCACTGCCGCTCCGCCAGCGCCTGTCTATCGCGTCGTACCCTCCTCCACCGTCAAGTCCGTGGACTGGTACTTCGACGCGACCGCTTCCCTGCAGGGCTTTGTTTCGCCACGCGCTGCGGGCGCAAGCTACATCCAGTTTGTCAAGACACTTGAAGAAAGCCTCGACAGCCTTTACCTGCAACAGGCCGTCTTTCACACCTACAAGTTCGGCACCGCGTCCAGACCTTTCACTGATTTGAAGGAGTCCTTCAGGCCGGACTTCTACAGTGCCAGTGAAGGATACAAGGACACGGATCTTGAAGTGGCTGGTAGAGCGCTGAACCCGAACGGGATGACCATCATCATCACGGATCTCTTCCAAAGTGACAACCACATCGAGGCATTCCGTGCAGCGCTGCTGAAACAGGGTTTGGGAAAGAGATTTCAGTTCGGCGTTCTTGCTGTTTCAGCAGGCTTTCAGGGAACGCTCTATGATATCCCGCCGCTCGGCACTTCCATGCCGTATCAGGGACCGCATCCCGTCTACGCCATCCTGCTTGGCCCACAGGAGCAGGTGCGCGCGCTCATCGCCGACGTGCTCCACCGCGGAACCACGGAGATGGGGGCGAACATTGTGCAGGGTGCCTTACTTTCCAGCCAGCTGGCCACACCAAAGATGGCATTGCACGACATGGGTGACCGTGAGTCTGATTCGAATCACCTGACGTTAACCGAACTCAATGCGGCAAGGGACAACGAGCGCCAGATCCTCCAGGAAGGCGACGTGCCTCCGCCATTCGCTGTGGCCCTGGACCTGCCGCATGTGGCGACTCATCCGCAGGTATCTTTTCAAAGCGATCTGCAGTTTGAACCCTTCGCGGTCCTGCCATCCAACCCAGCATCCGCTGACAGTTGGCGACTGGATACGCACGTTCACGTGTGCAGCCCTCGAGAGACCAGTCTGCTCGATCGCATTCGGCACGCTTTCGCATCCAGGCACTCGGCGGGAAGTCCACCCGGTGCAAACTCCGGCGCTGAGCATCCCGACGTCCCGGACACGCCCGAGGACCCGTGCCCCGTCTCGGATGAGGAGTTGCTGACAGTGCCTCCCACCGTGCAGATCAGGCCGATCGCCCGCGGCATGCAGGCTGCCATCTCAGTCGATCTTGGAGACAACAAGGACCGGAAGAATCCGTTCAAGGCGCGCCCCGGACATATCTATGCTGTAGAGCTGAGGCTCGTACCGAATGGACAGGACTATGTCTTTCCGGCCTGGGTGACGTCGTTTTCACAGCCATCCTCGGCCCGGTTCTCCGGTCTCAGAACTCCCAACCTCGTAGGTTTCCTGACCAATATGAACCAGAGCATTGCTCAGGCCAAAGCGCCAGCCGCGCTCGATGACTACCTCTACATTCAGAGCAATTAGTTGCTGAACCAACTGTGACGACGGAGACCGCGTGAGAAAGTCGCCATTTAATAAACCACTCGCCAACTATGCCATCGTGCTCGGCATTGGGATCGTCTTCTTTGCCGTCGCGCTTGCCATGGGCAGCTTCCTGCAGGGACAGGTCGAGGTCGCCCGGGGAACCAAAGTAGCCGATTTTGTCGATTCCGTGTCTGCCTCAAGCCTCGTGTCTGTCGCAGTATGCCTTGCATTGTCGCTCATCTGGCTTTACGCCACGGAGCATGCATTCAAGATCGACTGGAGAGGCGTTCACACGCAGCGTTCGTGGTGGCTGATCTTTCTTTTCTTCGCAACGCTTGCCGTCCCGGGCATCGGCTATGCCCTGATCTGGCCGTCGGTCTTGAAGGGCGGGCCCTTTGCATTTGGCCTGCTCTTCGCATGTGCCCTGGTCCAGTTCTGGTCAGGCACGCTGCTGGCCTCGCCCAACCCACTGTCAGTCGTCGGAGGCCGGCTGTTGCGCAAAACAGGCCTTGTCTGAGTGCATACCAAATCGAACGTCACGCTAACGAATGGCGGAGAGAAAACGAGATGAGTTCAATCGTAGTCGGGTTTGGCGGCACGGGTGCCAAGATGGTGCAGAGTTTTGTCCTTCTGGCAGCCTCCGGGGCGCTGAAGCTTGCCCGGCCGGTGAAGGTGCTGCTGGTCGACCAGGACAAGGGGAACGGCAACACGCAGCGCACCGCGGAGCTGATCGACCTGTATTTGAAACTGCAGAAGATGGTGGAAAAGGTCGCGGACACCCGGCCGTTCAACGTGAAGCTGGAGGTCTACTCCGATATCGTCTGGCAGCCGCTCCGGCAAACCGACATCACCATGGGCAAGTTCTTCCGCCACACGGAGGACGCGGGCAGGGAAGACATCGCGTCACTCCTTCTGGATGTGCTCTACACCAGGGAGGAGCTGACAAGGACCACGCTGGGCGAGGGATTTCGCGGCCATCCCAGCCTGGGCGCGCCTATCTTCGCGGAAACACTCGACTTCAGCGCCGATCCATGGCACCGGCTCTGGCAGGACATTGAACAGGGGGTCAATGGCCCGGGCGCGACAGTGGTGCTCTGTGGGTCTATCTTCGGCGGTACAGGTGCCGCAGGCATCCCCAGCACCTGCAAACTCCTGCGTGAGCGCCTGGATAAACTCGGTGCGGCGGGCAAGCGCGGCCGCATCGTTCTCAACCTGGCCCTGCCATACTTCACCATCCGGGAGAAGCAGGGCGCCGGTCTGCAGGCCAACGGCAAGCATTTTGCCGCAAACAGCAAAGCGGCGCTGGAGTACTACCACGATGCCCGCTACTTGGAGTTCTGCGACGAAATCTATCTCACGGGCGAGAACGATCCAGCACCCATCGAGCTCGCCTCCCTGGGCGGCAAGACGCAGCGCAACGCGTCGCATCCCCTGGAGCTCTTTGCCGCATGCAACGTGGCCCACGCCGTGCGCGAAGGGAGGGCGCACGGCCTGGTACTCACGCAGCGCGCCCTTCCCAAAACCTACCAATGGAGCGACCTGCCTCTGAACGACGACACCGCCGTCTACGGCCAGGGCTACGTCCGGGCGCGCCTCGGCGCCTTTGCAAGGACGTGCTACGCCATGCAGTCCATGCGCTTTGCGCTGGACGGCTACAAAGCCAACGCAGCCGTGGGAGATCTCGCCTGGCTGCTCGACTATTTCCCGGATACAAAGCAGCTCAATGCCGAAGACATCAAGCTGGTGCAACGCTTCTCGCAGCTGTTCCTCGAATGGGTGGGAGAACTCGAGCTCAGCGCCGCAAGCATCGTGAACGACGAAAAGCCGTACAGCGCAGAATGGTTTAACGCTGACCATCTTGTCAATGGCAGCCCTGCTGACATGTCCGTTCATCTAAAGCCGATCAATCCGGACCTTATGTCCACCATCCTTCTGCCGTCTCTCCAGGAAGAAAGGTATTCTTTCCGGCAGCTGCATCACGATCTGCAGCGCAAACCGGCCGGGTCGGCGCGCCCGGGCATTGCCGGGCTCATCTGCGAT
Source organism: uncultured Terriglobus sp. (assembly GCA_964251045.1). Classification (GTDB taxonomy): domain Bacteria; phylum Acidobacteriota; class Terriglobia; order Terriglobales; family Acidobacteriaceae; genus Terriglobus. Next base: position 107,680 of record CAXUHI010000003.1, on the reverse strand, counting down.
GTCTACGCCGCGGCTGGCAAGACGTTGCCCGCCTTCGCGGCGCAGGCGGTGAACACCACGGGAGGCACGCATGCCTAAAACACTGATGTTTGCCCGTCTCGCCGCCGGTGATGACCTGAGCGACGAGTCCAGGGGAAGCTACCTGTATAGCTCCGAACATGACTTGTCCCGGCTCTTCACCAGGATCGATGTCCCGGATATCGGCAGCGACACCGCAAGCATCCCCGACGTCTGGGCACAGCCCATCCGCTTCCAGCAGGCACTGCTGAAAAGCGACCCCGCCGCCGTAGGTCAGTGGCGTGGGCTCCTGGCACTATACATCCTTCGCGGCGAACTCCATTTGGAGCAGTCGCTGGAATTGGTGCCGGTCTTTGATCAAGTCGCCAGTTTTGAAGATACCGAATCCGGAGCGCGAGAGATCAGCTTCCTGCGCGTCGCCAGGACACTTCTTCCCGACGAACTGACGAAAGTCAGTCTTGGCTGGAGCTCCATCCACCTGCTGCTCCTGAACGGTCGGGCTCTTGGATGTACCTCGCCGCTGACATTTCTGTCGCCGGCGGCCACACCGCCGTCTGATCTCGCCATCCCCGGCTGCCCCTGGTACGCGACCGGTGTGCTCTCGGATCCCGTCGCAAGCCTTGTTGGCGATCGCCTGCGAGCGCTTGGGCAATGGCTCGCTGAAGCGTCGAACGCGCTGAAAGTGGCACTGCCAAGAGACGCGCCAGCCCTCACGGAGACACAAGGCAGCCGCTACTCCGTTCTGGACGCATTGAAATCTGACATCCTGCGTAAAGCGGTGAGTTCATTCGCCGCGGATGTTGAGAAGGCTCTGCGCTCAGAGACGGCACCCGCCACGTCCACCATCACGCTGAGCCATCGCGGCCAGTACAGGCTGAAAGGGATCGTGCAGGAACAACTCAACATCGTTCCTGACATCAAGCCGGTCAGCGGCGAGGACCGCCTTCGCCAAAGCTCCTTCCTGTTGCAGCCGGCCGATGGCGCGGGCGCAGTCCAGCCCATTCTGGTGATCGCGCAGAGCTTCTGCAATCTGCCCGGATTTCAGAGCGGCCGGGTGGAAGTGTATGGCGGCATGACGCTGAACGATGCCCTGGCGGTCTACAGCCCCAAAGATCACTCCGTCCTCGGAAAGTACCAGCTTGCTCCAGGAAAGATCTTCAAGGCGGATGAGATCTTCACCGACTCGGCCTTTTACATCGCAAGCCCGTCGGCCTTTCCCGGCGCGGCAACCTACGACGGCGTGGACAAGATGACGGCCCCAGGGGGCGGTGGCATGACACCTATCCTACCTCTCCGCGCGGAGTTCGCCCATCACTTCACCACCGAATACCTCCGCCGAAACGTGGAGTTCTCCGGAGATCACAGCAAGATTACCGTCTCGCTGAACATCGTGCTGAATGGCGCAGGCGTCAGCAGGGGCCGGGCCATCCGCATTTCGAAGACGTATACCGGTGCCGCCATTCTGACCGGCCTGGTACCTGAAGTGCGCATCTGGCCGGAGTATGAGACCGGCACCCTGCCCGGATGGAAGACATGGTTCACCTTCTACGATGATCTGAAAAACCTCGGCAACAGGCTCGTGGTGTCGCCGCTTCCGGTCGGCAGCGGAGGCAAGGGAGTCATCGCGACGGGCATCGTCGACACGACGGACCGCAACAAGAAGATCACCGTCCACCAGGGCAGCGTCTTTCCGCAAAAATTGTACTGCTCGCTGGAAAAGGTCGGCGAGGTGGGTGTCCTGTTACCCCGCGGCAAGGAGCGCAGCGAGAGCCCGACTATTGAACTGTGGAAGATCGGCATCGACTTCGGAACGACGGGAAGCTCCGTGTACTATCGCGAGGGCTCGCCCAGCAGCCTGCGTGCACCCCGCCCGCTCCAATTAGAGCCGCACCTGCTGGCTGTCTCCAGGCCGTCCATCACGGAAACATACGGCTTCTTTCTCCCAAGCGAAATCGAAAATGTCGACGGCATCCTGAGTGTCTTCCGTGACTTCCACCCGATGGGCGCCGATCTCGACATAAAGCCCTTTCACGATGGTCATATCTCTTTCATTGACCGCTCGGAACAGGGCTTCCTCACGGGCGTCAACGCCGCCGGCATATGCGCCAACATGAAGTGGGGTAACGCCGCCGAACGTGCCCGGGCCAAGGCCTTCCTGAAACAACTCTGCCTCATCACCGCGCTCCAGGCTCGCGTGGCTGGCGCACACGAGGTGGAGTGGGTCTTCAGCTATCCGCTTTCGTTTTCGGGTGACCGCGCCAACGAGTTCGAGCTCACCTGGAATGAGAGCCGCCGCTTTGCCTGCCTGGGCAGTGGCTACGACGTGCCGTCAGAGGCTCCCAGGCACTTCAATGAAAGCGTCTGCGCTGCCCTCTTCGCGCGCGACAGGATGCAGGCAGGCCTGCGTTCCGGTGCTCTGGTGCTTGACATCGGGGGTGGTTCGTCTGACATCTCCGTCTGGGCAGGAGAAGGCGCGATCCACAACACCTCGCTGCTCAACGCTTCGGTGAAGCTGGGCGGACGCGACATCTTCCAGCGCCCGCTGCTGCGGGGCAACCCGGCGCTGCTGGAAGCGCTGGTGGCGGGCGAAGATCGTGAGTACGTGAAACGCATCGCCGCGGAGAATGACGAATCCCTCGGCTTCAGCAAGATCGATTCACTGTTCAAGCGCGATTCCGGCAACGTCGAAGCCATGCAGAGAATACTCACCAGGCTTGACAACACGCGCGGCGAGAAGGATACGGTCGCTTTCTGCAAGCTGCTTGGATTGGGGCTGCAGGGCCTCTTCTATTACGCCGGCCTGCTCCTGCGGCAAAAGCAGGCCGCCACGGCTGACCGCAAGCTGCTGGATGGCTTTTTGCCTGACGTGTACGTATGCGGAAATGGCAGCAAAATCTTCGCCTGGCTCGGCTTCGGCCAGTTCAGCGGCGCCGCCGAGCGTGGTCTGCTGAACGCATTGGCCGCCGGTGCCGGGAACCGCTTCACCAAACGTGATACTGCAGGAATCCATCTCAGCCCGCAGCCAAAATCCGAGGCGGCCTATGGCATGCTGGTAGCCGGCGGCAGCGAGACTTACGAACCGCAACATATCGTTTCCGGTGAAAGCTTCCGCTACAAAGGCACGGAGTACGGCACCACCGATGTTGTGCCATACGGTGTTCTGGATGGAGAGGCGTTCACCGTCTCACCGGAACTGCCAGGTCTGCGGGAGGCGGTGCAGGCGCTGGAACTCCCAGCCCTGGGCCACGCAACCGAACGTCAGGTGCGCGAACGTGTCAACGAGAAGCTGGCCGCCATCGCAGGCCGGCGGAAGTCCACTGCCGTCATGGCACATGACCGTCGCGAGGAAGAGCAACCCATCTTCATCATGGAACTCACCGAATTGATCGGCTCCGCCACAGCGGACTGGAAAGAGGGAAAGCAGCCATGGTGGTGAATGCCTTTTTCCATTCCAGTGCACTGATGCTGGCGGTACTTTCAACTCCTTCGAGCGAGCCCGTGTCACCGCCGGCGGTGGTCTTACCTGTGACTATTCCCTGTGAGACGCCCCTGTCATTTGCGTCGCCGGACGTGACGGACATCCATGCCGTGCAGGTCGTCGTGAACAATCAAGATCGTATACCTCAAAAAACTGCGAGCGGCTTCTCTGTTGACATCAACCTGGGTACAGACTGCAACGGCAACCTGAAGATTGTTGCAGGCGGGCACACCGAGAATTTCATGATCGCCTTACCGCCCGCCAAAGCAGACGTTGGCACCAGGCAATCGAACCTGGCGCCTGACCCAAACCTGAAGTCGCCTTCCAGAACGCCCGAGTTCACCTTGTTCGCGGCCGTTGCCGCCGCCGTAGCGGCTTTGCTGGCGTTTCTCTTTACGGGCCTGTTGTGGTTCAAGCAGCAGGAGGCTGTTTCGCTTGCGAGATCGTTGAGCGGAGATATCAAGAGTCTTCTGAAGAAAACTCCTGATTTCTACTCCAGGGATCCGTCTCCGGAGTACACGGCAAACCTGTCAAAGCGCATCGCCGAGAGCGTAGCGGCCAATCAGAAGTCCGGTAAGGACTCCGGTATGTCCGAAGCGAAGCACAGCCAGCTTTTGGGCAAGATAGACACGGTCGAAAGCAAGATTGGCAATGTCATGACCAGGCTTGCCAAGATCGCGAGTGACTCAGTACCGGGGATTGTTGAACCGCACGCTTCCGCATACACACTGGAGTCACCGCGTACAGAAACGTATTCCTACGAGAGTCCGGCTGCACGGTATGAGTCCGCGCCTGTGCTGTCGTTTGAGGATGCGTACAACAGTGCTGTACCTGGAGCGGAGGAGAAGCTTCCGGGTGTCTTGCGAGTAGTAGCAGTGAACTCAGGAAAAGGCACAGATAAGAACCCGACCGCGAAAGAGCCCCTCATCGAGGAACCATCCGGGCCGCTCCGGGTGTTCTTCCTGCAAAATGGCGATTTGTATCTCGCCCCGTCACTGGCAATGAGGGCTGACGGCATCGGCGGAACGCACCAACGGCCCTGGGCATACCTGTTTGCCTTTGAGGGTGCCGGGGCCGCGACACGGCTGAAGAAGGCTGCAAAAGTGCAGCGGGAGAACGGTCAGTACGAGATCGTGGACATGGGGATCATGGCGTGACGGCGTCCCTGGGCTCGCCCAAGCAGAAAGGCGGAGAGAACTGGTCACGGGCCCGCGTGCAGCCAGGGCCGGAAGAAGAGACGGAGCCAGAGGAGAAGCCCTGGGGACCCATCCGGCTACGCTGGCGCGGCAAGTACCTGCCCCCTGAAGTAGCCTCGCTCGCCTTTCTCTTCCTGCTGACTGCCGCCTTTGTGCTTGGCGTGGCACTTTGGCACGCCGTGAGCGGGTTTACATCCAGCCCCATTGCATCCGGCGCGGATCTCCCGGCACACACGTCGCTCTCCAGTGCCGCGAGGTCAGCACCGGGCAATTCCCATGCGGACCGGCCGGCACCCAACCGGCAAATCACCGCCTTGCCTCTTTCCAAGCCATCTGCCGCGCTCCCCCAGGAGCCTGCGCCCGGAACAGGAGCCCATCCCGCCAAGCAGGCTGGCACGCCCGGCACAGTGGTCGTGCCCCAGCCGCCCGCGCCCATTCCCGCGCCTGCGGCGGCCAGCGCACCTGTTATCTCAACCTTTGTGTCCAGTACGCAGGCCGTGAATGCAGGCGCCACCGCGATCCTCTCCTGGGCCGTTGCCGGAGACACGCAGAAAGTCATCATCAGCCCGGAACCCGGCCTGGTGAACTCCGCGGGGCAGGCCGTCATACACCCGGCACAATCCACGCAGTACGTCATCACAGCCACTGGACCGGGTGGTTCGGCATCCGACCAGGTCTTTGTTCGCGTGAATGCCGCCGCCGCGCCGTCTGTCGACTTCACCGCGGATAGCACCCAGTTGAAGCTCGGCGAAACCGCGACCCTGCGCTGGTCCGTCACCGGGGCAGACCAGGTCACGATCGATCCCGGCATCGGTCCCGTGAACGCAACCGGATCCGTCAAGGTCAAGCCGGTGGGAACCACGCGGTACACACTCTTGGCAAGTGGCTCCGGAGGGGCTGCGGGCCGCAATCTCCTGCTTGAAATCAACGGCACCACCGGCCCAAGTTCAGGCCAGCTGGTCTGGTCGGGCGTGGTCTCCGGAACGCAGCTGGTCACCATCGATCACGACCATGCTGACGTCGGCACGCTTACCGGCGCATTGCCTGGTGTACCGTGCATTCTTCAACCGGCCGAACAGCACAAGGTCGGCATTGCATCCGCGCCCAGCGCCGCCAATAGTTTTAGCCGTCTGGTACTCCGCGTCATCGGGCACGGCAAAATGACCGTGATAGTGCGCTGGTCGCTCCTGTAGAACCCACATCATGAAGGAAGAGGAGTTGTCCCTTGAAGATGTCTCGCATCACTCCTGCCGTCGTTGTCTCGCTTCACCTGCTCCCATGCTTGGCGCTCGCCCACCGCACCCGCTGCTTCCGCACCGTCCTCCTCCTCTGATCAGGTGGAGGCACTTTCACCTGCTCCCATCCTTCTCAAGGATGAACATCAGACTGTCCTACTGCTCTCGGCCCTCAGCACCGTCACCAGCTGTCCGTGATGCATTCTCCGCGTCTGCTATGGCACCTGCGCAGCTTGCCGATTCATTGTGAGTGGCAACCTCACAACATCCAAGCGCCGCGGAAGGGTGCTGGAAAAGGGACGCGCGCATCCTCTTTGCGTTTGATAGCCTTCACGCAGCTGGTCAGGATGCTGCCATTGTCGCCGCGCTGGAGGATGTGACGAACCGCTGGCTTCCTGATCGCCACGGAGTTCACCAGTGCGGCGTCAGAGATCGTCTTTGAGCCGGGCTCGGTGTTCACGTTGAAAGTCTCCCGCGCACGCGCCGCAACGTGACTGCCGTGTTCCTTCCAGGGCTCTGATCCACAGAGATCGACCCGGCAGCGTGAAAAGTGCCCGGAGTCATCCAACAGTGTGTGCGTCCGTGAAGCCGCCAATGTCAATCAATTTCCACCAGAATCTTTGTGAAGCATGCGGGCGACGCGCTCCATTCTTCCAGCATGTGGCCTGCATCGCTCATTGGGACGATTGCACTTATGGCGGTCTGGCGCACGATGCGTTCAACGCGCACTTTGGGACTACACTGACGGACGAGGAGTTCCGGCATGGCTTTACCCGAGCAATATCTGAAAAAGACTCCGGAAGAGCAGCGCGTCCTGACGAACGCGGCGATGAAGGCGTATCTGCACGCGGACCCGGACAAGCGGGAGGAAGCGGCGAGAGCCGTCCTGACGCAGGAGACTCCAAGCCCGCAGAAGGACGAACAAGCGAAGGTTTTGTAAAAGCTCCCGATGGCTCGGACAGTTTCGGCGAAGTGCCCGCCGAGAGCGGCCGTCAAGCTGGCCCGATCAAGCTCCGCGAAGGGGATGCGAAGAGCGGCCTGCAATATATCCGTCTCCAGCATGACGCGCAGATCAAAGCGCATGGTTTTACTTCAGCCGAGAGCTTTGTTCACCATGTAGCTCAGAACTATACGGACATCTACCCTGTCCCGCGAGAGAACAGCCGCGCGGCATTGAGCTGGTGGTGAGCGATCCGAAGCGCGGAAAGCTGGTCGTGCAACTTGAGCCGCATTCGTCTGGTGATTTTTACGACGTAAAGACTGCCACACCCACACGGCTTAATCAATACAAGAATAGGAAACCGCTCTGGTCGCGCACCGGGCCCAGTGCGCATCCCGCCGAAGCGGGCCCTCTTGTCCCAGAGGTCAAAGCGGCTGAGTCAAGTGTAGGAGCCGGGAAGGGCGAAGGCAAGCCGCCGTCGCTGGCTGAACGTCTGAAGGCACAACGTGACACCGCCGCAAGCGCGGTCGACAAAAGGGAAGCGCCGGAGCTGCGCACCTACCAGGCGGAGATACGCCGGCACGCCGGCGATCCGCAGCACACGGTCGCAACGGTGCAGGCGGAGAACCGCCGCCATGCGGAAACGCTGCTGGCGGAGCAGAACCCCGGCAAGCACATCAGCAGTCCGGACCGCGTGGAAAAACCCGAAAGTAAACCTGCTGATGAAGTATCAGCAAAGACCTTACCGGAGCGGTTCTACAGCGAGATCTCTGCTGGCAGGATGCCGAAGGACAACATCGCGCTGCGCAAGCTGGTAAGTGAGTTCGACGGCAAGCCGGCCACCGATGCCCGGATGAAGGAAGCGCAGGAGGCGCAGGAGGCGCTGGAGGAAGCCCTGGTGCGCCGGGCGCGGGAGATTGCCGCCGCAACCGGTGACACAAAGGCGACGTTTGACAAGCTGCTGGCGCTCTACGAGTCACAGCCCAATCTGAATGTCAGAACGTCCACGAGCATCGAGACCCAGGCGTATTCGACGCCGGCTCCACTCGCTATCTGGCCGGACATCTGGCCGGGATCGGCAGCGGGACAACCGTCTACGAACCAACTGCTGGAAACGGAATGCTCCTCATGGAAGCGAATCCGCAGAAAGTCTATGCGAATGAGCTGAACGGGGACCGTGCGGCCGCGCTCACCCGGCAGGGATTCCATGTGTCGGAGCAGGATGCCGCGGCAGGTCTCCCCGCCGCAGTAAAACCAGCCTCGATTGATGCCGTCGTTACGAACCCCCCGTTTGGATCGGTCAAGGGCAGCGATGGCAAGCCGGCAAAGGTTGCGGTGGATGGCTTCAAGATCGGCCAGATCGACCACCTGATTGCAGCCCGTGCCCTGGACGCCATGAAGGACGACGGTCGCGCTACCCTGATCCTCGGGGCAAACAAGGTGGCGGGTGGACTCACCACCGCTGACCGCACCTTCTTCAACTGGCTGTATTCCCGTTACAACGTCGTCTCGCACTTTGAATTGGATGGTAAGCTGTATTCCCGGCAAGGCGCGGCGTGGCCCGTTCGCGTCATAACGGTAGATGGCCGTGCGCGGAGTGACCAGTTCTCGCCGGCTGAAGGCACGATCGAGCGGGTCAGTTCCTGGAAGGAGGTCTATGAGCGATACCGTAGCGGTCTGGCAGCCATCGAGTCGCGGGACGCTGCTTCCGGGGCTGGCGGTGCCGTTCAGCGGCCTGGTGATGCGCCGGCAGAGGTACGAAGCCCTGCTGCAGGACCGTCTGCAAAGCCTGATCGAAGCAGATCCGGAGCAGGCAAAGCAGGTGCTGACCGGCAGCCCCGACCACAACCCGAACCTCTACCAGGTAGCGATGTCGAATCCGCTGCGGGACTGGCCCGTACAGATGATGATGTGCGACCAGATGCAGATACGTCTCGCAGCGATCGACTGGCACAAGGGGAGCCGGGCAAGCCTGCCGCCAAACGAGATGCCGGGCCTCGAGGAGCTGGTGGAGACGCTCTAGCTCCCGCCGACACTCAGTTTCAGGTCACGTACAAAGCCACGTCCTCGAAGAAGGATGTGGGCGTTCTCATTCCCACCAACATGCGCGATCCGCTTTCATGTACCGGGAAGCTGCCAGCCTCCAGCATGCGGATGACTGCGCGAAAGTCGTCTGGAAGCGCATTGCGGCTGCCGAGAATGTCGAGTTCCTTTTGCACAAAGAGGCGTGTTTCGTAGCTGACCATCTCCTTGGCATAACCGATGTAGACGACACGGCCAGTGAAAGCGACCTCCTCGACGGCGGCACGAAAGGTTTGCGGCAGGCCGATCGCCTCAATGCAGACGTGCGGACCCTTACCGCCAGTTATCTCCTCGAGGCGCGTGTGAAGGTCCTCCGACCTGGTGTTCACCGTATGTGCCGCGCCAGCTTTGCGCGCGATCTCCAGCTTTGCATCATCCATGTCAATGGCGATGGTGGTGGCGCCGCCAAAGGCTGAGGCTGCAATGGCACCCAGGCCGATGCCGCCGCACCCCCAAATGGCAACGGTATCCTCCGCCCTGACGCGTCCGCGCGCGACGGCGTGGAAGCCGACAGTAAGCGGCTCTACTAGGCAGAACTCACGAACAGTCAGGTTGCCGGTGTACAGCTTTTCGTGCGGCACGCTGACGTAGCTGGTCATGGCACCGTCGCGTTGCACGCCCATGGTGTGGTTGCGCTGGCAGGCGTTGGGCCGCGCATTGAAGCACGCCGGGCAGATGCCGCAGTGGGTGTACGGAGACATAGTGACGAGCGTCCCGGGCGCGAGATCACCTCCGCCGGAGACGACTTCTGCCGCAATCTCGTGGCCGAGAATGCGCGGGAACTGCACCATAGCGTTGCGTCCACGAAAGGTGTTCAGGTCCGTGCCGCAGAATCCAACCATGCGTACGCGGAGCAACACTTCTCCCGGATCGGGCTGTACTTCAGGGACGTCGGCAATGGCGGACATTCCCGGTGCTTCCAGGCGAAAAGCTTTCATGGTGCGCTCCCGAGGGCTATACGCCACGTTCTACACTATCGCCTCGGCTCACACTGGCAAACAGGGCCGCCGGTTTGCGCAGGTTGGGTGCCGGATGCGAGCATGGTTGCGCAGGTTGAGCGGTGAGCATGGAGGGAGCGTCTGGTGTAATGGACTGCCATACGGTACGGGTCGCGCCCGTCATCGATGCGCACCACCATCTATGGCGGTACATCCCGGGCGAGTTCGACTGGATCGACGACAGTATGGCGCCGTTACGGCGTGATTTCTCAACGGACGATCTGGTTGGTGCAGCCGACGCCGCCAACGTGGACGCCGCGATCGCTGTGCAGGCGCGGCAAAGTCTGGCGGAGACGGATATGCTGCTTACTGCGGCTGCCGCTCAGCCCCGGATAGCGGGCGTGGTGGGCTGGCTGCCTCTCGCGGATCGCGCTGGACTGCAGGCTGCGCTGGACCGTTACGTTGGATCGCCCCTCCTGGTCGGGGTTCGCCATGTGGTGCAGGCGGAGCCGGACGGGTTTCTTGAAAGCGCGGTCTTTAATGAGGGCATCGAAGCACTCCGGGCAATGCGATTGACCTATGACCTGCTGCTCCATGCCGGTCAACTGGAAGAGGCGGCTCGCTTCGTTGACCGGCACCCGCAGCAGCCGTTTGTGCTGGATCACCTCGCCAAGCCAAAGATTGCCGCGGGGTTGCTGCAACCCTGGTCACGACAGATGAAAGAGTTGGCAAAGCGGGAGAATGTCATGTGCAAGCTCTCCGGCATGGTGACGGAAGATGTCTGGTCCCGCTGGTCGCTGCATTCACTCCGGCCATACCTGGACCTTGCGATAGAAGCGTTTGGTACCACCCGGGTTATGGCGGGCTCTGACTGGCCCGTATGCCTCCTTGCGACAACTTACCAGCGGTGGTGGCAGACGTTACGCGACTATGTTACGGCGTTCAGCCCGGACGAACAGGCGGCCCTCTTTGGAGGCAACGCCATCCGCTTCTACAAACTCCCTCTGTCACGTACAGCCAACAACCGGAGCAGATAAACCATGCAGATGCCGCGTGGAAATGCAGATCACACCCAGTCGGCCGCACCTGACCAGCCACTGCTCTCACCTGGCGGGCTGGTGCCGTTCACGCTGGTGACCGTGCTCTTCTTCGTATGGGGCATGTCCAACAATCTCACGGACATCCTGGTGCAACAGTTCCGGAAGAGCTTCACGCTCTCGCAACTGCAAGCGCAACTTGTACAGACCGCCGTCTTCCTCGGCTACTTCCTCATGGCTCTGCCTGCTGCGTCGTTCATGCGCCGGTATGGCTACAAGGCAGGTATTCTGCTGGGGCTCTTGCTGTTTGCAACGGGGACAATGCTGTTCTGGCCGGCGGCGGCCATCGGCAAGTACCTCCCATTTCTCATCGCGCTCTTCTTCGTCGGTTGTGGCTCCGCAACGCTGGAAACGGCCGCCAACCCGCTGGTTGCGGAGTTCGGGCCGCCCGGCAACTCGGAGCGGCGCCTGAATCTCGCACAGGGTTTTAATCCGTTTGGCTCAGTCACAGGATTGATGATCGGGACATACTTCATCTTTTCCGGCGTGGAACTCTCATCACAAACGATGGCGGAACTGCAGCGAAGCGGTCGCTATCAGGCATACCTCCACGGTGAGATCATGCGTGTCGTGCCCACATATGTTGGCCTCGGCATTGCCGTTCTCCTTGCGGCGGCGCTCATCGCCCGCACGCGCTTCCCGGCGTTCGCCACGGCAGGGCGAGCGGGAACAGAGACACAGGGCAGCTTCCGCGACCTCCTGCCGTACCACCACCTATGGCTTTCGGTCGTGGCGCAATTCTTCTATGTCGGAGCTCAGGTGAGCACATGGTCCGCCTTCATCCCATACCTCAAGCAATACACCACGTTCAGCGAGCGTACCGGCGGTCTTCTACTAACAGGATCGCTGGTCGCGCTTGCCGTCGGACGCCTGCTTTCAACCGCGCTGATGCGGCGCTTTCGCCCACGCAGGATGGTGCTGGCGTACGCTCTGGTGAATATGGTGTTGCTCGCCGTGGGTGTTCTTCATCCTGGAAGAGCCGGTGCCTTCGCCATTCTCCTGACCAGCCTCTTCATGTCCATCATCTTTCCCACCATCTTCGCGCTGGGCCTGAAGGGTCTTGGCCGCGATACCAAAGTGGGCGGGTCAGTCATTGTCATGGCGGTGATCGGCGGCGCTGCCTTTCCGCCGTTACTGGGGTCGATTGCGCGCACTACGGGAAGCCTGGCGCTTGGCTATGTTGTCCCATTGCTGTCCTACGGTGTAATCGCACTGTATGCGACGTTCATCGGGCGGGTTCGAACCGCGGGCGATGACGTGCGGGTCACAGTCGACAGTGTTGTGCCCAGCGTTCCGTAAGCACGCGCATGTTGCTCCGTGCCGCTGCACCTTTATGCATGATGGGCGAGGTGGGGATTACTTTTGCAATCCTTGCCGCGCCGCTTGAAGCAGGGATGCCTCTGGCGTGTCGCCTGACAGTTCCCATAGCATCAGTCCGCCGAGGCCATGCTCGACAGCATATGCCGCCTTTGCACGGATGCTGAGTGGGTCCTCGAACGTCCAGAACGCATCGCCATCAAACAGCCAGGGTGCCTGCGACACGGGATCCCGGTACAGAGTCGATGCCGGAATCAGAGATGCGATGTCCCTGTAAGGACGCTCGTCCCGAACCGGCGTGCCTTCCTGAAAGACTCCATGCGCCACTTCTGGCACCTCTGTCCAGCCGTATCCATAGAAAGGTATTCCGATCAGCAACTTCGACGGGGGGACCCCGGCGGACATAAAGGCCTGAACCGAACCCGAAACACCCCCAGCCGGCGGCGGGCGAAGCACAGGTGTGCCGCCTGCGGAGGCTGCTTCCTGCGTGGCAGGAGTGCTGCCCGCAGCCGTGGAAGAAAGGCTTACCGGAGGCGTTGCAGCGGTATCCTGGGCCGGTATCGAAACTGGCACACGGTACAGTGGCGCGATGAATCCCGTAGTCTGCATCCATGGACCTGCCATGTCATACGTCATCAAGCCAACCTCATCGACCTGAGCAGACACAGGACCGAAATCGCTTCCAGGGTACATGCGCGGGCTTGGTCCAACAGCAATCGAAAGCGTGAGACCTGGACGAACCCGGTCCATCGCTCCTCGCAGTTCCGTCAACAACGCCAGGAAATTGGCCGCGTCAGGACCGCGGGGATACTCCCAATCAACATCAATGCCATCGAAAAGGCCGGGCACGCTGATTCCCGGTGCAAGGTCCCCCTTGATGAACAGATCCACGCACGACGCGACAAACGCGGCGCGGTTTTCGGGGGAAGCATCGAACGAAAAGTCTGAGGCCTGGCCCTCAAGCGATATCAGCACCTTTAGGCGGGGAAACTGATGTTTCAATGCGACAAGCTGATGCAGGTGGCCTCGAAAGGGACTGGCAGGGTCATCCGCTCTGCCGTCGATTGAGTCCACCGCGCTGAAGGCATAGTCAAGATCCGCGTTGCGATCAGCTATGGAGCATCGTCCGCCTGTTACAAAGCCTTGCGCGTAGTTCAGCTGATCCAGCATGCCAACCCTGTTCGTGTCCGCAAAACTCTTGAGCGTGTACTTCGGCTGGTTGTAGAGGCCCCACTGGCCGAAGTAGCCTACAAGGACGGGTCGAGCCGCACCGCTCTGGGCAGAGGCGGTCCAGCCCGTAAATATGCTTACTACCAAAAGGACGCTGGAAAGGAAGGAAATCGATTGCACTAGTCTTGAGACGAAACTGTAGTTGGCCGGGGCTCAAAACATCTTGCCAGGGTTACGCCATACGCACAGAGACTTGAGACGTCCACGTTAAGCATCGGCAGGTACTTAACCTAAGCGAGCGGGCCCAAAGCGCAAGCACAGCCAGTGAGCGTGCTTTGAGGATGGTAGGCACGAGCGGATTCGAACCGCTGACCTCTACCGTGTCAAGGTAGCGCTCTAACCAACTGAGCTACGCGCCTGCGCTGAAGATCACGGCAGCATATGCAGCCCTGACGTTGTCACAGTGTACGTGTCTGACGCGCGAAGGGCAACCGCAACAAGTCGTACCGGCTTCCGCAGCGGAGCCATCCATCCGGTGGAATGCACTCAGGCTGCACCGAACTCCGCATCTGTTATACGGACGGGCCCGCCAGCGGATCAGTCAGCAACGGACGCCGCACCGAGGCAAACCCGTAGAGCGCAATGTAGACATAGCATAGAGCCGGTACGATAAAGGCGTGCTGGTAGCCGATAGTGTCGGCCAGTTTGCCATACAGCAACGGCAGCAGTGCGCCACCCACAATAGCCTGCACCATCAGGCTGGATCCCTTGCTGGTCAGTTCACCGAGCCCCGCCAGCCCCAGCGTAAAGATGCTTGGAAACATGATGCTGTTGAACAGCCCCACCGCAAGAATGGTCCACATGGCCACTCCACCCGTGCTGAACATGCTGGCCAGCACCAGCACGAAGGCGACAAGCGCAAAGATGCCCAGCAGCGTGCCGGTGCGGACTTTCGTCAGAATCGCCGATCCAACGAAACGCCCTACCATGGCTCCGCCCCAGTAATAGCTGACGTAGGTGGCGGCGGCAGCGGCTGTCAGATTACCGATCTCTGGCCGGCCAAAATACCCGATCAGAAAACTGCCGATCGATACTTCTGCGCCAACATACAAGAAGATGCCCGCCGCACCCAACAGCAGCCATCGCTGCCCCCAGATGCTGCCACCGAACCCTGCGATCGGACGCAGATCCACGGTGAGGTGTTCACGGCTGTCCAGCTTCACCGTCGCCAGCAGCGCGGCCAGCAGAACCAACACGCCGGTAATCACCAGGTAGGGCGTCTGCACCGTTCCAGCCTGCTCCGCTCGGTACGCCTGCAGCTGGGTTGCCGTCAACGACTTCAGAGTGTCTGCCGCGATCGGGGCGGCCGCTCCAAGAATAAACAACCCGCCAATCTTGGGAGCAATCGTCGTTCCAAGCGAGTTGAACGCCTGCGACAGATTCAACCGGCTGGACGCTGTCTCGCCGGGACCAACGCTCGCTACAAACGGATTCGCGGAAACCTGCAAAAACGTGATGCCCGCCGCCAGGATGACCAACGCACCCAAAAAGAGCGCGTAGGATGCCAGATGCGCGGCAGGAATGAACAGGATCGCTCCTACCGCCGCAACCGCAAGTCCGATGACCATGGTCTGCTTATAGCCGCGGTACTCCACCAGCTTGCCGCCCGGAATCGCAAACACGAAGTACGATCCAAAGAACGCAAACTGGATCAGCGCGGCCTCGGCGTTGCTCAGCGCGAAGATGCTCTTTAGATGCGGGATCAGGATGTCATTCAAGCTGGTCAGAAAGCCCCACATAAAAAACAGAGTGGTGGCAATCGACATCGCACGATGGTCCGTATGCGTGCGTGCGGAGAAGCTTTGTGCGCTAGGTGAAGAGGCAAGGGCCATCGTTCTGTTTAAGTCTCCTGACAAGCAAGGCCGTACAAGGCAGGGTAGCGCGTCTGATAGCATCTCGTCACGCTGCTACACGCCGGCAGCCATATCAGCGTTCGACAGGATCACTCTTTTTCCACTTCCTGGTCTGCAGGCTTCACAAAGCAACACCAGAGTCCGACGTATTGCTAGCGATTCAGGAAAACCACTTCAGCAACCGGATAACGCCCATGCCCGCCGGCTTGCGATGCGCTGAAACAGCAGTCCGTCCATGGATCTCATCACGATGCTCGCGGTAGTGCTGATACGCGCGGAGCAGCATCGCTTCGTTGGTCAGGGTCGGTCGCCAGCCTAGTTCACGCTTGGCGAGCGCTGTGTCAAAGACGAAGTTCTCCGCGATCATCTTGTAATGGTACGGCCCCAGCGGCGAGAGACGCAGCCGGTGCGCGGCCATCATGGCAGCGATCGTTAACCGGCGCGGCAGTGAACGGACGCGCCCCTGGGTGCCGCTGGCACGGATGACGCTCTCGTAGACCGCACGCATGCTCTGCACATCATCGGAGCCCACATGAAACAGGCCGCTGCGCCCATACCGCGCCGCAAGCACGCACGCCGACACAAGGTCGCCGGCATAGATGAACTGGTAGCGATTGCCGCCGCCGCCCACCACCCACACCGTCTTGTCGTCGTCGATGAACTCGTACAGAATGGCCAGCAGGCCCAGCCGTCCCTCATCCATGATCGTGGGGCAGCGCAGGATAACGACAGTCAAATCATCTGCAAATGCCTGTAGCCGCTGCTCGGCCTCCAGCTTACTGCGGCCATACATTTCGACGGGCGCGGGAATGTCGGTCTCGGCGACGGGATGACCAAGATCGGATGCCCACAGACAGTTGGTTGAAATAAAGACAAACGGCTTGGTCCCGTGCGCGCGCGCCGTCTCCGCCAGCAGCACCGTTGCGTCCACGTTGCTGGTCCACAGCAGATGCTCATCAGGCTTTGTGCCATGGGCAAGCTGTGCGGCGCAATGGAAAACGGCTTCGAAGCGATGCTGCGCGAAAGTTTGCTCGACCAGGTTACGGTCCCGCAGGTCGCCTTGGATGCTTGTCAGCCCAGGCAGTCCGGCGTCCTCATCGCGCTCGAGATCGATGTTGACCACGGTGTGACCTTCGCGCAGCAGGTGCCGCTTCAGGATGCCGCCAAAGAAGCCGGACGCGCCGGTGACCAGGTACTGAGCCATACCTCTAGTGTGCGGCACAGCCGCCGCCTTGGCCAACCCTGTCTGCTATTCTGTGCCGCATGCGTACGCAGATCTTCACGCGGACGGCTCATGCCTGAAACAGCAGTCATTATTGGCGCTGGACCGGCTGGCCTGACCGCCGGTCTTGAGTTCCTCCGCCGCTCAAATGTTAAGCCGGTCCTGCTGGAAGCGAGCGGGGAGATCGGCGGCATCTCGCGCACAATCCGTTACAAGGGCTACCGCATGGATATCGGCGGCCACCGCTTCTTTTCCAAAAGTGACCGCGTCATGCAGTGGTGGCTGGACTTGATGCCGCCCGAAGCGGACGCCAACGGAGCGCCAACCGGCGTGGACGTGACCTATCGTGGGCAAACACGGAGCATAGCCGTGCCCATGGGGCAACCGCAGGAGCCTCCGTTACGTGGCATGGGGCCGCTGGAAGTCGACACGGAGACAGAAGAGACGGACCCGGTTGGCGAACCCGATCCCCTGAAGCACGGACACACCGCGACCGTCGTCACACATGGCCCGGCGGACCCGGATCTGGTCATGCTGATTCGCCCACGCAAGAGCCGTATCTACTTTCTGCGGCGCTTCTTCGACTATCCCATTTCTCTCAATAGCCGGACCCTGGCGAATCTCGGACTGGTCCGCACGTTCAGGATCGGTGTCAGTTATGCTGCCTCGCGACTGCGGCAGATCAGGCCGGAGCGCAGCCTGCAGGACTTCCTGATCAACCGTTTTGGACGGCAGCTTTACCTCACCTTCTTCAAGAGCTATACGGAGAAGGTTTGGGGTACACCTTGCGAGACCATCAGCGCGGAGTGGGGCGCGCAGCGCATCAAGGGGCTCTCACTAACGACTGCTGTAAAGCATTTCGTGAGAAAGAGACTTTGGGCCCCGGGTGCGCGGGGAGACCTGGCACAGAAGAGTACAGACACCTCATTGATCGAGCGTTTTCTCTACCCCAAATTCGGCCCCGGCCAGTTGTGGGAGCGTGTTGCCGGTCTCATCCTGCACCAAGGTGGCGACATTCACCTTGAGGCGAAAGTAGATCGTATTCACTGCGCTGAGAACCGGGTACTGTGGGTCGAAACTCAAAGTGTCAGCGGTGAACGCCAGAGACACGCAGGCGAATACTTCTTCTCCACCATGCCCATGCGCGACTTAATCTCATGCATGACCTTTCAGGATGGCGTCAATATGCCGGAAGACATTCGCCAGATTGCGAATGGTCTTCAGTACCGCGATTTCATTACCGTGGGCTTACTCGCAGACAAACTAAAGGTGCACGAGAAAGACGGCTCAGTCCTGAAGGACACCTGGATCTACATTCAGGAGCCAGACGTCTCTTTGGGTCGGCTCCAGATCTTCAATAACTGGAGTCCTTATCTGTTGTCCGACACCTCCAAGGTGTGGATCGGGCTGGAGTACTTCTGCTATGACACCGATCCGATCTGGTCGATGCCAGACGAAGAACTCAAAACCTTCGCAATAAGCGAAGTTGAAAAACTCGGGATCCTCAATGCAGACTGCGTCTCCGACGCGCATGTCGAGCGGGTTCCAAAGACCTATCCGGCGTACTTTGGAACCTACGACCGCTTTGATGAATTACGCCGGTATGTCGATCAGTTCGAAAACCTGTACCTCATCGGGCGCAATGGCATGCACAAGTACAACAACCAGGATCACAGCATGCTAACCGCTATGACAGCCGTGGATAACATCCTGGCTGGAAACATGGATAAGTCATCGCTTTGGAGCATCAACACCGAGCAGGAATACCATGAGAAAAAGCCTGCTCAACCCTAGGTTAGCGGGTATTCAGTGAAGCAAGATCTGAGTTGTCGGCCGATAGCCCGATCGTTTGTACAGGAGACGTTGCGCGCAGCGGAGAGGATGAACTCGCCATGTACAGAGCTGCATCCAGCAGGGCGGCGGTAAGTACAAAGAGTTTGAAGAGTCTCATGTATCCTCCAGTTTGCTTGGACAAGACTAGACCTGCATGGAGTCAATCGAGCGGGAAATCGGTGCCACATATCAGGACTCTTCGACACAGTCGCGGAAGGTTTTACCCACTGTAAGTTGATCCGCCGTTCCTGTACGATCAGCTTTGAAGAAGCTTCAACAGACCTTCTTCATCCAGTACGGGAACCTTCAACTCACGTGCTTTCTCCAGCTTGCTGCCCGCCTCTTCACCCGCAACAACATAGCTGGTCTTTTTCGAAACTGAGCCGGAAACCTTGCCTCCGGCGGCTTCGATGCGCGCCTTGGCTTCATCACGCGTCAGGGTTGGCAGCGAGCCGGTCAGCACAAAGGTCAAACCGTCCAGCGCGGTGCCGGTTACCTTCTTTTCGGCCGCGAACTGGAGGCCAGCGGATCGCAGCGCTTCCACCAGAGCACGGTTCTTCTCGATCGAAAAGAACTCGGCGATGGTTGCCGCAACCACCGGGCCGATGCCCTCGGCCCTGACGAGATCATCAGCCGACGCGTTCATGATGGCATCCATGCTGCCAAAGGTGCTGGCCAAATCCTGCGCAGTCCGCTCGCCCACGTGGCGGATGCCGAGTCCCAGCAGAACGCGGTAGAGCGGTGCCTGTCTCGAGCGCTGAATCTGCTCCCACAGCAGCGTGCCGCGTTTGTCTCCCAACCGGCGAGCGCTGGCGACCTTGCCTTCCCTGGCAGCCTTCTCCTGCTCCGCTTCGCTGGGCGGAAACTTAAGTTCGCACAGTTGTTCTCTGGTCAGCGCGTAGAGATCCGCGACGGTGTGCACCAGCGCCTTGCCCGTGGGTTGCTCAGCGGTGGTCTCGTCATCCATGCGGGGGCCGGCAGTTTCGGCACCAGCCAGCCACGTCGGGTCATTCAGGGGGTGACCCATCAGCTGGGACACCATCGCTTCACCCAGACCCTCGATGTTCATCACGCCGCGCGAGGCAAAGTGCAGCAGCTCTTCGCTGAGGCGCGCGGGGCAGCTTGCATTGACGCAGCGAAAGTCAATTTCTCCCTCCTCGCGGACGACCGGCTCCTTGCATTTGGGGCAGCGCTCCGGAAAGACAATTGTGCGGTCACCACGCGGATGTGCCGCATCTTCGACCACCTCGGTAATTTTGGGGATCACGTCGCCGCCCCGCTCAACCGCCACGAAATCCCCAATGCGAACGCCCAGACGGGCAATCTCATCCGGGTTATGCAGCGTGGCACGAGCAACGGTGATGCCTCCAATCGGCACCGGCTCCAGCGCGGCTACCGGCGTCAGCTTGCCCGTGCGGCCCACCTGAAACAAGACGTCCAGCAGCCGCGTGACGGCACCGCGCGCCGGGAACTTGTACGCGATCGCCCAGCGCGGCGCCTTGCCCGTGAACCCCAGCCGGTGTTGCTGCGCCACGGCGTTCACCTTCACTACGACGCCGTCAATCTCGTAGCCCAGACTGTCGCGCTTCGGCTCGGTCTCCGCGATATATGCAAGTACCTCATCCACCGACTGAGCCGTGCGCGCGTGCGGATTGGTGCGGAAACCGGCGGCTTTCAATGCATCCAGCGTCCCGGATTGAGTCGGCAGCAGGAACGCGCCATCACGTAGCAGGAAGTAGGCGTAGTAGTCCAGGCGGCGCTGCGCCACGACACTTGGCTCCACGGTACGGATGGTACCGGCGGCGGCGTTGCGCGGATTGGCCGCGGGCGACTGTCCGGCGCGCTCCCGTTCTTCGTTCATCTTGACAAACGCCGACTGCGGCATGACAACCTCGCCGCGCACCTCAAAGGCTTGCGGCAGGCCAGCCTTCCCCAGCCGGTCCGCCGGGAGGGACAGCGGCACGGAGCGCATGGTGCGGACGTTGCTGGTCACGTCCTCGCCTACCGCACCGTCGCCGCGCGTCAGCCCTCGCAGCAGGCGTGCGCCGCCGTGTTCCGCCGCCGTGTAGTGCAACGCCAGCGAAAGGCCGTCCAGCTTGTACTCGCACACATACTCGACCTGTTCACCTGCCGGGAGCGCGCCCGCAACGCGCTCCGCCCACGCGCGCAGTTCAGCCTCGTTGTTGGCGTTATCCAGGGAGAGCATCGGGCGCGAGTGCGCCACCTTGGCAAAGCCCTCTTTCACCTTGCCACCGACACGCTGCGTGGGAGAATCCGTCGTGACGAACTCCGGATGCTCAGCTTCCAGCGCCTTGAGCCGGTTCATCAGCCGGTCGTATTGCGTGTCGGTAATCTCCGGCGCGTCCAGGACGTAGTACAGGTATTCGTGGTGCTCGATCTCGTGGCGGAGTATGTCAATCTGCTGCGCGGGTGAACTCATGCACTGTCAGCATACTCATGCTGGAGGAGATTTCTCTCTATCGAGAAGCTGTTGCGCTTTCTGAACTGCTTCGGCGTCAGCCAAATCCTGCAGTCTCCCCGACACCAACTTGGCTGCGATAAGGTCAGGGGCTGAAAATAGAGCTTGCAGTAAGTCCCGTACCCTGATCGATGACAGCATCAATACGTCTGCTCCACGCTTCTTCAAACACCACGCCGGGAACGTTGGGCAGAATGTCAAAGCCATATGGATCACTTCCGAACGGTAAAAGCTGGTCTTCTCGCTAAAGTCTTCCGGCCCAAGCCCTTGGAGCGGAGCGCCAAAGCTGGCAAGCCCGGCGAAAACCGCCCTGCTATTCGCGGGATCGGCTTGAATAAACACATCCAAGTTCTTTGTAAAGCGTGGCTGCGCGTGGAAGATCACCGCATAGCCGCCCACAATCAAATAGTGAACGCCATGGGCACGGAAGGCGTACAAAAGATCCTTGTAGTCTTGGTACATCCGGCGGCAGCTTCCAGCCCTTAAGGCGGTACGCAGTCTCAACCATCTCACGGACAGCACTCATGCGTTCATGCGCTGACCGGCTTTGCCAATACCGGTACTCGTCAGCTTGCATCGCATCCAAGCCCGTGTAACGGCGAACAGTCGTCTCCATATCTGGCCTTCTTTTGTATAAGCGCGCATTTGAGGCTGTCGACGCTCCCGCATGTATGCTCAGGGCGTGGAACCTGTCACGCACATGCTGACCGGCGCTTGCCTTTCGCGCGCATTGGGCTTTCCGGCGCGAGCCCGCTATGCCACCGCTGCCTGCGTGATCGCCGCGGAGTTGCCGGACGTGGACTACGTGTACCGTCTGCGCGGGCCGCTGGTGTACTTCCAACACCATCGAGGATGGACCCACGCGTTCTGGTCGCTGCCCTTGCAGGCTGCGTGCGTTGTGCTGCTGTTCATGGTGCTGCACCGCACGCGGCGCGCATGGAAGCGGCGGCGGTCTGTCGATGAACCTGCTCCGGTGAACTGGCTCCTTCTGGGCGGCGTGGCACTGCTTGCACTCCTGAGCCACATCCTGCTGGACTGGACCAACAACTACGGCGTGCGGCCCTTTGCGCCGTGGAACCCGCGCTGGTATGCGGGCGAATTCATGTTCATCGTGGAGCCGCTGCTACTACTGGTGCTCGGCGGCGCCGTAATATTCCCGTTCATCTTTTCGCTGGTGCACCGGGAGATTGGCGTGCGCCGCACGCGCTACAGCGGGCGCGGCCTGGCCATCGCTGCCCTGGTCTGCATGGCTGCGCTGTGGAGTTACCGGTGGCTGCAGCGAGCAGATGCGGGCGACCTGGTCAAGGTGCAGGAGTGGCGTGGCGGACAACTGCGGGAAGCGTCCATCAATCCCTATCCGGTCAACCCGTTCCGCTGGCATGTCATTGCAGAGACACCGCTGAACTTCCAGGCCGGCGAAGCGGACACGCGGACCGGCGTGCTGGACACGGACGCGCAACAGATCTACGCAAAAGCCCCGGAGACGCCGTATACGCTGGCGGCAAAGCGCAGTTGGCTGGGGCGGGTGTATCTCAATTGGTCACGGTTTCCGCTGGTACAGGATGTCGGCACCGCGGCGGAGATGCATCCTGAACTGGACCTATCACAAGCCGAGGCCCGGCTGCATGTGGTTCAGTTCAGCGACCTGCGCTTCCGCTATGACGTGATCGGGATGCGGGGATCCGCACGTCCGCCACTCAGTGCGGAGGCATGGCTGGATGCGCAACAGCATGTCCGGCGTATCTTTCTGGGAGACGCGGAACAGCAGATTCCCTGACACCCCGGCCTGTGGGAAAATACCTCTATGGCCCTCGCCCTCTTCGTTCTGCTCCTTGCTGTTCTCAGCCGTGTGCTGCCGCATCTGCTGCACATGACGGGTGCGAATGTGACCATGGTGGGCGCCGGGCTGCTCTTCTTCGGGGCGAACCTGCAGCGCCGGAGCCGGGCGTTGACATTGCTCGCCATCGCCGCGCTGGCCGCTACGGATTACTGGCTGACCGTGTATGCGTACGGCTATCCGTTTCACATCGCGAGTTACATCCCCACATGGCTCTGGTATGGGGCCGTGTGCTTGTGCGCGTCCGTGGCACTGCACCGTAAGCAGAGTGTGCTGCGCGTGGGTGTTGCGGCGTTGGCCAGTTCCACCAGCTTTTTTCTCCTGAGCAACGGCGTCGTCTGGCTGCGCGGACATATGTATCCGCATACAGCCGCTGGCCTGGGCGCATGCTACGTTGCCGGCCTGCCGTTTTACCGCAATGATGTCGCATCCACGCTTGTCTTCTCCGCGATGTTCTTCCTTCTGCCCAGTGCCGCTGCCATCCTGCGGCGCACAGCGGAGTCGGTGACGCACACCGGCGCACCCGCGGCTTAAGTTCAAAGGCGCACCATGCTCAGCCGCAATCTCTACATCCTGGCCGGAACGCTGCTCTTCTTCTCCGTGCTGTCGTATGGTGTGGGAGCTAGCAACCTGGCGCATGAGCCGGGTTCGCCCACGGAGTCCGGCCTGTGGCACATGATCGGCATCGTCATGCTCCTCCTCGCGATCTTTGTGGCACTCCTGGGCGTACTGCAATCCATGTTTGAGCAGGCGGACCGGCGTACGCCCGGCGGCCAGGCCGGTGTACGGCGGCGCTACCTGGAGAGCAAGGCGCAAGCCAAGCCTGGAAAACAGCGTGGGCCGGGCGGGCGCAAGCTCCCGTAAACTTGAAGGGAGCGGAGTCGTTTTGCATGTATGAAGTAACAGTCGAAGCGCATTTTTCCTCCGGGCATTACCTGCGCGAATACTACGGGAAGTGCGAGAACCCGCACGGCCACAACTACCGCGTATTGGTGACGCTGGCGGGCGAGACGCTCGAGAGCAACGGCCTGCTGCTCGACTTCAAGGTGCTGAAGGACATCCTTAAGCCGGTCGTCGCGTATTTGGATCACCAGATGATCAACGACCTGGAACCGTTCACGACAGTCAATCCGTCAGCGGAAAATCTGGCCAGGTATTTCTTCGACAAAACAAAGCACAGGCTGGCCGACGTGACTGGCGGACGTGTCTGGGTGAAGAGAAGCACCGTGTTTGAGACGGATACCTCTCAGGCGACATACTACGAGTAGCGTCAAAGAAAAGGAGCAAGCTGATGCAAATCGAACTGAGCGAGAGAGCCGCGGACGAGAGTGCTAAACGCGCAACAGCTTCTGGTGTGGATGTCAGGGACTCTATGGATACTCTTCTCTTTGGTGAGACATCGCAGTTAAAGAGGAAGAAACCATACACCGCCGAAGAGTTGAAGACGATGTTAGAAAAGGGCGGCGGTTCGCTGGGACGGAACGGCAGGCCTTGGCGTGATTTTATCCATGAAGGACACACGTATTGAGCTACGTCGCTGATTCATCGCTGGCGTTGAGTTGGTGCTTTCCGGATGCATACAGTGCGGTAGCCAGCGCAGCATATCGGCTTGCGGAGCACGGCAGCCTTGTAGTTCCAACCCTTTGGCGCGTAGAGGTCGCAAATGTGCTCGGGCTAGCGTTAAAGCGAAACCGCATTGATCTTGATATGCTCGATCGCGCGTTCAGGATACTGGGGCGATTCGCGATCGAAACAGCTGATGCGGCCATCAGCCAGAACGCATTCCTCATTCTGCGCTCCATGAACGAAAGTGGGCTTACAGCCTACGATTCTCTTTATGTCGAACTTGCAAAGCAGTTGCACCTTCCATTAGAAACACTTGACAGGCATATGGCCCTGGCGGCGAAAGCTGCTGGAGTGACGCTCATCGTGGAGCCGCAGTAGCCGATGCGCCTGATCGAACTCTACAAATCCGTGCAGGGCGAGTCGTCGTTTACCGGCCTGCCGTGTATTTTTGTGCGCTTTGCCGGGTGCAACCTGCGCTGCGCGTGGTGCGACTCGACCTATACCTTTCACGGCGGTGAACCCTTCACGGAAGATGAGGTTGTCAAAAAAATCGAGGCATTAGCCCCATGCACGCTTATCGAGTTCACGGGCGGTGAACCCATGCTGCACGCGCGCGAACTGCTGCCGCTGATGCATCGCCTGCTGAACGAACCAGGGACGCAGTACACACTCATGATGGAGACCAGCGGCGAGCGCCCCTTGCAGGATGTTCCCGCCTCCGTGCACAAGATCGTCGATGTAAAGTGCCCCGGCAGCGGCAGCGCTTTCGGTTCGTTCCGCATGAGCAACCTCGACACGTTGACCACACGCGACGAGGTCAAATTCGTCCTGCGCGACCGCCGCGACTACGAGTTCGCCCGTGACTTCATCCGCGAACACCTGGCATCCCGCATGATCGCTGGAACTCTCGGAGGCATCCTGCTTTCCCCTGCGTTTCTACAGCAACCCTCGCCATTGCGCATCGCAGACAACATGGAACTGGACCCGCGCGACCTGGTGGGATGGATGCTGGAGGATGGCCTGCCCGCGCGGCTTTCGCTTCAGATTCACAAGTTCGTTTGGGAGCCGCAAAAGAAAGGCGTCTAGCCCGTACACGCCCTGTCTATCTGACCGCCCAGGCCATGCCGTCCGGCTCCGGCCCCACGTCCAGCTTGCCAGTCACAGCAAGCGTCTTCAGATCGATGACCGCGACGTAGTTATCCGGGCCGCACGCCACAAACGCACGGCGTCCGCCCGGCTCCATTAGGATGCCGCCCGACCCGTGGCCCAGTGTGATGCGTTTCTTCACCGCGCGGCGCTGCGTGTCAATGACAACAAGCTCCGGACCGGCGGAGAGCAGCGCGAGTTTGCCATCCGGCGTAAACTTCAGCCGGTTGACGCCTTTCACCTTGTCGTCCAGCGTGGCGACCACCCTGCGCGCCTGCCAATCGACAATGCTGACGGTGCCGTCGCCTGCATTGCCCACCCAGATCTCGCGCCCATCCGGCGAAACATCAAAGCCCTCCGACCCGCGCCCAACCGGCACAACGGTTTCGTTCCACTCCGTGCGCTGCGGCTGGTCCGGTGCCATCGCCGGTTCAATGGACTTTACGGGAACGGCGTCGATCAGGCTCACGGTGCCGGAACTGACGTTGGTCGCAACGATATGCTGCGCATCCGGCGAAACGTAGAGCATGTGCGTCCGGTTCTGACCGGTGCCGACGATCATGTCCACCTTGTTGGTCGCTGGATCCAGCCGCGCCAGGGACTTCGCGCCCTCTGCGGTAAACCACGTCTTGCCACCGGCAAAGGCAAGCCCGTGCGGTCCCGTCAACGGTCCCAGGTCGATGCGCTGCACGGCCTTGCCCTGCGTGAGATCGACTGATGTAAGCGTATGCAGCGATCCAAAGCCATAATTCGACACCCATGCAGTGCGACCGTCCGTTGATGCGATTACCTCGTGCGGATCATCGCCAACCAGCGTCTTGGCTGTCATGCGGAGCGTTGCCGGGTCGATGATGCTGAGCGTGCGGTCTCCCTTTGAAAGCACAAGCAGCGATCCGCTCGCCGCAGCGGTTTGTGAGCCAGCGAATCGTGCCTGTCCAACAAGCAGGACCGTGACCGCCGCAACTGCAAACGATGCTTTACCGCATTGAACTTTCATTTCAACAGCGTACTCCGGCGGCGTGACAGTGTCATGACGCGGCCGGGCAGCGTCATACAGCAGCAGGCGAGGGACGTATGGCAGAGCAGGACGACTTTCATCTTCAACGCTTTGCTGATGCGCAGGCCTCAACGTATGCGCAGGCGCAGGCAGAACTGGCCGCCGGTGAAAAGCGCAGCCACTGGATGTGGTTCATCTTTCCCCAGGTGCGCGGCCTGGGGTTCAGTGCCACGGCGCAACGGTACGCCATTAGCGGCCTGGAAGAGGCCAGGGCGTATCTGCGGCATCCGCTATTAGGAGCGCGCCTGCGCGAGTGCACGGCACTGGTCAACGCCGCGGAAGGACGCTCCTTAAATCAGATCTTCGGCTACCCGGATGACCTGAAATTCCATTCCTCCGTGACGTTGTTCGCAGTAGCAGAGACTGAACCGGACAACGTCTTCCAGGCGGCGCTGATCAA
This sequence comes from uncultured Terriglobus sp., assembly GCA_964251045.1. GTDB lineage: Bacteria > Acidobacteriota > Terriglobia > Terriglobales > Acidobacteriaceae > Terriglobus. The sequence continues at coordinate 80,756 of CAXUHI010000003.1, read as the reverse complement.
GTACTTCAATGGACGAAGAGACGCGCGCACGCTGCAGGAACTCGGAGCGTAGTGGAGCACGCGCCTACGCAACGGGCGCGGTCGCCGGAGCGGCCGGTACCGGAGCTGGCCGCAGTCCCAGCGCAAGCACAGCAGCGCATGCGGCAAACGCGGCTGTCACAAGCGCCCACGTGGAATACAGGTTGTGCTTGATCAGCATGCCGGTGATCAGGGGCGCAACGATGCCGGTCACGGCCATGACCGCCTGATTCACCCCCATCACCGATCCCTGCCGGGTACGCGGAACGCGCTGCGATATCTGCGAGGTGATGACGGGCCGGAGAACGCCCATGCCGATGCCATTCAACGTCAGCCAGAAGACGGCGATGAAAATGTGTCCACTGAAAGCAAGACCCGCCGTTCCCGCCGTCATCAGTGCGAATGAAGTCAGGATGGCGCGGTGTTCCGGGACGGCAGTCACAATGCGCTTCAACAGGACCGTTTGCACAAGGATGCCAATCAGGCCGGCGTATGTGAAATAAAAGCCGATCTGCTGCGGTCCAAAGGGCTGCCCATGCCAGCGCATCCGTCCGGCCAGGAATAGCGCCAGGCCTGAGATAAATGTTGAAAACGCGAGATAGAACAACGCCAGCAGCCAGAACAGCCGTGACGTGGCGGGCTCCGCAAATGCCTCGCGCGCCGCAATCCACGGCAGGATTTCGCGCTTGGATTCCTTTGCAGCTGTGGGTGAACCTTTGGGCAACAGGATGGTCGTCGTAACCAGGCTGGCGCAGGACAGCGCTGCCGCCGCCCAGATCGGCGCATGAATGCTCCATCGCGCGAGAAATCCGCTGAACGCAGGGCCAATCAACATGCCGATACCAAACGCCGCGCCGATAATCCCAAACGCCTGCGTGCGCCGCTCCGGTGCTGTATTGTCCGAGATGTACGCCTGCGCGACCGAGAGGTTCCCCGCCGTCAACCCGTCAATGACACGCGCCAGAAAGATAAGCGGAAGCGTGTTGGCCAGGGCCAGGACGATGAAGCCGAAGAGCGTTCCCGCCTGGCTGATCAGCAGGATGGGCTTGCGCCCATGGCGGTCAGAAAGCTGCCCCAGCACCGGCCCGGCCAGCAGTTGACAAAATGCAAAAACCGAAATCAGCAGGCCAACGACAAAGGCCGACGCACCCGTACGCTCCACATAGAACGGGAGCAGCGGGATCATGATCGCATACCCCATCACATCCACGGTAACGATCAGGAAGATGGGCAGCAGGGCCCGCCGCTCCACGTCGGGAGCTGTCAGAGCCGCCTTTTGCTTAGAGTCGGGGTACACCAGGTACTAGCTTACCGTCTGATTTAGCGGATCTGGTAACCGCTGGAGCACAAGAACAGGTAACATAGGTTCACTCCACGCCATCGCACGGAATTTCATCAGTTTTACGTTGTGAACCGTTCTGGGACATGATACCTTCCAGACTGTTCAGCTAGCCTCACACATTCTCCCGTTCTTGGACGTGTTATGAAGATCACCATCGCCGCCGTTGCTCTCGCTTTCGCCGCCAGTTCAGCCGCTTATGCCGCCCCCATCACCTACACCTTCTCGGAAACCGCCGGCTCCCAGACCGCAAAAGGGTCCGTCACAACCGATGGCGTGATCGGGACGCTCGGCCAGTCGGACATCACTGCATTTACTCTGATGGTCTCGAACGGTACCCTCAGCAACCTGGTCAACAGCTCAAACGGTGGCTCCATCGTTGTGGCTGGGTCGGACCTGACGGCCAGCGCCTCTGCCCTTTCCTTCAACTTTGGAGCAACGGATGGCGGTGGGCTCGCGTTTTTTGACCAGACCGTCTCAAACGTCCTCTGCATCGCCGAGCAGGGTGCCTGCTTCCCGCCAAACCTTGTAGACAACATCGTCATCGGTGTGAATGCGAACTACACCCAGGTGAACACGGCTCCGACCAACCAGGTGATCGCCTCCCTTCAGACAGCCGTCACACCTGAGCCAAGCAGCCTCCTTCTGCTGGGAACCGGCGTGCTCGGTGCCTTCACAACCCTTCGCCGCCGCGTGCGCTCACGCTAACAGCGCAATCACCAAACAAGAGGGCAGCCCAGCTTGGGCTGCCCTCCTTTTTGTTCGCGTCTTGTCTCTACTGCGGAGCGCCTGGCTTGTCCGCCTCCGGTCCCGGAACCGCCGTTGGGAACAGGTTCCGTAACGGCTGATCACGTTCACGGTTCAACTCCGGGTGTGGAAACGCCTTACGCGGCATCATGGCCTCGCGTTCGCTCGTGTTGTAGAGAAAAATCGCCTCCACCACCGCGGCCTGCTTCAGGTCGTCCTCATGGATGTGTTCCACCGTATCCACATTGCTGTGGTGGGTCCGCGTCTCGTAGTCCATGTCGTCCTGCACAAACTGAAATCCGGGCAGCCCGAGACCGTCGAAGGACAGATGATCCGTGCCTCCCGTGTTGCGCGTCGTAATCGTTGTCACGCCCAGGTCCTTCAGTGGCGCGATCCACTGCCCAAAGATGGGCGCCACAGCAAAGTTCTGCTGCGTGTAGACGCCGCGAATGCGTCCGGTGCCGTTGTCCACGTTGTAGTAAGCATCCAGCGTCTCCCACTCCTTGGTCGTCTTCAGCGGGCCACTCGGGCCGCGCATGAAAGCCATGGACGGATCCCCTGCAGGCCCACGCTCTTCGAACTGGCCGAAATGCTGCTTCACGTACCCGCGGCTGCCATACAGACCCTGCTCCTCGCCGCTCCATAGCGCAATCCGCAGCGTCCGCTTCGGCTTGTAGCCGATCGCCTTCAGGATGCGCATCGCCTCCATCGCCACCACGGATCCGGCACCGTTGTCCGTCGCACCCGTACCCGCAATCCAGCTGTCCAGGTGTCCGCCGACCATTACCACCTGGTCCTTCAGCTTCGGATCGTTCCCCGGGATCTCCGCCACCGTGTTGAACCCATGTTCGTGGTCTCCGGTTTTGACCGTCTCAATGTTCACCTCCAGCTTCACCGGCACATTCGCCTTTAAAAGACGGTAGACGCGTCCATACATCTCCACCGTAGTGACCGCGTTCGGAATCGTCACGGCGTTGGCAGCCACCTGCGCATTGCGGGCAAGGTTCGCGCCGTTGTCGTCAAAAATGATGCCGCTGCCCCCGCCCTTTGCTCCGTCGCGGCTTGGAGTGATGATGGCCGCAACACCCTCACTGGAGAACATCGTCAGCGCAGCCTTGCGAAGCGCCGCCACCCGGGTCAGCTCCGCCATGCGCTGTTGCGGCGAAACCTGCTGCGGACCACCACGGCGGCGTTCCTCCGGGCCTTCCATTTCCTTCAACTCCGCTTCCGTATAGCGCGTGAAGAGCGGCTCCGTCATGTCCACCATTGCATGCGGCGCGCCCAGCAACACAATCTTGCCTCCAAGCTTGCCCTTGTACTTCTGCAGGTCGGCCTCGGTGGTCAACTCCACCAGCACGGCATCACCGGCCACAGCACCCCTGGTCGCCGGAGACCAGGGCGCAGCGTGAATCCACAGCGGCTCCGTATCCGGCGTCACCATGCGTGCCCAGCTGTTCACCTGCGCCCAGCCCATGCCGAACTCGCCCCAATCCTCCAGGTGCGCGTTTACCAGGCCCGCATCCGTCAGCCGGTCGCGCGTCCACTCATTCGCCTTTTTCATGTTGGGAGAGCCGGTCAGACGCGGTCCGATCCCATCGCTCAGCCCGCTTATGTACTCCATCACATGCGAGTGCTGCAGACCCTCTGTGCGAATCGCCGCGTACATGTTCAGGTCGACAGTCTCCGACTGCGGCTGCGGCCCGTAGTAGCCCGGCTCACTTTTCTTTACCTGGGCAGTCGCGGCGGGAACAGCGAAAACGGCGGCTAACGAAAGCAGGGTGGAAGTGCACACGGCACGGCGAAGATACGCAATATATTGCATGTGAAGAACGGCTCTCCAGATTAAGCGATGAAGAAAGCCTAACAGCGAAAGGCCTGTATGCGTGCGCTTCGACAACCCAGCCGCGGGCATAAAGCGGGCGTACAATTCCGCCATGGCAAAGAAACAAGCCAAAGTTATCGGATTCGAGGTGGCCTGCCCCGATTGCGGCGCCATGCTGCGTATCGATCCCGTCACGCAGACCGTCATCGCCCACACCCCCGCACCGCGCAAGCGCACCTTTGAAGATCTGTCGTCCGCCGCGCAGGCCGCCCGCGAACAGGACGCCCGCCGTGACTCCATCTTCGCCCAGTCCATCGAAGCGCAGAAAAATCGCGACGACATCCTAAACAAGAAGTTCGAAGAAGCCTTCCGCAAAGCCAAGGAGTCGCCGGACACCGGCAAGCCTCTGCGCGAATTCGACCTCGATTAAGCGATGACACGCGCTCAAGCTTTTTTAAGCTAGCCCTTCAGTGTCTTGGCCGCTGGCTTCTTCGTCGCCGCTTTCTTCGCCGTGGACTTCCCGGATTTGCTCTGGACGTTGAACGCGACAGCTGAGCGAATCAACTCCACGAGGGCTTTCTCGTCAACTGTCTCACCTTCCCGTATGTCGATCGCGCGCCGCATATTTCCCTCCAGGCTGGAATTAAACAGGCCCCCCGGATCGGCCAACGCGGCACCCTTGGCGAAAGTCAGCTTCACCACAGCCTTGTAGGTCTCTCCCGTGCACAGAATGCCAGCGTGCGACCACACCGGCACGCCGCGCCACTTCCACTCCTCCACAACCTCCGGATCGGCCTCGTGAATCAGCGCACGCACCCTGGCCAGCATCTTACCGCGCCAGTCGGCTAAAGACTGAATCCGTTCATCAATCAGCGTTGACGCAGAACCCGCTGCCATAAGCACCTCCAGACCAGCCATCTTGCCCGAATGCCATTGAACGCCGCAACCGGAATCGTCTCTAAGACGGCAGCTTGATGGAAATCAGCCCCTGCTTCGCCGCATTGCCAGGCCCAAGCTGCCGCCGCGCCACCTCCGACATCCGCTCCGCCGACCACGCCGGCTCCCACACCAGCCGAACCTCGCTGCGGCTTACCTCCGGCATCCCTGCCAACCGATTACTCACCTGCGCCACCAGCATCGCCTCGCGCTCCTCGTTCGGCGCGCGCATCGTCATGTCCACCCGGACGCGGTACCGCGGTTCAAACCCCGGCGCCTCACGATCCTGCTCCACGTCGATGCCGTACACCAGGCCCAGATCCACGATGTTGACCGGCAGCTCCGGGTCGAAGCAGACCCTCAGCGCCTCCCGCACATCATTCACCATGAGCATGGGTAATCAGTTCGTCCGCTCCACCAGGGCACGCGCCACCGCCTTCAGCGCCTCAGCCCGTGCGCCAAAGCGGTCAAGCTCAGCCAAACCATCCCGCAGCAACTCCGTCGCGGTCTCGCGTGAGGCCTCCACGCCGAACACCGCAGGCCATGTCGCCTTTGCCGTCGCGGTGTCCTTTCCCGCCGTCTTGCCCAGCTGCTCGGAGCTCTGCGTCTCGTCCAGGATGTCATCCACAATCTGAAACGCCAGGCCGGCCCGCTCCCCAAACCGGCGCAGGTGATCCACCTCATCTGCCGTGGCCCCGCCAAACACACCGCCTGTCACAATCGCCGCTGTGATCAGGGCGCCCGTCTTGGCCCGGTGTATCGCCTCCACCAATTCTGCTGTCGGCTGACGGCCTTCACCCTCAATGTCCATCACCTGGCCGCCAATCATCCCCGGTGCAAAGCCGTTGGCACCCACGCCCGAGCCGGTCGCAATCGCCGCCTCCCTCACAATGTCTACACGAACAGCAGCAGCGCCCGGCAGCGTCGCGAACGTCTGGTACGCCAGCGTCTGCAGCGCGTCCCCCGCTAAAATCGCGACTGCTTCACCGTACACCACGTGACAGGTCGGCTTGCCCCGGCGCAGGTCATCGTTATCCATCGCGGGCAGGTCGTCGTGGATCAGCGAGTACGTATGCAGCATCTCGATCGCCGCACCCAGCTGGGCGGCACCCTCCGGCAGCGCACCCGCAATCATCCGCGCCGCCTCCATCGCCAGCAGTGGGCGCAGCCGCTTCCCGCCCGCAAAGATGGAATGCCGCATCGCGCGATGAATCGAATGCGGTGCCGTCTCCGGCCCCGGCAGCAGTCGCTCCAGTGCGGCGTCCGTCATTGCGGCACCTGTCTTTAGTAGTTCTGCGTACTCAACAGACATCAGGGATGACTCATGATACCGAAACGCCTGCGCCGCCCTACCCATAACGCGCATGTCAGTGTCACGCCGCTAACCGCCAGGCCCGCCCATTGATCGCGCGTTGTCCTGTACACCACATCCACGCGATGCCTCCGCCCGGGCGCAACCGGCACCGCCATCAGCCCGTCCGCGCGTATCTCCGGAGCGATCTCCACACCGTCACGCAACACATGCCACCCGGGAAAAGCGCGCACACGCACGACAACTAAACCCTTGTCTGTGGCGGGCGTTACAACATGCTCGTCCTCCGGATGCCTGTCGTCCACTATCACATCCGGAGTTCCGGCTGAGGGATCACCCTCCGTTTCTCCGGTCATCCAGGCGGACGGCAGGTGCAGGTGCAGTTCATCATTGTCGGCGTCAGTCGGCGTGTACTCATCCGTCGGATCCACGCCGTCGCGTCGTACAAACGCCTGGCGTTGCGCCTGCACGGTCTCGCTCTCATCACATTCCTCCCGGAAGTACACTCCGCCTGCAAACCATCCGGCCAAACCAGCCACCAGCAACCCCGCGGTTATCAGTACACGTACCCTCGCCCGCGCCACCAGCCTTTGCACCAGAAAAGACAGCAGCACAGTCGCAACCGCCGCCTCCACCGTCAGGAAACGCCACGGAAACTGTAAAAACACGACCTCCGGCGCGTGCCGCCAGAAAGACGCGCTCCATGGCAGAAGAAGAAAAAGTACAACGCCACTGAAGAGCGTGAGGACCATCACGATCCCGCGAGGTGCCGCGGTTCCGTCGCGCTGATGCATGGAACTGAAGTGTTGCAGCCCGTCTTGCCCTCGCCACAGCAGCGCGGCCCCGCAAACACCAGCTGCCGCAATCAGCCCGATGGCAATCCACGATGCCTGCACCAGCACATGCGTGTGAAACACATCCTTGTCGTAGGCGAAAAGGAAATTGTGATCCGGTCGCGCAATGGGAACCACCGCCAGGTTCAACTGCACAAAGCGCCGCTCCACCGCCAGCGGGATGAGGTAAAACGCATCCAGCAGAAACGCCAACAGAACACCCGCCGTGACTGCCCCTGCATACCGCAGTGCGGACCGCACCCCGCCTGCTCGCCGCACCAGCAGCCATAACACACCCAAAAAGAGCACGGAATACGTGCCCACCACCGCTGACGGCGCATTCGTCAGCCATAGCAGCCCCACCGGCACCGCCACCCGCCACTCACTCACACGCTGCCGCAGCAGCGCCGCCAGCAACAGCGGAACCCACACAGCCGATAGCAGCTCTGCATACGCCGTCCGCTCATACGCGCAGAACAGCATGTACGGGTTCAGGAGGTACAGGCATCCACCCAGCACCGCAATCCCGCCGGAAACCCATCGCCGCAATAAACGATGCATCGACAGGCCGGAGAGAACCAACACCAGCCACGTGAACGCGACAGGCGCAACCGTCCACGGCATCACCAGTCCAGTCACCGCGCCCGTCACCCATGACAGCGGCGGATAAAACAAAAGCCGGGGCTCACCCGCGTTATAGGCCGGCGTGAAAGCCCACACCGGCCTCACAACACCGTGCTGCCACTGCCATGCGGCCTCCATCCAGCTCTGCAGGTGAAAGTCAAAATCATGCCCGCACGAGCATCCCTGCACAAGGAGCGGCAACACCGCTAAAAACGCCGCAACAGCCAACACCGTCGCCGGGAGGAATCGCTGCACGCGCACCGCTGCCATCACGGAACAAGCACCAGCATCCTCTGTGAAGCGGATGCCTCAGGGTGGAACGGCAGAGGCAGCGATGAGCCCGGATACCACGCACGCCACTGGTCCATAAACCACCCGCTTGCCGGGTTCCCGCTCTCACCCATCGGCAGCACCAGCGTCGAGCGTTGCGGATCAGCAAGATCGGCCACAAAGCGCATGCTGGCGGAGTGCTTGGCGTTGAACGCGCGCACTGTAAAAGCACTGCCTTCCATCGGCTCTGCGCCACTCCCGTGCACGCCCGTCAGCGCCCGCATCCAGGGCGATCCCGCCAAGACGGGGTGTTCCAGATCAAGCGTGTGTGCCTCGCCCCACGTCCAGCGTCGCAGATCGCCCGGTGCATGCGCGTCCCTCAAACCCTGCTCCAGCGCGGCCACCAACAGGTCATCCCACGTCCTGAACTCCTTCGGCAGCCAGCGTGCCGGCCGGTTGCGCACCATCGTCTCCAGCACGTAGCTGCTCTCACCCCAGCTGTAGAGCTCCCATGCATCGTTCAGATAGGGCCGCAGAACCAATGGCAGCAGCGCACGCCGCGTCGCTTCCGTCAGATTGGGCGCAACCGCATCCTTCGTGACGCGTCCATCCCATGCCCGCAGCAGACCGGCAGCCTGCCGCGCGCGCTTCGAGGCATGTTCCGCGTGCGGCACGGCATCGGCAATCCGCGCCGCCAGTAAAGCATCCAGCTCCGAAGCGGTGTCATTCTGCATCCGCTCCATGTCTCCGGCTGAAAGGTGATCCCCTCCGCGCAACATCGTCCAGATGCGCTCATTGCGATACGGCGGTCCCCAGTCCAGACTGATCGCGTGCGAATAGCCATCACTCACGATGCGCGCGTTCGCCGTCGCCAGGACTCCATCGGCCGGATCCGTAACCGTCGGCATCTCCTCATATGGGATGTAGCCGCTCCACTCGTACTCGCCCGTCCTGACAGGCACCGGTGACAGGCCGCTGCTCCCACCATCGCCGCGCAAGGGAATGCGGCCAATCAGGTGGTAGCCGATGTGACCGCCGTCGTCCGCCCACACAAGGTTCTGCGAAGGCTCCCCATACCCGCGAAAAGCCTCGACCAGCTCCGTGCCGCTGTTCGCCGCGTTCACCCCGTACAGCGGAACACCGGAAGCCGACGGATCGTAGATTGCCCAGCGCAGCGCCAGCGCACGCGTCTCATGGGGGTAGAGCGGCGAAATGAGCGGTGTCGGCACGCCGCCGTGCTCCGTCAAAAGCACGTCCAGGGTCATGCTCTTGCCGTGCTTCACCTGGATCGTCTCGCTCTGGTGGCGCAGCGGTTTCCATTGCCCGCCAGCGTCACGGTACCTTCCGTCGCGTGTCTCTTCGATATAAACGTCCTGCACATCCGCCGTGCTGTTGGTGAAGCCCCACGCGACATGCTCGTTGTGCCCGATCACCACAAATGGTATGCCCGGCACAGTGGCTCCGGCTACATGGAACGCTCCCGCCTGCAGCTCCGCCGTGTACCAGATGCCCGGCACCGCCAGCATCAGGTGCGGATCGTTGGCCAGCAAGGGCTTGCCACTCGCGGTATGCGCGCCGCTCACGACCCAGTTATTCGATCCCGCCCGGCAGTCCTCGCACTGAGTTCCGGCAAGAGCCCGTCGCAGATCGCCGAGGTGGCCACCGCCCAACAGCGCCGCCTGCGCATCATCGTCCGGGGGCAGCTGCCGCTTTCGCCTCACGCCTTGCACAGGCATGGATGGCAGCGGAGGGTGGTCGTGCGTCGATCCAACAGGGTAAAGATCGCTCAGGAGATCGCTCGGCAGACGCGCCTCCACCGCTTCCCGGTTCAGCTTCTGCGGATACGCGTCGCTCAGATCCTGCACCAGCGCATAGCCCACCAGCAGGCAATCCAGTGCCGTCCATGGCTCCGGCGAATACCCCAAGACACGAAACTCCACCGGCAGGTGCGCGCTGGACGCCGCCATCGCGGCATTCACGCCATCGGCATACCGCTGGAAGGCGTGCTGCTGTTCCGGCGGCAGCATCGGCAGGGCACGCCCGGCGCTCTCGCGCAGTTGCAAAACGCGCTCCGTGCGGTCGTGCTCGACCAGGTCGGCCCCCAACACCTCCGCCAGGCGTCCGCTCACATGCCGCCGCAGCATATCCATCTGCCACAGCCGGTCCTGCGCCGTGACAAACCCCTGCGCAAACAGGAGATCGTCCACCGTAGCTGCGGCAATGCTCGGAACACCATGTACATCGCGGTCAACCTGCACCGGCGCACGCAAACCAGGCACCCGCAGCATCCCTGCCGTCCGCGGCAGCGACGCGTACAGCGCGTGCGTCACCCACACCCGGACAGCAACACACCCGCCCACCAACAGCAGCACAAGCACCGCGGCGGCAGCGGGTAGTCGGTGTTTCCACCGTGACCTGAAAGCATGGGCAGTGCGCGGCATCCCGTAACGGCAGTGTAGCGGTTCACGGAGTTCCTCCCACCCGGCCGGGCACCGGGCAGGTCACCCCCGGTCTGGATCAGGAAGCGTCTCCTCCACGTCGTACTCCACACGCCGCTGCCGCGCCGCGCCGTCCCACAACTCCGGATAGACACGGTGCTTGCGCTGGGTCGCCAGCAAAATCACGGCGGCAACAATCAGGACGGCGTACACCCACACGCTTCCATCCAGGCCCGCGTGCCCACCGCTGACCGGATCGTCCGGGTTGCGCGGCTCCCACTGCAATAGCCTGTCCCGAATGGGCTGTCCGCCGCTCCACAGGCCAAAGCCCCATGCCTGCGCCACCTCCCACGCCCAGTGGAAGCCCAGCGCCCACCACAACTGGCCGGTGCGCCACAGGCTCAGGCTGTACAGCATACCCATGCAGAAGATGCATGTCAGGCCTAACTCCGTCTGTCCGGGATTCCCGATGTACAGGGCGACATACAGCAGCGAGAGGAGTACCGCTGCCGTCCAGAATCCTTCGGCAATGCCGGAGCGCAGCCCAAGATAGCGCCGGTATAGCGCAGCCAGGCCGCGCGTCAGTGTGTACTGCAGGTAGCCGCGCGTCAGCATCTCCTCCAGCAGCGCGCTTCCCGCGAAGATCGTCGACCAGATCAGCCCATACTTCACGGCTGCGGCGGTACCGGCACGCGCACCGGTCGTGACCAGGAGTCCGCGCGCGTGCATCGTCAAAGCGGCCGTAACGACCAGCGCGACGCCCGTAACCGCCCCCACAACAAGTGCCGGGACGGGTGAGCCATGCAGTCCGTAGTCACCCACGCGCCTCTGCTCCATGAACGACAGCACCACTGTCGCCACAGTCACAGCGATCAGCACTATCAACTGCAGCAGCGCGTCATGCGGCACCTGGTACGTATGGGGCGCAAGAAACCCTGGTTTGGCACGCCCCACGGCGTACGTCAGGCCGAACAACGTCGCGCCGAACAGGGACACAAAGAGTAGAACGCCCCATCCCGCGCGCAAGACACGGCCATTGAACACAATAAGGCGAAACGCTGAGGGAGTCCCCGCGGCACGTTCGGCGAGCATCTCCCCTTCATATTTATGTACTGGGTCTGACATGCACGACACAGTGTATGCCGCCACAGGTACTTCATGTGCAAGCCGCAATCCCAGGCGCGGCACAAAGTGTCCCCAAGCGCGACATCATCAACACAGCACTTCAGGTGAGCAACACCGTACACACGTCCTGCTCAGCAACGTAAGCGTATACGGCTGGTATGTTGGTCCACACACGGTTTTGGTTCTGAGACACTGGAATGCATGCAGGTCACCGCCATCAACATCACGTCGCTGCAGATGGTGCTGCTTTCATTGCTGGTGGCCATCGCGTTCATTGCTGGCGTGGCGCGGCGGCTCTCCGTGTCCTATCCCATCGTGCTCGTCGTGGCGGGGTTGTTGTCCTCGTTTATTCCCGGCGTGCCACATGTTCCGCTCGCGCCGGACCTGGTCTTCCTGATCTTCCTGCCTCCGCTGCTCTACTCCGCGGCCTGGCAAACCTCCTGGAGCGACTTCAAGTACAACATCGTCTCCATCATGGGTCTTGCTGTGGGACTGGTGTTCTTCACCGCCACTGGCGTCGCGCTGACGGCTCACTTCTTCCTTCCCGCCTTTGATTGGCGTGTCGGCTTCCTGTTGGGTGCGGTCGTCTCGCCCACGGATGCTGTCGCGGCGTCGTCCATTGCGAAAAAAGTCGGCCTGCCCAAGCGCGTCACCGACATCCTGGAAGGTGAAAGCCTCATCAACGACGCCACGGGTCTGCTGGCGTTGGAGTTCGGCATAAGCCTCCTCCAAGGCGACACACCCTCCATTGCACAGGGCGTGCTGAGGCTCCTGTGGCTCTTTCTGGGCGGCGTCGGCGTTGGGCTGCTATGCGGGGTTGTGGTCGCGTGGTTTGAACAATGGGTGGACGATGGCCCCGTGGAAATAGCGCTGTCCTTTATCGTTGCATACGGAGCCTATCTGGCCGGCGAGGCCGCGCATACGTCCGGCGTGATCGCCGTCGTGGTGTGCGGGCTGTATCTGAGCCGCAAGAGCGCGACCTTCTTTTCGCCGCAGGTCCGCCTGCAGGCGGGGTCCGTATGGGAAGCCGCCGAGTTCCTCTTGAACGGGTTCGTCTTCCTCCTGCTTGGGTTGCAGATGCCCCTGGTCGTGGCGGGCATTCGCGGGTACAGTCACGCGCGTGTCATCGAGTACGGATTCGCCTTTTCGGCCGTGCTGATTGCCTTGCGGCTGCTTTGGCTCTTTCCCGGGTCGATGCTGGCCTGGACCGTGCGCCGCACGCTGCAACATCAGCATGAACCAAGACCCAGCGCGGGCAACATCTTCATGGTGGGCTGGAGCGGGATGCGCGGCGTGGTAGCTCTGGCTGCCGCCAGTTCCCTGCCGTACACCCTGGCCGGTGGAACGCCCTTTCCCCAGCGCAACATGATCGTCTTTCTCACCTTCGCCGTCATTCTTGTCACGCTGGTGCTGCAGGGATTGTCGCTGCCGATGCTGGTCCGGTTGTTCGGCTTGGCCGGCGGGTCCGGTTCTGGATGCAGCGAGGGTGATGCGCGACGCATGCTGCTGCGGCGCGCGGTGGACTACCTGCAGAGCTGCCGCACAACAGACGACCCCGGCCTGGAGCACGCATACGACGATCTCTTGCACCAGTACGGCCATCGGCTCGAGTCCATCGAGGACTGCGGGCCCGGCATTCCGGCCACCGACCGCCACGCCCGCACCATGGCAAACATCATCCTGGAAACGGTCCGCGTCGAGCGTGAGGAACTGATCCGCCTCCGTGACGTTGGGACGGTGGGTGATGAGGTCTATCGCACACTGGAACGCGAACTGGACCTGAGCGAAAGCCGCTTCGCCGCAAGTGCCGGATAGAGAGTCTCGGAAAGGAGTTCAGATGTTGCTTCGCGTTCTGTTTCACAACAACTGCTTTGACGGTGCGTGTTCCGCCTCTCTCTTCACCCGCTTCCACCGCGAGTGCATTGGCACCGCGACGGAGTACGCCTACACCGGCCTCATGCACCGCGCAGACAACCAGTTCAACGCAGAGGACTTTGACGGCAATGAAAACGCCATCGTTGACTTCAAATACTGGAACTCGCCAACGGTGACATGGTGGTTCGACCATCACCAGAGCGCCTTCCTGACCGAGGCCGATCGCGCACACTTCCTGGCGGAACAGCGTCGCACGCATGAAGCTCCACGCAAGTTCTTCAACCCGGAGTACGTCTCCTGCACAAACCTGATCGCCGATGTCGCGCGCGAGCGGTTCGGCTTCGACACACGTGGCCTGGAAGATCTCCTGCACTGGGCCGACATCATCGACGGCGCCAGGTTTGAGTCAGCCGATGCCGCGGTCGGCCTCGCTGCACCCGCGATGAAGCTGATGACCGCCATCGAAGCCACCAGGGATCCTGCGTTCATCCCCCGGCTCATCCCGCTGCTCACGTCTCAATCCCTCGTCGCCACCTTGCAGGAGATCTTTGTACAGGAACAACTGCAGCCGCTGCTCGAAAAACATCACCGCGACATCACGCTGCTACGCTCCCGCGCTGCCGCCGGGCAGGGTGTCATCACCTTCGACATCACCGACCAGCCCACCGAGGGCTACAACAAATTCATCCCGTACTACCTGCTGCCGGAAGGCGTGTACGTCGTGGGGCTCTCCAAGTCGAGCTTTCGCACCAAGGTCTCCGTCGGCACCAACCCATGGACGCCCGTACCCGCCCACGACCTGGCGAACATCGCCGCCATCTGCGAGCGCTATGGCGGTGGCGGCCACCCGCGCGTCGGCGCCATCAGCCGTGGCGTGGACCAGCATGAGGAAGCAAAGCATATCGCCGAACAGATCGCGGATGAATTGAAGGCTTTGGGGCAGCGGAATGTGCTGCCCGCAGACCCGGTCAGCTAATGCCTTCCCGGTGCGCTTCGTAGACCTTCAACTGCAGGTATGCGGCCTTCAGGAGAAGCGTTTCAACATCATGGGACCGTGCGATCAGATCGCCAAGGATGTGATCCGCCTCGACAGGCATTCCCTTGAGCATGTCCCGATACATGGAAGAGGTGAGCGTCGATCCAGCCTCCGTCATGCGCATACACTGCTCTTCCAGCATGGCCGGGTTTGCCGGATAGCCGTTTGCGGCGGCAACCGACGTTGCCTCATGGATGACGTGTAAAGCAAGCTCGCTCCCGTAGGGAGAAGATGCAATGTCGCCGATGGTGCCGCGCCCGATCATGCAGAGCGCACCGATACTGGACAGGAACCACCATTTCTGCCAAAGCGCCGCGTGTATATCGTCGGCAAGCTTTGCCTTGATCCCCGGAACGGAAAAAGCCTCCAGCAGTCGCTCGGAACGCGACGTACGCACCTTGCTTAGTTCGCCGAAGTTGAGTTCACTCAATGGTGTCATCTGCTGGATGCGGCCGTCCGCGTCCATGTCGGCGATGATGCGGACGGATCCGCCCATGACGCTCTCCGTGCCGAAGCGTTCGGAAAGAACATCGAGTTGCCGCATTCCGTTCAGGACCGGGAGCACAATCGTACCCGGGCCCGCAGCTGGCGCGAAGTCCTCCATCGCAGCGTCCAGCGAGTAAGCCTTTGTGCTGACGACAATGAGATCGTACGGCTTCTCCTTCTGCAACGTCGCGGCATCGACCACTCTCGGCTGCATCACTGCGTCACCATGTGGACTGACGATGCGCAGGCCGCCGCTCTGGAGTTGGCGCATCCGCACACCACGCACGAGGAAGGTGACGTCCCGGCCCGCCTGCGCAAGCCTGCCCCCGAAGTAGCCACCCGTGGCACCCGCTCCTACCATCAGGATGCGCATGTCTGGCTCAGCTCGGCTTGTGTGTGAAGATGGGCAGCTTGGTGATGTCGTTGAAGATGACGAATACGGCAAACAGCACAATACAGACGAACGCCGCCTGGTAGATACGCTCCTTCACGCGCGCGTTCACGTCGCGGCGCATGAGGCTCTCAATCACCAGGAAGAGGATCATGCCGCCATCGAGCACCGGCATGGGCAGCAGGTTGAAGATGCCCAGGTTCAAGCTGATACCAGCCATCAGCGCCAGCACCGTCCACGAGCCAAGCTGCTGCGCCAGTCCGACCTGCTGCGCAATGCCCACTGGGCCGCTCAGATTACGCACCGAAACCTGGTGCTTGAACATGCCACCAATCACGTCGAAAATCAGAACCGAACTCTTGGCAAAGTCATGCCAGCCGGTTGCTAGAGCGCGTCCCAGCGGCTGCTTCGTGGTGACCACCGGCGGCGGAACCGGTGCGAAGCCCAGGCGGTACTGTTGGGTACCATCCTGCGCGGGCATACGTCTGGGCTGGATCGTGACGGTACGGATGGACCCGCCGCGCTGCACGTTCAGGACAGCGGGCCGGCCATCCATGTCCTTCAGGTAGGCGCTCGTGGCCACGCTGCTATGCAGCTCGTGCCCGTCCACGGACAGAATCACATCACCCTTCTCCAACCCGGCCTGCGCAGCGGGCGCAGTCGCATCGGGAATCGCATCGATGACGACTGGGCCACCCTGCATCCGGGGAACCAGGCCAAGCTTCTCCGCGCTGAACTCATCCGGCGCGCCAACACTGGGCAGTGCGACAGAGGTGTCGACACGCTGGCCGTTGTGCTGAAAGGAAAACGGAACCGTCTGCCCCTGCTTCAGGCCACCGTGGATCTCAATATCCTGCCAGGAGGGCTGGTCGACCGTATCGAAACGCACGACGGAATCACCGGGCGCAATGCCCAGAGAACGGGCTTCCCCATTTGCCATGACGTAATCCACCTCCGACCGGTTTTGCAGGTATTCCACCGTCTCGTGGTGAAAATGCGCAATCAGCGTGAAGATGAAGATGGCAAGGATGAAGTTCATCACCGGGCCCGCGAACGCAATCAACATGCGTTGCCAGCGCGGCTTGGTGTTGAAGTTGCCCCGGTCACCGCCCGCCTGCGCGACCGTCTCCGTCTCCGTGGGCGAGGTCTGGATCATCTCCATCTCGGTCTCGCCGGTCATCTTCACGTAGCCGCCCAGCGGCAGCATGCACACCTTGTAATCCGTGCCGTTGTGCACCCATCCAAACAGGCGCTTACCCATGCCGATGGAGAACGCCTCCACCCGCACGCCGCACAGCTTGGCAACGGCAAAGTGACCAAATTCGTGCACCAGCACCATGATGCCGAGGATGACAAGGAAGTAGACAGTGACGATCAGGAAATGCGGAATGTGCAAAACGGCTCCGGACAATGTAAACGGGGCGCATCGGCACCCGTCTGACGGCATTCAGTTCCAACCCTGATTTTAGACGTGTCTGGATGGCAAGTGTCTGACCAGGGCTAACGCGCGAGGCTCAGATCGGCAACGGCGCCCGTGGCCAACTCTCGTGCTCTTGCGTCGGATGCAAGTACCTCTGCGATGCTTGCTGGCTGACGCGGCACAGTACGTCCAAGCACCTCCTCGATCACGCGCGGGATACCCATAAACGGCAAGTCACCCGCAAGAAATGCCGCAACCGCGATCTCGTCCGCCGCGTTGAGCGCGATGCAATGTGCGCCACCTGCCTCTGCCGCCTCGTAGGCCAATCGAAGACATGGAAAGCGCTGGAAGTCCGGCTGCTGAAAGTCAAGCTGCGAGAGGCTCCCAAGATCGAAGGTGAGTTCGGACGGCACGCGTTCCGGGTACGACAGGGCATACAGAATTGGCAGGCGCATGTCGGTCACGGACATCTGGGCCAGGATGCTGCCGTCGACGTACTCCACCAATGAGTGAATGGTGGACTGCGGATGGATGGTGACGCGCACCTTCGCCGGAGGCAGATCAAAAATCCTGCATGCTTCAATGATCTCCAGCCCCTTGTTCAACATCGTGGCGGAATCAATCGTGATGCGCTGCCCCATGACCCAGGTCGGGTGCTTCAACGCCTGCGCGGGCGTGATGCTGTTGAACTCCGCGATAGGCGTAGTGCGAAAAGGCCCACCGCTCGCCGTCAGCCAGATTTGTTTGACCTCGTCCGGCGTACCCCCTCGCATGCACTGGTGGATCGCATTGTGTTCGGAGTCGATGGGCAACAGCGCGGCTCCGCTCTGCCTCGCCGCGGATGTGATGAGGTCGCCCGCGGCCACCATGGCCTCCTTGTTCGCCAGGCCAAGGTCCTTGCCCGCGCAGACGGCCGCATAGGTTGCTTCCAGCCCCGGAACACCGACAATTGCGCTGACCACAAAGTCGACTTCAGGGAGTGTCGCTACCCGGACCGTTCCCGCCGTGCCGTATAGCACCTCAATGCCGTGAAGCCCTTCATTCCTTAGAAGTTTGCGCAGCTGATCGGCTAGCGACTCATCCGCCATGGAAACCACATGCGGGTGCCAGCGCTTGCACTGGGCAAAGGCCGCGTCCAGGTTCCGCCCCGCGGCGAGCGATACGACTCGGTAGCGGTCCGTATAGCGCTCGCAGATGTCAAAGGTGCTCCTGCCGATGGAGCCGGTAGAACCAAGGACTGCAATGGATTTCACATCTGCCATTTTCGCAGATGGAGCGGCTACTGCTTCGGCAGGCGTGACTCAACCTGAGCGAGGCGCTCGCGTACATCCAACGCTACGTCAAGCTTCGCGGACAGGCTCTGTATGTTGCGGGTCTGGTACGCATCCCGCAGACGCATCTCCTCTACAAATGCTTCGATGGACCGCGTCAGGCGCTCGCCCTGCGCCTCGATCGCCCCCGTCAGGCGCTCGCCCTGGGCTTCAATAGCCCGCGTCAAACGCTCACCTTGCACTTCGAGCGCCCGCGTCTGACGCTCATCCTGCGCTTCAAGCGCCCTTGTCTGACGCTCGTCCATGGCTTTCATCGAGTCTTGGAGGGACGTTATGGCCCTGGTCTGGCGCTCGTCCATGGCTTTCATCGAGTCCTGCAGGGACGTTATGGCATTCGTCTGGCGCTCGTCCATGGCTTTCATCGAGTCTTGGAGGGACGTTATGGCATTCGTCTGGCGCTCGTCCCTGAGGTGCATTTCTGTACGAATGGCCTCCATGGACACTTTGAGGGCTCGCAGTTCTGGCACGAGCAGGTCCTGGATCGCTTCCCGAAAGGAGCCAACCGTCTTTGCAGCGGATGCAGCGATTTCGCGTGCGGGAAGTGCCATGCAAACAGCGTATCGCAACTGTAGTTGCAGCGCTGGAAGGCGCTCTGGCGCGGGCAGGCGTATGTTCCCGCCGACGCGCATGGCATCGGGAACGCCTCGGCCGTCATCTTTACTCGGTGTGTGCGCCGGAACAGGCAGTCACGCCTCAGGCTGAGCGTTAAACTATCAGCACCGTTGAACTAGTCGCCCCAGGCACGACGTGGGTAACACGTTGGCTCACGTTTGTGTCTTAACCTGCTGCTGAGAGGTGTCCATGGAGTTTCACATTGCACGCGCGTTCCGAGACCGGTTCGAACTTCGGGACCTGCTGTTCTCTTATACAGGCAATGTGATCTTTGGCAATGTGGCGGCCAGCAGACGGTTGGCACAGCAGATGAACGATGCGCGTGTTGCCATGGGTGGCCCGTCCGCCATTGATGATCCGAAAGCGGTAGTCCACGCCGGGCAGATTTTTGCCATGGGCCTGATCGACGAACTGAGCCATGCGGTGGTGGAGCGTTACCGGAAGGAGCAGGATCCAGCAGTTCTGACGGACGCTCTGCAGTGGTTTGGCGAGCGCGCCGGGACGGACCAACTCGACCAATTGCTGCTGGCCTTCGTCGAGCGCTTTCCCAACATCGATGTCTACACCGGCAAGATAACCGCACAGGAGTGGCTGAAAGGTTCAAGCGATGGTCTGCCGCACCGGGAGGCCACCCTGGAGGAGCTTCTGCTGCTGTGGCTGGCCAACCAGAACCCTGCGTACAAGCCCTTCCGGATGCTCTTCGACGATGCCGGGCTGAAGCAAGCGGCTCCGGCATACACGGGGCTGCAGGCCGATGCGGACGCGTACTTCGAGACGCGTCCGCTGTTTGGTGAAGACGCCAAGACGCTGCTGAAAGCGCTGCGCGCGCCGTTTGAGGCCTCGCCTGAGTCGCTGAGCGGGCAGCTCGACTACATTCGTGAACATTGGGCGCGCATCCTTGGCCCGGCGCTTTCACGCACACTTCTTGCGATCGACACCTTGCGCGAGGAGGAAGTGGCCATCTGGATGCAGTTCAACCCGGCTGGCCGCAACGTGCGCCATCATGGACCGCTTGAGTTCGGCGGCAAGGAAGGCTTCGCCGGCGACGAATACGTCGGCTACGAAGAGTATTGGGAA
This sequence comes from uncultured Terriglobus sp., assembly GCA_964251045.1. Lineage (GTDB taxonomy): Bacteria > Acidobacteriota > Terriglobia > Terriglobales > Acidobacteriaceae > Terriglobus. Next base: position 61,064 of record CAXUHI010000003.1, on the reverse strand, counting down.
GACGTGGTCAATCCGGACGGCAATACCACGCGCCGCCGCCGCTTCCGCACGCAGTACGCCGCCGACTATCAGGCTCCCCTGAACGAGTACGAAGCCTTTTCCCGCGACGACGCATGGATGCCGACCGTGGTGCTGATGGCGAAGAGCACCTACGTCTGGCTTGAGCAACTCTCCAAGAAGTACAAGTGCCACATCCACCGGTTGGACCAGATCCCGCGTGAAGAACTGCAACTGCTGCGTGATCGCGGCATGACCGGCCTGTGGCTCATCGGCCTGTGGGAGCGCAGCAAAGCATCCCAGACCATCAAGCGCCTGCGCGGCCAGCACGACGCCGTAGCCTCGGCCTACTCGCTGATGGATTATCACATTGCGGAGGACCTGGGCGGGGATGCTGCGTACCAGGTGCTGCTTGAGCAAGCCTCCTCTGTTGGCCTGCGGCTGGCTAGCGACATGGTGCCCAACCACATGGGTCTCGACTCGAATTGGGTCATCGAGCATCCGGAGTGGTTCCTGCGCCGCAGCGAAAGTCCCTATCCCAGCTATAGCTTCGAAGGCCCCGATCTCTCCACCGATCCCCGCGTCGAGATCAAGATCGAGGATCACTACTTCGACCAGACCGATGCCGCCGTGGTCTACCGGATGCGGTACCGCGATGGGGGCAACCGCACCGAGTTCATCTATCACGGCAACGATGGCACCACCTTCGCCTGGAACGACACGGCCCAGCTCGACTACTCGCAGCACGCCGTCCGTGAGCAGGTCATCCAGGTCATTCTTGAGGTCGCGCGCAAATTCCCCATCATCCGCTTCGACGCCGCCATGGTGCTGGCAAAGCGCCATGTCCAACGCCTGTGGTTCCCGCTGCCCGGTGTCGGCGGATCCATCCCGTCGCGCGCCGAAGACGCCATGACCGACGAGGAGTTCAACCGCATCATGCCGCACGAGTTCTGGCGCGAGGTGGTGGACCGCGTCCAGGCCGAGGTTCCCGGCACCCTTTTACTTGCAGAAGCCTTCTGGCTGCTTGAGGGCTACTTCGTCCGCACGCTCGGCATGCACCGCGTCTATAACTCCGCCTTTATGGTCATGCTGCGCGACGAGGAGAATGCCAAGTACCGCAGTTACCTGAAGAAGACCATCGAGTTCGACCCGGACATCCTCAAGCGGTACGTCAACTTCATGTCCAACCCCGATGAGAAGACCGCCATCGGGCAGTTCGGCACGGGCGACAAGTACTTCGGCGTCGCCACCATGATGGCCACCATCCCCGGCCTGCCCATGTTCGGTCACGGCCAGATCGAGGGCTACACCGAGAAGTACGGCATGGAATACAAGCAGGCCAAGATGGATGAGTGGCCCAACGACGACCTCGTCCGCCGTCACCAGGCGGAAATCGCGCCTCTGCTTGCCAACCGTGCCCTGTTCGCGGAAAGTGAAAACTTTGTCTTCTTCGACTTCTGGACACCGTACAGCACGGTCGATGACAACGTCTTCGCGTACAGCAACCGCCGCGGCGATGAACGCGCGCTCATCCTCTACAACAACGCCTACGCCAGCACGCGCGGTACCGTGCATCACTCCGCCGCGTCCATGAACAAATGGACAGGCGAGATATGGCAGCGGTCCATCGCCGACGCACTGGCGCTGCCACGCTCCCAAGAGTTCTTCCTCGCATACCGCGATACCGCGACAGGGCTGGAGTATCTCCGTCGGGCGACGAATATCCTGCACAACGGCATATCCATCGATCTCCGTGGCTATCAATACGCGGTACTGCTGCACTGGCGCGAGTTGCGCTCCACCGCGGAGCAGCCCTGGGACAGGCTGCACGACGCGCTCAACGGCGCCGGTGTACTCAGCCTTGATGAGGCCATGTCCAAGCTGCGCCTGCAGCCGCTTTCCCGCGCTATCCGCCATGCTGTGTCCGCCGAAGCCGTTGCCCTGCTTGCCGGACCCGACGGCGATGCAAAGGCGTGGGCGCAACGTGCACAGCCCGTGCTTGAGCGCTGGGCTGAACTGGAAGGCAATGCTTCGGCGGGAACACCGGCTGCGTACATCGCTTCACTCACGGCTGCGGTGAGTACGCTGAAGACGGCAGTCGCTGATGCGAGCAGCGCTGGCGAACTGCCGCCCCACACGCATGTGGAGGCGCTGTGGGCGCCGCTGATGACCGTCCATCTCCTGCGTGCTCTCCCGGTGGCGGGCAACACCGTGGACCGGCTTGGATTGCGTTCCTCGCTCGCAGAAATCTTCTCCGAACTCGGCATCCATGGTGAGGACAGCTGGCGCACGGCGGCCCGCGTGCGGCTTGCATCCGATACCCCGCGGCTGGACGATGCCACCTTCTGGAACGATGGCGACGTGTACTGGCTTGCGGGTGTCAATGAACACGAGGGAACAAGCTACGTAAACCAACAGGCTCTACAGCAGTTACTGCAGTGGCTTGCGTTGCAGGAGCCGGGCGAGGGCGGTGCAGGTACCGGCGTGAAAGCCTCTATCGATCTCGTCCTGAACGCCGCTGGTCAGGCAAGCTATGTGTACCCGGAGATGGTCGCTGCGCTCACGGCGAAGACAACCCATACGCAATTCGAGAAGAGTTCTGAAGAAATAACGTCCGCAAAGGCGAAGCGCACTCCTGAAAAGGGCAGCCCGGCAGTCACCTCAGTTGCAAAGGTCCAGGCGAAGCAGGCGAACAGGCCCGCTACAGTTTCTGCGACCAGGAAACCTGCGAAAAAAACTCTCAGCAAAAAAGAAGTAGCGGAGATGGTGACCGAGACGCTGGCGTCAGCGCCGGTCACGGTTCAATCGCCGGATGTACTCAAGGAGCCACCCATGGGTGAGCACGCCGTAGTGGACACGGCGGCCATCCCAGATATCACCCGGTCAGGAAGATCTGCGGGAAAGAAGACGTCCGTCAAGAAATCCGTTCCGCCGTTGTAATGCGTAGACTCTACCTATGAAGGTTGCACTCACGGGTCTGCCGTTGCCGCTCCGGCTGCGCCCGGCCGTGGCGATCAGCGATGACGGCCTGGTGCGATTCTGCGCTGCCAACGACACATTCTATGTGGAGCGTGAGACCGATGGAGAACTTCTCATCATGAGTCCCTCCGGCAATGAGACAAGCTCCAGAAACATCGCAGTGCTGTTCGAGCTTGAATTGTGGAACCGTCAAGTGGAGCGTGGCGTGGTCTTTGATTCCAATACTGGATTCACCCTGCCGGACGGGTCCATGCGTTCTCCGGACGCAGCCTGGCTATCTTTGCCTCGATGGTCTGCTCTGAAGGCGGATGAAAGGGAGCGCTTTGGGCCAGTGTGCCCGGTGTTTGTCGTAGAGCTGGTATCTCCCTCGGACTTGCTTCCAGAACTCGAACGCAAGATGGAGGCGTGGATCGCGAGTGGTGCTGCGTTGGGCTGGCTCATCAACCCCTTTGCCAGGACGGTTACGCTTTACCGTACATACGGTGCGCCAGAGACGTTACGCGGTGTGACGCACGTGCGGGGCGAAGGCCCGGTGGATGGATTCGTGCTGCCGACAAACCGGATCTTTGCCTTACCTCTGGCCGCCTAGTACTCGAAAATATGCGGCGCCGGGTAGGTCAGTGTGCCGTCCGACCGCAGCACCGCGATGAACAATCGCCGGTTCTTGTCCCCGTTGATGGTGGAAGCCACGATCAACGTGGTCCCAAACGGCCCGGAACCATCCGCAACCGACTTGTCCACGTGATGGCTGTGGATTGGACCGACGGGGCTGTATTTCGTCCAGTCTTCCGTAAAGCGCTGCAAGGGATACCCGCTGTACTTCTCCGGATGCTGCGCCCATTGCGCGTCGTTAACGTAGATCCCGTACGCGTCGCTGAAATCTCCCTTCTCGATATCGTTCAGAAAGACATCAACACGATGTTCGGTATACAGGTTCGTAAAGAGCCAGCCATGGCCGGTGACAAATCCCGCAAACGCCAGGACAAGAACCAGTGCAAGCAGAACCCCGGCAGTCACCAGCAGATTCCTGATCAGGCGTTCACGGCGCTCGTTATATGCGGGAGCATTCAGCAGAGTCATTCCAGTCTTCCTCGATGCACTTCTGCATTAGACACCGGAGAGTCAAACATGGTCGTCCATCACACACGCGGTGCTCTGTCCAGGCGGGTGCAAGCGCTTTCCTGTAGATCGAACCGTTCTACAGGCACACAGAATCGGGAACGTGGTTGTACTAAGAGTCGCCAAGCGCAATTTTTTCCTTGACTGCGTAAAAAAGTGTGTTGAAATCACTCATGTACGACATTGCTACACCATAGAGTTAAAGTTTTCGTGCTATCTTTCGATTGCTGCCAAGGTCTGGGAAACCAGCTGAGGTTGCTGCAACATTTGCCTTGAGTATCTAAAACCGCTGATCGTTTGTGCTCGTACATAGATGGGAGCTAGTCAGGACCACTCCTGCGGCGTTCCGTCGACTTAACCCAGGAGTTCCATCATGAAGACCTTCGCCAGTATCCTTGCACTCGGAGCGACCGTTGCGGTTGCTTCCCTTGCCCACGCTTCCAGCATTTCTATCGGTATCCAGCAGGCCGGTGTTAACGGTGGTGCTGTCTCCACTGTGGCAACCGACAGCCTAGTTTCCGGTTCTGCACAGTATGCCGGTGTCTATGGCAACTTCGTCTTCAACAGCATTACTGCTACCGGTGCGCCGATCCGTGCACAGGGCAACCTGAGCACAACTTCGGTTCAGGTCTCGAATGCAAGTTCAGCGGCGGGTACCGTGAACGTGTTCATCACGGAGCAGGGACTTACCGCGCCAATCGGATCGACTTCGTTTCTGAGCGCCTTCACGTCGAACCTCTTCACTGGCAGCTCTACTTTGGTCGCCGAGTCGACGTTTTTCAGCAATACCAACCAACTGTTTGGTGGAAGCCAGCTTGCATCGACCGCCTTCACCGGGCAGGGCACCGGTTCCGCGACCAGCATCGCTACCTTGGTTTCAGGCTATTCCGAAACAGTCGAATACGCGATCACGATGAACACAGGTGCAGGAACAGTGAACGACACGATCGATCTGACAGCGACTGGTCTGACCTCGGTCACTCCTGAGCCAAGCAGCCTGATGCTGCTTGGAACGGGCCTGATGGGTGCTGCAGGCACCATGCTGCGCCGCCGCCGCACTGCCTAATCTCTTCTTCAATGAGGCAATGCGACCCGGCCCGGGCGCGTACGTCTGAAGATCTTGATTACTGAAAGGCCGCAATCCGTCGATTGCGGCCTTTCAGTTTTACTCCGGCGCGACGTTCTACCGGAAGAAGTCGCGCAGCAATCGCACATCGTTCCTGCCATCCTCCTGCACATACACGGACACCGCGTCGAAGCGGATGGACAGCGCCGGAAGTTGACCCGTGCGCCACGGCATCTGCGCCACATACGCATCCGCCATCCTGCGCAGCGTGTCCGCCTTTGCGCGATCAATGCTGAATTCCGCCGCAAACGGCGTCCGTGCGCCGCGCGTCTTTACTTCAACAAATGTTAATGTCTCGCCCTCCCAGGCGATGAGGTCCACCTCGCCATCCAGGTGTGCCGATCGCCAGCGGCGTGCGACGACGATGTATCCCAGCCGTCGAAGATAGAAGTAGGCGGCACGCTCGCCCAGGAGGCCGCGCTGGTGCGCCGGTGTATGCTGCGCGGCGCGGCCAAGCCGCAGGTTGATCCTGTCAATCCAGCGAAGGGTGTGCTCCATCGTCGCAAGCAGCGGGTGCGGGCGTCGCATGTCACAGTATCGCAGCCGCACATGAACGGACGGCTAGTCCGCTCGTCTCTCGCTTGAACCAGCGCCGCTTCAGGATGAAGATTCTCCGCTTGCGCGTGCGTCCTTTGGCGGCGCACCTCGTCAAAGGACCTATCCAACATTTCCCTCCTCCTGGAGTTGCTCTATGTTCATGCCGAAACGCCTGGCGTCTCTTACCTTCCTGACCGGGTCGCTGCTGCTTGCGCAGGCACCTGCCGGACAGCGCGGTTCCGGTGGTCCAGGCGGCGCTCCACCGCCACCGCCGCCTCCAACTGCCGGTGCAAAGCTGGAGATCATGGAGGGTTCGTCCGCCTCGTACCGCGTGACAGAGCAGCTTGCGGGCATCGACTTCCCCAACGATGCCGTTGGCACGACCGACAAGGTGAGCGGCGCGATGGCGATCCTGCCCGACGGCAGCGTCGCGCCGGGAGCAAAGCTAGTGGTGGACCTGCGCGCGATGACCAGCGACCAGAGTATGCGCGACGGATACATCCGCAACCGCACGCTGGAGACCGAGAAATTCCCGGAAGCCGTGTTTGTGCCGGCAACCGTGAGTGGCGTGCCGAAGATGGTGCCCAGCGCGGGCCAGCTCGGTGTGTCCCTGGCGGGCAATCTTACCATTCACGGCGTCACCAAGCCGGTCACGTTCAAGGGCATCGCCACCATCGATCCCCGCTCCTCTACCGTTGCAGGGCGCGCATTGACGACCATCAGCTTCAGCGACTTCGGCCTGCCCAAGCCGACGCTGGCGCGCCTGGTCAGCGTGGAAGACAAGATCACGCTGGAATTGGTGTACAAGTTCAAGCGCAGTTGACGGCTAAGACCGGGACGCGTGCCTGCCGTGCATCCCGCCCGCCAAGAGGGCCAACCGTGTGGATTCAGGAATGTTTCACGTGAAACATTCTGCGTAACTCGCCTGTTTGCCTCACTTACAGGGAGGCCCGGTGAAAAGATGCGCCACGTGTCGTGTTTTTCGTCCGGGTGTGTTCTGCGGCAAACTGCTCATCCCACGTTGCGCAGACCGGCCGAGATCCCGTTGATGGTGGCGCTGATGGCCCGGTTCAAAGGCGCTTCGTCCGTCTGCTGTTGTGCGTCGGAGCCGCTGGCGAGAGCCCGCTTGCGGCGGAGCAGTTCCACCTGGATCCAGCTCATGGGATCCACATATGGATTGCGCAGGCGGATGGAGCGGGCCAGGACCGGGTTGTTGTCCAGGAGGTCTCCCTGCTGCGTGATGAGAAGCACCATGGATCGCGCGCGCTCAAACTCGTCTTTCAACATGCGATAAACGCGGACGCGCAAGGCCTCATCCGGAACCAGCGAGGCATAGAGCTGGGCGATGCTGAAGTCGCTTTTCGCGAGCGCGGATTCGATGTTGCGCACCATATCGAGAAAAAGTGGGAAATCGCGCATCATGCGCTGCATCTGCTCCAGGCCATCGGTGTGTTCCTGCGTAAAGCGCTCCATCGCCGTCCCCACGCCGTACCATGCCGCAACGCTGTGGCGCGACTGCATCCACCCGAAGACCCATGGAATCGCACGGAGATCGCCAAGCGAACGCTTACCTCCGCGCTTTGCCGGGCGTGATCCGATCTTGGCGTGTTCGAGCTCGGCCACCGGCGTTGCCTGCTGAAAATAGTCGAAGGCCTCCGGGTTGTCGTGGATGTCGGCGCGGTAGCGCTCAAAGGACCACGCGGCCAACTGGTCCATCGCCGCCTCCCATGCGGGTTCAATGGCGCCGGTCAGGTGCGTGCTGCAACCGGCGCAGGCGCGCAGGTCCGGGCGTGCAATGGCATCAAGGGAGGCAGCAATCATCAGTTCCAGGTTGCGCTCGGCCAGGACAACGTCGCTGTATTTAAAGTTGAGCACCTCGCCCTGCTCCGTGATGCGCAGGGTGCCGGTGAAGCTGTCCAATGGTTGCGCGTAGATGGCGCGGTGCGTCGGTCCGCCGCCACGCCCAACCGCACCCCCGCGCCCATGGAAGAGGCGGAGATGCACATTGCACGCGCGCGCCACGGCATGCAGGGCGCGATGCGCCTTCCATATCTCCCACGTCGAAGCGATCATGCCGCCATCCTTGTTCGAGTCGGAATAGCCCAGCATGACTTCCTGCTGACGGCCCCAACTGTCGAGCAAGGGCTGAAATGCCGGCGAGATCCACAGGTCGCGGCAGATGGAAGGTGCATGCTGCAGGTCTTCGATGGATTCGAAGAGCGGTGCAATCAGCAGGCCGGGGTCATCTTTTATACGTTCCGCAGTCACGCCACCCAGCCGAGCCAGCCACAGGACGCGTAAAACGTCCTCCACGCCTGTCGCGCCGGAGATGACGTACTGCTGAATGCTGGTTGGGTCGCCGGAGTGCTTGATCTCCGCGATGGTACGGAAGGTGTCGATGACCTCAGCGGTCATCGCCGAAGGCGGTGTGGGCAGCGAGCCATCACCGCGCCACGCGCTGATCTCCTGCACGGCGGTTGCGTGGATGGTCGCGTGTTGCCGAATATCCAGCGTGTGAAGATGCAGGCCGTAGGTGCGGACTTCCACGAGCAGGGGGTCCACGATGTGGTGGGCGATCCGTTCCCCCCGGTTCTGCAGCAGCGAATCGCGGATGAGTTGGAGATCGTGCAGCAGTTCGTCCGGCCCCATGTAGGACGGCAGGGTATCGTGACCTTTCCACCCACGCATGACCTCGGGTGTTCCACCGAATCGAAGCTCGATGCAGGTGAGCAGGACGCGAATCTGCTCGCAGAGAAAGCGCTCCCGCAGAGCCGGCCCTGTAAGCGGCATTTGTGCGAGGTATGCTTCCACCGCGGCCGCCAACTCCGCCGTGACCGGCACCTGCTGCGTGGACGAGGAGATTTCCGCGGAGGCCTGGTTCAACCGCGTACGGTAGTGGGCGAACAGCATGTCGCGCGCCATGGCGAGAGCCTCACGCGTCACCACGGGCGTGACGAAGGGATTGCCGTCACGGTCGCCGCCAATCCATGAGCCAAAGGTAACGAGCGTCGGCAGTTCTGGCAAAGCGAGGGTGACGCCGTACTCCTTGCGAAGTGCCTCCGCAACTTCGGCATAGAGTGCGGGCAGCGTTTCAAAGATGCTGTCGGTGTAGTAGTCGAGGCCCATGCGGATCTCGTCCGTTACGGCGGGACGCTGCAGACGCACATCGTCGGTCTGCCAAAGTCCGGTAATCTCCGTCAGGAGGTCGTCTTCAAGGCGCTTCGTCTCATCTTCGGTGACGGGGATGCGATCAAGCTCTTCCAGCAGCACGGCAATGCGGCGGCGCTTACTGATCACGGAGCGGCGCGCGACCTCCGTGGGATGTGCGGTGAAGACAGGCGTGACGCAGACCGTCCGCAGCAACTCCATGGCTTCATCGGCAGAGTAGCCCGCCATGCGCATGCGGCGCAGCGTGCCCTGCAGGCTGCCACGCTGCGGCTCGGCTCCTGCGCGTAAGCTGCCCGCCAGGCGGCGACGCTTGCGGTGGTTGGTTTCGGCGAGGTTGATGAGCTCGAAGTAAAAGGCAAAAGCGCGGGCGAGTTGATACGCGCGGTCGACGGGAAGCGTGTGGACGAGGAGCAGTGCCTGTTGCAATGCGCTGGCTGCGCGGGCGGTATCGCCGTCAAACTCTGCCTGGCGGCGCTCGATGGCAAGGCGGCGCAGCATCTCGACCTGCTCGAAAAGGTCGTCACCGACCTGCTCGCGGAGCACCTCGCCAAGGAGCGTACCCAGGGATCGCACATCGCGGCGCAGCGGTGCTTCCTTCCGGTCGGTTTCCCGCGCCTGCAGTTCGGCCAGTCGTTGGGTCCAGTCCGCGGTGTGCCAGAGACTTGCCATGCCTGATTATGCCTGAGTACGCATCCAGAGCGTCCACCGTGGCCGGTGCTTAACGCACGCGCTCAGCACCGCCAGCGCGGTACGCGGGCGACCCAGGTTGCGGCTTCAGGGTCACAGCGACGACCAATGCTGTCAGCACAATCATCAATAAAACGTACACGCTGCCCTCCGGTCCGGTGAGACCGCCGCTCAACAGGAGTTTGCCTTGCGGGTGAGAGGCTTCGAGATGGTGCTGCACCATCTGCCCACTGTCAGCCACGCCGTAGACGAACGATTGTGCCCAATCCCACGCGGCGTGCCATCCGATGGCCCACCAGAGCGATCCCGTCCGCCACAGACTGAAGCAGAAGACAAGGCCGATGAGGCCGGCTGACCAGAGCCCGACGGGCGACTCACCAGGGTTCCCCTTGTGACCGAAGCCGAAGATGAAGGACATAATCAGCGCGGCGATCCAGAAGCCCGCAGTTCTGCGGCCCCGTTCGCTAAGGTGGAGCGCGCTGCCGATGCCGGCGATGCCGCGCGCGAGCGTGTACTGGAGGTACCCGCGCGAGAAGAACTCCTCAAAAAAGCCGACGCCCAGAAAAGCCAGCGCCCATAGACTTCCCCAATGCAGAAGCGCCGCGCCATGCAGAAGAGTTCCGGTAAACACTAGGACGCCAGACATTTTCAGCACAAGGATGAGGAGCGAAAGCAGAACCAGACCCCATGCGCAGCCCGCCAGGAATTGAGACACACGCTCGCGGCGAAACGGGCCGATGCCGTACTGCGCAAAGCTTCGCCCTTCCACGCGCGAGACGAGAAAGGCCGCGAGCGCAAGCAGCGCGAAGCTGATCCACTCACCGGCTAACGTGAAGAGCAGCGGCGTTTCTTCGCCGGGCTTTGGAGTTTTTGGCTTGCCCAGAAAATGTACGGCGATGTGCTGAGCTGCCCAGCCAAGAACGAAGGCGAACAGCGCGAACAGTACAAGCGACCAGCCGGCGCGAAGCCCGTCCTTGCCGAAGAAGATGTTCTGAAGGGTTGAGCGCTCTTGCTCCAAAACACGGGCGCCGTCGTGTGGGGACGGGTTCAACGCAGGCTGACCATGCGCAGCAGGAAGGGTGGCGTTCGGTGCGGTCTCGTCCGGCATCGCACTCCACAATACGCGAATAGCCGCGTATCGCGAAGTGCACCGAAACTTTGTCGACCCTCAACGGGCCAAAACCGCATCAGCGCCGATCTTCTACTTGCGTTCCCCACTCAAACGGGGCTGTGAGTAACCATCCGCACGCGTCAGGTAAGGCATATCTGCCTCGAGCGCGTCCAGGTCCGAGGGACTTATCTCCCCTGACGTGACCACGTAACGATAGTCAGGCAGAGTGGCACTCCCGCTGATAAATTTCAGGCGCCTCTTTACGGCGGCGTCCGGGTCGTAACTGAACCTATTGACCTTGGCGGGTCCGCGGATATGCTGCACGCCGTGGCGAAGTTCGGTTGTCAAAGTGTCGGTGTAGTACTCAAGTCCGCCGAGATACGACTGTACGACATAAAGCTTTGTCGCTGGGCATTGATCCGGCTTGAACGGAGTGGCTCTTGTGTACATGCGGTTTTGCGAAAGTGTGAGTACCAATTGGGACCGAACGTGGCTCTCAAAAAGATAGAACGTTAGCACCGGATCATAGGTCACGACGACTGAACATGCATTCCCACGCGATTCCTTGATAAAGTTCAGCACCTCCTCAGGCCTGTTGTTCATGCCTGACTTCGTGAGCCCGTACCTGCGTACCAGGTGCACACTGCCCCAGCAACTCCAGACAGCCAGAAACAATAGAGTTGCGGCCTGCGCAAGACGTGACCGCATGCCACTGACGACCAGCCCGGCCGCGGGAGCGAGCAGCGGGATGAGTGCAAGTCCGTTACGCGGCTTACCGCCCAACCCAGAAAGCGAAACCGCAAGGAAGAAGGTGAGGCCGATAACGAGAACACTGAAGATCGGCGCATCCGGACCATGTACAGACCAGTTTTGGCGGCGCATGTAGCGCCAGGCTCTCCATAGGCCGAGACAGCTAAGTAGAAGCATGACAGCAACGGCCAGCAGTGCCAACGGATGCCACGGAAGATACGCTTCAGAACTAAAGATGCTCTGCACCAGGCGCGCCGTCGAGAGCAGTGGGTTGTATCTCTGACCTCCGCTGCCATGCATGTGGTATGTCAGAAAGGCGTGAAGCTGGGGCGCAATCATCAGGGCTGCAACGAAGGCGGCGAGACACAGAGCTTTCCAGGCACGTACTCCATACCGCGCCACTGCACCCGCTGCAAGCGCAACAGCAAAGAGGATAGTGACATAGTTGATATAGAACAGGCAGCCCACGAGACATCCAAGCCCGAGTGCACGACGCCCTGACATAGAACCGGTCTTCGTCGTGCCACCCAGACCGGCCACGATCGAAGAGGCAAGCAGCGCGATGCCTGTCCACCAGGGATACCAGCGTATGGAATTACCCCACATGACTAGCTGCGGGTGAAGAGTAGCTATTAGAAGGAAACAGAAGCGTGCCGAGCCGGTCTTGAACAAGGGTGTGACATAAAACACAAAGACAGCCAGCCCGGCGTACAAGCAACACAACGGAAAAAGTGTGACCCACCGCGGCGACGGCAGCAACACATAAGAAAGGTGGTCGAGTACGTACATGCCGGGTGGATGTACGTCCGTGTGGTTGATCTTCTTTACGATCTCAAGAGTGGTCTGCGGTAAAACATCGTACGTGCCGATTTCGTCGTCGTAGATGTTGCGTGTGCGTAAGACAGCGAGCGAGAGCGCAAACGAAATAGCCAAGAAGAGTACGCACAACCCTGCGACCCTACGTTTGGGTGTCGAAAAAACACTTGGTTTTTGCGGCATGCATACAGTATAGGAAAGCTTCGCCTAAGTGGCGCCCTGTGCCTCGAGTTGGGTGGAGAGATCTTCCCATTCTGCCATCAGGGTTTCATGGGCGCGGCGGAGGTTGTGCAGTTCGGCGGTCTGCCGCTGGCTTTCCTCGGCGGAGGTGAAGTTGCCCAGCGCGGCTTCAAGCCCGGACATGCGGTCTTCCATGCGGGGCATCTCGTCTTCGGCGTAGTGGATGCGGTCCTGCATCTGCTTCAGTTTGATCGGGTTCACCTTCTTGACGTTGGCGACGGCGGGCATGGTGACGGCGGAGATGACGGCAGGCGGAGCCTCGATCACCGGCACGTGCGCGCGCTGCATCTCCAGCGCGGCGGCCTGCACGGCTTCTGGACCGCCATTCTTACGCCACAGGTAGTCCTCGTAGTTGCCGGGGAAAACCTGCACGCCGCCATGCTCGCACTCAAAGACGCGCGTCGCCAGTCCGTCGATGAAGTAACGGTCGTGCGAGACGAAGAGCACCGTGCCGGTGAAGGCGCGGATCGCCTCCAGCAGCACATCCTTGGCACGGAGATCCAGGTGGTTTGTCGGCTCGTCCAGCAGGATGAAGTTGGCGGGCGAGACGAGCATCCGGGCCAGGGCGTAGCGGTTGCGCTCGCCGCCGGAGAGCACGCCGAGCTTCTTGAAGACATCATCTCCCGCGAAGAGGAACGCGCCCAGCAGGTTGCGCAGCTCGACGGTGGGCACTTTGGGGGCGGCGCTGCTGATGTCGTCCAGCATCTGCGCGTCCGGGTTCAGGACCTTGTACTGGTCCTGCGCGAAGTAGTCAGCCAGGACGTTATGGCCGTAGCGGACCGTGCCCTCGGTGGGCGCCTCCAACTGGCTCAACATGCGGATCAACGTTGACTTGCCCGCGCCGTTGGGGCCGACCAGCGCGATGCGGTCGCCCCGGTCAATGGTGAAGTTGACGTTCTGCAAGACCTGCTTGGGCGGGTAGCACTTGCCCAGGCCTGTGACCTCGCAGACCAGGCGGCCACTGGCGGGTGGCTGCGGAAAGCTGAAGTGGATGGTCTCCTCGTCCTCCGGCACTTCGATGCGGTCGATCTTCTCCAGTTCCTTGATGCGGCTCTGCACCTGCTTGGCCTTTGTGGCCTGGTAGCGGAAGCGGTTAATGAAGGCTTCCAGCTGCTCGATGCGCTCCTTCTGGTTGGCGTAGTCTTTCGCGAGTTGGTCGCGGCGCTCCGTCTTCTGCTTGACGTACTTTTCGTAACCGCCGGTATAGAACCAGACGCGCTTGTTCCATACCTCGGTGATCTTGCTGACGGTCACGTCCAGGAAGTAGCGGTCATGCGAGATGAGGATGAACGCACGCGGATAGCTGCGGAGATATTCCTCCAGCCAGTTACGGGTTTCCAGGTCCAGGTGGTTGGTCGGTTCGTCCAGCAATAGCAGCGATGGCTTCTCCAGCAAGAGCTTTGCGAGGGCGATGCGCATCTGCCATCCCCCGCTGAACTCGCTGGTGTCGCGCGTCCAGTCGTCCTTGCTGAAGCCCAGGCCGCCCAGCACCGCGCCCACCTGCGCGTCCAGGTTATAGAGATCATGCGCCTGCAGCGTCTCGCTGACGATGCTGAAGCGGTCGGCGATGGCGTCGTACTCCGGCGTGCCGAACTCGAAGTGGGTGAACTTGTCGCTCAGTTCCTCCATCTCGCGTTCCATGGCCTGCGCCGCGCTGAAGACGGAGAGGCACTCGTCAAAGACGGAGCGGCCACGCATCGCCAGGCCGTCCTGCGGCAGATAGCCGATGGTGAGGCCCTTGCTGCGGTTCAGCTGGCCGCCGTCCAACTGCTCAACGCCCGCCAGCACCTTCAGCAGCGTGCTCTTGCCGGTGCCGTTGCCGCCAACCAGTCCGGTGCGCTCCTCCGGCGTGATTAGCCAGTTGGCACCCTCAAACAGCAATTTATGGCCAAAGCGCTTGGCCCCATCAGCAAGGTGCAGCATGTGTCTATTTTCGCAGAAGGAAGCATAGCAACGCTGCGCCTTGGCTGCTGGCACGGCGATTGTGCCCTGCAGGGATTCCGGGGATGACAGATATATCTCCGGACGGCGCAGTCAAAGTCAACACAACAGCGTTTATGAGGAGTTATCCATTGTCGAGCTTTCGCGCGTGTTTTCTAAAGGTCACTGCACCCATTGCCCGACTAAATACCGATTGACGTGCCTATCTGCCCGATGGGATGATGTTGGTGCTATGTATTTCTCCAAGAGCTAAACCGGACTCAGAAGCAGGCAGGCTGACCAGCGGTCATAGGCATCCCTGCCTCGAATCTGACTCGACGACGCATATCACTGTCGTCCACTCACCGGTTTAGAAATTGGGGAAAATTATGTCCTGGTCTGAACGTCTCGTTCAGGATCACAGGAAGCGGACGAATCGCGCCATTCATCGCGCTTGCAGCCACCTCGCCTCTGATCCACTTACTTTTGCAAAGTTCCAAGAGCTGCTGATTTGTGCTCGCACCCGCGCGCCACGATTGTTTGATATGCCGGTCAAGGATGGCAGGCATCTCGGCGTCGACGCGCTCTTCCACCTGGCTCGCTTCCGAAGCGCGCACATTCGCCCACCAGCGGAGTGGAAGGGTACGTTAGCCTCCTGGCGCTCCTCAGTGGCGTCCTTAGCGCACCATCTGACTTGTCGATACGAAATCCCCGCTTTTATGGCCTCGGTCTGGTATGCAGTTGATGCCGCAGGGGACGAGAAACGTTCATGGGTGATCGCACATTCACGCGGAGCGAGCTTTCGTTCACTCGATCTGCCAGTCACCATGACGCGAAAGATGGAACATATCTTTCTTGCATCGGACGACCATTTGGGGCTGGAGCCAGCACTTCGCAGAGCCGAGTTGCTTGCTCTAGGCATGCCTACCGCATTTATGAATGCCATCCTGTCCACGCGACTAGCGACGGATTTGCGCAATGGTGGCTTCTGGCGCACCGTCTGGATGTTCTTCATCGCGCACGTCGAAGAACTTGAGCCTACACAGATTGGGCCCATGATCGACTACATTCAGTCCGTCCGGCACGATCGAATCCAAATAGAGACACAGGACGGCATGATGGAAGCCGCCCCGCCGCAGCCTTCGTTTTGCATGAAAGGGCGAACAGTGTCGTCCATGCTCCGCCTGATGAGGGAATGGCATCGTGATCTTGGCACATCACATAGCACTGCCGCATTCACGTGGACCCGGTCTCCGTTCAAACCGTGGCTGCTGGAGGAGCCGAGGCGGAACGAGGAAGAAATACCGAAGCGTTGGCAGATGGTCGAACTGATCGACAGTGTCAAATTGCGCGAAGAAGGAGCTTCTTTACATCATTGCGTCGGGAGCTACGCTTATCGCTGCTACCGTGGGACCTCAAGCATCTGGTCGCTAAGAACGTGGCAAGGAGAAAAGAAGCGATCTATTCTCACAATCGAAGTTGACCCGAAGAAACGTGCAGTCGTTCAAGCTCGCGGTAAGGCGAACCGCTCAGCCTCCGGCAAGCCCCTTAAGCTTCTGCATGAGTGGGCCGGTCGGGAAGGATTAGACGTGGCTATTTCACAGTGATGCCGGATTGGTAACGGGAAGTCGGCTTGTGGGAAGTAAGTGGTTTCGGCAGCGCTGAACGAACACGTTAGGGTGAGAGCATGAGGTGTTCTCGCCGCTGCTTTGTCGCGTCGGCGGACCGGAAGACGTATTCTGTAGTGCGGAGCTGCCGCGATGGATTGGACAAATTGCCCGGAGGTGAAGGTCAGGGCCGGATACGTGCATGGAGCGCCGACCGTGGGTGAGTCGCGGGTTCCAGTGGAGACGAATCGAAAACGGCTACGAACTGGGCCAGACTCCAGAAGAACTAGCGTCCGACTATGATCTGCCGGTTGAGCCGATTGGGGCCATCTTCGCCCACATCCGCAAACACGAACACGCGCCGTCACGTTGAAGCGCATCTTGTTCGATCGATTCGACGCCTCGCCCATGTGCGCTCTCCGGCGTAATCAGCCAGTTGGCACCCTCAAACAGCAGTTTATGGTCAAAGCGCTTGGCCCCATCAGCAAGGTGCAGCATGTGTCTATTTCGCAGAATAGCCCGCACATCCGCTTCGCGTATGTACGGGGCACCCGAACCTCATTCGAACGGCGAGTGGTTCGCGTAGAACGATGAGGATGACGCGCCGCTGCTTTGCCGCTCTTACGCTTGCCACTGCTGCCCGTGCGCAGACGCTGGCGCGCCCGGGGTGGCGCGGCAACGGCATCGCGGCGGAGGCGTGGTGGAAGCATACGGCCATCGTGCGCTTGCCGCAGGAGACAACGTTTGCGCAGGCCGGTGCTGCAATGGATGCGATGAGCCAGGCCGGTATGGATACACTGCTGCTGCCCGACCTGCAGCCTGCGCCGGGCTCGGCCTTGCCGTTCGATGAGCGGTTTGGGTCAGAGGATGATCTGGATGCGTTGCTGCGTGAGATGTCCGCGCGGCGGATGCATGTGCTGCTGACGGCTCCGCTGCTGCGGCTTGGCGGCAACAGCGGCGAAGTCCGCTTCTGGCTGACGCGCGGCATCGCCGGGTTCGCTGTGGGCGCGGTGCGTCCGGCGGACGCGGATACGTTGTATCTGTTGCGCGGAGCGATGGATCGCTTTCCGGGTCAGCGATTGCTTCTGGTGCGAGGCGTGAACGCGTTGCATGATGTTCACAGTGTTCTGACGTTGCCGGTTGTCTCTCCTGGCGCGGCTCCTGCTGGTACTCCGCGGGTCATAGACTTTGGCAGCGGACCCCTTCCATCCAACCTGCCAGGCAGCGTGATCCCCATGCTGAATGCTGCTTCGATTGAGGCGGATGCCGTACGCGAGCAGGTGCGGCGGCTGCTTGCCGCGCGGGTCTCTCCTGTCAGGGCACGGCGGGATAGGTAGCGCTCAGAACCCACCTTAGCTTCGCGAAGGTGGGGCACCCGGTGGTATGGGATAGTTGGCGTACACGTCTTCGAAGATGGCATCCCACTGGCAGGTGAGGGCGTACGCTCGCGCCGCCTTGCCCATTCTTCGTAAGGGTGCCTCGTCCCGCACAAGCGTGCAGATGGCCACCGGCAATTCCGAAACGGGGCGGATTACTCCGGTGACACCGTCCTGCACGATGAACTTGGGTCCGCCGCCTGTTGTCACCGCGCATGGCACGCCGCTGGCCAAAGCTTCCAGCACCACGTTGCCAAAGGTGTCCGTCTCGGACGGAAAGACGAAGAGGTCCATGTCGGCATAGCTCTGCGCCAGGTCTGCACCCCGCTGTACGCCCATGAAGTACGCCGCCTTGAGTTGCTGCCGCAGAGACGCCTCTTCATCCCCGTGCCCGATGATGAGAAAGCACGCGTTCGCAATACCTGCAGCATGCAGGGTTTGCTCGATTTGGGGGAGCAGGGCAACGTTCTTCTCCACGGAGAGCCGGCCCACGTAACCAAGCACCAGGGTGCCGTCCGGAGCCGTGCGGGTGCGGCGCGCGGGAGTGAACAGGTCCGTATCCACGCCGCGCCGCATGACATGGCAGGGCCGCCGCGTCTTGCGGCGAAGCAGATCACAGAGTTCTTCGTTGGGAGCGTAGACCACTTTCGCAAGCCGGTAAAAGGCCGCTGTCGCGGAGAGCGCTCCGGCCTCGATCCACCGACCGGATGCGGGGATGATGCGTTGCAACCAGGTGGCCCGCCTCGCCGCATACTCATGGACATTCGTGTGCCAACTGGCCGCAAGGGGTATGCCCAGCCGCCATGCGAAGTACGCTCCAAAGATGCCCAACTCACTGGGACCGGTGATGTGGATGACGTCCGGCTTGAAGCTGCGCAGCGTGGCCGCGACGGTGCGCAGATAGCGCACAAAGACGGGATCGAAGCTCAGGTCTTTCTCCATGGGGATGGAAGCGCTGCTGCGCGGCAGGTCCAGCGTCCACAGGTGCCCGTCCGCTTGCAGCAGCGGCTTGCCGCGCGTTCCCGGCGGTGGGGCGCGCACGCAGAGAAACGGCAGGCCGTGCTCCTTGGCGTACTGCACAAAATGCCGTGCGGTATGCGCGACGCCGTTGACCTCGTGAAACGAGTCGGGAAAGAAGGCGACACGCATGGCAGTCACAGTACCACGGCGGCTTGTCATCTGCCGTTTACGCGGGGAAGAGCCACCCAGAGTAGGCTTGAGAGCAGGGGCGACCTCGTTGAGGCGGCCACCGTGACGATGACCTTCTTTCTGATCCGCCTCTCCGCAGCCCTCCTGGTGCTGCTCGCGTCTTCGCTTGCCGTCCGCGCACAGGACGCGCTGCCTCCGCGTTACGAGGATATGTACGGGCATCCACTGCCGCCGCAGCGCAGCGTGTATGTCTTTGGCCAGCGCATCGCCTACTACGACATGGGCCAGGGCCGGCCCGATCAGCCTGTGCTGGTACTGCTGCATGGCTTCGGCAGTCAGGCCGACGTGGACTTTGGCGCGGCACTCCCTGCCCTCAGCCGTACGCGCCGCGTGATTGCGCTGGACCAGATCGGCGCAGGGAACTCCGCCAAGCCGCTGGTGCAGTACCGTGTGCAGACGTATGCGGAGTTCCTTGCGGAGTTTTTGCGGGTGACCGGCATCCTGCGCTTCGACCTGGCGGGCGAGTCACTTGGTGGCTGGACGGCTTCGCGGTATGCGCTGCAGGCGCAGGCTGCGGAGAGTACGCTGCCCAAGCCGGAACGGCTGATCCTGGAGGATACTGGCGGCTACTTCACGACCGTGCCGCTTGCGCCGAGGCTCTCCGTCAGCACCGTGGATGAAGTGGTGACGGGATTGCGCGCCGTCTATTTCGATCCGGCGAAGGTGACGCAGGAGGTTGCAAGACGGCGGCTGGTGAGTAAGATCGCAAGCAACGATGGCCTCGCGGCTGAGACCTTCGCCGCGAACCCCGCCGTCAAAAATGAGGTGGTGAGCGAGGCACAGGCACACTCCATCACGCTTCCAACCCTGGTGGTGTGGGGTGCCGAGGATACTTTGATCCCTGTGGACAAGGCGCGCGCGATCACAGCTGCCATTCCTGGTGCACGGCTTCAGTTGATCGAGCGGTGCGGACATGTGCCCTCACTGGAGCAGCCGGAGGCGTTCGCCAAAGCGGTCGACGCGTTCCTGGCGGGAGGAAGGTGACGCCCCTGCCGTCTTATGCTTGGAGCAGAGCGTAACCAACAATGGCGACAGCAGTACTGCAACTCGACATGGAACAGCAGGTGCGACGTCTGCAGTACCTGACGCTGCTGTGGATGCTGGTGGAGTGTTCCGTGGCGCTGGCGGCGGCGGCACGGGCGCACAGCGTCTCCCTGTTGGCCTTCGGCTCGGACAGCTTTGTGGAGGTCATCTCCGCCTCCGTGGTCTTGCTTCAGTTTTCGCCGCGCATGACGATCTTGCCCGCGCGGGCGGCACGGTGGTGTGGCGTGCTGCTGTATGTTCTGGCGGCGGCAGTTACGGGCATCGCGCTGGCGGGCTTGCTGCTGCAGAACACCGCCGAAACAAGCCTTGCAGGCATGGCGGTGACGGCGGGCGCGCTGCTGTTGATGCCGGTGCTGGCGCGGAAGAAGCAGGCCATGGCTAACCAGACACGTAACCGTGCCCTGCGCGCGGATGCAGTACAATCGGCTACCTGCGCCTACCTTGCCGCGATCACGCTCGCAGGGCAGGTGCTGCACCGGTTCCTGCGGTGGCACTGGATTGACGCGGTGGCAGCGCTTGCAGCGGTACCGATCCTGATGGTCGAGGCACGTCGTGCGCGTCAAGGGCAAACCTGCACCTGCTGCTAGCGCTAGTTCACGTCCGCGTCAAAGGTGCCGGTTTCGACAGTGTTGCCGTGCTTCATCTGCACAAAGATGCGGTAGCGCCCAGGAGACGGAAAGCCATAGGGAAACTCGACCGTGGACGTGACAGGCGTCTGTGGTTCGCTGCCGGTCATCCCAGCCATGCCGTCGCTGTTGGCCAGCATCATGGACTGCATGGGCGCGGAGCCCTCCGGATGCGTATGCGCGAAGACTGTCCAGTCCGTCTTCACAAAGGCGGCGTGTCCTGCCATGCCGAGATATGGAACGACATCCGGTGCGGGCTTACCCTGCTGATTCAAAAGGTGAAAGCGGAAGACCGCCGATTGATTGGCAGCCAGGTTTGCTGGCCGGTCCCAAACCATTCTGTACCCGTCGGGCAATACATCCGTTGAGCCGAGCTCTCCGGCGGAAATCGAGGGCGGTGTCGCGGCGGCGTCTTCGCTATCCAGCGGCGCGCCCTGGAAGCCCGGCGGGATGGTGAGTGTGGCCGTCAGGGTCTCCGGAAAGCCGCTGCGGTGCACGATATCCGCAAAGAGCCGGTACTGACCCGCTGGCATGGCGGGCAGCGCCGTCTTCAGTTCGCCCGGTGCGGTTTGGGATGGGTGCAGATGGTAGACGGCGTCCATGCCTGGTTCGCGAATAGCGTAAAGATGCATGAGGTGGCCGTGATCGGGCAGCAGGTCAGTGTTGGTGCGGCTGCGGCGCGGGTTCTTTGCCGTGAACACACCCATGCGCAAGTCCAGCGTGTTGCCCTGGAGCGAGGTGTCCAGTTGCAGAGGCTGGTAGACGTACGAGGCGTAATCCGCAGCTTCCACGTTCCACCATTTACCACCTGCCCACACCAGCAACGCCGCCATGGCAAGACTGATGCCACCTGCAAGCAGGGCGCGGCGGCGGCGGTCACCCGTGGGTGCCATGCCTGGTTCCAGGCGCGACTCGCGCGTTGCAGCCGCGACAATACCCGCGATTCCAACAGCCAAGAGAAGGCCGAGAGCGCCCAGAACAAGTGCCAGCGGACCGTTCATGCGTTTGACCGAGAGTGCAATGGCCGGAACCGGAACGCTTCCGGTCGCCGGGCCAGCCGCTCCACTGACCGCGACCTCTACCTTCCACGAACCAGACGCCATGAGCCAAAGTGATCCGGTGAAAAAGGACGGATCATCGGCCGAGCGCTTCATCGCATCCGGCGTGGGCGGATGCTTGCTGGCCTCGCCCACCATGGGAACGGGGGTGACCTTGAGTGCTGTCACCTCCGGGCCGGAGCAGCGGACCTCCACCGTAGCCACGCCCGGGACGACGAGCGGCGGGCGCACGGTAACAAAGAGCTTGTACGGCCCAGCCTGCAGTTGCTCGAAGACGTCCTTGCTGCCGACGTGCGCACGCGATGCCAGAGGAAGTGCCAGCAGTAATGTCAACAGCGCGAGCAGGCGACCCTTCAACGCTGCACTCCGCGCATCCATCGCCCAAAGAGCAAGCCCACCCACGTTGACACAGCACCGTACACCGTTGCCTTCAACAGGCCCCAGTAAAGCGGCCAGCCGTAAGCGGGATTGAAGAACTGGCGCATCCGATCCGGACCGTCCGGGCGTGCGTTGTAATCAAAGTAGGTTGTGCCAAAGAAGCGGTTCTCACTTGCCTTGGAGAGCAAAAACCTGGCGAAGTTCCACTCCACCGCGAAGAGCACGGCGACGAAGACAAGCCCCGATACAGCAGCAACCTGCCATGTCTTCCACGACTTCGTGCGCTGCCACAGCAGGTCGAGCGCCAGTGCCGGCACGATGAGCAGGATGGGAAACTTGGCCGGTACCAGATGCGTCACCGGATTGTAGACCGGCCCAAGCTTGGGCTCTGCCGAGATCAGCGGAAAGATGAGTATCTCGCCGATGATGAAGGCCATGTAAAGTGCCGCGGCCGTTGTGGCAGCCCAGCGGAAGCGCGACGCCTCAGAGATCATGGCAAGAACCACCGGCACTGCGATGGCCATGGCAACGTATGCAATGGCCTGGTGCAGTCCCACATCCCAGGTGTACTCCTGCAGAAAGAACATCTGGCCGCCCACAGTGAGCCCGCCAAGATACAGGAGCAGCTTCTGCAGCGTGGAGAAGCTGCGCGCACCCTCTGCCGCTGCGCGGTTCATCGACGCCAGAATCAGGAAGAAGACGCCCAGCGACACCGCGCGGATGCCGAGGATCAGGAGCGTATGTGGCGGGCTGACAATCTTGACGTCCAGGCCGTAGGCGTCGTGCCACCAGTTATCAAAGGGGGCCGACGTGATCATGGCCACGCCGCCCCACCCCGCCAGAAAGACACCCAGCGGCGCGCGCAGGCCGAAGACGCTGACCGACGCCGCGCGTAAGGGCGACTGCCGGTTAAAGGTGCACTGGTAGACAAGGTACAGGCCAACGACGGCCGCCAGCACGCCGCAGAACTGGATCATCAGGTGTGCGGGCGTCCAGAAGCTGTCGCGGCCAATGGACCGGTGCCACGCAACATCCCACGCACCACCGATGGTGGCAGACGTGATCCCCGCCACGCCGGTCCAGATGTACCACGGCACACCAGCGGCGGCTTCATCGCGTGTAGCCGTGCGCGCCGGTACATTGTGGAGCGAACCAAGAACAGGGACATGAGCGGTGCTGGACATAACGGCACTCCTCCGCAGAGCTATACGTAGCCTACGCCGGAGTGCCCTGCACTGCAGCAACTTTGTTGCGGAGCCTGAAGATACTGCGCGTCACGCAGACAGCAAATGTGGCATGACCGGACGTGTATGCCGGGTGAGCTTAAACGAAACGCCTGCGCACCGCACCCGCCGCGCCAAGCAGACCTGTGCCAAGCAGCAGGAGGCTGGACGGCTCCGGCGTAACCGCAGTCGTTGCGGCAACAACTGATCCTGAAGGAAAGCGATTGCCGCCGGATGGCTCGTGCTCATAGGAGAACGTGGGACTGATGGCCGCGCCGCTGGCGGTCAGGGCGCTGGTGAAGTAAATGCGCAGTTCATCCACGTTGCCGGTGCTGTCCAGCTGAAAATACTGCGATGGCAGAACAGCCGCGGAGACCGTGGAATCGCTCGGCGTGTACTCAAAGCCGGCAAACGATCCAGCCTTCGACGCGGCGATGTCATAGGTGATGATCGCGGTCCGCGCGTCGTTCGTCGTGAACGTGCCGGTCA
This sequence comes from uncultured Terriglobus sp., assembly GCA_964251045.1. GTDB lineage: Bacteria > Acidobacteriota > Terriglobia > Terriglobales > Acidobacteriaceae > Terriglobus. The sequence continues at coordinate 37,604 of CAXUHI010000003.1, read as the reverse complement.
GGGTGCCATCGGGCGTACCGCCCGTCACCGCGCTGCTGAGTGTCACGTTGCTGAACGTAAAGGTCTCGTTGGCGTGCGCACAGACCGTGAGGGCGAACATGGCAGCAAGGGAGGCAAGGTAACGCAGACGCATGAGGGTCTCCTGGGAACAAACCCCAGCGTATGGACCCGGCGCAGTCACATGCAACACACCTTTGGTAATCCGAACCTGCTTCGCGAACGTTCGTCGTGGTGGCGAGCTACGGTGAAGGTGCGGTCAGTACGGGCGGGTAGACCGTGAAGCGGGCGCGGTCCGGCGGAAGCGCGGGCTGGTACAGCGTTGACCACCGCCCCGACAGTGCCGGGTCTGTCGAGCGGTGCTTCACATCCCAGGAATCGACGGAGATGCCGTTCAGATCCCACACGACCTTGCCTCCAAGCACCGTCAGTTCACCCGTGAGCTTCTCATGCCCCGGATAGCGTGTGTTCGAGACATCAAGAAAGCCGAAGTCTCCGTGCTCGACGGAGAAGACAGCAATATCGGCAGGTGAGCCAGGAGTCAAATTGCCCAGGTCAGGCCGCTGGATTTCGCGCGCTGGATTCCAGGTCAACTGCGCAATCACCTGCGGCAGAGGTTCACCCAGTGCAAGAAACTTCTCCGCAAGGTTCAGGATGTCTTTCAGCTGCTGTTGCACCGATTCGTTGTGCAGGTCCGTCGAGATAGAGTCCGGCACAAAGCCGCTGCGCACCAACGGGTTCGCCACCGTCCAGTAGAACGAGCCGTTGCCGTGGCCCACATCCATGTAAATCCCGCGCTTGCGTGCCAGCAGCATGGGCGCCGAGGCAAGGCCGGTCGCAGCGTCCTGCTCGCCCCGCAGGCCGGAGTACATGTGGGTGTAAATATCACCAGGTCGGAGATGCGTGGCAAAGAGCTGCGCAATGGGCCGCTCCACGCGGCGCGCGCCGTAATCCACCATCACGGGGATGTGCGCGACGGTGCCTGCGATCACGGCCTGGTCGTACGGCTTCCACTCCGGCCCGGTGTAATGCGCGCACTTGATGCCGACGATGAGGCCGGGATACTTGGCGGCCATGGCGCCGGTCAGTTCCCCGTCCATGTCGTCCAGGTTGTTTTCAAACGCGGGCCCGCGCATGCCGGAGCCGACGATGTTGAGCATCGCCAGCACGCGGACTTTTGCTTTGTCGATCACCTTCAGCTTGAAGTCGTCAAAGTCACGCCAGCCGGAGCCGCCCGCGTCCACAATGGTGGTCACGCCGTACCGCAGTGTGAAGTAGTCCGGGAACAGCGAGATATCGCTGGCGTACGACGGTGTGTCGCGCCCGTTCACGTAGACGTGTCCGTGCAGGTCGATGAGGCCGGGCGTGACGACCTTTCCGGCGACGTTGACCGCCTTGATCGCGTCGGTGGGTTTCAGGCCCGGCGCGACGGTGACGATCTTGCCGTCCTTCATACCGACATCCGCGACACCATCCAGGTTGTTACGCGGGTCGATCACGCGCCCGCCCTGCAGAAGGAGGTCGTACGGCAAAGTGTTGGGCGGCAGCGGACGCCTCGACTGCGCGGGTGTCACAGAACCCAGCAGTGCCCCAGCCAGCGCCACTACGCAAGAAGCCCCACGTCTCCATGAGATGTGGGGCACTCGGAATGTTCGCCGCGCAGATCTACTTGGTTGGCGAGGCATGATCTACCGTCTCCGGCTTTGCGGGCGTGTTCGGCGCGGCCACGGGTGTGGCGGCAGGCGTGCCCACCGGTGTTGAGGTGGGGAAGCGTTGGCCGCGTGTTGCGCCGAAGGGCCGCTCGTTGAAGACGGTCCAGCGGCGGGACTTCGACTCGTCCGCCGAGTGCTTCGTCGCGTCCCATGCGTCGGCGGAGATACCGTTCAGGTCGTAGACGATTTTCCCATCCTTGATGGTCAACTCAGCGACCAGCTTTTGCGTGCCCATCGCCTTGGTGTTGTACATATCCACAAAGCCGAAGTGTCCGGTCTCCACCGAGAGCACCGCGACATCGGCGATGCCGCCGACGGACAGGTTCCCGTACTGCTCCTGCCGGATTTCATGCGCGGGATGCGACGTCATCTGTGCCACCACCTGCGGGATGGTCTCACCCAGGAGGAGCAGCTTGTCGGCGACATTCAGGATGTCCTTCATGCCGTTGTTCATGGAGCCAACGTGGATGTCGGTCGAGATAGAGTCAGGCAGGTAGCCGCCCTTGACGATGGGCGTTGCGACCGTCCACGCAAAGCTGCCGCCACCGTGGCCCACGTCGCAGTAAATGCCGCGCTTCTTCATGACAAGCAGCGCCTCGGACGGGCCGCCGGTCTGCGGATTCTGTTCGCCGCGCAGGCCGGAGAAGCAGTGCGTGTAGATGTCGCCTGGGCGAAGGTGCGTTGATACAAGATCGAGCAACGTCCGTTCGATCCGGCGGGCACCATAGTCGATCATGACGGGCACATTGGCGATGTTGCCCGCGATGACCGCCTGGTCATACGGCTTCCACTCCGGGCCGGTAAAGTGTGCGCTCTTGATGCCGACGATGACGCCGGGAAACTTCTTGGCCTTGTCGCCGGTCAGCTTCCCATCCATGTCGTCCAGATTGTCCTCGTATTTGGCACCGCGCATGCCAGCACCGACAATGTTGAGTTCGGCCAGCACACGCGTGCGAGAGCGGTCGATGATCTTGTCCTTGAAGTCATCGAAGTTGCGCCAGCCGGAGCTGCCCGCGTCCACGATGGTGGTGACGCCGTTCCGCAATGTGAAGCCATCAGGATAGATCGACAGGTCGCCCGCATAGGAGCCTTTTTCGCCGGTGCCGGTGTAGACATGCGTGTGCAGGTCAATGAGGCCGGGGGTGACGTACATCCCTTTCACGTCGACGGTCTTGAGCGCGTCTTTCGGATCGAGGTGCTCGGCCACGGCGACCACTTTGCCGTCCTTCATACCAAGGTCGCGGTTCGCGTCGATGCCGTTCTTGTCATCCAGCATGTGGCCGTTGACGAGCAGCAGATCGTAAGCCAGCGGATTGGGCGGCAGCGGTGTGCGCGTGGTGCCCTCCTGGGCAACAGCGGTCAGGCACGCGACAAGCGCAAGAGCAGCGGCACGGAGCGTGGGATATAGCGTCATCGAAGCCGTCCTTATGCCTTGGTTGCGGTGAACTTGGCCATGCCGTACTCACCCAGGCTCACGGCACCGGAGTACGTGGAGCCGGAGACGGTGCCCGTGAAGGTGAAGTTGATCTGCGATCCGTTCGCCGGCATGGCACTTCGCAGTTCCACGTGATCGCCCTGCACCTTGCCATGCACATCGGTCGAGAAAATTTCACCTGCCTGCTTGCCGGTAACGGCGGTGCCATTCTGTGCGAGCGTGAGCTGCTGCTGACCGGTGCCCACATCGTAGTGGATGGTGACATTCCACGTTCCGGCGATGCTTGCATCCGGCGCGCTGGACGTCGCTGGGTTCGCAAATGTGCCCGGGTTGCGCAGGTGCTTTGAGAGCACGTCCGCGACGACCGTGTGGTCGCCCGGCTGCATCATGTACGGCATGATGCCGATGGACGACTGCATGGCATCGGGCCGCTTGCCCTGGCCACCCACCACGAGGATGCGCGGTGTTCCCTCGTCCAGCTTTTTCACCAGCTCCGTTCCGGTGATGCCGACCTTCGCGGCATCCCACGTGATATCCAGCGTGGGTGCCCGATTAGAAAGATCATCCGTGGGCATATTGACCTTCGTCGTGAGCGACGGGATGCCCTTGAGAGCGTCGGCAATGTGCTGGTCCCAGGCGAGCCACTGCTTCTGCTCCGCCTCGTGGTCGCGCTGGTACCACATGCGCACGGCGGCCAGCATGCCCATCGCCTCTTCCTTGCCGACCTTGAGGGCACGGCCCCAGTTGTGGTGCGGTGCGGCGTTCCAGAAGGCAGCCTTGACCAGCTCAGGCGGTCCCAGCAGGACGCCTGCGGCCTGCGGTCCACGCATGCACTTGCCGCCGGAGTAGCCCACGAACGTGGCTCCGGCTGCGAGGTGGATGTTTGGCACGACCGGCTCCTCGGCGGCCGCATCCACAAAGACGGGAACGCCTTTTTCCTTCGCAATGGCGCAGATCGTCCTGATCGACAACGGCTCGTTGAAGGCGCGCGGGCCGGAGTAGATGTAGATCATCGCAACCTGATCTGAGAGCTTGGAGCGGAGTTCATCGTCAGTCGAGGCCTCGATGATTTCAGCGCCTGCCATGCGCGTCGCGAAGTCATACTGGTTGCGCGAGTAGCCGGGGATCAGGACTTGGCTCTTCGCCTTTTTATACGGAAACGCCTGCGACTTCTCGGGATCGGTGCCGCACATGCAGGCCACGGTAGCCAGCGCAATCGCCGCCTCGCAGCCGCACGTCACGATGGCACCAGGCGCACCCATGTGCTGCGCGATCTCCTTGCCCACGGCGGCCATCAACTCGTCCAGCTGCACGTAATACTGCGACGCCTCGAACATGGCCTGTTTTACTTCAGGCAGCGACTGCGAGCCGGAGATGATGGTGTACGTGCCGCGCGCGTTCAGGATGGGGCGCACGCCGATCTCCGTGTAGAGATTCGCCGTGGGCGTGCCCCTGGCGACCAGTTGCTTGACCGGTGGCTGCGGCTCCGTAACGCTGGCCGCCTCTGCTAGCGGCGTGGCTGCGATAGCGGCAGAGAGCAAACCGGCCTGCTTCAGCAGTTCACGGCGGGAAGGGCGCGGCATAACGAAAGACATCGTGACTCCAACGTTTGTTAGGAAAGATTATAGGGACGCGATACAGTCGATCTCGACGAGTGAATCACCGGGCACGCCTGCGACGGCGACCGTGGTGCGCACGCCGGGCTCCGCGCCAAAGCGGCCCTGGTAGACGGAGTTCATGCCGGCGTAGTCCTTCAGGTCGGCCAGGTAGACGTTCACCTTCAGCACCTTGTCCATGGACGATCCGGCGAGCTTCAGGTTGGCCTCGATCTCGTCGAGCACGTGCTTGGTATGCTCCTCGATAGTGCCTTTGAAGTGCGCGCCGATGCCTGCGATGAAGACCAGGTTCCCGAAGGTGACGATGCCGTTGAAGAGCGGCGGCTTGGCAGGTGTCGTAGGGGTCGCCGGTGTGGCAGTCTGCTTCTCACCTGCGGCGGCAGCGGCGGGAGCGCGGCGGACGATCTTCTTCTTCCACTCGATGGCTGGCGTTTGGGCCTGGGCTTCGCCGGCCAGAGCGGCTGCTCCGGTGACACCGGCGGCTGCCGCCGCGGCATTCTTCAGAAGTCCTCTGCGTGTCTGCGTCTTCATACACTGATTCTCCGCACAATGTTAAGCGTTTGTCGACTTCGTCAGCGCGGCGCGGATGCGCTCACCGACGATTCTGTCTTCGCCCGGCTGCAGCATCCACACGCCAACCACCAGCGTGTTCGCGTCGGACGGGATGCCCTGGTTGGGTCCATGGCCGGTGTTGGGGTTCAGCTCGATGCTGGGTGTGCCGTCGCGCAAGGTGCTGACCACCTGCTGCGTGGTGGCGCCAGTGACCACGGGGTCAAAGCGGATCAGCAGGTGCGGCACATGATTTGCGATCTTCGGCGTCACCGTTTCCGTGCGGACCGACGGGATGCTTTTCACGATGCCTGCGATCAGGTCGGCGCGTTTCTGGTAATCGCCCTGCATCTGCTCTTCCGTGTGCGACAGCACCCAGTCCACGGCAGCCACCATGCCCACAATCTGCTCCTTGGCCACCTTCATGCCGCGTGCCACGCCATCGGTGGGATTGTTGTTTTTCGCGGCAAGGTCGGTCAACTGCTTGCGCCCCAACAGCAAGCCTGCATTCTGCGGCCCGCGCATGCCCTTGCCGCCCGAGAACGACACCAGGTCGAAGCCCATGCCGGTGTACTTCCACAAATTCGAGATGGGCGGCATGTCGGCGGCAGCGTCGAGGTGGCATGGGATGCCATGCTCGTGCGCGACGCGCAGCCACTCGTCACGCCCGATCTGCGCACTTCCTGCCGGGCCGGCTTCATCTTCGGCGGCATTGAAGAAGTTTGTCATCACGCCCTTGCCAGCGGCGCAGGCGCGCTTGTAGTCGTCCATGGTGACGACCTCGGTTACGCGGGCACCACAGAGAAACATGGCGTGATCGTAGCCGTAGCGATGCGCCTTCTGCACGATGACCTGGTTTTTGATGCTGCCGGGGTTTTCCGCGTTGATCTTCTGCGGCATGTCCAGCGCGCCCAGGCCGGGGTTCGCGTTGAGCATGCAGGCGGCGGTGGCCAGCGTGATCGCGCCCGATGCGCCGGAGGTGATAACGGCGCCCTCGCACTTTAGACGTTGAGCAACGTACTCGCCAGCCTTGGTTTGCAAGTCGTGCAGACGAACCGGATGCAGCGCTGCGAGGTTGACAGCTACCAGGACCTCCGGCGGCATGCACGCGGCGGTCAGCGTGGTGTACGTTCCGGCAGCATTGATGATCTTCTGCACGCCCAGCTTGTCGTAATAATCAACGCCTTTGACCGTGGCAGCCGGAGCGTCAGCCTGTAGCGGCTTGCTTGCAACCGCGGCTCCAAAGAGCCCCGCCAGGCTGACAAAGCGCCGCCGCGAGAGGATGGACCGCAGCGAACTGGTGAAAGCTTCCATCGTTCCTTCCGGCGCTGAGTGCTCACAGCCAACTCCTGCAAGGGCCGTCCTGCCCATGCAGCGTGGCTGTGCTGGAGTTAGAAGTTAATCTTACCCGCAAGCTGCAGGATGCGGGGATCGCCAATCACAGACGTGACTTGCCCAAAGGTCGAACCGGTGAAGTTGAACGCTCCGTTCGTGTAGTTCGGAAGGGTCAGATTGCCCGGATTTGCTAGATTCGCATGGTTGAAGATATTGAAGGCCTCTGCGCGGAACTGCAGCTTCAGGCTCTCGTAGACACTGAAATCTTTGAACAACGAGAAGTTGGTGTTGGCCAGGCCGGGTCCGCGCTGGTCGTTGCGATGTATGTTGCCAAAGGTGTACAGCGCGGGTAATGCATAGGCCGTCGAATCGATGCAGCTTGCCTTGGCGATGTAGTACGACTTGCCACACGTGAAGCGTGGAGCATGCACGTAGTTGGGCCGCTGTGTGCCAATGCCACCGACGTTTGCCTGGTCGTTGTTGATGCCGACGTTGAACGGCTGTCCACCCTGAATGGTCACGATGGCGTTCGCATGCCAGCCGCCCGCCAGGGTGTCGAAGGCGTGACCGAAGCGCGTGATGCCGGGCATTGCGTAAGTTACCGTGCCGACGAAGCGGTTGCGGATGTCCCAGTTGGCGTTGCCGTAATCCGCTTTCAGGTTGTACTGGATCATCGGCGTGCCGCCACCGTTGGCGTCGTTGGAGGTGTCGAGCGTATGCGACCACGTATAGCTCAACAGCGTCTCCAGGCCGTGGAAACTGCGCTGCCGAAGCACGGCGGTCACGCCGTGATAGGTCTCCAGTCCGTCGTTCTGAATCTGCCGAATCTGGCCGAACAACTGGTACGGACGCCGGGGATTGACCGCGCCCGGCCCAGGCAACGGCTGATTCGGGTACAGCGAGTGATCGAGGTAAATGGAGTGCGATCCGAGGTATTGCAGTTCCAGCGCGGTTCCGGGCGCCAGCTCATAGCCCGTGTCCAGGTTCCACTGGTAGAGGCGCGGCGTCGGCAGATACGGGTTGTCGGTGAAGGCGCTCTGGTAGGTTCCGGGCGTCCCAGCCGGAGCTGACGCTGAACCGCTGCCGCCGCCCGTGGGATTGGAGAAGCTCTGCGTGGCAACGCCGCTGGTTGCGCCGCTGTACGTGACAGACGCCGCAAACGGGTAGTTGCTGGTTGACAGCGTGAACGCGTTCAGGTGATTCGGGTTGTAGTAGATGCCGCCGCCCGCACGCACCACGATCTTGTCCGTTGCGCGATACGCCAGGCCAAGGCGCGGCGAGACCAGATTCAGATTCGACTGGTGAAACTTGAAGCCGGGCTGCGGTACGTACGTTGCGCCGGACGTTGCCGTGCTGGTCGGGATCAGCGCCGTGTAGGTGCTGTTTAGAATGCGGCCGATGCCGTTCAGGCTATACGGCACCAGCGGAAGCTCATAGCGCAGGCCGTACAACACTGTCAGCTTCTTGCTGGCCTGCCAGTTGTCCTGGATGAAGAAGCCGTTGCGCCATTCGCCGACAGCGCCCTTGACCTGCGTCAGCGGCGTGACCACCGTCTGCGAATAGCCCGTGATGAAGTCCGCCGCGGCGTACCCGGAGTACACACCGGTGAACGTGAACTGCCCGCGGTTCTGGTTCGTCGCCGCGCGGCCAATCGTCATGCGGCGGATATCCGCACCGCCCATGATGTCGTGCGTGCCACGCGAATAGCTGATCTGGTCATAGCCGTGCAGGGCGCGGTCGTCCTGGTACCAGTTGGTGCCTTCCGCGCCGATCCCGGTAAAGCCACCATTAATCACCACCGTCGGCAGGCCCGGATTGTTGCTTGTGGTGTCTGCCGTAAAGCCCGGGATACCGAGCGCGGTACCGGCGTTCGCCGGGCCGTTCACGGCAAAGTAGTTCAGCTGGTTGGTGGATAGTTTGTTATACCCAAGCCGCAGATCGTTGATGAGCCGCTGCGTGATGATGTGCGTGTAGCCGATGACCGCGTTGGAATCGATGGTGGGCGAGTAGCTCTGCGACGTGGTCACGATGGCGCCGTTGACCGCGTTGCTCTTCTCGTAGGTGTAACGGGCAAACAGTGAAACCTTGTCGTTGACCTTGTAATCGACGCGGTCCAGCGTGGAGTTCTTGTTAAAGACGTTTGGCACCACGCCGTTGAAGTTGGTCCCGTTGCCTGCCAGATTGGGGTGGGGATAGTAGGCGAGGTATGCGGTCGCGATGGGCGAGATGTTTGTAATCTGGTTGTTCAGGTAATTCGCACCCGTGGCCGGGTTCTTCAACTGGATTCCCGCGCCTGCATTGCAAATACCAGCGGTGTACGCGGTACAGAGCGACGAGAAATTACCTGTACGCATGGCGTCCGTAATCAACTGGCCTGTGGAACTGGTTTGCGCGATGCGTCGCAGGCCTTCGTACGACCCCATGAAGAAGGCCCGGTCACGCCCGTTATACAGGTGCGGAATATAGAGGGGTCCGCCAAGCACGCCGCCAAACTGGTTGAAGCGCAGCACCGGCACCGGCGTTCCAGGCAGCGTGGTAAACGGCCGGGCGTTGAACGCGTTGTTCTGCACGTAGTCATACGCCGTCCCATGCAGGCTGTTGGTGCCGGACTTCGTGTCCACGTTGATGTGGACGCCCATGTATGCACCGTACTGTGCTGTGTAGTTGCCAACCTGCGTCTGCACGGCGGCAACAGCGTCCGGGTTCGGCGTGACGGGCGAGGACGAACCCAGTGAGTTCATGATGGTGATGCCGTCCAGTGTCAGCGAATTCGTGACTTCGCGCGTACCCGCACCGATGAAGTTCGCGCCCGGGGGCACGCCGGTGTAGCTGGTCTTCGGTCCGACGATGATGTTCGAGGACGTGGCTGCGAGTTCCAGCACACGCCGTGTATTCTGCGGCAGATTTTCCACCTGCTGCGTCGTAATCGTCTCACCGATCACTGCATCGTCCGTGGAGAGCGCTGGGGTCTGCGCCGTCACCGTGACCGATTCGCCGTTGGAACCTACGGTGAGGCCCAGGTCGGTGCGGACCGCGAGGTTCAGCGTCACCACGACGCCGATCTTGGTTTCCTTCTTGAACCCCGGCATGTCTACCGTGACGTCATACGTGCCAGGCTGCACAAAGGGGATGGAGTAGTAGCCTTCTGCATTCGTCTTGCCCGTGTACGCCACCTTGGTGTCTTCGTTGACGCCCGTCACCATCGCCCCGGCAAGCACCGCGCCGGAGGCGTCCGTGACCGTACCCACTAACGAGGTGTTGTTGGCGACCTGCGCGCGGCCTGCTGTGGCGACGGCTGCGGCCACAAGTGCAGTGCTAGCGGCAATCCTGCGAAGCATATGACTCTCCTGAAACGTTTCAAGGTACTGGCATGGAAATGCCAGGCGTGCACGAGCGTACGATCCGCTCTGTTCTTTCTCTTGTAACGTGGTGTGCACACAGAATACACAAATCTCCCCGCTAAGCACACGCCTTTTGACTGGCTGTTACCAAAAGCGAACCCCAGGTTACGCGCGCTTGCCGCAGCGACGGATGCAGCGGACCGAAGCGTGCACATGCGCGACGTGCCACACAAGGGGGAATACACCTCTAGCGCATTGCAGTACGCTTGTAGACCATCAGGAGCTTCGCATGATGTCTCGCCGCCACTTTCTTGCCTCCGCACCGGCTGTTCTGGCCATCAGTCGCTCCGCTCAGGCCTTTGCTGTAGAACCTGCCCCACAGCGGATCTACCTGGGCACGCAGGGACGGGGGCCGGGAAATGGCATCTTCGCCGCGCCCTGGAACCCCGGCACCGGCGAGATTGGCACGCTGACGCTGGCCGCAGAGGTCATCAGCCCCACGTTCCTGGCGCTGCATCGCACGGGTGGCGGGAAGGGGTTCCTGTACTGCGTCTCAGAGGTCAATGGGCCTGATGCAAAGGTCAGCGCCTACGCCATGGACCCGGCGGGTGCGCTGACCCTGCTGAACCGGCAACCCAGCGGTGGCGGCGGACCGACACACCTCTCCGTGTCGCCGGATGGCCGCGCCGTCCTGGTGGCCAACTACGGCGGGGGCAGCGTGAGCAGCTTCCACGTAGAGGCGGACGGTTCCCTTTCCGCAGCCGTGTCGCACTTCCAGTTCAGTGGCAGCGGACCCTACAAGGGACGGCAGGAGGCTCCGCACACCCACTCCGCCGTCACGTCGCCGGACGGCCGCTTTGCCCTGGTGAACGACCTCGGCTTGGACCGCATCATGATCTACGCGTTGGACTCCGCAACGGCCACGCTGACGCCCGCCAATCCGCCGTACTGGTCCGGCCGCCCGGGCAGCGGTCCACGCCATCTGGCGTGGAACCCGAACGGCAAGATCGTCTACGGTACCAACGAACTGGATTCCACCGTCGAAATCCTCGCCTGGACCGAGAACCCAGCGGGACTGAAGTCGCTCGGCCACGTCTCGTCGCTCCCGGTCGGATTTCCGCCAAACACAGCCTTTGTCGGTGAGATCGCCGCATCGTCCGATGGCCGCAACGTCTATGCCGGCAATCGCGTCGCGGACGACACCGTTGCCGTCTTCGATGTCGATCCTGGGTCCGGACTCCTGACACAAGTCCAGCTAGCGCCCAGCGGCGGCAAGAACTGCCGCCACATCACCCTGGACCCAAGCGGGCGGTGGATGGTGATTTCGCACCAGAACAGCACGGACATCACTGTCCTCGAACGGGACACCAAGACCGGACGGCTCTCCGCTCCCGTACACACCTATCCGGCAAGCACGCCGCAATGCGTGATCTTTGCCTGAGCGGTGCGGAAGTACACGTCTTGCCGTGGGGTAAACCGGTCCGCTTGACCTCCCCGTCCTGTTCACGTAATCAAAGAGGATATGCCTTCCACCATCACGCGGCAGGACCCTCGTTACCAGGAACTACGGCGCGGTCGGAACGCCCGCTTCCCCAGCACCGATCCGGACGGCGTCGCTCGCATTGAACTCTGCACCACGCCGGACGACGTCGCCTCTGCCCTGCAACGCGCCGTAAGCGATGGCATGCGGCCCACCATCCGCTCCGCCGGTCATTGTTACGAAGATTTTGTCGTCAATAATCCCGGCGGTGTGCTGATCGATGTCAGCAAGGTCAACCAGATTACAGCCACACCTGGCGGCGGCTTCCAGATCGGCCCGGGCGCGATGCTGGGCGAGATGTACACGCAGCTGTTTAAGGAGGCAGGGGTCAACCTGCCGCTGGGCAGCTGTTATACGGTCGGCGCAGGCGGACATCTCTCCGGCGGCGGCTACGGCCTGCTCACACGTCAGCAGGGGCTCTCCGTCGACTACATCACGGCCGTCGATATCGTCACGGTGGACCACAAGGGCAAGGTGACACCGCGCCGCGTGGATGCCAGGCATGACCCCGACCTCTTCCGTGCCCTGCGTGGCGGTGGCGGTGCCAATTTCGGCGTCATCACCGCGTTCTACGTGGACAAGCTGCCCGCCGCGCCCAAACAACTGACCAGCGGTGGCGTGTCCTTCCCGTGGGACACCATGACGGAAGAGAAGTTTATCGAGATCGCGCAAACCTACGGCGACTACTTCGCCACGCGCGGCACGGAGCCGGACACCTGGCCCATGTTCACCATGATGGGCCTGACCCACAAGAGCCCGAACGGCCGCATGAATGTGAGCGCCACCTGGCACGACATGGACGGTACCAATGACCTGCGCGTGCCCACGGAGTTCCTGGACCGCTTCATGCGGTGCGACACCCAGATCGCCGAACTGAAGGACCCGCAGACCAGCGCGCACGCACCCTCCGGTGGCCGCTTCCAGGCAGCACCCTGCGTGGAGGGCAAGCACCGCTTCACCTCCGTGCCATGGCTGCAGGCGACGGTCGAACACCAGAGCGGCAGCGCGGGAAGCTCCTGGGGAACCACGCGCGGCAAGTACAAGTCCTGCTACATGAAGAAGAACTTTACGGCCGCAGAGCTGAAGCGCATGTACGCCTGGCTCACACGCGATATCCCGGACGTCAACACGTCATGCGTCATCGCGGTTGACTCTTACGGCGGCGCGGCCAACAAGCCTCACGTGGCGGGTGAAACTGCCGTTCCGCAGCGCAGCTCCGTCATGAAGCTGCAATACCAGATGTACTGGCAAAAGCCGGAAGAAGACGCGGCCCGGCTGAAGTACTTCAACGACATGTACACCGACATCTACTCTGCCAACGTGACCGGCAAGTATGCCGGGACGCCCTGGCATGGCGAGTATTACGACGGCTGCTACATCAATTATCCGGACGTCGACATGGTTCGGTACGACTTCTGGCCGGAGCTCTACTACGGCAACGCCGGTCTATACCCGTTCCTGCAGCACGTCAAAAAGAAGTACGATCCACACAACATCTTCCACAACAGCATGGCGGTGCGGGCATGAAGACCAAACACACAGGAACGATGACACGGCGGCACTTCGGCCAGCTGGCAGCACTGACCGCCGTAGCGGCTGGCACCCCGGCTTGGCCAGGGGAACTCGCTTCCCCGCCGGCACAGACCTTCGCCTTTTCGCACATTCCGAACGGGACAGGCACCGCACTGCACACCTTCCGTGTTGCAGGCGAAACGTTCGAGCCGCTCAGTTCCGTTCCGGGGATCGCGCCGGGGCAACTGCTGCTGCATCCCACGCTGCCGGTGCTCTATGCCCTGCACGATGTCGGCAGGTGGGAGCATCTGCCGCGCGGTGCTGTCAGCGCCTACCGCATCGACCGGCGTTCCGGCGCACTGACCCTGCTCAATACGCTGCCGCTCTCACTCGCTGCCACACACCCGCACATGGCGCAGGTCTTTCTGAACGGGACGGCGCTCTTTGTGAAGACAGACGCTGGTATCTACAACGTACTGCCGCTGGCAAGCAACGGCAGCCTGCACCCCGTCGCCGCGATCCACAAGACAGTAGAACCTGTGTTTCGATCTGTCTGGGTATCCGAGGACACGTCAACAATCCTTATCCACATCAATGGAGCGGACTTCTCTGCCTTTCGCTTTGTGCGAGACGGCGACGGGGCACACCTCCGAAGAGTGAGCCATGAGGGTGTGCGGATGCAGCGCAGCGCTCCCTACGACGAGGAGACCGAGCGAATCCTGCTGTACTTCAAGCTGGAGAAGATCCATCCCGGCATGCGCGGCTTGGAACTCTTCAAGGCATAACTCAATCCCCCAGCAAATTAGAAGGCCCGGCATATACCTGCCGGGCCTTTTTGTCAGGGTTAGCAGTGGTTTAGAACACGTACTTCGCAGAGAGCTGCAGCTGTCGAGCCTGCGAGCGCGAACTTGTGATCTGGCCGAAGGTTGTGATTGTGGTGCCACCCTGGCTGGTGTTTCCCTGCGTGCTGCTGGATGGGTTACCGAGCGAGGTGATATTGAAGACGTTCGCCGCATCGGCACGAAAGCTGATGTGCTGGGCTTCCGTAATGGCGAAGTCCTTGTACACGGAGGCGTCGGCGGACTGGTACCCCGGAGCGCGCTCCGAGTCCACACGCGCTGTGCCAAAGGTACCGTTAAGAGGTTGGCCGAAACCGCACAGTCCGTTGTCATAACCATGGGGTGTCGCGGGAGAGTTGTCGGGTCTGCAGGGAACCGCTGACGGATCTGTACCGAACCAGAACTGTGCCGTGCGGTTGGTGTGGATCACCGGACGGTAGTAATTGGCGCGTTCGGAGTTGTTCTTGGTGAAGCTGACCGTGTTTGCACCCGGATTCACCGGAAAACCTGTGTACACGATTGCCGACATGGCCACATGCCACCCACCGACTGCTTCATCCAGAACGCGGTTCATGTTTCCACCGAACATCTGGCCGCGTCCGACGGGCAGACCATAGTTCAGGTGCCCGTTCAAGGCATGGCGCACGTCCTGTGCCGCCGGGCCGTACTCCGAGTGGTTGTCATAGTAGTTCTGCGCATAGGCAGACTGACCGCTGATGCCCTGCGCACCGAAGAAGCCGGTGCTGTTGGTCATCGCCCTGCCATAGGTATAGTTCGCTGTGAGTTCCAAACCCTTGCTCAGGCGCTGACGGAACGTACTCTGGAATGCGTTGTAGTTCTCCATCGCGTTTGAGTTGGTGAACACCACACGGCCCTGCTGGCCAACAAGGTTGACATACGGGGCCGGGCACACCGTGGCAAGCGCAGGGTTGTTCGGGTCAGTGGGTACGCCGTTCACAAGGCAGGGCGATGTGAGCGCGTTTCCGGCGCCTGCGGTCACCAGGTGCTGGCCGGTCTCCCCGACATAGCCAATCTGGAGGGACGCCGAGTGGCTCAGTTGATACTCGGCCGTCAGGCTGAACTCCTGCAGGAACATGGGCTTGATGTGCATGTCCCAGGCGTTAATGGCCGTGGTACAGGGTGTTGTGCTGGTCGTGATATCGCAGCTCGTATTGCCTGATCCGAAGCCGGAAGCAACGGAAGCGGGCGCTCCGCCACTGTTCGCGCTTGGCAAAGCAGAGGGAGCGGAGAAGC
Source organism: uncultured Terriglobus sp. (assembly GCA_964251045.1). Classification (GTDB taxonomy): domain Bacteria; phylum Acidobacteriota; class Terriglobia; order Terriglobales; family Acidobacteriaceae; genus Terriglobus. Next base: position 22,474 of record CAXUHI010000003.1, on the reverse strand, counting down.
CGTTCTGGAAGGGATAGTTAAAGTTCAGGCGAAGGTTGGCACCCGTGCCTTCGAAGTAGGTCGTGATGCCGTAGCCGCCCCGTATGACTGTCTTCGGAGACACATTCCACGCGAAGCCGAGGCGCGGCATGAAGTTGGTCCAGACACCGTTGAAGAGCGCGCGGCTGTTGCCGTTCCTGCCGGCCAGCACCACCGTTTTGGTCGCCACATTTACGTTTGCCTGCTTGTTGTTGACCTCGTAGATGGGTTCGTCATACTCCCAGCGCAGGCCGACGTTGAGGGTCAGGGCCGGTGTGGCCTTGTAATCGTCCTGGATAAAGGCCGAATTGCGGAACTGACGCTGGCCTGCCAGGCCGGTTACGCCCCCAATGGCGCGGTTGGCGACGAGACCAAGGTTGAAGTCGGCCAGCGAGTAGCCGCCATTGTTACCGAACTGCGCCGTAAACGCCCCGGTGTAATCGTAGTGGCCGAGCGCACCATCGTTGCCGGGGTAAAAGGTGTTCTGCTGATAGCGAAGGATTTGTACGCCGCCCTTGATCGTGTGGCGGGCCAACTGGTACGTCAGTATGTCGATGTAGCTGAAGGTGTTGTCGTAGTAGTTGGTTCCGGTAGACGCATTACCCAAACTGCTTAAGCTGTTCCCCAGGTTCTGTGCGGTGAAACCATTCTGCACCTGCCCGATGTTGGGCAAACCGACGACCGCATTGCCATTCAGGCCGAACACCCCGGTTCGATCGTTGGTATTAGCGCCCAGGTTGACCACGCGCGAGAAGCCGATATTAAGGTCGTTGATGAGTCTCGGCGTGAAGGTGTGGACTTCGTCAAACGAGAAGGTCTGAAAGGGCAGGACCGTCGTTCCAGGAAAACTGATGGCCAGCACAGACGTCGAGAAGTCCCCTGCGAGAGCGTGGGAGTAGCTGCCGGACATGGTATCCCGCTGCGACAGGTTATAGTTCACCTTTACGTCGAACTGGTCGTCATAACGGTTGGTTTTGGTCGGTGCCTGGTAGTTGTTCTGGATGATGCCGGCCTGGGGTGCTTGGTTCGGCAGGGGGTACAGCTCCGGATGCGCGTAGAGGTATTTCGCAACCGGGTTTACAGGTGCCCCGATGTAGTTGTTCGCGTACGCTGGCTGACCGGGAGCTTGCGTGTTGAAAAGCTTGGTAGTGACTTCGCTGAAGTCGCCCATGCGCATCTTGGCAGTCGCCACGGATGCGAACCCCGTACCCGCAGAGTGGAAGCGCCGACCCTCGTAGTCGCCAAAGAAGAACAGCTTGTCCTTGATCAGGCGGCCACCAAATGTACCGCCAAAAATGCTCTGCGTGTACGGCTGCTTGGCAGCAAAGGACGCGGCCGACGGAAAATGTTTGTTCGCATACGAGTTCGCGTCCATGTTGTAGTTGGACAGGTACATATACGCGCTGCCATGAAAGGCATTGGTGCCGCTCTTCAGGATCGTCTGGACATCGCCGCCGCCCACATTGCCGAACTCGGCGTTCGCGTTCGCTGAGATGACGCGCACCTGGCCGATGGCCTCCGCGCTGACATTATAGCCAAGCTGGTTGTTGAGCGTTTCATTGATCTCGACTCCTTCCAGCTGGAAGTTATTTGCCTCCTGGCGGTTGCCGTTTTGCGATGCCAGCGTGCCATTGCCGTTCCGCTCGACCGAGGCAGAGCTGCCGGTGAAACTGGCGGGGCTAGCGGTAACAGCGCCGGGAACATACAGCGTCAACTCTGTCATGTTGCGGCTGACAAGCGGAAAGTTCTGCACTGCGTTGACGTCCAGCGTGGTGCCCAGCGTCGGATTTTCCGTGTTCAACAGCGGCGCTACGTCACTGTTGACGTCCACGGCGGTGGCACCGCCCGCGACGCCCAGCTTGGAGTCGACTTTTGCTTCCTGGCCTGTTTCGAGCGTGAAAGGCCCGAGCGTCTGCGTCGCAAAGCCAGTAGATTCCACTGTTAGTTTGTATTGGCCAATCTGCAGGTTACGAATGACGTAGATGCCATCCCTGGTCGTGGTGGTCGACAGGGACACGTTCGTGGCCACGTTGGTCGCGGTGATCTTCGCATTCGGGACGACGGCTCCGCTTGCGTCCGTGATGGTGCCGTTCACGCCGGCGCTGATCGTTTGTGCGTGGGCGAACGATGCTGGCGTGGCGAGGACTGCCGCGGCGGCCAGAATCATGCAGGTGTGCTTCATTGGCTTCTCCTGAGGTGGTGTATTTGCACTGCTTGCACAATCCGTTCGGCGCAGTGGCTCTAATTTGTTGGTATGAAGGCACTGTAACCGGTTTTCCACGCGCAAACAAGAACTCTCTTCCGAGCGGGTTCCCGGTTTGGCAATACAAACCGCGCACGTTAGCGCTAACGGCGCCAGCGACTGTCTGAAAACCTACTGCTAAAGGTGCAGAGACAGGGTGCGCACACACAGGGATGTTGCCTGGCGCGCCTCGCGCACGCCACTCCAACTCGGCGCGTTCACCTGGTCTGCGACTGATTTTTCTGCGACGAGACCCGCTTGATCAGGTCGATCTCCGCCTGCCGGTATGGCCGCCCGTCCTCGTAGAAGACATCGTGGAACCACACGGGCGGATCGCGGTCGGTACGGTACCTTCCAGCTATCCCAGGGCAGCCAGGTCTGCATGCGCCCCTTTACCAGGCCCCAGTTGATCGCCCCCACGTTGTATCGCGCCGCGACGGGCAGGCTCCCGTCAAAGGTGGAACCCGCACCACGCGCCATGTACTCCGTGCACAGGATGGGCCGGTGCAGCGTCTGCAATTGGTTAATGCGCGCTTCGAACGTTTCCGGCCAGATGTAGTCGTGGAAGGTGATGACATCGCTCTCGGTCAGTTGCACCCGCTCAGTCGCGGACCAGGTGTTCTGCTGGTCCCAGTGGTCGTGCTGCCACACGCCGGAGGAGAGCGGCTGAACGGGCCCAACAGACCGCGCCCACGCATACACCTTTGGCAGCATGACATTCATCAGCGCGACCTTGTTGGGGAACTTTACGGGATAGCTGCCGCCTCCGCCGTTGTCCGGCTCATTCCACACGTCCCACAGCAGGATGCGATTGTCGCTGGCGAAGTGCCCGACCACGCCTTTGACATACGCCTCAAAGCGCGGCTGCTGCGCCGGATCAGCCAGCGCAATCCCGGGACTCTGCACCCACCCGCTGTTGTGCACGCCGGGGATGGGCGGATGCTGCGGCCCAAGCTTGGGGTCCGGGTCCCAGCAGGAGTCGAACAGCACCAGCACCGGCTTGATGCCGTGGCGAGACGCGATCCCGAGGAAGCTGTCCAGCCGCTGCGCAAAACCGGCGCTATCCTGCTGCCACAGCAGATCGTGCAGGAAGACGCGCATGGTGGTCATGCCGGCCGCCTGCGCCCATCCCAGCTCCTTGTCGATTTCGGCGGGATCGTAGGTGGCGGCCTGGAACATCTCCAGCTCGTTGATCGCGTTTGACGGCAGGAAGTTTCCGCCGATGGCGTAGGGCTGCTTTGCCCAGTACGCGGCGGCCTCGGCCTCGGTCCAGCGCCCGCGCGGCGCGTTGGCGGCAACGGCGCTTGCGTGCGCTGTCCAGAAAATGAAGACGAATAAGGCGAGACGGGCAGAGATGCGTCGCATACTTCACTCCTGGCAGGATTTGCGGACAGTCACAAAAGTACCAGGAGGCGTAAAGGAACGTCTGCATGGTGCTGCGCTATCCTGAACCCTGATGCTTGGCACGTGGTATGCGGACTGGATGGTTCGGTGGGAGACGGCGCTGACGACACGCGACACCAATCGCGTGGTGCGCCCGTTGGAGTGGGGCTTTGATTGGCTGGCTGACTTCAGCCCGTTCGCCGCGGCGTCGGGTGAAGCCGATGTGGACGCCCTCCACCGCATGATCCGCGTCAACGACGACATCGTGCAGCATGGCGAAGACTTCTACGGCTACGCCACACCCACGGATTTCCGCCTGGAAGAGCGCCACCCGGAGCTGTTTCCCACCAACGTCCGCCCGGAAACGCTGCGGCAGGCAGAGCAGGTTCGCGCGGATGCGGCAACGGGCAAACTAGCGCACGCACAGTTCCTCCGGTTTTCATCGCCGGTGCGAACCAGATATCCCGAGAACGACATCGTTAACGCGCGATGGTACCCCGAACCGCCTCATACGCGCGGGGGACGCAAGCGGCAGGCCATCATCGTGCTGCCGCAGTGGAACGCTGACGCGTTCAGCCATAACGCCCTGTGCAGCATCTTCAACCGCTTTGGCATCGCGGGGCTGCGCCTCTCCAAGCCGTACCACGATATCCGCCGCCCGGCGGAGTTGGAACGCAGTGACTACGCCGTAAGCAGCAACGTGGGCCGCACCATCGCGGCCTGCCGCCAGGCGGTCGTCGATATCCGCGCCTGTGTGGATTGGCTGCAGATGCAGGGCTACGAGCAGTTCGGCGTGCTGGGAACGTCCCTCGGCTCCTGCTACGCATTCATCGCCGCGGCCTTTGATCCGCGCCTGCAGGTCTGCGCCTTCAATCATGCCAGCACATGGTTCGGCGATGTGGTGTGGACCGGACAGAGTACACGCCATGTCCGCGCGGCTTTTGAGCGCAACGGCCTGACGCAGGATGATGTACGCGCCATCTTTACCGGCATCAGCCCCATGAGCGTGATGGACCGCTTCGCGGCGGAGCGGACGCGGCAGTCCCTGGTGATCCACGCGACGTGGGACCTGACGTTTCTGCGTGAGTTCTCGCTGGACGTGCTGGAGAATTTTCACCGACGCGGCGTGAACTTCGTCAGCCGGGTTCTGCCCTGCGGCCATTACACCACCGGCGAGACACCGTACAAATACATCGACGGCTGGTACATGGGATCGTTCATCCACAAGGCGTACAAGCAGATGCGCGAGCGTGCCGCGTGACGGCCTTGCGCCAGACGCAGGCCATGGCGCTTGCCGGAACAGCGCTTCTGGTGCTGAGCATTGCGAACGGTTGCCGCTCCGGCCCACCGCCCAAGCCGCTCGAGTTACTCAACGACCAGGAACGTGCCGGGCATGACGCGTATGTCAGCAACTGTGGCATGTGCCATTATGACCGGCAGACTGGCTCGTTGCATGGACCTTCCTTGCGCGGTGTCTACAAAAAGCGTTACCTGCCCAGCGGCACCCCGGCCAACGACGATCGCATCCGGCTGACCATCCTCTACGGACGGGGTAACATGCCTGCGCTCGGCGGGTCTGTGGATAGCGACCAGATCGACGACATCCTGGCGTATCTGAAGACGCTCTAGCGCACAGAGATCACCGCGCCCTTCTCTTGGCCTTCACCCAAACTCCCCAGTCAAGGAGATGGCGCATGTTTGCAGTGATGGGATTATGGGAAACGTTGGTAGCGCCTTGGCAGACACACTGCTGAAGCATGGGCAGTTCGGCGGATCATCGCGAAGACACCCTCGGTTCCGCACGCACCCGTTACGCCCCTTCGCCTGCTTGGTACGATAAAGGCGCATGAGCGATGTGGAGCAGGAAGTGAAACGCATCAAGCTGCCGCCCGGCAGTGCGCGTCCGTCCAACGCCGACGGTCCGCGCATGCTGCCGGGCATGGCCATGATTGCCATCTTCATGCTCTTTATTGCACTGGCCAACGCAGTCAATGTTCTGGCACACAGGGCGTCGACGCGTACCAGCGCACTCTACGCCATCCTCACAGTCTCCACGCTGATCGTGATCGGCGTCTTCGGCTTTCTGCGTTTGCGGCGGTGGGGATGGGCGCTGCTGCTGGGCGGTTGTTTCTTCTATTCCCTCGGCAACGTCGTTCTGTATTTCCAGACACGCGTGCTTGGCCTGCTGCTTCCAGCTGCGTTTGCGCTGGTTTTCTTCCTCTATCTGGTACGCACGGCAATCCGCGAACGCGTGCATTAGCGCGCACACACCGCGCCGCAACGCGATACCATCATGGATGGATGTCTTTGCGCACGCACGCTTTTTGCTCCCGTTCCGTGACACGCCGCATCGCCAGCGGTACCGTTCTGTTTTTGCTGATCGCGGCGGCCGGATGCAAACAGCAGCACGGCGCGGATGTGGTGGCCAGTGTCAATGGCAAGGCCATCAACCGCAGCGACCTGGACCGCGTCTTCAACGATCAACAGCGCAACCGCCAGGACACGCAGCCTGAAACCGACGAACAGGCCAAAAGCGACCGCCTGAACATCCTCCGTTCGCTGATCGACGAAGAGATCATTGAGCAGCGTGCGGCCAAGATGAACCTGACCGCCACCAACGAAGAGGTGGACGCCAAGCTCACCGACATGAAGTCGCATTACACCGAGGAGCAGTTTGCCGCGGTGTTAAAACAGAGCGGTCGCACGCAGGACGAAGTCCGCCGCGACATCAAGCGCACCATCACGTTGGACAAGCTGCTGAACAAGGAGATCAACAGCAAAATCAACGTGACGGATGGCGAGGTGGCTGCCTTTTACAACGCACACAAGGCCGACTTTAATCTGATCGAAAACAAGCTGCATCTCGCGCAGATTGTCGTCACCAGCCAGCCCGCGCAACCGGGAACGGCGAACCTGCAGGGCAGCAAAGCCACCACGGATGCGGACGCACGCAAAAAGATCGAGACACTAAGAGCACAACTGGACAGCGGCGCGGATTTCTCCGCCGTTGCCGCGAACTACTCTGAAGATCCGCAAACCGCGCCCAACGGCGGCGACATGGGCTTCATCGCTGAGTCCCAACTTCGCCAGAGTCCGGCCATCTTCGACGCAGTTGGCAAACTCAAAGCCGGCGAGAACAGCGCCATTCTGCCGATCCTTCCGCCCGGCGCGCGCCAGCCTGTCGGCTACTCTATCATCCGCCTCATTTCGCGTGAAGCCGCCGGACAGCGCGACCTGAACAATCCCGCCGTGCAGCAGAGCATCCGCGACCAACTACGCACCAGCCGCGAACAACTGCTAAAAACTGCCTATCTCGAGATGCTCCGCGACCAGGCCAAGGTGGAGAACTACTACGCGGAAGAAGTCTTCAAAGCTGGCTCGTCTGCCTAGTCTGCGCCCTCCGCAAACGACTCAGACAGGCCCAACGACGACTTCCCTCGTGCAGTGGCGCTCCTAGAGACACTTGGATTTCCTTACGAGTGAGTCCAGCCGCAGCAAACCGAGGACCTGCAGTGTGCGGAAGCCCACATCAATCGAAACCCTTCGCGGCCCGTTCGGCCGCGCGCTTTGCGGCATACTCGTTCCACTCCGCAAAGAACTGGTCATACTTCCCGTCGCGCTCCGCAAAGCGGCGCGACTGCACGCGCTCTACCAGAATCTCTCCGCTCTGCGGCGGGTCCTTGAGTAGTTCTACTGTCTCCCGGATGTAGTCGGCCAGCGGCATGGCATTCGGATCCTCGGCTTGAAAGCGCCCGGTCAGTTCAGTCCGCACATACGGCGGCGCAATCTCCAACACCTCGACGCCGGTGTCGCGCAGTTGATACCGCAACGACTGCGTCCACGAGTGAATTGCCGCCTTCGTCGCGCAGTACGACGGATTGGTGTGAATCGGCACAAATGCCAGGCCGGAGGTGACGGTCATGATGGTCGCCTCCGATTGCGTCAGCAGCAGGGGCATCAACGCAGCCGTGACGCGAAATGTCCCCAACAGGTTAATGGCCACGGTCTGCTCGGCAATCTGCAGATCGGCGAGACCGTTCTTCAGGTCTTCTGACTTCATGATGCCCGCGTTGTTGATCAGCACGTTCAACGACGGGAACTCTGCGTTGACCTCTGCTCCAAAGCGCTGCACATCCTCTAGGCTCTCCACGTCGACGGTCAAGAAGCGCATACCCGGATTGGCCGTCGCCGCTTCTTCCAGAACGGACTTGCGCCGCCCCGCCAGGATGACCTGATTGCCGTCCCTCTGAAAGGCTTCCGCCAGACCTCGTCCAATGCCCGTGCCACCGCCTGTAATCAGAACCGTGTTGCCTGTCGGATTCATGCCCGCTCCTGTGCGCCGTCCCTTACCTGCACATCGGATGCGCCAGCACACCTTGCTGACTCGCTGTTGTCTACTGCTGTAGTCGACAGGGCCAACGGCCCGGCTGCATAACAGCCTAGGCCGAAGGCCTAGGTAACATGTGTGACAAATGCAAAGCGCTGAAGGCGCGACACATAAGCTCTTCTCATCGTGAGGTGTTCCCTCCAGCAGAAAACGGGCATATTCTCAACCCATGGCTCACGTACAGGAAAGCGTCGTCATCGTGGACTGGAAAGATTGTCCTCTGGTTGAAGTGAACTCCGGCAAGGTAAGCGGCGTTCCACTGCTCAAAGGAACGCGGATGCCCGCAGACGCCATTCTCGAGAACTACATAAGCGGTTTGCCAGCAGATGAAATCGCGGAAGTCTTTCAACTTCCTACAGATGACGTGCGGTCACTCCTGGAGTACGCGGTCCGCCAAATCCCCGCGATCCAACAGTGAGGGTGTGGTTTGACAATAACGTGCCTGCGCCGCTGCGGCACAGACTGCGTGGTCACACGGTGGATACAGCGCGCGAAGTAAAACGGCACGAGCTTGAGAACGGCGACCTGCTGGTCGCCGCAGAACAAGACGGCTTTGAGCTTCTGGTGACTGGAGACAAAAACCTATCGTATCAGCAGAACCTCGCACACCGCGCCATCGCCATTGTCGTTCTGCCCACAATAGACTGGACCGTTTTAAGACGCACACCGGAAATGATCCAGAGCATCGTGGCTGCGGTGAAGCGAGCGACAGTAGGCAGCTTCGAACAGATTTACTAAGCCGCGCTACTTCACGTCCCGCTCAAACGCCGCACTCGCGGCGTCCATCTCCTGCGGTGTCGCCGCATGGGAGAAGAAGAGCACGCGGTAGCGGAACGTCGCCGTCTGCCCCTTCTCCAACGTGAAGTGATGCTCCGGGGCCTTGGGATCAAAGATGTGGTCGCCCAGCGGGTTGGCCGCGAACAGCCCATACCCGCGCGCGTGCCAGTACGTCGGGTACCCCGGATTGCCGGTGTGGTCCAGGATAGCAATCGTCTCCACCTTGCCCTTGGGGCTGGTCCCGGTCAGTTCGCACCACCTGCCGCGCGTGCTCCACACCTTATCGCCCACCACGCCCTCGCTGGTGCGGTAGACACCCGTCTGGCCGGAGGTATCGCCCGCCGCCACCTGCGTGGGCCGGCCGCTGGCATCGTTGTAGACGCCGCCCTTCTCCGTCGGCGACTCCAGGAAGTGCGCCACGCGAATACCCAGCAGGCCTTCCTTGTCATCGTGAAAGACCACGGGCCGCAGCGCCGTCAGCGTGCTGATGCGGTCGATCATCCGCACACCCTTCGCCTTGCGGAACACGTACCGCGTGCGCTCGCTCAGCTGGTCCGTGCCGTCGCCCGCATTCCACAGCGTCTCCGTGACGATCTCGCCATCATCCTTGCCGGAGCGCGTGGAAACGATCCGCTTCTGCTCGATCACACCCATCTTCGGCTTCTGCGCCGCCGGAATTGCCGTCGAGTTGTTCCAGAAATCGAACCCGTTCACGTTGCCGTAGTTGAACCACATTCCGGCATGGTGGGGATGATCCACGCGCTCGCCCCCGCGGGGTGCCAGCGGAAACCCGCGCGAGACCTCCGTGCCATCCGGCGCGATCAATGGGTACAGCACCGGTTTGTCCAGCGACGTAGGCCACACATAGCTGGTAAACGGCTCACCGTCCATCGTCACATCGATGCGCCGCTCCGCCTCATGCGGTGTTACGGTGACCTGAGCCCTGGCTGTGATAGAAACTGCAAGTGTGGCAAGGGTAAGCATGCATCGCATGGATAGCGTCCTTGAGAAGAACTGGCGGTGCCGTCTTTAACTTGTACTGGCTGGTGTCACTTAAACAGAGTTTCAGTGTGTCACACGTTACGAGAGTTTTCATGTTGATCCTGCTAAGCAATAGTAGGCTTGCGGCATCTCTCTCAGGAGCTTTTTTCTCATGCGTCTGTGTTTACTTGCCGCTGCTTTAAGCCTGGTAGCTGGCGTTTCTGCCCATGCTAATCCCATCACCTACACTGTTACCGACACCGGATCCGGCACACTCGGCTCAACAGCCTTCACCAACGCCCTGATCACGGTGTCGTTCGCAGGGGATACCTCCAACGTCACCGGAGGAGGTGGCACTTACTCGAACTCTGTCGGTACGGGAACCGTGCAGATCGGGTCGGGCCCGGTCTATACATTCACGGCCGCCACAGGGTCTGAGTTCTTCGTCAACCAGACATTCGCGCCGCCTGCCGCAGGCATCGGTGCCAGCGCTGGGTCGATTCTTGACACGGAAGCGAACATCTTCGCGACCTACAACGGAACCACCGCACTGGGTCCAGTAACCGGAGCCGTGTTTTACCGCCCGGACCTTGCGTTCGCGACGAATGTTGGCAATTTCGTCATCAACTCCGCCGGTGCCAACTCGATCTTTACTGCAACGATAGCCACGTCCGTGACACCAGAACCTTCCAGCCTGATGCTGCTGGGAACTGGCTTGCTGGGCGCAGTTGGCGCAGTGCGCCGTCGTTACGCCTGATTTCATCGTGTCCTCACATGTAAAAGCCCCGGCTCCTGACCGGGGCTTTGCTTTGCACTTGATGCAGCTAGACATACTTGCCGCCAGCCATGATGCGCTGCGCCTTGTCATCGAACGTCACCCGCTGGCCGGTCTGCATGGCCGCAATGCACATGCACAGCGCCACTGAGTGGCTGTAGCCCGCATCGATGCTGGCGTTCGGCGTCTTGCGGCTGCGCACGCAGTCCATCCAGTTGCGCATGTTCGCATTCGTCTGCGGATCGCTGCCGGTGTTCGCATCCGTGCTCACCGCATCACCGCCGCCCAGCGAAAACTTGTTCAGCAGGCGCGGCTCCATGTTCATCTCCTTGGCATACTTCGCCGTCAAGCCACCGTCGGATGTAACCATCTGCTTATCCATATCCAGCGACCCGCCGACGGAGTGGTAGATCTCCTTCACGCCACCTGCCTCGTTCGTCTGCCGCGAGGTGTAAAGCACCTGGAATCCTTTGTTCGGATCGTCCAGCGGACCGTAGTCAAACACCGCGGTTAGCGTATCCCAGTTCCGCCGCCCATCGTGCCACGCATAGATGCCGCCATTCGCCACCACGCTGCGTGGATGCGGGTACCCGCTGAACCAGTGCACCGTGTCGATCTGGTGCACCAGCCACTGATCAGGAATGCCCGACGAGTACGGCCAGAACAGCCGGAACTCAAGATACTTGCGCGCGTCAAACGCCTCATACGGCTGATACATCAGGTAGCGCTTCCAGTCCGTGTCCTGCTCTTTTAGGAGAGGGACGACGTCCGGCCTGCGCCAGCGCCCCGGCTGGTTCACATTCCACGTCATCTCCACCATGACGATGTCACCAAACTGCCCGCTCTGAATGTAGTCGTACGCCTTCATGTAACTGGGCGTGCTGCGGCGCTGTGTGCCCACCTGCACAATCTTTCCAGTCTTATGCACGGCGTCGCGGAAGTCCCGCGCATCTTCCATGCGATGCGCCGTCGGCTTCTCCACATAAGCATCGCGGCCGGCGTTGACCGCCTCAATACCGTGCCGCGCGTGCTGGAAGTCCGCCGTCGCAATCAGCACGGCATCCACATCCTTGCGCGCGTAGAGCTCGTCATTGTTCCGCACTGCATCCACCTTGCTCCCACTCTTTTGGGAGAGCATCGCTGCGCCCTCATCGCGCCGCTTGTTCCAGATGTCGGAGACCGCAACCAGTTCGAAGTTCGTCTCGCCGCAACTGTTCATAAAGGCCGGAATCAACGCCTGCTTCATGCGGTCGCCGCACCCAATCACTGCGGTCCGCACGCGGTCGTTCGCGCCCGGGATCGAAGCATAGCTCTTCGCCGTCCATCCACTCGCCGCCGCGCCGCCAGCCACCATCGCCGCCGACCTCAAAAACTCCCTGCGATTGTTCTCATTCATTGGAAACTCCCCCGGAAGACTAACTCTCCGCGCCTGCATTTGTGAAGCGTTCAAACGCGCGCACCGTAACGTCCCGCATGGAGTCTATAAGGTGTGCATCTCCCGGCGCGCGTTGATCATCCTTCTGCATCCAGCTTGACATGACTGCTACGGCAGTATGTGACAGACCTCTGGCAACGAAGGCGACGCTCATTGGCAATGAAACGATGGAGAGCGCGACAGAGAGCGGGCAAAACGAGGGTTGGACGCGGATTCTCGAGAAGTTCGTCGAAAAGGGTTGCGGGGTTGGTGCCGGCGAAGTAAGCCTTTCTGGTGTGATGGTCCCACATCTGTGCGGGATGTGGGTGCCCGCGCACGTCGTTCAGGATAGTCAGCGTGCGCCGTGCAGGCCGGGGCCGACGAAGACCAGGAACAGCGTGATGGCTGCAGCGGCGAGGAAAGCCCATGGCGCGCTCCATCTGAGATAGCCTGTCTCCGGAAGCGCTCTCGCGCGAAACCAGTGCTGCATGCCGGGCAGACCGAACATGCCTGACCCTGCGCCAAAGGAGGAGACCAGCGCCAGCTCCATGGCGGCTCCGTGGCCCATGGCCCGGTACATGGCCGGGGCTGATGTCGCCAATCCAGTCACGCCGATGGTTTGCGTCAACACGCCAGTACAAAACGCAATCACTCCAGCCGATACGTAGGGTATCCAGACCAAGCGGAAAAGCCGGCTGAGCGATTCGTCGGCACCAGCCGACCGCTTGAGCTCATGGGCAGCCACCAGCATGGACAAGAAGTAGGCCACACCACCGAACGCAATGAGTCCGGCACGCCACGCGGCAAGCGGATGAAGATGCGCGGTAAGCTCCGCGCCGTCACCCAAGCCGGTAATGCCGCTGAAGGCGATGTAGCCCGAGGCGATGAACAGGTTGAAGGTCATGTACAGCCACAGGAAGTAGCGCGCGTTCGCGGCGCGTGGAGATAGCAGATGCAGCGCCAGCCAGGCCAGCAGACCGGCACCGAGTTGGGCGCCAGGGCCTGCAGCCTTGATGGCAAGGGAAGGCACGCCCGGGAAGTGGCAGGTCTCCCACCACGCCGTCAGCATGACGTTGCGTCCACCGGCTGCAAGGCAGTACCCACCGTGCCCCAGGCCCTCATGCGTCATCATTGACGCGATGAACGCGGTACTGCCCAGGAGAGCGAGCATGATGGCGCTGTCCGGCGAGGTAGTCTGACTCAACGCCACCGTTACACTGTCTCACAGTATGCGTGACGTGGTGGACCATCCGGTGTGGTGGAGCAGACGGGGCGTGGCGCAGTGCGCAATGGCGGCACTCTGAAGTATCAGATGGACGACCATCAGACCATCAAGATGGGATTGCAGAAGGCTCCGCCGCCACCTGATACTGGCGATATGTCGCCGCCGCTGGTTACGGCGCTGGCGGAGCAGTTTGGGTTCAAGCTGGAGTCGGGACGATACCGGTGGATGTGATCGTGGTGGATAGCGTTTCCAAGCCGACACCGAACTAGGACCGTTGAGGCACACCTGAACGCAATGCCGACACGAGGGCGTGGTCACAGCTTTGACTAGCTCTGGGCAACAACCACCACCACAGGTATGCAGTTTTCGTTCTTCAATTTTTGACAGCTGAATTTTGGCAATCAGCAAATTTTGCCATATTCACGTAAAAGGCTTGACAGCGCTATACGCGAAGAGTAGCTTTCCTCCACCATGGACACCCTATTCCATGCGTTAGGAGAAGACAATGAAGCAAGCCCTCACGCTTTTATTACCGCTTGTCTTTGCTTGCACGAGGATAAGTGCACAATGTGCGCAACCTTACTCTAAACAAATCGTCTGCGGATCAAACACCTGCTCACAACAACAAGTCGTCAATGGAATAGAGCAGGCCACTTACGGCTACTTTTATGACCTAAACTCAATCACGTGCTGCGGTCAAAATGTGCCCAGTTATGGCTTTGGTGCTACTTGCGAAGCAACCGAACTACGTGATCCTGAAATTCGTAATAAGCTATTCGAAGCCTCAAAAACCAGAAATCTTCTCATTGCTAGTTGCTCCGGCATTTACCAACCTTTTTTGCCTGCGAGAGTGCGCGAGTTAACAGCCAGGAACACCACATTTGACCTCACACCAAAGATTCGAATTGAAAAGTGAGGAGCGGCTATGCATTTATTCAAAACTGTTGTCTTTACTGCTCTGGCCTTGCGTTGTGCGGGCCAGAGTCTTCCGCTTGCCAGCGGATCCCAAGATGCCTCGCCATCACGCTCGGCCGGTGCTCCTGAAGTACCCACGCGCGTGCTTGATTTCAGAAAGGGTTCTGTTATTAAAGGCTTGCATGCTTCGCACATCATCGTGCTGCCGTATCAGGTATCGGGTGATGGTGCGGTTTTTGTCAACATGATGGAAGCAAAAACAGCCGAGACGATTCTGTATGAAATTGACGGTGACACATCACATACTTTTGATTTCAGCAGCGTACGCGATATGAGTGATATCCAGGTACTGGACTACTTTCCTTCGGATACGCATGTCCTCTTTCTAGTCAGTGCGGCTAGCGCGCCACAAGCAGCGGGCTCTGACGTAAGCAAAAGCCTTGAAAAACAGAGGAGCACATCGAACCGTCACCAGCAGTGTTTTCTCGAATTTGACAGAACCGGGCAGTACAGGCGTTCCATTAGACCTGAGGTCTATTTCTCCATTACGAGGATAGCGGTACTTTCGTCAGGGCCGATAATCGCTTCCGGCTACGATCAGGGGATCCAAGCACCGCGTATGGTCCTGCTAGATACTGACGGAAAGGTGCTCAGGAATTTAAATCAAAGCATTACCAAGGACGAGCAGCAAACTGGTGCAAAGGGTGTTCTTTCTGCAAATCAGACGGAATTTGTGCCATACAAGGGTAACGTGTTGATTTGGCGACGGGGCGTGAACGATCCGATTGTTGAAATGCTTTCTGATGGCAGCACGCGCGAGATCAAACCAGAGCTACCCAGAGGAACAATTGTTCAGGATGTGGTTGCGTCTGACGATCAGTGGCTGTTCCATGTAGCACCCGCAGGACCTCGTCCGGATGGCAAAGCTGTTAATCAATCCGACATGCGCTATGTGGAGATATCTCCGTTCGACGGGCACATGATTGACATGGTGGAGGTGGGGCCGGGGCCGATCCAGTCGATTGTTTGCCGGGCAAATGGTCGATACATCGGATTTTTAACAGGAGATGATGCATCATTCACGCGATATACGGCTGATGCTCCGTAGTTCTTTCTCATTATCGATTCTCTGCACACGATAAACAACACGACAACGCTGGGTATGCTGTTAGGCAATAAGTTGCTCTACTTTGCCCTCACGGTTGCGGGTGATGCCGAAGAGGAAGCGGCCGTCGCCGTCGAGGTGGCGGACTTGGAGCTCGCGCGGGCTGACGGAGAGGTGGCTGAAGCCGTGGACCTCCTGCGCGTAGGGGCCGCGGTCGAGGCCGTCGCGTTGCAGGACGTAGAGGTCCGCGCCGCCTCCGCCGGAGAGGACGTGCGTGGTGGGCTCGCCGTCGAAGTGCAGCATCTGCAGGTCGTGGTCGTGCCCGGCCAGGTAGAGGTCTACCCTGTACTTGTTGAGGAGCGGTGCCCAGTCGCGCATGAGGACGGCGTGGTCGCCGTGCGGTCCGTTGGAGTAGACGGGGTGGTGTGCGAGGACGGCCAGGAACGGCGTGGCGCGCGGGCGCTGCAGCTGCTGCTCAAACCAGGCGAGCTGTTCGGCCTGCTGCGCGGGTGTTAGATAAAAGTCGACGCCATGGCGGGGCTTGCCATCAGCGGCGGGCATGTTGCTGTCAAGAACGATGCAGTGCATGAGCGGCTTCCGCCGCGGGAAATCGAAGGTGTACCAGCGCGCGGGGAGCGTCCAGCGGGTGGGTTTGCCGTCTGTGCCTTTGCCCATGCGGGCGTACTCCAGTTCGGCTTCCACCTTGTTTACGCTTGCGGGCATGTACTGGTAATCGTGATTGCCGAGCATGGTGTAAGCCGGTCCGGGAAAGACATCCGCCGGGTACTGCTCTTCAAACTGCGTGCGGAAGCGCTCGGACTGCGCGCCGCCGGGCAGGTCGCCGTACCAGTTGTCACCCAGCAGGAACAGCGCGTCGGGTGTGATGCGGCTGCTTTGTGCGAAGTGCCGCATGCCGCGTGCGACCTGGGTCTGCGCGGCGAAGTCCGGTCCCTTGGCTTTGTTCGCATCCAGGTAGCCCCAGTCACCAAGGATGAGTGCATGCGCGGTTTCCGGGTCGTGGTGCGTGGTGGGCAGGGCAAGTCCGCGATGCGCGCCGGCTGCCATGGCGCTCCAGGCGAGGGTTTGCGTGAGAAAGTGGCGGCGGGTGAGCGGCTGGGATGTCATCTGTAGCCCCTGATCATACTCATCGGTATGAAGAGAGATGTTAAATTCTGTAGGTTAAGCGAGAGAAACATGGTGAGGTTCGGGGTTGCTGCTGGAAAGCAGATCCCTTCGCTGCGCTGCGGGACGGCAAGTTGCAAGCCGCAGACGTCATGCGCACCGGGGTAGGGCGGAGAATGCATTGCGCCAGTAGAATCAAACCTGAGGCTGAATGGATCCCAGGTACATCCGCAATTTTGCGATCATCGCGCATATCGATCATGGCAAGTCGACGTTGAGCGACCGGTTGCTGGAACTGACCGGGTCGCTGACCCAGCGCGAAATGCAGGCCCAAGTGCTGGATGCGATGGACCTGGAGCGCGAGCGCGGCATTACCATCAAGGCGCACTCCGTCCGCATGATGTACCAGGCGAAGGATGGTGAGACGTATCAGCTCAACCTGATCGACACGCCGGGGCATGTGGATTTTTCGTATGAGGTGTCGCGGTCGCTGGCCTCGTGCGAGGGCGCTCTGCTAGTTGTTGATGCGTCGCAAGGGGTGGAGGCGCAAACCCTGGCGAATGCGTATCTGGCGATCTCGAACGGGCTGGAAATCATCCCGGTCATCAACAAAATTGATTTGCCGAGCGCCGATGTTGCGCGCACGAAGGAGATGATTGAGAACACGGTCGGGCTGCCGGCGGACGATGCAATTGCGGTTTCCGCGAAAACCGGGTTGAATGTGGCGGAGATCCTGGAGGCGGTGGTGCATCTGATTCCGCCGCCAAAGGGGACGGCGGATGCACCGTTGCAGGCTCTGATCTTTGATTCGTGGTTCGACGCGTACCGGGGTGTGATTGTGCTGGCGCGCGTGATCAATGGCACGCTGCGGACGGGACAGCGCATCCAGCTCATGTCGAACGGCAAGGTGTTCGATGTGGAGTCGATGGGCGTGCTTACGCCCAAACCTGTTGAAATTAAAGAGCTTTCAGCAGGCGAGGTCGGCTTTTTCGTTGCGACGATCAAGGATGTGGCAGACACCAAGGTGGGTGACACGATCACGGACCCGGCTAACCCTTCCACGGAGATGCTGCCTGGGTTTGAGGACATCAAATCGATGGTCTTCGCGGGTTTGTATACCGTGGAGTCGCATGAGCATGGCATGTTGCGAGAGGCGCTGGGCAAGCTGAAGCTGAACGACGCCAGCTTTTCGTTTGAGCCGGAGTCGTCGGTGGCGTTGGGGTTTGGATTCCGGTGCGGTTTCTTGGGATTGCTGCACATGGAGATCATCCAGGAGCGGCTGGAGCGCGAGTTCAACCTGGACCTGATTACGACCGCGCCGGGTGTGCGGTACAAGATCACGCTGACGGGCGGCAAGGAGATCGAGGTGGAGAACCCTTCGCGGTGGCCCGATCCGACGACGATCGATGCCATTGAGGAGCCGGTGATTGTGGCTAAAATCCTTACGAATGAGGAGTATGTGGGCGGCATCCTCAAACTGGTGGAGGAGAAGCGCGGGAAGCAGCAGAACATGGAGTACGTCAGCGCGAATCGCGTGATGATTACGTACGAACTGCCGTTGAATGAGATTGTTCTGGACTTCTACGACCGGCTGAAGAGCGTTTCGCGGGGGTATGCGTCGCTGGATTACCACCTGAGCGGCATGTGGACGAGCCCCATGGTGAAGATGGACATCCTGGTCTCCGGGGAGCCGGTGGATGCGCTGAGCATCATTGTGCACCGCGACTTTGCGTACGAGCGGGGCAAGGCTCTGGTGCACAAAATGAAGGAGTTAATCCCTCGGCAGATGTTTGAGGTCGCGATCCAGGCGGCGATTGGCTCGAAGATCGTGGCGCGGGAGACGGTGAGCGCTATCAAGAAAGACGTGCTGGCCAAGTGCTACGGGGGCGACATCAGCCGTAAGCGCAAGCTGCTGGACAAGCAGAAAGAGGGCAAAAAGCGCATGAAACGCATCGGCAAGGTGGACATTCCGCAGGAAGCCTTCCTCGCCGTCCTGAAGGTGGGCGAGTAGGTTTTCGCCCGCCGGAAACGGCATCGCTGCGCCTCGGCCCTTTTTCATTGCATGAACAACACGTTCCTCAAATGCGTGCGGAATGTGCAACTAAAAACCACGTTAGCGCTAACGTCTGGGTTAGCGCTAACGCAACGGTTCTGGTGCAACTTAGGCACTCGAGAGATGCAGCATTACGCAGACGTTTAGTATTAGCTGAGGAGCAACGTATGTCCTTCGATGAGCAGATCGAGCATCTCGAATCTGAAAAGCGCGCCTGCATAGCGCGATACGACAGGCAGATTAATGAACTCTGGATGCAGAAGCAGAAATCTGAGGACAGCGACTCCGTCGAGGTAAACGGCCGCACACTGCTAATGCTGAGGGGCAAGCCGCTTTCCAGAACCATCATTGACGAGCGAGGCAGCTACTGAAGCGCTACTTCCTCGATTCCAGCGCACTGGTCAAGCTGTTCGTTGCAGAAGACGGAAGCGCAGCTACTATACAGTTAACGCAGATGCACGAGGCTGAGTTCAGCGTTTCGTCCATCACGTCCGTAGAAATTCGTTCCGCCCTTTGCAGGTTGGAATCGACGCGGCAAATTACTCCAATCTTCGCTGACCGTGCAATCCAGCAGGTCGATGCAGAACTCAAGCAGTTCCACCGTGTTGACGTGTCCGATGTCCTGCTGGCCCGAGCCGCAAGGATTGTTCATGAAGTCCGGTTACGTACGCTGGATGCGATTCAGCTTGCCACGGCTCTACATGTTGCCGAGCCCAATGGAGAACCGCTCACCTTTGTGGCTGCTGACCGGCGCCTGCTTCAGGCCGCGCAGGCCAGTGGCCTTTCTGTCCTAAACCCTGAACAAGCAGGTGAACTCTAGCATGTTGAGACGGCGCAAGCGCGAGGGGTGCGCCAGAACGGCAAGGCTGCCCAGGAGGGTGGACGCATTGCCAAACGCGCCCGCCTCTCACTGGAAGAGAAGACCGGGCAACGGGTGGTTCAGACAAGAACTTCCTGCCGCCTGCCCGCGCGAAAAAGCAGATTTCTTGAGCCTGCTTTGGTCTGATTCGTTCGTCCAGCAGACCTGATCCCACATCTCTGCGAGATAGGGCACCCGGCCTTAGTTGAAGCGAAAACCGAAAAGGCCCCCGCTGTCGGATGCATCCGAAAGCTCGAGTGGATTACGATACGTCGCCAAATTGAAAGTCTTGCTTGTGTCAATCTGCTTATCAGTGTTGAAAGTCACTATGTATTGAAACCCAGTATCATTTGCTAGTCTTGCACCAAGTTCGAGAGCTTTGCCCACTTGTCTCGCGTCTACAGGATCAAATAAATGACTGTCGTGTACCAAGAAGCCTGGGCCTAAACCACGGTCCTTGAGCATTAAAGTCAACATAAGGTCAAAGCAAAATATCTGCATATGGCCTATCCCGGGACTCCTTTCCGCTTGGACCTCAATTTTGAAGTTCGGTCCATTTGTAGTCTCGCTTGGGACAAAAAGTGCAGGTGTCTCATATAACTCCTTAGATATCTCTGAGAACGTAACTATGGCTCTGTTAAGAACTTCGCGTTGCTCTGCGTAGTCCTGCTTAAGGCGGAGCAAGAGTTGCTGCCGCTCTATCTTGGCCTTTGCCAAGCCACCTTCTATTTTTTCTGCCGCCGCGTATCGTAATCTGAGAAGCTCCAGCTCTCCAATCTTTTTCCCGTAATCTGATTGCAGTTTGGTGAGTTGTTCCAGCGCTCCTTTACTACTCAATGCTGCGAGAATCCCACGACGCTCCCTGTCTAGGCCTGCTCTCTTCTCTTCATTTCTTTGTATGCGTGTGTGGGTTGCGGTACGCTCTTCTGCCAAGTACGCTCTTCTATTACTTAATACAGAATCATGAAATGCCCTTACTTCCTCGAAGCGACGTAAGGCGGATTCTTGTATGATGAGGCCAGCTTCTCTGTATACCTGCTCCAATTGAGCATCTTTGGGAGCCGCTTCTTCGGCGGTTGCTCTCTCAAGGTCTTCTAACAATTCTCGATCTAAAGTAATTTCGTCCGAGAGCGAGCGCAACTCAAATGTAATCGCATTTGCACGCTGCTCGAGTTCTCTGAATTGGGGTAATACTTCGAAAGTACTTAGGCGCTGTTGCAGTCTGTTCAAAGCCGTCTCTTGAGTTACCATCTCAGAGCGTAACTCTGCTTTCTTCCCAACAATTTCTGCCAGATCGCCTTCACCCACTGCTTTTTTAAGCTTCTTAATGCTTTCTTCGTCATCGCGTACTACTTGCCATCCCTGAGGAATAGTCCAATCCAAGCCGAGCAGGAACGAGATTCCTACCTGCCAAGACACTGCTTGTGATTGTAAGAAGTGGACATGTGGCTCGCTGAAACCTCCCGGTGCCCGTCTCACAAAATAAGGAAAAACGGAACGAAAAGTAGGAGAGTAGGTTGTGCGTCCTGATTGGTTAAAATCAAGACCAAACATGAAATGCCCAAGAACTCTTTCCCAGTTCTTAGTTGTAAGTACCCAATCGCCAGTTTCTTCATTGTGCTCGGGTTGCACGGGCCAGTGGTTCGTATCTGGGCACCTGACTATGACACGTTTAGCGTCTGAACCTGCTCTTAGAACATTCACTGTCTGAGAACCAAGATCAAATTCCATCCCAAAGTACTCATTGATTAAATCAGGAAGCTCGAAGATAGTTTTCGAAGGATCTGAAGCACAAAGAAAGTGAATAATGTCTAGTAAAGAAGATTTGCCCGCACCATTCCTGGTCTGCTTCTCTCCGGAACCCTCTGCTTTGTCGGCGAAAATTAAGTTAAGGCCAGGTACAAAGACGACTTCCTTAAAAGTGTTTAGAGTGCTATATATGCGATGAATCATGGCACCCTCCTGTGCAACTTACCTTTCTCTAGCTCCACTAGGTTCATCGAATACAGCATAGACAGGGCAAGTAAAAACCAATCAAACGAAACAGGACTGACTTTGAAGCGCTCGCTTCTTGTAGATTTCAGTGTTGCCCATGCTTTCGAAACAGTCTGCGGGTGATCTAGCTGACGTAAAACTTCTGCTCCTAAGGTCAGTAATGAGCGGTCTTCAGGTAATCTCTTAGTGGGCAGAATCATTGGTTCACCGACGCGGAGGGGCTCTCGAATATTTCGCATTCCTCGAACAGAAAAGCTAGGATTGCCATAGCGGCAGCTTCTTGCTTTGCTGTTGGATATTGTCCTCCCCCAGCAAATTTCCATAGGCCTTTGAAAAGGTCGTCTCCAACGAGACCCTCATTACGCAAAGCTAGGTACCTTGCACGAAACGCCGCCGCTATTTTGTCACCTAGTTCCGGATCGTGCCATTGATCAAAGAGCTTTTTGACCAAAGGAGCTTTGCGACTACCCATCAATAGAAACGACTTCGTATAGTCAGTTAATCCGTTCGCCTCAAGTTTACCTAAAGGAACAGAATCAACTGACTCGTTAAGTGTTGGCTCTTGTTGTGCTATGACACGCGCGACAACCACAACATCCTGCATCTCTAAGCGCGTTAAGGACTCCTGAGTGGGAGCTGCTCCTAGAATGCTTGCCTGATCTGCTGTTGACAGACCGAAAAAAACGTCCTTAAGCTCGACTTCACACCACGTTTGTATGGCATGTTTCTTGGCCTTCTTAATTTTCGCCAACAGAATAGCTACGTCCGGGTGCAGCCCTCTATGCTGATTGTGTACAAAGACCCACTCCTTCATAAGGTCTTGCCAATTAGCTGACGCCCCAGTGTAGTCTTCGTTTATCTTCGCTATTGCTTTAGAGGCGGTAAGACGTTCCGGGGCGTACACTTGAAAAACTCTACCGAGAGAAGAGTGATACCCGTCACATTTTTTATCCCCTGCGACTCCTGAGGGTTTTACGACCACAAAATCACCTAAGTAGCGGTGAGTCATGATAGTGGTAAAGAAGTTCTGGAATTCTGCTCCAGTCCGTTCCCGGAACTCGAGCGAGAATTTCAGTTCGTACCACTCACGCACGAAAGCTCCTTCACAAGCCAGCGTCTCGCCGACTTAGGTTTAGCAGTAATCATAAGGGCTGACAGCGTTCTTGCGCGAGCAGATAATAGAGACGTTCATTGGAGGAAACATGACCAAGTGTTTGCTGTGT
>CAXUHI010000002.1:100524-249443 GCA_964251045.1 uncultured Terriglobus sp. | reverse complement strand
TACGACCCCGCCGCCGTCGAACAGAAGTGGGCGGAGTTCTGGGTGCGCGAACACATCTTCGACTCCTCCACGCAGGCCTCTGACGCCAGCGCCAAGCCCTTTGTCATGTTGCTGCCGCCGCCCAATGTGACGGGCCGCCTGCATATGGGCCACATGCTAAACCAGACGGAGATGGACATCCTGACGCGCTGGCATCGCATGTCCGGCGAGGAGGCCGTCTGGATTCCCGGCACCGACCACGCCGGCATTGCCACGCAGATGATGGTGGAAAAGCAGCTTGCCAGCGAAGGCACCAACCGCAAGGCGCTGGGCCGCGATGCCTTCCTGGAGCGCGTGTGGCAGTGGAAGGGCCAATACGGCGGCGCCATCACGGACCAGATGCGCCGCCTGGGTGCCAGCGTGGACTGGAGCCGCGAGTACTTCACCATGGACGACAACTTATCTACGGCGGTGACGGAGGCGTTCGTCCGGCTGTACGAGCAGGGGCTGATCTACCGCGGCAGCTACATCGTCAACTGGGACCCGGTGCAGCAGACTGCTGTCAGCGACCTGGAGGTCGAGCACAAGGAAATCAGCGGCAAGCTGTACCACATCCGCTACCCGTTCGCGGACGGCAGCGGCTCCATCGTCATTGCGACGACGCGGCCGGAGACGATGCTGGGTGACGTTGCCGTCGTGGTGAACCCGGCGGACGAGCGCTACACGCAGTTTGTGGGCAAGACGATCCTGCTGCCCCTTGTGAACCGGGAGATTCCGCTGCTTGCCGACGAGTGGGCCAAGCCGGAGTTCGGGACCGGCGCGGTAAAGGTGACGCCCGCGCACGACCCGAACGACTATGAGATCGGCAAACGGCACTCGTTAGCGCAATTAACTGTGATGGACGAAACCGCGCATATCGATCTGCCTGGATCGCCGTACCACGGCCTGGAGCGCTACGCCGCGCGTGAGCGCATCGTTGTGGATCTCGAAGCTTTGGGTTTGCTGGTCGATGTGAAAGAACACACGCTGGCGATTGCCATCTCGCAACGCAGCGGTGCCGTCATTGAGCCGCGGCTCTCCCTGCAGTGGTTCGTGGAGATTCAGCCGCTGGCGGACAAAGCCATCGCGGCTGTGCGTGACGGTCACATCCGGTTTACTCCACCGATGTACGAGAAGACGTACATGAACTGGATGGAGAACATCCACGACTGGTGCATCTCGCGGCAGTTGTGGTGGGGTCATCGCATTCCGGCGTACACCTGTCCGCAGTGCGAGACGCTGTGCGTCAGCCGTACGCGGCCGGAACGCTGCGGCAGCTGCGACCATGCCGAAATGCAGCAGGAAACCGACGTGCTGGATACATGGTTCTCCAGCGGCCTGCTGCCCTTCACGGTCTTCGGCTGGCCTTTCCAGGGAACAGGGAACAGGGAACAGGGAACAGCGGGGCCGTTCGACGGTTCACGAATCACAAACAATGAACCACGGGCCGCGGACCACGGGTCACAGACCGCGATACGCGGCCTCGACCGCCTCTATCCAACTTCCCTACTCGTCACGGGCTTCGACATCCTGTTCTTCTGGGTCGCGCGCATGATCATGCTGGGCACGCACTTCATGCTGGACGTGCGTATGCCGGACGGCAGCCCGCGCACGCTGGCCGACGCGGTGCCCTTCCGTGAGGTGTACATCCACGCATTGGTGCGCGATGCCGACCGGCAGAAGATGAGCAAGACCAAGGGCAACGTCATCGATCCCATCCAGATCATCGAGCGCTTCGGCACGGACGCCGTGCGATTCACGCTCGCCTCGCAGGCCTCTCCGGGCACCGACGTCGCGTTCAGCGAGGCACGGACGGAGGGCTACCGAGCCTTTGCGAACAAGATCTGGAATGCGGCGCGCTTCCTCTTTCTCCAGGTAGAGCGCGCACGCGCCGCCGGGTACAGGATGACGATGGGCGCGGGCACGCGTGTAGAGGCGTTGCCGGAGATCACGCCGGTGGAGACCCGGTGGATCTTCGCGCGGCTGCGTGCGGTGTGCGCGGAGGTGAACCGGTCGCTGGCGGACTATCGCTTTGATGAGGCAGCAAATGCCGTCTACCAATTCTTCTGGGGTGAGTTTTGCGACTGGTACCTGGAACTGGTCAAACTACGGCTCGACTTCCCTGAAGTTATCGAAGGGCAGAAACCCATACAGAACCCCGAAACGGCACTCTCGCTGGCTGGATTGGTCGGTGTGTTTGAGGCATCGCTGCGGCTGTTATCGCCGTTCATGCCGTTCCTGACGGAAGAGCTGTGGCATGCACTGTACGAGGGTGAGCCGCCAGCGAAGAGCATTGCGCTGACGCGATACCCGCAGGCAAATGACTTCCCTGCCGACGACGCGGCAACCGCCGCGCTCACAACATTGCAGGAGCTGATCGTGACGGTGCGTGCGCTGCGCAAGGAACTCGGCGTGCCGGAGAAGGAAGCCGCGCGCATCCTGCTGCACGGCGACAATCGCATGCTGGCGCTGGCGGATGCAAGTCGTGACATGCTGAGCCGCATGGCCCGGGTCAGCGATGTGGAGTTTGCGCAGCAGCCGCTGACCGGTGCAGCGGCGCGGTCCGGTACTGGTTTCGACGTAGCAGTGGTGTACGAGCGCCAGATCGACGTCGCGGCGGAACGCGAGCGTCTTGCAAAAGAGATTGCAAAGTATGCTAAAGGCCTGGAGGCCGCGAACCGGCAACTTGGGAATGAAGCGTTCCTGGGGAAGGCTCCCGCCACTGTTGTGGAAGGCTTGAAGAAGCAGCAGGCGGAAACGCAGAACCTGCACGACAAGGCGCAGGCGGCGCTTGCGTCGTTGCCCGTGGGGGCATAACAGTGGCCGCCCCGCAGTATGCTACCTATCCCAGCCTGCGCGACCGGGTCGTGCTGGTCACGGGTGGGGCATGCGGCATCGGGGAGTCCATCGTGTGTGCCTTTGCGGCGCAGCACGCGCGCGTGGTCTTTTTGGACATCCAGGATGAGGCTGCGGAGGTCCTGGTACGGACATTGGCTGAACAGGACGGGACCGTGCCTGCATACATGCACTGTGACCTGACGGACATCGGGGCGCTGCAGGAGACTGTCCGTCAGATTCAGCAGCGGTTCGGCAGCGTCCGGGTGCTGGTGAACAATGCTGGCAATGACACGCGCCACGCCACGGGAGAAGTGACACCGGAGTTCTGGGACCGGGCGCTGGCGCTGAATCTGAAGCACCAGTTTTTCATGGCGCAGGCGGTGCTGCCGGAGATGGCCGGGGCTGGTGGCGGCTCCATTATCAACATGAGTTCGATCAGCTGGATGATACCCAGCACGGGCATGCCGGTGTACATTACAGCCAAAGCAGGCATCGTCGGCATGACGCGGACGCTTGCGCATGAAGTAGGTAGAGACAACATCCGCGTCAACGCTGTGCTGCCGGGGGCCATTCTGACGGAGCGGCAGAAGCGGCTATGGATGACGCCGGCATATGAAGCGGAGGTGCTGTCGCGGCAGGCGCTGAAGCGGCATCTCGTGCCGGAGGAGGTGGCACGGCTCTGCCTCTTTCTTGCGGCCGATGACAGCGCGGCCATCACCAGCCAAAGCTACGTGATCGATGGCGGATGGGTGTAATCAGGGCTTGGGGACGCTCTGCTGCTCCACCGCGATGGTGACGTTTTCGTGCTTGATGTCGAGCCGCAGGCGATTGAACAGGCTCATGTAGACATTTGCGATGAAGACAAGGGCAAACTCGCTGAAGATGTACCCGCGCCAGCTCGCATAGAGCAATTGGAAGCGTGTGAGCACAAGCACAAATGCCGTGACGTAATGGCTGAAACAGTACTCGCAGGTAAACAGGTAGAAGAACTTGCGCTTCACGAGCGATCCGCTCTCCTGACTTTCCTGCTTGCAGAAGTCGCGCGGCTCGCGAAAGACCTCCTCATGCGTGACCGTCCAGCTGATGCAGGCAATGGGGATGGCAAGCAGCAGCAACATGCCGAACTGGTGCATCAGGCTGTCGTTCAGCGTGCCCGGTATCATCTGTTGCGCCTCCTTACGTATCATGTATGAGCAATAGATGCAGAGAGACGCCGTGAGCACCTTGGATATCGACCAATTGAATGATGCACTCCAAGGCACTGTGTTCCATGGGAAGCTGCACCATTTCGCGGTGATCGAGAGCACCAACGCCCGGGCGCTTGCGGATGCGCAGGCTGGAGCCAAAGCCGGCCAGGTCTACATTGCAGATGAGCAGACGGCAGGCCGAGGGCGGGGTGGCCACACGTGGCACTCCGAACCGGGCCGAGGGCTGTACCTGACGGCTCTTGTACGGCCGCCCCTGCACGGTAGCGACATTCTGAAGCTATCACTGGCAGCGGGAATCGCTGCGTATGAGGCGATCTTCGATGTCACCGGGCTTCATATCGACCTGCGCTGGCCCAACGATCTGGTATCTCCACCATCACTTGGGCCGGTGCGCAAATTAGGTGGAATCCTGTCGGAGGCAGCGCTGACTCCAGACGGCAGCGTCCAGCACGCGGCCATCGGCATCGGCATCAACCTGAACCAGCAGGCGTTTCCGCCAGATCTGCAGGTGGTTGCGACATCGCTATGCCTGATGACCGGAGCAGCGGTTTCGCGCGAAAGGATTGCCGTCGCATTCCTGACGCGACTTGATGCGGGACTGTCGCAACTCGCGGCAGAACAACTGTCCGGCAGCATCCTGGAACGCTTTGCCCAGATCAGTTCCTGGGTAGTTGGCAAGCACGTGCAGGTGGATGAAGACGGCGGCTATACTGGCGTTACCGGCGGACTGACGCGCGAGGGCCTGCTGCGTGTGCAGTGCGCCGACGGATGTGAACGCGTGGTGCGCCATGGCGGCGTGCGCGGCGCAGCTTGAGCCAGATGTACGACGAGGAGCGAGCGAATGCTGCTGGCCATTGATGTAGGGAACACGAACACTGTGCTTGGCCTGTACAGGCTTGCTACGGCTGAAACTCCAGCTAACTTTGCCCATTGCTGGCGCATCACCACGCCACTGAATCAAACCGCGGACGAACTGCGGTCGAACATTGTCAATTTGCTGGCGTTGGACGACGTACCCATCACAGACGTGACAGGCGTGGCTGTTTCTTCTGTCGTGCCGCCCATCGACTCGCTTTTACGGGAGGTAATTGAGAAGGTCTTCAGCGTTAAGCCGCTGTTCGTCGAACCAGGTGTAAAGACGGGTTTGCCCATCCTGACAGACAACCCGTCGGAAGCTGGCGCGGACCGCATTGCAAATTGTGTCGCGGCCTTCGAGCGGTACGGTGGACCGGCGATTGTGGTGGATATGGGAACTGCCACTACCTTTGACGTGATCTCCGCGCGCGGCGAGTTTTTAGGCGGTGCTATCGCGCCCGGTGTCGGGATCTCGGCGGAGGCGCTGTTCAATCACGCGGCACGGCTCAGCCGCGTGAACATTCGTAAGCCGGCGAAGGTGATCGGTACGGGAACGGTGGATAACATCCAGATCGGCCTGTATTACGGGTACGCGGGGCTGGTGGACGGCATCTGCGAACGCATGGTGACGGAGCTTGGGCCGGAGACGAAAGTGATCGCCACGGGCGGGTACGCACGCCTGCTTGCGGATGACTCACGCATGATTCAGACGGTCGATCCGCACCTGACGCTGGAAGGTATCCGGCTGATCTACGAGCGCAACCAGGATCGTACGCGTCGTCGCCCGCACAGCAGCCCGGCGCGCGTTGAAGCCACTGTATAGGGCGCGTGCAGAATTACTTCAATTACTTCACAGAGATCGAAACACGCTTTCAGGCACGGCGCGGCAGCATCCTGCTGCTGTCTACGCTGGACTGGGCGCTCATCGAAACATGGCGCGAAGCGGGCGTGCCTCTGGAAGCGGTGCTGCGCGGCATTGACGATGCGTTCGACGCGTACGAGGCGCGCCTGCAACGGGCACGCGGCCGGTTGCGCAAGGTGAATGGACTGGCATGGTGCGCGCAGAGCATCATCCAAGCCACTGAGCGTATACGGGACGCGGTTCCAGGAGGTACTCCTGAAGCTGCTTTGCCGCGCGACAATGGCTTCGAGGATGAACGTGTGGCGGCATACATCGCGGACAATGCAGCCACCTTGGAAACGGCAGCCGGCGACGGCGCACCCGGAGAAGCGTTGCACACCATCGCAGCGCGTCTGCGCGCGCTTGCAGCAGACGTTCGCGACACGAGCGCCGGAACAACGGAAGAGATCGAAGAGACGCTCACCGCGCTTGAAGCGCGTCTGTTTGCGGCGTTGACGCTAGCCGCAACAGACGAAACGCTGGCCGGTTTGCGCGAACAGGCGGCCGCTTCGCTGGCTCCTCATCGCGGCAGGATGACGTCTGTGCAGTTGAAACAGATTACCGAGCAGTTCATCCATAAGCGTCTGCTGGAAGCGCACGCACTGCCGCGGCTGAGCTTGTTCTACTTGCAGCATGCGTGATTTGGACTCGCGAAGAAACACTTCCGAGAACCTGCTCGTGAATATCGCGGGGCGTGCCGAGGAGCGCGTTGCGCCACGATGCAGGCACTTCGGGCAGTGCGGTGGATGCCAGTTGCAGCACCTCCCCTATGATCGACAGGTAAAAGCGAAAGCCGCCATGCTCGAGCAGACGTTAGCTGCAGTGGGTGTGCGATCCGAGACGTTTTCAACGCACGCGGCCGATCCGTGGGCATATCGCAATCGCGTACGGCTGCGCGTGGAGCATGGCGCGATGGGCTACAACCGGCGTGCGAGCAATGAGTTTCTCAAGATTTCCGAGTGCCACATTGTGTCTCCCCTGATCTGGCGCGTGATCAACGCTCTGCGAGACAGCCTGCCGGCTGAACGGGACTGGCCGCCGGGAACTGACGGAATTGAGATCACGGCGAATGGCGATGACTCCGCTGTGCAGTTGTCCTTCCATCTCAGAACGACGGTTACTCATGTGGATCGTGATGCGCCGCACGTGTTCCGTGTTTGCTGCGAAGGTTTAAGGGTGTTGGTGCCTGAGCTTGCCGGGGCAGGCCTGTCCGTCGCAGCGGCACCTGATGCGGCCTTGAGGCGCCGCTTGCAGGAGAGCCAGCATGTGGAAATTGCACGCTGGGAAGATGCGGGACTGACATACATCGCAGAGCAGCGGACTTATCGCGTCACAAGGAATTCATTCTTCCAGGTGAATCGCTTTCTGTTGGACGAGATGGTACGAAGCGTAGTCGCGGATCACCGGGGCGGGCTGGCATGGGATCTGTTTGCAGGCGCAGGTTTGTTTTCCGTTCCGCTGGCAGAGCGCTTCGACCGGGTGATCGCAGTGGAAATTGCGGAACCTGCGGCCAGCGACCTGGCCAGACACCTGCAAGCCGCTGGAGGCAAACATCATGCGGTGCGCAGCACGGTAGCTGACTTCCTGCGGAAAAGCCCGCTTGCCCGTGGCCGCACACCGGACCTGATCGTGTTGGATCCGCCGCGTGCGGGAATCAATGCCGTCACAACGAGCGCGCTCATCAGCACAGGGGCGCAGACGATGGCGTATGTGTCGTGCGATGCGGGGACGTTCGCCCGCGATGCGAGGGCGTTGATACAATCCGGGTACACCCTGGCATCACTGCAATTTTTCGATCTCTTCCCTCAGACCTTCCATACGGAAACGGTTGCCGTGTTTCGCCGCTGACGGCGTACATGGCCGGGGATCGCCATGCCGAAACACCTGCGAGATGAGCGAGGCGCGCAGAGCCTGGTGGCGCGCGAGGTGTTTGCGCATCCAGCGGCGTTTTCTTCCGTGCTGCCGCTCCGACTTCGCAGGGCACCGGTGCTGCTGCTCGCTGCTTGTTTTGCCGCCGGGATTGTGTGCAGGCAGTGGTGGCAGCCCGCGGCACAGATGGTGCTCTGCTGTGCACTTTTGCTGCTGATCGCAGTCGTGGCATTATGGCGCGCACAGCGTCTGATGTGGGCAGGACTATGCATCGCCTGGATCGCGCTGGGCTGGGCGGCGGCGGTTCTAAATCGACCACACGTGGACACGTCGCTGTTGCGGTATGCGGATGAATTACAGCGCATAGTAGACGCGCGCGTACTTGCAGTGCGGCCTGTAGCAAAACGGATGGCTCCACTAGAGGACGACGACAACGCCAGGGAAACCCGTGTCGACGAAGAAGATGCATACTCCGCGCGGGAACGGGCGCGTGAAGCAAGTTACTCCATGGACCTCCAGGTTTTCGCGGTGGAAGCGGTCACACCGGATGAGTCCACGATGGTGCCAATGGCCGGCGGTGTCCACGTGACAGTGTTCAACGGGCATGAAGCGGCTGTGCGGGAACCGCCGTGCGGATCGCATGTCCTGCTCACGGTGCGGATGCATCCTCCGCAGCGCTATCTTGATCCGGGAGTATGGCAGTATGCAGACGCGCTTGCACTGCGGGGCGTCAGCGTCGAAAGCAATGCGGATGCTGCTTCGCTGCACGTCCTGGACTCCGCACGCCGGCCTTGGCGGTGTCTTTTGTTGGACGCACAGCGCTGGTCCGCAAATCGCTTGAGCGCAGCCGTCACCAGTTCCGCGTTTCAGCATGTGCCAGCTTGGCTGCGGCTTTCATCAGCCGATGCTGCCATTTTGAGCGCGATGCTGGTGGGGGATCGGACCCAATTGACGCGGGAACTGCGCACCTCGTTCGAGAAGACCGGATCGTTTCACCTGTTTGTGGTTGCGGGTGTGCACGTGACATTGCTGCTGGCGATGGTGTATGGCGCGTTGATGCGGCTACGTTTGCCACGCTGGCTGGCCACATGGATCGCCCTTGGTGTGGCGCTTGTGTATGCGCTGCTGACAGGGTTTGGGGCGCCAGTACAGCGCGCGCTATGTATGGCGGCGGTGTACATGCTGACGCAGCTGCTTAGCCGCGAGCGCAATCCGATGAATGCGTTGGGAATCGCTGTGCTTACCATGCTGGCGATGCGGCCCGCAGCACTGTTCGACTCCAGCTTGCAGATGACGGTACTGGCGGTCGTTGCGATCGCGGGCATGGGATGGCCGCTGTGCGAGCGCACGATGCTGCCCTACCTGCGTGCATGCAAAGACATTGGAAGTGTGCGGACGGATGTGTCCCAGGTGCCGCGTATCGCGCAATTCCGAGGCAGCCTGCGTTGGCTGGGGGAAGAACTTGCGCAATGTCCGGCTAGTCCCCGTGCTGAGCACTGGTGGAGACGGTTGCTGCTGCACCTGCCCGCCTGGTGCATGCGCGCAATGCTCGCCGCACTTGAACTCACTGCGATCACGCTGGTCGCGGAGATGGTGATGGCGCTTCCAATGGCCGCGTACTTCCACCGCATCACGCTCTTTGCCGCGCCGACCAACCTCCTTGTGCTGCCCTTGATCGCGGTGCTGATGGTGTGTTCCATCGTCACCTTCTCCGCTTCGCTGCTTTCCCCTCTTCTGGCGGTGGTGCCCGCCGCAGGTACCGCGCTGGTGCTTCATACGGTGACTTTTGTTGTGAGCCGGATGGCAAGTCTGCATGGTGCGGACGTTCGTACACCGGCACCGGCGTTCATCGCTGCCATTCTTGCGTGCGTGTTCTGGTGGGCGGCAGTGGTCCTGCTCCGGATGCCAGCGCCGCGCTTTGGAAGGGCTGCGCTTGCGTGTCTCTGGCTTGCGCTTTTCGCCGTGGTGTGGCGCAGGCCTCCCGACCTCCTGCCGAATGCTTTGGAGTTCACAGCCATCGACGTGGGGCAGGGTGATTCCCTTCTCGTTGCGATGCCAGATGGGCGGACGATGCTGATCGATGCGGGTGGGCCGACCGGTTCCGCCGCACGTACCGAGCAGTCCGGTTTCGATATCGGGGAGGAAGTGGTCTCACCGTACCTGTGGACACGCGGCCTCCGCCGCATCGATGTTGTTGTCCTGACCCACGCGCATAGCGATCACATCGGTGGCATGGCAGCCATTCTCAGGAACTTCCCGCCCCACGAGTTATGGATCAGTGTGGATGCGGACACGCCGTCCTTCCGGCACCTGATGGAACTCGCCCAGGGCCGCGGCATTATTGTCCGTCACCTCTTCGCCGGGGACGCTTTCGTTTTGGGGCAGACCGCGATGCGTGTGCTGAGCCCCGCGAGGGACTACAAGTCGCAAAGGCTACCAACGAACAACGATTCTCTCGTCCTTGAAATGACGTACGGCAAAGCCACTGTGCTGGCGGAGGGCGATGCCGAACACCCGTCCGAGCAGGTGGTCCTGCAGGGCGATCCGGGAAAGATCACGCTGTTAAAGGTAGGACATCATGGCAGTAGCACCTCAACCAGTGATGGCTTTTTGAGCACGGTGCAACCACAGGCAGCGGTGATCTCCTGTGGTCTGGGCAATCGTTTCGGGCATCCCAGAATGACCGTGTTGCAGCGTCTGCAGGCTGCAGGAGTTCGCACGGCACGGACTGACCGCATGGGTGCCGTGCAATATCTGCTCCGGCGCGACGGCAGCATCGAAACGCACGTGCTACTATCACACCCTTGAGTTGCGGCCGGAGGTGCGGGTGAGCGAACGAGCCAATGAGGACAAAGCGAGCGCATTGCCGCCGCACATGGCGGAACAGCTTGAGGCAGAGCGGATCCAGCAGGAGCGCAAGCAACTGCGCCGCCTGCAGATGATGATGAATATGTGCATGCAGGTGATCGCACAGGACGGATCGCTGACGTATGACGAAGCAACGCAGATCATCGCGGATAGCCGCGAAGCCGCACTCGCGATGTTTCCCGGTAAGGAGCTTGCGTACGATCTGATCTGGAAGCCGCGATTTCAGCGTTTGCTGATCGAACGTTTTCGCCTGCAGTAGCTAGCCCCTGCCCTGTTGACGCATAACGAAGGCGATGTGCTCCAGTATTCGTTCGGGCGATGTGCCGCTCGGAACGGCCACTTCCATCTTCGCGCAGAGGCCATCCAGGAGACGCGATGCCAGCGTGGCGCGTGTCACCATCGGCAAGGCGAGGGCACGAGAAAGATAGCTTGTGACGACATGGAGATCACCTGCTTCAAGCAACGCGATGCGGTCCGCGGGAATGGTGCCATGCAACGGTCCCAATGTTCCTGCGGGATGCGATCCCACAGCAGGGGGCAGCGGAAGATACCCAGCAAACTCATCGACTCTCTCGTGTACAACGATGGTGTCGGCAAGCAGGTCACCGAGGCGCTGGTTCTGCCTGCTGAGGAGAATCGAGACCGCGCCCACCAGATACACTCCGGGCAGCTGATCGACAAAGCGCAGCAGATTCCGTGCGAGCGCTTCGAAGAAGGTTACCTGCCGTCCGCTGCTTTTGACCGTGCGAATCTTCATGACGCGTTTGCCAGGTGTCTGGCCGTTCTTGAACGCTTCGAAAAGCGAGAAGTATCCCCAGTACAAGAGGAAGTAGATTAGGACGATCCCGGCGAGAAACCACTTCTGCGCAGTATCAGACAGGCGTCCCAGAGCACCGCTGCGGATCCCGGCACTGAATGCGAGGACCAGGATGATGACGAGGACGATGTTTGCGCAAAACTGGATGGCCAGATCGACCGCGACAGCAAGAAAACGGCTGCCCAGCCCGGCCAGCGGGAAGCGCAGGTCGACCTGCTCCGGCGTAGCGATGGCGTGCTCCTGCTCTGTCCACAACGCGCGTGCTTCGGTCTGATAGGTTGAGGTTTGCCGGTCCACTCGAGCGGTTCTCTCCGATAGCATTCAGTGTATGGTCTCCAACGGATGGATTACCGCGCGACGCACAGACTGGGAGCGGCTGGAGGTGTTGACCCGAGACGTGGAGAGCCGGGGGCTGAAGGCGATGCCGGTGGACGACCTGCGTGACTTCGGCCTCTTGTATCGCCGCGCAACGTCCGACCTGTCAGCCGTACGCAGCGACGCAACAGCTCAGCCGCTGGCGGACTATCTGAACCGGCTGGTGAGCCGGGCACACAATTTTGTGTACAGCGGCCAACGCACGAGTGTGGCGAGCGTGTGGCACTTTCTCTCGGTGGAGTACCCAAGGCTTTTCCGGCGCCTTTGGCCGTATGTTGGGGCGTCAGTGGCGATTTGCCTTCTTGGAGCGCTGCTTGGCACGCTGGAGGCCATCGCGCGGCCGCACTTTATGCGCGCGGTGCTTGGCCCGGAAATGGTGGCGACCATCGAGCGGCACGAGATGTGGACCAAGAGCGTTCTAAGCGCCAAGCCGCAGGAATCCAGCTTCATCATGACCAACAACATCACGGTCACCTTTATGGTGTTCGCAGGGGGGATTCTGGCGGGTTTGCCGACGCTGTTCATGCTTTTCTGGAATGGCATGAGTGTCGGCATCATCTCGATAGCCTGCGCGCAGCATGGCATGGCGCTGGACCTGTGGAGTTTTGTGGCGGCGCATGGGGCGCTGGAATTGCCCAGCATCTTCATCGCGGGCGGGGCGGGTCTGCGGATTGCGGCAGGGCTGCTGTTCCCCGGGACACTGTCGCGCCGCAACGCGCTTGCACAGGCTGGAAGCGATGGTGTGCGTTTGCTTGCGGGAACCATTCCGATGCTCATTGTTGCAGGCACTCTGGAAGCCTTCCTGTCACCTACCACAGCACCACGCCAGGTCAAATTTGCCGTCTGCGCATTGCTGCTGACTGGCCTGAGCTTCTGGCTGGCAGAGGGTGGCCGAACCAAGCGGGCCATGGCAGCTTAGGGTCATTCGTGCGCACAGGTGTCTGTATGCGAGGGGTCGGATGATGAACGTTCACCGTAGTGTCTTTCGCGTCTCTATGTTTCTTGCGCTCGGCATGTGCC
Source organism: uncultured Terriglobus sp. (assembly GCA_964251045.1). Classification (GTDB taxonomy): domain Bacteria; phylum Acidobacteriota; class Terriglobia; order Terriglobales; family Acidobacteriaceae; genus Terriglobus. Next base: position 236,674 of record CAXUHI010000002.1, on the reverse strand, counting down.
GGGTCTACGGGCAAGTTGCCGCCGCACGACCCGCAGACGCACAGGGCAGCGCGTTTACCAATCCACTGCTGCATACCGGGCCGGACCCTTGGGTGGTGTACTGGAAGGGCTTTTACTACTACTCGAATTCGTCTGGCACGAACCTGACGTTGCGCAAGACGGCGGACATCACTGACCTGGCGCATGCACAGGTTCAAGCTGTGTGGACGCCGGAGGCAGGGCATCCGTGGTCGGAGGAGTTGTGGGCGCCGGAACTGCATCGTTGGGGCCACGCGTGGTACATCTACTTCGCCGCCGATCCCGGACAAAACGCACAGCATCGCATCTACGTGGTGCAGAACGAGAACGATGATCCGATGCAGGGTATGTGGACGTTGAAGGCCAAGGTGGGTGATGCAAGTGACCACTGGGCTATCGATGCCACAACCTTTGAACTGCGCGGACAGCACTATATGGTCTGGTCCGGCTGGCAGAGTGACCAGGATGGAGAGCAGGACTTGTACATCGCGCACTTAAGCAATCCGTGGACGATTGATTCGCGACGTGTGCTGATCTCAAAGCCCACTTATGCGTGGGGACACACGGTGATCTGCCGGGACGCCATGTCAACGTGAATGAGGGTCCGGAGTTCATTGCACACGGAGGCAAGATGTTTATCGTCTTCTCAGCCTCCGGATGCTGGACCGACTTCTACGAGCTTGGCATGCTCGAGGCACAAGCGGGTGCCGATCCAATGAAAGCGAAGAGTTGGACGAAGGTGAGCCGACCGGTCCTGCGTACTGATCCGGCATCGCACGCCTTTGGTCCCGGCCATAACGGCTTTTTCAAGTCACCCGACGGCACGGAGGACTGGATGATTTACCACGCAAATCCGGAAGCTGGAGAAGGTTGCAGGAACGACCGCTCGCCGCGCATCCAGAGGTTTACGTGGGATGCGGCTGGCCGTCCGGACTTTGGAAAACCGGTTCCGCTGAACCAGCCGCTGCAGAAGCCTGCTCAGTAGGCTGTACCACATGGACGGAACGGTATCCTGAAAAGGTATGCCAACGATCGATCATCTGGAGTGTTCGCGTTGCCACCATCGCGAAGATGCTGAAGAACCAAGAACGCTTTGCCCTGTTTGTGCAGGTACATTTTACGTGCGCTATGACCTGAGTGGTGCGCGTGGGATCGAGGTCCGCGACAGTTTGCCGGATGTACACAGCATGTGGCGCTACGCACCGGTGCTGCCTGCGGCAGAACCGGTGACACTGGGCGAGGGCTGGACGCCGATGTTGCCGAGCCGCCGCAACCACAACGTGCTGCTGAAGGAAGAGGGTGCCAATCCAACGGGCACCTTTAAGGCGCGCGGGCTGTCACTTGCGGTGACAATGGCGAAGCACTATGGATTGAAGAAGCTGGCGGTGCCCTCGGCTGGTAACGCGGGTGGAGCGCTGGCGGCGTACGCAGCGGCTGCGGGGCTGGAGGCGCACATCTTCATGCCGCAGGATGTTCCGCTGGCCAACCAGGTGGAGTGCATTGCCTACGGTGCGCACATGACGCTGGTGGATGGCCTGATCAGCGATTGCGCAAAGATCGTGGCGGAGCGTAAGGAAAAAGAGGGCTGGTTTGATGTTTCCACGCTGAAAGAGCCGTTTCGCGTGGAAGGCAAGAAGACCATGGGGTACGAACTGGTCGAGCAGCTGGGATGGGAATATCCTGACGCCGTTTTTTACCCCACCGGCGGCGGTGTGGGACTGATTGGGATGTGGAAGGCCTTCCAAGAGATGGAGGAACTGGGCTGGGTGAGCGGCACACGGCCCAAGATGATCGCTGTGCAGGCTGCGGGATGTGAGCCGGTTACAAAAGCGTACCGGGAGGGCGCGGAAGCCTCGCAGATGTTTATGAACGCGCACACGCTGGCCAGCGGCTTGCGCGTGCCCAAGCCGTATGGAGATTACCTCATCCTTCAGGCTGTGCGAGAGTCTGGCGGCACGGTTCTCTCGCAAAGTGACGATCAGATTTTTGCATCGATTCAGGATTGGGGCGCGAACGAAGGGATCCTGCTTTCGCCTGAAGGCGCAGCGGCTACCGCTGCATACGACCGGCTGATTGAGAACGGCCTCCTGAAGCCGTCTGAACGTGTGGTGATCTTCAACACGGGCAGCGGGAATAAGTACACCGATGTGCTGAGTACGATGCAACGTGCGCACCGCGCTACGGCGGAGTACGCCTGAAGGCAAGCTGTAACACTCCGGACTCGCATTGAGGACGCTGGTTCGATCCGGTTCTACACTGAAGGCATGATGGTTGCGGCACGGATCTTGCGTTTACTGGCGTTTGCGGTATGGGTGGGCGCGCTGGTCTTTTTTGGCGCTGTGGTTGCACCTACTGCGGCGCGTACGTTTGGCAGCACGCAGCACTTTGCAGAGTTTATCGGGCGGTCACTGCTGATGCTGCACAGCATCGGGCTGTGGTGCGGTGTCGCAATCTTTGTCGCGCTGCGCATGCTTGGCTTGCGTGCATTCAAGGTGTATACGCAGATGGCTCTTGTCTTCCTGATGATGCTGCTGACCTTCTGCTCCAACCGGTTCGTGATCCTGCCCATGGAGCATGACCGCGCACTTGCAGGTGGGAACATTAGCATTCTCATACCAGGATCACCGCTGCGAGAAGACTTCGATGCGCGTCATGCGTGGTCGACGAAGATCGAAGGTGTGGTCCTCTTCGCGGGGCTTGGGCTGGCGGTGCTGATTGGCATGGAGGCCGGATTGCGGCAGCGGCTACCGAGCGGTCCGCCGAAGACGGTGTTGGACTTGTCAGAGAATGATTAATCGCTGATTCTCGCATCTCCTCAAGTCGGGAAGTGGGCACCTGCGTCACCCAAGCAAACTGCTCTAAATGCATCGCTATTCCACGGGCATTCTTGCGCGATAGCCGTCACGGGCGATGACGGAGTACTTCACCTGCTTTTGCTTTTCATCCACCATGGTGAGTGTTTGGCCTTCTCGATCGACCAGAGTCACTTTGATTTTCCGGTAGGTACCATCCTGGGCTGTATTGGTCGGACGGTAGGTGAGCACGTACTGATTGCGAATGGAGGCGTTGATCGAGTTGAAAACGTCTGGCAGAGCGCCCTGGAAGATGGGAAAGTACGACTGGCCACCTGTCATGGAGGAGAAGGTGCGCATCTGGTTGTCGGCCTGGAGATAGTCCATGCGAGCCATACCGCCCATACCGCCGCGCGCGTCTGACATCTCGCGGGCAAGTCCGCCGGTGCTGACGGTGTAGATGGTGATGTCCTTGGAGGCGCGAATCTTTTTCAGCATCTGGTCTAAATTGATTTTGGAAAAGGTGTCGCGGCCGCTGGAGACCAGAATGATGTACTTGCGGCCGTCGATGCGGCTGAGCCGGTCGATGGTCTCGTAAAGCGCGTCGAACTCGTTGGTATCGCTGAAGCCGGGAATGGTGAGAGTGTTGAGTGCCTCGGCCGTAATGTTCTTGTCCTGCGTAAAGTCGGTCAGGATGCGGGTGCGCAGGTCGTAGGTGATGACGGCGATGTAGTCTTCGGGCTTGAGCTGCTTGAAGAAGACATAGGCGCTCTGACGCATATCGCGGATAAAGGCATAGCTGTTGGCGGCGAATTCCAGCAGCATGACGGCGGTAATGGGCTTCTGCTGCATGCGCACGTCGGTTACCTTCTGCTCGATGCCGTCTTCTGTGACTTTGAAGTTGCCGGCCTTGAGTCCTGGAACGAACTGGCCGGACTTTTGCAGCTGTACGCTGACGTCGACGGTGACGACGGGAACATCCACGCGAATGGAGTAGTTCTCAAGCTCCTTGGGATTTTTGACCTTTTCTTCGGCCGGTGCGGGCGGAGGTGGCTCCTCGGCGTTGTCACGCTTCTTCTTCAGGATGACTGGGCCGTTGTCCTGGTTGGGACCGGCGTCATCCGTCTGCGCGGGCGGCTTTGTCTGCTGTTGCTGTTGGGGCAGTGCGTAGCCAGCCAACAGCATGGCTCCGACAAGCACGGTACCCCTTGCTCTCATTCGTGTGTTCAAGCGTCGCCCTTCCATTTGCTACCAGGGTAAACTTTGCGGCAGATTGCCATAGGCCCACCACCTTTACTTGGCATAGTCCGGCTCTGGGCCCTACTCTGGTAGACGTGAAGCTTCGCAGAACGGCTACGTCCCTGAGTGCGCTGTTGCTGGCAGCGGGATGCGCCATGTGCCAGAGTGCGCCCGCCGGGCCGCCGCTGCAGGCTGAGTCGTTTCCGTTGGCTGCGTTGCATCGGGGCCTGCACGGGACGGCATGGACAGTTTTTGAGGGAACGACGCCGGAACCGATGGACGTGGAGATCTTGGGTCGCCTGAAGGATGCGATTGGACCGGGGCAGGATATGATCCTGGGCCGTCTGCATGGGGACAAGCCGGAGTTCACCGGCGTGGTCGCGGGGATGAGCGGATCACCGGTCTACATCAACGGCAAGCTCCTGGGGGCTCTGGCATACCGCATCGGGCAGTTCAGTAAGGAGCCCATCTGCGGCATCACGCCGATTGGTTCGATGCTGCAGGTGCGCGATCTCCCGACGGTTGGTCCGCCCCTGGCGACACCGCTGACTAGACAGGCCACTGTGCAGGACAGCGCGGGTATGGAGGTACGAGCGATCGACACACCGCTCGTCTTCACCGGGTATTCCAGTGACACGGTACAGCGGTTTGGTGAAGGGTTTCGGTCCATGGGCCTGGACCCGGTGAGCGGTATTGGCTCAGCATCACCAGATGCACGGCAGCCGGAGGCGATTGTGCCGGGATCCGCCGTCTCAGCTGTGCTGGCGCGCGGCGATCTGAATGTGGCGGCAACCTGCACGGTGACGTACGTTGATGCCAAGCAGTTGCTGGCGTGCGGCCATCCCATCACTCAATCTGGCGACATCTCGATTCCGATGACAAAGGCAGAGGTGCTTGCAACGCTGCCTTCTCCACTGAATGCGTTCAAGATCGTGAACTCAACGGAGACCGTCGGCTCGTTCACGCAGGATCGCGCGAGCGCCGTCGCTGGTACGTTTGGACGGGACGCGCGCATGATCCCGGTTGCGGTGGAGATCGTTCCGGAAGGCGGATCGGGGTTGCCAGCGCAGTCGCTGCATTTTGAAGTGATCGACAACCGGCAGCTGACGCCACAAGTCATGCTGGCCAGCATCTTTCAATCGTTGAACCAAACGAACACCGCTGCAAACCAGATGAGCCTTCATCTGACCGGTGACATCGCTGTGCGCGACGCTGGGACCATTCATCTGAACAACACGTTTTCTTCCGCAGACGGTGCTCCGGCTGCAGCCGCAGCCACGCAGTACGTGGCACAGCAATTCCTTACCGTGTATGGCAATGAGATGGCGCAGCCGCACATTGAATCGGTTACGCTGCACGCCATTGCGTTGCCGCGCCGCGTTTCGGCGGAACTGGAGTCGGCACGTCTGAGTACGAATGAGGCGCACCCGGGCGACACAGTGGTTGTGGAAGCTACGCTGCGTCCGTTTCAACAGCAGCCGCGGAGCATCCAGATTCCTGTGACACTACCTGCAACCCTGAGCGATGGCCCCCTCCGCATACTGGTCAGCGACGGAGCATCGCTGGACCGTCTGCTTTCGCCACCGGCTACTGCCGCCGGGCGACCGCTCGACGTGTCGGACACGGTGGGACAGCTGAACCGCAGCCACACGAACAACCGGGTCTATGTAACGCTCCTGAACCATGAGACACAGGCCGTTACTGCTGCAGCGGCTCTTCCCTCCTTGCCACCGTCCGTTGCGAACGTGCTGCAGCCCTTGCGTGGGACGCATGAAATCTCCTTCACCTCCGAAACAGCAGAAGAGGCGGCATCTGCCGCCACCGATGCCGAGGTCTCCGGTTCACAGGTACTTACTCTTCGCATTCGTTGAGGTCCATTGATCCGTTACGCCACTTGCCTGACCTTGATGTTGCTCCTTGTCTGTCCCGCTGTGACGCAGGGCACGCGTCAGTGGACCACCAGCCGCTACGATGAATTCGAGCGCGGCACGTCCACAAACATCGCGTTAAGGAGTGACGGGCGGATGGAAGCGGCACCCGCGCTGCGCGCCTTGGCGACGGCCTCAGCAACGTTCCTGTGGTCTTTGGCGGCCAGCGGAGGCGACCTGTACGCAGGAACAGGAGCAGCGTCCGGAGGATCGCACGTGCTCCGCATCGATACCAAAGGTGCTGTGACGACAGCAGCGTCGTTCAAGGAACTGAACGTGCAATCCTTGGTGACGTTACCCGACGGGGGTGTTCTGGCGGCCACATCGCCCGACGGCAAGGTGTACCGGATCAGTCAGTCAGGAGCTCCACAAGTTGTTTTCGATGCGGCACTTACGCCCGAAAAGCCAAAGTACTTGTGGAGCATGGCGCTGGCTGCCAGTGGTGATCTGCTGGTCGCAACCGGCGCGCCGGCGGCGATTTATCGCGTACCGCTGACGACCGCTGGCGCAAAGCCGACGATCTTCTTCCGGTCAGCCGACCAGCATATTCGCACCCTCCTGGTCGCACCGGATGGAACGGTCTATGCCGGCTCGGATGGTGCTGGAATCGTATATCGCATCCGGGCCGACGGTAAACCTTTTGCATTGTATGCCGCGCCCAAGCATGAAATTACCGCGCTGGCTATGGACCCATCTGGAACTTTGTATGCGGCGGCGGTTGGGGACCGGCGGCCTCCGACGCTGCCACCTCTGCCTGCATCAGGGCAAACCGCAGTCTCCATCACCCTGCTGCAGCCGGGTTCCTCGCTTTCCGCTGCAAATAACAGCCTCGTTCCGGACGGTTCGGAGATTTACCGCATAACGCCAGACGGCACCCCTGAACGTTTGTTGCAGTTGCGTGAAGACGTGGTCTACGCACTGGCTTTTCGCAACGGAGCTGTGTTCGCCGGGGCAGGAAATCGCGGGCGCGTGTACCGGCTCGATCCCAACGAGGCCGGAAGCTATACCGATGTTGCGCACACGGACGCCAGCCAGGTGATTGCGATGGTGCAGACGCCGTCCGGCATTGCCATGGCAACGGCGAACAGCGGCAAGCTGTTGCTCCTGTCGGATGTATCTGCTGCGAATGCAACGTATGTTTCCGATGTGTTTGATGGGGAGACTGCAACGCGCTGGGGCCGGGCGGAAGTTCTGGGAAGTTCGTCAGGGATGGATCTTTTTGTCCGCTCAGGCAATGTGGAGAACCCGAGAGACAGCCTGGCAAATCTTTGGTCTGATTGGATGACCGTCAGGCAGAACCAGACACCGCTGCCGGTTCCGGCGACACGTTACCTGCAGTGGAAAGCAGTGCTGCACCCCGGAGCGCAGCTGCGCTCCGTTGCCATCAATTACCTGCCCCACAATCTTCCGCCAGTCGTGGAGGACGTCGTGGTGCAACCGGGAGCGCGCGTGCCTCCCGCGGTGTCATCGTTGACAAACGGCAGCATTGCGATCAGCTTTCGCGGTGCACCTTCGACAGCTACTCCCCTTGCCGCTGGTGAAAGTACCTCAACGCCGCTCATCGCGCAGCGTGACCGCAACTTCGTGACTGCGCGCTGGCTGGCGCACGATCCCAACAGCGATGATCTGATGTTTGCATTGGACTACCGTGGGGTGCATGAGCAGGCGTGGCACCGCCTGAAGGACCGGATCAGTGAGCGGGCTTACTCCTTTGACGCGGCGCTGTTGCCGGATGGTGAGTATGAACTGCGTGTCACTGCCAGCGACGCACCAGTGCACACCGGCGCAGAGACACTCACGGGGCAACGCACCTCAGCGCCTTTCATCATCGACACCACGCCACCTGTTCCTGGCAGGTTGAATGCGTCTGTTCAAAATGGCCGGATGCACGTCAGCTTCGATGCGACCGAAGCGGTGACTCCGATTGCACATGCGGAGTATTCGATCGATGCAGGTGCGTGGCAATACATGGAACCCACGGGGCACCTCAGCGACTCCCTGACCGAGCATTACGACTGGACGGTTCCCGTGACGGGTGCAGGCGAGCATACAGTGGCTGTGCGTGTCTTTGACCGGAATGAAAACGCGGTCAGCGTGAAAATCATGACACCATGAGTGGGCCGGTGAATGCGCTTTGAACTTCTGATCGCCACGCGTTACCTCCGCGCCAAACGCAGACAGGCTGTACTTGGAGCAATCACTGCGATCTCCGTGCTGGGTGTCACGGCGGGCGTGGCGTCACTCATCATTGCGCTTGCGATCACAAATGGCATGCGCCGTGACCTGCAGGCGCGCCTGCTTGGTTCCACGGCACACGTTCAGATCATGAAGGCCGCAGGAGACGGCATCAGCGACTGGCGACCACTGGTGGAACGTTTGCGCAGCGTACCGCATGTTACGGCGGCTGCGCCAGGCCTGTATGGACAGGTGCTCATTTCGCGGGACGCACGGTCCGGAGGCGTGCTGCTGAAAGGGATTGTTCCGTCTCAGGAACGGACCGTTTCCGACCTGCTGCAAACCATGCAAAGGGGTTCGGCTCTGCCGCTTTCGGCGATTGGGGGTGCAGTGCCGCCGATCATTTTAGGATCAGATCTGGCCGAGACACTTGGTGCCGAGGTGGGAGACAGCGTTCTGGTCACCAGTCCACAAGGAGAACTGACGCCGCTCGGCTTGGTACCAAAATATCAGCGGTTCACCCTGGTGGGTGTTTTTCACTCCGGCTTTTACCAGTACGACGCGAGCTATGGCTTTGTCCGGCTTGCAGACGCACAAAGACTGTTCTCCGAGCCGGACCTGATTTCCGTTATCAGCTTCAAGGTAGACGATCTCTACCACGCCGACGCCGTGGGCCAAGCGATTGAACGAGAAGCAGGGCCGGGAATGGAAGCGACAACCTGGATGGAACAAAACCGGGAGTTGTTTCGTGCGCTGAGGCTGGAGCAGATTGTCACGTTCATTGTGATCGCCCTGATCGTGTGCGTGGCTGCCCTGAATATTCTGATCGCTCTTACCATGCTTGTGATGGAGAAGACGCGCGACATCGCAGTGCTGATGAGCTTCGGTGTTACGCCTGGTCAGATACGCCGTATTTTCCTGGCGCAGGGATTGCTGATCTCCCTCACTGGGACGCTTTGTGGATTAGTGTTGGGGTATAGCGCCGCATGGATCGGCGGCCATTATCATTTCATCCAGCTATCGGCAGAGGTGTATTCGATTGAGTATCTTCCCTTCGCTCCCCGCGTCATGGACGGCGTGCTGGTGGGAACGGTGTCGCTTGCCGTGTCATTCCTTGCGACTCTCTATCCCAGCAGTTCCGCCGCACGTATCCTGCCAGCACAGGCATTGCGGTACGAATAGATTCAATGGGCGGTCGTGTGTAGCTCTGGGTACCACGTTACCTGAAATGCTCCAGTGTTATTTCCCTGCTGGCCTGGCTTGTAGAACGGCGCTTTCCAGCGTTCACTTTGGTACCAAGCCTTCAACTCCACATCCCGTGTAAGCCGCTTGACGAGATCCACACGGTAGATATTCTGGGTGGTACCGCCTTCCACAATGTTATTCGGATCAGTATTTGCGGGTGTAAAGTCTTTGCCATTTTTCTTGCGGAGATAGCTGAAGGATATCCACTCGTTTCCGGAGAGGTGATAGGTGAACCATGCCTGTCCGCCCTTGGCTTCACGGCCAATCCAGTCCCCAAGAAGGAACCCCTTGTTGGTGTATCCCTGTAACTGCACGGCCTCATCGTAGTTCCCGAAACCGGCGATACTTCTGGTTGTCACGTAGTCTGTATAAGTCGCCTCAGCCCTGAAGTCTAGCTTGGGGGCAAACGGCAGGCGCGGCAAGTAGATGCCCGGACGCCATCCAGCGCGGCGTGGCGCGCTGATGGGAAACACGTCGTCGTGTGTTGTCGAATCCGCATACAACGTCGCGTACTTACGAAGGAATGGCAGACGATATGAGAAGGTAACGGAACTGAAGCGCGCTCCCGGATCCTCACGAGAAAACTTCTCCTGATAGGTTGTACCTGTCGTGCCGAAGAAGCCTTTCAGAAACAGATGAAGGTTGACGGGAGCATGGCCCGCACCGCCGAAGATGATGGAGCGTTGAAAACTGATGTTCAAATCCTTTGTGGGAGTGAACTCAAACATTTCGGAGTGTATCCAGGGGTCGCGTGGATAGGTGTGTCCTTTAAGGCTCCCAATGAAAAAATCGTACCGGAAATCTCCGGTGAGCCGGCTGAGGAAAGGAATATGCAGTGGCTCGACGCGGTTAACACGAAAGCTATAGATATCTTCGGCGTTGTTGGACCATGCCATGGCCCCGCCGAGCCCGGGGCCGAGCCACGCATCTGATTTCCCAAGAGAGACTTCATGTCCCCAGACGTGCGCGGACAGATTCGCTTCGAGCAGACGGAAGTTATTCTGTGCTGGGAGAGGTCCTTCCGGGATGGTGACCTGTGGCCGGTCGTAGCCGCCGAAGATATCCAGCATGCCGCCATATGGAATAGCATCCCGTACCGAAAGCATGTTGGCCTGGGTATAGCTATAGCCGGAGTATGTGGGAGCGTGTTGATATTCACCCCGCACATAGAGCGAGAATGGACCGATTTCCGCGATACCGGATGCACCGTTGTATGTGTTGAAGCCGTTTGAGTATGGGCGGCCGTAGTCGTTAACGAAGGTTTGCCCCAGATGCCAGCTATCACGCAGGACGGTTCCACTGACGATACGAGCTCCTGCGTAAGCAGACTCAGTGCCGTACACAAGCCCGCGGCTCACCGGACCATCGCGTCGTGGTTCATCGCGCAGGAAGTAGTACAACTTGTCCAGGATTTCAAGCGCCTCTTCGTTGCCATCGAAGCGTACGTCATCTTCGCACTCGTCGAGCATGTGCAGCATGCTGCGCCGCGTCCACGGGCGCATGGAGATGTATGCAGTGTTGACGTAACCGAGAGAATACAAGCGAAGCATGGCGGGGTAGACCCAGCTATCGACCGGGACGTACGTTGAGCCGAGGGGATCCTTAACGACGATCTTTGTGCCGTCATAGTTGTAGTGGAGGAGGTAGGTGGGCTGAGAGACCTGACCGGCCACACCCGGGGCCAGCGACGCTGCATCCTTGAAAGGTGCCACAGCAGGGACTAGTAACGGTGCGGAGAGCGCGCCTGCCTGCTGGACGGCTTGGCAGCGAGCGAGAACCGGTAAGACGAAGCAAACCAGGTATGCAACGTAGCGGGCGCGGGAGGGCATGAGCTTACGCGTGGGGGACGGCTGAAAATGTGCTGCCACGCTCCCTAGTCTACCCGCCGCAGCGGTGATGCTTGTGACAGCTCAGGTTGAAGGCGTTTGAAGACCACGCTTTCGCAGGTGGCCTTCCATGAGGAGTAGCGGATCTTGCGCATCAGGCAACCGCAAAGCCTGGATCACGGCACCTCCCCAGCCGTTGCGCGCACGAAGCAGGCATTCCTGCAGCACGCGGCAAAGTGCGACGGTATCGGCGGCGTCAACCGGCATGATGGGGACCGTTGTACTCAGGAGCCGACGCTGAGCCTCTGTGCGTGTCTCAGGCGCGGCGAGAGTGACGAGCAACACAGGCAGGGCATTTTCTCCTACCAACTGCAAGACTCCCTTGAGGGCGGAAAACTCGCTCAGAAGTGCAACGACGACGGGTCTCGATGTAGCGGCGGCGCGTCCTGACCGTGGCTGTTGCAGGCCCATTCCGGCAGCAAAGGCGGCACACTCCTCCGACGCCCCCGGAAGTACATGCAACACGCTTTTGAGTTCGCCTGCTGCCTGCATGGCCTCGGCAATGCGCCTGGAGCTTGCATGCCTCTTTTCGACCAGCAACGTGTCGCGCCGGTGCAACTGCCACAGCGCCGCAGCCAAAACCACTTCCAGTTCGTGCCCGGCGCGGGAGGTTTGTGACGGTCGGCGTTGATTGAGATGTGGCGACGGACCTGGTGTGCGAAGACGCTGCAGGGTCGTATACATCCCGAGCATGGCGTTGTCGCTGATCAGCGGCTTGCCCAAGGTCTCCTCGTCCTGTTCTTTGCGCCACAGCATAAACGCGCTGTGTGAGCATGCCTGCTGTTACCTTTTGGAAGGTTCGGTGCTTTCAGGATCGACATTCAGGTCACGGAAGGCCGCCTGTGCCACGTCGGCCTGTACTGTACCTGCACGCACCAACTTAGAAAGCGTAGCGGCAACGATGGCGGCGGCGTCCACTTCGAAGTGGCGGCGGAGGTGTTCCCGGTTGTCGCTCCTGCCGAAGCCGTCTGTGCCAAGCGTGACCAGACGTGAGCCGAGCCACGGTGCGAGCGCATCCGGCATCACCTTCATGTAGTCGCTTGCGGCGATCACAGGGCCGATGGCGTCACCGAGCGCATGCAACAGATAGGGCCGTTTTTCCGGCTGCGAGGGATGCAGACGATTCCAACGTTCCACCGTCAACGCCTCGCGACGCACCTCAGTGTAGCTTGGAACGCTCCACACGTCCGCTTCGATACCGTACTTCGTAGACAGCATTTCCTGCGCCTTGAGAACCTCATTCAAGATCGTTCCAGAGCCGAAGAGCTGGACCGTTGCATGGCCCTTTGCAGCAGGTTTAAAGAGGTACAGGCCGCGCACGATGCCCTCGCGGACATCCTCCCGCTGTGGCATCTCCGGTTGTGCATAATCCTCGTTGTACATGGTGATGTAGTAGAAGACCTGCTCGTTCTCGGCATACATGCGGCGCAATCCGTCCTGCAGGACGACGGCGAGTTCAAAGGCGTATGCCGGGTCGTAACTGATACAAGTAGGCACTGTGCTGGCCATCACGTGCGAGTGGCCATCCTGATGCTGCAGGCCTTCGCCAAGCATGGTGGTACGGCCGGCGGTTCCACCCATCAGGAAACCCTTGCCACGCGAGTCTGCAAAGGCCCACACCATGTCGCCAATACGCTGGAAGCCGAACATGGAGTAATACATGTAGAACGGAACCGAGGGTACGCCATAGTTTGCGTAGGCGGTCCCCGCCGCGGTAAAGCTGGCCATGGAGCCAGCCTCGGTAATGCCCTCTTCCAGAATCTGGCCGTCTTTTTCCTCGCGGTAGCTCAGCAGCATGTCGCTGTCGTGCGGGATGTATTTCTGGCCTTCGCTGGCGTAGATGCCCACCTGCTTGATTGCAGATTCCAAGCCAAAGGTGCGGCCTTCGTCGGGCACGATGGGCACGAGCAACTTTCCGACAGCCGGATCTTTCATCAAGGCACGTAGGATCGCAACGAAGACCATGGTGGTGGAAACGGCGCGTCCCTTGGAGCCGCCGAGCCACTCCTTGAAGAAGTCAAGTGAAGGCACGGCGAAGTCGAATGGCTTCGACTCACGGCGGGGCAGGAATCCACCAAGCTTCTGGCGGTGCTCCAGAAGGTACTTAATCTCAGGCGAATCCGCGGCAGGCTTCCAGGGCTTTCCGGCCGCAGCCTGTTCATCGGGTACAGGAATGTCAAAACGTTTCACGAAGGCAACAACGGCATCGTCTGTCAGCTTCTTTTCGTTATGAGCTGCGTTGCGGCCTTCCGTGCTGCCGAAGCCGTAACCCTTGACGGTTTTGGCCAGAATGACTGTCGGGCCGCCCTGATGCTCTACCGCGCGCTTGTACGCGTTGAAGATTTTGGCTGGATCGTGACCCCCACGATGCAGCCGTCCGATCTGCTCGTCACTGAGGTCTTTTACCAGTTCCAGCAGTTCAGGATACTTGCCGAAGAAGTGCTTTCGTGTATACGCGCCGCCCTTTGCCTTGTACGCCTGGAAGTCGCCATCGACCGCTTCTTCCATGCGTTTAAGCAGAAGGCCGGTGTGATCCCTCTCAAAGAGTTGGTCCCAGTCCGTGCCCCAGATGACTTTGATGACGTTCCATCCGGCACCGCGGAAGACACCCTCCAGTTCATCGATGATGCGCTTGTTTCCGCGAACGGGGCCGTCCAGTCGCTGCAGGTTGCAGTTGACGACGAAGATCAGGTTGTTGAGCTTCTCACGCGTGGCAAGGCCAATGGCGCCGAGCGTATCGACTTCATCCGTTTCGCCGTCGCCGACAAAAGCCCACACCTTACGCTCGGTCGCCGGGATGAGCTTCCGATTCTCGAGATAGCGCATGAAGCGCGCCTGGTAGATGGCGTTCAGCGGGCCAATGCCCATGCTTACGGTAGGAAATTGCCAGAAATCCTGCATGAGCCAGGGATGTGGATAGCTGGACAGACCGGGTTCGTCGCGCAGTTCGTGACGAAAGTTCAGAAGGTTTTGCTCGTTGAGCCGATCCTCAAGAAAGGCACGGGCATAGACACCGGGCGATGCGTGGCCCTGAAAATAGATGAAGTCTCCGGGCTGATCGCCATAGCTGCCGTGAAAAAAATGGTTGAAGCCGACCTCAAGCAGCGTTGCAAGTGACGAGTACGTGGAGATGTGGCCGCCGATACCGGCATCCTTTTTATTCTGACCATGCACCATGGCCATGGCATTCCAACGGATCAGCGCTTCGATGCGGCGCTCCATCTCGCGGTCACCCGGATAAGGCACTTCATCGTGCCGAGGGATGGTGTTGCGGTACGGCGTGGCGAGTTCGTTTTCCGCCTGGACGCCCGCCTCACGCGCTCGCTGGCGCAGCGCTGTCATGAGGTCGGCGCCCTGCTGGGGTCCCTCAGCCACAATCATCTCGTCGAATGCTTCAATCCACTCAGAAATCTCCTGCTTCAGATCATTTACCGGTGGGACTGCTACCTGTGTGGCCATGGCGCTCTCCAGCGTGTTCCCTGCTCTTGTGACCTGATTATAGGTGTCGATGCACACCCTTGGTAAGGGCGCATCGGTGTGCGCTGATGGAGCCGTTTCGTATGATGGTATATGCCCTCGTTTGAGCGCGCTCGCAGGCAGATCACGCGGCGCCGATTCCTTGCAGCTGGAGCTGTGACCGCCGCGACACTCAGCCTTTACGCCGGTGAACTGGAGCGACACGCCCTTACGACCTTGCATCGCACGGTGCGAATCACGAATCTGCCCGACAGCTTCCAAGGCTTCACCATTGCGCAGCTAAGCGATATCCACTACCGCGACTTCGACGAGCCCTACTTCGTTGAACATGCGGTGCGTGAAGTGGACCTGCTGAAGCCAGACCTGGTGGCGTTGACAGGAGATTTCATTACAGCGAATCGTGTTCCTGGCAACTCGCACGCTGCGAGCCGCGATGCGAACGCGTGCGCGGAAATTCTTTCCGGCATCAGATGCCCTCTGCGCTTCAGCTCTCTGGGCAATCACGACACCGCAGACGTTCCGGCAGTTCTGGGCGCATTGCGGCAGCGAGGTTTGCAACCGCTGTACAACCAGTACGTGCCGGTCGACGTGCGTGGGGACCGTATCTGGATTGCAGGGCTGGCGGACGCGTACTTCGATGTCCCCAATCTCCCCGCAGCCATCCCCAAGCGTAAGCCAAACGAGCCGATCATCCTGCTGGGGCACGAGCCCGATTTTGCCGACACGGTAGCACGATACCATCCGGTGGACCTGATGCTGGCCGGGCACACCCACGGCGGACAGGTTCGACTGCCGTTCATCCCGCCGCCCTTTCTACCTGCCATGGGCGTGAAGTACATTCACGGGTTGTTCGCTGTCGGCACGATGCAGCTTTACGTCAATCGAGGGCTGGGCACGATGCACCTGCCGTTCCGGCTTAACTGCCCACCGGAACTCACTCTACTGACCCTGCAGCCCGCGTGAGGAACGAGGGCCACCGCGGTTTTAGCTTGCGGCGCGGTTCGGCTTCTTCTCGCGGGCCTTCACCTCGATCAGAGTGGGCGAAATGCCCGACTGACGATCCATCCAGGTATCCAGCAGAGTCTTTTTGAAGCGCCAACGGTTACCTAATTTAAAAGCGGGCACAAAAGCCTCAGAAGCGTAGCGGTAGAGCGTGTCACTGCTAATGCCGAGGTAGTCCGCTGCCTGGCGGATGTCCATGACCTCGCGAACCGTCGTCGGCGCGGCGCCTGCCATATGTAAATATCCTGGGAGAAGAGGGATTGCGTTGCAGCATCCCTTGTATCGTGTTTTCGCCCGGAGGACAAGTGCTTCTCTCATCTGCTATCGAGATTCAGAATCAGCGCCGCTGTACAGAGCTTCAATCTCGTGTGCATACTTCTGCGCGACGACGCGCCGCTTCAGCTTCATGCTGGGCGTGAGCTCTCCGCCGTCGACGGTCCACTCCTCCGCTACAAGGCGGAAGCGCTTCACCTTCTCCCACGGGGATGCATCCGCGTTCACGCGATCAAACTCCTGCTGATAGCGAGCAATTACGCGCGGCTCACGGAGGAGTGCCATACGGTCTGATGTGGCGATGCCCTGCTGCTGTGCCCAGTCGGTGAGTGCCGTGCTGTTGGGCGATAGTACTGCCGTGACATACTTCCGCCGATCTCCCTGTAAGGCGACGTGCCCAATAAGAGGTGAGACCTTCAGCTTGTTTTCGATAGGCTGTGGCGCGATGAACTTGCCACCTACGGTTTTTATCAGTTCGCGCTTTCTGTCCGTGATGCTCATGAAGTCGTCGGCATCGACCGCTCCGATGTCGCCCGTGCGGAACCACTCGCCGTCCATCACGGCGGCGGTTTCTTCCGGCTTTTGCCAGTATCCAGCGAAGATGCCCGGGCCTCGCACTTCCAGTTCACCGTCTTCCGCAAACCGGCACTCGGTGTTGGGCATGCGTAACCCGATGGTACCCAGCTTGTTTCTGCCGGGCTGGTTGACCGCGATGACGGGTGAGGTCTCCGTGAGCCCGTAGCCTTCAAGGATGGCGATACCCGCATCCGCGAACCAACGGGCGAGATCGATGCCAAGCGGTGCGCCACCAGAAACGAAAATCTTGACACGCCCGCCGAAGGCCTCGCGCAGCTTGCTGTAGACGAGCTTGTCGGCAAGCTTCCAAGCGAGTGAGGAAGGTGTTCTGCCGTTGGCCACTTCGTTACGATGTTTACCGCCAGTCTGGATGGCCCAGGCGAAGATCTTTGCCTTCAATCCTCCGGCCTTCATTGCCTTTCCCTCGGCGGATTGGCGCACGCGCTCGTAGACGCGCGGTACCGCGACAAAGATAGTGGGCTTCACTGCGGCCATGGCGGGCAACACGCGCTCCGGTTTACCCACATAGGCCAGCGTCACATTTTCGGCAAAGAAGAGGTAGTCGATGTGCCGCGCGGTCACGTGCGAAAGCGGAAGGAAGGAGACCATCAGATCGTCCGGGCCGAACTGGAAGATGCTGGTGGTCATGGAAAGGTTCGAGGCGATGTTTCCGTGCGTCAGCATGACACCTTTCGCGTCGCCTGTTGTGCCAGAGGTGAAGATGATGGTGGCCAGATCGGACGGCTGAATCGCCCGGAGTGCAGCGTCAAAGCCGCCATCACGGTCACTGCCCTCGTCTCCGGCAATCAAATCGGCAAAACGAACGACATCATCCCGGGATGTCTCGTCCATAATGACCACGGTCTTTACGCCGGCTACTTTGTGCACCTTCTTCGCGAGTTCTACCGTGGAGACGATCGCAATCTCCGTACCGCTGTCACGCAGTTGCGCCGCAGTCTGCTCAGCCGTCAACGTGGGGAACATGGGGACGTCGACCGCACCGATGGCGAGGCATGCAAAGTCAGTGACGGCCCATTCCCAACGATTCTCCGCGATGAGCGCGACCCGATCTCCCTTGCGGACACCTTGTTGTTGCAGCCACGACGCCAGACGGCGTGTGCGCCAGTAGAGCGCGTCGCATGAGATCGGTAGCCACCGCTCGCCTGCCTGGGTCAGGATGGCCCGGGCCGCGCCGCGCGCTGTGGCGTGCACAAAAACGTCGTTCAGGGTACGAAGCTGCATTTGCTCCTCTGTCATCGTGAACTTCACGATGCTCACCCATGCTACAAGCTATGCATGATCGTGATATGTCAACCGGTGCCGACAAGAGCAACTCAGCATACGGGGGCGTTGAGGCGACAGGGGCGCTCATGCGAGCGCCTCTGCCTCCATCGTGGTGCGAACGCCCTTCACGCCTGAGGAAGCGGCACAAACTGCACGAATCGGCCTGCGATGTTGTCCCAATCCGCAAGCAGACGCGCGGCCAGCGAACTTTGACTGTGGCTTGCGTGTTCTTGCAGAAGTGAGCGCAGGTGTCCCTGTGCACCCGGTGTCGCATCAAAATAAGTAGCCGGGCGGAGAAAGTCAGCGTGGTAGCGCGTCTCTGACTGAACCTTTCCGTCTGCGTCGTAGACCCACGCCTCACCGCCCGTCATTCCCGCGCCGAAGTTGAGGCCAATGGGGCCGAGAACCACGGCAACGCCGCCGGTCATATACTCGCAGCCGTGATCACCGATACCCTCAACCACGGCGGTGGCTCCTGAGTTGCGGACGGCGAAGCGCTCACCCGCACGACCGGCAGCGAAGAGCTTGCCACCTGTCGCCCCGTAGAGTGCAACGTTGCCCAGGATTACGTGCTGTCCACTGTCCCTCGCGGCAAGTCCGCGCGCACGGAGGACGATCTCGCCGCCGCTGAGGCCTTTGCCAACGAAGTCGTTCGCCTGTCCTGTGAGCTCGAGGTGCATACCTTCCACCGCAAACGCACCAAAGGACTGCCCCGCTGTACCGCGAAACCGCAGCGTAATCGAAGGCACAGGCATCGGCGATTCCGCCTTTGCACGGAGGACAGAGATTTCTCCTGCGATGCGCGCGCCCACGGCGCGATCCTTGTTGGCGATCTCGCTTTCGACCTCGAAGCTTTGCCCTTGTGAGACCGCCGCCAACGCTGGCTCAACCCACTCTTCATCCAACGCTGGACGGCTCTGCGGACGGTCGTTGCGGACGCCAGCCCAGCTCCGCAGGCCCTCCCCGACGACGGCAAGCATGGGCGAGAGGTCAAGACCGCCATCGGTGCGCACCTGCTCCAGGAGATCAGTGCGTCCAATCGCCTCCTCGATGGAAGCGAAGCCATAGCGTGCCAGCAACCCCTGCAGGTCGCCTGCAAGCTGCTCGAAGTAGCGCACGACATGCTCCGGCTTGCCGCGAAAGCGTGCGCGCAGTTCAGGCTTTTGTGTCGCGATGCCCGTGGGACAGGTATTCAGGTGACATTGCCGTGCCATGTCGCAGCCCAACACTACAAGCACCGAAGTGCCAAAGGCGTATTCGTCCGCCCCAAGCAGCGCGGCAATCAATACATCGCGGGCAGTCGAAAGTCCACCGTCCGTACGTAGACGGACGCGGCCCCGTGTGCCGTTCGCCATCAGGGTCTGCTGCGCTTCGGCAAGGCCCAGCTCCCACGGGTTGCCGGCGTACTTGATGCTGGAGAGCGCCGCCGCGCCTGTACCGCCGGTATTGCCCGCGATGACGACGTAATCGGCGTACGCCTTTGCCACACCTGCGGCTACCGTGCCCACCCCGCAGCTTGAGACCAGCTTGACGCCGACTGCCGCGCGCTGGTTCACACGCTTCAGGTCGTGGATGAGTTCAGCGAGGTCCTCGATGGAGTAGATGTCGTGGTGCGGCGGTGGCGAGATCAGCGAGACACCTGGCTGTGCATGGCGGAGACGCGCGATGAGGCCAGTGACCTTGTGCCCAGGTAACTGCCCACCTTCACCGGGCTTGGCACCCTGCGCAACCTTGATTTCAAGTTCCTCGGCATGCGCCAGGTACTCCGCCGTGACGCCAAAGCGTCCGCTGGCTATCTGCTTGATCTTGTTATTCAGATGCGCGTGGACCGCGGGTGCCTCCACGATTGGCTCGGCTATGGCAACGCCTCCAGCAGATGGCTTGCTGACGAACGCAGCTGCCTCCCCTTCCGGTACAACACGCCGGTTGCCGGGATGCGGACGATAGACATCAGAGTCTTCCCCACCCTCGCCGGTGTTGGATTTGCCGCCAATCATGTTCATGGCGATGGTGATGGTGGAGTGTGCCTCCGGGCTGAGCGAACCGAGCGACATGGCGCTTGAAATGAACCGTTTCATCAGCTTTCGCGGCGCTTCCACCTGTTCGGGAGCGATCTCCGGCCCTGCGGGACGGATTTCGAGCAGTTCGCGCAACAGCGTCGGACTGGGCTTCTCCGCGACCGCGGTGGAATAGATTTGAAATGCCTTGGCAGGATCGGTTGGCAGCGGTACATTGCGGGCACTGCCTACCACGGATTGCAGTGCTTTTACATTGGAGGGCTGCCAAGCGTGCGGCTCTGCTACATCGGCCTTGCGAAACTTGACCCAGCCGTAGTCGGGCAGGTCAATCTTCGCCTGCAGTTCTGGTTGGATGGGTGCGTTCCACATCTGGCGGATGCCGTGCTCGAGCTCAGCAAAGCCGATACCGCCAAGAGGCGCCGGCGTCTCCGGGAAGCAGCGGTCCACCACCGTGCTGCTCAGTCCAAGAATGTCAAAGGGGTACGCGCCGCGGTAGCTGTCGACCACGCTGACGCCCATCTTGGACATGATCTTGGCCAGTCCAGCGTCAAAGGCTTTCAGCATCTTGACTTCCGGCACCTTGGGGTCGGCGTCTGGTCCAGCAGAGATGCGCGCGGTCTCCAGCGCCAGCCATGGGCACACCACGCCCGCGCCATAGCCGATGAGCACCGCCGCGTGATGCACATCGCGCACATCGCCTGCCTCGGCGGCAATGCCGACGTTTGTACGAACCCCCGCCTGCACCAAGGCGTGATGCACCACGCTGACTGCAATCGCCATGGGGATGGGCAGGAGTTCCGCATCGGCGTTGCGATCACTGAGAAGAAGGATTTCAACACCATCCTTCACCAGTTCGACAGCGTTGGTGCAGAGCGCCTCGATGCCGGTCTCGAGCGAATAGCGCGACGAGAAGACGCACTTCAACTCACGCATGCGTAGCGTGTCGCTGTGTGGGTAGCGTCCCTGCCGCAGCGACTCCATCTTTCCGATGGAGAGAAACGGCGAGCGCAACGACATGCCCTTCAGCGCGGCATGCTTATGCAGGAGATGCGACCACGGACCGAGGCGGGTATGCAGCGAGACGACGATGGCTTCGCGCAAGGGATCGATGGCAGGGTTGGTCACCTGAGCGAAGCGCTGCCGGAAATAGCTGTACAGCGGGCGCGGGGTGCGCGCCAGGTAGGCCAGCGGTGTGTCGTCCCCCATGGACCACACTGCATCCTTTGCGTCCGTGGCCATGGGCTGCAGCACCATGCGCACGTCTTCCTTGGTATAGCCGAAGTTGCGCTGCGCCTTCAGCACGGCCTCGGTATCGGTGGGCGGCAGGTCGACCCATTCGGCAGAGATCGTGCTGTCGTCCACCAGCGACGCGTACTCTGTGTCACCATCGAAGAGGTTTAGAAGGTCATCATTCTCATAAATCTTCTGCTCCTGCAGATCGACTACAAGCATCTGGCCAGGACCAAGCCGTCCGCTATGGATGACGGTGTTTGGATCGAGATCGACCAGGCCAGCTTCAGAGCCGGCGACGACGAGGCCATCCTGCGTAATAGCGAAGCGGCTCGGGCGGAGGCCATTACGGTCGAGCGCCGCACCGACGTAGCGACCGTCCGTAAAGGCCAGCGCGGCGGGACCATCCCACGGTTCGGTGATGTCCATGTGGTACTTCAGGAAAGCGGATTCGCGGCTGGCCACAGCAGGCGGCAGAAGGATGCGAATCGCTTCCGCAACGGTCCGCCCGTTGTGGCGGAGCAGTTCTACTGTTTCGTCCAGGCTGGTGGAGTCCGTACCGTCAGCGGTAAGGATGGGCATGCATTCAGAGGGCAGCGTCACATAGCGTGCCTTCATGCGGGCGCGATTGCCCCACACGGTGTTGATCTCGCCATTGTGGGCCAGCGCTCGACCCGGCTGCGCACGGTGCCACGCGGGTGTCGTGTTGGTCGCATATCTCTGGTGAAAAAGCGCAAAGGGAGTGATAAAACTCCCGTCCTGCAGATCCGGGTAGAACTCCGGCAGGAGACGGCCGATGCACATGGATTTGTACACGATCGTTTGCGACGACAAGGATGCGACGTAGCCGGTTGTCGCGCTGGCTTCGAAGGCACGTTCGAAGCCCTTGCGCGCCAAGTACAGCCTGCGTTCGAAAGCCTCACAGGAGCCGGTCACAAGCACGTGCCGGATCAGAGGCATGGTACTCAGGGCGATTTCGCCGAGAATACCAGGCTTGGTGGGAACGTCACGCCATCCCAGCACGTCCAGGTTCTGCTCACAAAGACAGCGCGTCAGGACGTCACACGTGTTTGCATCAGACGTGGGGACAAAAACGACTCCAACGCCCAGCGGCTGATCGTCTGGGAGGACGATTCCTGTGTCGCGCAGGAGGAGTGCACGCGGCACGGCCGTCATGATGCCTACTCCGTCTGAGCTCTTGCCGTCGGCCGCCACGGCACCGCGATGCGCGAGCCGGGCAAGAGCAGTCAGGGCATCTGTAAGAACCGCGTGCGTGGCAACGTTGCGAGAAGATGCCACAAAGCCGACGCCGCAGGAATCATGCTCAAACCGTGGGTCGACCAGCGACTGCTGCCGGGGAGAGAAGGCGGCATCCCCACGGCTCGCAGCCGCAGGCTGATTCTTCAACAGACGTGTGTCCATAAGTCATTGTATGTCCCGAATAGGGACATATGCCCCTGCGGAACAGGCTTTCTGTAAGGATGCCTAACGAACCGCGCACGAAGTCTACTTGACGGCGTAGCTGTGTATATTTATACATGGAAATGCATACTTATGCATCCGTGTCCGGACGTGCCGCATCGTATTTCAGACAGGGTCGTAGCGCGAGACATTACATTGCTACCGTCCCGCTTCGGCTCGGTATTCGAGAGGGCGAGCTTAAGGTGAAGCAGCAGCGTCATACGGCCATTCGTGAACTTTTGGTCACCGGAAATGTGCTGTCGCAGGATGATCTGCGTAAGAGGCTGGCAAAGCGTGGTTTCACCGTAACGCAGGCAACACTCTCGCGCGACATGCACGAATTGCGCGTGATGAAAGGGCCCAGCGGATATTCCCTGCCAGAAGATGGTGAGGAAGACGACGACATGCCGGGCATTCGCGAAACGCTTGCGAACTTTGGCATGGAGGTCAAGCAGGCACAGAACCTGCTGGTGGTGATTACCACAACCGGATCGGCGCAGCCCGTAGCGGCCGCGCTGGATTATGAGGATTGGCCGGAGTTGATGGCAACCATCGCCGGCGATGACACCGTGCTGGTCATCTGCGCGGACGCGACGCAAGCCGCCCTGTTGAAGGAGCGGATGGAAGGTTTGATCGGTTGAGCACGTTTGCGATTGCGAGCGAATTGGAAATGTCGCTCCTCGACAGAACGACGCGTGTACGGACGGCGGTCGCCGGTGTGACAGGATATGCCGGTGCGGAGCTTGCACGCCTGCTGCTGGCCCACCCGCGTCTGGAAGACACGCCGCCTATCTTTCTGGGGCGCATGGGCGCTGACGCTGACGCTGACGGATGGACGCTATACGATCTGCATCCGCAGCTTGCGCGCAATGACGGCATGCCTGCGCCGGTGATTCAGCCGTTTACATGGGAGCTGCTGCGCGACAGCGGAACAGAGGTTCTCTTCCTTGCCACACCGCACGAGCAGTCGCGCGCGTGGGTGCCTGAGGCGCTTGCGGCTGGTATGCGGGTCATTGATCTTTCCGGTGCGTGGCGGCTGCACGATCCGGCAAATGCTGCCGTCTACAACCTGCATGACGATGATCCTGTGCGTGCCGCGGAGTTGCAGGACGGGGCCGTTTATGGCTGCCCGGAACTGCACCGCGAGGCGATCGCTTCCGCCCGACTGGTGGCGAATCCCGGCTGTTACAGCACGTCCATTATCCTGGCCCTGGCTCCGCTGGTGCAGGCTGGTCTAGTCGACCTCGAGCACGGCATTGTGTGCGACGCCAAATCCGGCGTCTCAGGCGCCGGGAAGGCACCTTCGGCCAAAACACACTTTATGTATGCCGCCGACAATGTTTCGGCCTACGCGGTCTTTGGACATCGGCACACGGGTGAACTGCTGGAACAACTTGGGTTGACGGCGGAGCAGATCCAGTTCACGCCGCACCTGCTGCCCATTCCCCGTGGCATCCTCTCGACCATCTACGCGCGGCTGCGGAAACGCGTCTCAGCAGACGATGTGGAGCGGACGTTTGGTGATTTTTATGCAGCAAGTCCGATGGTGCGGGTACGGCGCGCGGGTGATCTGCCGCAGATCCAACACGTGGTGCGCACCGGCTTCTGCGATCTCGGTTGTGAGATAAGCCCTGATGGCAAGCGTGTTGTGATCGTGTCATGCCTGGACAATCTGCTGAAGGGCGCATCCAGCCAGGCGGTTCAAAACATGAACGTGATGTGCGGCTGGGGAGAAGCGGAGGGATTGCTGTGAAGTATGTCGTCAAACTTGGCGGCGCGTCGCTGGAAAAGCCCGGGCTGCTGCACGCGATTGGCAAAGCCATCGCTGAACTTGTGACGGACGGCCATCAGGTCGCTATCGTGCACGGCGGCGGCGTGCAACTGACGCGCACGCTGCAGCAGATGGGCAAGCAGAGCGAGTTCATCAGCGGCTTGCGCGTTACCGACGCGGAAACGCGTGATGCTGCCCTGATGGTGCTGGCCGGACGCGTGAATAAATCACTTGTAGCATCGCTGGGACAGCACGGACAGGATGCGGTGGGCATCTGTGGCGGCGACGGGCACGTCTTTCGCGCGCGCAAGAAGCAGACCACCCCGGACCTTGGCTTCGTGGGCGAGATCGCCGCCACCGATCCGCGCTGGCTGGATGCCATCTGGAAGATGGGCGCGGTGCCGGTCATCAGTTCCATCGCGCTGGGCTTCGATGGCGAGTACTACAACATCAACGCGGACGAGATGGCCGCCGCGGCTGCAATCACAACCAAGGCCGACGCACTCGTCTTCCTGACGGACGTTCCGGGTGTCAAGGGCGCTGACGGCCAGGTGATGCGATGGCTCTCCTTGCGCGAGATCCCACAGCTTGAAAAACAGGCAGTGATCAGCGGCGGGATGTTGCCCAAGCTGAACGCCTGCCGCGATGCCCTGCAGGCCGGGGTCAAGCGCGTCCGCATCTTGCCGGCGGAAGCCGCTCGTATCTTGCCGGACCTGATTAGTACCCGCGTCAACGACGGCACGGAGGTGATGGTCGCATGAACAACGGAATGGCATATACATACGAGGAGGACACCATGGGAGGTGCAACGCACATGAATCTGGTTGCAACACAAGCCGCGGAAAAGAAGCTGCTGCTGCAGACCTATGATCGACACCCCGTGCTTCTGACACGCGGCGAAGGTGTGCACCTGTTCGATGATGAAGGCAATCGATACCTGGACCTGCTGAGCGGCATCGGCGTCTCTGCGCTTGGCTACGGCCACCCGGCGATCACACGCGCCATCAACGGCCAGGCGCAGCGCCTGCTGCATACGTCCAACCTCTTCTACCACGATGGGTCGGCTACGTTGGCGCTTAAGCTGACGGAGATCACCGGCACGGACCGTGTCTTCTTCTGCAACAGCGGCACGGAGGCGTGGGAGGCAGCGCTTAAACTGGCGCGCGCGCAGGCCGGGCTGCTGCGGAAAGAAGGCAAACAGATCGGCAGCCGCTTCATTGCCATGGAGCACTCCTTCCACGGCCGTACCATGGGCTCCGTCGCCACCACGCACAAGGAAAAGTACCGCCAGCCGTTTGCGCCGGTGATGCCGGATGTCGTCTTTGTGCCGTTCAACGATGTCGATGCGCTGCGTGCTGCGTTCAGCGATGAGGTCTGCGCCATCTGCCTGGAGCCATTGCAGGGCGAAGGCGGTATCCACCCCGTGTCGCAGGACTTCTTCGCGGCGGCTCGTGAACTGTGTGACAGCACTGGAGCCCTGCTGATGGCGGACGAAATCCAGAGCGGCATGGGACGCACCGGCACGTGGTGTGCGTACCAGCACTATGGCATCCAGCCTGACGTGACCACGCTGGCCAAGCCCTTGGCGGGTGGCTTGCCTATGGGCGCCATGCTGTGTACCGAAGAGGCTGGCCGCGCTATCCAGCCCGGCATGCACGGAACCACCTTTGGTGGCGGTCCGCTGGCCTGTGCGGTGGCTATCGCCGTCATCGATGAGATTCAGCGGGTACACCTGCTGGACCATGTCACGGAAGTAGGCGACTACTTCATGGCTCGTCTGCGCGAGCTTGCCGGTCAGCATGACAACATCAGTGAGGTTCGCGGCGCAGGATTTATGATTGGGGTAGAGATGCGGACGCCGGAAGTGGCGAAGGAGATTGCCGACCGGATGATGATGGAGCACCGCATCATCCTCAATCGCACCAGTGAAACGGTACTGCGTTTCCTGCCCCCATTTCTAATCACCAAGGTGCATGTCGATGAGGCAATTGTCGCGCTAGACACACTTTTACACGAGGTGAGTACTGCTGAGCCTGTACACGCCGGAGAAGAAGTTCATGGGTAGCAAAACTGTTGTGATGACGCCAGGATCGGCTGTTTTGGAGAAGCCGAAGGCGACGCTGGGGATTCAGTCGGATGCGGGCTTCACAGAGGCAGCGAAGGCTCTACGTGGGCGCGATCTCTGCTCCATCGCAGACCTGTCGCCGCAGGAGCTGGCCGCGATCATGGAATTAGCGCACGCCGTGAAGGCGCATCCTGAAGACTTCCGCCATGCGCTGGATGCGAAGCAGATGGTGCTGATCTTTGAAAAGGCCTCGCTACGAACGCGCCTGACCTTTGAGGCGGCCATGAATACCTGCGGAGGCAACGCGATTTTTGTGGACCAGACGGCCTCACCCCTGGGTGAGCGTGAGTCGCTCTCCGATGTTGCCCACAACCTGGAACGCTGGATGAACGTCATTGTTCTCCGCACGTACGCGCACGACACGGTGACGGAGATGGCGGACATCAGCAAGGTGCCGGTGATTAACGCTCTCTCCGATTACGAGCATCCCTGCCAGGCCATCACCGACTTCATGACCATCGAGGAGCGCTTCGGCTCGGCAGAAGGCGTGAAGTTTACCTACGTGGGCGACGGCAATAATGTATGCCACTCGCTGATGCTCTGCGGCGCCCTGCTGGGCGCGCACGTCACGGTAGCGACGCCGAAGGGCTACGAACCAGAGCTGGATGTGATCCACAAGACGATGGCCATCGCCGAGGAGACAGGAAGCACACTGACACTGTTGCACGATCCGGTGAAGGCTGTGACCGGCGCGGATGCCGTTTACACCGATGTGTGTATCTCCATGGGGCAGGAAAATGAGACCATGCGGCGCACGCCCATCTTCAAGCCATACCAGGTCAACGAGCAGTTGATGGCCCAAGCCTCGGCGCACGCGGCATTTATGCACTGCCTGCCTGCGCACCGTGGTCAGGAGGTGACGGATGGCGTTATCGATGGCGAGCAGTCGCTTGTCTTTGAGCAGGCGGAGAACCGGCTCCACGCGCAAAAAGCCCTGCTGCTGATGCTGTTGGGCGGCGCCAAGCGCATTCCGCGCGACCGTGGAGCGAATGGCAAGCGCCGCAGAACTCTTGCATAAAGATTCACCACGTTAACGACGTGCCACTGTGTGAACCGCACCGTGGCACGTGAAGGTACGGTTATGTCTGTCATTCTCGAATCGCTTCCCCTTGGCCAAAAAGTCGGCATTGCCTTTTCTGGCGGGCTGGACACGTCGGCTGCGCTGCACTGGATGAAGCAGAAGGGTGCGATTCCCTACGCGTATACCGCCAACCTGGGCCAGCCGGACGAAAGCGACTACGACGCGATCCCACGCAAGGCCCTGGAGTATGGTGCGGAGAAGGCGCGCCTGATCGACTGCCGCGCACAGCTCGTCCGCGAGGGCATTGCCGCACTGCAATCTGGTGCATTTCATATCTCTACCGCTGGTGTCACCTACTTCAACACCACGCCCATCGGTCGTGCTGTCACCGGCACCGTGCTGGTCAGCGCGATGCAGGAGGATGGCGTGAATATCTGGGGCGACGGATCCCCCTATAAGGGCAATGACATTGAGCGCTTCTACCGCTACGGCCTGCTCGTCAACCCCGATCTGAAGGTCTACAAGCCATGGCTTGACGCGGCCTTTATCGATGAACTCGGCGGCCGCGCCGAGATGTCTGCCTTCCTGCAACACAGCGGCTTCGACTACAAGATGTCCGCCGAGAAGGCCTACTCGACCGATTCCAACATCCTGGGCGCGACGCACGAGGCAAAGGACCTGGAGCATCTGAGCACATCCATGAAGATCGTCTCGCCCATCATGGGCACGGCGTTCTGGCGCAATGATGTTGCGATCAAGCCCGAAGAAGTCCGCGTGCGTTTCCACGAGGGTGTGCCAGTTGCGCTCAATGGCATCGAGTACACCGACCCTGTCGAACTCATGCTGGAGGCGAATCGGATTGGCGGCCGTCACGGCCTGGGTATGAGCGACCAGATTGAGAACCGGATCATCGAGGCCAAGAGCCGCGGCATCTATGAGGCTCCTGGCCTTGCCCTCCTCTTCATCGCATATGAGCGGCTCATCACCGGCATCCACAACGAGGACACCATCGAGCAGTACCGCGAGAATGGCCGCAAGCTGGGCCGCCTGCTCTACCAAGGCCGCTGGTTTGATCCGCAGGCGCTGATGCTGCGCGAGGCATCGCAACGATGGGTCGCGCGGCCCATCACCGGAGAAGTCACGCTCGAACTGCGGCGCGGCAACGACTACTCCATCCTGGACACCGAAAGCGCAAACCTGACCTTCGCCGCCGAACGCCTCTCGATGGAGAAGACGGAATCCACCTTTTCGCCGCGCGACCGCATTGGCCAGCTCACCATGCGCAACCTCGACATCACGGACACGCGCGCCAAGCTGCAGGTCTATGCTGCCTCGGGCCTCATCAAGCTCAGCGAAGGCTCGGAGATGCCGCAGCTGAAGAGTGGGGAAGCAGAGGCGTGATGGCAAACGAATCCACCAAGATGTGGTCCGGGCGCTTCCGTGAGCCGCTAAATCGCGACTTCGAGCAGTGGCAGCGTTCGTTCCCGTATGATTGGCGTCTGCTGCCGCAGGAAGTTGCGGCGAGCAAGGCACATGCAAAGGCCGTTGCCGCAGCAGGCATCCTTACAGACGCCGAGCTGCAAAGCATCACGCACGGACTGAATTCGCTTGCCGAGGACTTCGCTTCAGGCAAACTCACGTTTAACAGTCATGTTCCGGAGGACATCCATCACTTCGTTGAGATGGAAATGACCGAACGCATCGGCACGGTCGCTCTGAAGCTGCACACCGGCCGCAGCCGCAACGAGCAGATTGCGACAGACCTCCGGCTCTACGTGCGCGACGCCATGGACCGCGCTTCGCATGATTTGATCTCGTGGGCGTCTTCCCTGCTCGACCTGGCTCAGAGTGCTGGCGACCATGCGATGCCGAGCTACACGCATCTGCAACGGGCCGAACCGGTGCTGGTCGCGCACTGGCTAATGGCATATTTCGAGATGGCGATGCGTGACGTCGCGCGGCTGCAGGATGCACGGACACGCATAAACCTGTGTCCGCTCGGTTCCGGACCCATTGCTGGTGCGACGCTGAAGTTGGACCGCACGATTGCAGCACGCGAACTTGGCTTTACGGCACCCACGGCGAACAGCATGGATGCAACGAGTGACCGCGACTTTGCGCTGGAGTTTGCGCAGGTTGCATTCACGATCGGCCTGCACCTGTCTCGCTTTGCCGAGGAGGTGACTCTGCACGCAACCGCAGAGTTCGGCTTTGTCGATCTTCCGGAGGCGTTCTCAACCGGCAGTTCCGCCATGCCGCAGAAGAAGAACCCCGACTTCACCGAACTGGTGCGCGGCAAGAGCGGACGGCTGCTCGGCGCTGCAACAACGCTCGCCACCATCCTGAAAGGTTTGCCGCTGGCCTACAACAAGGATATGCAGGAGACGCAGGAAGCGGTCTTCGAAGTGGCCGAGACACTTGGCGGAATGCTGCCGTTGTTAGCACCCTTTACCAGTGCGCTCCAATTCAACTACGCCCGTATGGATCAGGCAGCACAGCGCGGTTACCTGAACGCGATGGCGGCGGCGCAGTACCTTGTGTACAAAGGTGTCCCCTTCCGCACGGCGCATGAAAAAATTGGCAACGCCGTGCGCTTGGCACTCGACAGCAAACGAGAACTGAATGACCTTTCGTTGCATGACTTGAAGCAGTTTGGCGAGGAGTTCGAGCCAGACTTCTTCGATGCGATTACGCTGCGTGCAACCATCGACTGCCACGACGTGATCGGAGGTACGGCAACGCATCGCGTGCTCCAAGCGGTACAGGACGCAAAGGAGCGCTTGACGAAGCTCAATCCTGTTGAACTGCTAGATGGAAAGCTGGCGGAGGCGAACGATGCCCTCGTCTAGTGTGCGCCAGGCGCGGTTGCAGGATGCGGCCAACATCTTCGAATTGGTCAACTCGCTCTCCGGTGACGGCACGCTGTTGCGCCGCCAATATGCCGAGATTTGCGAGAATGTGCGCGATTTTCACGTGGCGGAGTCGGAGGGCGGCATCTTCCTGGGCTGCGGCGCTCTGCACCTCTACGGACCCCATCTGGCGGAAGTTCGCTCCATCGTGATGAAGCCGGAAGCCAAGGGCCAGGGTGCGGGCGGCAAGCTGATGCAGGCTCTGCTGGACGAGGCGCAGGAACACGGTGTGCAGACCGTCTGCCTGTTCACGCGCATCCCGGACTTCTTTTTTCGCTATGGCTTCCGCGTGACAATGGATCGCACCGCACTGCCTGACAAGATCTATAAGGACTGCCAGAAGTGCCCGCGCCTGCACGCATGTGATGAGGTTGCCATGATGCGGGGACCGGTGCCGCGTGTCGCCGTGCTGGGGCCGCAGAAAATCCGGCAGCCGGAGCTGGTGCCGCTACAGATTGCCTTCACTGGAACCGATCACTAACACATTGGACATTGAGGCGCGCTCATAGATAGGGTTCCCCAGCTTCACCCCCAAGCAGTTAGGGGTGGGCCTTACCAATGCGCACGAACGCAGTCATCAACTTATCTTGGCTTCGCGAAGGTGGGGCAGCCGAACGTGTAGCAGATCACCAGGCGTGCAGAAAGCCATCACGCTCGGTAAGCGTCACCTGCGTGCTGAATAGCTTGGTTAGCTTCGCTTCCGTAAGCATCTCCGCGCCCGAGCCAGCGGCTGTGATCCGGCCATCCTGCATAAAAATAACGCGGTCGATCTCCGGCACGATGTCCGCGATGTGATGCGTCACCAGGATGAGCCCTGTCCCACTCTGCGCCAGACGCCGCATGGTGGCTCGAAGTTCGGCCTGGGCCGCCAGATCAAGCGCGTTGGACGGTTCGTCCAGCAGCAGAACGCGTTCGCGCGGGTTGTGCCCGCTGCCCACCAGCGCCCGCGCAATCAGCACGCGTTTCTGCTGCCCGGCGGAGAGCGCCCCCAGCGGCTTGCTCGCGTACGGAGATGCGCCCACGTCGTGAAGCGCCTGCGCGGCGGAGTCGCGCATGGCATCGGTTACCGTTAGATTCGGCCAAAGCGTAGCGGAAGAGAAGAAGCCGGTCAGCACGGCATCGAGCGCAGGCGTGTGCAGAGCGCTCTTGCTGAGCGTTTCTGATGTGACCAATCCAAGGCGCTGCCGCAACTGTGTCACATCCCAGCGCGCTCGCCCGAAGATTTCAACCGTCATCCCCGGTTGAGCGAGTGGGTACAGTTCACACGTCATCGTCTTGATCAGCGTGGACTTGCCGCAGCCGTTCGGCCCCAGGATCGCGATTGACTCGCCCATACGCATGTCGAAGCTGATGTCGTGCAGCACCGTCTCGCCACCGCGCGCGACCGAAACATGCTGGAGTGAAAGGAAAGGAGCAGAAGGAGAAGATGGCGTTACATTCATGCTGTGCATCAGTCTACGTCGGCCCGCTCCGCTGAACGCGAGCGCATCTGACCAGAGGTGAAGCGTGCGATCGTCGTCGGCAGCGGACCCAACGGCCTCAGCGCCGCCGTCGCTCTGGCGCGCGCCGGTGTGCACGTCACCGTGTACGAAGCAGCTTCCACCATCGGTGGCGCTGCGCGTACGGAAGAGTTAACGCTTCCAGGATTCCTGCATGACACTGGATCGGCAGTGTACCCGCTGGGTGTTGCTTCACCCTTCTTCCGCTCGTTGCCGCTCCAGCAGCATGGCCTGCATTGGATCGAGCCCGAGGTGCCGGTGGCGCATCCGCTTGAAGAGGGCGATGCCGTGGCTCTGCTGCACGATCTTGCCGCGACCGCGGAGTTGATCGGCGGGAGCGATGGCAAGGCGTATCGCTCCTTGGTAGAGCCTCTCGTAGCAGCATGGCCAGTTCTGCTGGGCGACTTGTTGGCTCCTGTGGTGCACTGGCCGGCGCACCCGCTACGCCTTGCACGGTTCGGCGTGGAAGCACTGCGGTCGGCGACTGGGCTGGTGAAGAGCCACTTCAAGACTGAGCGAGCGCGCACTCTCTTCGCAGGCTTGGCTGGGCACTCCAACGTCCCGTTTCACTTCCTGGCCAGTGCTGCTCCCGCGCTTGTGCTCGCCGCAGCCGCTCATACCACGGGGTGGCCCATAGCGCGAGGCGGCGCACAGGCCATCAGCAACGCCCTGGCGTCACTTTTGCGGGAACATGGCGGCATGATCGAGACCAATGTCGAGGTAACGTCACTCAAGCTACTGCATGATGCGGATGCCGTGCTGTTGGACATCACCCCGAAACAATTTTTACGCATCGCAGGGGACACGGTTTCTGCAGGCCAGCGAAAGCCATTTGAGAACTTCAAGCCAAGTCCAGGCATTTGCAAGGTGGACTGGGCTCTGTCAGCGCCGATTCCGTGGACCGCAGACCTGTGCCGCCGCGCCGGAACGGTTCATCTTGGCGGAAGTCTTCAGGAGATTACCGCGTCCGAGAAAGACGCCTGGAACGGCCGGGAGAGCGAGCGTCCATACATTCTGCTGGCGCAACAAAGTCTCTTTGATTCGACGCGTGCGCCCGACGGGAAGCATACAGCCTGGGCTTACTGCCACGTACCCAATGGCACGGTGTCGGATTTCACGCAACGCATTGAGGCACAGATCGAGCGGTATGCGCCCGGCTTTGGCGCAACCATCCTAGCCCGACGCACGCACACCGCCTCACAGATGCAGGACTGGAATGCTAACCTGTTGGGCGGCGACGTCTCTGGCGGCGCGATGACGCTGGGCCAGATCATCCGTCGACCCACCCTTCCACCGTACGTGACACCAGTGGAAGGGGTGTTCCTTTGTTCAAGCTCCACACCTCCTGGGGGAGGCGTGCATGGCATGTGCGGCTATCTGGCTGCAGCAGTGGCAGCAAAGCACATGGGCGTGCCACTGCCAAAGCTGACTTAACTACATGGACGATGCCGCAGGCACAACACCACACGCGACACGCTTCCCGGAGGCACCCGCCGGGTCCGTCTTCTGATCATCTGCAGCTGCATGAACGACGATCGCCTTTCCAAAAATTGCGGCTGGAGAGTTCGCGTCGAAAGAAGTATCTGTGCTGGTCAGCGTGGCCGTTACGGTTCCATCAGCATCCACGGTGAGACTGGAGGGAAAGTCACCGGCATGATGGCCATCAGGGTTTTGGAATCCGTGATGCTTGCTTGTTGGATTCAGGTGACCACCGGCACTCGTGAAGTCCGGCGGGGTGCAGATGCCAGTGGCATGGACGTGGATGGCATGTTCACCGGCAGGCAGGCCCTTCAACGCGACCTGCATTTGAACGCCGTTGTCCTGCTTAGTCAGAGTCACAGTGCCAACATCAGCACCTGTGGCATCCTGCATTGGTACGGTCAATGGTCCTGTTTGCGCCAAAGCAGCCGCTGAACCCAGCGTTAACAACGCCGCTGCCATCCATTCTTTACGCATGTTTGAATCTCCTATAGGCCGCTCCCTGTGATGCGCTGGCGTTGTGCGTAGTTCACTGGCCTGTGTGAAAAACCAGCTACTGTGCAGCCAGGGTGGCAAGTGAGTCGATGTAGCTTGCCTCGGCGTTCAGCGCATCCACCAGCACTGTCAGCTGCTGCGTAGCTTCGTCGTACCGGCCCGCCTCTAGCGCTTCACGCACCCCAGGCAGTGTGCTGGCGCCATAGCCGGTGAACGTGCCCGGGGCATAGAGCAGATGCTTTGTCCACGGGCGACCCGGAAGTCCATCCGCGCTGATCAGCTTGCGCTCCGCGACTGCCAGACCATCATTCAACTGCTTGCGCTTTGCAGCGGACACCGTTGGAGCGTTTGCCGTGATCTGCTGGTAGTGCGCAGCAGCGGCTTTGAGCCTCTCCAGTGACGCATCCAACGCAGTGAAGTCCATAGCAGGCGGGTTCGGAAGTGCGGGTGGTGCGGCAAGCGGATTCCTGGGGTCAT
Source organism: uncultured Terriglobus sp. (assembly GCA_964251045.1). Lineage (GTDB taxonomy): Bacteria > Acidobacteriota > Terriglobia > Terriglobales > Acidobacteriaceae > Terriglobus. Next base: position 202,294 of record CAXUHI010000002.1, on the reverse strand, counting down.
TCGCTAACGCGTACGCTCCGCTGTTCAGAGCACGCGTGCGCGCCGCCGAGTCCGTCTGCAGTTGCTTGATCTCCGATTTAAGGTTGGTGGCGTAGCCGGTCACCGTCAGCGAGAGCTCCGTGAAGTTGTACGGCATCACCTCAGCATCTGCTGTACGCATCACGATGACGCCAGCTGTCTGCGCAAACAGCTTGCCGTAGACCTCTTCCTTGTCGGCGAACTGGTCCCAGTGCCACGGCGTGTCGTACGCGGAGTGGTACGTGCCACCGCGATCTTCGCCGCCGAAGCCGATGTTCATGGAAGCGACGCCAAGATGATCGATAAAGCCGGCGTAATCCGATCCGCTACCAGCGGGGCCGAACTCGATCGTGGCGCGATCTGAAGCGCCACCGGCACGAGCGCCGCCGCGTCCTCGGCCGGCAAGCTGGGCGGCCTTCTGCCGATCCCACACGCTCTTGCCGCTTTCTGGGTCGGCCATCTCGTGCGCGATCTCGTTGACCATCAGTTCGAAGCTCTGCGAGCCACTCGCGTTAAAAAAGCCTCGACCATTTTCATCGGAGTTGATATACACGGCACCGTGCTTGGTGAGTTGGTCGGCGTGCATCTCTGCCCATTCGGTTGAGCCAAGCAGCCCCGGTTCCTCGCCGTCCCACGCGGCGTACACCAGCGTTCGCTTCGGCGTCCAGCCCTGCTTGTGCAGTTCGCCCAGCGCACGTGCCTCTTCCAGCAGAGCACTTTGGCCGCTGATGGGATCATCCGCGCCGTTTACCCAACCGTCATAGTGGTTGCCGCGGACGATCCATGTGTCCGGTTCCTCGCTGCCCTTCATGGTTGCAACGACATCCAGCACTGGCTTGGTTCCCCAGTCGGATTCAATCTTGAGGTGAACCCTCGCAGGACCGGGACCAAACTTGTAGGTCAGCGGCAGACCTCCGCGCCACGACGCAGGCACTGTACGACCGTTCAATTGTTCCAGCAAGGGCTTGGCATCGCCCCATGCGACAGGGATCGTGGGAATCTTCACCATCACCTTGGCGTCCTTCACGTCCAGCCGCTTGACACCAGGGATTGAAGGTTCACCGGGTGTAAGCGGATCACCCGCATACAGCGTGGTATCTGAAACGCTGCCGCGTTGTACGCCCCACTCCGGCCGCATCGGACCCTGCGGAATCGTATCACCCTGCGCATATCCGTCGTCTGCCGGATCGGAATAGATGATGCAACCAATGGCACCATGCTCATACGCCAGCTTGGGCTTCAAGCCGCGCCAACCGCCACCATAACGGGCAATGACGATTGCGCCCTTCACGCTGATGTTGTTGCGGGCCAGCTCGTCGTAATCGCCAATGTTGCCGTAGTTCACATAGACCAGTGGGCCGGTGACATCGCCGTCCATGGCGTACATGTTGTACGGCGGCATCGCCGGGCTTTTATCCTGCGTGTACGGGTCCTGCGCCACTGGCGGCTCCTCCAGGCGTGCCTTATACGGCTTCGGACCAAGCATTTCCAGCACGCGCGTCTTCGGCGTTGGGTACAGCACATCGAACTGCTCGATCTTCGCGTCCCAGCCCCACGACGTGTATTGCTTTACCAGCCATTCGGCATTTGCGCGCTGCGCGGCAGAACCGACGTTATGCGGATGCGCAGCTAGCGTATGCATGTTGTCGGAAATGCGTTTCGCATCCGGTATCGCGCGAAACTTCTGTTCCCACGTACGCTCCGCCGCACTACTTTGCGCGGTGAAGCCAAGAATTGGCTTAGCTGTATCTTGCGCCTGTGTGCAAGGGGCACATACGGCGAGGACAAGGGCAATAAGAGACATACGGACGGGACAGGGCACCTTGAGACTCCTGGGGTCAACTGGATAGCGTATGAAACTATCGTGCCACACTCTGTCGCGATCAGCGTTGTGCTATGTCGCGGGTATCGATCAAGACTCGCTGAGCGCCACGATCAGCCTGCCGAAGACCTACTCCTACTTGGTCGTATGCGGCGCGAGTCCCATGCCTGCCGCTTGATCGGCCGCAGCGGGCGCAAGAGAGCCAGCGCGCTCCCGGTATTTTGTTGCGAGAACGTCGCTCTCCTTGGCACGCTGATCGTAATAGTCCCGGAGTTGCCGCGCCCGCTCCGATGCGAGTGGATACTGTTTTCCGCCGTCATGGGTGTTGTAGTAGTCCTTTTCGTGCCGTTGTTCCGCAGCCAGAGCCCAGAACTCCTTCGCTTGCTTGTCGTAGAACCGCGCGATCTCCTCAAAATCCTGCGCGGTTTTCGCGTTGCGGACCTTTCTGGCGATGGCTCGACTTGTGTAGTTCAGTTCCTTGGCGGCACTTTGCGCGCTTACCAGGGCGGTGAGACCGACAAAGAGAAGGATCAGGACGACGTGGAGGATTGTGCGCATGGGCAGCCCCTGCATGATGCTGAGCGCCCCCGCCGTAAAAAGGCCATAACGATGGCATTAGCAACCCATAACGCCGTCTCGACCTTTGGCAGGCAGGCAGCGTCAGTGCGGCCCGTAGAAGTATGTTGCATGGACCGTGAACGAAGTAGAGTGCTGCGTCTGAGCTTGAAGCAAGCGAGCTCGCCACAGCTCCTGCTGTACCGATGTTCTGAGTTCTAGCTTGGACATTGGGCGCAGGACAGCGGTGACGCCCAGATCCTCTTGCGTGGTTCCGTCCGGTATGAAATCCTTTGCGGCTTTCACGGTGCGTACGTTGACCTGCACCATCTGGTCCGGGCGAAGATGCCAGGTGACGGTGGCGTTCCCGCCTTTATTCTCCCGCCCAATCCAGTCACCCAGCAGGAAGGAACGGTTGGTGTATCCCTGCTGCTGAACGACCTCATACAGCATCAGTCTTCCCTCGATACTGCGATAATCTTTCACGTCGGTGTAGGACGCCTCGGCACGGAGATCCACGCGCGGCATGTGTGGCAGGCGATTCACCACGAGGCCGGGACGCCACGAAGAGGAGACCGGGTTTGAAATGGGAAAAACAGCATCGTGGACAAACGAGTCACTATATATGGTGACAAGATGCTGCCTCCACGGCATGCGGTAGTTGAAGTCGAAGCTGCTAAATCGTGCACCGGGGTCCGCTCGGGAGAACTTTACGTCTGCCTGCACGCCGGCCGGACTGAAGAAGCTTCGGAAGAAGGTGCCGAAGGTGATGGGCACATGCCCTTCCCCGCCCCACAGAACAGTACGGCTGAAGCCGAACTCAAGATCAGCAAACGGCTTAAAACTTGCCTTCTCCATATGCACCCATGGCGCATTTGGCGCGTCATGTCCTTTGAGCGTACCTACGAAGAACTCATAACGGAACGGTCCGGCAAAGCGCGAAACGAGCGGCAGATACAACGGCTCAATCCGATTGATGCGGAAGCTGTAGATCGGCTCCGCGTTGTTGGACCACGCCATGGCCCCGCCACTCGCCGGCCCAAGCCAGTCATCACTGCGGCCGAACGAAAGCTGGTGACCGAGCAGGTGCATGGATGCATTTGCTTCCAGCAACCGAAGACGATTGATCTGCGGCAACTGGCCCTCCGGAATATCGAAGTGCGGTCCCTGCGGAAGTCCATCGATCTGCTGGAGCGTACTTGAAACATCGGCGTTGTAGCCCGTCGCGCCGGGCGCATGCTGATACTCGCCCCTGACGTAGAGATTGAAGCGGCCGGCGGTGGCATAACCGCTGGCTCCAACAAGACCGTCTATGCCCTGCTGAAACGGCCTGCCGTAATCATTGACAAAGGTCTGGCCCAGGTGAAAGCTGTCGTTCAGCGGAGGCCCCGCAACGCCCTGCAATCGTGCGTATTGGCTCTCTGCAACCACGCGCGGCTGATCCGTGTCGGCAAACTCCGGAGCAAGCTCTTGCTTCAGGCGCGCGAAGATCTCCACAGCTTCGTCGTCTCTGCCATACAGTTCCTCGTCATTTCGAATGCTGTCTTCCGAAAGGCGGAGAGCGTGCGCCAGCGAAACACGTGTGTATGGGCGCAGATTGAGATACAAGGTGGGAACGTAGCCGAGGTTGTGAAGGCGCAGGACCGCCTCGTAAATCCAGCTATCGACCGGGATGTACGGCGATCCAGCGCGACCACGTCCAGCGTCTTTGACTGCCTCCCTTTCAAAAGAACCATTCTGTGCAGATATGGTCAGCCACTCTCCCATAAGTAACCCATGGAGTGTTACTGTTGCGATTCCAATCTGCACAAGAGTCATCTCTCACGGTATTCTACAAGCGTTTCTTGCGGTAACTTCCACAAACGATTTCCTGGCCAATGACAAATAGCCGATTTTTCCCGCTTTCTTTTCTCATCGCACTTGCTTCTGTTTCGCCGGGTCTCTGGGCACAGACAGGACAAGACTCCACGTCATCTCAAAGCGCGACGAGCGCCAGCAGCAGATCGCAGCAACAGGTCACATCCTGCGGACCCGCGGGATGCATCGTCTCGCACGACGACACACCGCTGCCAACAGCCCAGGACGTGCCCACACGCTCGAATCTTGAGCCTTCCGACCAGGAACAACATCCCTCCGCCATGCGCCCCGGACAGAGCCGTACCACCCATGAACTGCCGAGGAACCCGCTCCGGGACGAGCGTGAAAGTGACCGATCGGCCTTGATGCCTCCTGAGCCACTCAGCGATTTTGAGCGTTTCGTACAGGACACCACCGGAACTGCCGTCCCTGTCTTTGGTCAAAACCTATTCCAGAACACGACTTCAGATTTCATTCCTGCCACAAACGTGGCACCACCGGCTGATTACGTACTCGGACCGGGCGATCAGATCAAGGTCCGCACATGGGGCAACGTACAGATGGACATCTCCGCCACGGTCGATCGCGGCGGACAGATCTTCCTGCCGCAGGTGGGCTCGTTGAATGTTGCAGGGCTTCGTGCCGACCAGTTGCATGACGTCATCCGGACGTCCATCAGCCGGGTCTTTCGCACTTTTGAGCTGTCAGTCACACTTGGTCAGCTGCGTTCGATTCAGGTCTTTGTACTCGGTTATGCACGGCGTCCCGGCGTGTATACGATCAGTTCTCTCAGTACGCTGGTGAATGCTCTTTTTGAGTCCGGCGGACCGTCCAGAGCGGGTAGCTTGCGCGACATCCAGCTCAAGCGAGGCGGAACGATCCTGACCCACTTCGATGTCTATGACCTTCTGCTGAATGGGGACAAGACCAAGGACATGCACCTGCTGCCGGGCGATGTTATCGTCATTCCGCTCGTCGGGCCGCAGATGGCCACGGTCGGCAACGTGACACAACCCGCGATTTACGAACTGAAAGGAACAACAACCGCGGACGAAGCCTTGCGTCTTGCCGGCGGCTTAACGCCCGTCGCCGGCATCCAGCGTGCCTCGCTTGATCGCATTGTCGATCACAGCCGGCGCACGGTGGAAGACTTTCCTCTGAACGGACCGCAGCGCCTCATCCCGGTTCAAGGCGGAGACATCCTGCGCGTTTTTCCTATCTCCTCGAAGATCGATCAGGCGGTTACATTGCGCGGGTTCGTAGGCCAGCCCGGCCGTTACCCGTGGCACGCGGGCATGCGCGTTTCAGACTTGATCCCAAATCGCGAGTTCCTGCTGCCGCGCAACTACTACAACACACAGAACGCACCCAAGAACCTCGCCGTGGATCCCTTCGCGGCTGACGCAACAAAACCCGAGGGCGCAAGAACACGCGCGCTCACCGGTGCACAGCGGGAAGCTATCGTTGGCGCACCAGAGCTGCTCGACCAGGGACAACAACCTGACTTGGCGAGCCACGACACCGAAATCAATTGGAACTACGCAGCCATCGAACGTCTTGGCACCACCGATCTGACCACACACATTGTCAGTTTTGCGTTAGGCGATGCTGTCGATCATCCAGCTTCGCCGGAAGACAAGACCCTTGAACCAGGAGACGTCCTGGTGGTGTACTCCGTACGCGACATCAACTTACCGACCGAGTTGCGGGCACGCTTTGTGCGCGTGGACGGCGAAGTTGCCCGGCCTGGAATTTACCGCATGGAGGGTGATCAGACGCTACGCGATCTGGTTCAGCGCGCGGGTGGTCTTGCGCCACATGCCTATCCCTATGCTGCACAACTCAGCCGGGAGAGCGTGCGCGTGGCCGAGGAGATCAAGTTACATGGCCTGATTCAGCGGGAAACGCAGGAAGTCTTCTCGCCTGTAAACACCACAACCTCCGCGGACGCACGCGGCTCCACCAATGACTTGGAGTTACGCCGGGCGTACCTGCAGGCACTGCAGCAGGTACGCGCCACAGGCCGCGTGGTTCTTCAGATGAGCCCCACAACCCAGCTCGCGGCCGATCTGCCCGCATTCACACTCCAGGACGGTGACCACTTCTTTGTTCCAGCGGTTCCAAACACGGTCGAGGTCTTGGGTAATGTTTTCAACCAGGGGTCATTGCGCTATGTCACAGGAAAGCATGTAGGGGAGTACTTGAACGCGGCGGGCGGCCACACCCGCGAAGCCGACAAGTCGCACGACTTTGTGCTCCGGGCTGACGGCTCCGTGCTGAGCCGTGAAAGGACCGCGCGCTTTGACAAGTTGCTTCTCTACCCCGGTGATGCAGTTGTTGTGCCTGGACGGTTCAAACCCGGCTTCAACCTGTATGAGGCGCTAAGCGTTGCCCAAATGACCAGCAGTCTGGCTATCGCCGCAGCCGCGGTGTCCGCGCTGCACTAAGGCAAGCCTGATAGCAACAGACCGGCTGAGCAACTCCAATTGTCTTTGCTGTTAGTGACTGATCCCGTCGCGGCGAACGATCTTCAACGCGGTCAGAAGGAGTATTTTCAGGTCGAGAGAGAACGACCTGTGCAGCAGGTACTCCCGGTCAAACTCTACCTTCGCGGGGATCGCCAGGTGGTCCCGCCCGTTAATCTGCGCCCAGCCAGTTAAGCCGGGCACCAGACGATGTACACCACATGCCGTCCGGAGCTCGATGAGATCGTGTTGGTTAAAGAGTGCGGGCCGGGGACCGACAAAGCTCAAGTCTCCGCAGACGATACTCCAGAGCTGGGGGAGCTCGTCCAAGCTGCTTTTGCGAAGGAACGACCCAATGGGTGTGAGGTATGCTTCCGGGCGATTCAGCAGGTGCGTGGCGACCTGAGGCGTATCCGTACGCATACTCCGAAACTTCGGCATGCGGAAGGTGGTGTTTGCGACGCCCACTCGTTCGGAGTAATACAGAGCAGGTCCCTTGGACGTGATTCGCACCAGCAGGAACAAGAGCAGGAAGAGCGGACAGCAGAGAACGAGCAGGAAAGCTGCCAACACGACGTCGAAGACTCGCTTCGCTGTCAATGCTGTAGCGACCGGAATAGACTTGGAAGTAAGTTCTCGGGTGATCACGTTCGTGTTACCCGGCGTGGGAAGGATGCAGGATGCCTGTGGCCATCACGACCTCGCGGCTGCCACTGTCAGAGTGAGCACGCTCTGCACGATAGTCCACCGGCATCTCGTGCAGAAGCGACACCACGTCCCTTGATCTCCGGTCCTTTGCCGCTTGTGCGAGTACTTCCACCATGGCTGGCAGATCATCGCTTACGGGCGTGGCATGGACGCGAAAGACCTGCGGAAACTCCGTTGAGCTTACCTGGGCGTCCTCGTTCCATAACTGCTCATGGAGCTTTTCGCCCGGACGAGTTCCTACCACTTTTACTTCAATATCGCGGTTGATAACAAGTCCGGAGGCACGGATCACCTCGCGCGCGAAATCAAGAATACGAACAGGATCGCCCATGTCCAGCATGTAAATGTCACCACGCGAGGCGAGGGTTGCTGCCTGCAGGACGAGACACACTGCCTGGGGTATTGTCATGAAGTAGCGGGTCATCTCCGCATGCGTGACGGTCAAAGGACCGCCCGCAGCGATCTGTTTGAGGAATGTCGGCAGAACCGAGCCACGGCTGCCCAGGACATTGCCAAAGCGCACGCAGGCGAATTGTGTCGGTCTGCTGCCATCGGCTGCGGAACCATTCGCGGCGCACTGCTGTACCACCATCTCTGCAAGGCGCTTGGAGGCGCCCATAATGCTCGACGGCCGCACCGCCTTGTCCGTTGAGATCAGGACGAATCGCTGGATACCGAAATCGACGGCAGCCTGCGCTACCTCCAATGTTCCGCCCACATTTGTGATCACGGCCTCGCAGGGATTCTGCTCCATGAGCGGAACATGTTTGTAGGCGGCGGCGTGAAAGACCACTTCCGGCCGCTCATGCCGAAAGATATTCCGTATGGTGTCCCGGTCACGCACATCGGCCACAACCGGCGAAACCGGTCCCCGAGCGCCAATTTCGTTCATCAGTTCAAAGATTGAGTTTTCGTCCTGATCCAGGATGATGAGTCGACGCACCGGGATTTTGACCAGCTGCCGCGCCAGCTCCGACCCAATGGAACCGCCAGCTCCGGTGACAAGCACCACATGTCCTGAGAGGCACTGAACCACGTTGGGATGGAGTTCCGGCTGCGCCGCGCCGATCGCCCCGCGCGCGGTGGAGGGCGTGACCGTCTTGATCACCCGGACATGGTTGTCGGTGATGTCGGTTACGGAGGGTAGCAGCTTGAAGTCCGCTTGGAGATCGCTGCACACCTGAATGACTTGGGCGATGCAATTGAGATCAGCGGTGGACGTAAACACAACCTCCGCACGATGGGTCATGATCAAGCGGGAGAGATCCGCGGGAACGCCTAGAACCCGGACACCGGCGATTTTGGATCCTGCAAGGCCATCCGCTACCAGCCCGATCAGTTGGGACCCGCCAAAGGTGCTCAACTGCCGAATGGCTCCCGCGAGTGTCTCCTCTGTTCCCACCAGGAGCGTGCGCCGGGTGCCGCGCATGGCCCGCAGAACAGCTTCATGATCCACGCGGCGCGCGATACGCATGGCGCTGGAAAGAGCCACGGCGAGCGCAAACCAAATCAGACAGATGCTGAACGGCATCGCCGCACCATTCGTCACAAGCGTGCGGGTAAGAAGAAGCGCCGCAAGCGCGGGCGACGATCGCAGAGCGAGCTCACCGAAGTCGCGCAGCCCGAAGAACTGCCATGCCATGCGGTATGCGTCCATCAGCTTAAGAACCGTGGGATAGAGCAGGCAATTGATAGCTGCCCACCCCAACAAGTTTGCATGCAACGCGGGTGGCACGGAGAAGTCGAACCGCAGCATGTACGCCGTGACTACGGCAACCGCACCCGCCATCGCGTCACACAGGAGTTGGGTGCGTCGATGGATCAACCAGGGTCTTAACGCTCGTCCAAAACGTACCCGTAATTGCAACAATTCCGTAAACTTGTGGTACATGCGGCCTCAGTTCCGATTCTTCATCTCACCATGTCTGACGCTTGCAGGCCTCTAGATCAACGCCAGCACATTTCCGTGGCGTTTTAGATCCGCGATAACAGCGGTCGCCAGACATCGCCTTGCGAAGTTCCAATAAAGTATTACCTTAGGGGCCCCGAGATCATCGAGGTGCTCAATCCCTGGTAGACACTCCGGATGCTGCAAGAAGCCCGTTTTGGAATTGACGCGATGCGGTACCCAATCGCACCGCAAGCCGCGCCTAAAGAAACCAGCCACATCGAACCGGAAACTTTAAAACGATCATCTCGGATTTGGAACGTCCCAATTAGGGTGCAGTGACCAAAGTCAGCAGCATCAAGTTGTATGCAGTCTCCTCTATTTCACTGATACTTTGAAAACGCCGCTTAGCCGGTAGACTTGACCCATGCTCGTTGCCCTTTGTGTTCTCATACCAATTTGGTTTGCGTACAGCCGCTCTAAAGCGTCGGGGGGCTTCGAAGTCAATCATGTTTCCCTCTTCAGCTTCGGCTTTCTCTTCTACTGGGTCGTCCCTGTGATCGCCGCACCATTCGCCAAGAATCAAACGGGGCAGATCTGGTCCGAGCTATTTGACGGAATTAGTCAGCTTCCCGCGTATGAATGGACTATCTTGCTGTCTTACATAGCATTCGCTATCGGTGACGTTATCGCATCGCGACTCTTCTCCGCGCAGAAAGGGTTAAGCCGGAGTCTTCATCAAGGTACTTTGTTTTGGCCTGTCCCGATCCTCTGCCTCGTTCTCGTGGCAACTGTCGGACTGAACCATGAATTGCTCTTCCAAGCATATGACGTTGACGTAGACGCCGCGCGTGCCAAAGGCAACGTCGCTGCATGTGTGGTGATCCTTGGATCGATTGCGTTGCTTTATCTAAGCGACCATGCTGAGCAAACTTTGCCAAGACTGGCCAAAAGTAAATACGTTCTGCCCTTTCTTCTCGGTTCCATATTCCTGCTTGTTCTTGGCACGCGTTTGTATGTGATGTCTTTCGTCCTAATGTTTCTAGTGTACAAATCCTGCTTTGTGCGTCGTTTGCCGCTAAGGGTTCTTGTGATCACGGGCTTGACGATTGCAACGCTGTCAGGTCTTGTTGGTGTTCTTCGGATCAGCGACAATAACGGGGGCGTCTGGATGAACCTGATCTTGGAGCCGCTGTTTACCAGTTTTTCGCTGTTGTACTTCCTCAGCGTCGATAAGATATCCATGTTTATGTTCCCGAAGTATCTCGTAACAGATTTGGCCAATCTTGTTCCCACATTTCTGCTTCCCGGCAAAGCAACACTGGTCACCTTCCCCTACGTTTACAATCCATTGGGTGCTTTACACTCGTTCGTCTCCTGTGCTTATAACTTTGGAGCCGCCGGAACGGTGGCTTTTATGTCTTGCATACCGTTCGTCCTGCGTTGGTTTCGTTCCCGCGCAGGCTCACAGTTGGCTAGAGTGATTTACACCATGCTCTCAGGGTGGCTCGCATTCTCTTTTTTTCGAGATCCGTTCGCGGTGTCCCTTGTAAAAGTCATGTTGGAGTTCTCAATCTTGATACCATCCTTGATTTACCTGGGTTGCTGGTACATGAAAGCGACAGTTGCTTTGCCGCTGGCGCGTACGATCTAACATGTTATCTGGCTAACGGCGTGAGCTCGGTTGCTTGTCTCCGGGACACAAGCGGTACCATCTGCGCCTTGACCGTACGGGTATAAGGATCCATGACCCAAAGCGTGCCTATCGTGCACTACTTTAATTGAGCGATTAGCAGCAATTTGGGCGGGCTTTTCGTGAGGCGACTGTACAACCTGACGCTGTTACAAGTCATACATCGTCAAGACTGGAGAAGCATGCAAAGGCAAAAGCGAATCTGGATTGTTTCTGAGCTGTACTACCCCGAGACGACATCGACAGGGTACTTTCTCACGGGAGTCGCCGAAGGACTCGCCGCTGAGTACCCCGTTTCAGCGATCTGCGGGCAACCGAGTTACAGCGCACGTGGGATCAAAGCGCCCTGGCGGGAGCGTCACAACGGCGTTGATGTACACCGCTGCCGGTCCACGACCTTCGCGAAAGACAACTTGATAGGCCGTGCCGTCAACCTTGTGACCGCGAGTCTCGCTTTGTCTTTTAAGGCGCTTCTCAAAGTACGACAGGGCGACGTCGTGATTGTGGTAACAAACCCTTCACCGGCACTGCCCTATCTTGTAACCATCGCCTGCAAGCTACGCCGCTCCCATGTTGTGGTTCGAGTTGAAGACGTATATCCCGAAGTGTTGACGCGGTTGAAGATGATTTCCTCCTCGGCACTCTCAGCCCGGCTCATGCATCGCGCAAGCCGTTGGTTGTATCGTTCAGCGGACCGCACCGTCGTCCTCGGCCGCGATGTGCGGCAGATCATCGCGGCTAAATTGAACCGGGAAGGCGACCGCATCGTGATGATCTCAAATTGGGGCGAAACCGATACCATTTTTCCCACGGAACGCACCGCGAATCCCCTGCTCCACACGCTTCAACTCACAAAGCGATTCGTCGTGCAGTATTGCGGCAACATCGGGCGAACACATGGCGTCGAGGACCTTGTCAACGCAGCTGAACGACTGGTGGACGAACCTGCCATCCATTTTCTCGTCATCGGTTGGGGAGCGAAGAAGAAGTGGCTTCTGCAAGAGAAGGAACGTCGCGGGCTAAACAACGTTACTGTGCTTGATCCGTTGCCGGAGGGCGAGTTCCGCGATGGTTTAAATGCCTGCGACCTGGCGCTTATTTCGTTCTCCCCTGGGATGAGTGGCGTATCCGTTCCAAGCCGTATGTACAACGTGCTTAGCGCGGGCAAGCCGCTGCTGGCCGTGTGCGATGACGAATCCGAGTTGGCGCAGGTGGTACGCGAAGAAGAGGTTGGCTGGGTGGTCGCGCCGGGCCAGGTGAGTGACCTCGTCGCGGCGATTCGCCATGCCAAAGCCGAGACCTCCACTCTCGCGGCCCTTGGCACTCGTGCGCGGGCTGCTGCCGCCACCAAGTACACCCGCGCCCATGTCGCTGACGCATACCGGACGATGGTCGCGGAGCTGTGGGCGGAACGGGAGGCGAGCAACTCTGAATACGCCGACACGGGGCAACCTGTACGCTTGGCCTGAACATTGCGCCGTTCATATTAAAGCTTGGACAGCGTCTGCGACCTGCTGAGCGGAGGGCCAATCGTCAAAGATCGTGTCGGATGGTCGCACGTGGGTGGCGCGATGTCCTTTGTGCGCGTTCTCGGCAACCAGTATCACACCCGGCGGCAACCATTCGCGCATCGCAGCATGGTTTGTCACGCACACGGTATGCCGCCGCAGCATGGCCGCCACGTGCATCGGCCCAGAATCGTTCGCAACCACACACGAGGCGACGCACAAAGCTCGGACCAGCGCATCATCGTGGAGCCGCTGCACCTCACTCTCATCCACATCCGGGGGCAGCGGGTCACCGGGCCCGAGTACGATGTGCACCTCCGCCTCCTTCCGCAGTTCTGTGGCAAGCTCCGCGACATGAGGAAATTGCTTGGAGCGCCACTGCGCTCCGGCGTGCAGCGCAACAGTCTTTCTGTTCGGTGTTGGTTGCCGCTCCCCAAAAAAGCGCTCCACCTCTGCCCATGGCACGCCAGTGATTCGCGCCCAAGCCGCGTACCGGTTACGCACGGGCAGCAGCCCCCATGCAAACGGAAGATCCACAACGCTCGACCGCTTGGCGGCGAACGCAACCCAGCCGCGCATCAGGATCTTTGCGCCGGGAAACATCTCACGCGCGGCGCGAAAATCCCGCATGTCGCCACGAATGCTGAGTAACAGCGTAGTACGTGGTGCCGGATGCAGACCTCGGGTAGACGAGTTAGTTCTGTTCCGACTCACATAGGAAAGATCCGCGGGAAGAAGAGAAGGACACACGAGCCCCTGTACGGCAGCGTTTGCGGCCAGCACCGGATGCCACCTGGACTGGCAGGCAACGGCCAAGTCTCCGGGCCGCTGCAATGCAATGGCAAACGCTATGAGCGCGTCCCCCAAGCCCCAGGGTTCGAATAGAACACGTGCGTCTGTCATCAAACCTCAAGGTGCTTATTGTTGGCGAGGGTTCTCAGATAGTGCATATAGCTTGCAGCCATAAACACTCCAAGAAATGCTGTGGCTCCTAATTGCCCAATGGCCGCTCCGGTTGCACTGTACCGGGGCATCAGGTAGATGTCCAAGCCAATGAGCAAAAACAACGCACACGCGATTCCCATCACATAGGCGCCACTACGATGGAGGCTCGGCAGGAAACTAAGAAATGGGTTCGTGACAGCCATGGTAAAAAACAGGACGGCATAGTACGGACACACCACAGCCACAACGGGTAGCGAGCGGTGGCCCAGCAACTCGCAGGCCTGCGGCGCTGCGAACCAGAAGACCAAGCCACCCGCAACACCAAGGGCGGTACTGACCAGTACGAACCTGCGAAACAGCCCACTTAGCGCAACGCACTCGGTCGCGACGGCGATGAGGTTTGGCACATACGCGTTGAGCAATGCCGCGAGCACAGCCGTTGCAAAAAGATACAACCGGCTCACCATACTATATTGACCAACGGTGTCAGCCGGAGCATACCGTGTCAGCAGAACGACATCAAGCGCCTGCAACGCGAACAGCAGTAACTGTCCAAGACCTGCCTTGGCACCCTGTACGGCAACAAGGCGCTGGGTGACAACGGAACGCGTCTTAGTTGCCCGGCTGGACGCACGTGCCTGCAACAGCCGCATCAATTGAACCCTTCCCACTGAGACGCCCACCGCATTGAGTACCGGAACGATCCAGACAGCTCTTCCAATGTAAGACCGTGCCGCGAAGAGCGACGCCAGGTAGAGACCTAAACCGAGGGCGCGCGTCTTCGCTAATGCACCGGGCGCCCCCAACGCAACAGCGAGGTACGAAACATCCAAGGCCCGTGCGACCACCATCGCAAAGCCCGCGATAAGGATGGTTGCAACATCGTGCTGCTCACTGTGCCAGTACCATGCCACACACACCACAGTTGCGGGCAGGCAGAGGCCAAACACGACCTTCAGACGCGCACGCTGTCCTAGCCTGGCAAGTTCACTTGCGTCACCGCCGGCGTCTTGGATCAAGCGCGGACCGACCAGGTCCAGGCCAAGCGCGGCCACCATCATCAGCAGCTGGTACACGCTGGTGGCGACGCTAAGGTGCCCATATTGGGCGTTTGTCAGCAGACGCACAAGCCATCCGTAAATGGCAAACCCAAGGAAGTAATTCAGGGCATCCGCGGTTAAGTACCCCAGGAAGCGTCCAATCAGAGTGGTGGGTTTCTCATACGACGTTTTGCATGGCGACGCCAGAGTTGCTATCACAACGTGTTACTCATGCTTGCGTTGGAAGCCTCTTCTGCGTGCCATGACGGGCCTGCGACGAACATCCGCGTTCCCTCCCGCACAAACACCTTCAATGGATCTGTATCCTGGCGTGTGGACCAGAACACACGAGCCATAAGCCAGGCAAGGGCCGTGACCATCGCCGCAATCATGACGACGACAGCGGTGAGCCATCGCAGCGGAAAAAACGGCCTGTCCGGTACATCAGGCTCGTCCAACACCCGAATGGGTGGTAACTCTTTTACCTCCTGTACGCGCGCAAGTTCGTACTGCTTACTCAGCGTCTCAAAGAGGGTCTCCTGTATCTGCACCTGCCGGTACAGGTCGTAATACATGTATCCAAGCAGGGGTAGTTGTCGTACCGACGGCAACGCGTGACTTTCACTGCCATCGCCGCCTTGCCCCCCGAGCTTATTGAGATCTCCCTGCAGGGATGCTATGCGTGCGCGAGCCGCGCCAACTCGAACATCCTGGTCTGTGTATACCGTTCGAAGTGAGGAGAGCTCGCTCTGTGCCGCGATGAGCTCTGCTTGAACTTTCCCCGCAGCTTCGACCGTGGCCTGACCCTGCTTCTGCGGATCAAAGGTGGCATTGCGGCTTGAAAACTGACTCAGCGCACGCGATCTGCTGTCCAGATCTGCTTTAACTTCTTTCAGTCGCTGCTCTAAAAAGATCCGTTCGCGGCGTGCCGAGGAGGTACTTAGCATCGTGACGACGTTGGCCAGCTCCTGCACATAGGCAGCCGCCAAATCGTGCGCCCGGTTAGGGTCGTGATCCTCGACCGTAATGCTTACAATACCCGTCTTCTTGTCTTCCTCCAATACTGTGTGTTTACTCAATACCTTCCGTACTTCGTCTTGGTATTCTTCGTGGTAAACGCGGCCCAGTTCAAAGCGACGGATAAGGCCGTCCTCCACGGTCCTGCTTGAAAGAACGCCAATGGCGACCGCCCCTGGTGTCTTTTGGTTCAGGAGCCCGCCAGCAGCAACCGAAGGCAAAGCGGCCGCGCTCCCACCCATCATAAGCATACTCAGAGCGGACGTACTCGCCATCATCTGCTGGTCGGGAGGCATCAGTTGCGCTGTGGCCTTGTAGCGTGTCGGAATCAAGAAAGAACCGGCATATCCCAGCAGCAGTGCAGTTGCCGCAACAAGAAAAAGGCTTCTACGCCGCTGCCAAACAGCCCAGAAAAACTCCACAATGGGGACCTGAGACGATAGGGGAACTTCGTTCACACTCACGCTGCGCAACCTTTGTTGCGTTTCAGTCTACCGTCTCTACATATGATCCATGCTGCAAATGATGAGCGGAAGATGAGTCTTCTCTCGTGTGTCGTTCGAAAATGGGGCGAGTGGACGAGACGTGTTGGTTCGTAACTTCAGTTCTTCTATCCCGAAGAAATTTTTCGTTCAATACTGAAGGCAGATATCGGTCAGATGTTGTACTCAATGGCCGATCTTGACTATCCAACAGAGGCGTCGAAAATGCAAGAGAGTGGAGGGAGCGTTCTCCTGTACCAGAAAGAAAGCGACCGCTTGCACGCGCTGGACGCGCTTCGGGGTTTAGCAGCCATGATCGTGGTGCTTATGCACTTTCATGATTTGCTCTTCGGTAAAGAACGCCGTGCACACCTCTCGCACATGAAGCTCCTTCTTCTTTATCTTGCATCTCCGTTCCGGTCGGGTGCCAGCGCTGTGGCTCTATTCTTTGTCCTGAGCGGTTTCGTGCTGGCTCTGCCACTACTTCGGAGGAAGCGTAGTTCCTACCTGACGTATGCGATACGCAGGATTCTTCGTATCTATGTTCCGTATCTGGCGGCGCTCGCTCTTGCAGTCTGGGGTGCCGCGCACTTCCATGGTCAACTGCCCCGCGGCATGTGGGAGTTTTCACCATGGCCAGCACCGCCGGCTCTGGAAGACGTCTGGCAGCACGTCCTCTTTCTCGGCACGTACAACGTCCTGCTTTTTAACTTTGTCTTCTGGACCCTTGTCATCGAGCTACGGGTCTCCCTAGCTTACCCTTTCATCGTAAGAGCATTCGCTTGGCTTCCATTCCGTATAGCGCTGATCCTGAACGCCTCTACACTCGTTCTGTTGTCTTTGCTGGCACTGCGCTACCCTCAATCAGATGGGCTGAAAACATTGCGCTTCGGCTGCTTCTTCGTTGTGGGTTTATTCCTGGCGCAAAAACGAGATCTTGTGAAATCGTGGTACCTGAGACAGCCGTCCGCGTTTCGAACAGCACTGCCCTTGGTGGCCTTACTGGCATTCGGATACACTATCGCCTTGCGTGAGCCTGCACCCGTTTCGGACCTGATCTGCCTACTCTCGTCCGTCGGCATCATCGTCGCGGCACTCTTCCAGCCAGGATGGAAGCACGTGTTGGAGGCACGGATACCGCAGTTTCTCGGGCAAATTTCGTATAGTCTGTACTTGACACACTTGCCCGTCCTTTTTATCGGTTACGTTCTCATCGGCCGGTATCTCAGCACTTTCGCCTTCCTGGCCTTATACCTCACCAGCGCGGTGAGCTTCTCAGCCCTGTTTTACGTCCTGGTGGAGCGTTCGTGCCTGCTCTTAAGCCGTCATTACGTTCAATCCCAACCAGGAAGTCTTCGCCTCCATGTCACGCAAGCCACTGAGCTTCTACCGTAGCTGCGCAGGTGTCCGGAGTGCGCGGTTTGGACTCCCGTGTGCATTTGCATGATGACACCTGGTGCTCCAGGTAGCTGGGGAATCTGCTTCGTCTTATTTTCTGCTTGCGCGAACTTGCAGAGCGATGCCATCCGCCAGATCGGTCTCAGGCCGCCAATTGAAGGTCCGGCGAAACTCGTCTGCACAGTAGACATCATCTTGTAAGAAGGTCTGCAACTGGCGTTCGAGCGCGTTCAGCCTGGGGATGTGCGAGACCGCGCTCCGCATCGCCAGAAGCAGCCATCCAGGGATCCGCCCACGCGGAACGGGCCGTTTCAGAGCATCGCAAATTGCGTCTACGATCTCACGCATACTGGCCGGTGGCGCGGACACGTTGTAGATCCCGGACGCCGGCTGCTCGACAGCAGCGATGCATGCTCGCGCCGCATCATCCTTCTGGATAAGGCTCTTGCGATTCAGCCCGTCTCCAGGCCATATGAAACGCCCACGCCGCAACGACTCAATCAGACGCGCAACATTGCCCCGGTCCCCCTCGCCATACAGGGTCGCGAGACGAAGAACGGTAAGGTATCCCTGATTCCCAAAGCATTCGGCCGCAACTCGCTCAGATTCCAGTTTGCTGCGAGCGTACGCGGTGCGTGGATGCGGCTCAGCCGTTTCATCGACGGCGCTCATGACGGGATTTGATCTACGGGCGCCCGTTTGGCCCGGCCCTCCATAGACAGAGACCGAGCTGGCAAGCACCAGATGAGGCACGCTTGCGGCACGTGCGGCGTTTGCTACTGTCTCCGTACCAGTGACATTGGTTCTACGAAACGCGTCCTCGTCCGTGGCTGCCCTTCCAAACACATGGGCAAGGCCCGCAGTATGCACGACCGCCGTGCAATTGCGAAATGCCTCTTCAAGAGTATGCCTTTCCGTCAGATCGGCTGTCACAACCCGTGCCATGTCCTCCAGATCGCATCGCCTCCGGACGACCGCGATCACCTGCCATCCCCTGTCACGAGCAATGCGGCACACTGAGCGACCAAGAAACCCGCAGGCTCCGGTTACGGCGATGTATTGCGGATTGTCTGCCATGCAGTGTGCTGTTCACTCCCAGTCTGTAGTGTGCCGTAGGGCAATAGCCGTGGACTTCATATCAGACTCTGTCGCACCGTGTCGTACCGAACAACGATGCTGCCAGGGTGTCAACTCGATCGACCCGGTGCAATTCACCTCATGATGGCACGCAGTGTACTTCACCGGCCTCCATCGTGGTGGAAGTCTAATCATTGACATATGAACGCACCCACTTTGGGAGACGTAGACTTGCCCTTAGCACCTCTTTGCAACGTCATTGACCCTGACCTCCCCGTTTGCTATAAACAAAGGGTTGATGCGTAGTAGAATATGCGTCACCGGACATTCCGCAGTAGCTCAATGGCAGAGCATTCGGCTGTTAACCGAAGGGTTGTAGGTTCGAGTCCTACCTGCGGAGCCAATCACATCTCGCTCTAAGTTGACGATGCTTGTCTCGGCTTCGCGCCTCTGCACTCGTACCATGTGGAAAGCACCTCTATGACATCGTCCGCTCTGACTCTCCTCATTGCATTACTGATGGCAACGGGCTGCATTGGGAGTAGCGCAGCTTCTTGGCAAACACAAGCCTCTCCTGCACCGCTCTCCGCGAACACGCAGGCGTCACCCTCTATCGCTCTTCCCTGCAGCAGTGTGACGACAACAGCTGAGATCGTAGACTGCGAGAGCAGCCGTCTGGCGAAGGCTAACGCAGATCTCAATCGTGTCTACGGCCAGCTGATGCGCTCGCAGGACACTACTGGCAAGCAGCAACTGCGGATCGCGGAAACCGCATGGCTTCGCTTCCGGGAGGCGAATGCCGCCTTCCACGCGAATGAGGCAGCAGGCGGAACGCTGGCTCCCGTGCTGCGCCTCACATCGCAAGCGGATGCTACTGAGGCTCGCGTTTTAGAGTTGCAGAAGATGCTGCACTGACGTACTATTCGACGCCTACAGTACAGGAGCAGATTTGCATGGCGGACTTCAGCATTGCACTACCCATCACGCTCGCCTTTGAGGGCGGCTACGTGAATAATCCCAGAGACCCCGGCGGCGAAACGAACATGGGCATCACGATGCGCGTCTTTGCCGTGACAGCACATCCCTTGCTGGGCATTGAGCCGACCTCCAGCAACTTGAAGGGCCTTACCACGGCTCAGGCCGGCATCATCTATCGCGAGAACTACTGGAAGCCCATTCAGGGCGACAACATCCAGATGCAGGAGCTGGCAAATATCCTCTTCGACTTCTACGTGAACAGCGGCACACATGCGAGCAGCCTTTTGCAGAAGGTCATCAACGATATGGGTGCCAAACCAGCGTTGGTGGTGGACGGCGGCATGGGGCAGGGTACCATGGCTGCTTTAGGAGCACTTGCGCAGGAAGAGGTCTACAAGCGTTATAAGCAGGGCCGCATCGCGTATTACGAGGGCCTGGGAAAAACTTATCCTGAGTTTCTGAATGGTTGGCTGAAGCGAGCCAATGCATTCCCCGATCTGCAGGGAACCTGATCCCTGCCGCTCACCGTGTACCCGTGGGTACGCCGGTTGACCTGTCCAGCGCCGTCCGTTCCGCCTCTTAGAAAAATGTTGAGCAATGGGTGGTGAACGTGTATCGTCCTTCTCACCCGTGCTCTGTCCTTGTATTTGCCCTTTGCGGAAGTCCAGCAGGCGGGCAGCAGCAACACTCAACCTGTTGAGCCTTGCTGCCTGCTGTGACGCTTGCTTTGTCCCGTGAGGCTATACCGGGCCCATTCGCGCGTATGTCAACAGGGTGTTCATCGTACGTCATGATTACTGGCCTAAAAGTGCATACAAGCGGCGGCGTTCTTCCCCTGAATGCGGTCAACGAGAATACCAGCACATCCGAGTTGCTGGCGGATATCGTCTCCGCAACACAGACAGGCAGTACCGACGACTGGACGTTGCGGGAAGCCAGTGTCTCTGGACGCGTGCTTGGTCGCGATCTGACACTGAGACAAAATCACGTCGGGAACAATCAGGTGCTGTACCTGGTTCCCCTCAAAACGCCGGTGGACCAGGAACTGAATCTTGAGATCGCCGCACCCGACGGGCAAACCCTGCATTTTGAGGTGCGCTCTTCCACACCCGTTTCATTGCTGTTAGCGCAGGTTCCGGTGCATTTCGGGCTTGGTGCTCTCGACGGAAAAGGCAGACCAGCGCAATGGTGCCTCACGCAGGAGAGCACTGGCAAGCGTCTGGACAGCACTGCGTCTCTGGGAGAGAACGGCATCAGCCGCCATGATCGGCTGCTTCTCGAGCAGGAGACGCCGATAGCGAACCTTGAGCTTGAGGGTGTGGGACCCGGTGGCCAGACCTGCAAGCTGGACCTGTCGCCAGGCTTCGCTGCCGCGAACGTTCGCGACGAGCTTCTCGGCCGGTTCGGTCTGCCGAAGACAAACTACGCGGGAGACCTGATCGAGTGGAGCCTGCGCGACAGCAAGACGAAGCAGAGGCTAGACCTCAAAAAAACGCTTGCCGAGAACGGTGTTCAGAGTGGCAATCGACTTCTGCTCGAGGCAGAACCCGGCGCCTGCGTGGTCGTAAACGTCAGCGCAGAAGGCATATCGACGCGGAGCTTCGCCCAGGCAGGTGACACACCCACTGCCGCCTTCATACAGACACTTGTCAACAGTCTGGGCCTGGGTGAGCGGGCAAACGACGGCCAGCCGCATGTGTGGCACCTCACAGACGCTCGCGGCAAGACGCTGGCCCCGGAGAAGACGCTTGCCGCAAATGGTGTCGCCACGGCGGACGATCTGACTCTCGTGCTCGCCTTGACGAATCTCCGGCTGGACATCTCGGCGCCCTCCCATTCGCCGTTTACCACGGAGGAGCCCGGCAGCTATCTCACGGGCGAGTTAGCCAGACAACTGGTGTGGAAGCTCCGCTTGCCTCTCCAGGATGAACGCGGACACGACCAGGAGTGGCACCTTCGCCGGAACGGAAGTCCCAAGTCTTTGGACAATGACAAGACTCTGGCAGCCAATGGTCTCGTCGACGGTGACCGGCTGGAACTCATACCCATTAGCAGGCACACCACGCGAAACTGGCGGTTGCCCAGCCTTCCCGCATGGGCTTGGCCTCTTGCACTCGTCGTTGTGGCCGTCCTGGGGCTGGGCGTCTGGCACTTCGGCGGAGGCGTAAAGCCCCGTGTACCCGCCGCCATCTCAATCGTCCCTGCGACGAGGACATTAAGCGCTGGCGAGAGTGCATCGTTTGCGCCACACGCCGCTAATGGAGAAATCGCCAGGGCTCGGTGGTCAATCACACCCGCGGTTGGCGCTGTGACAGCGAATGGCGTCTACAAAGCACCACCGGATCTCGCCGCGGAGCAGATTGTGACCCTGACAGCCACACGCGATGACGCTCCTCTGATCTCTGCAAGCGCAACGTTGCACCTGATGCCGAAGCAGGTTCCACCCACACACGATCAGGCACCGGCGAACGGCACCGCGGCTACTGGCCTTCAAGGAAGTGATTCAACCTCGCAAAATCCGTCTGCGATCAGCATTTCCCCAAAGAGCGCCACTGTGGGCGGCGGGCAACATCTGCAGATGGTACTTCGCCCCCCTGTTCAGACACCCGTGCAGTGGACGCTTCAGCCGGTGCTCGGCAGCGTTTCCAACAGAGGCTTGTACACAGCGCCTGCAACGGTCTCCAAGATGAGCCAGATTCAGGTGACTGCTTCGGCAGAGGGCGTGTCAGCGATCTCACACATCACGTTACAGCCGGTCAGTGTCGGCGCCGTCAGCGTGGCAAGCACTGAAAACCGCCAATACGTCCTTCGCGCACCTGTAACAAACACCAACAACACAGGGTTGATATGGTCCATTCAACCGCAGACCGGCAGCATTACTCAGAACGGCGTCTACACCGCACCTGCTGAGGTCCCGTCCGCGCAAACCGTTCAGGTCACTGCAACCAGCGTGGTTGATCCCGCGCAGTCCAGCCATTTCGACCTGCATCTTGCTGCAACGACCAGAAGCAATTTGAGAGTCAGCATCAATCCGCATTCCCCGGGGCTCAACGCGGGACAGCGCGAGCAGTTCACCGCAACCGTAACGGGCAGCAGCAACACCAGTGTCACCTGGAGTTCGTCCGGGCTGGGCACCATCTCGCCCGGTGGCGTGTTCACCGCGCCAGCGTCAGTGCCATCCGCTGGTGCAACTGTGCACATCTACGCAACCAGCAATGCCGACAGGAAGCAGATTGCCTCGACGGATATCAGCCTTCGCTCTACGGCTGCGTATACCGGGCCCAAGACAGGCGTACTTACCTGGCAAGGCAAGGTCGGCGGCAATCAGACCATCACCATCGGCAACGGCATCGCGGGCACGAGTGGCAGCTTCCCGGGTTTTCCAATCGAGGTCACGGTATCCGATAAGAACCTGCAGATTGTGAGTGCACCTTCGGTTGCGAACGGGTGGAAGTCGATGGTTGTGCAAACTCACAAAAAAGAACAGGCGATCCAAGTCACGTGGAAGATGGTGGAAAGCTCCTTGCGTAAGGACTAAATGCGACCGAAGCACTGTCGGCGCGACAAAGTCTGCACGGGGTGTAAAGGTGGCGATGGCGTCAGACTCCCACGGAGTCAAACGCGCACTTCGAAAGCGCGTTGCGCAACGACAAAGAAAAGACTTGCGCGATTGCATGGGCGTTGCTATACCCATGTGGCCGCAGTAAGAACGCAAACGCCGTTGGGAACGCTTGCTGAGAAAGCGATCTACTGCACGGTTCAGGGGTTCATGGGGCCATGACGTCCGTTGTCACACCCGAGGTCGAGCAAAGCACGCGCGAGCACCCACTCGCCTTCAAGTCGTCGCTCGAACATGTGCTCGCGGAGATTGCGTGGGTAGAGCAGTTGGTCCGCCTCGAGATCGACCGCATGGGCGAGCCGGACCACTCCGATGCAGCGCTTAAGGGTTTGGTGATTTCAGATAAAGAGGTCGCTGCAATCCTCCAGGCACACAATGGTTCTCCACCGTTCGCCGCGCAACGCACGCGCGCCCATGATGGAACTCTGAACACGGCAACTGCTCTGCGAAGAGGCATCGATCAACGCTGTGCGGCTACGCCACTGCGCGAAGTTGAACTCCGGCTCCAAACGCTGCGCCGGGTCTTCAACTTGTCGGAGTTCGAGATGGGCAGCGTCATCATCTGCCTTGCCCTTGAAGTCGACCGCCGGTTTGAAAGGCTGTTTGCGTACCTTCAGGACGACGTCACCAGCAGGTACGTCAGCGCCGATCTCGCGTTGAACCTTCTTTGCGTGACCCTGGAAGAGAAGCTCGAGCAGAGAGAACGGTTTGCTTCGGGATCAACGTTGCCGCAACACCATCTTCTCTTGCCTGTCGATGAAGGATCGCAGAACACACGGCCATGGCTGGGACGTCCCTTGCGTATGGACGAGCGTATCGTTCGCTTCCTGCTTGGATCAGATATGGTGGACGCGCGGATCGCGGGCTGCACCAAACACGTGTCTCCTACTGTGTCTCTCGATGACGTGCCTGTTGCTGCAAACGTGAAAGGTAAGCTTCTTACCCTCGCAAAGGGCTCTTCTGGTTCGGATCTGCCTTTCATCCACCTGCGTGGAACATACGGTTGTGGACAGCGGGCCTTGGCAGAGGCGCTCTGCCGGGAACTTGAAACTACACTTGTTGTTATCGATCTTGAGGCCTTGTTGTCCGGCGGCGCTGCTGACGCTGTCCACTCTTTCCGGCTGTCCGTACGTGAAGCTGTGCTGTGCACGTCCGCAGTCTTTGTGCATGGCTTTGAATTGGTGTTGGCCGACGACAAACAGACGTTGCGGCGGGCGCTCCTACAGGAGGCAAGCCATGCTCCCGGTCTGGTATTCGTGGACGCCGAAAGCACCTGGCATCCGAGAGATGAATGTGGTACCCGGCACTTCATTTCCGTCCATCTGGATCGCCCGGAAATTTCTCATCGGATCGAACTGCTGCGCGCGGAACTGAAGCCTGAAGCCTTCGCTGACAACCAACTCGCGGAGATTGCAAACAAGTTCCATTTGACCGGTGG
Organism: uncultured Terriglobus sp.; assembly: GCA_964251045.1. Classification (GTDB taxonomy): domain Bacteria; phylum Acidobacteriota; class Terriglobia; order Terriglobales; family Acidobacteriaceae; genus Terriglobus. The sequence continues at coordinate 177,786 of CAXUHI010000002.1, read as the reverse complement.
TCAAATCGCGGATGCGGTGCGCAGTGCACGCCAGTTTGCGCGCTGGAAGGATCCGGTCTCCGGACACGTCTCGCTGGCAGATGTCTATGAGGCCTGCCGCGTACACTCCAGCCACAAACTCTCTACTCTGGGCCGGAAGATCAAACCCCACTACACGTGGGACGATCTCGTACTGGCAGAGGACAAAGCGCAGCATCTGCGGGAAATATGCAACTGCGTCAAGTACCGCTCGCTTGTCTTCGATACATGGGGCTTTGACAAGAAGCTCTCGCTGGGTAAGGGGCTGAACATGCTCTTCGCGGGTCCCTCCGGCACGGGGAAGACCATGGCAGCGGAGATCATGGCCAGCGAACTCGGTCTTGACGTGTACAAGATCGATCTCTCCAGCATGGTAAGCAAGTACATCGGCGAGACGGAGAAAAATCTGGCGCGCATCTTCTCGGAAGCCGAGAGCAGTAACGCCATCCTGTTCTTTGATGAAGCAGACGCGCTCTTCGGCAAACGCAGTGAGGTGCGTGATTCACACGACCGTTACGCCAACATCGAGATCAATTACCTGTTGCAGAAAATGGAAGAGCACGAAGGCATCGTGATCCTCGCCACAAACTTCCGAAAGAACATGGACGACGCCTTTGTGCGGCGGCTGCACTTCACCATGGAGTTCCCGCTTCCAGGCGCGGCAGACCGCCGGCGCATCTGGGAGCGCATCTGGCCAAAGGAAACGCCGCAGGTCGCGGATCTGGACTTCGAGTACATGGCGCACAAGTTCGAGATGGCCGGCGGCAATATCCGAAATGTCGCCATGGCTGCCGCTTTCCTTGCGGCAAGCAACGGCGGCGTCGTCACGATGAAACATCTTTTGCACGGTACACGGCGTGAATACCAGAAAATGGGCCGCGTCGTCAGTCACGGAGAGTTCGAGTAAGAGGTCCATTGATGCATATCTACTGCAACGCGGAAGTTGATGCACAACAAACGATCCGTGCACACGCCCTTTCCCGGCGCACCGCCGGGCCGGAGTTCACGCACCTGGATCCGCTTCATGCGACAGGAACCCTGACAAGGACAGCGGGCAGCGACGCACTGCAGACTCACCTCACCCGATCCCTCCTTCAGATGCAACGAAGCCGCGGCAATCGCTTTGTCCAGCGCGCGCTTGCAATCAGCAAGGAAGATATGGCTGGAGTTCAGGAGCGACCCCGGGTGCAACGCGATGCATTCAACTTGTCAGCCGTGTCTGAATCCCGGCCCCTGCAACGGGATGACGACGATACGGCCAAGCCACCGCCGCTGGTGGGGCAGGACCGTGCGATCGATCCCAACGATAAGATGTGCTCGCTCACATTCACCTTTGGCGGCGAGAAGAGGTGGCTCACACCCAGCGGCGTGGCATGCGATCCGCCCTTCAAGGCACATGGAGATTCCTTCAAGTACCCATCGGACCAGCCGGACACGCCCGCGACACCAAGCCCGACCATCTGCCCGGACGGACAGCCCGCGACACCAACGGGATCATGCTGTCCCCCGGGCCAACAATGGAATGGAGGGCAATGCTCTGACCGGTCCTCGCCCAACGTACAGCAGTGCTTGCCCGGCGAGCAGCCGACTATCTTCGGGACCTGTTGCAAACCGGGCCAAATGATGGACACCTTCGGCAACATGTGTCCGGGCTGGCAACCGGCTCCCACACCAGAGCAACCGCAGCCTGGCGACTACGAAATGCCGGATCAAAGCAACGGAGTACTGGCGTAGCACCGTGCACCTCAACAAGAGTGCGGCAAGCAACCGCTCAAGGAGAACAAGTATGCGCGAGCACTACAGCGTCGAATCCGGTTCAGCGGCGGCCCCTTACGCCCTAGCCACGCCTTCCGCAGCTCACGCTGCCGACCGTGAGATGCCCCAGCTAAGCGACCGTTCAGCCCGCAGTACCCTTACTGGCGCGAGAACGGAGGTTTCTGGCAGCGCTTCGCTTTCACCTCGTGCCCGTTCGATCCTGCAACTCCAGCGGACGCACGGCAACCGTTACGTGCAGCGCGCACTCGCGTTAAACCGCCAGGCGGATGGTACAGGTGAAGTAGCCGCAGATGTCGAGTCGTCCATTGAACGCTCGCGGGGCGGCGGTCACACCATGGATGCATCCGTACAGACGCAGATGGAGTCGGCATTTGGCACGGATTTCAATGGAGTCCGGATTCATACCGGAGCAGAAGCTCACTCGCTCAACCGGGCAGTCAATGCAGTTGCGTTTACCACGGGACAGGATATCTTTTTTCGCGACGGCGCGTATGATCCCGGAACGAGCCACGGCAAGGAACTGCTGGCACACGAGCTGACACACGTGGTACAGCAGAGCGGAACGCAAGGCACCGTGAGTCCCGCACACGGCGCGCCCATCGAACGCATGTGCTCCCACTGCGAGGAAGAACAGAAGAAACTACACACCAAATTGGTGGTGGGAGAACCAGATTCACAGTATGAGCGCGAAGCGGAGGACGTGTCGCGCAACGTCAGCGCCTTCCTAAACCAAGCGTCAAACGAGTCCTCCTTCGGCCTTCCACATGACGACACAAGCGAGGGTGTGCAATCTGCGCGGGAAGACATTGCGCAAGGCGCCTCAAGCATTGAACTCGTTCCAGAACGTCCATTCAAGGAGCATGCCTCAGACGCGAGCGGTGCGAGTCACACGACTGCGTCGGATATGGTCCACATCGGGGAAGCTGTGACGACGCGCGATGGTGTATCCCGCAGGATCTCTCTGAGGGATCGGCCGGATGCGTGGATGTCACGAAAAATGAACTGGAAAGATACGGCGTGCAAGGCGGCTTGCTGGGCTGCGGGCGGCGCCATCGCGGCCCTGATTTCAGTGGCCTGCGCTGCGGGAACGACGTTCACCCTGGGTGGCCTGGCAATTCCCTGCACAGCCGTCATATTAGCTGCGGCGGGTGCTGCCGGTGCGGGTGCGTCAGTCTGTGGCGACATCTGCGATAACGCCCTGGCGACTCCAGCTAACCAGACAAGCAGCGCGCAGAGCGCAGGTGATCCCACCCCTGATAACGCAGTTACGACAGCTGACGGCACGCCCGTCCCTGTGCCAGACAGCGTGCCAGAGGAAGCCACGGCGTGAGGACATGATCGTTCAAAATATTCGCTTGCGTAACGAGAGGGAGCGGTATACGGTTCCCTCACACCGTAAGTGTAACTTGCGAAGTCGCTTGACACCCAATTGCATGGACTAACATCCGTGAGTCGCTACCGGAGTTCCAAATGAACAGAAGCGTGCCCATTATCGGGTTAATCCTGATCGCCCTGGTTGTTACTTACACCATTCGTTTTCCGCAGCATCGCAACATGGTTGCCGTGATTGCTGTCATCGTCTTGATCATATCTATAAGTACGATCATCACGCTGATTAGTAGCGCCAAGCGGTAAATTTTGCTTTCGGTACAGGTTCTGTGATTAACGATCTCGACAATACGATTGAAGAGCTGCTTCGCCGCGAGTTTGCGCCTACGCTCCTCGATCAGGTGGCGATCAGCTTTGCGGCGCCTGACGCGGATTTTCCGCCAGCATCCGTGACGTTGCCCGCGATCGACCTGTTCCTGTATGACATACGCGAAAATCTTGATTTGAGAAGTACCGAGTGGGTTACCGAGCGCGACACATCCGGCACGGGCCGGCGCAGACGGTCACCGCTTAGACTCGACTGTTCGTACTTGATTACTGCCTGGTCCAGCGAGAGTTCCAGCACGCGTGCCCTGGATGAACACCGGATATTGAGCGAAGTCATCAAGGTGCTGATTCGATACCCAGTCGTGCCGGAGGCATTTCTCCAAGGCAGTCTGGTCGGACAGGATCCACCCCTGCCTTCGAGTACGTTGCAACCGGGACGCTTGCAGAGCGTGGCGGAGTTCTGGCAGGCGCTCGGCGGCAAGCCAAAGGCTGCACTGAACTACACGGTTACGCTCAGCATCACCGTCGATACGCCGACGCAGGACGTGCGTCTGGTGACTGGCAAAACCATCAATCTCCAAGCCGTTCCGCAGGTGCTGCCATGAGTGAGACGACCAAGGCACGCCACAACATTTCTCTCGCTGGGTTTGTCTGCGACGCACTGACCGGCGAGATCCTTCCGGGAGCAGACGTCCTCTTGACCGCAATGCCTGCCGCATTTGCATCATGGGTGGAATTGAGCAAGACAATGCTGGGTTCTTACCAGAGGAAGCTCGGACGCAGATGGAACAGCATGGCGGAGCGGCCAGACAGAACCAGGTCCCGCGCGGACGGTTCCTTCTACTTCCTCGATCTGCCTGACGGCGAATACACGGCTACAGTCTCAGCTCCTGCGTACGGCGCGCGGTATGGCATGGCGGAGATCAAAGTCACTCTTCCATTCGCAACGACCGGCAAGACCATCGCAGACTGGCCGCTTGTGCTGCTTCCGCCCACATCTGTTCAAGGGGGGATTACAAGCAAGAAGGCCAACATCGGTTTTGCTCATGTGCGGGTGCAAGGCAGTGGCGAAACCACACGCACGGACAAGGCAGGCCAGTACCGGCTCACACGTCTCGAACCTGGCCGTCGGACGTTGCTTGTCAATGCACAGGGCTACCAGGCAGTGGCACAGGAAATCGCCATTAGCGGTCCGGGAGTATTGCAGGTGGTGAATTTCAACCTTCTGCCTGACAAGGGTTAGGCAAGCGAACTCCCGCTGCGGCGTGAACAGAGAGGAGACAGACATGAGCGATGGGGGAAAATCCGCGATGGCCGAACGCAAGAGCAGAACTGCCGAGAAGGTGAACGACCCTGCGGCGACCGCCGCTGCCGATCCAGAGCAGAACTCTGAGGAAGAGGCCTCAGTCGAAGTAGCAGCGGACGCCGAGAACACGGGGTCCGTAGCCTCTCCAGCATCGACCGGAGAACCTTTCGCCGCAACCGCTTCGCCGTCGGCCAGATATCCGGAACACTCAGCAAAGGCCGTCGCTACACAGACGTCCGCCGTAGGCAAAGTACGCAGTCTAGGTCAGACGATGCGTATCCGGAGAGAAGTCCAGAGGAGATTGCGGCGCAAGAAGTAAATCGGCCGTACACATGCCTCAAAACGCATCCAGGTGCCGCCTTTAACAGTGAGCCGCAACAAGCGCAACGGATCCGGTGCATGCAGCCGGTTAGCCATGAAGTGACACGCAGCACAAGGAGAAGCACATGCCAGAGTACCTATCACCCGGCGTTTATGTTGAGGAAGTCCCATCCATGATCAAGCCCATTACGGGCGTTAGTACCAGCACGGCGGCGTTTGTGGGCGTTGTTCCCGATCGGCTGACAATCGTCGAAGAGAACCCAAACTTCGATCCCACGCAGCGGGTCAGCGATACAAACTCTCCCTCTATTACATGGCAGTTTCCATATGATCAGGCAGCCTGGCAGCAGGCCAAGGACAACCTTGCCGCTCTGACAGAGCCGACTTCGCGTCCCGCCGTCATGCGCGCCGGTGCTGACCCGAAGGCGTACCGCGCCGCGCGCATCGCCTTCGCGCAGGCTGACGCGCGCTACTCCGCAGGAAGCATGGCGGACGCCGGAGAGCCCGTGCTGTGCACCACCTTCAGTGACTTCACCCGCTCATTTGGCGGGTTCTCCAATGACGGATTGGCACCAGCACCCGCTGCTGCCGGCGCAACCGGAACTGCCGCGGCGGCGGCGCCCGCCGTACCAACGAGCTTCCAGAATCAGTTGGCACACGCGGTATACGGCTTTTTTCAGAACGGCGGTACCCGCTGCTACGTGATGCGCTATCCAACGCTGGCCGACCTGCGCAACCCCGAAAATTGGGAACGGCTGGAACCCATCACGGAGATCTCCATTGTCGCCGCGCCCGGCGTGGTTGACCCGGAGGGCACCGTGCAGCAAAACATGATCGACCACTGCGAAAAGTTGGAGAGCCGGTTTGCCATCCTTGACGCGCCAAATGTCAATCAGTTCACAGAAGCGGCACTGAAGATGCCGGACCGGAACACAAAATACGGGGCTATCTACTACCCGTACCTGGAAGTCTTCGACATGCCAACGCAGTTGCAGGACCCGGACGGGGATGGCAAAATTTCCGTTCCTCCCAGCGGCCATCTCGCTGGCATCTACGCCCGCGTGGACCACGAGCGCGGCGTGCACAAAGCTCCCGCCAATGAGGTCGTTCGTGGCGCTCTGGACCTGACCTACAAGGTCACGCGCGCACAGCAGGACGGGCTGAATCCCTACGGCATCAACTGCATTCGCTTCATCAACGACGATGTCACGGTCTGGGGGGCGCGCACCGTCGGTGGCGACGCAAACGCCGATCTCAAGTACATCAACGTGCGCCGCACCCTGATCTTCCTGCGTGAATCCATCGATCAGGGCACGCAATGGGCCGTCTTTGAACCAAACGACCGCAGCCTGTGGGCCAAAATCACGCGCAACGTGACGGCATTCCTGACAACAGTCTGGCGCGATGGAGCACTCTTTGGCAGCACCCCTGAAGAGGCCTTCTTCGTGAAATGTGACGACGAGACGAACCCTCCCGAAGATCGCGATCTGGGTAAGGTCACCACGGAGATTGGTGTTGCTATCGTCCGGCCAGCTGAATTCGTAATCTTCCGGATATCGCAATGGGAAGGTCCGTCGGCCTCCTAAGTAAACCCTGTACGTACCTCGTGAACCGGTTCAGGTGAAAACGCATGGGCAGCACAGCAAAACACGCGCCAGTGGCAAGGGGCATCAGCGGGACCAGCTCGCCTGGGGTGTATCTCCAGGAGAGCTTTGGTCTGCCCGGAAATGTCTACTTTGCCACGGGTGTACCTGTCTTCCTGGGCACCATCAACAAGGCGGTCGCGACAGTCTGCGCACCGCGGATGTTGAGCCTGTGGTCGCATTTCACCCCCTACATTGGCGCACCCTACGCAGGCTGCCGCCTGGCAGGCGCCGTACGTGGCTTCTTTGAGAACGGAGGGCATTGGTGCTACGTGGTCGTTCTTCGTGATCGCAGCGACGCGGGTCTCGCCGAGGGCTTGCGCGCGATTGCGGAGATGAACTCCATCGATCTCGTGTGTGTTCCTGACCTGCAGGGCTCGCGAACAGGTGTGCTGGCACAGCAGCAGATGGTCCTTGATCACTGCATGGACATGGGCGACCGGTTTGCTCTGCTCGACTCCTACCCGGGCAGCACAAAGGAGGACGCCGCCGCGCAGTGGAGCGACATCGACGGCATGAACGGCGCACTCTACTATCCATGGATCACGGTACCGGGGTTCGGCAAGGACGCAGAAACAGTACCGCCATGTGGCCACTTGGCTGGCATCTACAGCCGCGTCGACCGCGATCGGGGTGTGCACAAGGCACCCGCGAATGAGCCGCTGGGCGGTGTTCTGGATCTTGAGCAGCGCGTGACGGAGCAGGCAAGCGCCTTCCTAAACTCCAGAAACGTCAATTGCCTGCGATCGTTCCCCGGCCGCGGTGTCACCGTCTGGGGAGCACGGACCCTAAGCGGCCAGCCAGCATGGACCTACGTGAACGTTCGCCGTCTTTTTCTGACTGCGGCGCGGTGGGTTGACTGGACCCTCCAGGACATGGCATTCGAACGCAACGATGCGATGCTTTGGTCGCGCATCGAACGCAGACTCACGGAGTATTTCGCAAAGCAATATCGCGCAGGCGCTCTGAAAGGTGCAACCCTCGGCGAAGCCTTTTTTGTGCGCTGTGATGCGTCGACGAACCCTCCCGCGTTGAGAGATTCGGGCCGTGTCATGGCGGAAGTCGGCCTGGCCCCTGCCGTTCCCTTCGAGTTTGTGGTCGCACGCCTCATTCGAGGAACCCGCGGCGTCCAGACTCCAGCAAGTTCTACCTAATCAACACGGAAGAAAGGAAGTACCATGCCAACTGCAAAACGGGACGATCCATTTCGCGCGTATAACTTCAAACTGGAAATCGACGGCATCACACGTGCCGGGTTTCGTGAGTGCTCCGGCCTTGATGCCGGTACAGATGCTGTCGATTACCGCGAGGGCAATGAAAAAGGCAACGTCGTCCGCAAGCTGACCGGACTGAACAAGTACAGCAATATCGTTCTGAAGCGCGGCATTACCGACGACCATGGCCTGTGGGATTGGCGCAAGACAGCCATGGACGGCAAGACCGAGCGCAAAAACGGCTCCATTGTCCTGCTGGATGAGACGGGCGACGGCGAGAAGGTGCGCTGGAATTTTGTCAACGGATGGGCGACCAAGTGGACCGGGCCAACGTTCAACGCGACCTCGAACGATGTTGCCATCGAGACGCTCGAGATTGTTCACGAAGGGCTCAGCAAGGCGTAACCCATGCAGACCGAGTTTCCATTCTCGCTTCCCCGGGGCTATGTGGACTCGGAAGGCACTGTGCATCGCGAGGGCGTGATGCGGCTGGCCACGGCCTTCGATGAGGTTGGGCCGATGAAAGATCCACGTGTACAGGCGAACCCGGGGTATCTGGTGATCATCCTGTTCTCCCGGGTAATCACCAGGCTTGGCGACCTGACCAGCATCAATCCGAAGGTCATCGAGGGGCTCTTCTCAGCAGACCTGGCGTTCCTGCAGGACTTCTACCGGCGCATCAACGAGAACGGCCATAGCCGCGTCGCCGTGACCTGCCACCATTGCGACGCGCGCCTGGAGGTGGAGACTAGCGGTGTGGGGGAACACTAGGCTACCCCAGCGAGCAGATTTTCTCTGAGGTAGCCTTCATCGCGTACTACATGCATTGGCCTGTGGACGACATCATGGCGCTGGATCATCGCGAACGGCACCGGTGGGTCGCTGAAGTCTCAAAAATCAACGAGCGCCTGAACAGCGCCGAACCAAAAGGTGCGGAACAGTATGCCAAGTGGTAGCAGAAGAGACCCGTATCTCGGGTACAATTTCGCCGTGGAGGTCGACGGACTGGTCGTTGGCGGCTTTAGCGATGTGTCCGGCCTGGTCGCGGAGACGGAAGTCCAGGAGTATCGTGAGGGCGGCCTGAACGAGTTCACGCACCGCCGCGCCGGACCGACGAAGTACCCAGGCAATCTTGTGCTGAAGCGCGGCATCTCTGAAGCGGCCGGCCTGTGGTCATGGTATGCATGCGTGATGCAGGGCACGGTCGAACGGAAGACTGTATCCATTGTCCTCCTGGATAGCACCTGCCAGGAACGCCGCCGCTGGAGTTTCCAGCGTGCGTATCCAGTTAAGTGGGAGGGTCCCGGTTTGCGCGCAGCCGCTGCGGAAATCTCCGTGGAGACGATCGAACTTGTGCACGATGGTCTACTCCCCGGCCCGAGCACCTTCGGGGTCAGCCTTGATGTCAGCGTACAGTTCTCACTGAACACGGGGTTCTCCGCAAGTGCCAGCGCGGGATTTTCTGCCGGCGCGGGCGCAAGTCTCTCTGCAAACGCTGGGTTCTCGGCTGGCGCCAACGTGTCCGCAGGCGCGGATGCATCCTTAGGTTTCTAGTTAGGTCACGCTGCAATGCTCGGCGATCGACATGAACAGGTAAGCAGTACGGACAAGGGCATTGGATAGTGCAAGAGACAAACACGGCCATGCAGGTCAGCTGAGACAGGATCCTGGCTCCTTCGGCAGACGCATCTTCGCGCGCTATGGCGCCGATCCAGGTGTGGTGCGCACGACGTCAGGGTTCGGCTTGGGAGAGAACGCGGCAGACTTTGCCATGAGGCGCGCGGGATTTATGTCTGACATCCAAAGCCGCTGGCATCATCAGAACGCGCCCCGGAGCGCGCCTGCCGCTGTCGATCGCATCTGGTCGCGCTCGCCCTTTGCGTGGGTGAGTCGTGCGATGGTGAGTAACACAGTTGCAGCCGTCGCTCCCGACATCGAGCCCGCTGCCGGAGTTCCAGGTGCCCACGTGACACACGTTGCCTCGCGTCCAAGTGCTCCAGCGGGTCAAGAACTAAAAGTGTCCGCCGAAGGGCTGGAATCCAACTCGACCGAAGTCTTAACACATCATGGAATCGCCCTTGCAGATGCGAAGCAAACGCAAGCACAGCCTGGCCTGGGCACATCCGTATCATCGGATGAAAGCTCCGGTTGGTCCTCTCTAACTATGGATATAACGAGCCTTGAAGCGCCTTCGCGTGCAACGGAGTTTATAGGAAACAACGCCCCGCAGGGGAGTCATTCGGCAACAGAGCCCAACAGCGCTGCGGGTAATGACAGCACATTCGCTAAAGCCTCGCATCCAGTCTCCGAGGTATTCACCCGCTCCACCGATGCCGCGCGTCCGGACCCCATCGTCATAACAGAGCGTCAGGTCTCGCACAACACAAAGACTTCTTGGGATGAGTCAGGGCCACCCAGCAGAACAGCAAAGGTCAGGACACACGATCAGCCTGGCTCTCACAGCACCACTGACGCGTCGCCGCAACTTCCTCTCGGATCGGATGAACACAACGCAACACCTGCCGTACGGTCCGGACACGACATGGGAACTGCAGCCCACAACGGAGCGCCACACGCTGCTCGCGTGATGCAGCGGCCCATCGCTATCCGCAGCGCGCGCGAACGATCTGTCCTCCATCGCAAGGGCATCGGCTCCGCGCAGGAGAACACCCCGACTGCTGCGATTCCGTTGGCTGCGACACTGTTCCGCCAGCACGCAACACCTCTCGTGTCAACCGACGCTCCCGCTTCCCATGCAATCGGCTTGAACGTTTCTGATCGACGCGTTCTGCCGGAAGCCGCGCAGGAAGTAGCGTCCCATCGCAGTGCCGGACTAGGACAGCAAGATCCTTTTCCGCGCGTCCTTGACCGTGTTGTCACGGGCCCGCTGGTGGCAGACAGCCCCGCTCAGCACGCGCACGAAGCATCTCCGGAGTATCAGTCGTCTGTACCCATCGAACGCATCCAGGAACGCCACCAGCCGGAGCAGTCCCAACCACCCGCGCTATTGAAAGCGCAAAGTGACGGAAGACGCACGATCCAAGGCCTGAGTGAACGTATAACGACGCCGTCTCCTATGACCCTGCGCAAGCAGGCGGAGTTGAGCGCCTCAGACGCACCTGCCGATGCTAGCCTTCCACCCGCTACGCGCGAGAGACACGACGGTGTGCGCACAACATCTGGCAACGAGCAACTCGAGGCGGCATCGGCCCCAACGCAAGCTTCGCTTGGAAGCGTGCAGAAGGACGCCGTGCCCGCTCCATCGGCGACCATCTCAGGTACAGACACCCACACTTCCTCAGCAGCAAACCTGGCGACCGTCGAGGCTCCCGGCTTTCTATCCTCCGTTGCAACGCTCGTGTATCTTCAGCGCGGCACGGACCATGGCACATCGACGGCTCGCCCCCATGATGTTCGCGACACGTCCACTGATGCTGTGGACGTACTCCCGCATTCCAGCATCACCGTACAACCGAGCCAAGACGACCGGAATGCCACATCGGCGCTGACCAGTGTCTCCAGGCTTGAACCTGTATTCAGTCCAAACCTCACGTTGAAAGATCAGTCGCGGCTGGCCGAAGCACCCGCTTCTCCATCGGCCAGCCTGCAGCGCACATCTGGTCGTCCTCATTCTCTGCTTGAAGCAACGCAAGCCAGCCACTTGCTGGGAGAGCACATCCATCGGGCAATCCCATCGGTACCCACCTCGAAGGCTGCGCATCGTCCCTTTCAGGAGCATGGAACATCGCGTTCCATCCCTTCTGCCAGGAGTGCTGCGCCATACCAAGAGCCTTTAGAGGTGGTAGCACCTTCAGGGGTGATTGACCGTACGGCCGCGTCCAGCGTGAACACAAGCGCCGAGATGATTCCACCGGACCGGCCCGCACCGGCCGTGCCTGTGCTCGTTCAGCCTTCGCCTCTTCCTGCGGAGGCGTCCGTCAAGCCCGTACACCGCACCTCTGCTGCATACGCTGAGGCTGTGCCCGCCCGCCCACCGGCTTACACTTCCTTGACGCACATCAACCGGGCGTACAGGGCTGTTCAGACCGGATCAGCACCCGCGAGCTGGGACCGTGCGGAACCGTCGAGCGCAACCGTCAGCGTTGCACATGCGCCCGTACCGACGTATTTGCAGCGCTCCGTGGCTCCGCCGCCACCACCTGTGCAGGCTACTGTCTCCGCATCAGCCTCGCAGCGTCTAACACCTCCCGCATCTGCTTCAAAGCAGCCTCCTGCGACAGAGGCAAACATTGCCAGCCTTGCAAATCGCGTGTATGACCTGCTGGTGCGCCGGCTTCATAGCGAACGCCAGCGACGGGGAGCGTAGCCATGGAACTGCAGAAGGTCACCATCTCGCCGCGGAACCTGCCATCGTTCAGGGTTCTCTTCAACCCCACGCAGTATGCGCTCGCAAAGGGAAACACCATTGCCGAGGCGGCGATCCCTGGGCTGGGCGCGCCCATCCTGCAATATGTGCACGGAAACGTCCGCACGCTCTCCATGGATCTCTTCTTCGACACCTTCGAAGAGCGCACCGACGTGTCCTGGCAGACGGGCAACATCTACCAACTTCTCGATGTGGAAGCCACGACCCACGCGCCGCCCATTTGCGACATCCAGTGGGGTCAGTTCCGGTTCACCGGCGTACTTGACCACGTCAGCGGCCAATTTACTCTGTTCCTTGCCGACGGCACACCCGTACGAGCCACATTGAGTGTCACGTTCAAGGAGTACATCGAGGTCGACACACTGGTGAGTGTCAATCCCACGCAATCCGCGGATCATCGCAAGCGCCGTGTTGTGAGAAGTGGCGATCGCCTCGACACCATCGCTGCGGAAGAGTTTGGCGATCCCGCCAAGTGGCGGCTCATCGCAAGCGCCAACAATCTGACCGATCCTGCCAGCCTAACGCCTGGACAGGCACTCACCATTCCCGCTGCGGCGTAAAGGTAAGAACACGTGCCCAACTACTTCGCACCGGCGTTCCAGATTGAAGTCAACGGATCTCGCCTGCAAGCGGATGTGTCCAATCATGTCCTGCATGTACAAGTGGTCAGCACGCCGGACAGCCTCGACCAGTTCACCTTCACGCTGGCTAATCCCCTGCCAGATATGCCTTGGACAAACAACAACGTTGAGGTCTTCAAGCTGGGCAACTCCGTGCGCATCCTGCTCGGCTACGTGGACGACCTGAAGGAGATGATGCAGGGTGAGATCACCCAGGTGACGCCCACGTTCCCGGCCAGCGGTGTGCCCACGGTCACCATTGAGGGCCACTCACTCATGCACCGCCTGAGCGGTTGCAACGTCACGCAAACCTTCCAGAACACCACTCCGAAGGAGATCGTTGAGAAGATTGCGCAGCAAACCAACCTGGCTGTACAGGCAGAGGATGCGCCCGTGCAGATGGAGTATGTCATCCAACCCAACCAAAGCCACCTCAGCTTTCTCAAGAGCATCGCCAAGGGTTTGCACTTCGAAATTTTGGTCCAGAACAAGACTCTGATCTTCCGCAGGATGAAGGAGGCAACACCGCAAACGCTGACGCTGATCTGGTACGGCCCGCAGGAGAGCTTCGCGCCAGCGCCTGACACCATGCCGCTCAAAAGCTTTTCGCCGCAGATGAATGGCCTGGCTCCGGCGACCACCGTCCAGAGTCGCAGTTGGGACCAGCAAAACAAAAAGGCCATCGTCTCCAATGCAACATCGAGCGATCAGACCAGCCTGATGGGTGGCCAGCAGAAAGGTGGCGACATCGCAGTGGCTGCCTTCAACCAGCCTCGCTGCGTCGTCCAGGTGAACCAGCCTTTCGGGTCGCAGCAGGAAAGTGATGAGGACACCAAGGCGAAGTACAACGCCAAGGCGCTGGACTTCATTCAGGGCACAGCCGAAACGATCGGCATCCCGGAACTGTGGTCGGGACAGGTCGTGGAACTCAAGGGTCTTGGCCCCACATTTAGCGGGTGCTATCTCATCGACGAGGCCACGCACTCACTCGACGAGAGCGGATACAGCACCAGCATCAAGGTGAAACGGAGCGCCAACTGATGGCAAACACCTTGCTGGACGTGCTTCATCCGTCATCGTCGTCACAGTCATCCACCATGTTCGGCGTGGCCATCGGCATCATCTCCAACAACCAGGACCCGCAGAACCTTGGCCGTGTGCGCATGAAGTTCCCATGGCTCTCCGACGATCACGAGAGCGGATGGTCGCGCGTCGCGTCGGCCATGGCAGGCAACGGGCGTGGCGCGTACTTTCTTCCAGAGGTCGATGACGAAGTCCTGGTTGCGTTCGAGCATGGCGATGTCCGGTTTCCGTATGTACTTGGGGGTCTCTGGAGCGGCCAGGACAAGCCACCCGCGAACAACAGCGACGGCAAGAACAACGTCCGCCTGATCCACTCCCGCAGCGGCCACCTCATCCGCCTGGATGACAGCGACGGGCAGGAAAAGATCGAAATCATCGATAAAACGGGTAACAACATGCTGACCATTGACAGTTCCAGCAATGACATCAGCATCAGTTGCAACGGCAAACTTACGCTGCAGGCCGTTGGCGGCGTTGAAATCGCGTCGCAGGCAGACGTAAAAATCACCGCGACTTCCACGCTGGATATGGAAGCCACGGGCCAGGCGACGCTCAAGGGCGTCATGGTCAACATTAATTAACCAAACGAACGAAGGAGCGCAACACATGGGGCAACCGGCAGCAAAGCAGGGCGATCAGGTTACCGCGATGGACACCCACATGGTGCTCGTGCCGGCACCGCCGGGACCACCCGTGCCCACGCCGCTGCCACACCCGTTCGCCGGCATCATCGACAACGCACTTAGTTCCAACGTCAAGATCATGGGAATGCCTGCCGCAACCGTCACCAGCACGGCAACGGATACACCGCCACATCTGCCCACGCCTCCGGGTACCGCTTTCGTTAAACCCCCTTCCAATCAGGCCACCATTATTCTGGGCAGCACAACGGTTCTCATCAACGGAAAACAGGCCGCACGCAACGGAGATATCGCGCTCACCTGCAACGATCCGGTTGATCTGCCCTTCGGCACCGTGGTCGCGGTGGGAACGGTTCTGGTGGGCGGATGATTGATCCCATCACCAACACGGATTTTCTGGGTGCTGGTTGGAGCCTGCCCTCTCTCGTGCATGGCAGGCGCATCGCCCTGTCCGATGAAGAGACCAACATCGGTGAATCCATCTGGACCATCCTCGCGACGGCGCCGGGTGAGCGGGTCATGCGACCCGACTTTGGTTGCGGCTTGCACGACCTTGTCTTCGCGCTGCCCGACGCTGCGACGATCGGCAAAGTCAAGGAGAAGGTCAAGTCAGCGCTTGTTCGTTGGGAACCGCGCATCTCCGTGCAGAGCGTCGACGTTGAGATCAAGGATCGCGGCGAGATCCTCCTCATCAACATCCACTACACCGTGCGCTCCACCAACAACTTCTTTAACATGGTCTACCCCTTTTACCTGACCGTGGGAGCAAACTGATGCAACCGCCACGCATCGACGAGCGGGACAGCCGTGATCTGGCGGCGCAGCTGCGCACGCTCATGCTGCACCACGCGCCCGCTGCATACGACGGCTCCGACGCCGCGCAAGTGACCGACGCCATGATCCAGGTCTTTGCACGCTTTGGCGAGATCCTCATCGATCGTCTCAACCGCGTTCCGGAGAAGAACTTCCTCGCGTTCCTTCAACTGCTTGGCCTCGCGAACCGTCCGCCAAGAGCGGCCCACGTTCCATTGACGTTCTATCTCGCGCCTGGCGCTGCCACTGCGGTTGTCCCCGCGCGCACGCAGGTCGCTGCAAAGCAAATGCCAGGCGAAACGGACCCCATTGTCTTCGAAACCGACCAGGAACTTATGGCCGTCTCCAACCGGCTCACCTCCCTGTTCGTGAAGAATGGACAGGAAGGCCTCTACTCCGATCTGAGCCAGAGCCTTCCGCTCATGCCGCCCGCGGGAGCAGCCATCTTGGCCCCCACGGAGCTTGCGCCCCTCGTCCCGGCGTTCCGTGGCGACACCATGATTCCTCACGAGTTCTACGTGGCATGTGCGCTGAGCGCGCCAACGGAAGTGATCGACAGGCTGACGCTCAACATCGGCATCGCAACGGCCGACGGCACACCCAAGCGACCGCTATCGCTACACTGGATGTTGTTCGTTCCACCGCTGACGCGCAGCCAAGCATCAGCAACGACAAAAGCCTCAGCACCCACGACAACCGTCCCGCCGGACTTGATCTCGGCATGGGTTGTTCATGAACCCGCCAGTGACACGACGGAGGGCCTCACTCAATCCGGCGCGGTCTCCTTTGTCAATGTGCCCGCCCCGTACCTTTCTCCTGACCACACCTGCTGGTTCAGGTGCAGCCTTCTTTCGCCTCTCGTGGGCGAGGAGGCCGCGTCGGGAACATCCATGGCTCAGGTACTGCCTGCACCCGGTCTTCCAGCCCTTCAAAGCCTTATCGCTTCCGAGGAGATCGACAGGGCCGGGCTCGCTATCGACGCTGCCTTCTTCAATAGTAGCGCGCTCGACATCACCAAGGACTTCTATCCATTGGGTGAGAAGCCGAGGTTCGGCGACACACTGTACCTCGCCAGCCGGGAGCTCTTCTCCGAAGAAGCGACGGTGGTCACTCTCAACATAGAGCTTACAAATGCGCGCAATGCTCCGGGGCAAACACCGGTGCCGAAGGTAGAGCCACGGGAGGTCAAGCTTGCCTGGGAGTTCTGGGATGGACGGCAGTGGACGGAACTCGGCGTCTCGCAGGAAACCGCCGCAGTGCGCCTGATCGGCGCCGAGTACTCACCCGCATCCAGGGGAACCTTCAAAGACACAACCTCTGCCTTCGCCGTTGACGGGGAGGTCACATTCACCATCCCGTCACCGCCTGCCCCGGTCAGCATCGCCGGGCAAACGAATTACTGGATTCGCGTGCGTCTGGTTGCGGGCAACTACGGACAGGAAGCACACCGGCAGCGGGAGCATCTCGTCAACGAAGAGGTGCCAGCGACGTTCGCGCCACCCATGATCCGCTCCGTAAAGGGCGCCTACACCTTTAGGCGCGCGCTCAAGGCTCAATCTGTCTTCACCTTCGGCGATTTCGCCTGGAAGGAACTCTCAGCGGACGGGCTGGCTGAAAGCACCGGTGCAACAGTGCAGCCCTTCCGGGCTGTGGATCCGATGGAAGCTGAGCCGGCACTCTACTTCGGCTTCGATCCCGGCACGGCAACGGGAGCGCACGCAGCTGCCGCGACAGCAATCCCACGCCATGCCTCCATACCGATCTCCATGTATGTCGATGCCGAGGAGTCCTGCCAGGGGATTCGTGCCGCTGATGTGTCCGCATACAACGATCAGCTGCGATGGGAGTACTGGAGTTCTCAGGGATGGACCGCTCTCATGGTCCGCGATGACACGAACGCTCTCCGCCACGCGGGCATGGTGCGTTTCCTCGCCCCCACCGACATGGCAGCGGCAGCGCGCTTTGGCTGTACACGCTACTGGCTGCGGGCCGTCCCTCCATCGCCCCGCGAGACAGCGCGCATACGGTACGCGTTGCTCAACACGGTAATGGCGACAGGAAGCACCACGTATCTGAATGAAGATCTGGGCATCTGCAACGGCATGCCTAACCGGTCCTTCACCCTTCTACACAAGCCGGTCTTGGATGGTCAGCAGGTCGAAATTCTCGAACCACACATGCCAGGTCACGCCGAAACAGAGGCCCTGCAGGCCGAAGAAGGTGACGACTGCATACGCTTTGCGCCGCTGACCAGCACAGACACACCGGTGTGGGTGCGTTGGCATGCGGTCAGCGACTTCGCCGCGTCCGGCCCGCGGGACCGGCACTATCTTCTGGACCGCCTCAACGGCTCTGTCCAGTTCGGCGATGGCCTGCACGGCCAGATCCCGCCGCGCGGCGGGAAGGTGCGCGCAACGGCATACAGGACGGGCGGAGGTGCCGTTGGAAACCGGCCCGCTGGCGCCATCACGCAACTGAAGACGGCTGTGCCGTCCATCGCAAGTGCCTGGAATTGGTTTCCTGCTGGCGGCGGTGGTAATGCCGAAGAGAATGCCGCCTTGCTTGATCGTGGCCCGCGCTCTGTCCGCCACGGCGGGCGTGCCGTTACCACGCAGGACTACGAAGACCTTGCGCGTCAGGCATCGCCTGAGGTAGCACGTGCGCGCTGTGTTCCTCTGCGCGACCTGGCCTCCGACCCCGGTGGCAAGCGGCACAAGCCCGGAGCGGTCAGCCTCATCGTTGTACCGGTGTCCAGCGATCCACGCCCAATGCCCTCGCTCGAGCTTCTGCAGGAAGTTCTAGACTACCTGGTCCGGTATGCTCCGCCGCAGGTGCAACTCAGCGCTGTAAACCCCGCCTATATTCGCGTGGACGTGACGGCTGAAGTCGTCTTGGACGATCCATCTGCAACATATGAGGTTCGTGACGCTGTCGAGGCAACACTCTCCGCCTACCTGCACCCACTTACGGGCGGGTCGGCAAGTTCTGGATGGCCGTTCGGTAGCGTGCCGCACAAGTCCGAACTGTACGCGAAGATCGCGCGTGTCGCAGGCGTCAGCCATGTACGCTCTGTCGAAACGTTCACGATGTCCGATCACGCCGAAACAGAACACACCGGACGTTTTCTGGTTTCGCCCGGAACAATGGACATCCAACTCGCACTCAGCTCAGAGCCAACTCCGGCCGGGGAGACACCGTGCCGCTGACACTGCCAACGCTGGATGACGTAACCTGGGCGGACCTAAACGAAGAGGCACGCGCCCTGATCCCGGGTCTTGCCCCGGACTGGACGAACTTTAACCCGTCCGACCCGGGCATCACCCTCGTGGAGTTGCTGGCGCATTTCACGGAAATCCTCCTCTTTCGCACGGACCAGATAACGGACGCACAAACCATACAGTTTCTCCGCCTCTTGAATGGACCTGCATGGCGACCGCGCACATCACTCGACGCCGAACGCCAGGCAACACTGTTGTCCTTCGGACTGATCCACAGGGCTGTCACTGCCGGCGAATTCGAGAGGCTCGCCGTAGCCGCCATACCCACTTCGGCAGGCCGGTACGGCACGCTTCGGCACCAGGTAGCTCGCGCGAAATGCATCGTCAACAGGAACCTTGAGGCCGCTGAAAGTGACGCACGCGATGCGGACGCACCTGCCCACATAAGCGTTGTGATCGTAACCAAAGAGGATCCGACACCCCCGCCGCAAACACTGCGGCACGTCAAAAAAACTCTCGATGAAGCCCGTCTGATTGCCACCCGCGTGCATGTGGTAGGCCCCAGCTTCGTTTTCTTCAGGGTGCGGCTCACGCTTCACCTCAACAGTGATACCTCGACCGAGTGGCTCTCCACTGCCGCCATGAATCGGCTTCAGGACTTCTTCGATCCATTGCGCGGAGGTCAGGATGAAAAGGGCTGGCCCTTCGGCAAACCTCTGTTCGTCTCTGAACTCTACCTGCTCCTGAGTAAGATTCCTGGCCTCGAATACGCGGCTCCCACGGGAGACGATAGCGGCGATGCGTGTGACGAAATTCTCCTGGAACCCCAGGAACGCTGGCGCAAGCACTACAGCGGAGTCAACGAACTCGACTCTGTCGAGCTTAAGCCCTACGAATTGCCGCGCCTGGAGATTACGCCTGAAGATCTCGTGATCAAACGAAAGCGAGCGGGACGATGAACGCCGGTCACGAACACGATACAAAGCAGCTGATCGACTTTCTCCCAGTCATCTACCGCGACGAGAACGAAGACACCACGCCGGGTTTCCTCGCGTTATACCTGCGCGCATTTGAACGCATCCTCTTTGGTGGCGCAACCCTAAAAGCCCTCGATCCGTCCGGTGAGGGCGACACCATCGGCGATGGACTGGAAGAAAAGATCGCAGCCATCCCTTCACTTTTCGATCCTCTGCACACGCCACCAGAGTTCGTACCGTGGCTGGCACAGTGGGTAGGGCTCAGCTTTCACCCCGACTTGAGCGATGAGCGCCGCCGCA
The DNA here is from genome assembly GCA_964251045.1 of uncultured Terriglobus sp. Taxonomy (GTDB): domain Bacteria; phylum Acidobacteriota; class Terriglobia; order Terriglobales; family Acidobacteriaceae; genus Terriglobus. The sequence goes on along the minus strand of CAXUHI010000002.1, from coordinate 157,813 downwards.
AACTCCTGGCCAGCATCGTTCCGCTCTATCGCATGCGCGGTACGCGGCGCTACATCGAGGAGCTGCTGAACCTCTGCCTTGATCTGTTTGTTTCCGTCGATGACACAGACATCCCTGCGTTTCAAGTGGGTGAGCATTCCACCGTCGGCGACGATACCTGCGTCGGTGGTGGGCCACCGTTCTTCTTCTCCGTCCGGCTCATCGCGCCCAAACTCGACACGGCTGCCGCAGCGACGCAGATGTCCATTGCACACGAGATTCTTGCGCTGGCAAAGCCCGCGCACACCCTGTACAAGCTTTCGCTCGCGTCTCCACGCTTCCAGATCGGAGTGCATTCCAGGGTCGGTACAGACACCCTGGTGGCGAGCTCCTGAACACACCGCACGGCTCAGTTTTCAGACAGAGGACGACATGGCACCCAAACGCGTTAACTACTTCACACACCAGTTTCTCCGCGAACAGGACTTCAAGGATGAACAGCAGTACCATCTCGAAGGCCGACGCCAGCACAACCGCCTGTTCCACCCCCCGGGCGTTCTCGAGGGCTTCGAAGTGCGGCAAAAAGGTGAGACGGAAATCACCGTCGAGCCCGGATTTGCAGTCGATGCAAGCGGACGTGAGATCGAATTGTCTCAGCCAGTCACCCGCAGTCTTACGTCGTTCAACCATGACACGGATGCCTTCATCAGCGTCAGCTTTCTTGAAGAGTTCAAGGACGAGGACCATGTCTCGGCAGGCGGTGTTGAAGGATATGTTCGAACGACCGAACTGGCGGAGGTGCACGAACAGCGGCGTGAACATATCCCTCCGGACGCGGTCGTCCTGGCACGCGTCAAGGTCGGGTCGCGCGGCCATATTGAGCACATAGACATGTCTGCGGCGGTGCGCAAGATGGCCCGGCAGGCAGCGTCTGGGAGCAGCGGCTGGCTGCGTGTTCCGTTCAGGCCCGCTCGCATCAGTTCTGTTGTTCCTGGACAGACCGACAACGAGTTCAGCATTGACGAAACCAATGCATACTGTGGCAAAAATGGCGCGCGTGGATCCATGCACATCCCGGTTCCTCCCGGTGCAAGCCGCGTCGCAGGGTTCAAAGTCGCCGGTTCAACACGCGGCAAGATCACTGCGCGCCTGTTCTGCACGGGTTGGAACGTCACGGAAAACGCCGGCGAAAATACCCAACTTAAAGAAGAAGTGATGGAGGACGAAGCGTTCCACAGGGAAGTGGAGGTTGACGCTCCGATCGACGACACCCATGCACTGACGGTTTCCATCCGGGCCAACAACCAAAGCGAAATCTGGCTCCTGGCCGTTCGTTTCGAATAGCAGTACCCTTCATACAGCGCCGTCGCTCAGTGCAGTACGCATACGCGAGGCAGGGAAAGCGCGATGAAGTGTCAGGTGAAGGCATGGGAGCGGGCGCTCCCGCCATGATGAACCATCTGACCCATACATCAGTTGCGACGCAGGAAACTTCCTAGGAGCCAGGTTTGTAGCGTCCGATACACTGCTACTCTGCACTGACGGCAGCATCTAAGTACGCAGGAGGTACTTCACATTGAACAGTACCAACTCCCCTCGCATTTCCCGCCTCACACGCAGCGAGGTCGACGCATCCATCCGTGCCGTCTTTGACGACAGCCTGCGGGAGCGCGGCAATGTTCCATACTTCTTCCGCACGCTGGCGCACCGCCCGTCCATCATGACCACGGCATGGGCGCACATGCAGGCTGTGCTGGCTGAAGGTACACTGCCGCGCGCGCTGAAGGAACTCGCGGTCGTCCGCACCTCCCAACTGAACAGAACGCCGTACTGCCTGGCCTCGCACACCACCATGGCAAAGAAGCTCGGCACCACCGATGACAAGCTCAATGCCCTCCAGTTCGCTGCTGAGAACCACCTCTTCGACGAACGCGAGAAAATCGCAATCCACCTTGCCGAAGTGATGACGCTGAATCCCCATGCCTACACGGACGCGGACTTCGCCCGGCTTCGTGAGCACTTCAGCGAGGGCGAAGTCATCGAACTCGTCTCCGCAATCGGCTTATTTAATTACTTCAACCGGGCCAACGACCTTTTGCAGATGGAAATTACGCAGCCCGCCACCGCGCAGGAGATGGAAGATGCGGGTTTGCTCACCAGGCAATAACAGCATGGCATAAATACCTTCTTCACGTAGAATCGTGAGCGACTTCACGCGCAGCAGGAGCCTGTTCTGTTCAGCACCTTTCAGACGCTTGTCACTACACTTCTGCTCACCCAGCCCGGCAGCTTCGGCCGGTGGGTCAGCAATCAGACGGGTGACCGGGCCAGACGCTTTCATGGTCTGTACCACTGGAACGCTTTCGACCTCGCGCTGCTCGTACCCTACTTTGTCGTAATGGTGATTCTTGCCTTTTATGGCATTCATCGCTACCAACTGGTCTGGCTCTACTACCGCAATCGAAAACGTGAAGCCACCAGCACGAACGCTCCCCACCGGTTTCATGAAAGTGATCTGCCGTTTGTCACCGTCCAGCTGCCGATCTTCAATGAGCAGTATGTCGTGGATCGTCTGGTGGATGCCTGCTGCCGCATCGACTATCCCCGCGACCGCTTCGAAATCCAGGTACTGGACGACTCCACCGACGAGACACACGCGGTCGCGTCGGAGATCGTGCAGCGCTACGCGGAAGGGGTTGCGGAACTGCCGCCCCAGCCGATCCATTATCTCCACCGCGAAGACCGCTACGGCTTCAAGGCTGGCGCATTGGACGCCGGTTTAAACTCAGCCAAAGGTCAGCTGATTGCCATCTTCGATGCGGACTTTGTCCCTCCGCGCGATTGGCTGCTGCGGGTCGTCGATCACTTTGCCGAATCGCAGGTGGGCATGGTGCAGACGCGGTGGACACATCTGAACCGCAACTACAGCTTCCTGACACAGGTCGAAGCCATCCTGCTGGATGGTCATTTCGTGCTGGAACACGGAGGCCGCTCACGAGCGGGCGTCTTCTTCAACTTCAATGGCACAGCGGGCATGTGGCGTCGCGACGCGATCACCGAAGCTGGCGGCTGGCAGCATGACACGCTGACCGAAGACACCGACCTCAGCTACCGGGCACAGCTGAAAGGCTGGAAATTCAAGTACCTCCAGGATGTGGAGTGCCCTGCTGAGCTGCCCATTGAAATGACGGCCTTCAAGACGCAGCAGGCACGCTGGGCCAAGGGCCTGATCCAAACCGGGATCAAAATCCTGCCACGTGTGCTGCGCAGTAACGCACCCTGGCACACCAAGCTGGAAGCCTGGTATCACCTGACGGCCAACATCAGCTATCCGCTGATGATCGTACTGAGTACGCTGCTGATGCCTGCCATGATCATTCGCAGCTGGCAAGGATGGCTGCAGATGCTGCTCATCGACTTTCCACTCTTTATGGCCAGCACCATGTCCATCTCAAGTTTCTATCTCGTGTCCCAGAAGGAACTTTTTCCGCGCACCTGGCCGCGTACCTTCCTTTATCTTCCATTTCTGATGGCTCTCGGCGTGGGCCTAACGATCACCAATACCAAGGCCGTCCTGGAGGCGCTTTTCGGCATCAAGAGCGCGTTCGCGCGTACGCCCAAGTACCGCGTTCAAAAGCGCGGCGAGAAGGCAGTCTCCGCCAGGAAATATCGCAAGCGTCTCGGCATCATCCCGTGGATCGAGCTGGCTATCGGCTGCTACTTCGCTTTCACCGTCTGGTACGCCTTTACCAGCGAGAACTACTTCACTGTGCCGTTCCTTCTATTGTTTGTTCTGGGATACTGGTACACCGGCCTGCTCAGCCTGCTACAGGGGCGCTTTGAGCGCGGCACCTCGCCTGCAAGCGAATTGCACGAAAAACCATACCCGCTCGGCATCTGAACATTCATGCAAGCAATACCTGCCGCCATTGCCGACGTCATTGTGCTGGAGCCCAGAGTCATTGGGGATGACCGGGGATTCTTTCTGGAGTCGTACTCCGAACGCACCTTTCAACAACTGGGTCTGCCCACCCGCTTCGTGCAGGATAACCACTCAAAATCTCTCCGCAGCGTTCTCCGTGGATTGCACTACCAGCTCGGTACACCGCAAGGCAAAGTGGTTCGTGTCCTCCAGGGTGAGATTTACGACGTCGCCGTGGACCTCCGCCGGTCGTCCTCAACATTTGGCAAGTGGGTTGGCGAAATTCTGAACGATACCAACCGGCGCATGCTGTGGATCCCGCCGGGATTCGCACATGGCTTTCTTGTCTTGAGCGACACCGCCGAGGTCGCCTACAAGGCGTCTGAGTTTTACGCTCCGGAGAACGAGCGCTCTCTCCTGTGGAATGATCCTGCGGTCGGGATTGAATGGCCATTGCACCTGATCGAGCCAGCTGGCCCAATCCTTTCAGCGCGTGATGCGCGCGGCTGTCCATTGGCAGAGGCTGACATCTACGGCTAGCGCCGGGTCACTCCGCGCTGCATCCAATTGCGGCAGGAGCATTCATGGATAAGGTGCAATCGGATGCGCTGGTCTTTTTCGGCGCCACGGGTGATCTGGCTTTTAAGAAGGTCTTTCCTGCCCTGCAATCGATGGTGAAGCACGGACGCCTTGACGTCCCGGTGATCGGCGTGGCCAAGGCAGGATGGACCCTTGACCAGTTCAAGGCACGCGCCATTGACAGCTTGAAAACCCATGGTGGTCTGGACGATGATGCCTGGACGAAGCTGGGCGGATTGCTGCGGTACGTCGACGGTGACTACGCCGATCTGAGGACGTTTCAAGAGTTGAGGGCGCAACTCGGGTCTGCGGCGCACCCGGCGCATTATCTGGCCATTCCGCCCATCCTCTTCGCCAAAGTGGTGGAGCAACTGGTGAACTCCGGGTGCGCGGACGGTTCACGGATCATCGTCGAGAAGCCCTTCGGCAACGATTTGGCTTCAGCACAGGAACTGAATCGCGTTCTGCACTCTGCCTTCGGCGAGTCCGCGATCTTTCGTATCGACCACTATCTCGCGAAAAATTCCGTCTACAACCTTGTGTCCTTCCGGTTCTCCAACGCCTTTATCGAAGGTATGTGGAACCGTGACCACGTGGAAAGCGTGCAGATCACGATGGCGGAAGACTTCGGCATTCAGGGCCGCGGAGCGTTCTACGACAACACCGGCGCCATCCGCGATGTCATCCAGAACCATATCTTTCAGGTACTCTCCAATCTGACAATGGAGGCCCCCGCCCGCAACGACAGCGAGTCCCTGCGCGATGAGAAAGTCAAAGTCTTGAAATCGATGTCCACCATCAAGCCGGAACATCTTATACGAGGGCAGTTCGAAGGCTATCTCGATGAAAACGGCGTGGCCTCCGGTTCCAAGGTCGAGACATTTGCAGCTCTGCGCGTGGATATCTGCTCCTGGCGGTGGCAGGGTGTTCCGTTCTACATTCGCGCGGGCAAGAACCTGCCTGTGACCGCGCTTGAAGTCATCGTGCGCATCCGCCGCCCACCCGTGACGGACGTCAGCCCAAAGGAGACGCCGCAGAATTATCTGCGGTTCCGCCTCAGTCCGGAAATCGCGGTCGCCGTGGCACTTTCGGCGGCACCGGCCGTCCACGGTTCTCCGCGTGCTGTTGTGGAACTCGTTGCGGCACGCCACTCCCGTCCAACAGAGATGGAGGCGTACGAGCGCGTTTTGAGCGACGCTATGGCAGGCGATGCCACCCTTTTCGCACGTCAGGACTACGTAGAAGAGGCCTGGCGTATCGTTGATCCGGTGCTGAAAGCAGATACACCCGTATACACGTACGCTCCACACACATGGGGACCAGCTAACGTCGACCAAGTCGTCAGGCCGGAAGGCGGCTGGCACAACCCACGCGCCACGGAACAGGATGATTTCCGCATCATGCAGGTGGACTGAGCAGATTCAGCGGACAAGTAGCGCATGTTCTGCCTGAAGACGTTCCACGAACTCCACCACGTCGCACCGTAACGCCTGTGGCTCGGCGTCGTATTCCTCTGCGAGCGCGCTGCATAAATCATCGATCGAGCGGGGCTGCTCCAGCAGTTCCCAGATGCGTCCACCTGACTCCGACAACGAGATACAGGTACCCGTATCGGCGCTCATCATCACATGATCCTGGCCTACCCAGGCGCTCAGCCATCCTTCGCCACGCGTAATGGCGGAAGCGCCGGTGATTGTCACACTCATGCTCTTAAGGATACTGAATCAGCCAGTTGCCTGCTTCCAGTGCCCTTCAAGAACATTGATCGTCTCGCCTGCACGGCTGAAATCGAGTGCCCGCGTGAGACGATACACACCAGCCGTACGTTGCATCGCAATACAAGCCTGAAAGTATGCAGGCAGCATGTCCATGGCGCGTACCAGTGCAGGCCTGTACGCGTTGCGCGTCAGTTCTGCCAGTGATTCCGCATGGTTCAGGCGCACCAGTGCAGTTCCGGTGCCGCGCTCGCCCTGTTGCAGTATGTACACGCCGCCCACGGTCCGGGGGGTCAGGTCAACGCGCTCCGGAGCGGCGTAGAACTTTTCCAGGTCAGGCCGCACCCGGGCGACAGCCTCGCCACTTCGTTGCAGATGCGCCATCGACTCCGACCAGAGTTTCAACATGCGTCCATCGGGGTAGATCACATACTCACCACCAAGCAGACTCAGGTTACAAACATCGTCGTTCAAGAGGGGATACCCGCGCTGTTCCAGCAGAGCTGCCAGGGTGGATTTGCCCGCCCCGGAATGGCCGCAGAAAAGCATCGCCCGTCCATTCACCGCAACGGCGCTCGCGTGCAGCACCACGCGCCCGCGCTGCTGCAGAAGCACCGCAAAACAGGTACCAAGCAGGTAGAGGACATAGTCTTCAGGGCTCTGACCTGCCTCAAGCTGCACCACCATGGACCTTCCGCCGGTCATCAGCGCACGAAGGCTGCCAGGCAGGTGAATCAAAAAACGATCGCCAGCCATGGACCAATCGGTTCCCGAGCGGTCCGGTTGTGGAAGCTCAACGGGCACGACACCAAAGGCGATCGTCACGTCAGGCTCGCCACACTGCTGCTCCGAACAAATCGCCGAGGGCAGCTCAAGAGCAGACCGGACATTCAGTCCTGAGATGATGTAGTCCATTCCTGATTCGCTGGCAAGACTATCGCTCCTGTCATCCGTAGAGGGGACCGGCATGGGACTTCGTACAGAAGGGCTTTCAGCGGGCTGCAATAGCAACTCCTTCGGTATCTGCCCCGGCACGCTCCGGGCGCCCGAAGAAGCCAACCTCGACGCATCCGTACGCAGCAGGATACCCCGTGACCTCAACTCCGGAGCTGGAGAGCCATGCGTGTGTCTGCACACTGCCTCCCTTCCCAGGCTGCAGCGGCGCGCCAAAGTGGAGCCGTGACGCGACGCCGCGGCGTTGCAACATGCGCCAGGCCGCAAGAGCGCGCGGCAGACATACCATCTCCAGCGGAGAACGGCCCGCTACAGCGTTCACCGCCCACCGCACATCGTTCGCAACCTGAACGTCGGTCGGAGTCGCCGGACCCTCCGATCGCAACGGTGGCCGCAGCGGCCCGAGATGGCGTCCGATGCGGTCAAACGGCACGAACTGCACCGCAATACGTGCTCCCACCAAGCAGAAGGCTGCTTCCACAAGCATCCACCATCTGCCCGGAGACAATCGTGACAGGCGAATGATGGGATGTTGGAGCGTTTTCATTGAACCCCTCTGACGTCGCACAATGGCCGGTTTTTATTGTCCCATGGCGAGTGTGTCGCTATTCATTGCTGCCATAGAACGGAGACGCCTCGAAGTTCCGCACGATATCTGCAACATTGACGTACACGGCAAGAGCACCAGCTTCGAGCAACTCCTCCCGGCGCCAGCCCCCCGATTGCACTGCCACAGTCCCAACTCCGGCCTTCTTTGCCGCTTCTACATCCCACGGTGTGTCGCCGAGTGCCAGCGCCTCGTCCGGCTGCACGCCTAATTGTGCCAACGCAGTCTGGAAGATGTCCGGCTCCGGCTTGGGCTTCTCTGCGTCGTCCGCCGTTGTGTCTTCCTCAATCAGATCGTGGATTTTCAGGATCGTCTTGAACGCCTCCACATCACCCTTCTCGCTGGACGTCGCTACGGCAATGCGCAAACCGCGCTGCCTCATGCGCTCCAGCAGGCGGCGCGCATCGGCAAAGGGCACAATGCGATCGATGTATTCGCGGTGGAAGAGCCGCTTGCGGAAGCTGTTCAGCTGCTTCTCCAGACCCGGTAACTTGTCCTTCGGCACAAAGCACGGCAAAAGGTACTCCCCACCTTTGCCAATCTGCTTCACAATGCTCTCGAAGTCGGCCTTAAAGCCAAACTCCGCAAATGTTCGCTGCCACGCCTCCGCATGGAATGCATTGCTGTCGAGCAGCGTTCCATCAAGATCACATAGGACTGCTTTCAACATCGCTTCGCACCACCTCACACATACGATGCGATCGCGCGATTGAAGCGGTCAGGATACTTGTGACGAGGGAATATGAACCACGAACTCAGTTCTTCCAGGTTCCGACTCCAATGTCAGTTGGCCGTCGTAGCTCTCCAATATTTTGCGCACGATACCCAGGCCCATGCCGCTTCCCACGCCTGCGGGCTTGGTTGTAAAGAAAGGCTCAAAGATGCGCTCCTGGTCGGCTGGCGAAATGCCAGAGCCGTTATCCCGGACCGCAACACGCACCTCGCCGTCCTGCAGTGAAGTCTGCACGCTGACCATTCCTCCATGCGGCACAGCATCGATGGCATTGTCCAGGAGGTTGGTCCAAACCTGGTTCAACCCCGAGCACACACAGTGCAGCTTCGGAATGCCCGGTCCAAAGGTCTTCTCGACCCTGATGTTTTTCTCGCGGAATTTATGCTTCAGCATCACCAGCGTGGCATGAATGCTCTCGTTTACGTCAACATCCTGCACACCACCCTGGCCCTCGTGTGCATAGCTCTTCACCGCCTGCGCCAGCTCCGTAACGCGGGCGACGCTGTTCTCCACCAGGTCCACCATTTGCATGGAGGAGGCTGTCGCCTCCAGCCATTCCACCGGCTTTGTGATGTCGGCGGTATCGAAGACGCGCGACATGCATTCCAGATCAGCGGTTCCAATGCCGCTGCTGACCAGCGCCGGTGCAAGCTCCCATGCTTTCTCCACCTGATGTGTGTCCAGCCATTCGCCGAGGGCCTCTTCGGCGTCCGTCTGCTGCAAAGAGCTGAGGCAGACGTTCGACTTCACGGAGAGAATACGCTCCAGCAGCGACGTCAGACAGCCACGCTGTTCCGCCGTATGGCCACGCTCAGCGAAACTGCGTGCCAGCAGGTGCATGCGCTGCAGGATGCCGCGCAACTGCCCTGCCGCACGGCGCGCCGCGGAACCGGGATTATTCAACTCATGCATCAGGCCTGCGGTCATGGTGCCCAGCAGGGCCATTTTTTCCTGCTGCGTCTGGTGCGCCTGCACACCCCGGACACGCAAGGCCGTCTCGGCAATGACCGCGTTACGGATGGCAGGACATTGGGCCATCACGTTCCAGAATGCCTGCGCATCCAGCTTCAAGCCGTACGTGTCACTTTCCGTCTTCACCAGCAAGCGTGATGGCATACCTGTTAAGAGGGCCACCTCACCCATGAAGCTGGGCGCCTCTACCGTCTTCGTAAAGTAAAACTGACCCTGCGAGTTCTTCTTTGAAACATGTACGCGCCCACCAAGAAGGACCATGAAGAGGCTATAGGCTTCATCCTCGGCGACCATCACGGTTCCCGCGGGCACACGCTCCTCGGTCGCCGCTATCACCAGGCACGCTAATTCACGCTCCGGCACCGCGCCGAAGACACGTAGCCTGCTCAGCTCAAGGACTGCTTGTTGCTGCCACTGCACGGAACTGATGTCGCACTGTGCTGCCGCTGCCATCGCCTAAAAACCTGCCAGATACTGATGTACAAACTGAATCGCGATCGAACCCTCGCCCACGGCTGAGGCGGCCCGCTTCACAGAGCCGTGCCGCACGTCACCGGCCACAAAAATGCCCGGCACGCTGGTCTCCAGCAGGAACGGATCACGGTCCTGCCCGCCTTGTGGACTCTGCACTTTGTTAATACCCGCGCGCTTCAGGTCTGGCCCCGCCAAGACAAAGCCACGTTCGTCGCGCAGCACTTCCCTGGGCAGCCAGTCCGTCTTGGGCGCGGCGCCTATAAAGATAAACACGGAAGTCGCCGCGCGTGTTTCCATGCCGGACGGTGTACTCAACTCGATCCCCTGGAGATGTTCCACGCCACAGAAACGCGTGATCTGCGTACCTGTTTCCACCGTGATATTGGGCGTTGCGCTAATTTGGTCGATCAGGTACTTTGACATGCTGCTCTCAAGTCCCTTGCCGCGTACCAGAATCGTCACCTTGCGGGCGTATTTCGAGAAATTCATGGCAGCCTGTCCGGCAGAGTTCGCGCCACCAACGATGAAAACCTCTTCATCACGGCACGCATTCGCTTCGGACTGTCCAGCGCCGTAATACACGCCCGCTCCAATCAGTTCATCTCCGCCGGGGACATCCAGCTTGCACCAGCTGACGCCCGTTGCCACCAGCACGACAGAGCAGCTGACGTCACTGCCATCCTCCAACTTCACCGTGCGGTACTGGTTGTCAATGCCGATCGACGTGACGCGCTGCGTCAAAAATTCCGCCCCAAGCCGCTGCGCCTGGATGTAGCCACGCTTCGATAGTTCGTCCCCACTGATTCCCTGCGGAAAGCCAAGATAATTCTCGATGCGCGAACTCGATCCCGCCTGTCCGCCCACCGCATCCGGTTCAATCACCAAGGTACGCAGCCCCTCTGACGCGCCGTAAACGCCTGCGGCAAGCCCCGCGGGTCCAGCACCGATGACAGCCACGTCATAGAATGCCTTATCGGCCTGAACCTTCAATCCAACTTTCTCCGCCAGCTCCATCTGTGTGGGCTGCACGGCAGCAGTGCCATCGCTGAACAGAACCACCGGGAGGTGGCTGTCATCCACACCGCGGGCCTTCAGCAGTTCCACTGCCTCTGGCTGCGACTCCGGATTTAGCCATCGGTAGCCGATGTGGTTGCGCGAGAGAAAATCGCGGACCGCATGATCTTGCGAACCCCACCGCGTGCCTACCACCTGGATGCCTTCGTACGGCGGACGATATCCTTGGTGCCAGCTTTGCAGCAGATCGTCCAGCACCGGGTAGAGCTTTTCTTCAGGCGGATCCCACGGCTTGTTCAGGTAATAGTGAATCTTGGCCGTGTTGATCGCCCGGATGGCGGCTTCCGTATCCGCGTAGGCCGTCAGAAGGACACGCTTTGCCTCGGGATACAGAGGCATGGCCCGGCTCAGGAACTCTACTCCCGTCATACCGGGCATGCGCTGATCGGAGAGGAACAGCGCGACAGCATCTCCGCGGCCTTTCAGCTGTTCGCATGTGTCCAGTGCCGCCTGGCCCGACGCTGCTCGCACGATGCGGTATTCCCGGGCATATTTCCGGCGGAGATCCTGCACGACGGCCTCGAGCACGCTAACATCGTCGTCCACACTCATCAGAATCGGGCGTGCCATGGGTCCTTTTTACGCGTCACGAAATACCGTGAGTACGCGACTTTGGATGCATTCTGCCATGTAGATGATTCATTTTCCAATGCATTCGCGCCTTTGATGGTGGCATACTCAGAGCAATCCTGCTGAGTGATCCCCAACGGCTATGCAGAAGATGACCCCCAAACCGACTTCGCCCTGCGACGTGATCCTGGCCGACGATCAGGCCATTTTTCGTGCGGGCGTCGCACGCGTTCTGAATGCACAATCCGACATCAGCACCTTGGCACAGTGCGACTCACTGGAGAAGCTGCGCGAGGCTGTGTCTGCGGCGGCAAAGCATTGCGTCGTCATCATTGCGCAGTCTCTTGACCCCGAACTGGATCGGATGTTTTCCGCTGTCGAAACAGCCGGGGCCCGCGTCATCCTCATGTCTGAGATGGGCGCCAGCCTGCCTCCGCCGGTCCTGCGGCGCCTCCACGGCAGGCTCACGCGTCAGACCTCCGCCGACGAACTGCTCTCCTGCGTGCGCAGGGTGCACAAGGGAGAACGGGTTCTGACAGGCTCTACATCCAGCGATACCTTGGGCGACAGAATGCGCGACCAACTCTCCCCGCGCGAGTTGCAGATCATTGGCTTTGTGGTGCAGGGATGCAAGAATCGCCGTATCGCGGAAGAGATTGGTACCAGTGAGCAGGTTGTAAAAAATTACCTTCGCTCTATTTATGACAAGACAGGTGCAAGTGACCGCCTGGAACTGGCTTTGTTTACGCTACATCACCGGCCGCTGGCGGAAGCTGCTTCGCGCGCAGTCGAAATGTTCCCCAACCGCACCGCGTGCGCCTGAAAACGTCAGCACCACGATGCGTACCTACCCTGCCCGAGTCGGTCGATTACTTTGGAGCTGTTGGTGCAGCAGCCGTCCGGTCCGGGGTGAGATCGGCGACGCGGTATCCCCTGGGTACGTTAAATCGCTCTTCCGGCGGCTCCGTCCTTTCCACGTGGGTGATCGCAACGATCTGCTCGCCCGTGCGCGGATCGTTGTGCTTCTGAAGCATCACCAGGTGAAGATCTTCCGAATACCAATACTCGTCCGTCGTCGTGATCGGCTTCAGAGTTCCTCCGCTGGCAGGTTGTACGGTAAAGGTCCGCCGCAGCCCGTGTACACTCACGCCGCTCATGCTTGACTCGCCCAGGTCCGTATCAACCGCACCGGGTACCGGGATGGTAAAGGGCTTGCGCTCACGCATCTGCTGTGGCAGAAGCGTCGTGGCGCGCGCAACGTTGCTGAACGGTTCCCAGAACGTGCTGAGCCGGGTCTGCGGATCGTACACATGCGAGCTGGTCAGCGGCGGCTTTCCCGTAAAGGTGACCGGCATCATCCGGCGCATCTCGTTATAGATCATCCCGCGTGAGTTGCGCGCAATGTCATTCTCCGTTTTGCGCATCTCCGATGAACCATCCGGCAGGATGCGTGTGCTGCTGATCTCGACGGTCGCGGTGAACGGAATGTTTGGTATCGGCGTAACAAACACACCACCAACGCGGGTCTGCACGCCAGAATACTGCGGCGGAACCGTCGCAGTTGTAGGAGCCGTCTGCCCCAGCGCTGCCGAAGAGAGACTTAGATAAATTACAGCAACACCAAACCGCGACACGCGCCGCTCCTCATGCGAAAGCACTAGATGCCCTCCGGCTTCCGCATCTCGTCCTCATCATCCAGTACCCCAAGCTTTTCCGCAATGGATTTCGCCTGCGTAAAGAGCAGCAGGTAATCCGATCCACCAGCCTTGGAATCCGTCCCGCTAAGATTGAAACCGCCAAACGGGTGCGCACCCACCATCGCCCCGGTGCACTTCCGGTTCAGGTACAGGTTGCCCACGTGGAACTCCTCCGCCGCACGCTCCAGCCGCTCCCGCGAACTGGAGTACACGGCTCCCGTCAACCCGTACTCGGTACCGTTTGCAATCTGGAGCGCCTGCTCAAAGCTCGTCGAACGAATGACCGCAAGCACCGGCCCGAAGATCTCCTCCTGCGCGATGCTCGTGTCTGGCGCAACGTCCGCGAAGATCGTGGGCTGAATGTAGTAGCCGCCCGCATCGTTTGCGTAGGCTTCACCACCCGTCAGCAATCGGCCCTCGCTTCGGCCCACGGCGATGTAGTCCAGCACGCGCTTGTACGCCGTTTCGCTGATCACTGGTCCGGCAGCGAAGTTTGCGACCGGATCGCCTACCTTGATCTTTTCCACCCGTTCGACCAGCCGGTCGCAGAAGGCGTCGTAGATGTGAGCATCGACAATGGCACGGGAGCAAGCCGAGCACTTTTGCCCATTAAAGCCGAACGCCGAAGCCGCAACACCCTCCACCGCTGCGTCGATGTCCGCGTCAGTGTCCACGATGATGGCGTCCTTGCCGCCAAGCTCAAGAATCGTGCGCTTGATAAAAAGCTGTCCAGGAGGCGTCTTCGCCGCGCTCACATGCACTGCCAGACCGACGCGCTTGGAGCCCGTAAAGGCGATGAAGCGCACCTTGGCATGCGCCACCAGCGCCGCTCCCGCCAGTTCACCCGAACCCTGGCACAGGTTTACGACGCCCTCCGGCATACCGCACTCCTCCAGCAGCATGACGAACCGAGCCGCAATCGTGGGTGCATCAACCGACGGCTTCAATACCACCGTGTTCCCCGTTACAACCGCCGCCATGGTCATGCCAGCCATGATGGCCAGCGGAAAGTTCCATGGCGGAATCACCGCGCCAACACCCAGCGGCAGATAGCGTAGCCTGTTCCGTTCACCCGGCAGTTGAATGGGCGTTGTGGCAGCATCCAGCCGCTGCGCATCGCGCGCATAGAACTCCAGAAAGTCGATGGTCTCCGCGACATCGGCGTCCGCCTCCTGCCAGTTCTTCCCCACCTCATACGTCAGCCATGCGCAGAACTCCAGCTTGCGTGCGCGCAGCGCAGCCGCCACGTCCAGCAGCAGTTGCACACGCGTCTGCACAGGAACGCGGCTCCAGAAGGCAAACGCCTTCTCCGCAGCGGCAACCGCCTGCTCCACATGCCCGTGCTCCGCCTCCTGGTGCACACCGACGGTCTCCGACGGTCGTGCCGGGTTGACCGACGCAATCTTCTCCTTCGCCGAGACGCGTTCGCCACCCAGGATCAGCGGGTACTCCCTGCCCAACTCACGCTCCACGGTACGCAAGGCTTCCTGCATCCCAAGCCGCACGTCCGAGTCCGTAAAGTCCAGAAACGGCTCGTTGCGGAAGGAGGAAGCAGCTGTTGAGGAGGCCTCATGCAATGTCGGGATCGTACTCGTCGCCATAAACAAAGTGTACCCAAGCCACCAAGCATTCATGTTGATGAAGCTCTACAAGGAGACGTTCTGTCTCGCTAGTGTCCGGTACTGGTGATTTTTCCACAACTGTGGAAAATATGTTTCACGTGAAACATTGGCCAAACAGGCGAAAACGCGACACATAGCCGGAAAGTTGTGTTCACGATCTGAAAATAAGCTTCATCACACTCACTTAGGTGAGGGTGTGGCGTTCAGCATCTGGTCAGTGGCCTTGCTCATGGTCGCGGTGCGCTCCAGTTTGTCCCAGGAGAATGGCCGCCCGTCAATGACGCGCTTCACTGTCTTGAACAGGACGACGCTGAAAACCTGCCGGTAACTGAAGCGCTGAATCCAGATGTGGACCAGCAACCAGGCATCACCCTTGCTGGCCGGGTGCCTGCGCTCCAGCAGAAAGGCTAGCGTCGAGGCGCTGAAGTCGATGATCATGAACGCCAGGAAGTACGTCAGCAACTTGAGAAAGCTGGCGGAGCTTGCCGACTCCGGATGAAAGTGCCGGTCATAGAGGAACTTCAGCAGGCTGCTGACAAACATCAGGTCGATCAGGGGCGAGACGAGCGGCAGCAGGATCTGAAAGACGATGATGTTGGGCAGCGCGAACAGGCCCATGGCGCGCCGCTTCGTGATGGCACCCAGGTGCTTGAAGACCGCCTGCATGATGCCAAAGGACCAGCGGAAACGCTGCCGCATGAGTCCGTTCATGTTGATGGGAGCCTCCGTAAAGGCCAGCGCGCGATCCTCATAGATGACGGACAGGCCCTGCTCCAGCAGGATCATGGTGAGGTCGGCATCTTCCGCCACAGTGTTGGAGTGGTAGCCGCCGCCCGCGTGCACCGCGGCGGTTCGCCACGCTCCGATCGCGCCCGGGACGACCACCACGACGTCGAAGAGGTCCAGCGCGCGCCGCTCAAAGTTTTGGCTGGTGATGTACTCCAGCGCCTGCCAGCGCGTCCACAGGTTCACCCGGTTCCCGACCTTGGCATTGCCCGCGACCGCGCCGATCTGCGGATTGGCAAAGTGCGGGACCAGGCGGGCGATGGCGTCGTGCGCGATCACGGTGTCAGCGTCAATGCCGACGTAAATGTCTTCATCCACGTAATTCTGCAGCGCATAGTTCAGAGCCTCCGCCTTGCCTGCATTCGGCTTTTTGATGACGGTCAGGCGTCCGCTCTCGATATCCTTCGGGTACGCTTCACGAGCGACGTCAGCGGTGCGGTCCTTCGATCCATCATCGATGACGATGATGTGCAGGTTCTTGTATGACGACATCATCACCGACCGGATGGTGCGGACGATAACCTTCTCCTCGTTGTACGCAGGGATGAGGACGGCAACACGCGGCTGGTAGTCCGGATCCGCGTAGTTTTTCCGGCGGCGAAAGCGGTCAATGATTGCGAACAGTCCGATGATGATGAGGCGCGCACTCATCAGGATGTCGCCGATAAAGAACACGCCGATCACGAAGTGGTTGAAGGCGGCGATGCCGAAAAACGCAACAGAGTCAACCAGCGCCAGCCGGCGTTGCCTCGGTGTAATCCTTGGCATCACCTGCTCAGGTGTCTTCCCCATTAGTTCATTCACGGGGACGAACGTGTAGCCCTTCGCGCGTAGCGTGTTGATGAGCAGTGGCAGCGCGGCAACAGTAGCGGCACGGTTGCCGCCACCATCATGCAGCAGAATGACGGAGCCACGCAAGTCAGGCCGCTTCTCGCCCTGAGCGATCTGATCCAGCACCGCCTGCGTGATCTCCTGCGGCGTCTTGCGCGGATGCTCATCCCAGTCGTTGGTATCAATCTTGTTGCCGACGATCACGTAGCCAAGCTGCTGCACCTTCTCGACCGGCGCGGCTTGGTCATTCGTGTCGGGTTCCTGGTCGATGGAGTAGGGCGGCCTGAAAAAGAGGGGCTGGACACCCAGCTTGGCTTTGAACAACCGCTCGGTAAAGTCGAGCTGCAGTTCGACCTGCCGGTTTGAAATTTCACTGATATCAGGGTGCGTAAAGGTGTGATTCCCGACGATGTGGCCTTCGCGGTACAGGCGCTGCATCAGGCCAACGTTGTCCTGAGCCTCCTCCCCAATCATGAAGAAGGTGCCTTTCACGTTCATGCGGTTGAGGATGTCAAGAATCTTGGGCGTCCACTCCGGGTCAGGTCCGTCGTCAAAGCTCAGGGCGAGCTTCTTGGGTTGCGCGCCAAAATACGTAACGGTGTACGAGAGCGGGAAGCTGGACATCTGCTCGGAGTCGACGAGGTTCGAGTCAGGATCGAGCGTGAGCGTGCGGCGTCCGCTGCGTGGCTTGCCGGAGACACGCATGATGTCGCCGACGCCCTCAATGTCCAAGTCATACCCTGTGGGCACATCGCTCAGTACTTTCAGCGGGTCGGAGTGCACCGGTGTATCCCAGATGCGCCAGAGCGACTGATCCTCTTCCCCCAGGCGCCACAAGGCGAAGGTGCGCAGGCCAAGCTGCTGCGCCGCCCGCATTTCATTGACCAGCGTCACAGCGTCCAAAAACCAGACTTCGTGCCGTTGGTGCGCATCGACATCGTCGTACGTGAAATGCGGGTTGAGCGAGGCATCATCCAGGTCAACTTCCGAATTGGAGTCGTTGGCCGCCTGCCACACAGCCTGGGTGCTCATGTTGTCGGAGCGGAGCACCTTTGGCGGAGCCGAAAGTTTGCGGACAGCGTGTTTGCCCGTTTTTGGGAAGACAGCATCGGGAAGAGGAAGCGTCCAATCGTAGCCGTAGCTGCCTACCGCGCAGATCAGCTTCTCCTTGGGTATGGTCTTGAGGATGCGCCGCAAATTGTCAATAAACCAGCTTTGGGGGGCGATGGGGCCGGGTTGGCTCTCCGTCTCATGCAGGTCATAGTTCATCAGGATGAGGCCGTCAGAGTGAGCCGCCATGTACTGGAGGTTCCAGTCCTCATCTGCAACCGGCGTGTTGACGTAGAGGCGCAAACCGCGCGGATGCATCAGGCTGTACAGGTTGTTGATGAGCTTTTGATAGTCCGGCTGCGCTTCCTTCGGCAGGTTCTCAAAATCAAGCGAGAGCCCGTGGTAGCGCGGGTTGGACGCCAGGAGGCGCATCACCTCGTTGATGAAGGTCTGCTGCGCCGCAGGGTTCGCCAGCATCTGCGCGATCTCCGGCGTGAAGTTCTGCACGGCGGTGCTGTAGTTATTCACCAGCGGAAAGATTTCAGTGTTGGCACCGGAGGAGGCGATGACGCGCTCGACCTCGTTGGCGCGGTCCACGCCGTGAACGCCAGCGTTATCCACCACGTTGTAATACCGTGTACCACCTTCGGAGACGCCCTGCAGCTTGCCATCCGGCGTGATCACGTGCAGCCATTCGGGGAAGACCATGTCGATCTGCTTCACGTGCTGCTTCAGCGAACTGTAGCTGGACGCGTCGTCCACCACATAAAAGGCAGCACGCAGGCCTTCATCCTCGTTCAGGGGAATGTCAGAAGGCTTACGATCCGTGCGCCGGTGGGCGGAGCGCTCCTTCTTTGTCTTATCCGCCGCCGGGATGGGCGGGTTGGCCAGCGTCCGGTAGTTATGCTTGGGTGTCTCAAGCAGAAGCTCTGGCAGCGGACGGATCCGCAGCGCCCCAATGGCAAAGATAATAAAGAGCAGGAGACCAACAGCGGCTGAGATGTCCAAAATGCGGCGAAGGCGCTTCCACCGGCGCTTCTTCTCGTCATAGAAGATCGGCTTGGATTCCTGCCGCGTCTGTTCTTCTTGGGCCATGCTCTCCTGTATCGTACCCGCTGCGGCTTAGACGTGAAGATGGCGCGCAGTAGCTAAGTTCAGCGATATGATGCAAATCGTTACTGGAGGCGAGTCCCTCGTTGCATGTTGAAGCCGCGCTCAGCCGTCCCATACACCCGCGCCACGAGGATGATCCTTCCGGCCTTGCTTCTGCTTGCGGGGCTTCTGCTGCGGATGTGGTTCCTGCGGCGGTATGCGTTTGTCGCGAACGATTCCCTGCTCTACCAGGACATCGCCCTGAACTGGCTGCACGCGCACGTGTATGGACTCTCCACGAATGCAGCACCAAGGCCGACACTGATCCGGATGCCGGGCTACCCGGCGATCCTGGCGGCCTGCTCAGCCCTGTTCAGGGTGTGGGCTGATGACAGCGGGACGTTGCAGAGCTTCCTGCCCGTGTTGTGGCTGCAGATCCTTGCAGACCTGGTGACGTGCTGGCTGGTGTCGCGCATCGCGAACCGTTGCTTTGGGCGACGGGCTGGGCTGGTCGCACTGGCATTGGCCGCCCTTTGCCCATTTATGGCTAATTACGCGGTTGCGCCGCTTACCGAGACGTTCACTCTCATGTTCCTTGCGCTGGCGTTCTATCTCCTGATGCGGTGGATCGACGCGCCCTCCTGGTGGACGCTTGCGTTTCTTTCAGTGGTGCTTGCGGCAAGCATCTTTCTTCGTCCCGACCAAGGGCTCCTGACGGTGGCTGTGTTGCCCGGGATGTTCTATGTGCAATGGCGGCGGAGCGGATACTCGTCAGCACTCGTGCGATCCGTGGTTTGCATTCTGCTGCTTGCCGGTACGTTTGTGCCGTGGACGATGCGCAACGAGCGCACCTTTGGTGTCTTTCAGCCGCTGGCACCCCGGTTGGCCAACGATCCGGGAGAGACGCCACCGCGCGCCTTCCAGCACTGGTTCAGGACATGGGCGGTGGACTTTTCGGCAACCGAGGATGCGTACTGGAACTATCCCGATCAACCAGTGCTGATCGAGGACCTGCCGGAGCGCGCCTTTGACTCGGCGGGGCAGCGCGCACGAACTGCGGAACTGCTGGAGCGTGCCGCACAGACACAACGGCTGGACGCGCAGATCGAGGGCGGATTCAGCCAGCTTGCATGGGAGCGTGAAGAGAGCCACACGGTCCGTACCGCCCTGCTGCCGTTTGCGCGGCTGCTCAACATGCTGCTGCACCCTCGTACGGAGATGCTGCCGGTCGCGGAACGATGGTGGCAATACCGCTTGCATCCCGCGCAGACTGTCTTCGCGTGGTGCTATGCCCTCTTGAATTGCGGCTACCTTGCTGCAGCCGCGGCAGGATGGAAGCGCGCGCTTCTCTCAAACCGTGTAATCGCCTGGTCCATGCTGAGCTACGTTCTCCTCCGCTGCCTGCTGCTGCTGACACTGGATAATCCGGAACAGCGCTATACGCTGGAGTTCTTTCCGATCCTGTGCGTCTTTGCAGGCGCGCTCGCCTCCAGACGGGAGCAGAGACCCGCGTGAATGCAGACGAGACGAGGACGCAGCAGGTCGCCGAGTGGAAGCAGCTGACTGAACGTGTCCTTCCCGCCATGGCACGCGAACAGCGCTGGCCGCTGCGGCTGGATCACTGCTTCAAGCGGGTAACACTGGACCATGCCTTCGAAGATGTCTGGTACAGGCACCTGCCCAAACCAGCGGAACGGCATCTTGAGGGAGAGGCACTGGAGCGCGCGCTTCAATGTGCGCGATCGATTGCTGAAGAAGGCGAGCCTTTGCTGCGGCAGCATAATGAAGAAAGCCTGCGGTACAGGGGCAAGCTGAAGGGCTAGCGCATCAGCTTGGAGGCCGCCCAGAACTGCTGGAGGATGTAGCTGTCTGTCATGCCTGCGATGTAATCCGCGACCACGCGGGGCAGACCGTCTGCGGCAGCTTCGTCCATGTAGCCGATGGGCATGCGTCCAGGATCCCGCATATAGAAGTCGAAGAGCGTCTCCACTACGTTTTCTGCTTTGCGGTGCTCGGCTTCCAGCGTGGGGCAGGTATACAGCACATCGTGCAGGTATCTCTTCTCTTCACGCCGTTGCGCCTCAACCGGAGGCGAGAAGGTGGCGACGCGATGTGGGAGGTCGCGTACATCCGCAAGCGTGTGCAGATTGTTCTCGCTGACCATGCGTGCCGTATGGTCGATCAGATCGCGCGTTAGCTGCATTTGCATGCACTGCAATGCCTCATGAAATAGGAACTCTTGCTCGACTCCGGGGTGCTTGCGGTCGACATGTTGGTATGCGCTATGCATGATGCCGACGTGCGCGCGGACATGGCCGACCTCCAGCAGACCGGATTCGACACCGTCGTCCAGATCTGCTGAGAGATAGGCAATCTCATCGGCGAGATCGATTAACTGAGCCTCGAGTGGAGGGCGCCGGTCCAGGAAGTAGGACGCAAGCGCAGGACAGTGTTCCGCCGTGTACTCGCGGGAATGCTTGATGATGCCTTCGCGGACACCGAGGGTAAGATTCAGGCCGCGATGCGCAGCGTACCGGTCCTCAAAGTGTTCCACGATGCGCAGGGCATGCAAGTTGTGATCGAAGCGCAACCCATGCCGCCCCATGCAGCGGTCAAGCGCACGTTCACCGGCATGACCGAAGGGTGGATGGCCGATGTCGTGCACCAGCGCGAGAGCCTCTACCAGTTCTTCGTTGAGTGACAGAGCGCGGGCAACTTCGCGGGCGATCTGCACGACCTCCATGGTGTGGGTCAGGCGCGAACGAAAATGGTCCGATCCCCGGCTGGTGAAGACCTGTGTCTTGCCCGCAAGACGCCGGAAGGCGCGCGCTTGAACGATGCGCTCGCGGTCGCGTTTGAAGGCGTGTGAGTGCAGTTCGTCCGCCTCTGGCAGTACGCGCTGGGAGAGCTCGCGTTCGTCCCTCCCGCGCACACTGCATGCACGCAAATCGAGTCGTTCTTCAACCACGGTGAACGCTACGGCGTCACCTTCCCACCCGTTCCGTTCCTGGCGAGCTTGACCTTTGCGGTGTCCAGGCGCTTATGCAGTTTGCTCACGTCGTCGGGTTCGATGTCGGCGGGTAACGAGTGGCTGTATTCCACGACGGCGCGCTCCCACTGCGCAACGGCGAGCTTCAGCTTGCCTTCTTTTTCCAGCGCCTGGCCGAGATGGTCGTGCAGTGTGGGATCGGTCGCGTTGCGGTCCACGGCCTTTTGTAAGAGGTTTTCTGCAACGGCGTATTCCCCCTGGCGGAAATACACCCAACCTTCGGTGTCCAGATAGGCGTAGTTCTGCGGGTCGAGTTCGACGGCCTTTTTGGCCATTGCCAGCGCCTCGGGCAGCTTCACACCTCGCTCCGCGAACATATACGCGAGATAATTCAACGTTGCTGCGTTGTTTGCGTCAATATCCAGGACCTTGCGAAACCAGGTTTCGGCCTCATCCTTCTTGTTCTGCTTGTCGGCGATGGTACCTCGCAGGAAGTAGAGGTACACCTTGTCGTCCTGCTTTTGTGAAAACGTTTCCGCTTTGTCCAGAGCTGCGTTCGCATCTGCCCAGCGCCGTAAACGCAGGTCCGCCTGTGCGATGGAGAGATAGGTGACCCGGTCATCCGCCGCCTTCCCGTTCAACTGCTTGTTGAGCAGGGCAAGCCCCTCATCGGCTTTGCCAGTGTCAGCAAGCTGGCCTGCGTAGAGGATTTGTGCGTCATGATCGTTGGGCGCATCCTTGGCAGCAGCCTCGGCAATGGCTGCCGCTCTGTCCCACTGGTGCGCATCGCGATACGCATCCACTTCGCCGTTGATGCCGCGGTTCTTGTAGTCCCCGCCGAGCTCGGCCATCTGCTTGTAGATCTCGACAGCGGCGGCTGTCTTGTTTTCCTCGCGGTACAGCACGGCGAGGCGGTCGAGGAAGATGCCCCGGTTGTTCCGTTCGCCTTCGGTGTACTTGCCATCGGGCTTCAATGTGGTGGCAAGCACGCCTTTGAGCGTCTGCTCTGCATCCGCATAGCGTCCCAACGAGTCGTACAGCAACGCTTCATTGAAAATCAGCTCCTCCGAGTCAGGGACGGAACTCTTCGCCTTCTGCAAGGTAGTCAGCGCGACGTCGTAATGCCCCTGCCGACGTTGGATTTCTGAAATCTTGATATAGCTTTGGGCATCCTGCGGTTCAGCGGCAACGATGGAGTTGTAGACCTTGAGAGCTTCATCGAGTTTGTCGGCATTGAGCAGGGCGTTGGCAAGGCCGCGCTTGGCGTCGGTATTGTCGCTTTCAATATCCAGGGCGCGCTGGTATGCGGCAGCGGCGTCGTTGGGCTTGTGCAGTTGGTCGTAGCTGGCACCGATGGCGAGCTCGATACGCGCGGAGCGTTCAGCCACGGGGAGCGCGGTGAGCGTCGAAATGACCCGCTGCGTGTCGCCCTGCTCGCTGTAGAGGCGTGCCAGGTTCAGCAGCGATTCTTCGGAGCCATTGTCGAGTTGCTGCGCGGCTTTGAATTGTGCCTCCGCCTTGGCGGACTCGTGATTGACCTCATAGAGCTGACCAAGCAGGAGATGGTTCTCCGCCACG
Source organism: uncultured Terriglobus sp. (assembly GCA_964251045.1). Taxonomy (GTDB): domain Bacteria; phylum Acidobacteriota; class Terriglobia; order Terriglobales; family Acidobacteriaceae; genus Terriglobus. Next base: position 134,589 of record CAXUHI010000002.1, on the reverse strand, counting down.
TTTGGCTCCAGCTTGGTGAGCGTCTCATACTCTGCGGTGGCGAGTTGCACCATCTGCGACTGCGGACCGTTCTGCATGTCACCGAGCGACCGGTAATAGATACGCGCAAGAAGGCGGTGCGCATCAATGTCCGACGGATTTTTCTTGACCTGATCCTGGGCGACTTCCACGGCCTCGCGGATGCGGCCCAGCTTGAAGTACAGGTCTGCCAGACCGTCCTGCAGATACATTGAGTTCGGATCGGCATCCAGGGCGAGCTTATATTGCTCCACAGCCTGTGTGGCGTAATCGGAACGGCCCTGCGTGGTGGCAAGATCCTCGTAAATGTGGGCCAGGCCATAGTGGTAATATGCGGCACTGGCTCCCGTGGCAGACGGCGCAATAACTTGCGGCGGTAACGGCGCGGGTTGGTTGGCTGAACCCTTCTGGGCCGGCGCCGAGTTCACAAGGGCAAGCACAGCAATGGCGGAGAGCGGCAGGGACCGGACACCCTGGCGGAGACGCAGGCGTACTGTTGCACCACAAGCTGAGTTCAAAATGACCATCCTCCCGCCAAAGATCACCGCGTGTGTGTCCCGGCTCCGGGGCGTTATCGGGTTAGACGAAGAACCGGGCAGAGCGGATGCTGAAGCTTACCCGTGCCGGAAGTGTCTCATACCGGTGAACACCATTGCGAGACCCAAGCGGTCTGCGGCGGCAATCACTTTCGCATCCCGCACACTGCCGCCGGGCTGGATGACGGCGGTTGCGCCTGCCGCGGCCACGGTCTCCAGCCCGTCTGGAAACGGAAAGAACGCGTCGGACGCTGCGACTGTGCCCGCAAGTGGCAGGACTGCCTTTTGCGCACCAAAACGGGCTGCATCGACACGGCTCATCTGGCCGGCACCGATACCCACCGTCTGCCCGTGCCCTTCGTGCGTCCGGGCGTACACAATGGCGTTGGATTTCACATGCTTGCAGACCGTCCACGCGAAGCGTAATGCAGTGAACTCGGCAGGAGTTGGTTGACGCTGCGTGACTGTCTTCAAGTCAGCCTGTGAAAGCGGGATCCTATCCGCGTCCTGCAACAACATGCCGCCGGAGATCTGCTTCAGCACGCGCTGTGTGGGTGCTGCATTGATTTGGAGCAGACGGAGGTTCTTTTTCGCCGCGAATCGCTCCAACGCCTCCGGCGTGAACTCCGGAGCCACGATGGCCTCGACAAAGAGTTTTGCGATTTGTTCTGCCGCTGCGCCGTCCACTGCCCTGTTGATGCCGATGACACCACCGAAGGCGGACAGCGGGTCTGACGCAAGGGCTTTTTCATAGGCCTGCAGGACGGTGTCCCCCGTAGCCGCGCCGCATGGATTGGTGTGCTTCATGATGGCTACCGCAGTCTCATCAAATTCGCTGACCAGTTCCCAGCAGGCATCCAGGTCCACAAGGTTATTGAACGAAAGTTCCTTGCCCTGTAACTGCGTGGCGTTGGTGATGCCGGTGTTGGAGCCGTCGGTATAGAGCGCTGCGGCCTGGTGCGGATTTTCTCCGTACCGAAGCGTGCCCTTGAGCGGCAGGTTGAGGCGGAGGGACGCGGGAAACTGCGCGGGGGCTGACTCCATCCGCGGAGTCTGCGCGGCCTCTGGAGTCTGCATCTGCTCCAATGCGTTTGCGATGGCGGTGTCATATGCGGCCGTGATGGCAAATGCGGTTTTGGCCAGACGCCAGCGCGTGTCTGTGGACAAGTTGCCGCCGCTGCTCTCCAGTTCGGAGACGATGCAATCGTAGTCCGCTGTGCTCGTTACGACGGCCACGTCGCCGAAATTTTTGGCAGCGGAGCGGATCATGCTGGGTCCGCCAATGTCGATGTTTTCGATGACCTCGGCGAAGGTCACGCCCGGCTTTGCGGCAGTCTGCTCGAAGGCGTAAAGATTCACCACGATCATGTCGATGGGCTCGATTCCATGCTCTTCCACCGCCGCGACATGGTCCGGGTTGGAGCGGACATGCAAAAGGCCGCCATGCACCTTGGGGTGCAGTGTCTTGACGCGCCCGTCCAGCATCTCCGGAAAGCCGGTCAGGTCGCTGATATCGCGCACGGGCAGGCCACCATCCCGCAGCGCCCTGGCAGTGCCTCCCGTTGAAACAAGTTCGATGCCGAGTACGTTCAGCCGATGCGCGAACGGCAGCAGGCCGGTCTTGTCTGTGACGCTGATCAGGGCACGGATCATTGCGCTGCGGCCCGCTCCTTTGCCTTTCTTTCAGCCAGAATAGTTGCCAGCCGGGCTTTCAGGTTGGGCCGTTTGTTCTTAACGGTGTCCCAAACCTGCTCGTCTCGAATGACAGCATAATCATGAATCAGAACATTGCGGAACGCGATCATCTGCCGTGCTTCAGGTACCAGTTCGTCAAATGCGGGATCCGGCCTGAGCGCCTGACTCGCAGCTTCGCCCATGATCTCGAAGCCACGCTCTGTAGCCCATCGTTTCTCTTCGACATCGCAATACGTATCGAAGCTAATTCCAGCAGTGAACAGCTCGATGGACCAAGCCGCGTGCAAGATATCTTCCAGGGAAGCATCCACACTACGAGACATACAGCAATTCTTTTGAGGACTCGATGGATTGCAGCCGGTAAGGATTACGAATCCCATCCTCTGGCAGTAGATCGACATCACGAAGGAACAGCGCTTCGAACGCCTCCTGCAGCGCGGTAACTCAGACGCCCAACCACGGCCCGGCTCTGGCTTAAACCGTACCAGAAGATCGATGTCGCTTGATTCTGGATTGAAATCGTCGCGAAGGACAGATCCGAAGACAAGCAGCCTCGCCACCGGGTGCTTGCGGCATAGGGCATTGATCGGTTCGCGCCTCGACTCAAGTTCGTGCCGCCCGTTCATGCACCCAGTGTAGCGTAGCGCCTTCACGCCAGACTGACCCCGCCGATAAGGTCCTTCACACCTGCGATGGTATGCCGGGCGCACCATCTCTCCAGGCCGCGGGCAATCTTCTCCGGAGCGCGCGGATCGGCGTAGCTGGCGGTGCCCACCTGGACAGCGGTGGCACCTGCAAGCAGGAACTCCACCGCGTCCTCAGGCTTGACGATGCCGCCGAGTCCGATGACAGGGATGCGCACAGCGCGCGCTGCCTCCCACACCATGCGGACTGCGATGGGTTTGATCGCTGGCCCGCTGAGACCGCCGGTCACGTTGGCGATGCGCGGTTTACGGGTTTCGACATCGATGGCGAGTGACAAAAACGTGTTGACCAGCGAAACGGCATCCGCACCCGCGGCTTCCGCAACCCGGGCCATGCCGGCGATGTTGGTCACGTTCGGCGATAGCTTCACCATGAGAGGCCGTTTCGACGCAGCGCAGCAGGCATGGACCAAGTCGCCCAGCGACTCGGGGTCGGTGCCGAAGACCATGCCACCGTGCTTGGTATTGGGGCAACTCGCGTTCAGCTCATACATCGCGATGCCGTCCGCGTCATTCAACTCCTGGATGACCGCAATGCAATCGTCAATGGTGAAGCCGAAGACATTCGCAATGCAGATCACGCCGGACATGCGGCGGATGCCCGGCAGTTTGTCGCGTATGAAAGCCTTGACACCGACGTTCTGCAGGCCGATGGCGTTGATCATGCCGCTGGCCGTTTCAATGATGCGGGGCGCGGGATTGCCATCCATCGGGTCGCGCGACAGCCCCTTGGTAATGAAGGCTCCGATGCGGTCAACGGAAAGAATCTCTTCGAACTCCACGCCGTAACCGAAGGTGCCGCTGGCGGCGATCACCGCGGAGCGCAGGCGGACTCCGGCGATCTGGACCGACATGTCTGGCGATGAACTCATCCACGACCTTATCCGTACTCCTACTATGCTACGGCTTGTGAGCACTTCCGGCGCGGGTCCATACAGGCGCACGCCGGCGGTCCGCTACCATGGAGAGATGCTTGACCTTGCATACATCCGCGCCCATCTGCCGGAGGTGACATCCGCTCTGGCGCGGCGTAATGCGGACCCTGATACCCTGCTGGGCGGGTTCGAGAAGCTCGACACGAAACGCCGCGAGATTCTTACCGCACTGGAGACCCTGAAAGCCCGGCGCAATCGTCTCTCCGAGGAGATCGGGAAGCAAAAGCGTTCCGGCGAAGACACAACGGCGCTGGCGGACGAGGTGCGTGACCTGCGGGACCGCGCCGATGACCTGCAAGCGACAGCAGACACGCTGGATGCAGACCTGCGCAGCATCCTGGTTGCCCTGCCCAATCTGCCAGACGCATCGGTACCTGAAGGTAAGGACGAACACGGCAATGTCTTGGAAAAGTCATGGGGCGAACATCCGCAGTTCGGCTTTGCGCCCAGGCCGCACTGGGAGATTGGTGAGGCGCTCGGCATTCTTGACTTCCGACGAGCGGCCAAGATTTCCGGGTCGCGCTTTGTGGTGCACATTGGTGCGGGTGCAAGGCTGGAGCGGGCTCTGGCGAACTTCATGCTGGACCTGCATACGCGCGAGCATGGCTACACGGAGGTGCTGCCGCCCTATATGGTGAACGCGGCGTCGCTCTTCGGTACGGGCCAGCTACCCAAGTTCGAGCAGGATGTTTTTTACTGCGTCGACAGAACCGCTTTCAGGGGCGCGCTGGAAGATGAGACTGCTGGGAATGCGATGGCGGAGGTGGACCGGCTGCAGGTGGAGCGAAACACATTTGAAGCGTTCGATCACTTCCTGATCCCGACTGCGGAAGTTCCAGTCACCAATCTGTACCGTGACGAGACGCTGGAGGAAAAGCAACTGACCACGAGCCTGTGCGCGTACACACCGTGCTTCCGCAGCGAAGCGGGCAGCTATGGGCGTGATGTGCGCGGCATGATTCGTCAGCATCAATTTCAAAAAGTGGAACTGGTGAAGTTCACCACACCAGACAAGAGCGACGGTGAACATGAGGCCCTGACACGGCATGCAGAGACGGCGCTGGAGCGCCTGAGACTGCCATACCGCAGGATGCTTCTCTGCACCGGTGACATGGGCTTTGCCTCACAGAAGACCTATGACCTTGAAGTCTGGTTGCCGGGCCAAGGCCTGTACCGCGAGATCTCGTCGTGTTCAAATTTTGGCAGCTTCCAGGCGCGGCGGGCCAATATTCGCTACAGGCCCGCTGGAGCGAAGAAGCCGGAGTTCGTGCACACGTTGAATGGCTCCGGTCTTGCTGTGGGCCGTACATACCTGGCCATCCTGGAAAACTATCAGCAGGAAGACGGCACGGTGCGCATTCCGGAGGCGCTACAGCCCTATATGGGCGGTGAGAGCGTGATTACGAAGCAGGCGGCGCTTTGATGCTCAAAACACTGCGCAGCTATCTGTTCTGGACGTACGAACGTGGGTCGTTTCACTACGACGTGATGGTGACGCTGATTCTCCTGTTCATCTTTGTGTCGCCGCATTTCATCAACTATCGCGACCGTCCTCTGTACCAGCTGCCTTCTCAGATCATGGTGGAAAACAATGGGGAAGGCGAAGTGGTCTACCAGGTGAAGCAAACCGATGTGGAGCAGAGCCTGCGGCACGTCAAGGGTTCAGACCCTGAGTTGCGCACCCGTCGCGCGCTTCGCCGCCTGATCGAACCCATTGCAGGTGATGTTCTGGTGGAGAGATATGAACCTCTGACAGATGAATCCGGCCACGTAAATGCGTACCGTGTCTGGGCCCACCGCTGAGCGCGGGCCAGCGTACAAAGCAATTCAGGAGACGTATGACACGTTTTACCGCCTTTCTTCTCTTCACAACGCTGACAGCGTTCCGCGCGCATGCGGCTACGGATCCAGCGCTGGACAAGGCGCTGCGGCAGATGGACGCCGCCTCCGCGAAGTTCCAGTCTGCAGAGGCCGACTTCAAGTGGGATAACTACGAAAAAGTTGTGCGCGACACAACGACCCAAACGGGGTCCACTTACTTCCAACGCACAAAGAGGGGTACGGAGATGGGGGCTATCATCACATCGCCTAGCCTGAAGTATCTGCATTTTGCGGACGGCAAAGGTGCGATGTACGAGTCAGCGTCCAAAAAGCTGACGCCGTTCGATGCCGGGCAGAACCGCGGCCGCGCGGAGAGCTTTCTGACGCTCGGTTTCGGTGGCAGCGGTAAGGATCTGGAGCGCGCCTGGACGGTCACGCTGCAAGGGACCGAGACGATGGACAACACGCCGACCGTAAAGCTGGACCTTGTGCCAAAAGATCCGGCGACCGCGCAGAGCTTTACGCATGCCGTGGTGTGGATCGACACAGCACGCGCCATCTCCCTGAAGCAGGAGTTCTTTACGCCGGAGGGAGATACGCGAACGACGTACTACACCAACATCCGGTACAACACGAAGATCAATACCAGGAAGTACGCGCTGCCGAGGCACTGAGCGGCAAGCGTATCATTGCACCTTACCTAGGGGCCGCAGACGTGTAAGCTCGAGCGCGCATGCAACGGCGGTGCGTGCCCGCAGCTTCAGATTATCCGCTGCCATCCAAATGGCGAAGCCTGTTCCAATCCCTGCCTGCGCAGACTTCACCTGTAACAAGATTTGTCCTTGTCCGGCGGAACTTAGATTGCTGGGTGGATCACTGTCATCGTCGGCATGGACAAGCAGATCCGCATGCAGGGTCGAGGTGAACTCGTCCATGCTGACAGCATGCTCCACTTCCACCATGAGGGATATCGCGAACCCGTGAAAGACGGGTGCCTGCACGACCTGCAAGACGGTTTCAGGCGACGCTTTCAATGCCATCACTCGCAGGTCGCCTGCTATCTGTCGTTCCGTGGCATGCAGAGAGGACTTTGCCGACTCACCCAACACGGGTAGCAGGTTGAAGGCGACCTGGGCGTCGAACTCCTCGCGCGGCACAGACTGGAAGGACAGGAGATTAATGGCTTGCTGCTGGAGTTCATCGACTCCGGTGCGGCCATTTTCGCTTGCAGGCTGCAAAATGGTTGCCGCTGTGAATCGGATGGGGGTGAATCTGCCCAAGGGCGCCAGTACAGCTGCCAGCATGGTTGCGGCGGGGTGCGCACAGCGCACGAAGGAATCCTCAAGACCAAGCGCGGGTGCTTCACCCAGCAACGGCGAACGCACTGCCGAGTTTCCGTGCGGGTCTGGCTGAGCCGTGGCGTCCACGACAGCCGCCCCAAGCTGCTGCGCCGTCTCGCCATACTGGCGGAGCATGGCCGCATCCGCGAAGATGGCCACATCGACGTTCTCCAGCGCTGCTGCTTCGAGTTGCTGAACAAAGGAGGCTTCGTCGCCCATGGCTTCCAGCGTGCCGCTTTCCTCTTCATTGTCGAGGAGGACGGTGATGGCGGAGGCCAGCGGACTATTGGCGATCTCGTCCGCGATCTCCTTGCCAAGAAGGCTGGTTGCGCCGACAACCGCGATGCGGTACTGATTCTTGCTCATACGGTCTTCTGATGCAGGGTGAAGAGGGGTGTCATGACGACTGGCTGCTCAGCGGCATGCCCAGCCGCCTTGCCCGCCGGCTCCGGGCCGCGTAAATCAGCCGCGCCCACATGCCGCTGACCATGTACGCCAGGGCCATGGAGATCAGCAGATACTCGGAAAACTTCACCAGGAGAACGCAAAACACCATCACACTAAGGAAGATGCGTACTGATTGCCGGCTGCCCAGGTTGATCTCCTTGCCGCTCCAGAAGCGCCATCGGCTGACCATGAGAAAGCCCGTAAAGAGCAGCAGTGAGAGCCAGACGAGCGCGATCCAGGGGTTATCGATGGGCGACCCGTCGAAGCAATGCACGATGCTGGCGACAACGCCCGCCGCAGCCGGAATGGGCATGCCAACAAAGTAGCGGCGCCCAGGGCGGCCCGGATTACTGGGTTTCGGATTGACAGTGACGTTGAAGCGCGCCAGGCGGCACGCTCCCGCGATCAGGAAAAGGAACGCTGTAACGAGGCCGAAATCAGCAATGTTGTGTAAGAGACGCGGCGAGAAGCCGGTGGCGGGAATCATGCGAAACCCCCACGTATACGCCAGGATGCTGGGAGCAACACCGAACGTGATTACGTCAGCGAGCGAGTCAAGCTCGCGGCCAAAGTCACTTTCGGTACTGGTCATGCGCGCAATGCGCCCGTCCAGAGCGTCGAAGGGCAGAGCGAACGCAATGGCCAGTGACGCGCGGTCGAAGTAGGTGTGGTCTGACGCGGTTGCCTGCAGGCTCTGGGTGATCGCATAGAAGCCAAGCGCGATGTTGCCGGCTGTGAACAGTGACGGCAACACAAATAACCCGCGTTGGGGATGTCGGCGGACCCGCACCACGCCGGTAGCCAACTCAGGCTACCGTCACCGGTGCCGGCTCTGTTGCTGCGACCTTGGGCGGCACCACGGCCAGAACCGTGCTGCCACCCTTCACGTGATCGCCGGTGCGCACGCGCAGATTGGAATCTGCCGGCATCAGCATGTCGACGCGTGAACCGAACTTGATCATCCCAATACGCTGACCCTTGCGCAAGGTGTCGCCGGGCGCCACCTTGCAGACGATGCGGCGCGCCAGCAGCCCCGCGATCTGCTTCACCTGGACGGAATACCCTTCGCCTTCGATCACAATGACATTTTGCTCGTTCAGAACATTGCTATCGGCGCGCATGGCGTTGAGAAAGAGGCCGCGCTTGTAGTTGACCTGCTTCACGACGCCGCTGATGGGAGCGCGATTGACGTGAACGTCAAAGACATTCAGAAAAATGCTGAGACGAAGGCGACTGCCGTCCGGCGTTTCAATCCACTCGGCCTCTGTGACTTTGCCATCGGCTGGCGAGACCAGAGCGCCTTGCGTCGCAGGTATTCTCCGGGAAGGATCGCGAAAGAACCAAAGGAAGAACGCTGCCAGGACGAGCGGCAAAATGGCAAGGCCAACCGATCCGGTCAGAAGCCACAGCAATGCAGCAACCGCGCCCAGGCCAACCGCGTAAAAGTATCCGTCACGAACCATAGGTCTACCATGATACGGCGCAAGGCTGCCGGAACAAAGCCCGGCGCATATGCCGCGATCAGACCTCCCAAGTTCCGCGCTGCATCACCGCAGCATCTTCAACCGGATCCGTATAGTAAGCGCGGCGCACCCCAACCTTCACCCACCCGGACTGCGCGTAGAGGCGGAGTGCGCGAACGTTGCTCTGCCTCACCTCCAGCCTCAGGATGGCTGCTTTCTGCTGCAGCGCCCAGTCAGTTGCCGCTTCCAGCAGCGCGCGGCCAATCCCCTGACCATGCTGTTCCGGAACCACGGCAATGCTTTCCAACTCCGCTTCCAGCGGCTCCGTTCCAGGCAGGCACGACATCACGGCGAATCCTGAGGCGATGTTGTCCTGCGTTGCAAGCAGAACCAGGCGCGGACGACAACCTTCTGCATTGAACAGAGCGGCCACCTGTTCAGGTGTCCATTGCGGCGCACCTGGAGTAAGGCGCAGTATGCGGTCGAGTTGAGGGACTTCAGCAATCGTCGCCTGTGTCATAAATACCGGCGCGTCGCTCACCTGCGTACACCTGGCGGTGCATCGTCTGCGTCCCCTGGCCTCGTGCGTGCAAGTTCCGCATCGGGCACGCGGAGGTAATTGGCATCCATCAAGGCGACATCGCTAAACATCCGGGCGCCGAGTTTTACAACCGCCAGCGGAAGCGCATCTCTGATGCCAACGGCCGGTACAAGCACAGCGGCAGGATAGAACCGGGCAAGCTGTTCTTCCATGATGATCACGGGTTCGGATGGGGGAACAGCGTGAGTTGCTTCGCCGCCGCGCATCAGACGTTCATCAAGGCACACGCCTGCTCTGTATCTGCCAACGAAAACGTCACCGCGTCCGGCATCGATCCAGGCCTGTGCAGTGCCATCGGTTCCGGCCTTCGCGGCTAAAACGGCAAGACGCGAAACGGCAAGTGCGGGCCTCCCCAACGCTTCAGCGAAACCTTTCAGTGTGGCAATGCCGATCCGGACGCCCGTAAACGAGCCGGGGCCTGTCACCACCCCAAGGACGTCCACCGCCTGGAGTTCCACGGCCGCTTCTGCAAGAACCTCGTTCATCGCGCTCGTCAGGCGTTCCTGGGTTTCGCGTCCCGGCAAAGTGCGGTCAACCGCGATGTGCGGTGTGCCCCTCAGATCCGCGAGACCCACGCTCCCCTGCATGCCACACGTATCAACCAGGAGCATCCAGCGCATACGATGATACTAAGCCGAAGGCGCTGAGCGGCACGAGTTGACAAAGAAGTTTACGGGATGCAATAAGTATGTGCGTTCACGATACGATGGCGTCGTGCATCTGCATTGAGACGTCTCAACGTTGAATCGATTCCCATGTTCCTTAGGAGAACACGCCCATGCGCAAAACGCTACTCTGGCCGCTGGCATTGATCGGCGCCTCAGGTGCCTGTCTGTCGGCGGCGGACTGGCCCAGCGTGGGCGGCAACCCGCAACGCGACGGCTGGTTGCAGGGAGAGACGATCTTCTCAACCACCTCGATCAACAAGGTGAAGCTGCTTTACAAGTACACGTACGATAACCGTGCGATTGGGATGACGGATATGACCAGCCCCATCGTGCTGAGCCGCCTCATCGGATATCACGGCTTCGAAGAGCTGGTGTTGACGACGGGCAGCGCGGGCGCTGCCTATGCAATCGACGCGGATCTGGGCAAAGCGTACTTCAAGACGCCCTTGCCGCCGCGCGAGAGAGTACCAGCGAGCGCATCCAGTCTCCTGTGCCCTGCGAGCCAGACCGCTCCCATGGTGATGTACGGGCAGAGCGCGGTTTCGCGCTTTGGCGGATTTGGCGGCGCGAATCCAGTCGCCCGGCTGGCCGCTTATTACACGGTCGGCAGCGACGGGTATGTGCGTACACTGCGTGCGCAGGATGGCCAGGCGCAGATGATTCCTCCGGCAAAGATGCTTCCGGCGGGCAGCAACATCACGGGCCTGAACTTCGCGGGAAACTCGTTATACGCCGCGACGATTAACGGTTGCGGCGGCCCCAACGGCTTGTACGCCGGTGCGTTCACACCACCGGTTCTTCCTCCCACGCCGGACCTTCCAATGGTGAAGCCTGCCAGGTGGGAGTTCACGTCGTTCATGACGAACGGCTCCGGGTTCAGCGGAACTGCCGGTGTCGCGGCGAGCACGAAGAATGATGTTGTCTTCGGCATGGTTCCGGACGGCGAAGGCGACGTCGCGGGTACATACAGCGATACCGTCCTTGCGCTGGACGCGAAGACCCTGGCGGTCAAAGACTGGTTTACGCCCAGCGCAGCTGCGCCCGCGCCGAGGCCAGGCTTGCCGGTCACCGGCATTACGCCAGCGGTGTTCGCGAACGAGGGGAAGGACTACGTTATCGCAGGCGGACGGGATGGACGCATTTACATTCTGGACTCGACGGCGCTGGGCGGTTCGGATCATCATACCCCGCTTTACGCGTCGGAGCCTGTTGTCGCATCGTCATCGCAAGCCTCAGGGGCTGGTCTGTATGGCACATTCGCGACCATGGTGGAAAATGGGCAGAGATGGGTCTTTGCAGCGGTACGCGGGCCGTGCGCGATGAAGTTTCCGGGGATGAACACTGCGGCGCCAAAGGGTGTGATCGTTGCGTTCAAGCTGACCATGACCACTAACCGCCCGGTGCTTACGCCAGCGTGGGCTTCGCACGATATGCTCGCTCCGGTGGCACCGGCCACCGCCAACGGATTGGTCTTTGCGCTTGCTTCCGGTATGCCAACGGGTGTGGGTAAGGAGAACGGCGCAGCCTACACCGCAGCGGAGGTCGAAAAGATGTCCAAGCCCGCCTCGCTCTCCATACTGGACGCGAACTCCGGCAAGGAGCTGTTTTCCAGTGGGCCGGTCTCCAGCTTTACAACCAGCGGCATCGCGGTTGCAAACGGCCACGTTTACTTCGCCACGCACGACAACACGCTGTACGCCTATGGCGTTCCCGAGGTGTTCTAGTCATGACAGTCTCCCCGTTTACGAAGCTCTCTTTGTTTGCCGCAGCATTGACCATGTGCGGCAGCGCTCTGTGTCAAAACTGGCTGATGGATGGTGGAGACAACGTTCGCTCCGGCTGGCAACGCGATGAACACATCCTGACCAAGAGCAACGTCAAGAACATGAAGCTGCTGTGGAAGGTGCAGACCGATGTAGAGCCCCATGCGTTGCACGCCCTGATGGGTCCGCTGGTGGTGCAGAATGTGCCCATGCCAGGCGGCAAGAAAGAGATGGTGTATGTCCTGGGCGCGTCAGATGTGCTGTACGCATTCGACACCACGACGCACGACTGTGTATGGGAGAAGCACTTTACGTACGCTGCGCCGCCCCCGCGCCAGCAGGGTCCGCCGCCCGACGTTGCGGCTGGCACGGCGGGTGCGAACCGGCCGATCACAACCGCACCCGTCGCTCCGCCACAGGACCCTTCACGCGGTTCGCAGACTGATCCTAAGCACTACAACTTCCTCAATCCGCAAGGAAGCACAGGCGTGCCGGCGATTGGGCCGGAGGAAGCCGGTGGTGTGCGGCCTATCTACATGGTTGACGGGGGCGGCGTTCTGCACACCCTGAGCGACGTGACTGGCGAGAGCCTGCGCCCGGACATCACGATGGGCGCGCCCAGCAAATTTGCCTTGCAGCTCTACAACGGCGAAATTCTCTACGCCGTGTACGCAGGCAAGACAGGTATCATCTCCACCAAGGTGGATGGATCACAGACCCAGCCGACGACGACCATCGGCTTTGGCGGAGGTGGTGGTCTATGGGGACGGCGCGGACCCGTGATGACAAGCGATGGCACCGCATGGACCACCACCGGTGATGGCCTGGTAAACCTAAGCAATCCCAACAATCTCGTCATCGGCAATTCTGTCGTCGGCTTCAAGAAAAGCGCGGACGGGCAGCATTGGGTTGTCAAGGATTGGTACACACCGCCGAACTGGGATTGGCTGCGCCGCCGCGACCTTGACCCAAATAACACGCCCACGGTCTTTAACTGGCATGGCAAGGAATACATTGCGGCTTCCGGCAAGGAGTGTCGCGTCTACCTGCTTGATCCTCAAAACGTAGGCGGACCCAACCACGATATGCCGCTGTATAAGACGCCGCTGGTCTGCAATGAGATTGTGGACTTCCAGAACGCTGGTTCCTGGGGAGCGCTTTCATCCTGGGAGGATGCGAAAGGCACGCGCTGGGTGCTGATGCCCTTCTGGGGTCCCAAGCACTCGCAGATGCACTTTCCCATCGAGAACACTCCCGAGACCAAGGAAGGCGGCGAGGCAGCGTTCAGAATGGTGGAGAAGAACGGCAAGCCGGAGCTGGAGCCAGTCTGGGTGTCGCGTGACATGCATCGAGGAGAGCCAAGCATCATCGCCAACGGCATGATCTTCGCGTATGGCAGCGGAGACAACACGCAACAGTCGTGGAACGACATCGGTTTGAACTTCGATTCATCCATCCGCGCATCGAAGGGGGTTCCAGTGAAGCTGTATGCACTGGACGCGGAGACTGGCAAGGAACTGTGGAGCAGCGGAGACACCATCAAGGGCTTCAACCACTTCTCTTCTGTGACGGTCGCAAACGGCAAGGTGTATATCGGCACCTATGACGGAATGTTTTACTGCTTCGGCCTGTCTTAACATTCATTCGATCTTCACTAAAAGCCCCTCGCGTACGCGAGGGCTTTTGCTTGTCCTTAATGGTCAGGTGCCACACTCGATCCACACCACAACGTTAGAAAACATTTAAGTGTGTTTCAGAGTGAGACACCCTGTTCCTCTTCTCCGCACAGCCGATGTGTTGCATGAGGCTGTACCGGAGAGAGACATGTACAAAGTTCACGCACTGCTGCTGTTGACCACCGCAAGCGCTGTTTCCGCGCACACCCAAACGAACACTGTCACGGCAGTAGCCTCACCTGGACTAAAGCAGATTGCGTTGACGACTCCGCTGCAGCCGTGGAGCGCTGCGTTGCCGACACTGCCTGAAGCTGTCCTGTCTTCCAGCGCTGCAAGCACCGTGCCGGTTACTGCGCCCAACGCCATCGTAAGTCTCTCCACCAAGGTGAGTGTGCATGCCACTGACGACACCGGCCTGACGCCGCAGCCAGTCAGCACGGTGGAGTTTACCGGCCAGCAGGTGATGGAATCAGCCGGTACGTGGAGCGACCTGCCCCGTTATCTTCAGACACTGCCTGGCCTGATCGGCGGTTCCGACACGCAGAATGCATCGTTTGTGCGCGGCGGCAACTCCTTTGAAAACCTCTTTGTGGTCGACCGGATCGAGGTTCCGAACATCAACCATCTTGCGCTGGCCAACTCCACGGGCGGACTTGGATCCATGCTGGATACAGAGATGATTGGGAACGTCAGCTTTCAGGACGGTGACATCGGGTCGAGCTATGACAGCCACATGTCGTCGCTGACAGACATCCGCACGCTGGAGCTGCCGGACCACAACGTCACTGCCTTTGACATGGGCTATTCCGGTGCGGGCTTCCGCACGAATCGCACGATCGGTGGAACCAAGACGCTGCTGGTCTCCGCGCGTGAGAGCGTTACGAATCTGTTCCTGAAGGACGTGGGCCTGAACGGCTCTCCCGAGTTCACCAATGCGCTGGTTAAGTACACCATCGATCTTTCATCACAGGATCACGTGTGGATCGACTCGCTGAGCGGGCGTGACCGCCTGCAGGTGCGGCCCACCTGGAATGACAGCTGGGAGACGAACGCATACAACACGGACTACAGCGGATGGCGTAATACAACCGGCATGGTGTGGCAGCACACGTTGAAGAACGATGCGATCAGCACATGGACGCTGAGCAACTCCCAGAACGTGCAGAAGCTGTCGCAGCAGAGCCAGCTTGCGGATACGCCGTCCAGCTTTACGCAGAACAACAACGATGGCACAACCGCGCTCAAGTATGAGTACCAGTACGCGGACGAGAACGGTTCCGGATCGCACTTCGGATTCGACACGCATCAGAACCGGGTTCACTACAACACGGCTCAGTCTGGAGACATCTACAGCCCGTACTCCACGAGTACGACACCCACGCCTGCCTTCTCTGTGACGCCGTCGTTTTCTACGCTGGACCGGGCGGCGTTTATGGATGTGAATCAAAACATCCGCAAGCGCCTTTTCATTCGCTCCGGTGTGCGCTTCCAAAGCTCGGGCCTGAAGACTGCGACGGGGTCCACGAATGCCTTGCTGCCCCACGGCTCGGCCAGCTTTGTGGCGGGACGCGTGAACCTTCGCGCCTCGTACAGCCGCTCCGCGCAATTGCCGCCCTTTGCCACGATTGCTGGAGCGCCGGGCAATACTGCACTCGGATTGATCCATGCGCAGCAGTATGGCGCGGGTGGCTCGGTGAGCCTGAACAGCCTGCTGGCCCTGAACGTCGAGGCGTACCAGAAGACGTATACCGGGTATCCGGTGTCGACGCTGTATCAGCAGGTGTCGCTGGCCACGCTGCTGCCCACCATCACGGAGCCGTTCGAGAGCCTGACCATGCAAAGCACTGGGAAGGGCCGCACGCATGGCGTGGAGGTCAGCGTGACGCAGGTTCCGCGCCGCGGCATCTTTACACGTGCCAATGTGACGTTCTCCAAGGCGGAGTTCACGGGGGCGGACGGAGTCTACCGCGCGGGCAGCAACGATCTGCCGGTGGTGGCGAACGTGATGGCGGGTGCGCAGGTGAAGCGCTACACACTGACTGTGCGCGAGACGGTAACGTCTGGACGGCCTTACACTCCGGTGCTGCCACAGGCTTCGTTCGATCAGAACCGCTCCATCTACGACCTGACGCAGCTGAATGCGCTGCGCGGACCACTGTACAGCCGCCTCGATTTCGCGCTCAACCGCGAGTTTTACGTGCGCAACGGGGTGATGCGGATACACGGCGGTGTGCTGAATGTGCTGAACCGGCAAAACCTGTACGAATACGAGTGGCGTCCGCGCTGCCCGGTGTGCGGTCCGCTGGCGCAGTATCAGACCGGACTGCGGCCCGATGTGAATGTGAGCTACACGTTCTAAGAGTGGATGTGGAGGGATCCGATGCGGATCCCTCCGCTTTGCTGCGGGATGACAACGTCGAAGAAAACAGGCTAGTCCAGAGCGTACATGGCGAGACCACTCAGAAGCTTGGGGTAGAAGTCGGTTGACTTTTGCGGCATCACTTCTCCGCTCAACGACACCTCTTTCATCTGGTTGAGGGTCACGGGCTTGATGAGAAAGGCGACATCAGCCTCGCCGCGTGCGACCTGTGCGGCGGCATCCTCGGCAGAGCGCAGGTAGCGCAGGTTCTCCTGCTGGCGGATGCTCTCCGGCGTCAGTTCCAGCAACTGCTCCAGCACCAGGGCGTGAAGCTGCACAACATCCAGCGCGCGCTGCCGGGGCGGCACATGCTGTAGCGCACCTTCGACCGCGTCTTTCTTCGCCTGCAACAGCCACGTGCCGGCACGCATGACAGCAAGGAACGCCACGCCGCTTGTTGCGTTCAGCGGAGCCGTGCGTTCTGCCGCAGCCTCCACCGCCTCCGCATCGGAGCCGCTGCTTGCTGACTTCGCCTCAACCCCTGTGACCTCAAAAAACTCTGCCGCGCGCTCCAGAAACGCTTCCGGCGAGAAATTCTTAAGTCCATACACAATGCGGTGTGTGGGCAGGATGGTGATGCCGGGTGCTTCCGTGTTGACCAGTGTCATCATCATGGCCGCTTCCGGGAAGGGCGGAGCAGGCAGTTGCGGACCGCTGGTCATGTCGGCGTCGGTCGATGGCGATTCATCAGGATCACCCGTCTGCTGTTCGGTGCGGCCGCTTTGACGGGTTGGATCCGGCACGCCGAGTTCCGCGGCACGCTCGCGCGCGTAGGTGGTCGATGTCTCGTACCGGTGGTGGCCGTCGGCGATGATGAGCTTCTTGTCCGCAAGCGCGCCCACTACCAGATTCAGCACGCGCGGGTCCGTAACCTTCCACACAGAGTGCACAACGCCGTACTCGTCGGTGACCGTCTCGTCCGGAGCCGTCGCGGGTTCCCCGCCCTTGTTCCCGAAGATGAGGCTCTCTACTGTAAACGCGGGGTCGGAGTAGAGCATATAGATCTGCTCACAGTAGGTCCGTGTCGCCTTGAAGAGTGACAGTCGATCACTCTTGGGCTTGGCCAGAGTCTGCTCATGGCGATAGACGACCTGCTCGGCATAGTCGTACAGGTGGCCCAGGCAGATAAGGCCGCGCCGGGTGCGCACCTCCTGCGTTCCAGGCACGGTGTACCGCTGCGCATAGCCGAAGACGGCCGGTGCGGGCTCTTCGACCAGCACAGCATCGCGCCGCCACTGCCGCAGAGAGTCAGCCGCCCGCGTGTAGACGTTGCCGGTCTCTGTGTCCTCCGGCTTGCGCTTGCCCAGGATGACGCGGATCAGATTGTAGGGGCTGCGCTCGTAGTAGGCCTCCTGCATGGCAGGCGAGATCTTGTCATACGGCTGCGTCACAACATCGGCAAGCGTGACTTTTTGCGTGTTGTAGCGAAGAGCGCGAAACGGGTAAATGCGCATGGTGTGCGATGGAACTCCTTTTCGGACAGGGACACGGCCATTCTACGGTGCCGCCTCGCGCCTTCCATTTCAGGCGAGTCGCACGTGTGCTCCATGGCATCTATCTACGTATCGACGGGTGACCCGTTACACCGCAGAAACAGGAGACCGCCTTGGCGGAGCAGCAGTGGAAGCCTAGAGTAAACCCGTGGGTCATCGCCGGCACGGTAGCGATGGCCGCGTTCATGGAGGTGCTGGATACCTCCATCGCAAATGTGGCGCTGCCTCACATCTCTGGCTCACTTGCGGCCAGTGAGGATCAGGGCACCTGGGTTCTCACCAGCTATCTGGTGTCCAATGCCATCGTTCTGCCTCTGGGCGGATGGGCCTCCAGCATCTTTGGGCGAAAGAACTTTTTCCTGATTTGTATCGGGCTCTTTACCATCTCGAGTTTCCTCTGCGGCATTGCTCCCTCGTTACCGCTGCTTCTTCTCTTTCGCATCTTCCAGGGTGTCGGCGGAGGCGGTCTTCAGCCCATGGCACAGGCCATCATGGCAGATTCCTTTGACCCCAAGCAGCGAGGCGTCGCCTTCTCGCTGTACGCCCTGGTGACGGTGCTGGCGCCATCCATCGGCCCAACATTGGGCGGCTGGATCACGGACAACTACTCCTGGCGATGGATTTTTTACATCAACATCCCTGTCGGCATCCTCGCCATCATCCTGGTCAGCCGCGTCGTAGACGACCCGCCATGGATCAAGGGCGACCGTCAGAACTTCTTCAAAGGGGATTACGTTGGCATCGGCTTCCTTGCCCTTGCCATGGCGGGCCTGCAGATTGCATTGGACAAGGGTGAAGAGAACGACTGGTTCGCGTCGAATTTCATCCGCAGCTTCGCGGCCATGTTCGTCATTGGAATGATCGCGCTCATCCTATGGGAGCTACGCGGGACGAAGAACCCGATCATGCAGCTGCGGCTCTTCAAGTTCAAGAACTTCTCGATCTGCTGCTTCCTGATGCTGCTGGTGGGCGGCATCCTGAACGCGGGAACGGTGCTGCAGCCGCAATTCCTGCAGCAGCTGGTTGGCTATACCGCCACCAATGCGGGTCTCGCCCTTACGGGCGGCGGTGTCGCTCTTCTCGTGGTGGCACCTCTCGCGGGCATCCTTGCCGATAAATTTCCGGCGCGGAATCTCGTCGCAGCTGCCTTTGTCTTCTTTGCTGTCGCATACTGGTACGTTTCCACGCACATCACACTGGACATCAGCTTTGGTTACAACGCGTTCCTGCGCGTCATTCAGGTCGTACCCATCCCGTTCTGCTTCATCGCCATCACAAATGCGGCCTACGTCGGTCTGCCGCGGGAGGCCAGCAATCAGGTCGCCGGCTTGATCAACTTCGCCCGCAATATCGGTGGTTCCATCCTGATTTCGCTGACGGGTGCCGAGGTGACAAACCGTTCGCTGTTTCACCAGGAACGGCTTGGCTCTGCCATCAACTTCAACGGCGCTGGCGCGTACGGTCAGCAGCTCCGAAGCCTTGGGACCTTCCTGGGTGGAACAGCTGGTACCGCGCAGGGCCAGTACGCCGCGAACGCGTCCCTGTACAACCAGCTGAATCAGCAAGCCGCCGTGCTTGGCTACGCCGATGTGTACCGGCTTCTTGCCTGGCTGACCATTGGCATGTTTTTTCTGGCATTTCTCCTCAGCAAGCCAAAAGGCGGCGAAAAGGCGCCCGAGGGAGCGGCCCACTGACGCGGCGTGATCCGATGTACATGTGCGTACGTTTGACACACTGTCGCGTCCAATCACTCAAGCCGAAGCAAAATACATCATCTGTTCACACTCTGAGTGCATCAGAGACGACGATCTTTTTCGGAGCCACCGTATGACTAGACTTTCCCGGAGCTTTGCCGTTGCGGCAGTGCTCTCGCTGACATCAGCGTCCCAGCTTGCATTTAGCCAGTCGCAGTCCATCAACGGAACCATTCGCGGCCAGGTCACCGACCCATCGGGCGCGCCTGTGCCCAACGCCGCCTTACTCATCCGCAACACCGATACCGGCTACACGCGCCAACTCTCAACCGACAGCGACGGTCGCTACGTTGCGCCCAACCTGCCCATTGGAACCTACTCCGTCGAGGCAACTGCGCCGTCGTTTGCACCGCTGCGCCAGAATGGTATCCACATCGGCGCTGGTACGGACAGCACCATTGACGAGGCGCTGAAGACCGGCTCCGTGGCGACGGAGGTCACGGTGACCAGCGAAGCTCCCATGATCGAGGCCGCGCGCTCAGACCTGGGCCGCACGATCAGCGCCGCAGAGACGCAGAACCTGCCGTTGACCTCGCGGAATCCGTACAACTACATCCTGTTTCAGCCCGGTGTGAGCGGGCACCCCAACCCGGAAAACGGCATCCCGCGCCTCCTGAATACCAATGGCCTGGTCGATCGCGTGAACTACCAGCTCGACGGCATGGTGGATACGGAAAGCGACCGCTACGGCCTGCGTCTGTTCGCAATCTCGGACAGCTATACCGAGACGGTCAACACCATTTCCAATGCTTTCAACCCAGAATTCGGCAACACCGCCGGCATTATCTACAATGTCATCACACCGGCGGGCAGCAACAACCTGCATGGAGCGGTGCAGTACATCTGGCGGCCGAAAGCGGCAAGCTCCTGCCCTATCCTGCTGAACTGCAACCCTGCCGCTGCCAACTACCAGCCCAAACCAAATCTTCATGTCGACGACATCACGGGGCGTCTTGGCGGCCCCATCATCCGTAACAAATTTTTCCTGTTTGGAGCGTATGAGCACCTGAAGAGGGGCAATCCTCAGGCAGTCACGGTGACGGGAGCAAACCAGGCTCAGCTCATCGCGCTCGGCGTTCCGGCAAGTGACTTTCTGACGGCTCCGCAGGTGCAACACGCGCAATGGGTGGACGTGCGCGGCGATTGGAACATTAACAGCAAGAACACGGCGTTCGTGCGCTACAACTACTTCCGTAATTACTACCCGTTCAACACCAACGCCGGCGGCCTCTACCTCCAGTCTGCTGAATCGGATTTCCAGGATCGCGCGCACATCATCGGCGCGCAACTCATCACAACGTTTAAGCCGACGCTGTTGAACGAGTTCCGTGGTTCCTGGCCGTATCGCAACGAGCAGCATTTTGCTGGCAGTGCAACGGGCAGCGGACCCATGATCACGATTTCAGGCGTCGTGAGCGGGTTCGGCGGCAGCAATGGCGTGGGTGACAAGTTCCAGGAAAAGATACCGTCTTTCTCCGACAACATCACGCTGATCCGCGGAGGACATCAGTTCAGGTTTGGGACTGGCTTCCAGAAGAACAACGACACTCAGCTGCAGGACGTGTACACGCAGTTCACCTTCCCGTCACTAGCGACCTATACGGCGGCGGTGCAGGCACAACAGGCGGGCGCACCTTCCACCGATCCCCGTCTGCACGGCTACAGCACCATCAATGCTTCGCTCGGACGTCCGGGTGCCGGGTATCAGACCGTCTTCTTCGACCTGTTCGCGCAGGACACCTGGCAGCTCACGACGAAGCTGGTAGCCAACTACGGCGTTCGTTACGATCAGTACCGCGCGCCAACGGCAATTGCCAACGCAGCGCTGACGCAGACACAGAACTTCCGTACACCGTTGGGCGACTTTGCACCCCGTGTTGGCTTTGCGTATACACCGCATGATGGAACAGTGGTGCGCTTGAGCGGTGGCTTGTTCTATGAAGCGACGCCGACCAACACCTACTTCAACCCGCTCTACAGTAACGGCAATCCCAACTCCGGCAACCTCATTGCAAGCCTATCCGGGTCCGCGGGCCCGGCGTTTCCGAACACCTTCAGCCTGACGACCGCCATTCCCACGACGGTGCTGACACCTTATGCGCTGACGCCCAACTTCAAAAATGAATACACCTGGAATGCGAATGCGCAGGTGGAACAGGCACTGGGCGGCAACGATGCGCTGACCATCGGTTATGTTCTAACCAATGGTCGCAACCTGCAGTTTCTGCGTAACAGCAATTTGACCAACCCGGTCGGGTTTTTGGCCGATGGCCGTCCGGTCTACAACAGCAATCTTGTAACAAGCCCGACGCCAAGCCGCGCGGACACCCGCTACAACAACATCAGCTACATCGACATTGGTGCGAACAGCGCGTACCACGCCCTGGTGACTAATTACACGCACCGCGTGGCCGCTGGTTTGATGCTCAGCGCGTCCTACACGTGGTCGCACGCCATTTCTGACACGCCTGAGGGCAATAGCTACGACAACTCGGTCTTTATTGAAGATCCGACCAATCGCAAGCGCGATCGCGGCAACAGCATCATCAACCGGCCAAATGCATTCACCTTTTCAGGTGTGTACCAACCCAATACGCATTTGGCTAACCGCTACCTGAGCGGCCTGATCAACGGCAACAATCTGGCAGTGCTGGTCAACGCCAGCAGCGGCGATCAGCAGAATGAGGTGACCGGAACCAACCTGGACGGTGATGCCCGGTCGTCCGGCGCACAGAGGCCACTCTTCGTGGGCCGCGACACACTGCGTGGACCCTCGATCTACCAGGCAGACGCCCGGTTCACACGGACGTTTGGCACCTACTTCGAACGTGTGCAGCCGCAGGTTTTTGTGGAGGCAAATAACTTCCTCAATCGCTCGAACTTCACCAGCATCAACACGAATGCCTCGGTCAATCCCTCAACACTGGTGAACGGCGCTGTTCCATCGAACGCGGGACAGATCACCGCAACCGGTCAACCCAGCCTGATCCCGACCAGTTCCCTGCTGGAGGCCCGCATCCTGCAGTTCGGAGCCCGGGTCAGTTTTTAAGATGGCCGGAACCTCAGGGTTGAATCCCTGCTCCTCCGCACCGAGGGGGAGCAGGATCCTCTTCTGCGATCAGGGCGGGATGTACTCAGAAGGTACACTTCCCTGCTTGCCAGTGTGAAAGAATCGTTACATGTCTGGCGATGGTTGTCGTTCCCTCGGCGCAACACTGAAAGCGAGCACGTCTACGTTTCCAGCACCGCTCTACCGCGAACACGTCCTGACGCACATCTTTGCAGATGCGCAGCGGTTCTTTCTGCCTGCTTTGCTTGGGATACACCACGCGCACCTTGTCATGCTGCACAAGCAGGGCATCGTTTCATCCGCGACAGCAGCGAACGTCATGCAAGCGCTGGACTTACTGGATCTGGAAACCTTGCGAAACGCAGCGTATGACGGCGAAGTGGAAGATCTGTTCTTCCTGGTCGAGAAGCTACTTGCCGAAAAGGCTGGTGCCGATGATGCAGGCCGCCTGCATACGGCGCGCTCCCGTAATGACATCGACCTGACCATGTATCGCATGGTCCTTCGGGATCAACTGCTAGCCACGTTGGAAGCGTCACTTTCTCTGCGGGATGTGCTGCTTGCCACCGCATACATGCACCGGGCCTCGTTGATGCCAGCTTACACGCACAACCAGCCCGCGCAGCCCACCACGCTCGGGCATTATCTGATGGCCATGGTTGAAGTCATGGAACGGGACGCGGAGCGCATGCTGGCCTGCTACGCCCGCGTCAACCGGTGCCCTCTGGGAGCCTGCGCCATCACCACGACCGGCTTCCCCATCGACCGTGATCTGACGATGGAGTTGCTCGGCTTCAAGGGTCTGGTAGTCAATTCGTACGGCGCGATTGCCGCGGTCGATTACGTAGCGGAGGCGTGCAGCGTGCTCGCCACCTCCATGCTCAGCCTTGGCCGCTTTGCGCAGGATATGCTGCTGTGGTCAACGGAGGAGTTCGGCTTCCTGCGCCTTTCCGACGGCTACGTGCAAATCAGCAGCATCATGCCCCAGAAGCGTAATCCCGTGCCGCTCGAGCACACGCGCATTCTAGCGTCACGCGCTCTGACGGAAGCACAAGCGGTGCTCGGTTCGCTGCATAACACGCCGTTCGCCGACATGAATGACGGGGAAGACACCCTGCAACCGCTGGGCGCGCTGGCTTTCGCGGACGCGCAGCGCGCGCTGGCTCTGCTGGCCGGAGCGCTTTCCGAAGCCACCTTCAACACGGAGCGGATGAAGGAACGTGCGCACCGCGGGTTCATCACGGTCACAGAAGCTGCTGACACACTGGTCCGTACGTGCGGTCTCTCGTTTCATCGCGCGCACGGCATCATCTCAGCCGCTGTGAAGCAGGCGTCCAGCGACGACCTGGACGCATTTGCCGTGACGCTGCATCGGCAAACTTCCGCTGAAGGCCTGACCATCAGTCTCTCGGCGTTGCGCGACTCGCTGAATCCCGAACAGTTTGTCCGCCGCCGCACGGTGCAGGGTGGCCCTGCGCCAGAGGCGCTTGCGCCGGAGTTGAACCGCGCGCAGGTGCAGCTGCAGGCGGATCAGGACTCCGCGTCTGCGGAACGAGACCACCTCATTGCGTCGCAACAGGCGCTGCAGCACGCATCGCATGCGCTCGTGTTCTCGCACGCGCCAACCGCGAAGTAAGCGCCGATGTAACCGCAAAAATCTTTCTTGCCAAGCCTTTGGTAATGCGCTTACACTTCGCTTCGTCACGAATAGACCCATTTTGGATTACGTCTGACCCGGCCACCCGGCCGGTCGTGCACACAGGTATTTGCGCACGAATGAAAGCACTTCGGGAGAGCTTCAGATGTCGTGGTACGCCTACTGCGTCGCGGAACGGACTGCATTCCCCGACCTTCTTCGTCACCGTCGCCCCATGCCTCTCCTGGGGATTACAGGTCTCTTCGGTAACCAGGCTTTTGTATTTCCAACCAGCGATTTAGCTGTCGTGGTCTCAGAACGGTTGCCGGAGGATGACACACGCATGGACCAGCAGGCGCAGCGCGATCACGCAAGAGTGATCGCAGAGTGCTTCCAGCAGGCCACCGTTCTTCCCTTTCGCTTTGGGACGCATTTTGAAGATGATGAGGCGCTGCGCCGGGCGATCCGGTCCAACCACCGTCATTTTGCGTTGAACGTTGAGCGGCTTCGTGGCAAGGCAGAAATGCACCTGAAGGTCCTCGTTGACGATAACTGTCCGGAAGTCCGCCGGCTCGCAAGCCCTTCCGTTGGCAAGGAATATCTCAGCGCCTTACGGGAGACTGCCGTTGCGCAACGTGAACGTCAGTCCAAAGCTCGTGCCCTGCAACTCCAGATGCACCGGATGTTCCTCCCGGATGCGGAGGAAGTGACCTGCAAGCGAGCGGGAGAAGGCAAGATGCTGCTCGACATCGCTCATCTTGTAGACAAGAAAGCCGTGGTGCGCTATCAGAACAAGTATTCCACTGCTACCGAGTCATTGAAGGACTGCCGCATGCAACTTTCGGGCCCGTGGCCCCCGTACCACTTCGTGCAGCGTCAGCAGGCGATGCACGGCCCGGTACATTGAGCTTTGCTGATCGCGATGCGCAGGTACGCTGATGAAGCGGCCTGCGTCTCTACAGGGTGACGGTCCATGTTGCCGCCGTTCTACTAAATTCCACCTGCCGTCGGACCCACGGCGACAACGCCCTTCTTGCGACTCATCACGCGCGCGCGCTTGCGCCTGCTCCGTGCGCTGACATGATCGATCTTGCCCCAGAACGCAATGAAGTAGTCGATGGCGCTGATGATCGACACCACCGTCATCCAGTAGATTGCGACGACCGCAACGACATGGACCGGCACGAACACCCAGCCACTCCCCGAGCGCCATCCCGGTCCAATCCACCATGCATCCCAGCCGTGGGCCAGGATGGCGGCAACGACCGAGACAATCTGGATGACCGTCTTCAGCTTGCCAATGTCGCTGGCGTCGATGGTGAAGCCTTCATTGACGGCAATGGAGCGCAATCCGCTGACCAGGAACTCGCGGCCAATGACCACGACGGCAATCCATGGCTTAACGACACCAGGCATAAAGCTGACCAGGCAGATGTAACCCGCGGTGACGAGCAGCTTGTCCGCCAATGGATCCAGCAGCATGCCCATCGTGGTAATCTGCCCGCGCCGGCGTGCCAGGTAGCCGTCCAGGCCATCGGTGATGGACGCGGCGATGAACAGCCCCGAGGCCAAAATCTCCTGCTGATGGCCATGCACGGGAAAGCTGGGCGAGAACAGCCAGATCAGCACCGGTACAGCCGCGATGCGGCTCATCGTCATGGAGTTGGGAAGGTTCACGGTACCGCACCGCGCGGTGCCACTATTCTGTCATACCAGCATGCAGGCCGCAGCCATTCCGGTATCCAGGGTGGAACCTGTAACAACGTTCCGTTACAGCACCGTTCCATGTGTGCCGCAGCAACGAACCATGCTGCAATCGTTCGCGGGCTCAATGCGCGCAGTCTGGCACTCCGACGACGCTACGGAGCAGGCATCCGACATGGCTGTAGGACGGACAGTCCTGCGATATCACTGGGATACCACTAGGAGATCAAGCGAACACCATGGCAACCACGACAAAGTTCGACACGACAATCAAGGCACTCGGCGACATCACTTCACTGAAACCAGAGGCAGCCATCAAGAACATCGAAGGCTGGGAAGACTTCCTGGAGAAGCATGAAGTGGAAGGCGTCAAGAAGCTGAGTACCGAGTTGAGCCAGTTAAAGAAGCTGCTCGCGGCGGAAGAGCTGGACGACAAGAAAATTAAGGACCTGATGCAGAAGATCGGCAAGGAAACGGCAAATCTTGCCAGCCATGCCAAGGGAGCGGAAGCCGAGAAGGTAAAGCACCTGGGCGAGGCGCTGCAAAACGCTCTGTAAGTGGAACGCCGTCCCGTGCGGATATGCATGGGACGGCATCGTTTCAGGCGTATATCCCGCGCTGTTTCGTGGTATACGCCACGCGGTCAATGGCCAGCATGTACGCCGCTATGCGGTTGTTGACGCTGTGCGACTCGGCGTACCGAATGACGTCGATAAAGCTCTGGATCATAATGCGGTCAAGCCGCTCGTTGACTTCGTCTTCGGTCCAGAAAAAGCCCATGCGATCCTGAACCCATTCAAAATAGCTTGCTGTAACGCCGCCTGCGTTAGCCAGGATGTCGGGGACAACGAAGACGCCGTTGCGCTCCAGGATCGTGTCCGCTTCTGGAGTCGTGGGACCGTTGGCACCTTCCACCAGGATTCGAGCTTTCACGGCACTCGCGTTGCGGCTGGTGATCACGTTCTCGTGCGCTGCAGGAATCAGCACGTCACACGCGGTCGTCAGCAGCTTATCGCTGTTTGCCTCAGATGCGCCGGAGAAGTCACGAATCGAACCAGTTCGGCGACGATGTTCGACTAGGGCCGGAACATCGATCCCGGCCTGATGATACAGACCGCCGTCCCACTCGGCAATGCCCACGATCGTATAGCCCTTTTCGCTTGAGAGCAGAGCAGCGTTCGACCCAACGTTTCCAAAGCCTTGGATGATAACGCGGCATGCTGATCGCTTCATGCCCAGATAGTTGAGTGCCTGGTCGCATGCGACGGAGACACCGCGGCCGGTGGCGGCGCTGCGTCCGCGCGATCCGCCGATGTTGACCGGCTTGCCCGTGACCACGCTGGTGACTGTTTGCCGCACGTGCATGGAATAGGTGTCCATAATCCACGCCATGGTCTGCTCGTTGGTGTTCACGTCCGGTGCGGGAACGTCCTTTTCCGGGCCGAAGACATCGACCATCTCAGCGGTGTAACGGCGCGTCATGCGCTCCAGCTCGCCCTGGCTCATCGCCTTCGGGTCGCAGATGACGCCGCCCTTTGCGCCTCCAAACGGGATGTTCACCACGGCGCACTTCCAGGTCATCCAGCTTGCCAGCGCGCGTATCTCGTCCAGGTTCACGTCAGGAGCGTAGCGGATGCCGCCTTTGGCGGGCCCACGTGCCATGGAGTGCTGCACCCGAAAGCCTGTGAAGACCTCAATGCGTCCGTCATCCATCAACACAGGGAAGTGAACGATGATCTCCCGCGACGGTTGCCGAAGAATCTTCCAGATGCCCGATTCCAGGTTCAGCTTCTTTGCCGCGAAATCGAAGCGCGCGGCTTGCGCCTCCCACGGGTTCAGCTCTTTCTCGATTGCCTGCCCCAGTGATGTCTCGATTCCGGGTTGTTCCATCTCAAGTAGTGCCATCGTTTGCCGTGCCTTGCCTTTCTTCAGCCACGCTGCTGGAAACCTGCGCGGCATACCCTCTTTGGACGCTCAATGACCTGCGCATCTGCAGGAAAACACGATGACCCTGTGTGCCACTTCAGCACAGAACGCGCTGAGTATAGGTCCGAGACGGACGGCGGACAAGGAACACCGCTGAGGCATTCATCGACGCTTCAAAACCAAACTTAGAATGGGAACGTGCTCTTCACCCGCAAGCAGCGCCTCGTTCTGGCGGTTGTTCCGCCTGTTGTCGTGGCTGTCATGCGGCTGCTGTGCGGTACCTTGCGCTTTTATGAAGAGAACGAGCCGGGAGCGCGACCGGCCGATCGCTTTCCGGAGGAACCAGGGATATACGTCTTCTGGCATCGCGCGCTTCTGATGGCTGCGTATCGCTACCGCAACCTGGGCATTCGCATCCTGATCTCGGCGTCATTCGATGGGGAGCTGATTGCCCACGTCGTCGAGCGGCTGGGGTTTGTGCCGGTGCGCGGGTCCAGTTCGCGGGGCGGGGCCGCCGGCCTGCTTGCGCTGACGCGGGCACGGCAGGATGGGCACAAGGTCGCCATTACAGCCGATGGTCCGCGCGGCCCGGTGTACTTCGCCAAGCCGGGCGCCGCAGCGGTGGCGATGCGCGCCAACAGCCCGGCATCCTGCTTTTACCTCCATGCTGGACGAGCCTGGATTCTTTCTTCGTGGGACGGGTTTGTGATTCCTAAACCATTCAGCCGCGTGTATATCTGTTGGCAGGCAGCCCTGAGCTTCGCTGCCGATACGTCCAACGAAGCTGCAACAGCAGCCCTGCAAATGGCGCTTGACCAAACCGTTCACCACGCCGAAGATCGCAGCCGTGATCTCTGAGATGCGTGTCACTCTTGCCCTGACTACCGAATTCCAACTTCAGCCCAGGATTGAGCGTGTTGGCGAAGAAGGGTTGTTCGGCACAGGCCCGATCGCGTGACTTCCGAGCGGCAGGTTCAGAGCCGATAAGCTACTGTCCAGCACCATACCTATGCCTGGTACCATCAGTAGTTCTCTGTCTGCAACGTCAGCGCAAGCGCCGTCAGCGCGCCCGCAAGCAGAGCGACTCATCCGCTTTGTGTATGATTCAACCGGTAGCGCACTCGAGCTCTCGTTCGGCCAGGACCCTCCATGATCGTTTTAACTGTTCTGTATCCCAAGACTGCCGACTCAAGCTTCGATCACGAGTACTACCTCTCCAAGCACATTCCGATGGTGCGTTCGTTCTGGACGGAGATGGGACTCACCCAAGTGGAGTTGCTGCGCGGTGCGTCCGCGATGGATGGCTCAGCGCCAGCGTTTGAACTTGTGGGCATGCTGCATTTCGTGTCACAGGAGGCGATGACCGCGGCCCTGGAGGCACATGGACAAGCTGTGATCGACGATGTTCGCAATTTCAGCAGCGTGGCACCCACGCTCCAGGTCAGCACTCCCGTGGGCGAATAGGAGCGGACGGCAGGATCGCCAGAAAGCGGTAGACTGATACAGCGTGCGGAAGTGGCGAAATTGGCAGACGCACTAGACTTAGGATCTAGCGGAGCGATCCGTAGGGGTTCAAGTCCCCTCTTCCGCACCACGACTTCCGCACCAGCAGAGAGAGCATGAGCGACAACACACATTCCGAGCCCACCCTTCGCGTCACCCAGTCCGAGGATTACAACGACGTGTACGCCAACAGCGTGCAGATCCGCATGAGCGTGTGGGATTTCCAACTGGTCTTCGGGACCATGCAGAGCAACAGCCCCGAAGAGGTCACCTTTCTTACCAAGCAGGGCATCTTTTTGAGCCCGCAGCAGGCCAAGGCACTGTTCAACATCCTGGGACAGAACCTTGCACAGTACGAAAACACCTTCGGCGAACTCCGCCTGGAGCCGCAGGGCTATCAGCCGGGATCCGGCCCCGTTCCCGTCAACTAAGCGCCGTCAACGCCGGAGCAGAGATGTGAACGCAGCCGCGCGGCGCCCGCCGCTCTCTGTTCCACTCCTCTTTGCTCCGGTTTTTCTTGGCGTCTACCTGCTGCACCTTACGCTGCTGCGCCTGCCCTACTTCTGGGATGAAGGCGGATACTACATTCCGGCGGCATGGGACTTTTATCGGCTGGGTACGCTGATTCCGCAAAGCACCATGCGCAACGCGCATCCGCCGCTGCCCTCCATTCTGCTCGCGGGCTGGTGGAGGCTGACCGGGTTCCACATTACCAGCACGCGCCTTTTCATGTGCCTGGTCGCGACGGCAGCGCTGTTGGCCATCTTCCGGATAGTGCGCACGCTGCTGGGCGATGCGGCAGGGCTGACCGTAATGGCGCTGACGGCGATCTACCCGGTGTGGTTTGCGCAAAGTACGCTGGCCCATGCCGACATGTTTGCCGCTGCCTTTTCCTTATGGGCGATTGGGTATTACATCGCCGGACAGCGTTGGAGCGATCCGCAGACGGGGGCATCGCCTGCGCCCACCCCGGAGGCCATCAGCACCGCCCTGCTGTTTTCACTTGCGGTGCTCTCCAAGGAAACGGCAATCGTCCTTCCGCTTGCGCTCTTTCTGCTGGAAGGATGGTTACTCCTCACGAGAGCCTCGCACGACCGCGAACGACTGACGGCCCGCATGCAGCATCGAGTCTCCGCGCCGGGCGGCAGGGCCTCCTTGCACGCAAACACATCTGCATCAAGCGCGTCACGTGCACACGTGACCTGGTGTGCGGCCCTGGCGTTTCCCGTTCTTCCCTTGGCCACCTGGTACCTGTATCACCGCGCACACACCGGCTTCATGTTTGGCAATCCTGAGTTCCTGAAATATAACGCGACGGCCAACATCTCATTCCTTCGCACCACACTGTCCTTATGGCACAGATTGATTCACCTGACCGTGCACATGAATCTGTTTCTGCCGGTGCTTGCGGCAGTAGTACTTTTTTTGCTGCCCGCGCGTGGTACCAAGCCGTTTCTGCCGTGGAAGGCTCTGCGCGTGTTGCTGGTGTTAGTGGGTGCGCAATGGCTTGCATTCTCTGTACTTGGCGGAGCGCTGCTCACACGCTATCTGCTGCCCGCTTACCCATTGGTACTGCTGGTTTGCGTGGCAGCATGGAAGAGCCGCACGCGGTGGTGGCCTGCGGTTGCCGCGCTGAGCCTTGCGGGATTTGCGATCGGGTGCGAGATGCCGCCGCCCTACCCGTTCGCGCCTGAGGACAACCTGACGTATCGCGACATGATCGTGGTCCACCAACACGCCATTGATGAACTCCAGCGCCGCTTTGCGGGCGCAACCGTCTTAACCGCGTGGCCAGTGGCGGCTGACCTGCAGAAACCGATGCTGGGCTACACGCGCACGCCGATGAATACCGTGGAGATCGAGAACTTCACGGAAGAAGAGATTGCAAAGGCAGCAGCGAACGCAAGCGCCTATGACACGGCCCTGGTGTTCTCCACGAAGTATGATCCGCCCGGCAGTGCCTTGACGGTCTTCAAGGCCACACGTGGGACGGATCAGCGGTTCTACGGCTTTCATCGGGACCTTTTGCCGCGTGAGATCGCGCAGCAACTCGGTGGTACCGTGGTGTGGCAGGAAGACCGCAAGGGAGAATGGGCCGCAGTACTCGCGTTCCCGCGCGGGTATGACGTGCGGTTGCACGCTCCATCATTGCTGCCTGCGGACCATCCGTAAGGCTGAAACTATAATCGACATCAGATGTCCCTCGTTCGCGTTCTTCGCCTTGCCGTGCTGCTTTTTGTCGCGACCCTGCCTGGCGCGGCTCTCGCGCAAGCAGACCCGTCAGGCGGACGTGTGGTGCTGGTTCTGCCATTCGATGACCGCTCCGGTCAGCCGGCGCTTGACTGGATCGGCGAGTCGTTCGCCAACACGCTGAACCAGCGCCTTCGCTCAGCAGGCTTCCTCACCATTTCACGGGATGACCGCGTCTACGCGTTGGATCATCTTGGTTTACCGGAGGGCTTTCGGCCTACCCGCGCCACCACCATCCGGATTGCGCAGACGCTGGATGCGCAATTCGTCATTGTGGGGAGCTACAACGTAAAAGACGGCACCATGACGGCGCAGGCGCTGGTGCTGGAGGTCAATCGCCTGACGCTCTCCAAGCCACTGGAACAAAGCGCGGAGTTGCCGCGGCTGCTTGAGGTCCAGAACAATCTTGCATGGTTGTGTGCGCGGCAGATGGACCCGCGCTTTAATGTCTCGCAGGCGACCTTCCAAGCAGCATCTGCAGGCTTAAAGCTGGAGGCTTACGAGAGCTACATCCGCGGCATTACGGCCACAACGGACGATGAGCGTCTGAAGCGGCTGCAAACTGCGGTGCAGATTGCACCAACGGATGCCGCGGCACTGCTGGCACTTGGCAAGGACGAGTATACGGGCGGCGACTACGACAGCGCGGCTGCCATTCTTCAAAGGGTGCCCGCAAACGATCCCTATGCTCTGGAAGCAAACTTTTACCGCGGCCTGGCCCGCTTCAACAGCGCGCACTATGCCGACGCGGAGGGTGCCTTTGCGCTGGTGAGCGGCAAGCTGCCGTTGCCGGAGGTGATCAACAACCAGGGTGTCGCGATGGCACGGCAGCACAAGGACGCGACGGCACTGCTGCAGCATGCGTCCATGGCCGATCCACAGGATGCGGAGTACCACTTCAACGTGGCGGTCGCAATGCACCGCAGGGGTGACAACGTCCATGCGAAGGCAGAGATCGATCAGGCGGTGAAGCTGCGGCGCAACGACAGCGAGGCCAACACTCTCCAAGCAGTTATCGCCGGAACAGCACCGGCACCGCCGGGTTTCGATCCGCAGGAGCGTATACGGCGCACGTACTCTGAGGCCGCGTTCCGGCAAGCTGCGTTTCAGATAGACCAGATGCGCGCGGCGCGCATCGCCACGCTTCCCGCAGACAAGCAGGCTGACGAGTACGCACAGGCAGGACAGGACTACCTCAACCAGGGCCTGACGCCGGAGGCAGAGCGTGAATTCCAGTCCGCCATTGCTGCCGATCCTTCATCAGCGGCAGGGCATCTTGGTCTTGCGCAGGTACGTGAGCGGTCCGGCAATGCGGACGAGGCGCGCCGGGAAGCCGGCCTGAGTCTGCGGACGAAGCAGAGCGCAGCCGCATATCTAACGCTAGCCAGGCTGGATCTTGCGGCCAATGATATGGCTGCCGCACGCAATGACGTCAGTAACGCGCTTCGGGTCGAACCTGCGAACTCCGCCGCCCTCGGCATGAAGTCCCTTCTGGCCAGCAGGGGAGTGCTGCTGCCCTGATGCCGCTTGTGCAGCCTTTGCAGCGCTTCCTGTGCTGGATGTGCTTCGTGTGCGCTGCGACAGGTATGTCCGCACATGTGAACGCACAGAGTGCTCGTGTGCTGCAGATCGACGTTCACGACACCTTGCAGAATGAGCAGGCTCGCATCTTCACCCGCGAGATGTCCCGCGCCAATGCAGAACACTACGATGCGGTGCTTGTGAACCTGAGCACGCCCGGCGGCCTGCACGACGCTGTTGACCAGATGTGCGATACCATCCGGCGCTCGAATCTTCCCGTCATTGTGTGGACAGGGAAGGCGAATACTCGCGTCGCCGGCGAAGGGCTTCGGCTGTTCGCGGAGGCTGATGTCGCGTTGCTTGCTCCGGATACGTTCCTGAGTCCGCTGCGGTCACAAGCTCTTCGCAGACTTACGGCGGCGGAGCAAACGGCCGCCAGTGAACAACTGCGTACAGCACTGGACGGCGCGGCCCTGATACACGGGCGCAGCCGTGCCGCGAATGTTGAGCTTGCCTTTGGAAGACGTTGGATCAAACCGGATGGGGCGGTACAAGAAGGTATCGTGGATGGGTTAGCCGCAAACCCGCCAGAGGTGCTTCGAGCCGCGACGGGCCGCTCGCTGCCGCGCCTGGGGGTCACGTTGCACCTGTCCGGAGCGCATATCGACCATGGCGATGTGAGTCTTCCGGAAACGCTTTTACTGACACTCATGAATCCGGACTTGAATGTTCTGGTTCTGACCCTTGGCTTTCTGCTCATCTATTTGGAAATCAACACCCCTGGTGTCGTCATACCGGGTGCGGCCGGAGTCTTGCTGGTTCTTCTCGCCGGGTACGCGTTATTCATGCTGCCCTTAAACGGATTTGGGATCGGTTTCTGCGTGATCGCAGCAATCCTGTTGCTGGTCGAAGCTCAGTATCCGGCTCACGGTGTCATTGCGGGGACCGGCATTGTCTGTCTCATCGCTGGATTGGGCATGCTGGTGAAAGGTCCGATCCCACAGCTCCAGGTGAGCTGGTCCACCGCCACGTGCGCAGGGCTCGGCTTTGGTGGTGTCACCGCGGCCCTGATCGTTTTAGGAATGGAGGCACGCCGGGCCAAGATCAAGACCGGTGCAGAAG
>CAXUHI010000002.1:15475-100514 GCA_964251045.1 uncultured Terriglobus sp. | reverse complement strand
CTGGGGGGCGGTGTCTCACACGGAGCTTGCCCCGGAGGGCAAGAGCCGGGGGCGCGGCGAACTCTGGAGGGCGCGGCTCACTAGCCATGATTCGTTTGTCGGTCCGGGCCAGCATGTGAAGGTACTCCGTGCCGAAGGGATGACACTGGAGGTTACCGCCGTGCCAACCGATGCACCCGGTGAAGCGCGTCCAGCGTCCAGTACACTGAGTGTTAGCCGGGTGTGACGTCTGGCGTGAGGTTTCGTGCGGTTCATGCGTGAGTGTGTCTATCTTCTTTTACTGCTTTCTTCAGCTTTCTCCGTGTTGCAGGCCCAGGACACGCCGGCCGGCGTGACACGCACCAGCCGATTCCTGAACCACTTCGATCTCGGAGTGTCTGGGGTGGCATTCTTCACCAAGGGTGTGACCGGCACAGTGAACCAGAGCGTTCTTGGCCCCCCGTACACTTTTACACAAACAGCCAGCACGGCTGCCGGTGTACTGGTGTCCATTCGCGGTCAGAAGTCCGCATACACGGGCCTGGAGTTCAACTACGGCTACGGCCGCACCACCGAGAGTTACACCTGCTGCAATCAAAGCACGACAACGGGGGCTTACATCGGCCCGTTCCAGACACAGGCCACTGCCAATGAGTACACATTTGGATACCTGGCTCGACCGGAACGAACCATCTTCGGCTTCAAGCCGTACATTAGCGGTGGTGCCGGTGTCATGGAGTTCAAGCCAACACGGAATGGTGGGCAGGGTCTGCAGACACAGGCACGCGCGGCCTACTATTACAGCGTCGGCGGCGAGCAGTACCTTGTAGGCGACACACTCGGTCTGCGCGTTGGGTTCAGGCAGGTTTTCTTCAAAGCGCCGGATTTTGGCCAAAATTACCTGACCATCCTGAAGACCACGTTTATCAGCGAACCACAGGCAGGAATCTATCTGCACTTCTAGGCGGCACGTTCCAGGAGTTTACGCATGAGCCCGCTGTTTGAAGATTCAGCAAACGATCCATCCTTGCCGGGACGCCGTGCTGCAATGGATGATGACGGACGGCACACGCGTGATCACGCCGACCCCGAACCGGAGCGGGAGGTAACGCTGAACACCGGCGTCGTCCTGGCTCTCTTCTTTGCGTTAGCCCTGCTGTGTGCCGTCTTCTTCGGGTTTGGCTATTCGATGGGACGGAAGTCCGTGCCGACAATCCCCGTGGCCGACACGAATTCTTCTTCGTCGACCGAGGATGTCGCCGTCACCACATCAAAGCCTTCGCCCGGTTCACCGGAAGCCGCGGCGGTTCCCAGCTATGTCGGGCCGGCCGGAACACCGGCTGTCAGCACGCCGAAGCCAGCCCCGGTAAAGACGACACCAGTTCCAGCGGAGGCTGCTGCCGCCGCAACAGAAGCCCCGCCGCGTGTCCGTGTCGTTGAGACACCACCAGCGCAAACTCCGGCCCCGGTAGTTCGTACTGCGCCTGCCTCTGCAAACTCTTCCGCAAGCACATCAGCGGCAGCAGCATCGGGCACGGTGTACGTGCAGGTGTCGGCTGTCAGCCATCAGGAAGATGCGAATGTGCTGCTCAGCGCACTGCGCCGCCGCGGGTATACGGTGTTCACGCGATCCGATCCAAACGACAGCCTGATCCACGTACAGTTGGGACCCTTTACTACACGCAAAGACGCCGATGCCATGCGTCAGCGGCTCTCTGGCGACGGCTACAACGCCATTCTCAAATAGACGGGCGTTCAGCCTCGGGGGCCCCGGTCTCGACAGGCCGCATCTTTTCCGGCAAAGCCCCGATCATGGCGTCCCGGACGGCATCCGTCAGGTCTGTACGGCTGCGATACCCAGCAGGATCGATAGGCTGTAAAAACTGCACACGAGCCACGCCTGGGTAGACACGCACACTGCCCTTCCGCAGCATCGTCTCGGTGCCGCTAATCACTACGGGGATGATCACCGCGCCACCTGCCTGTGCGAGGTGGAAGACACCTGCTTTGAACGGCTGCAGACGACCCGTGCGGGAGCGCGTGCCCTCCGGAAAAACCAGGAGCGAGCGTCCGCTCTGCAACACCTCAGCCGCGGCGCGCGCGGAGCGAACGGCGGCGTGCCGGCCCCCGTCACGCTCCACGGGGACGAAGCGCGCCATGCGCATGGCGCTGCCCAACACGGGTAGCTTCATTAACTCCGCTTTAAGCATGATGCTGGGGAACCCGGGCAGCAGCGGCACCAGCACGGGCGGATCGAGATTGGACACATGATTGGCCATGAAGACGCAGGCACGTCCGGCCGGGATCTGTTCACGCCCGCTCTGCTGGATGCGGATGCCGGCAGCGCGGGTACCCGCCCCGGCGATCCACTGACCGGCGCGATACAGCAAGTCGATATTGCCGTTGAGTAACGTCCAGGGGATCAGCAGCAGACCAGCCGGGATGCCAAGGACAACAAAGACCGTCACCATCTTCAGCGCGGCACCCATCAGTGCACAGGCTCCGCCTGGTGAGACGTCAGCGCCGCCGGAAGCTTCGTGTAGATATCGCCGAAGCCTCCGTTCGAGAGAATGGCGACGACATCACCGGAGCGCAGCGTGGATGCCAACACAGCCGCGATGGTATCTGCGTCGGGCAGCAACTGGGCGGATGTTTCGCGCGAACGCAGGGCGGCGATGACCCGCTCCGGCACCAGTCGCTCGGCATCCGGAATGGCGGTCGACTGGTAGACTCCGGCCAACACCACCTCGTCTGCAACGGAGAGGCTCTCGACAAGTTCACGCTCAAAGACATTGCGGCGCAGGGTATTGGAGCGCGGTTCCAGAACGGCGACCAATCTACGGCCAGGGTACGAGCCGCGCAGGGCGCGCAGGGTTTCGCGGATGGCGGTGGGGTGGTGGGCGAAGTCGTCGATGATGGTAATGCCGTTGATCTCCGCGCGCACTTCGAGCCGCCGCTTGACGCTGCGGAAGGTGCGCAGCGCTTCGGCAACCGTCGCCGCTTCCATCCCCTGCCCCGCGGCCAGCGCTGCGGCAGCGGTCGCGTTCAGCGCGTTGTGTTCGCCGGCCATGGGCAGTTCCAGATCGGCGAAATGTTCGCCGTCACGCAGCAGTGTCCAGCGGGAGCTTGGGCCAGCCTGATAGTTGGTTAGTCTCCAATACGAATTCGCCTCAAAGCCGTACCGTTCCACCGCGCAAAAGGCGCGCGCGATGCACTCTGTCACATGCTCGCTTCTGTCATATGCCACGAGGCGGCCACGGCGCGGGATGAGGTTGACCAGACGCTTGAATGCGGTCTTGACGGCGGTCAGGTCGGGGTAGATGTCGGCATGGTCGAACTCCACGCTGGTCAGGATCGCGGCGTCCGGAAAGTAGTGGAGGAACTTGGGTCCCTTGTCGAAGAAGGCGGTGTCGTACTCATCACCCTCCAGGATGAACGGGGTTGTTGCACGGACGGCGAAGCTGGTGCCGAAGTTCTCCGCGACACCGCCAATCAAGAAGCTGGGTGCGAGTTCAGGCCGTGCTCGCGAGGCCACTTCATAGATCCACGCCAGGATGCTGGTCGTGGTGGTCTTGCCGTGCGTTCCGGCAACGACCAGCGGCTCGCGCCCGCGCAGAAATTCATCGTGGATCAGCGCTGCCATGCTGGTGAACGGGATGCGTCGGTCCAGCACCGCTTCCAATTCCACGTTGCCACGCGAGATGGCATTGCCGACAACGACGAGGTCCGGCGCGGGCTGCAGGTGTGCCTCGCCGTACGGTTGCATGGGCTCGATATCCATGGCGCGCAGTTGATGGCTCATGGGCGGGTACGCCGTCGCGTCGGAGCCCGTGATGCGGTGTCCGCGCGCCTGCAACATGCCTGCCAGCGACGCCATGGCAGTGCCGCAGATTCCGATCAGGTGGATGTGTTTCCGTGGTGTCGCAGCCACATGCATCGCGTTCTACTGTACCGCTTCAAGCAGTCACGAGACTGCTGATTCAAGAAACGAAAGAGAAGCCTGCGAGGTACACTCCAGCCGCACGCGCACGCCGAGCGGCAGCGTGACATTGGGCGTGTTCACGTGGCCCGACTGCAAGCCGATGGCAACTGGACCGGTGAAGTCTTTCAACCGGTGCAGAAGGGCTTGCTCGATCAGTTCGGCTTCCGCCGCGTCTGCCGCGCACTGCTCCATGTCGCCAAAGACGATACCGCGCACTCGCTCCAGCACGCCCGCGTACTGCAAGTGCAGCATCATGCGGTCCCACTGGTAGGGTTTTGTGCCAACTTCCTCGACGAAGAGGATGATGTCCTCCTCCGGCAGGCGCATCGCATATGGAGTTCCAAGGGATTCAACCAGCAGAGCGAGGCATCCGCCGTACAGCAAACCTTCGACCGGATCGGCCTGACGTAACACGCGCATGCCTTCGCGCGCACCCACGCTCCAGGGCTCCGCAGCTTCCAGCGCAGCCCGCCATGAACGCACATCCACGCCCTGCTCCAGGCCGGCCTCACGTGCGAAGTCCGGCGACACCATGGGGGCGTAAAACGTATGCAAACCGCACTGCTGCGCGAACCAGAGGTGCAGCGTCGTGGGATCGCTGAAGCCGAGAAACGGCTTGGGATGGGCACGGATCAGGTCCGCATCCAGCAGCGGCAGCAACTCCGCCGTGCCCCATCCTCCCCGCGTACAGAGCACCGCGTCGATTGTGGCATCGGAGAAGGCTGCGTGAATGTCGGCGGCACGCGCGGCGGCATTTCCGGCATAGTAGAGCGGGCCGGTGGCCAGCGCGGAGGGCATCAGCACCGGCTCGTATCCAAGCGAACGGAGACGCTCCAGCCCAAGATGCACCAGCGGCTCCTTGGGCGTGCTTGCAGGGGACAGAATGGCGATCCGTGCACCGGCGCGCAGCCGTTTCGGCTTGATCATGCCATCCCCTGGATGCTGACTTGCCCGACGCAGATGATCTCCGCCGGTCCGGTCAGCAGCATCTGCTCACCCTCAGGCCACTGCACCTGCTGCGGACCGCCCAGGGAACTGGCCGTCAGCACACGCTCGCACCCGCGCAGCACGATGGCCGCTGCCGACGATGCGCACGTACCCGTACCCGACGACGCTGTGGGGCCGACACCGCGCTCGAAAATGCGAAAGGCGATCTCGGCCGGCGCAAGCGTACGCACGAACTCCACATTCGTCCCTCGCGAGAAGTCAGGATGTGTGCAGATGCGCGCTCCAAGCTCTTCCCACGACAAGCCGTGTGCGCGGAACGCCTCATCTTCCGTGAAGAGGACAAAGTGCGGATTGCCCACGTCCACAACAGCACCGTTAACAGGGCCAATGCCCTCCACGTGCACCACCTGCGGCTGCACGCGCGGCACGCCCATCCCGGTTTCGATGAGGAAGTGTTCGTCCCCGCAATCCACCACGCGGCAGGCGCGCGGTCCTCCATGCGTCTGCAGCACCACATCGCGCAGGCCTTCGCTGTACGCAAGCCATGCCGCAACACAGCGCGTGCCATTGCCGGAGAGTTCCGCTTCCGAACCATCCGCGTTGAACAGACGCAGGAAAAACGAGCCCTTATCGCGCCGGTCGAGGAACTCCACGCCGTCTGCCCCAACGCTGAAATTGCGGGAACACAGCAGGCGCGCAAGATCTGCATGGCGCCCTTGTACCTGCTCTTCATCCACGATCAGAAAGTCGTTGCCGCAGGCATGCGCCTTGACGAACGGAATCATTGCGTGGCACCTCCCGCCATCATCTCGCTGCTATACAGCGTCGCGCAGGGCTGCCCCGTGTGGCACATCACTTCGATCTCCTTTAAACCCTCCGGATGCGCCGCCACAGCCTTCGACACCGGGTCACCTGCCAAAGCGACGACCAGGCTGGCGTATTTCGCCGGTTGCAGGCTGGCGCGCTTGAAAGTCTGTGAGTCCATGGGGCTGATCAGCGTCTTCAGCTGCAGGCCCGCATCCTGGATCGCGCCGATGTGATCGTTGGTATCGAACATGATCGTGCCGCCGCCATACAGCCGGAGAATCTCTTTCGACAACTCCACCTCAAACGGAATGCGTGTGCGTGAGTTCACGACAGCTTCGTCATACACCAGCGGCGGCGCGGAGAGCCACTTGGGTACCCGCGGGTCGCCCGTAATCTCATTCGCGCCGAGCGCTTTGTTAAGCATCACGCCAAACGTGCCCATCATCGCAAAGACATTCACGACAATGCAGACCAGGGACGCAAAAAAGAACGCGTCGGCCTGTTTCGGCTTCCTCGCGCGGAGCCAGCGTTCGACGGCGGCGCACAGAACCGCGGTCCCGATGGCGAACGCGGGCAGCAGTTCCATGCCGTAGCGGGCGTTGTAATACGAGCCGGGATAGAGCTGCGGCACAAAGATCGGCACGTGTCCCCAGCAGACTGAGTACACATAGAACGGCAGCGGCAACCACAGCAGCAGAACGACGCGCGACAGCTTCTGCTTCCATAGCAGCCACGACCCCGCCAGCGCCGCCGCCAGCACGCCGAAGCCAAACTCATACGCCACCGCATCCACCTGCGCGGCGCGGGTGAAGTACAGGAAGGCCCATCCTGGGTTGTACATCCCACGGCGTGGGAGAGACCCAGGCGGCGTTGTCTTCAGTTCAATCGCCTTGGCAGAATACGGACCGCGCATGAAGTCGAGCCAATCGCCTTCGTACCTCGCGTTGTAGGCAAACCACAACAGCGGCCCGGCCACCGTGATCGCCGTCATGACGAGGAAGGCGGTGCGTGTTCCCTGCCTTGTCTCTGTTGGCGAGCGCCACCATACAAGGGCCAGGATCAACCAGATGACCGCCCCGACGACCCACCCGTCGTAGCGCGTGAAGACCATGGCCATGGTCAGCAGGCCGCTGGCAATCATGCGCGTGCCTGCGGTGACTCGCTTCCTCGCGTTTAAAGCCTCGACCGCCTCATACGCGACGACAGTGGACCACAGCAGCAGTGCCAGAAAGAGCGGCTCCGTCATGGCCGTGGTCGAGAGATACAGCAGGTTCGGGTTGAGCGCGAAGAACGCTGTCGCGGCAAAGGCCCACGACAACGGTACCAGCTTGCGCGCGAGCGCATAGCAGCCCGTCACACCGAACACGTAGGCCAGCAACGAAGGAAATGCACCCGCCAGGCCGTTCTGCCACCAGTCCAGCTTCTGCACAAACGGCAACATCAGGATATGCGGCAGCGGCAGCCACACGCCACCCAACTGCGCCAGACCGGGGTACCGCGCGTCCAGGATGCGGCGTGCGATGCCCAGGTGCGCTACGGCGTCTCCATACAGCAGCAGCCACCCGCGTGACGCGCAGATCGCCAGCGCCAGAAATCCTAGGATGACCGCCGCCAGCGCAATGGGGCGCAGTTCCTCACGCGTGGCGGGATACACGCCGTTCAGGTCACGCGGCTCGTTTGGAACTGTGCGGCGCATGGGCGTCCTCGCGGAGCGCAGCGACTGGCCGGGCGTGATCCTACGCGGCATGGAAATCCAGGTGCGAAATTTCGCGGAAGAGCTGGAACCGTGCGTCAATCTCCTCGCGCGTCGTTCCTTGCAGCCGCTCCGTACCGAAGCGCTCCACGGCAAACGATCCCATTACGGCGCCATAGAACAGCGCCGTGCGGAAGACTTTCGGCGTCAGCTCCGGCTGCGATGCAATGTAGCCATAGAAGCCACCCGCGAACGAATCGCCTGCGCCGGTTGGATCGACGACGGTCTCCAGCGGCAGCGCCGGTGCGCGGAACGGCGTTGTGCGTCCGCTCTTGTTCGCGAAGGAGCGCTCACTGAAAAATGCTGTCACGCCGAACTCGCCGTGTTTGATGACCAATGATTTGGGTCCCATGCTCATGACGTTCTTCGCCGCCGTGACAAGGTTATGTTCGCCACTGAGCAGGCGCGCTTCACCGTCATTGATGATGAGGATGTCTTCTTCGCGCAGCACCTTCAGGAGGTTCGCACGATGATCGTTAATCCAGTAGTTCATGGTGTCGCCCGCGACCATCTTCACACCGGGCGTCTGCTGCCGCACGCGCAACTGCAACATCGGGTCGATGTTCGCGAGGAAGAGATACTCGGAGTCCTTGTAACTCTCCGGTATCTTCGGATCGAAGCTGCCAAAGACGTTCAGGTCCGTCCCCAGCGTCTTCGCCTCGGACATAGCGCCTTCGTAGCTGCCGGTCCAGTGAAAGGACAGGCCATCGGCGTGCTCGATGCCGGATGTGTCAACGCCCTTGCTCGTCATTACTGCTTCGTGTTCGGCAGTGAAGTCGTTACCGACGACACCAACCACGCGCACATCCGTGAAGAATGATGCCGCAAGTGAAAAGTGAGTCGCAGCACCACCAAGTACCTTTTCGCGCTTGCCGGACGGAGTTGTTAACGTATCAAATGCAACGGAACCCACGACTAGAATTGCCGAATTCAACTTTCCACCCATTTATTTGTGCTTTCCAAGCCAAGCTTGCGCCATCGCGCCAAACACCGCGGCTAATATGAGCTTACATATTTCCCAGATCGCACCTAAAAGCTGGTTTGTTCTTTTGCTTTTGCGTTCACTTGGCGCTTCGGCAGTCCCCAGCGCAAAGCGGACACGTGGGAAGACCCGCCGGGACCCATCGAAGTACATGTACAGAGAGACGCAACAAAGCACATACAAAACATACGTTACAGCCTGGTGACCACGAAGAAACGGAAGAAAGCGTAAATTTGGACACAGGGAAACCAATAGCCAAAAAGGCTTGCTAGTAAGGAATGTTGGATAACCGGCAGAGTGACTAAGGAGGAAGTCCCGTACTTCTTCTCTGCC
Source organism: uncultured Terriglobus sp. (assembly GCA_964251045.1). Taxonomy (GTDB): domain Bacteria; phylum Acidobacteriota; class Terriglobia; order Terriglobales; family Acidobacteriaceae; genus Terriglobus. Next base: position 91,730 of record CAXUHI010000002.1, on the reverse strand, counting down.
GCTAAGTACTGACCTCAGGTAAATAGAAATTTTATCCTGCAGTACCCGCTGCGGCGGCAACGTGAGTGTAATATCCGCTACTCCTTGCACTCGCTGCAGCTTAAAATCAATCGAAATTTGGCTACAACTTCTCCACCACCCGTTGTCAAGCGCCTCTGCGGCTTCCAATGTTAGATCTTGCGCGTGGCGACCATCTCCTCGATCTACATCGATTCCGGAAAACTCAAAATGATGCTGCTTCAATCGCTTGATAAGCTCGCCGAGCGACTCGCTAGAAAATAACAGCGTTCCCCAAAGATCTTCGAGTTTGGTTGTTTCCGTTCGTGGGGCCATCAATAGTATTTGTCAAGCAGAATCGCCAGCTTCTCACGCGTCTCCGCAGGAATCAGCTTCTTGTCTGTCATGATGGCGAGCTGTAGCGCATTGGCCACAGGTGTGCCGCTGTTGTCCTTCGGGAGCGCCCTCACCGCGCCACGTAGCACTTCTTGCGCGTTCGTGGTGTTCTCGTGGATCACCTTCAGCACCTGTTCCACGGTCACGTCGTCATGCCCTTCGTACCAGCAGTCGTAGTCAGTGACCATGGCCAGCGTGGCGTAGCTGATCTCCGCTTCGCGGGCCAGCTTGGCCTCCTGCAGGTTGGTCATGCCGATCACGTCCGCGCCCCAGCTCCTGTACAGGTTCGACTCCGCGCGGGTGGAGAACTGCGGACCTTCCATGCAGACGTACGTGCCGCCCAGCTTCCCGACGACACCCGCCTCTTTGCAGCCTTGCTCGAAAGCCTTTGCTGCGACTGCGCAGATGGGGTCGCCAAATGCCACATGGCCGACGATGCCGTCGCCGAAAAAGGTGGCATTGCGCGCGAAGGTGCGGTCGATAAACTGGTCGGGGATGACGAAGTCGGTCGGCTTATGTTCGGCTTTGAGTGATCCGACGGCGCTGATGGACAGGATAAAGCTCACGCCCAGCGATTTCATGGCGTAGATATTGGCGCGGAAGTTCAGTTCGCTGGGCAGGATGCGGTGTCCGCGCCCATGCCGCGCGAGAAACGCGACCTTGCGGCCTTCCAGCGTACCCATCACGATGCTCTCCGAGGGATCGCCAAACGGCGTCTCTACTCTGATCTCAGAGGTGTCCGTCAGCCCCGGCATGGTATACAGACCACTGCCGCCGATGATTCCGATTTCTGCCTGCTCCACTCTTTACCCTTCCGCGATCTCGCTTGCACGCCGGCAAGCCGTGACCTACTCTGAGCATAACTTGCCTCCACGCAGAACCATACACGCTCTGATACAACCGCCGGGAACACGCTAGCGATGCGGACACGCGACCGCCTACTGCAACCGGACCTGCTCTTCCGCATCCTGCTGCTTGGCGTCGTTGTCCTGGTGTCACTGCCGAGCCTGACCTCGCCCGAGATCGATGGCCTCGACTCCGCGCACCACATCCTGGACGGCTACTTTTTTCGCGACCTGATGGTCAGCCACCCCATTGCACACCTGCCCCGGTTTGCCCTGGCGTATTACAAGCAGTATCCCGCGCTGGGCTTCGTCTTCTGGCCGCCGCTTACACCCGCTGTATTTGGTCTGTTCGACCTTCTTGGCGGTGCGCACGTCGTCACCATGCGCATCAGCATGCTGTGCTTTGGCGCGGTGTTCGCCTTGGCCCTGTATGCAATCCTGCGCAAGCACGTTTCGCCGCTCCTATCGTTTGCCGCCGTGGTCTCAGCCGTGACGGTGCCCGGCATCTCGCGCTCATTCAACGAGATCATGCTGGAACTGCCAACGCTCGCCTTCATGATGCTGGCGATTCTCGCCTACCAGCATTTTGTTGAACGCATGGGCACGCCGGGTGATCCTCGGCGTGGCGTGGTTTGTGCGGTCGCATGCGCCGCGGTCATTTACAGCAAGCAACCCGCATGGTTCCTCTACCCAGCCCTCCTGTTCGACTTCCTGCTCAATCACGGCAGGCAGGTAAAGAACAAGGCCGTCTGGCTCTGTATTGTCTGCGCAGGGACTCTTTGCATTCCGCTGGCGCTGTACACGCTTAAGTTCGGCCACGCCAATCTTGCGCAGTCGGTAGGTAGCAATACAAAGCTCATCATGGGCGGCTACCAGGAGATTCCGCGATGGTCGCTTGCCGCGTGGACCTTCTATCCTCGTCTGTCGTTCACTCTGCTCAACCCGGTCATAGTTCCGCTTACATTGGCGGCGCTGGTCCTGGCGATCGTGCGCACATCGTTTCTGCACAGGCACGCACTCTGGATCGGATGGTTTGTCATGGGTTACCTCACCTTCAGTTACTACGACAACCGCGTGGCGCGACACGCCACCTTCTGGTGGCCCGCATGGATCGTTCTCGCTGCCGCAAGTCTGTCGTTCGTGCAGAGTACGTTAACGCCAAAGATTGCCCGGATATCCGCTGCGCTGCTTCTCTTCCCTGCACCGTTTCAGACTCATGCCGCCTTCCAACAGACCTACGGAGACTTCTCCGTTGAGCGGCCCACCGTCGCTGGCCTTTTTGCCCATGGAACCCCCGGCAACGTTCTCCTGTTCGGCCGCGACAAGCAGATGTTCATCGCGCTCTTCCGCGAGTATGACCACAGCCGCGAACTGTACGCCATACGCGGTGATGCCCTGCTCCAGGAAGGAACGACGCTACCCGCACTGTGTCACGACTACCGCATCGGCACCGTTCTTGTGGAAACAGCCGCCGACCAGCCGTTCGCGCAAAACGGTGCCTTGCAGCAGTTGATACACGACAGCCAGTTCGTGCCGGTGCAAGCTCCTGTCTTCCTGCGCAATGGCGTGCCGATGCGTGCATACGCGTTTCGGTACACGGGGCTCGTTGCCAGCAGCATGGCTCCGATCAGCCTATCGAATCGATTGATGTGACTCACTGCGTGTACCGCTTGTTAAGTGATCACCGGGTGCTTGTTGAAGCGTCAGCACGGCGCCTCTGGGCATCAAATCCGGCAGCATCCTCGACAGGCCCAGTGCCAATTCTCCATGCGCCTGCATAACACCCGCCGTCATCAGCGGACCATGGCCCTGCGCGTCACGGTAGAGCGTGTCCAATTGCTTTGCGATCGCACGATCGTATCCCTCGGAGACAAACACAGCTTTGTCTTCAAGCGAGAGCCACACATCACCTTCTGCCGTGGTATACAACTGATGGTCGTCGTCGCCATTTGGCAGTTCGACCCGTTTCAGCGAATCGTATTTACGCTGTAGCTCCCCTGCATACACCTTCAGAAAGCTGCGCGCGGAATCACGGTTCTTCCATTGCGAGAAGTACAGTATCCCGATCGAACCCGGCAGTACCTTCTGCTCGGGCGTCGCCGCACGGCGCTGTGCCGCATAATAGATGCCGCCGTCCCACGCCACGGCCAGCGGACCTGCGATGCTTTGGCCCCCGAAGAGTTCCGCAAGAATACGAACGTCAAGCTCCCCCATCACGCCCACGTCGTATGGTTCCCAGTCCTTGTCCAGCAAGGGGTGGATATCGGGCATGGTAAGCACCGGTACCGGTCTGTGCGCGATGTAATCTTCCGGGTGCATCACCTCGTGCGACGATGACGGAGGCCGGTCCAGGGCACCGGCGAACGCCGCATCTACACCGCGCTCGATTAGCAAAGCCTGCTCAAACCCAAGGCCAGCGCTGTACGGGAATAAAAGTGATTGCTGCAGCAGGAGCGGGGCACGCGCAAGAACGGGTGAGCCGGACATGTCCGTAGACAAGCTCCGCACGCGATCACCCAGTTCCGGTGCTGTGGCAAGCGTTCTGCCGGTATCCTTTATTTCGTAATCCACAAAGGCGACCATCGCCTGGCCTTCCGTCACGGCTTCGCGTGACGTGGAGGCCTCGTCCAGCGAGATGTGCCGGTTGTCATCGGCGACTGTCTTGCTGATGTTGGCAGGTTGCGGATCGCCCCATTTCTCCAGGTGCACGTGGTCGTCCTGCACGGCATGGGTGAGCTCATGCGCCAGCACAGGTTTCTGCTCGTCCGGGCTGACCCAATCCATCAGATTGACCGTGCGCGTCTTCGGCTCGTAGTAGGCGGCCACCTGCTCGGTCAGCAGGTTTAGCAGGAATGGACGCAATTGAAAGTCGCGGTCCAGCAGGCCAAATTTCTTCAGCACCAGCTCCGACCGCTCCAGCCGCTTGGTTCCCTCGTCGTCGTTCATCTTCTTCGCCAGTTCGCGCTTCACCTCGTCCCGCGTCAGCAGCCTGCGCTTTACCGGGCGCGTGGCAGGCAGGTGCGTGTCCTTGCTGACAAAGGCGAGGATGTCATCGACGGACTTGAACAGCGCCGCCGCCTGGTCCTTTGTCATGTGTGTGTCGCTGCCGGGCGACGCCATGGGCTTGCTTTGGGCTGCGGCGGCAGGCGGTGGATTGACCGGCGCGGCGGGTGGCGGTGCCACCGTTTGTGACAGCAGCACGGGTACAACGAAACAGGCAAACGGCAGCGCGAGACGGGAGAGGCGGATCAAGGCGGTGGAAGCTCCAATAGGTGGGACGGGCGGCGGGCCAAAACAAGTGCCGCGCACGCGCGGAACTATACTGGTAAGTGTACGGGCAGCACACCGCGTTGCGTGCCCCGCAAGGTGTTTGACTGTGAGATCTCCTGCAATCGACAGCAATTCCGCGTTCCAACTGGCCGCATTGCGAACGTCCGCCGGGCTGCTGCCGTTGGCGGCGTCGGTAGGAGACAGCGGGTGGGTCGAGGTAACCGGCAGCGACCGGGTGCGCTGGCTGAACGGCATGGTCACGAACTCCGTGCAGGCGTTGACGCCCGGAGACGGTGCCTACTGCTTCCTGCTGAACGCGCAAGGCCGCATCCAGGGCGACTGCACCGTCTGGGCGGAAGCGGACCGCCTGCTGCTGCAAACCTCAGCTGCGCAGGTTGCATCGCTCGTGGCGCTGCTGGACCGCTTCATCATCATGGATGATGTGGAGCTGCGCGACATGTCAGGTGAAACATACGGCGTAATACTTGCCGGTCCTGACGCAGAAACGCACCTGAGAAGGATCGGCATCGAACCCCACGCCGTAGCAGGCCTCAAGCGGCAAACCGGCAGCTTGGATGGGCAGAGTTACTCACTGCTTCGCTCGTATAGTCCACTGGTTCCCCGCTTTGAGATCTGGGCTGATCCTCCGGCGATCACAGAAGCGCTGCTGGCGAGTGGCGTGACACCCTGCAGCCCGGCCAGTTTTGAATTGCTGCGCATCCTGGAGGTCACACCCCGTTTCGGCGCGGACATCCGCGATCGCGACCTGCCACAGGAAACGAATCAGACCCGCGCGCTCCACTTCAACAAGGGCTGCTACCTGGGCCAGGAGATCGTCGAACGCATTCGCTCCCGTGGCAACGTCCACCGCACCTTCAGCGGCTTCGTGTTGCACGGGAACATACCGGATCCGGGCACGCCGCTCGAAGCCGAGGGCAAGGCGGTTGGAGAGCTGACCAGTATTGCCTCTGAAGAGATCGACGGCAAGCGGCTTGCCCTTGGCTATGTGCGCCGGGAAGCCCTTGAACGCGGACTGCCGCTGACCTATACCGGTGGCCATGCAGAACCGCGCACCATTTTCACCGCATCTTAAGTGCTGACCAACTTCGGAAGACGAGAGCAAGACATGCCCGAGCAAGACAAACCCTTTGTCATCAACGACCGCCGTCGGCGTTTCCAGACGGAAGGCGATCCCACTGCGTCGGCACCTGAGATCCCGGTGCCGGAGCCTGCCGCAGCTGTAGCACCCGCGGCGGAGACGATGCCGGCCAGCGGTCCGGTTCCAGTCACCAACAGCGCACACCTGGTGACGCCGGTGCCTGAGGCAGCCAACGAACCCGCTGAAGTGGTCGGCGATCTGTCCGAGAATGAGGACCTTGCGGATGCGCAGCGCGAGCTGCCGCCGCCGCCCACGCCCGAAGAGATCGAGCAGGTCCGCGCCGCGTACGAAGTGACGTCCGAGCGGCTTGACACGGTCATGCGGTCGCAGAACCTAGGCGCGGAACACCTGCCGCCTATGGATTTCAAGCGCCTGGTCCAGTCCGTGTATATGTCAGCCATGATTCAGCTTGGCGCGGGTACGCAGCAGGGCCAGCCTGCACGTGTGGATCTCATCGGTGCCAAGCAGAGCATCGAGATGCTCACGGTGATCGGGGAAAAGACAAGCGGCAATCTATCTCCGGAAGAGACGACCCTGCTGGCATCAGCCCTCTTCGAACTGCGGATGGGCTTTTTGGAGATCACGCAATTGCTTGCACGCCAGGCCGCGGCCAAGCAGACGGCACCTTCGCCGGGCGCGACTGGACAGGCGCCAAAGTTTGGAGCAAGCCCCGCCAGCAGCTTTACCGGAGCCGGTCCACGGATTGTCCGCTAGCGAGTTCAGAACGCAGACCTCAACTTCGCTTCCGGCGGAATTGATCTTTCTTGGCACGGGTACGTCCATGGGCGTTCCCACGCTTGGGTGCGATTGTTCCGTATGCTGCTCTACGAACCCGCGTAACAAGCGGATGCGCTCATCCATTGCCGTACGTTATGGCGGCAAACTCGTCCTCATCGACACCGGCCAGGATTTCCGTATGCAGGCCTTGCGATTCGGGATCAGCAGCGTGGACGCCGTGCTGTACACCCACGGTCACGCAGACCACGTGCTTGGTTTTGACGACCTGCGTCCGCTTACCTTCGGCAAGCCTCGCAATCTGCCGCTGTACGCGGATGATTCCACAGCCACGACCATCGAGCGTATTTTCGAATACACCTTCAACAAGCAGGAGCGCTATCCCACCAGCGCCCGGGTCGAAATGCATCGCTTAAGCACAGAACCGGGCACGTCGGTCTCTCTTTTTGGGGCGTGCTTCGAACGTATTCCAATCATCCATGGCAGGCATCGTGTTGCGGGCTACCGCTTCGGCAGGGCCGCTTACCTGACTGACCTGAGTGATATCCCCGAAACCAGTTTTGACCGGCTGCTCGGCCTGGACATCGTCATCCTTGATGCGCTCCGGCGCGAGAAGCACCCCAGCCACTCGCATGTGGACCATTCCATTGCACTGGCCAGGCGCATCGGCGCAAAGCAAACCTTCTTCACACATATAGCGCATGAACTGGACCATGGCGCCACAGAAGAGAGCCTGCCGCCGGGCATCCACATGGCATACGACGGTCTGCGGCTCGACTTCGACATTGCACACCGGCCTGATTCGCTCTGCGGAGCCGAGGGATGAAAGTCTTTCGCAGCCTGGGAGAGGTTCCTTCGGAGTTTGGTCCAAGCATCGTTACCATCGGCAACTTCGACGGGGTGCATTGCGGCCATCAGAGTGTTATCAGTGAAGTTGTGGCACGTGCCCGTGACCGCAACGCGCGCGCCGTCCTGGTCACGCTGGATCCGCACCCCGCCCGCGTCCTGCGGCCTGGCCACACCCTCCGCCTGATCACACCGTTGCCGCGAAAACTTGAATTGCTGCAGGAAACAAAACTTGATGCCGTCCTTCTACTGCCGTTCACACTCGACTTTTCACGCACCTCTCCGGAGAACTTCTGCGGCACCGTCCTGCGTGACGCCCTGCACGCACTGGAGGTGCATGAAGGCGAAGACTTCCGCTTCGGCAATGGCGCAGCAGCGGACATGCGCAGTCTTGCCGAACTTGGCCAGCGGTGCGGCTTTGCGACTCGCATCTTCTCGCCCTTCCGCATTGGCCGGGAAACCGTCTCGTCCAGCCGCATCCGCACCCTCATCGCGCAGGGCAACGTCAGCGCCGCACGCCGCCTGCTAGGGCGGCTCTTCAGCGTGGACAGCACACCCGCGCATGGCCGGGGTTACGGCACGCAATACGCCGTCCCCACCATCAACCTTGCGCCGTACGACGATCTGCTGCCTGCGAACGGCGTCTACGTGACAGAGTTGCGTATCGGCGAAGGCGCAGCGGCGGAAACTTTCGAAGGTGTCACCAACATCGGCAATCGCCCGACCTTTGGCGAAGACTCCTTTGCCGTCGAAACCTACCTCCTGCGCTTCCATCCCATCCCTGTCAACGAAACCACACCCCTGCGCCTCACCTTCCTCAAGCGCCTTCGCGAAGAGCGCAAGTGGCCGTCACCCGAAGCCCTGAAACAACAAATCGGGATGGATGTAGCCCGCGCGGAACGCTGGTTCCATCTCCGAAGCATCTCGCAAATCCTGCTTGACCGATGACCGGCTGATAGCCGAAGCCGAACGACGCCCCGATCTGATCTATGCGCTGTAATGACTTTCGACTGTGCGACTTATGAGGACTGACGAGATGCACAAATGGATAAGGACGTCATACCTACAGACGTCACCTAAGCCATCAGCGCCTTGAAAAACCATAGCGCTACGACGAGGCAAATTCCACTGACTAAAAACCACCATTTCGAAGTCCGAACCGCCGCAACGATAGGCAAAATTATCGAAGCTGCAAGGACTGCAAGCCAGACAAACAGGCCATACGGTCTCAGAAGACCATCGAATTGCGCCGGTAAAAATCTTCCTGCCAACCAAAGAGTGAAAAGAAGAATGGGACCAAGCACTCCAAACAACGAACTTGTGGGAAGCCGCTTCATTGTCTTGAATGAGCAAAACCGGCAAGAAATTTGAGTAATGCCGTATTTACCGCTTCCGGTGCTTCAACAGTCACGATGTGTGAGGCTTCTGGAACTACAACGAGAGCACTTCCTCGGATTGCACCCGCAAGGCGGCTGGCCACGGCCGGAGGTGTACTCGGATCGTGCTCACCGACCAACACAAGGGTCGGGCACGTGATTTCAGCAAGCCTATTATCGAGATCGAGACCTGAAATGATGTCCCATATGGCCGCATGCGTGGAAGCATCGTCCCCGAGCAGGGTTTTGGTTAGGCGATCCGTGATGTCGGGCCGGTGCTCCCGCGTTTTTTGCATGAACCATCGTTGCAGGCTGGATTCGACAACAGCAGTCATTCCTTCGGTTCTAACCAACTCCGCACGCGCCCGCATGCCTTGACGTACCTCTTCAGGGAAGCTCGGAGCAGTGCCGATGAGTGTCAAGCTTCGAATCATCTCAGGGGTCGTCAAAGCAGTGACTTGAGCGATCATTCCCCCGAACGAGATGCCGACCAGATGGACAGGAGACGCACTCACTGTGGTGACTAGTTTAGCGACGACGCTGGCCGCATAGTCAAACGACCAGCCTGACGCGCTTGCCGCGGACCGGCCATGGCCGGGCAGATCAAACGCCACCACGTTGTAGACGCCTGCCAGAGCTTCGATCTGACGATCCCAATAGGTCAGATCATGTCCTACAGCATGAATCAGCACCACCGTTTCTGTATGGTGGGTACTCGTCTGTATCCAGTTCAGACCAAAGTTTTCGCTGGCTTTGCTCACGGCTTTTTAGATGAATGTGGTTTGGGAGTGGTGCAGGTTCATCCTGAGAAACGCCGTACCACCATAAACCGTGCGTGCACACTCAGAGGATCGGTAGCTGGCTTGTAGAGTCAGCGCGGGGGTGCGGCAGGTGGAGCGGTTCTGGCGGGGACCGGATCGCGTGGCCCCGTGTAGGGGCGGTATGGTCCGACGGGTGAGTTCACATAACCTCTTGGCGCGGGTGAAACAGGTGCTGCCGCGCGTGGTGTCCCGGTTGCTGCAGCATCGTCCGGCATGGCGTCTGAATCAGGCGGGGACGCAGGCTGCGAAATAGGGGCAGGCGCCTTCACGGCAGGGACACCATCATCATCCGCATCATCGTCAGCATCCGCAGGTTTCTTGGCCGGAGCGGGTGCGGCATCCACAGTCACATCGAAGGTCTTCTTGGGGGCGTTGTCGCGCGGGAAGCTTTCGACGGGCGTGCGTGCGATGGCCACCTTCATAAAATCGATCCACATGGGCAGCGCGGCTTTCGCGCCGGTCTCTTTATCGCCCAGCGACTTGCGATCATCGAAGCCAATCCACGTGCCACACGTAATCGAGGGCGAGAAGCCGATGAACCACGCATCAGTGTAGCTATTCGTGGTACCGGTTTTGCCGCCCAGCGGATGCTTCAGCACCGCTCCCGCCTGTGCCGCCGTGCCAAACTGTGGAACCGCTTCTAACAGTTTCATCATGGTGCGCGCGGTTTCGACCTCGATCACCTGCTTCACCTGCGGAGCGACCTGCTTCAGCGGCAAACCATCCGCCTGCACCACGCGGCGGATCACATGCGGTTTGATCAGGATGCCATCATTCGGGAACACCGAGTATGCACCGACCTGCTCCTGCAGACTGATGCCAGCTGACCCAATGGCAACGGGCAGGAAGGCGGGGATGTTTGCTGTCACACCGAAGCGGTGGGCTACTTCGATCACCTTGCGGATGCCTACCTGGTTCGCCAGCTTCAGCGCCGGAATATTGCGCGATTCAGCAAAGGCGTTTAGTAGCGTCATGGTGCCGCGATAGTTGGCTTCGTAGTTGTGCGGCGTGTATGGACCGTTTGGCGTGTAGAAGCTGGTGGGGCCGTCAACGATGGTATCCGTGGGCTTGGAGTGCAGCTGCTCCACCGCCGCCGTGTACACGTACGGCTTGAAGGACGAACCCACCTGCCGCTCGGCCTGCGTTGCACGATTGAACTGGGACAGGTCGTAGTCGCGTCCGCCCACCATCGCCAGAACCTCACCGTTCGAGTTGTCGACAGCCATCATGGACGCCTGCGCGCCGCTATCCTGCTGCAAGCTGGCGTGCATCGTTGCAGAGCCGGATGCCGCATCTTCAATCCGCACGTAGACGATGTCACCCGAACGCAACAGGCTGGCACCGCTGTAAACTTGCGTCCATGCCCAATCCGCGGGCCGAAGTTCCGCATAGCGACGCCCGACACGAACAATGACCCGTTGCGCCTTGGCCTCGATCACCAGCGCGTGCAAGTACGCGCCCGTTTGAATCGCATCGTTCCAGTCAGGGTGCTTGTACGTCTCCAGGTCTGCTCCCGCGTCGGCCACGTTGATCAGCTTGGCTTTCCACCCGTGCCGCCGTTCATAGGACGCGGTGCCGTCCAGAACGGCCTTGGTTGCGGTCAGCTGCAGGTCAAGGTCCATGGTGGTGTAAATTTTCAAGCCTGCACCGTGGACGGCATCCGCACCGTACTCCTGCTCCAGCTGGCGGCGTACTTCTTCCACAAAATACGGAGCGACGGTGTTCGGTGTTTGCTCAATCTTGAGGACCAACGGTGCCTGTCGCGCCTCCAGGTATTGCGTGTGCGTGATATAGCCGTCGTTCGCCATCTCACTCAGCACAAGGTTGCGACGCTTCAACGCGCGGTCCGGATGGCGCACCGGCGAGTACGATGTGGGTCCCTTCGGCAACGCCGCCAGCAGCGCCGCCTCTGGCAGTGTGAGTTCGTGCGCGTGCTTGGAGAAGTAGTATTCGGACCCAGCCTCAAAGCCGTAGATGCCGCTCCCAAGGTAGATCTGGTTGGCGTACAGCGTAAAGATCTGCTTCTTCGTGAAATGCCGCTCAATCTGAACAGAAAGCAGGATTTCCTGCAGCTTGCGCGTGACCGTCTGGTCGGCGGAAAGGAACAGATTGCGCGCCAGTTGCATAGTCAGCGTGGATGCACCCTGGCGCTTTCCCTTCGAGCGAAGGTCTACATACGCCGCGCCTGCAACACGGAAGGGATTGATGCCCGCGTTCTGCTCGAAGCTCTTGTCCTCAATGGACAGAATGGCATCGTGGAGAACCCTGGGAAACTCCTCATACGGTGCTACAACGCGACGCTCCAGAGCGAACGAGCCAAACGGCCGCCCATGTACATCCAGAAGCTCGGTTTTTGTGGAAGGGCGGAAGTGTTCCAGCTCCTCCATCTGCGGCATGTCAGCCGTGTTGACCAGCACCAGCCCGAACAGGCAGCCGAATACAGCACCCGCGCCGAGCAGAAGATAGAAGATGGTGCGCTTGGCCCGGGCGCGCGTAGAGAACCGGCCTCGCCACCATGCTCGAAGGCCTGAGGCACGTCGCTGAAGCGTGCTCCGATGAACGGGCTCTTTCGCCGTTTCTTCGTCGCGCGTGAACAGTGTCGGCACAGCACTTCAACGGTAGCACGTCAGGCCGTGCGAGACTCTGTGGCAAGTCACACCCAGACCTCGGACGAAGTTGGAGAGGGCCTGGAGTCGTCCTTTAAGCCGTCTTCGCCTTCAGCAGTTCAAGTCCCTTATTGAGTTGCTCATCCACGGTCGCGCCAGTCTTTGCCGCAGGCACCGCGGGCTTGGACGAGTTTACAGTGGCGGTGCTAGTGGCCGTGCTGTCACCGTCCTCGTCTTCGTCATCCTCGGCTGCGGCGATCTCCTGGCTTGAAGCGACGGCGACGGGCGGAGTCAATCCCTCATCCTGAAACTTCTTCCCGCTGGGTGTTTCGAACTTCGCGACGGAGAGCATCAGCGCCGCACCGTCCGGCAACTCAAACGTGCGCTGCTGCGAACCGGAGCCAAAGGTCTTCTCGCCGACCAACTCGCTGCGCTTGGAATCGAGCAGCGCTCCTGCGACCAGTTCCGCCGGCCCCGCTGTTCCATGGTTCACCAGAGTCACCATGGGACCGGTTGCGTCAATAGACTTACCAGGATCGGCGGTAAAGGTCTGCTTGCCTGTCTTCTGGCCTTCCAACATTGCCAGCGTTCCGGATTTGATAAAGAAGTTCGACAGGCGAAGTGCTTCGGCAGTGTCGCCGGCGCTGACATCACGCAGATCCAGAAGAATCTTCTTGGTGTTGGTGCGGTTCATGCCTTTCAACTTTTGTTCGACCTGCTGCACGTGATCGTGGTCCAGGATGCCCGGCTTGAGATACAGAATGCTCGCACCCTCATAAAACACGTCCCCCGTGGGCGGAAGGCTGATGTCGGCCCTTGTCAGTTCCAGCTTGGACGGGACGGGGTGGCGCGGACGAATCACAGTCAGCGAGACAGTCGAGCCGGGTTGCCCCTGCAAGAGCAGCTTGGCCGTTTCCAACGACATCTCATTGGTTTCGCGACCTGCGATCTGCTCGATCACGTCGCCATCTGTCAGGCTCGCCTTGTCCGCCGGACTGCCGGGTACGACTGAAACGACAGTTGCGTATCCCTGGTAGTTGTACCGCTTCGCAAGATTGACACCGATCTGCGCGTGCCCCGCGGCATGCGTCTTGTACTCTTTGTATTCGGCGGGCGTGAGATAGCTCGATTGGGAATCGAGCGACTCCAGAAGGCCGCGCAGTGACGCATCCGTCACTTTGGCCATGTTCGGATCGACAACGTAGTCGCCCTGGATATGGTGCAGCACCTCGCTGTAAACCTGCATCTGCCGGTAGGCTCCGTCCTGCGGCTGGCTGGCTGCTCGCACACGATTCAGGTTCGCTCCCAGCAATGTGGTCAGGAGCAACACGGCAGATACGGCAAGCGCAGACAGCTTTAATGACTTTGGCATCGGCGGACAACCTCGGGAAGGGACTGCGGTTTAGACGCAGCCCGGTCTGGATAGCATACGCCCGGCCCACACGCCGCAACGCAACTACTTCGGTGTGACATGGAAGAGGCCACCAGGATTGGCATCCTCCAGCATCCACAGTGTGCCATCCGGTGCCTCTTCCACATCGCGAATCCTGTGTCCTACATCCCAGCGCTCGGCGGGCGTGGCACCGCCCTTACCATCGAAGGTGATCCGGATAAGGCTCTTGCCGGCCAGCGCACTCACAAGCGCCGATCCATTCCACTGCGGAAATACCGGGCCCTTGTAAAACATGATATTGCCCGGTGCAATGATCGGCGTCCAGTAGATGACAGGCTTGATCAGGTCAGGACGGGTGTCGGGGCTGGGTATCTCCTTGCCGTTGTAGTTGACCGAGTAGGAGGCCAGCGGCCAGCCGTAATTCTTGCCGCGTTCAATCAGGTTCAGTTCGTCTCCGCCGCGTGGGCCATGCTCGACCTCCCACAGGCGGCCATCGGGACCGAACGCCAATCCATACGGCGTACGGTGCCCTATGCTCCAGGTCTCGGCCGGGGTCACATTCGGGCCGGGAAAGGTGTACGTCCGGACCACAGGGGCAGTCTTGGCTGCTTCGGTATCTTCTGGAGGATCGATGACCGGCACGGTGGCTGATCCTGTCTTTCCCGCCATCGGATTGCCCGGTGCGGGTTTGCCATCCAGCGTCAAATGCAAGATCTTTCCGAGCGGCTGGTTCGGATCCTGCGCGGGAGTCATGCGCTGACGATCACCCACTGTCATAAACAGTGACTTGCCATCGGGTGCAAAGGCAATCTGCGCCCCGAACTGTCCACCCAGGCCACGCTCACCGTCGCGCCAGATGACCTTCACGTCTTCCAGGCTTGCCGCATCGGCCTTCAACGCTAAGCGGGCGCGCGCAAGCGCTAGGCTGGATCCACCCTCACCAGGCTCAGAGTACGTAAGGTACACGCTGTGGTCGGTGGCGTAGCGGGGTGAAAGGAAGACACCAAGTTGCCCACCCTGCCCCTTTGCCAGGACGGGTGGAACATTAGCCACCGGCGTCTTGTCGCCCGTGGGGGTCACCACTTGCATGCCGCCGACTTTTTCCGTGATGAGCATGCGGCCATCTGGCAGAAAGGCGATACGCCATGGCAGCTTGAGCGTGGTCACCTGCTCCATCTTGAACGGTACATTGGGGTCGGCCTTCTGCTCACCTGCGTTGATCTGGCCGTTTGCCTGACTCAGTGCCAAGGTGAACAGCGCGGCCGCGACAACTGCAACTCTCATCGTTTCCTGATCTCCCGAAGCTGACGCGAGACGCTTCGCATAGTGGGGTTCCGCACGGCGCGGTGAGCTGCTTACATGCGTGCTTCACATCGCGAACCGAAGTTGGTGGCGGTGAGTGGGATCGAACCACTGACCTACGGGTTATGAGTCCGTCGCTCTAACCATCTGAGCTACACCGCCGCTGGTGTTGGATTGCGCCGCCATCAGGCACATCGCAGAAAAGGAACAGCGAAGACGCAGTCTCTGTAGTTTACTGGAAGACGGCGCACACTGAAAGCGATGCCCAGCGCAAACATTATGAGCGAGACCCGTGTTCTTGGTGTCATTCCCGCTCGCCTGGCCTCCACACGCCTGCCGCGGAAGGTTCTGCGTCCGTTGCTGGGACGGCCCATGCTGCAGTGGGTCGTGGAAGCCGCCATGCGCTGTCCGCAGCTGGACGGCGTGGTGGTCGCAACCGATTCCGGCGAAGTGGCGAACCTTTGTTATGCCAATGGGTGGCAGTTTGCACTGACAAACCCCACACTGCCCAGCGGAACGGACAGGATGCGTGCTGCCGCTCTGCATCGGCACGCGGATATTTACGTAAACATTCAAGGGGATGAGCCTCTGGTGGAGCCCGCTCACATCGAAGCTCTGCTGCGTCCGTTTGGACGGGGCGAACACGTGGAGGTGACCACAGTAAAAACACCCTGTGCGCCGCAGGAGATCGACGATCCCAACGCCGTCAAGGTGGTAACGGCAAGCGATGGCCGTGCTCTCTACTTCTCTCGCGCAGCCATTCCCTACCACCGCGAACCTGCCGGCACCGCCGTGTACTGGAAGCACCTTGGGCTCTATGCCTACCGCCGTGCCGCCCTGTTCCGCTTCGGCACCTTGCAGCCCAGTCCGCTGGAGGTCACAGAGCGCCTGGAGCAGTTAAGGCTGCTCGAAAACGGCCTGGCGTTGTATGTCGAGCCGGTCAACTTCAACACGATCGGCGTCGACACGGAAGCGGATATTCCCCGCGTGGAAGCGCTCTTGAGAGAACGCCACAGCCGGGCATGAGTCCGCGCTTGCGGGCCGGGGCAGCGCGAGGTGAGTTACGCGAGAGGAGAAAACTCTAGCTGCAACGCGCCGTCGGCCATGGATGCGCGCACACTGTCCAGCGAGGGCACAATCCACGTGGCATGACGCAGTTTGCTGGCGGGAGTAGACGTAAGCACCGCTAAAACCCGCGAACCTGCGGCAAGCCCTGCGGCAACTCCAGGCGCGGCATCCTCGGCCACGATACATTCGCCGGGCGCGAAGCCCAGCATCTCGGCCCCACGGCGGTATGGCTCGGGGTCCGGCTTACCGTGAAGAACATCTTCTCCGCTGACCAGGTTCGCCGGGATCGGCAGCCTCGCGGCTCGCAGACGCCCCTCCAGCAAGCGCCGGGTGCAACTGGTCACGATGCACCAGCGCTCGGGAGGCAGGCTGTCCAGCAGGTCGCGCACCCCTGGCAGAACAGTAAGATCATGCACGTCTTCAAGCTCAAGATCTTCGATCACGCGTAATGCTTCGGCCTGATCGACGTCCGGGCGGAGCTTCGAGATGGTATCGCTGGCGCGCACGCCGTGCGGAAACTCAAACGACTCCCAATTCGGAACACTGTACTGCCGCGCCCACAGCTTCCAGCACCGTTCCGCGGATCCGATGGAGCTGACAAGGACACCATCCATGTCGAAGAGGATTCCCCTGGTCGTGACGATCATCGGGTGGGTAGCTCGCTGTGCTTCAAGGATTGGCATAGGTAGAAGTGTACCGGGCGGCCTGCCCAGCAGAGATGAACCGCAGATGGGCGACCCTTCAACTTCGTGGCAGGGGATCGCGCGTGCCTGCGCAGCGGCGTCCATCAGCCTTCCAGAACGAAGTGCTCGGCAGCTTTCAGGATGCGCTGTACCGCATCCTGTGAGGTCGATTCGCAATAGACCCGCAACAGCGGCTCCGTACCAGAGGCACGCAACAGCAGCCAGGTTTCCGCTGCGTTGGGCAGGCTGGCGGCGTCCGGGTTCTCCAGGTAGAACTTGATACCATCCATATCTTCCGTGCGCAGGACCTTGTACCCGGCGATCTCCCTCAGCCCACTCCCCGCACGCGCAATCGCGGAAGTCTTTAGCCGGTCGTCGATGTGCATGTCAATCCGGCCATACTGGTGCTCGCCAAACTCCGCCTGCAACGAGGCAACAAGTTCCGCAAGCGTCTGCTTTTCCTCTGCCATGACATTGGCAATCAAAAGCGCATTCAGGATGCCATCGCGTTCCGGAAGATGGCGGCTGATGCCCACGCCGCCGGACTCCTCGCCGCCAATCAGGATGTCTTCCGACAGCATCAGGTCACACACGTACTTGAACCCGATACCGTGTTCGTACAGCGTGCGATCGTACTTGGCAGCGATGCGGTCGAGCATCTTCGTGGTGTTGAACGCGCGTGTCACGCCGCCGGGCCAGCGCTTGCGATCCAGCAGCCAGCGCAGCAGAACAGCGAAAATCTTATGCGCGTCCACCACGCTGCCCTCGCCGTCCACGGCTCCAATCCGGTCGGCATCGCCGTCCGTAATCAGGCCGGCGTCACACCGTTCCGCCACCACGCGCTGCTGCGTTTCTGCGATGTGCGGCAGGATAGGCTCGGGATTGATGCCGGGGAAGAGCGGATTGTGCTCCGCCCGCATCTCGACACACGGAACGCCCGCGCGTTCAAGGATGCCTCGCAAGACGCCGGCACCCGCGCCATACATGCTGTCGATCAGAAAGCGATATCCGGAACTCCTGATGAGTGGCAGGTCCGCGAAGCCCTCAATCGCCGCGATGTAATCCGGCAGAAAATCCACCTCGGTGATCACCGCTGACTGAGCTGGGTGCGGCAGCGGCTGGCCAAGGTAACCCTCAATGGCCTTCATGATGCCGGGCGAGCCGGAACCACCATAACTCGCCTTGTATTTCACGCCATTCCACTGGGCAGGGTTGTGCGAACTGGTGATCATGACGCCGCCTGCCGCTCCGCGCTTTCGCACACCGAACGAGAGCGCGGGTGTGGGCGTAATCCCCCTCGCCAACTGAACCGGTATACCCGCGCCAGCAAGCACGTCAGCTGCAAGGCGGGCAAACTGCGGCGAACCGAAACGCGTATCGTATCCGATGCAGACGCCTTTCGCCGCATCTTCATGCCGCAACACGTAGTTGCCGATGGCCCGGACAGCGACACGGACGTTCGCATAGGTGAAGTCGTCCGCAATGATGCCGCGCCATCCGTCGGTGCCAAACTTTACAGCGGAAGAGGCTTCCGCGCCGGGGGATAGATCCTGTTCCTTCATGCGTCTCGTTGATTATCCCACTCCAAAGAGCGCGAGAGTGTCCGATAGTGGCGCAGGACGTAAACCATGGGGAACAGCCGCCCAAGACCTTAGTCCGGCATCTTCAGCCCGACATCTACAGACTTTTTTGTATCAAAGGAACTCACCGTCTTAATGGCAGTCTTCTTACCGTCGAGATCAGCCCACACATCGTAGTCACTGGTGGTGGAAAGCTGCGCAAACCGGAACGAGCCGTCCTCTGCGGTGATGAACGTACGTTGTGCCAGTGAGCGCGTATCCTTTAGGTGCACAACGGCGCCCTTGACCTTACCGCCGCCTTTATCCGTGACGGTACCGGCAACCGTGCGAAAGTTCGGCGTCTGCGCGTAGGCTGCGTGCACGGGCAGCATAGAGGCAGGCGTGATCAGCAGCCCCGTTTGCAGCAAAAGACTCAAACCCAGCTTCTGTATGCGCATCACAGCCTCCACCGGCACCCTGCCCTGCCTCTCATGCAGACACTTGAAAAGACGATCTGTCGCGTTTACTCATCTTCGTCTTCGGCGAGTTGACGGCTTCTGTCGTAGCTATCTTCCTCGTCATCGTAGCCTTCCGCGTCGAGCGGCGTCACCTGTAGCGGCTCCGTGGAGACGATCTCCAGTTCCGTTCCGCACTCGTCGCACGTGACGGTCTCGCCTTCCTCAACCTCGTCCGTGTCAATGTCGATCACGTTGTCGCATTCGGGGCAGGTAGTAGCCATTGGTCGTTCCTCTTCTCCTGTGTGGCCTGACTCAGGCGGTGTGTGGGGTTGGTGTGTGCCGGGACGGTGTTGTCCGTTGTGAAGACGCGCGGTACTGGCAAACAGGTTGTTTCATGCAGACGCGGTGAAGAACCGCGAGCCGCGCCAACCAGGCCAACTGAAAACACCCGTATCTCGTCGGCGGGTATCCGGCTGTGGTGAAATGAATGCATGCCCGGACGCGGTCCAGTCACGCTTTCCCTTCCTGCATTCCGAGGAGCCGTGCGCCGGTTAGTCCTTGTGCTGGTGGGCTTGTTCTTTGCTTTAGCGCTGGTGGACTACGTCTCCCAGCCCGCGGGGCTGTTCCTTCGCGCCGTAATGCTGCTGGAACCCGCACGTGTCGTCGGGCACGGCTTTGTCTGGCAGCTGCTCAGCTATCCCTTTCTGAACTCTGGCATTCTCAACACGGCCTTTGCCCTGCTGACGCTCTGGTTTACGGGTGCAATGCTGGAGGACGCGCGCGGCCCCCGCTGGTTTATCGAGCTTTTCTATCTCTCGACGGTGGGCGGAGCATTCCTGGCAACGCTCCTCGCGTCGTTGCCGTTGCTGACGGGCGGGCGTGTCAGCTTTCTCGGCATCAGTCCGATCTCTGCCGCGGCAGGCGTTTCCGCACCGTTGTTTGGTGTGCTGGTGGCGTTTGCTCTCTTGTTTGGCGATGTTGAGTTCCTGCTCTTCTTTCTCCTTCGCATCAAGGCCAAGTACATGGTCATCCTGGGCGCGCTTCTGTATCTGGCCACGCTGCTGCGCGAGCGCGACAGCTTCTCTGCCCTGCTGACACTGTGCTGCGGTGCAGCCGGATTCGCGTACGTCAGCGTGGCCCGGCGCAGTGGCGTAACCGCCAGAATCACGGAACGCTACTTTTCCACGCGGAATAATTACTACCGCTGGAAGCGGCGCAGGGCGGCGCGCAAATTCGAGGTCTACATGCGGAAGCAGGACCGGGTCGTGAAGTTCGATGAGGAAGGGCGCTACATCGCACCTGAGGACGAACGCCGCGATCCGAAGGATCGCAGATGGATGAATTGACGTTCTGCGGAGGAAGCGCGTGTCAGGTCGACGACCGCATCTTACTGCGGAAGGAGAAATACGATGGCAGACCTGGCGGCCTTGCAACAGAAATACGAACCCGTCCTGAAGGCAATTGATCGGTTCACCCCGGATGGCGCGTCCCTGCAAAATGTCGCGCTGGACGGTGACAAGCTTTACGTGAAGGCGACGCTACCATCACAGGTGGCTCTGAACTTCGTCTGGGATCAGATCAAGCAGGTTGACCCTACGTATGCCGACCTGCACCATGAGTTGATCAACGTGGGCGGTGAGTCGCAGGAATACACCGTAAAGAGCGGCGACATGCTCAGCAAGATCGCGCAACACTTTTACGGAGACGGCAACGACTACGAGCAGATTGCCAAGGCCAACAATCTCAGCAATCCCAACGCACTCAAAGCTGGCGAGACGCTGACGATCCCGCTCAAGAGCTAAGCTATCGCACCTCTAAAGGCTGCGCGTCGCCAGCGTAGTAATGACGGCGCGCTCGGATGTCCGCGTCACCATACTCCGGCACGGACACCCCCAATTCGTGCAACCCAGGCAAGGCGTCACGAGGCACGGGAAAGCTGAGCAAATAGTAGTTATGAACGCGGTTGGTTAACTTCTGCAGGCTCCCGTCGAAGCTCGCGCGATCCTTAAAGCTGAAGTAGTCGC
The DNA here is from genome assembly GCA_964251045.1 of uncultured Terriglobus sp. GTDB lineage: Bacteria > Acidobacteriota > Terriglobia > Terriglobales > Acidobacteriaceae > Terriglobus. The sequence continues at coordinate 71,192 of CAXUHI010000002.1, read as the reverse complement.
CGCCGGAAAGTTCCGCGATGGACTTCGCCGTGTTCTTGCGCATCCCCTGTACCGCCATGAGGAGCAGGCCAATGGGATCGCGTCCTCCGGAGAAGTGCTTCAAGTCGCTCATGGCCTCGTTCTCACCGGGAAAGTACGCCACGGTGTCGACCACCGTGTTGGAGCGGCCGAGCTGCGCGATCAGGTCCTTCTCCTTCACCGTCGAGCCGTGATCCTTTGCCTCGCCAATCAACAGCACTGCATGGCGGTTGTGCGGGTCCCGGTTCTCCAGGATGGAGCTGGCGTAGCTGACCGCATCGCGAGTCGCGGCGTTGCCGTCGTCACACGGCCCCATGTGACCCATGGCGGCGGCGACCTTGTCCAGCGAGCGCGTAAACGGCTGAACCAGCTCCGGGTGTGAGCCATAGCGTACCAGCGCAACCTCATGCGGACCGCCGCCCACCAGCGATTCGACCAGATCCGGCAAGCCCTGCAGCTTCTCGTACTCCATCACCGCCATGCGCGAGCATTGCACCGCAACCACCAGTGACAGGCCGAGTGCGTCAACGTTTTCGTCCAGCGTCACCGGCTGCGGCACGCCGTTGTCGGTGATCTGAAACTGATTCGCCTTCAGGCCATAGACGATCTGGCCCTTGACGCTGACGGTAGCCGGTACCAACACGATCTTTGCACCGGTTTGCAATGTATAGGGCTGCTGCGGTGTGTCCGTGGCGGAGGTCTGCGCGCCACCGGGCAGGCAGCTTGCAAAAGCCACAGCAGCAGACAAGGCAAACAGGAGCGTACGTGTCATACCACCAGTGTGACCCGTCGTACACTCAGATGGCGAGCAACCGCGTTGAGGCCTCAATGAATAAAGTCCTTGCAGCCGCCCTTCTTTTCCTAACATCAAGCGCCGCCCCGGCGCAAACTTTGAGGAGCCACACCATTCCTGACTATCCCAAGCCACACACCGTCACGCAGACCGACAACTACTTCGGCACTGCCGTTGCCGATCCCTACCGCTGGATGGAGGACCTGGACGCACCGGAGACAAAGGCGTGGATAGATGCAGAAAACCACATTACCGGGGCATACTTCGAGCCGCTGACGTACCGGACCGCGCTGCACGAGCGCATGGTAAAGCTGGCGGACTACGAGCGCTTCAGCGCGCCGGAAGAGCATGGCGGCCGCTATTTCTACTCGCGCAACAGCGGCCTGCAGAACCAGGCTGTCCTGTACTGGACCCAAGGCCTGCACGGCGATCCACATGTGCTGATCGATCCGAATACATTTGCCGCCGACGGGACGGTGGCGCTCAACTCCGTCTCAGTCACGCACGACGGCAAGCGTGCGGCGATGGCACTGGCCGAAGCAGGCAGCGACTGGCAGAAGATCATCGTCCGCGATGTCACGACAGGCAAGGACCTGCCCGATGTCATCCAGTGGACGAAGTTTGGCGGCGCAAGCTGGCTGCACGACGGCACCGGCTTCTTCTACAGCGGCTACGACGCCCCGCCAGATGGGAATGCACTGAAAGCCGCCAACTTCGGCATGAAAATCTTCTTTCATAAGCTCGGCACGGAACAGAAGGACGATCCTGTCATCTTTGCTCGCCCGGATAATAAGGAGTTGTTTCTCTTCGGCGGCGTCACCGACGATGGCCGCTATCTCTTCATCACGCAGCAGCAGGGCACAAGCCCGAACAACGAACTCGGTGTGCTGGACCTGACGAACCCGGCTGCGATCACCGCGCAGGCAATGGCGCAGCCGCTCATCACCACGGCGGATGCGACGTACTCGCCCATCGGGAACGACGGTTCGCACGTCTGGCTGTACACCACGCTGAATGCCAGCAAGGGCAAGGTGGTGACGATGGACCTGGACCAGGCTGCACGTGAACACTGGACCACCGTTGTGCCGGAACGCACCAGCAAGCTGGACAGCGTCTCGCTGGTGCATCGCACCCTGATCACGCAATACCTGACGGATGCCCACACGCAGGTGGAACTCTTTACCGAAGATGGAAGGCCTGTACGAACGCTTGCTCTCCCAGCGATTGGAACCGTAGGCGGCTTTACCGGCAGGCGCGATGAGGACGAGACCTTCTACACCTTTACCAACTTCACCACACCGGGTGTGATTTACCGGCTGGACATGAGGACGCTGCACTCCGAGGTCTACCGCGAGCCGAAGACCCCGTTCGAGCGGAATCTCTTCGAGACAAAGGAAGTCTTTGTCGCCTCAAAGGACGGCACGAAGGTCCCCATGTTCCTGACGTACAAGAAGGGACTGAAGCTGGACGGGCAGAACCCCACGCTGCTGTATGCATACGGTGGTTTCGATGTCTCGTTGACTCCAGCCTTTTCGCCGACGCGCATTGCGTGGCTGGAGCGCGGCGGCGTGTACGCCCAAGCCAGCCTGCGCGGCGGCGGCGAGTACGGTGAGGCCTGGCACGAAGCCGGCATGAAGCTGCACAAGCAGAACGTCTTTGATGACTTCATCGCCTGCGCGGAGTGGTTAATTGCACAGAAGTACACTTCCACTCCAAAGCTGGCCATCCGTGGGGAATCGAATGGCGGCCTGCTGATGGGTGCCATGGTCACGCAACGCCCAGACCTGTTTGGCGCCGTTGCCGCAGGCGTGGGTGTGATGGATATGCTGCGCTTCGACAAGTTCACCGTGGGTTGGGGCTGGAAGGCGGACTACGGTTCACCTTCGGAGAATGAGGCGGAGTTCCACGCCATCTACAAATACTCGCCGCTGCACAACCTGAAGCCCGGCACGCACTATCCGCCCACGCTGATCTTTACGGCGGACCATGATGACCGGGTCTTTCCAGCACACTCGTTCAAGTTCGCCGCCGAGATGCAGAAAGATCACGCTGGTTCCGCACCGGTACTCATCCGCATTGAGACGCGTGCAGGCCACGGCGGGGGTATGCCGCTGTCTAAGCGGCTGGACGTGGAAGCTGACATCTACACCTTCTTTTTGCATGAACTTGGAATCGAACCAGCGCACCGAACGGGCTAGCCTCTGGCCCGATTTGGCAATGGCATGCAAGCCACGCACTACGCCCTGCGTACGTCATAACGCTGCAGGGGCCGTTTTTACGAGGCCGTAAGGGGAACGCATGAGTGAGGAAACCCAGGGCAATGTAACCTTTCCAAGGACAGGCAACAATTACACACCGTTGCCGCGTGGAAAGCAGGACGGGCGCGTCCAGGCGCACGCTGTACAGACGATCAATGCATCACGCGAGCAGGTCTACCACGTGTACAGCCGGCCAGAGCTGCTGCCCGCATGGCAGGAAGGTGTAGTTTCAGTCACGCAGGACGGGAATAACCGCCAGCACTGGACGATGCAGGATCCCGGCACCGGCAAGCAGATCGAATTCGATTCAGAGATTCTGGAAGCTGTTCCGGGTGTCCGGCATGTGACACGCATCGTAAACGGGCCGTTTGAGAGTACGACCGACACCGTGACCTTTGAGGACGCGCCAGCGGCCCGTGGAACGCAGGTCACGATGGTGACGGACTACAAGCTGCCGGGGGGATTGGTTGCAAACGCCGTTGCGGCGGTCACATCTCGCAGCCCGGAGCAGATCGTGATCGAGAACCTGCGGCACCTGAAGCAGATGATCGAGAGCAAGGAAATCCCCAGCGTGGAAGGCCAGCCAGCCGGGCCGCGCGGCATCATGGGCACGTGGAAGCGCTTCCTGATGGGCGAAAACCTGCCCACACCGCCCGGCTCCAGCGATCGCCCGCGTCCACGCGATCTGCCGCAGACGCAATCCGTGCCGCTGAACGGCGCTGTGCTTGGGGGGGTCGCACTGGTCATCGGTCTGGCTACCTGGTATGGCTTCCGTAAGTCCCGCTAGCACTACACAACAGAAAGCGCGCACGCGCACGTATTGGAGAACGACATGAAGGCAGTTTGCTGGATGGGCACGGGCAAGGTTGAAGTCCAGACCGTGGAAGATCCTAAAATCATCAATCCTGGCGATGCGATCCTGCGCATCACACGCACGGCCATTTGCGGCAGTGACCTGCACCTCTACGACGGGTACATTCCCACCATGGAGTCCGGCGACATCCTCGGCCATGAGTTCATGGGTGTTGTAGAAGAGGTTGGCAGTGAAGTAAAAAGGCTCAAGGTGGGTGACCGTGTCGTGGTTCCCTTCACCATTGCCTGCGGCAACTGCTTTTTCTGCCACAAAGACCTGTGGTCACTGTGCGACAATACCAATCCCAATGCCCGCGTTTGCGAGCAGTTTTATGGGTACAGCGGATCGGCGCTCTTCGGCTACTCGCATATTTACGGTGGCTATGCCGGTGGTCAGGCGCAGTACGTGCGTGTGCCGTTTGCCGATGTCGGTCCCATCAAGATCGAGAGCGGGATCGAAGACGAGAAGGTACTGTTTCTTTCCGACATCTATCCCACCGGATACCAGGGTGCGGAAAACGCCAACATTCAGCCGGGAGACAACGTTGCGGTGTGGGGAGCGGGCCCGGTAGGCTTGTTCGCGGCAGCCAGCGCGTACATGCTGGGCGCAGGCAAGGTCTTCGTGATTGACCGCTTTGCCGAGCGGTTAGAACTGGCTCGTGATTACTGCGGCGCAACGGTGATCGACTACTCCGATGGCAAGAGCGTCGTGGAAGCGCTGCGCGACCTCACTGGCGGCATCGGTCCGGATAGCTGCATTGACGCAGTCGGCATGGAAGCGCATGGTACGGATGTAGCCGCGTTGTATGACAAGATCGAACAGACCCTGATGCTGGAGACTGACCGCCCGACGGCATTGCGGCAGATTCTGCAGTCCGTACGCAAAGGTGGAACGGTGTCGCTGCCTGGTGTCTACGGCGGCGCGCTGAACAAGCTGAATTTCGGCGCGGCCTTTGGCAAGGGCATCACCATGAAGATGGGCCAGACCAACATGCACAAATACCTGAAGCCACTCTTAGACCGCGTCGAGCAGGGTCAGATCGATCCCAGCTTCCTGATCTCGCACCGCATCGGTATCCAGGATGTGCCGGAGATGTACAAGATCTGGCGCGACAAGAAAGATCGCGTCACAAAAATTGTGATCGATCCATTCCGCGAAACTGGTATCGACCGGCTCAGGGCTGCTTAAGTCTCTTCGGATCATCAAGGCAATGCGGTGGCGCTTGTCACCGCATCTTTGTTGGTTCAGAGTTCCAGTCTCCAGAGGCTGCAATCCTCATAGCCAGTAGTCACATACAAGCCGTCCGCGTCGTGCGTGATGATGGCCTTATCTGCGGCACGATCCTCGTGCGACAGGTGAATGCGCCCGCGCCAGAGTTCGCGGAAACGCGTATGTTCCTCCACGAGGAGGCGGCGCTGTTCGTCGTTGACATACAACAGGTCGAGTTCACCGGGCCGGCTGCGGAACTGCTGCTCCAGCCTGTCCAGCAAGCGGTCCATGAGGACGCTATCGAAGGGATTGAACAGCAACACGAGACACGGTCCGGCAGGCATGCGCAGCCGCAGTGCGTCGCCTTCCTCCAATCGCATCGGCGGCGAAACATACATCGCATTCCACCTCTCCATGTTTGAACGTGCCGCTGCGGCAAGGGCCGGATGTAGCTCGACACCCACGATGCGACGAAAGCGATATTCTCCCGCAAGGAGCATGGCCCTGCCCTTGCCGGCACCGATATCTACAAACGCTGTGCGCTCCAGCGGGTGCACAGCATGAGCCTGCCAACGAGCCATCAGCTTGTGAAAGAGCGATGGTGCCACGCCGTGATACGCGGTAATGTGGCGGTCGTGCCGGTGTCCCGTCGCAAGCTCATCCCCGGGGATGAGCGACCCGGTGCGGGTGCCGTGCAACCGGTCAAACGGATGCATCGGGGATGGACTCCGCCTTTTATGTCGTTTCATGGGGATCATCGGTGCGTGGCTTAGGTTCCCGGTGTAGAGGCGCTTAGTGACTCGAAAATGAAAAGGAGCGCCAGATCAGCGCTCCCTTCACAATGGCGACCGGGTCAAAACTACGCGGCGTTGTCCGTCGCCTCCTCGGCTGTGTTGGCTGCGGGGACGTAGTTCGGATCATCGCTCTTGATCGTGACCTTAATGTGCGCTGAGACTTCGCGGAACAGCTTGACGGCCACGTGGAACTCACCAAGCTGCTTCAGCGGATCCTCCAGAGCAATCTTGCGACGATCAATCTCGTATCCTTGCTTGGCCAACTCAGCGGCGATGTCAGCCGACGTGACCGAACCGAAGAGCGAATCGTTTGCGCCGACCTTGCGCTCGAACGTCAACTCAACAGCGTTCAACTTGTCTGCCTGCTCCTGCGCGGCGGTCTTGTCCTTGGCCGCCTTGCGAATTGCCGACTCCTTCATCTGCGCGATAACAGCCTTGTTGGACGCGGTCGCCTCTATGGCCAGCCGCTGTGGCAGCAGATAGTTGCGGCCGTAACCGTTTGCCACCTTCACAACGTCGCCCCGGTGGCCCAGTGTTTCGACGTCTTCTTTCAGAATGACTTCCATACAAATCTCCTCGTGGAGTACGGCACCGCGTACCCTCGTGATGTGCTTAGTACTTCGCCGCGAATGGCAGCAGGGCGATGTTGCGTGACTGCTTGATGGCCTGCGAGAGCTGCCGCTGGTGCGTGGTGCACACACCGGTAAGGCGGCGCGGCGTGATCTTGCCACGCTCCGCAACGAACTGCTGTAGGAGGCGCACGTCACGGTAGGAGATGTTGTCGATCTTCTCCACGCAGAATTTGCAGACCTTCTTGCGGCGAAAGAACTTACGGCCACCGGGGCCACCGCCGCCGGTGCGTGGAGGACGTGCTCCGCCAGACCCCTGTGGGCCGGACGATGGAGCGGAACTTGGAGTGCTGGTTTCATCAGCCATGTTGAATCAATCCTTTCAGTCCATGCGCGTGGCTTGCTCGATGCGTATGCATACCGGAGCAGCCACTGCGATAGTTGGTTTGCCTCAGACGAGCGAAGGCGGGGCTTTATGCCGAGGCTGCCGCGGGTTCCTGTTCCGGCTCTGCCACAGCGGAGATTTCGGGCGTGCTTGCCTGCTGCTGCGTGGAGGTCTTCACGCGGCTGTCGCGATGCGCCTTGACCTTGGCCAGGCGCTTGTTCTCCTCGTCCGTGCGAACAGTGATGAACTTGATCACCTGCTCCGTCACGCGGAGACGGCGCTCCAGCTCGGCGACCAGCGGACCATCGGCTGACACATGCATCAGCACATACTGGCCATCCTGGAACTTGCGCACGGTGTACGCCAGACGGCGGCGCCCCAGCTTCTCGGTGTCGGTTACTTCACCTTTGCCACTGGTCACAACCGTGGTGAAGCCCTCAATCAGCTTGTCCAGATCGGCCTCTTCCAGGTCGGGGCGGACGATATACATCACTTCATAGGTTCGGTTCATTGCGTCTCTTTCTGCGAGCCTTCACGCTCGCACCTTCGCGATGGAAGGTATGGAACATCGTTTGCTGCTACTGCCTTACTGCACATCACGGCGGTTAAACTGATTCATCGCCGCCGCAAATCCTTGCTCTACCACTACCTCGACCGCCTGTGCCACACGATCGAATACCTCATCCAGCACCGCGAGTTCCGCCTTCCGCATCGGCGTCAGCAGGTAGTCTTTGCCACCAGCCTTCACTTCGCGCCCGTCCTGCAGCGCTGGCTTTCCAACCCCGATGCGGATGCGATTCCACGTTTCTGTCCCGAGCGCCCCGGTGATGGACTTCACACCGTTGTGCCCGTTGCTGCTGCCCCCGGGCCGCAGCCGGAACTCGCCCAGAGCGAAGGCCAATTCGTCGTACAGCACGACCAGGTCTTCGCTTGCATTCACTTCATACTCATGAACCAGACCGGTGACTGAAAGCCCGCTCAGGTTCATGAAAGTCTCAGGTTTCGCCAACAGGCACTCCCTGCCTGCGATCACCGCCTTGCCGGTCAGTGCCCGGTGTCTGCGATTTGCTACAACCGCACCATAGTGCTGCGCGATACGGTCGATGGCGAGAAAACCCGCGTTGTGCGGTGTAAAGGCATACTCCGGGCCGGGATTCCCGAGTCCGACAATAATCTTCACAACCGCTCCATGAGTGAGAGCGATGCGTTGTGAGAGACAGCACCAGCCTCACAACGCATACCTCCGTGACTTTGAAACTACTTCTTGCCCGGTGACTTGTTCGGAGCAGGAGCGGCAGCCTGAGCCTCCGGCTTGCCCTTGCCCTTGGTCACTTCCGGTTCGGCTACGGGTGTTGCCTCAGCCGCCGCTGCCTCTTCCTTGATGTTGGTTACGTGTGCCACCAGCGTCTCTTCCGCTTCCAGGAACTTGATGGAGCCGGTGTGCGGCAAATCTGAGACGTGGATCGCACCATAGATCTCCAGGCCTGAGACGTCGACATCGATGTGTGATGGGATATCGCCCGGCAAGCACTCCACTTCGATCTCGCGCAGGATCTGATCGAGAACGCCACCCTGTACCTTAACTCCGGTTGGTACGCCGTCGAGCATGATCGGCACGGAGACGCGCATCGCCTTGTCCATGGCAATCCGCTTCAGGTCGATGTGCAGCAGCTTGCCCTTGATCGGCTCATACTGCCAGTCCACAATCATGGCCTTGCTGCCTGCCCCGCCTTCGATGTTCAGGTCGAAGATGGTGTTGTGACCGCTCTCGGAATGAAGAATTTTCGTGATCGATTTTGGATCCACGGTGATCGCCTGCGACTCCTGCCCTGCACCGTAGATGACCGCTGGAATCAGGCCGGAGACACGCACCCGGCGTGCTGCATTCTTGTTGAACCTGCCGGTGCGAAGTGTTGCCTGTACTGCTTCTGTCGTTGCCATCGTTTCCCTTCGGGCTCACCCATCAGCTGCTCACCGCAGCGTTTGAGCAATCCGTTCGCAAGCCCCTGAGGCCGCTTGTTTGTACTACGTTCCTGATTCAGCGAAAGCCGAAGCTTTACGCCAGGTTATGAAAAGAGCGAACTGACACTCGTCTCCATATGAATGCTTTCGATGGCGCGGCCCAGCAGTCCCGCCACTGAGAGCACCTTGATCTTGTCCAGCGCGGCAGCCTCAGACCGAAGCGGGATGGTGTTGGTGACCACCAGTTCTTTCAGCCTGCTGCCCGCAAGCCGCTCCACCGCCGGTCCGGAGAGTACGGCGTGCGATGCACAGGCGTACACGTCTGTCGCGCCGTTGCTCAGCAGTGCGTCCACCGTCTTAGTCAGCGTTCCGGCGGTGTCCACGATATCGTCCAGGATGATGCAGGTGCGTCCCTGCACATCGCCGATGACGTTCATCACTTCCGTGACGTTGATATCTGTGCGGCGCTTGTCCACGATAGCCAGCGGTACGCCTAGCTTCTGCGCAAAGAAACGGGCCCGCTCCACCCCGCCTGCATCCGGAGAGACTACTGTCAGGTTCGGCAGATTCAGATCGCGAAAGTAGCCCACCAGGACGGGCGACGCGAACAGGTGATCCACCGGAATGTTGAAGAACCCCTGAATCTGTGCGGCATGCAAGTCCACCAGCAGCGCCCGGTTCGCACCCGCCTTCTCCAGCAAATCCGCCACCAGCTTGGAGGTAATGGCAACGCGTGGCCGGTCCTTGCGGTCCTGCCGGGCATAGCCGTAGTACGGCATGACGACGGTGATCCGGCCGGCGGAGGCGCGCTTCAACGCATCGATCATGATCAGCAGTTCCATGATGTGCGTTTCCACGGGGTAGGAGGTCGGCTGCACCAGGAAGACGTCCGCGCCGCGCACGTTTTCCAGCAGCTGAAAGTGTATCTCGCCATCCGAGAAGCAAACGAGCTTGGTTTGGCCCATGGGCACGCCCAGAAAGGCACAAACCTCCTCGCAGAGAGGGCGGTTGGCGGAGCCGCAGAAGATCTTGAAGCGCTTATCGTCTGCGAGGCGGCTGGAGCGCTTTCGCTCTGCCGCCGCTGCTGTCTGTTTCACAGGCGTGGACGCGATCAGCGTCGCACGGTCTATGTGCTGTTCGTCTTGCACAGGCGCGAGTGGGGCCATGGCGTTGCGGGCTGTCATGCGGTACGAATCCTCCAAGCCGGTTAGCGTTGGTTGGTTCTGCCGGGATGTATGCCTCTGCCCCTTTCGTTCAGAACTGCACCGCAGGGAGCATCGACCTGTCTTGGCTGGGCGACTAGGATTCGAACCTAGACAAAGTGCTCCAAAGGCACTTGACCTACCATTAGTCGATCGCCCATCACTGCCAATCCCAGTGTACCCAAGACACCGGAGATTGCACACCGCGGGTTTGTTCGCGCGAACGAAATCGTTCAAACGAACATGCCGCGCCAGTACCCGTCGCGTGTCAACGTTGCCGTTCGCAACGTGTGCACGCCCAGTGCCTGAACCCGGCGTTGCGCCGCGTCGGCATCGTCCTCCGTCCGGTACAGGCCAAAGAGCGAAGAGCCGGAGCCGGAGAGCATCGCCATCAGCGCGCGATCCTTATCCGGGAGAGCCTCGTCGCCCGCAAGGGCACGCTTGATGTCACGTAAAAAGGGATACTGCGGAAAGACGACCTCTTCGAAGTCGTTTCCTATCCCGGTACGGACAAGCGCAGGAAGAGGATTCCCGGCCAGGCTTTCACCGGCTGGCCCCTTCAGGTCACGCGCCGTAAAAGCACCGGAGGCACCGGTCTCGCTTGACCCTTTCCATGAAAAGGCGCTCGCATAGACGCGGTTCAACTCTGCAAGTCTATCCTGCGCGGTTCCTGCGGTCAATGTTGCAACATGCTCATCCCAAGCCTTGAACGCGAGCGGCGTAGAGGACCCCAGGCGTGGTACTGCGACGACGCACGGCACGGAGGACAGATCGGGGTACGGCAGAACCCGCTCGCCGCGATGGTGGCCGTAGACCGTTCCGCCGACCAGGAAGAGCGGCACATCCGAACCCACCCGCTCCGCCAAAGCCAGCCTGCGGTCCGGCGGAAGTTCTAAGCCAAGTTCCCGCTCCAGGCCAAGCAGGGCTGCCGCCGCGTTTGCGGAACCCGCGCCAAGTCCACCCTGTAGCGGAAGATTTTTCTGAAGCCGGACGCTGACCTGCGCCGTGACTCCCAAGGCATCGAGCGCCGCAGTGACCATCCGGTGCATGGTGTTGCGGCTGTCACCCGGAACGCGCGGGTCGTTGCAGGTCAGCGTCAGGGTCGTCTCGGAAGCCTCGACAGCCGTCACCGATACTTCATCCCCGATATCGATGGTCTGGTACAGCGTACAGAGGTCGTGATAGCCGTCCGGACGCGGCGGACCAATCCGCAAACCCAGGTTGATCTTGGCAAACGAGCGGACCACGGAAGCCATGCCCTTCCAGTGTAGAGGTCGAAAACGGACACGGAGTACCAGAGTCAAGATCGCGAGTTACTGAAAGTTCATGCATTCGTGCTTGACAGGCAGTGTCCGGTCACAGACGCTAGAAGTATCCGTAATGATATGACCCGTCCGTTCCGCAAGGGCAGACACTCACCGATGCCGCTCGCGGCACGTTTACTCCGCAGCCCACGCACCCGGCGGGCACGGAACGCAACACCACTCAGGAGCAGTCAGTTGAAGACTCAAACCCTCTGGGCTACCGCAGTTCTGGCCTGCACGCTTTCAGCATCCGCAGCGTACGCGCAAACAGCCGCACTTGGCAACATCAGCGGTATCATCCGGGACAACGCCGGTTCACTGGTGCCGAATGCAAGCGTCACCGTGATCAATAATGACACCGGTGCCAAGCGCACGTTGACGACGGACAGCGAAGGCCACTACGCCGCAACGTTCCTGCAGCCTGGCAAGTACGAGGTCATCGCCACCGGCCCCAGCTTTGGCACCGTGGACCAAAAGAACATCACCGTCACGGTTGGCAACGTAAACACGGTCGACATCACCCTGCAGCCCGGCAACGTCAGCACGGAAGTTGTGGTTACCACGGACGCTAACCTGATCGACACGGACAGAACCGACCAGTCACAAATTGTGGGCGAGCAGTTGGTATCAAACCTGCCAGTGAACGGGCGTCGATTCGACAACTTCGTCCTTCTGACGCCCAACGTCGCTCCCGATGGCAACACCGGCCTGCTCAGCTTCCGCGGCATCTCCGGCCTGTACAACACGAACCTGGTGGACGGTGCGAACAACAACCAGGCTTTCTTCTCGGAGGCACGTGGCCGCGCCATCGGCGCACCGTACGTCTTCCCCATCGACGCCATCAAGGAATTCCAGTCCGCCGCCTCAGGCTACTCCGCCGAGTTCGGCCAGGCCGCTGGTGGCGTGATCAACGCCATCACCAAGTCCGGCACTAACGCCTTTCACGGCGATGCGTACGAGTACTATCGGACGCCCGGCTTCAACGCTCTGGACCCGTTGAGCAAGTTCAACGGCATCACGCAGAAAAACCCTCTGCTTCTCACACAGCCGGTCAAGGTGCAGCACCAGTTCGGCGCATCGGTCGGCGGTCCCATCATCAAGGACAAGCTCTTCTTCCACGCAGTGTATGACGGCTACCGCCGAGTAAATCCGATCACGTATCTCTCCACCTACAACAGCACCACCCAGAGCATCGGTGACCTGACGGCCCTCTGCGATGGGCGCACCAGCAACTATCTGACACGCGGCACGACGATCTATCCGTCTACGATCCCGGGCGTCAGTCCTGCGCAGTGCCAGGCTGCCGTGACGTTCGCGAACACCAAGTTGCTAGGCTCCTTTGCACGCAATACGACGCAGGACATCTACCTGCCCCGCCTCGATTACCAGGTCACGCCCAAAACCCACCTGTCTGCATCGTTCCTGTTTGAAGACCTCAAACAGCCCAATGGATACAACGCATCTGCCACTGTAAATAACGGTTCCGTCACGCAGAACGGCAGCATCAACTTCCACGAGCGCTTTCTCTTTGCAAATGCTGAAACATCGCTTGGCCCCACTGCGGCCAACGTCGTTCACTTCCAGTGGTCGCGCGATCTGGAGACAGCCGGCACCAACACGGGTGGCCCTGCCATTAACTTGACCAACCTGTTCTCCTACGGTGAGACATCGGCGCTTCCGCGCGGTGCGTTTCCCGACGAGCACCGCTGGCAGTTCACGGATATCTACTCCCGCACCATCGGCCGGCACTCTGTCAAGGTCGGCGGCGACATGAACCTGATCCACGAGCAGATCTCGAATCTTTTCGGCGGCGATGGTTCGTTCTCCTACTCAAACGGCACGGCAGAGTACAACTTCGCCAGCTGGATTCAGGACGTCTACCAGGTCAACGGTGGACGCCACTACAACTCCTTCTCGCAGACCAACGACCCCATCACACACGTCGGCGCGGATGACTTCTGGAACAAAAACCTGGACGTCTTTGTCCAGGATGACTGGAAGATCACGCCCAAGTTGCTGCTCTCGCTTGGTGCGCGCTACGACGTGCAACTGGTGCCGCAGCCTGACCTGCCCAACTCAGCAAATCCAGTAGCCTTTGCGGCCACCAGCGTCATTAATACCGACTACCACATGGCCGCGCCGCGCTTCGGCTTTGCCTGGACACCGCAGGACGGCACTGTCGTCCGTGGCGGTTACGGCATCTTCTACGGCTTGACCTCCAACTCGCTCTGGTACACGCTGCGCCGCGAGAACGGGGTCTACCAGCAGCAGTTCTCCACTCCCACCGTCACCATCACCGCGTTTGGGGCGGTCGCGGGTGCTCCATCTGGTCAGCCAAATGTCCGCCTGCAGCAACCGGCGGCGAACGCCTATGTCTCGTACGCTCCGCAGGGTGGCATCCCGGCCTTTACACCTCCGGGACCAGCACCGGTCAACCAGGTTACGGGGGCACCGACGCCTGCCGTCAACCCCGGCCTGCCGTCTGCTGCAATTGGAGTCCGTGGCGCAAACGCCGGCTTCCTCAACCCGTTTACGCACTCGTACGATCTGTCGGTTGAGCAGCAATTGCCGTTCCGGGCGACCCTGACCGTCGGCTACGTCGGCACGCGCGGCATGCGCCTGCCCATCTACGTCGACACCAACGTCAATCCTGCCTCGGTCACTAACCGCTCATACCTTCTGACACAGCCAAGCGGCAATTCAACGTTCTCCTTCCCGTATTACACGCAGCGGCTGTACACCACCACATCGTCCGTCCTGACGGGCTTCTCCGACGTCAACAGCTGGTACAACTCCGGCGTGTTCTCTGTACGCAAGCCGTTTGAGAACGGTCTGGAAATCCTCGCCAACTACACGTGGGCACGCACCATGGACGCGGGCCAGTCCGGCGCTCCGAACGGGACCTTCAACGGAACTGACTCTCCCATCATCCCGTTTGCAACGGGTCATCGCTCCGGACGCGGCGCTGAGTACGCGCGCTCTGACATTGACCAGCGCGGACGCTTTGTGGGCACGCTGCTCTACCGGACCAAACTGCCCATCGACAACAAGTACGCGGCATACGCAGCCAACGGCTGGGAGTTGGCCACCACCGTTACCGCGCAGACTGGCTTCCCGGTCACCGGCTTCATCAACGGTTCCATCTCGTCACCACTGGCTGGCGACGGGGGTATCAGCGGTGCCCAGGTCACGTCCGGTACCGGCTACCGCGTTCCCGACGTGATTGCTCCACGTAACAGCTTCAAGGGACCCGGTGTGCACAACACGGACATGCGCGTCTCCCGCCAGTTCCCATTCTTCCGCGAGGGCATGCGGTTGGAGCTTGCGGCCGAGGCATTCAATCTCGCCAATCATCGCAACATCCTCGGCGTGAACACCAGCGCGTACTCCTACACGGCGCCGAGCACGGCCGCGGGCACCACATGCCCCGCAGCCGTCTACAGCGGAGGCTGCTTCTCCCCGTACTCGCTCTTCTACACCATTACATCCACGTCCAGCACCATCTACGGCCCACGCCAGCTGCAACTGCTAGGCAAGCTGTACTTCTAACCTGCACCCCGAAATACACGAAAGCCCCGGCTCTGGCCGGGGCTTTGCTTATCTGAAACGAATGTGGTGCACTCGAGAGGATTCGAACCTCTGACCTACAGCTTCGGAGGCTGCCGCTCTATCCAGCTGAGCTACGAGTGCCTGACCTCAAGTGTACTGCATGCGCTTCCCTCAGGCAGACGTTTCCTTTGCCTTGCGGACCTCTTCCATGGCCGACCCGATCAGTTCCTTGGCATCGTTGATACCATGCATGACTGCCTGAAGATCAAGCGCCGGAAGCGATGGATTGCGGTTTGAAACACAATACACGCCATGTTGCCCCACCAGTGCCAGCGCATCGGTCAGGACATCCAGCGACACCGCCAGCCGGCCGCGCGCCGTCCCCATCATGAACTCGTACCTCTCGAGCTCTTCCTTACGATCCCAAAACACAGACATGCTTCAATCTTTCAAGAACGTCCGCAGCGTGCACAACGTTTACGCGGAGTACGCCGCGAACGCTGCGAGACCGTTGCGTACACTGCGGACGTTCTTACAACCGGTTCACCTTGCGGTGCATGCCATCACGTAGACTGCCACACTAAAACTAATAAGTAGGCCAAGCCGACGAGCGGACAGCCGAAGATAGCTCAGCAACTGGGCATGATGCACGGGTGCAATGGCATCAATGGCTTTGACCTCTGCTACCAGTTCGCCGCGCACAAGCAAATCCGGTCTGTATCCAACATCGCTCAGCTTTTCGCCTTTGTAGACCAACGGCATAGGCACCTGTTGCTGAAAGTCTATGTGCTCCCGGTGCTACTCGGAGCAAAGGCAGGCTTCATAAGCACTTTCCAACAGACCCGGACCAAGTGTCGTATGCACGCGGAAAGCCGAATCCAGTACACGCGTCGCCAATGCATCAACTCCGCCTTGTTCACGTACTACCACTCTTTTGCGGCAGTATCCGGCTCCACGCCTCCGCTTACGACAGGAGCCTGCCAACGCAGGACGGGCTTGCGGGCAGCGGCGGTCTCGTCCAGGCGGCGCAGGCGCGTGGTGTGCGGTGCGGTCTTGACCAACTCCGGGTTCTCGGCGGCTTCGCGCGCAATCTGCTGCAACGCATCGATCAGCAGGTCCAGCTCTTCCCGCGACTCGCTCTCCGTCGGCTCAATCATCATGGCCCCACTGACGATGAGTGGGAAGCTGACGGTGTAGGCGTGGAAGCCGTAGTCGACCAGCCGCTTGCCCATGTCGCCCGTCTTCACACCGTTTTTCGCCTGCAACCTGTCGCTGAAGACGACCTCATGCATCGACCGCGTCTTGTATGGCAGATCGAACGTGCCCTCCAGCTTGGCGCGGATGTAATTTGCGTTCAGCACGGCGTCTTCCGTGGTCTGGCGCAGGCCGTCCGGGCCATTCGCCAGCGTGTAGGCTAGCGCACGCACGAACATGCCGAAGTTGCCATAGAACATGCGCACACGCCCGACGGACTGCGGCCGGTCAAAGTCGAAGCCGAGCGTGCCGTCATCCTTGCGGATCACCGTAGGTTTGGGCAGAAATGGCTCCAGGAGAGCCTTGCACGCCACCGGCCCGCTGCCCGGGCCACCCCCGCCGTGCGGTGTCGAGAAGGTCTTGTGCAGATTCAGATGCATCACATCCACGCCAAAGTCGCCAGGCCGCGTCTTGCCCACCAGCGCATTCATGTTCGCGCCATCCATGTACAGCAACGCGCCCTTCGCGTGCAGGATGTCAGCAATTTCGTGAATCTGGCTCTCGAAGACGCCGATGGTGGAAGGATTTGTCAGCATCAACGCAGCGGTGTCTTCGTCCACGGCGCGGCGCAGCTCGTTCAGGTCGATCGCACCCTCGGCATTCGACTTAAGATTCTGCACCTGGTACCCGACGACCGCCGCTGTGGCGGGATTGGTGCCATGCGCGGAGTCAGGCACCAGAACCTTCTTGCGCGGGTTGCCGTTGCTCTCGTGGTACGCGCGGATCATCAGCACGCCGGTGAACTCGCCGTGCGCGCCCGCCGCGGGTTGCAGCGTGATGGCATCCATGCCGGTGATTTCGAGCAGGCAATCCTGCAGCAGCTTCATAATGCCGAGCGAACCCTGCGAGAGCGACTCCGGTTGGTAAGGATGCGCCTCCGCGATGCCCTCGATACGCGACACCGCCTCATTCACCCTGCCGTTGTACTTCATGGTGCAGCTGCCTAGCGGAAACATGCCGAGATCGATGGCGTAGTTCCACGTGGAAAGCCGCGTGAAGTGGCGGACGATTTCGATCTCGCTCATCTCCGGCATCGCACCCAGGTCCGTGCGGAGGCAGTCGCCCAACAGCGACGCCGCATCCACCGTCGGTACGTCGAGCGCGTCCATGCGATAGGCCCTTTTGCCGGGCGAGCTTTTCTCAAAGATCAAGCCCTCGTTCTGGCTTGTGTGCGTCGTCGCCTTGCGCGGTGTGCCCACAAACGGTGTGCCTGTTGCGGGCAAATCTTGAGCGAGCGGTTGGTCGAGAACGGCGGAGTCCGGCATGGATTAAGCCTCCTGCATGTCGCGCGTCTGCGAGAGGACAACCGCCTGGCAGCGCACGGGAAAGTTGACGGAGTTAGCAATGAAACATTTGTCGTGTGCGGAATGGTGCAGCTCGTCAGCTTTGCGAAGGTCAGAGCCCTCTGCCACAAGCACGCGCGGACGCAACGTGACACCGGTGAAGTGGCCAGCACCGTCGGCGTTCAGTTCCATCGTGCCGGAAGCGTCATCGCTGTACTCCAGAACCGCGATGCCAGCATCCGCACAGAGGTGGAGGTACGAAAGCATGTGGCACGACGCCAGCGCGTTCAGCAACATCTCCTCCGGATTCCACTTGCCTGCATCGCCGCGAAACGTCGGGTCAGAGGATCCAGCCAGGGTAGGCTTTCCATTGGCACTCAGATCGTACGAGCGATCGTAGTCGCGGTAGCCGGAGGTGCCGGTGCCGCGATTCCCGGTCCAGCGGAGGCTTGCAGCGTAATGATGTTCTTTGCCAATCATGCGTTAACCTCTTCTTAAAAGTCGGTGACCTCACCGTCGGCGCTCGTAAACGAGCCCACCTCAGGCGTATCTAACTCTTCCTCGCGCAGGCTCAGCGCAAAGACCGTACCATTTTCAAACTCGACAGTCAGCGCGGTTGAGTCGTGAAAGTGAGAATCCGTCACGTTTTCGCCAAGCGCCGAGCAAAGCGCATCCCGATATCCCGGCTGTCCGAAGCCAAGCGAGATACCATCCGCGTCCGCAACATCGGGCCACACATACAGCGTCAGCAGCGCGTCACCGAATCGCAATTGCAGATAGTCTGCGACAAACTCCACCGCTGACAGCTGCTCCCCCGATAACGCTTCAAGATCCATCTGCCGCTCCTCCAATGATCTACGCCGTCACCAGATCTTCTACCGCCGCGGCATGTTCCCGAAGCGTCTTGGCCACCGCATCGATCTGCGCACGTGTCGTCAACTCTGTCGCGCACCACAGGCTGGCGTTCTCGCCAAGCTCCGGGTACCATTGCGCCAGACGCAGGCCACCGATGATCTTGTGATCCAGAAGTGCCGCGTTTGTCTCATCAGCAGACTGCGATGTCGTCAGAACAAACTCATTGAAACGCGGCGCACCGCTAAATAAAACGTTCGCATCCTGAGTTTTCTCCAGCGATGCTGCAAGGAACTGCGCCTTCGCAAGATTGTGCTCGGCCAGTTCGCGTAATCCCTTTCCATACACCGTGAGGAAGATCGTGACCATCAGCGCCACCAGCGACTGATTGGTGCAGATGTTGCTGGTCGCCTTCTCGCGGCGAATATGCTGCTCACGCGTGGAAAGCGTCAGCACAAAGCCGCGACGGCCCTCCGTATCCACCGTCTGCCCACAAAGGCGTCCCGGCATCTGCCGCAGAAATTTCTCCTTTGCGGCAATCACGCCGCAGTACGGTCCGCCATAGCCCACGGGCACGCCGAAGCTCTGCGCCTCCAGCGAGACGATATCCGCCTCACGCGGCGGCTTCACGATGCCAAGCGACACAGCTTCCGCGATGGACACAATCAGCAGCGCGCCCTTTGCGTGAACGATGTCAGCAACCGCCGCGACATCCTCAATCGTCCCGAAGAAATTCGGCGACTGAATCAGAACGCACGCCGTATCGGAGGTGATGGCAGCATCAAGCGTCGCTAGATCGATACGGCCATTGCTGCCGTAGCTCACCTCGGCAACCGGAATACCCTGATGTTGCGCATACGTGCCCAGCACCTCTCGATACTCGGGGTGCACTGTACGAGCAATCACCGCGCCGCTGCGGCCGGTCACGCGCACCGCCATCATCACGGCTTCCGCCGCGCCGGTCGACCCGTCATACATGCTGGCATTCGCGATGTCCATGCCCGTCAGTTCGCAGATCATCGTCTGGAACTCGAACAGCGCCTGCAGCGTGCCCTGAGCAATCTCCGGCTGATATGGCGTGTAGCTGGTCAGGAACTCGCCGCGCTGCGACAGCACATCGATCAGCACGGGGCGATAATGCCGGTACGCGCCCGCACCCAGAAAGCTGGCATAACCCGTGCCATTCTGCGCGGCAAAGGCTTTGAACGCTTCCATGACTTCGTGCTCGCTGTGCTGGCGCGGGATGTCGAGATCGCGCGTGAGCCGGTACTCCGCGGGAACCGTTTCGAAAAGATCGTCGATCGACGCCACGCCGATCTCTTGCAGCATGGCCGCGCGATCTGCGGGCGATTTGGGTAGGTAGCGCATATGTCCTTATGGTTCCGATGCTGCGGCAGGTGTGGCTGATGCGGCGCTCCAAGTGCCCTGCGATACCGGCGCAAGAAGACCGGCTTACTGTTGATCCTGCGCAGCGGTTACTTGCCTGCTTCTTCTTCCACGTAGGCCTCGTACGCCGCTGCATCCAGCAGGTTTTCCAGCTCGGCGGGATCGCTCAACGTCAGCTTCACCAGCCAGGTGGAATTGGCGTCCGCGTTGATCGTCTCCGGCGCGGACGTCAGAACCTCGTTGATCTCCGTCACGGTACCGGAGGCAGGCGCGTACACATCGCTGACCGCCTTTACGCTTTCAACCGACCCCAACGCCGCCCGCTGACTCAGCTGCTGACCCACTTTCGGCAGATCAACAAAGACGATGTCGCCCAGCAGGTGCTGCGCATGATCGGTAATGCCCACGGTGGCATCCGATCCCTTTGCCTCAATCCACTCATGCTCTTTGGTGTAACGGTACGTTGCCGGATAGCTCATGACATTCATCTTAAAGCCGGGACTCAGCGGCCGTGCGCTTTTCGGCACTCTCGCAAGCACCTTGAGGTGGAAATCGCAGGGCGCGTCAGCGCACACGCGCAACGGTACACTGAAGCTGTCCCTGCCTTGATGAGTCTTCGCTTCCACTTCGGCCGTCCCCAGCAAATTGCCGCGTCACTTCTTCTAATATTCCTCGCAGAGGCGGTCTTCGTGATCGGCCGAACCCCCTTGTCTGAAAGCGACTACCGCTATGCCCTGTGCGGACGCGAGATGTGGGAGAAGCCCGCGCCGGTCTACGGCTACTTCACCACCTGCGGCAATATGCAGGGTGACGGATCGCTCGCCTACCGCGCAGCCGGCCTCCCCCTCAGCACCTACATCACGGGCGTGCGGGTCGCGGACTGGTGGCGTGCCCGCCGGGACGGAGCAGCATACGTGTCGGAACCGGTTGGCGGGTCCGTGTACGACCTCCGACACCAGATTGTCGGCACACAGTACCTCTTGCGGCTTCCGTTTACCTTTGCGGCTGTCTTGCTGGGTGCCGGCCTGTGGTGGGTTACGCGAAGACTCTTCGGCAACATCGGCGGTGCCTTCGCGATTGCACTGTACTGCGTCTCTCCACTTGTTCTGCAGGCCGCCACAACACCGAACAACGAGATTCTTGCTGCGTGGGGTCTCTATGCCGTCGTGTACACGGCCATCGGCATCGCCCATGCCATGTACGGTCCGGCACGGAAGTGGCGGCCGCGACTCCTTCTTTTCACGCTGGCTCTGGGACTCACTGCATGCGCGCACGTCCTGGCTGCAATCTTTGGCTTGCTGTTTTCAGCGTTGTTTATGCTGTACGTCGCCGAACGGAAGCGCACGGCGGTGCTGCCGGTCCTGCTCGTTGCGTCCTTTGGAGCGCTGCTGATCGTATTCGCGTCGTACACCTTCAGGCTTGGCATCTTCCTGTATGTGTTTACGGCGGGTGCGGGGCGCTTCACTCTTTCCCAACTTCCCGCAGTCGGTCTCCTTCGCCATCCGTTCCAGCTGGCAACCAGCGCGCTTGCAGGTGCCGCATTGTTTCTGTACGTCGTCAGCAAACGCTCCCGCTATTTCGGCAACACGGCGCCCCTTCTGGTCACACTCGCTCTCTTGCCCGTCGAAAGCACACAGCTGCGCACCCTGCCTGTTCTATGGGCCTTTCCATTTCTCCTGACCTTTACATCCGGCGTCTTTGCCGATGCCGTTGAAACACCCTACCGCAAGTTGTTCCTTGCTGTCCTCGGGATCGGGCTGCTGACGCAGGCGATCCTCTGCGTCACATACCTGCTGAGCGCTGCTCACTGAACGCCCGGCAGCACTGCACCTCTGAGCCTCTTCGTGCCCGGTTTTTCACAACGGGCCAAGCTTCTTTCCAAGCTGCGGTACGTAGATGTCCTCAATGTCTATCCAGCGCATCGTAAAGATATTCATGTCAACCCTCCCGCGCCTTGTCTTTCTTGCTCTACTCAGCCTCTCGCCACTGCTTAATGGCTGCAAGCGCGCACATCATCTTGTGCACCACGTCACCAGCAGCGAGCCCGACTACACCTCCCAGATCCATGCGGATATCGATACGGGCCACCTTGACGCTCTCAAGTACCCGGACTTCACCGCAATCCAACCACAGGTAGTCAACTTTTATGACACACGCGACTTCGACCTCGCATGGGTGAAGAGCGGAAAGCCGACCAAGGCCGCCGATGCGCTCATGGAAGAGTTTTCCAACGCGGCCAGACGTGGGCTGCGCCCCGTGGACTACGACGCCGACCGCTGGAGCCAGCGCGTCTCCAACCTGTCATCGCCTGATGGAGCGGCCCTCTTCGACACAGCCATGACGGTCAACGCCATGCGGTTCGTTAGCGATCTGCATTCAGGGCGCACCAACCCGGCACACTTCACCTTTGGTGTGAAAGGCTACGATGACAAAAAGCTTGAACTCGACACCACCCTGGAAGACAAGGTTGTCCACGCGAGTGACGTGTCCGGCGCCCTGGACGCCCTCGAGCCGCAGGCACCGGAGTACAAGGCCCTGAAAGAGTCCCTTGCACACTACACCGAACTGGCCTCCCAGGATCACATCGAAGCTCTGCCTGACCTGCCGAACAGCAGCAAGGCCGTGGCGCTCACCAATGGGTATCCGGGCCTGCAGGCGCTGGAGCAGCGGCTGGTACAAGTGGGTGACCTTGCCTCGTCCAGCACGAACGTAAAGGCCAACCTGAACGATGTTTCGGATGCTCTCAAACGATTCCAGCATCGCCATGGCCTGAACGAAACCGGCAGGCTCTCCCACGACACCGTTGACGCCCTGAACACACCCATGTCAACCCGGCTCCTGCAAATCCAGGACAGCATGGAACGCTGGCGCTGGCTGGACGATACCTACCAGAATGCCGCCATCCTCGTAAACCTGCCGGAGTTCATGCTGCGCGCCTACGAAGGCACCGGCGACAGCCGCCGCGAGGTCTTCCGCATGGAAGTCGTCGACGGCAAGGCCGACGACGAAACCCATCACACACCCGTCATCGCAGACCAGATGAAATACCTGGTCTTCCGCCCCTTCTGGAATGTTCCGCCATCCATCGCAAAAAAGGAGATCGTCCCACACATGCAGGCCAGTTCCGGATACCTCTCCGCGAAGGGCTACGAAACCGTCGACCTGCAGGGCCATCCCGCATCTGCTGACATCGCCCGCATCGAACACGGCACCGTCATGGTCCGCCAGAAGTCAGGCACGTCGAACTCGCTCGGCCTGGTGAAGTTCATGTTCCCCAATCCCTTCAACGTCTACCTGCACGACACAAACGAGAAAGCCTTGTTCGCGCGGACCTACCGCGCCTACTCCCACGGCTGCATCCGCGTGCAGGACCCGCCAAAGCTTGCCGCATGGGTGCTGCGCGATAACCCCAAGTGGGACGAGGACGCCATCTCCGACGCCATGAACACCGGTGATGACAACAAGAGCGTCTCCCTCACGCACCCCATCCCCGTCGTCATCTTCTATGGCACGGCATGGTCCGACAATGGCGAGATGCATTTCTTCAAGGACATCTACGGCTACGATGCCGACCTGGAAAAGACCCTTGAGGCGGGCCGGCCCTATCCGCAGAAACCAGATAAGGCGATCACGCAAAAGGATGCATAGCGCCGCTACGTGTTGCTGGAGCAAACACCCGGAACCCTATGGCATTCGCTAACTCTCTTCGCGCACTCGCACGGCGCATCCTTCGTCGCCCGGGAGCGGTTTCTACCCACCCCTTCGACACGGCACACAGCGTGGACACCAGCGGTCTTATCGAAGGACGCCTGCTCGCTACGGGTCACCCGCACGACGCGTTCAATACGGCATACTTCGCCGTCCCACCCTCGCGTTTCCATGCCGCCATGACACAGTGGCGGAACACTCCGGCCACCGCACCCAGCAGCGAGTACACCTTCGCGGACATGGGCTGCGGCAAAGGGCGTGCTCTCCTGCTGGCCCGCGGCATGGGGTTCCGCGAGGTCATCGGCATCGAGCTGAACCCGGATCTCGCACGTATCGCCGAGGTCAACCTCCAGAAGGTTCAGGACCGGGACGGACCGGGCACGCGCACTCGAGTCATCGCCGGCGACGCCGCTGCCTCCGTCGCGGAAATGCCGCCCGGACGGCTCCTGCTCTATGGCTATAACCCGTTCCGCGCGCCCGTGCTGCGTACCCTGCTGGCCGCGCTTCTCGTTCGACAAACGACTGAAACGTCTCCGGTCGATTTTCTCTACCTGTATCCGGAACACGAAAACGTCTTCTCAGAGTTCCCCGCATTTACCCGCCTCTGGCACCGCGACATTCCCATTGCACACGACGAGGCTCCCGATGGTATCTCCTCGGCGACCGACCCGTGCAGCCTTTACCGTGCGGAAGCGGTGTCCGCCACTTAGAACCTTCATAGCCCGGCAAGAGTGCCTTGGCTACGTCACCCCAGGGTAGACGCGTGCCACCCTATGTGGTCTACAGACCGCGGGGCTCACGGCTGGTATGCTCGTTTCACGCCCATGATGCTTCGGTCCACCCGGCACCTGCGTTTGCTGCGCTGCGCGACTCTGATGTTGCTGACATTCAGAGCATCTGCCGCGTTTGCGCAGGCGTCACCCACTCCCACCGGCGAACCCGAAGTGTTGACGACATCCACAGGCATCACGGAAGTCGGTGTCCTGGGCCATGCCGAGTACCGCATCGACGTACCCGCCACCTGGAATCGCGATCTCGTCGTCTTCTATCACGGATATTCCGAAACGCCGTTCCGCTTTCGGCTGGATAGCAGCATCGGTGCACAGACTGAACCCATGTTCCGCCGCGGCTACGCAGTCATACAGAGCGGCTACTCCGAAACCGGATGGGCGCTGCGCGCCGGATACGCCGACACCGAAGACCTTCGCCGGTACTTTACAAAGAAGTACGGCAGCCCGCATGAAACCTATGCTGCGGGCGGCTCCATGGGCGGCGCCCTCACCATGATCACCATGGAGCTGAATACAAAGATCTACACTGCGGGTCTCGACCTGTGCGGTGCCGTCGGCCCCAGCTACATCCACCTCAACCGCCGCTTTGCTATCCGCGCTGCCTTCGACTATTACTTCCCTGGCCTGATGGGTCCGCTCGACCCCGTGCCCTCAAACTTCGAGGAAAGCGAACCCTTGCGCCAGCGTGTCCTGGCCGCGCTCAAAGGCCGCCCCGACGCTGCTCTCGCAATGCGCGAACTCACCATGCTTCATTCCGACGTGGAGGTCGCGCGCGCCATCGGCTACTTCACCTACGTCATCGGCGACATGCAGCGCAAGGCAGGCGGCAATCCATTCGACAACCGCAACTATCTTTATACCGGCACCAGCGTCAACACCGTCACGGACTTCGCCCTGAACGATGGCGTTCATCGCTACACACCCGACCCGAAGGCCCGCGACTACCTCATGGCCCACTACTGGCCCACCGGCCGTCTGACCCGGCCCATGCTGGCGCTCCACACCATCTACGACCCGCTCATCCCGGCCACCTCGCTGTCACTGTACGCCAGCGAGGTCGCCCATGCAGGCTTCGCCGACAACCTTGTCCAGCAATACGTTCATCGCGAAGGTCACTGTGCCTTTACATCCGATGAAGTCGGACGCGCCTTCGACGAACTCGTCGCCTGGGTACATACCGGCCACGCACCACCGGCAGGCTTTCTGCATTAGCTCTACGCAGATCGTTCATTTCGTAACAGGAGTTGGCCCCGCTGTAGCTCTTTACGAGAGCGTGATGGACTTGTCCCCGGTATGCTCACGCAGGAGGCGTTCCGTCAACGTTTCAAGCGATTCCGCACTCTTTGGCAGCGTGAACAGCGCCTTGCTGTCGTCCCACTCCAGCTTGAAGCTGGTGGACAGCGCAGAGATCCAGATCTGGCGCACCGGCGTGTTCGGCGTAAACACGAACTTCGACTTCGGCGACTCGAACACCACATTCAGCACGCCGCTGTTCTCCTCAACCTCGAAGCCGCCGTCCTCTTCCGCGTCGATCAGGCGCTGCTTCAGGTGTTCCAGGGCGCGGTCCGCTTCGCGGCGAAAGGTCTGTTCGTCCATCATCCTGCCAGTGTACCGTCAGCGCTGAAATGCAAGTTTAATGGCAAGCCCGACCAGCAGAACAGCAAAGCCGCGCCGGAGTACCACATCGGAGAGATGCTGCGCCCACTGACCGCCCAGCCACCCACCAGCGGTGAAGCCCACAGCGATCAGCAAGGCGAGCTTCAGATCTGCCTCACCCGCCTTGTAGTAACTCCAGAACGCAAGAATACCGACCGGCAGCAGAAGCGTAGCAACGGAGGTCCCCTGCGCCCGCTTCTGAGACATCCCGTAGAGCAGGCTCAGCGCTGGGATGAGGATGACACCACCACCAAGCCCGATCAAGCCGGAGACGATGCCAACGGCAACGCCAAGCGCCAGTCCTCCGGCAATGAAGACCCAGGTCACAGGCTAGAAGGGGATGTCGTCGTCCGTAATACCCTCGTTGGCATAGTCGTCCTGCGGTGCGCTGTTTCGCTGGTCGAAGCTGGACGTGTTGTTGCCGCCACCGCTCTTGCCATATCCGCCCTGCGATCCGCCGCTATAGCCACTCTGTGAACCGCCGGTGTATTGGCTGCGTTCGCCGCCTTCACCCCCGCCACGGCCTCCCAGCAGCGAAAGCTCGTTCACCAGGATCTCTGTCCTGTAACGCTTCTGGCCGCTCTCCTTGTCATCCCAGGAGCGCGTCTGAATCTTGCCCTCAATGAAGAGCTGCGTTCCCTTCTTCACGTAATCGCGAACAATCTCCGCGGTGCGTCCAAAGCAGACCAGGTTGTGCCACTCCGTCTTATCGACCCAGTTGCCTGTCTGATCTTTCTGCCGGTCGGCTGTTGCAAGGGTAAGCTGCGCGATCACCATGCCGCCCTGCGTTGCGCGCATCTCCGGGTCTTTTCCCACATTGCCCAGCAGCATTACCTTGTTGACGCCCTTCGCCATCGCTCGCTCCGTCGTTGTTTCTGTGTCAGACGGAGAATAGCAGATTGCCGCTGATTGGAGGCCGCAAGACACTCGTTGACAGCCCTTCAGCGCAGGCAACGATACGATGTGAAAGAGATGGCTTCACCGCTCAATCCAAAGGACCTACAAGCGATGGTAGGACGCGTCTGTGTGGCGCTCTCTGGCCCGGACATGCTGCAGGATGTGGAACTCCACCTCCCACGCTGCCTCTTCTTCGAGTTCCGCCTCGACTCGCTCCCTGATCCCGCAAGCGTGCTGGACGGTCTGAAGCACCTCCTCCAGCAAGAGCCCAACGTAACAGCCATCGCAACCTGCCGCCGCGCGGAGTACGGTGGTGGCTTCCACGGCTCTGCCCACGAACAGCTGCGCATCCTGACAGAGGCGGCGCAGGCTGGCTGCCGGCTGGCCGATATCGAACTCGAAACCGCCGAGGACCTTGGGTCATCCATCCTGAACACACTCCGCGCCGCGGGCGCAGCTGTCATCGTCAGTTGGCATGATTTCTACGCGACGCCAGACGTGTCCGCTGTCTTCCACCGCATCGAAGCAGACAAGCCGGACTTCATCAAAATCGTTCCCACCGCCCAGTCTCTCCGTGATGCCTTGCGCCTCATCGATCTGCTGGAGCAGCACAGCGGCAATGGTCGCCTGATCGCGATGAGCATGGGCCAGAAAGGCGTGCTGACGCGCATCCTTGGACCGCGCTTTGGATCCGCCTTCACCTTCGCATCACCCGACAACAACAAGGGCACCGCACCCGGCCAGATACCCTTCACCACCTTGCACGACCTCTACCGCGTCGAGCGCATCACGCCTGACACCAGGCTGTATGCCGTCGCCGGAGAGCCCATCGGAGCGTCGCTCTCGCCGCTCATGCACAACACGGCCTTCAAAACAGCGGGCATGGACGCCGTGTACCTCCCGCTCGAGACATCTGATGCCGACGGCCTGCGTGATACGATCCGGCGGCTCGGCATACGCGGCCTGAGCATCACCATGCCCCTGAAAGAGGCGGTTCTGCCGCTGCTGGCACACCGCGATGCAAGTGTCGACCACATGGCCGCGTGCAACACGCTGCTCCACCAGCCTGACGGCTCACTGGCCGGCTTCAACACAGACATGCAGGGTATCATCGGACCGTTGCAACGACGTACGGCGTTGCAGGGCAAACACGTGCTGATCCTCGGCGCAGGCGGTGCGGCACGTGCCGCCGTCTTCGGCCTGCGAGATGCAGGCGTTGAAGTTTCTCTCTTAAACCGGACACCCGAACGCGCGCAAATACTGGCACACGAGGCCGGAGCGCAGGTCATGCCACGCGAAGCTCTGCATACCACCCGCTTCGACATCCTCATCAACAGCACACCCTATGGCATGCGCGGCAAGGACATCGATCCACCCATCACAGCTGAAGAGATGGACTGCGATCTCTTCTTCGATCTCGTCTACAACCCGGTGGAGACACCGCTCATGCGCATGGCCGCGAGCAAAGGCATAGCAACCATCCCGGGCATAGAAATGTTCGTCGCGCAGGGCGTCCGGCAATTTGAGTTGTGGACGGGACAGCCAGCACCCGTGGACGCCATGCAGCACGCCGTGATGGACGCGCTGGCCGCCCACCGGAAGTAAGCTGGGATCTCCTCCACGCTCTTTGACTCCACTTCTCGCGCGCTTCGTTGCGCCGGAACTTGATCGCCTCTCATACGCCTTTAGCCGGGACCGCATGATCACCGGATACGAACGCGCTTCAGCGAACAACCTTGCCGCAGTTCCGGAGCCGAGCCAGGCAAACCTCCAGTGTGTCCTTCACAACTCCGTGTGATTGGGCATGCACCGGGTGGTATGCATGGCAGTAGCGAGCAGCCATGCTGCGTGTGATGTGCGGCACGGTGCGTGAAAGCTCGTCAAAAATCACGTGCTCGTTGTCCGCAAGCTGCTTCACCGCAGGGCTGTAGCGCAGGCAGCCTTGGTCTTCCTGGTGCATGTCGTCCTCTGACATCGCTGATGTCTGCAGTATGACGCTGCTGCGTGCCGCACGCCAAACGCCAGTCATGCAACGTGTCTGACCAACAGGGGGTCACAGCCCTGTGGCGCGTGTCGTAACCAGTTGCAGCAGCTTGCGGCTGCGTGCCTTCATGGCGGGCGTCCCTGTCTTCTCCGCGCTCGCAAGCAGGTCGGTGACCAACGGCATCAGCGACGGCTCCTGCACAGCAAGCTCAAAGAGCCCTTGCAAAGCAAACGTCTTCACAAGGGAGCTGCGTGAGTCCATGCAACGCTGCAACGCCTCGATCGTTCGTCGCCGTTCACGCGGGGTAAGGTCAAGACGTGGCAGGAGCACAGCCAAGTGCCACTGCACTTCCTGCTGCTCTGTCTCTTCCAACAGCCCCACCAGCACATGCGTATACGCCTGCAGTTCCTCTGTGCGCTGACGTGAGATCTTTTCCAGGGCATCGGCGGCCCGCATGCGAGCGCCATCCTCCGCGTCAAATAGACCTTCCACCAGCCCGGACGTAAGGGAAGGATCATGCAGGACACTCTGCACTAGTACTGGCACAGAACCCGTTGTGCGGCGATCGCCCCGCCGTAACAGCTCCCGCATTGCCGGCCCGGACTGCACGGCACCAGTCTAAGTGAGACCCTTGATCATCTGTTAGAAGCTCACGCGAGCATTGGCTTGTACTACGGGCGAGCAACGGAGTTGATGAAAGCGAATTCCAGCCGGTACAGTCATACAAGGTATGCGTCTTCTTCGTGTCTTGATTGCACTGCTTGCGGTGGGCGGGTTGGTTGTGTCCGTGCTTGCCCTGCGTGTTCACCTGCAAGACCCGAACGCGGCCCCGCCGTGCGCCGTCAGCGAGCATTGGGACTGCGGCTTCGTCAACCACTCGCGCTACGCGGTGTTTCCGCCCCGCAGCGTCGATGAAGACCTGAACAGCAAGGGCCATTTCCCGGTCGCCGTAGCTGGCATCGCCGGTTACGCTTTGATCGCGATCCTGGCGCTTCTCGGGCGCGACTTCCTCGCCTTTGAGGTCACGCAGATCGGCCTCTTCTGCGCCCTTCTGCTGACCTTCCTGGAAAAGTACATCATGGAAAAGTGGTGCATCTACTGCGTCTGGTCGCAGTGCATCATGCTGGCACTGTTCCTGCTGACGGCAATCAACCTGTGGACCAGCCACCGGCAAACGGCGCGTGAGGGTCTGAAACTCCGCGCCATTTAGAAGAGTCTCTGCTGGCAGACTCTCCGTCTTACACTGTGCCGTTGGCTGTTACCTTCGTAACACCATCTCTGTAACGTGTTCATTCGCGGTTGTTTGCAAGCCAATGTTTCACGTGAAACATTCTGAAGGCCTGTCAGGTCACTTCGCCATGGCTCGATACCGATCTGCCAGCGGCTTATCTGCCAGTGCCTTGATGAACAACCCGCCCACCACGCTGCGCGCCTGGAAACCTACCTGTTTCCCGGTCTTCGTGTCGTACCAGTCCGTCATGGGGACGCGGCTAGTAGTCTCGTTGGCCCACTTGTAGAGGGGGTCGACCAGCGCATTGAAATCTTCCTGATTATCCGCCAGCGTCGCCGTCCACAGCTCCCAGTCCAGCTTGGTGTAGTCCTTGCGGCTGTCCAGCGGCAGACCATACACATTCAGCTTGGTTTTGTAGAACGCAATCTCTGACTCACGCAGGGACTTGGGAAAGAGGTTATAGTCCAGCACCTTGTCCCACACCAGGTTGTACTTCTGGCTCCACGTATTAGGGCTGTCGTAGGCCAGCTTGTAGTGGTCGCCTTCGCGGTCCATCTCCATCCACTTCTTCGCAAAGCTGTGCGCATCGGCGGAGTACCGCTTCGCCTCCACGTCATGATGGGTCAACCGGGCCAGGTCTGCGTAGGCCTCCATCGCATCGATGGCCTTCAGCGCCAGATTGGCATTGTGGGTCACGTGACCGGCAAAGTCATCCGTGGTCAGCTGATTCTCCGGATCGAGCCCGTGCCCGTGCAGGAAGTCCGCCCACCTGCTCAGCACCGGCCAGTACTGTTCTGCCAGGCGCACACCTGCGCTGTTCTTCTCCAGCCGCGCCAGCGCGTCCACAAGGATGAGCATGTTGCCGGATTCCTCCACCGGCATCTGGTCTTCTTCGGTCTTCTCACCGCCGCCATAGCTCTGGCCGTTTGCAAGCGGATACTGGCCCAGATCGTGCGGCGCGAACGGAAAGTGCCAGCGGTTCGGCAGCGCCGCATACGTCAGCACGGGCAGCACCTGCGCATGCAGCAACGCCGGGTTGAAGAACAGAAACAGCGGCGAAGAAGGGTACAACACGTCCACCGTCGCCGTGTCGCCGTTGCTGAAGTTCTCCTTGGCGAAGAGCATCGGCGTCCCATCCACATCGGCCACCAGTTTGTGTGCTGCGATGGACTCGCGGTACGCCAGCGTGCACAGCCAGGCGTAATGCTCACCCGCCGTCCTGGTCAGGTCGGCAGTCAGTCGCGTATCGAACCGGTCGCCACGTGCGTCCAGCGCGCGGTAGTCCCGCTGCGCCTCTTCCAGCATGGCGCTCACCGCCTTGCCATCGCGCTGCCAGTAGGGGCGCACGCGCCGGTTCAGGAACTCCATCGCAAAGCCTTCGGTGTACGACAGCATGACGAACTTCGACACTGGCTGCGCAGTGACCGCGCCCATTGGGATACTGACGGCCATCTCCTCACTGCCCTTCGCTCCCGCAGCCGCTTCGTCGATGTCGTCGGTGGCTGGCAGCATGCCGTCTACTGCAAACGCCTGTGCGGTCCGTGTGCTGAAGGCCGTCTTTGCGGCAGCCTCGGACGGCACCGCGATATGGAAGTATCCCCAATCGATCTTCAGATCATCGCCCGAGCGGTTTAAGACATTCTGGCTTGTTGTACCGACCGAAAGAACGCTCAGGTTCTGCGTCTGCTGCCTGCTGTATGCCACCGGCTGCCCGCTATAGCTCGTGGCCATGTCGGCACTTGCGCTCAGGTACACGCTCACTTGGTGCGGCGCGCCGTCGGTGCTGTGCGAGGTCCAGGTCAGGTACGTCACCGGGCGCGACAGCAGATCCATCTCATCCAGGAACGCGGGCGTGAAGAACGTCAGGTCTAACGCAACGCCGCTTCCCCCGAAGTGATAACGGGTATGCGTGGGAGTCAGTTCACTGCCGGTCTGTTCCATCGCTGGAACGCTGCGTGGATCGCTGCCCATGACACGGAAAGCTTTGCCATCCACTCGAACGATGCTGTTCAGCGGCTGGTTGTGTCCGGTCCAGTGCTTGGTCGGTGCATCGGTCAGCTTGTTCGTCGTGGACCACACGCTGAAATATGGATCGTGCGCGACCAGTGGCGTTGCAGGAGGGCGCTGCACCTGCAGTTGTGCACTAATGCTTGAGGCGGAGAGGGACAGACTGACAGACATCAGGAGACAACGGGCGAGAGGAGCAAGTTTCAAGTAAACGTGCATTCTCGAAATCATAGCCGGGTTTGGGTATTTGGCTTCATCAAAGTACCAACCCGGATTTGAACCGCCCGTGATGTGGGGCAAATAGGCTATGTCCCGCGTTCACCGGATGACAACGACGCTGCGTCAAGGTGAGGTACCTGACAGAAGAATGTGATCCACATGGTGCCTACTCTGTGCAGAGGTCGCTCACTTGGATACAGGCAGCATCATTTCAGCCGAGCGCGTTGGCCAACGTGCTCTTCTCATCAGCCTTTCAGATGGAACCGATGTACTGCTCAGCCTGGAACAACTCCTGTCCATGGGAATGCCCCGGTACAGGTCCGCAGTTGAGGACGACAGGGTGCATGGCGGAAACGAACACACGCGTCCGGTGTTCTCTTCAAGGCTGCTGAGGATGTTCCAGCGCGAAAAGTAAACGCCCAACTCTGGTCTGACGCACGCGGAGCCAGAGAATGGCGCGCAACTTCACAGCCCAAAATTCCGTCAACTTCATGTGGAAGGAGTTCCGATGCACTACTTGAAGATCTTTGGCGCAGGTGCAGCCCTGCTGACGGCCATGACAGTCGCTCCAGCCCAGGTGTCAGTGGGCGTGAACATTGGGCCTGCGCCGGTCTGCCCGTACGGCTACTATGACTATGTGCCCTACAGTTGTGCACCGTACGGCTACTACGGCCCGGACTGGTTCACGGGTGGTGTATTCATCGGCGCTGGACCGTGGTTTCACGGACCGCGCGGCTTCTACGGTCACGTCGATAACCGCTGGGATCCCCGGTTTGGATATCACGGGCCATTTCCTGAGCGCGGGGCGCAGCCGTTCAACCACTTCCACGGAAATGCCGCTATCGATTTTCAGGGACATGCCGGCAATCCGGGCCACGATGGATTTGCGGAACATAATCCGGAAATGCACGGCGGATTCCGTGGTGGTGGCCACCGCTAAGAGCCACCACACCAGGTGTGAAGTACCCAGGTCTTCACACCTGCCGGACTTCCGGGCATAATGAATGAGCACCCTCGTTCGTTCTGGGTGGCCTTGCAGTTCTATTTGTGCGGACGCAAGGCCTTTCGCGCCGATCTAAAGTCGCGGGTGTGAAGATTTCCTCCCATGCTGCGGCAAGCCGGGAGCCCAAGGATTCTCTTTGCACGCTTTGTTTGCGCTTCTCTACTTGCAATCATCCACAGGATTTGGCGGATTTGGCCTTCTTCTGCCCGTTCTGCTCATCGGCATGGTGCTGCTGACCACCATCCCGAATCAGCGGAAGCAGAAAAAGTGGAACGAGATGCTGGCAAATCTCAAGTCGGGTGATCGCGTGACCACCACCGGCGGGCTGCGCGGTACGATCATCAGTCTGCGCGATGATGTTATTACGCTGCGTGTTGCTCCTGACAACGTCAAGCTGGAGTTCCTGAAGAGCGGCATCGCGTCCGTAACCACGGAGGACGAAGCGGAGAAGTAAACCTCACGGTGGGTCGCCCGCGCACAGCATGCGCGGGCGGTGTCCAGAGACCGCTCGCTACGACATGACAAAGAATCTGAACGGCAGAGTCGTCACGATCATCGTCCTTCTGCTGATATTTCTCTACGGCATCTTCGGCATTCCCCACGGTGGCCTGAAGAAAACATTGACGGACCGCATTCATCTGGGCCTTGACCTGCGTGGCGGAACGCATCTTGTATTGCAGGTCCATACGGCTGAGGCTGTCGCCGCAACCAGTGACACGGATATGCAGCGCGCACAGGCGGCAGTGGCAAAGGTTGCGCCCGGGGCGCGGGTGACCAAGTCCGATCCGAAGCAGCCGGTCATCACCGTCTCCGGCGTTCCTGCAAACAGCCGGACTGCAGTGCGCGACGCACTGGGCGGCAATGAGTTCGCCGCCTACGATCTCAAGTCAACGACGGATGGCTTCCAGCTCTCTATGAAGCTGGCGGAGATCAAGGACCTGCGCGAGCGCACGCTCGACACCTCGATCGAGACGATCCGAAGCCGCGTTGATTCGCTCGGCGTGGCGGAACCGGTCATCCAGAAATATGGCCTCGGCGAAGACCAGATTCTGGTGGAATTGCCCGGCATCTCCAACACCGACCAGGTGCACAGCGTGATCCAGTCCACGGCGCGGCTCGAGATTCATGAAGTGCTGGGCGGTCCGTACAACACCAAGCAAGATGCCGACCTGGCCCCGCAGCAGCCGGATTCGATCCTGGTGCAGGGCGGCAACACCGCGGATGACCAGTCCTTCTGGTCCCTGCGCCGTATCGCCATCGTGCAGGGGCCGGACTTCCGCGACGCGCGCCCCGGCCAGGACGAAGCTGGACGCCCGGACGTCAACTTCAGCCTGACGACGAACGCGGGTGACCGCTTTTACGACTACACCAGCACCAACATCGGCAAGCAGATGGCGATTGTGCTGGACAATCGCGTCAAGGAAGTTGCCAGCATCAACGGCGCGATTCGCGATCAGGGGCAGATCAGCGGCGGCGGTTTCAACAAGCAGAGCGCGGGTGATCTCTCGCTGATGCTTCGCACCGGTTCCCTGCCTGCGTCCATCGATTACCTGGAAGAGCACTCCGTCGGCCCATCGCTGGGTGCGGCCAGTATCCGCGAGGGCGTGGTCGCCTCTGTGGTGGGCATGCTGGCGGTCATGATCTTCATGCTGGTCTACTACCATGGCGCAGGTATCAACGCTGACCTTGCGCTCTTCCTGAATCTGGTGATCCTGCTCGGATTCATGGGCTTCACCGGCCAGACCCTTACGCTGCCCGGCATCGCGGGAGTCATCCTGACCATCGGTATGGGTGTTGACTCAAACGTCCTGATCTTTGAGCGCATTCGCGAGGAACTGCGCGCCGGCAAGCCACCGTCAGCCGCCGTGCACAATGGATTCGCGCACGCCTGGATCACCTTGCTCGACACACACGTGACCACGATCGTGTCGGCCATTATCCTGTTCTTCGTCGGTACGGGACCGGTGCGCGGCTTTGCCGTGACGCTAACCTTCGGCCTGCTGGCAAACCTGTTTACCGCGGTGTTCGTCTCGCGCGTGATCTTTGATAGCGTGCTGAACCGCAAAGTGCGCGGCGAGGCACTCTCCATCTAATCAGGCCTTTATCCAGAAGCACGGCAACTTGTTCATGCCGCAGCGCAGCAAAGAATCCGCCCTTACTAACCGAGGCAACTTCACATGGAACTGTTTCGTAACATCGACATCGACTGGCTCAGCAAGAAGTGGTTCTTCCTGGGCTTTTCTCTGCTCTTCTCGGTCGCGGGCGTGCTGAGCATGCTGTTCTGGCACCACGTGCCGGTGGGGATTGACTTCAAGGGCGGAACGCAGGTGCGCGTCTCCTTTCCGATCCAGCCGAATGAGGATCACCTGCGCCACGTGATGGACCAGGCCGGGGTACACGATGCCAGCATCCAGCGCCTGACCGGAGCCAACGGCAATGAAGCGGTCATTACGCTGCCGCAGCAATCCGACGCCCGCAGCGACAGCGCGCGCCAGGCGGTCGTGAATGCCTTTGCAGCGAATTACCACGACTCCACGTATCGCATCGAGGATGCTTATACCGTTGGTCCGACAGCGGGCAAGCAACTCACGCGTCAGGCCGGATGGGCCGTCTTGTGGTCGCTGATTGGCATGCTCGTCTATCTATGGTTCCGTTTTGAGTTCATCTATGGTGCGGCAGCGGTGATTGCTGTCTTTCATGACACGCTGATCACCATCGGCTTCTTCTCCCTGACAAACCAGGAGATTACGCTTACCGTCATCGCCGCCATCCTCACGCTGGTCGGCTACTCCATGAATGACACCATCGTCGTCTTCGACCGCGTGCGGGAAAACATCCAACTCATGCGGCGTGCGACCCTTGCCGAGATCGTCAACAGGAGCATCAATCAGACACTGTCGCGGACTGTTCTCACCTCCGGCCTGACCTTCCTGACCGTTCTTTCGCTCTATGTCTTTGGCGGAGAGGTGCTGCACGGCTTTTCGTTCGCGTTGGTGGTTGGCATTCTGATCGGCACCTATTCGTCCATCGCCGTAGCCGCGCCCATGCTGGTGGCATACCAGGATTGGCGCGCGAGCAAAGGCAAGACGACGCAACTGCCCGCAGGCCGGCGCGCAGCCGCTTAACGTATACCGTCCACTGTAGGCCGGCCCGGGGCATGTCTCTTCAATGGAACTCGAGCGCAGGAAACGCAGGGCGCTACTCCGCGCCTGTGCTGAAACGATACATCGACCAATAACCTCCGGCTGCTAGCCTCGATGTAGTTACGCACAGACGCATACGCCATCGGTCAGGCCGGCCTGCCTAGCGGTGTCGTGCGTGGAGCGGGGAGCGATTTTGGGAGGGCATGCCACAATGCGAGGGCAATCACATCTGCAAACAGCCCCCGCGCCGTCTGAAGATACTGCGCAGACCTCCGCACTGGTGGACCGGATTCTTCTGTGGCTGTATTTGATACCCGTCCTGCTTACCTGTGCATGGGTGCTTTCCATGCCGGTCTTTCCGTCACAGGATGGCCCACTTCACCTCTACTACGTCAATGCCTTCCGTCAGCTCCTGGCCCATGCACCCGGCGTGTACCAGGATGCATACACCATCAAGGCATATGTCACGCCGTATTCGTCGTATTACTACAGCCTGATCGTGCTGGGTAAATTTCTCAGCCTTGAAGCGGCGAACAAGCTGATGGTGTGCGTGTATCTCGTTCTGTTTGCGATCTCCACCCGTGTGTTCCTACGCACCGTGACACCGCAGGCCCAATGGGCACCATTCCTTGTTCTGCCAGTCCTGTTGAATTGGCCGTTGATGATGGGGTTCATCAACTATTCGCTTTCCACCTGCCTGGCTTTTTTTGCATTTGCGGCGTGGTCCAGGGGCGTCGGCAGCAGCCAAAGCAAGTACCGCGTCATCTTCCTGCTTCTTATCACCTTGATGATGATCACGCACCCGGTGCCGTGGATTTTTGTCGTGGGCTTCGCATGTTTCGATCTTGCCGTGCGAGCGATTCGGTCCAGATCTTATACCCGCGGTGAATCTCCAACGTTCGGCTTCCTGCGCGCTGACGTCCTGACAGCCGTGCTTGCAGCCGCGCCATACCTCTACTTGCGGCACTTCAACGGCATGGTGCAGACAACCGAGCCAGAGAAGTTCCCACCCATGCCGTTTCAGGCGTACGTTCCCGGAGCCATCCTTCCGTATGCGCAACGGGCCCAGGCGTTTGTTCGGACGTTCGGGCTGGACATCTACGCCGGGAATGGGGCTCTTGCCCGGTTCTATCGATTGGGCATCACCGCGCTCATTCTGACGGTGATCATCGCCGGCTGTGTGGAATTCATGCGCCGCAAATCTGGCGAATGGAAACCTGCCTACACGTGGCTGCTCTTCAGTGCGTGCGTCCTGCCGTTCCTCCTGTTCCTGCCGGATGCCCTTGGCAATCATTTCTACTTCATCAGCAGGCTCGGCATCCTGTTCTTTCTGTGCTGTGCAGCAGGTGCTTCATACAGCTTGCAGCGGCTGCGGCGCACTGGTGTTGTATTGGCGGCCTTTTCCGTAACCTGGTGGCTTTTGGTCTTTGGCATGGCCGTGCACTACATTACGCCCACGGCTCGGGAGATCGGCACACTGCAACAAGCTCCGAGCGCAACGGTGGCGCGATCTGGCTTGCTGATGGAAACAGCTGGTTCAACCAGCACACCAAGCTTGAACTTTCTGCCGTACTACTGGGCAGGGGCGAACTATTTCAGGCAGCATAACGTGCTCCTGTACAACACAGCATGGCTTGGCGACCCCATCATTCCGCTCGGCGTGCGGCCTGAAAAGCTTAACGACCTGGATCCGAGCTACTACGAAAGCCTGCCGTCGTTTGGCCATGTCATGCTGCCGACCGCAGCCGCGGCTGACGCACGCTTGCGCTCCGTGGACCTCATCGTGTTGCTGCGGCAAGGAGCGAGCGTCAGCGAGCATCCTCTCGCGGACCGGATTGGCAGCAGTACTCCTGGAGCCTTCGCGAACGGATGGGCGTGCCTGCGCGACCCGCATGCGGTCTGGTATCTTTGCAAGAGATCAGGCCGGTAAGGTAACGGGCCGCGCACCTGCTACTGCGTGGGAAGCGCTCCGGTTGTCTCCAGACCTTTAGGACGCAGCGTCGCCTGAGCTGCCGGTACTGTGGGCTTCGGCTTCGCACCGTTGCTCTGCGCGGCAGCCTGCGCAGCCACAGCGGCCGCTTGCAGGGTCACGATGAGGGCTTTTGTGGACCCTCCACCAGCATTGCTATAACTATGTGGCGTGTTGGAGTCGAAATACACCGCATCGCCTGCTTCCAGCCTGTGGCGCAGCTCACCGTGGGTGATGTCGAGCTCACCCTCCAGCACGTACAGGAACTCACATCCGGTGTGCTGGTGGGCACGCCTCGGTTTCACATTGGGCAGGAACTCCGCGAAGTACGGATCAAGCTGGCGGTCGGGCACAAGGTAGCCGAGAGACTCAAAGTAGTACGACGGATCGTCCGTTCCGCTCTGAGGCAGCCGGATACGGTCCTTGCCCCGTTGCACCCGGAACAGCGTCTTGGGCTCGGGCTCAAAGAAGTACGAAAGGTCTTTCGAGAAGACAAGCGCGATACGCGCAAGATTGCGCAGCGTGGGCACGACCCGGCCCGTTTCAAGCTGTGACAGAAAGCTGGCCGATAGCCCGGTATGCTTTCCAAGCTCCACCAGGCCCATGGCCTTTTTCAGACGCAGTTGCTTGATCCGCTCACCAAGGCGCTTTTCTGAGATAAAGTGCTCGGCAGCGTCAGACGCAGCCTGTCCGTCTTTCTCAACAGCCTCTTCGACCGGCAGCAGCTGCCCGTCGAGGTTCTCAATTCCGGTATGCGTTGCCATGCGAATCACTCCTGACGGCTTCGACCATCCCGCTGGCCGAAAAGATGTTGAAGCACCGTCGAAAGATGTACGTCAGCTAACACCGGATTGGATGGGTCAACGTTCGCCTCACCTACCCTAAACGTTTGTGTTGTGGCTGCCAGCAGCCTTTGACG
This sequence comes from uncultured Terriglobus sp., assembly GCA_964251045.1. GTDB lineage: Bacteria > Acidobacteriota > Terriglobia > Terriglobales > Acidobacteriaceae > Terriglobus. Next base: position 31,994 of record CAXUHI010000002.1, on the reverse strand, counting down.
GGTGTAGGGTAGCAAAGACTCACAAGAATGTACAAGTGGCTTGCAGGAATCAGGAACGGAACTGGTGCTACGCTTTGGATGTGATCCTGTTCGGCAAAGCACCTGCCCCAACTGCCGAACGACGTTTTTTTCTGCCGGTAGGGCGTCTAGCGTCTGTGCTGGTTTCTAGCTTGATGCCGCTTATACTGGCGGGATGCGCCAGCGAAGGGCCCCTGCGTCCGCCCTCGCTGAAGCTTCCTGGTCCGGTACAGGGCCTTACCGCGGAGCGCGCGGGCAACTCCATTACCCTTCGCTGGATCTCGCCCGGACTGACGACGGACGGCGTGGCTCTCACGGGCAAACACGGCGCCGGTGCCCTTTCCGCCGAAATCTGCCGTGAGGAACCTCCAGGCCGCACAGGTCCCTGCGCCCCGATTGCCCGGCCAGCTGTCGCCAGCGGCGAGCCGGCAACGTTTTCCGATGCGCTTCCAACGGCACTAACCAGCGGAACTTTGCGCCCGCTACAGTACCGCGTCCGCATCCTGAATGGGCGCGGCAAAGGTGGGAGCTACTCCATTGCGGATACGCTGGCCGGCGCGGCACCGCCTCCCGTGTCCCATGTACGTGTGCGAGCGGTAGTGTCCGGGGCGGAGTTGATGTGGCAGCGAGACCCAGGTTCGTCAGGCCTGCACACGCTGATCCGTGTCGAACGTGGACCCTCCTCAAGCACGAAGCCGGTTCTTTTGCAGGTGGATACGACGGAGGATCGGGGCGGTGCTTTGGACGGCGGCGCAAGGCCGGGGGTGGCGCAGCATTACATCATTGTGCGGGAGGCGCAGATCGCGGTGCAGGGCCGTTCCGTAGCGATCAGCAGCGCTCCTGTAAGCGTGACCTTGTCTGCAGCAGCGGCGATTGCCGCGCCTGCACCGCCGACTGGCCTGGAAGCGGTACCAGGCTCGTTGAGCGGGTCGGAGGTCGATTTGGTGTGGCAGGCCAGTCCGGATGCCTTCGGGTATACGCTCTATCGGGCAGAAGGGGATGCGTCTCCGGCACCATTGGCGACGGTTTCGCAATCGACCCTCCTATACGCGGACACAACAGTAAAGGCGGGTTTACGCTACAGGTACAGCGTGGCTGCTACCAGCGCGCAGGGAGCGGCAGGTGAGCGGAGCGCGGAGGTGAGCGCCACCGTTCCGGTCCCGTAGTACCCTGCGGCTTCCACCGTGCATCCAACACGACAGCGCTATCATGGTGCGACGCATGCGTGGGGTTTTGCCCCGCAAGAGGAGACAGAAATGGCGACGCTTTTAGACAGCTTGAAGCAGTACACCACGGTGGTGGCCGATACCGGCGACATGAAATCCATGGAGAAGTTCAAGCCCACGGATGCGACGACGAACCCGTCCCTGATTACGGCAGCCGCCGGCATGCCGGAGTACAGCGACATCGTGGACGATGTCCTGAAAGAGGCCAAGGAAAAGGCCGGCCAGAACTCCGACGATAAGGCTGTGGCAGCGGCAGCGTTTAAAACGCTGGCTGTTGCCTTCGGGCGCAAAATCCTGGAGATCGTTCCGGGCCGCGTCTCCACCGAAGTGGATGCACGTCTTTCCTATGACAAGGAGAAGACGATTGCGATGGCGCACGACATCATCCAGCAGTATGAAGACGCGGGTGTCAGCCGCGACCGCATCCTGATTAAGATCGCCTCCACGTGGGAGGGCATCAAGGCTGCCGAAGAGTTAGAGAAAGAAGGTATCCACTGCAACCTGACGCTGCTGTTCGGCATGCACCAGGCAATCGCCTGCGCCGAAGCGAAGGTGACCTTAATTTCGCCGTTCGTTGGACGCATTTTGGACTGGTACAAGAAGGACACAGGCAAGGATTACGAAGGCGCGGACGATCCCGGCGTTCAGTCTGTGACCACGATTTACAACTACTACAAGAAGTTTGGGTACAAAACGCAGGTGATGGGTGCCAGCTTCCGCAACACAGGAGAGATTATTGAGTTGGTCGGTAACGATCTGCTGACGATTTCGCCGAAGCTGCTGGAGGAGTTGAACAGCAAGGAAGGCACGTTGGAGAAGAAGCTGGACCCTGAAAAGGCGAAGAGCCTTGACATCGAGAAAATCCCAATGGACCAGGCGACCTTCGAGAAGATGCATGCGGAAGACCGCATGGCCCACGACAAGCTGAAGGAAGGCATTGAGGGCTTCAGCAAGGCCCTGGAGGAATTAGAACAGCTACTGGAGAAGCGGCTGAAGGAAGTCGCCGAACCGGTCCATGCCTGAGATAGATCTGAAGGTATTCAGAAGGGAGCAGATTCTCTGCTCCCTTCCCTTTTATGCGGCTGTATTCTGTCAGCGCTACTCACCCTATAGAATGCCGTTGGTCTCCGAATGAACGCTTTGTTGATGTCGACTGCCTTCGCCGCAACGCTGCTTTCGCTTGCCGCGCAAACGCCTGCTTCGGAACAGAGCTCCACGCCTGTACAGGGCGCTGCGCATACGCAATCATCACCTCAACAGACACCGGCGCCCTCGCCGACACCTCCTGCTGCAGGAAACGGCACCCAGCCCACGCGCAATCCCGACGGTACGTACACGATTCGGCGCACCGCGCGCCTGGTGATCCTGGACGTGGTGGTGACGGACAAGCAGGGCAACGTGGTCACAGGCTTATCCCGCGACCAATTCCACGTGACTGAATTGAGCGAGCCGCAGACCATCCTAAACTTCGAGGAGACGGGCGCACACACCATTCCGGCAACCGCGGAGATCAACTCCACCGCCGACCTCGATCGTGTTGCGCCGCGCGCACCTGTCAACATTCTGCTGCTGGATGAGTTCAACACGCGCTTTGAGGACATGGCGTTCGCACGCTACTCGCTGAAGAAGATTCTCGCGAAGCAGCCGGATAAGCTGGATACGCCGACAATGCTCATCGCCGTCAGCCTGCAGAAGTTTACCGTGCTTCAGGACTACACACAGAACAAGGCCGCGCTGATCGACGCCTTGGATCATCACCTGGTGGCGTACCCGTGGCAGGTACACAATGGCGGCTGGATTTCTGAGCGCTACTCTCAAGCCTTTGCCACGCTGGAGCGGGTGGCGGAAGCGGTCATCGGCCATCCCGGCCACAAGAACATGATCTGGATTGGGCGCGGCTTCCCTGCCTTCAACCTTGTCAACGCTCCAGTAGACGCTGCAACGCGTGTGGACAATGCTGTGCAGCAATGCGTCAACGAACTCCGCGATGCGCGTGTCACGCTCTACACCGTCGATCCCGCAGGCCTGACGGTGCAACCCGGCGGCGGATACGGCAACGATGCGGCGTTCGATGATCCTTTTGGCGGCAACTACCAATTTAACAAGCTGGCCAAGGCCACCGGTGGGCGTGCTTTCTACGGCCGCAACGATGTCGATACCGAGATCGGCACGGGCATTCGTGATGGTGCCAGCTTCTATTCGCTGACCTACCGGCCCGACAACGCCAATGTCGATCCGAAGAAGTTCCGCCGCATCAAGATCACGCTGGACCGGCCTGACCTGACGGCGACGACACGTGAGGGCTACTACGTGCAGCGCGGACCGGCGCGCGTTGACCCGGTCAATCCCTCGCGGCGGCTCGCCTTTGAGCTGCTGTCGGCGGACAACAGCAACATGACCTATGACGGTGTGCCAATCACGTTGACTCCGGACCCTGCGAACCCGGACAACTTCACCATCCACGTGGACGGGCGCGGACTGTACTGGACGCCCGCCACGGATACCGAGCCGCGCCATGCGGACATGGTCGTCATGGCTTCCACCTTCGACAAGAAGAACAAGGAGCTCAAGCGGGTTGCGAAACTGATCAAGGCACCTGCGACGGCAGACGTTGCACCCACCGGCCCTCTGAAACGTGATGTCAATATCAAGTTCGTTCTTGACCACGACCCCAAGGCCGTGCGTGCCCGCTTTGTCGTCCGCGTCAGCGCGACAGGCCGCATCGGCACTGCGGACACGCCGATGAACGGCGCGCCTGTGACGGCGGCCCGGTAAACCCGGACTTGCCGCAGCGCAGGATTGTTCTCGCCACGTTTGGATCGTTCGGCGATCTGCATCCGTATCTGGCACTAGCTGGTGAACTGAAGCGGCGCGGTCATCTGCCGGTCATCGCAACCGTGCCGCACTATCGCGAAAAGATCGCGGCGGCGGGCTTCGCGTTCCATCCGGTGCGCTTCGCGGAGATGCGCGAGCCGGACACCACACTAATGAGGCGCATCTTTCACCCACGCAATGGTGCGGAATTCATTGTCCGTGATCTGGTCCTGCCGCATCTGCGCGAGGCGTACGCCGACATGCAGGCGGTGTGCGCCGGTGCTGATTTGCTTATCTCACATCCGCTTACGTTTGCTGCCAGTCTTGCAGCGGAACAACGCGGTCTGCCGTGGCTGTCCGTGCAGCTTGCGCCGTTTGGGTTTGCGTCAGCGTACGATCCGCCGGTCCTGCCACCCGCACCATTTCTCGACCGCGTGCGCGGGCTCGGGCCTGCCTTCTGGGAGCCGGTGTTGGCGCTGGGCAAGCGCTCGACACGACGCTGGACTGAGCCGGTCGATGCGCTGCGCCGCGAACTCGGGTTCAAGCCTGTGCGCAATCTGCTGTTTGAGGGCGGTGCTTCACCATACGGCACGCTCGCCCTGTTCTCACCATTGCTTGGAGCGCCGCAGCCGGACTGGCCGAAGCCAACGTTTCAGACTGGATTCCCGTTCTACGACGGCGAGAGCCACGCACTACCGCCCGGTCTCAAAGAGTTTCTGGATGCACGTGATCCGCCCATCGTCTTCACATTGGGCTCCTCCGCCGTGTACGACGCGGGCCGCTTCTACCAGGAGAGTGCCGCAGCCGCGGAAAAGCTGGGCAGGCGCGCCGTGCTGCTGGTCGGCAAGGACCCTTGCAAACCGCCCAGTAGACCTGCCGCCCAGTATCGCTGCTTTCGACTACGCGCCGTACTCGCTGCTGTTTCCACGTGCCGCTGCTATCGTGCACCAGGGTGGGGTGGGCACAACGGCGCAGGCGATGCGTGCGGGCAAGCCCATGCTGGTGATGCCGTATGCCGTGGACCAGCCGGATAATGCGGCGCGCGCACGCAGGCTTGGCATCGCGCGGACGATTGCACGCGGTGCTTACAGCGCTGCCAGCGCCGCACGTGACTTGCACATCCTTCTCACCCGGCCGGACTACGTCGAACGCGCCCAAGCCATTGGACAGCAAATAGCCGGCGAAACAGGAACGCGCAACGCGTGTGACACTATTGATCGCTTGTTGCTAGCAATGCCACTTAGATCTCAGCTTTGCCACCTCAGCGGCTAAAGCCGGTTTTTGTGGTGCAATCGGCCATCTACCTCGGCGGCTAAAGCCGAGTCAGTAGAACGGCTACGGCATGGCTGAAGCCGTGCCCCTCCGAAAGCGTTCGGGCTACAGGTTCTCAATGATGCGTTGGGCGAACTGGCTGGTCTTGACTTCCGTGGCGCCTTCCATCTGCTTGCTGAAGTCCGCGGTGACGTACTTCTGGCGGATGGTTTCCGTCATTGCGTTTTCGATGAGGTCCGCGGCTTCGGTCCAGCCGAGGAGCTGGAAGAGCATGACGCCGGAGAGGATGACGGATCCGGGGTTGACAACGTCCTGGTCGGCGAGGCGGGGCGCGGTGCCGTGGGTAGCCTCAAAGACAGCGTAGCCATCGCCGATGTTTGATCCGGGTGCGATGCCGAGACCGCCCACCTGCGCGGCGGCGGCGTCGGAGAGATAATCGCCGTTGAGGTTGGTGGTGGCGAGGACATCGTATTCAGCGGGCTTCAGGAGCAGGTCCTGGAACATGGCGTCGCAGATGCGGTCGTTGACGAGGATCAGGCTCTTCCATTGGCCGTTACCGTGCGTTTCGCCGATGGCGGCGAGGACGGCTCTGACCTCGGCGACGATTTTTTGGCCGAAGCTGGCGGGGGCGAAGTCGAGGCCAGGCTCAACGATTTTGGCGAGGGCTTCTGGCGTCAGGCTGGCATCTTTGTCAAGCGCGGCAAGGATCCAGCTCTCGCGCTCGGTGACGATTTTGTCGCGGAACTCGGTGGTGGCGACCTCGTAGCCCCACTCGCGGAAGGCACCCTCGGTGAACTTCTGGATGTTGCCCTTGTGCACGATCGTGACGACCTTGCGTCCGTGATCCACGGCGTACTGTAATGCCGCACGTACGAGGCGCTTGGAGCCCATGATGCTGATGGGCTTCAGGCCGATACCGGCATCGTCGCGGAGCTGCTTCTTCGCGTTGCCGAGCAGTTCGGTGTTGACGAATTCGCGGAGCTTGGCGACGTCAGCGGAACCTTCCTTGAACTCGATGCCGGCGTAGATGTCCTCGGTGTTTTCGCGAAAGATGACAACGTCCACGCCGTCGGCGTCCTTCATGGGGCTGGGGACACCGGGGTAGTGCTTGACGGGGCGGACGCACTGGTAGAGGTCCATGGTCTGGCGGAGGGTGACGTTGAGGCTGCGGATGCCGCCGCCGATGGGCGTGGTGAGCGGCCCCTTGATGGAGACGCGGAAATCGATGCAGGCCTGAACGGTGTCCTGGGGCAGCCAGTCGTTGTGCAGCCGGTAGGCCTTTTCACCGGCGAGGATCTCGTACCACTCCACGCGGCGCTTGCCGCCGTAAGCCTTTTCCACGGCGGCATCCATCACGAGACGGGCATTGTTCCAGATGTCGCGGCCTGCTCCGTCACCCTCGATGTAGGGGATGATGGGACTGTCAGGGACGGTATAGGCACCGTTGCTGTAGGTGATGGGCTGGCCTGCCGCAGGAACGGCGATGCCGTTGTAGCTCGATTGCATGTGCGGTCTGTACTCCGGTTTTGAGCTTGCTTGTCGAGGGTCAGTGTAGCGTATTGCGCATAGTTGGCTGCGACGGCGTCCAATGCTCCGCATTGGCAATGTACATTCGAAGACACGCTATGAAGAATTTGTTTGCGGGTGTGTTGCTGGGCTTTAGCGCTGCTGTTGCTGCTGCGCAGCGGCTTGAAATTACGATTCCGGCGAAGGCTCCGGTGCACGGGCACTTAGTCCTGGTGTTCGCAAAGAGCGACGCAAGCGAGCCACGGATGCAGATGGATGAGCAGTACCGGTCGGCTCAGGGCTTTGGCGTGGATGTGGGGATCGATGGCGCGCCTCCAGCCAGCACGATTACGGTGGATGCGAAGACGTTTGGGTATCCGCGGCGGTCGCTGGCGGACCTGGACGCCGGTGACTACTTCGTGCAGGGTGTCTTCAATGTCTACGAGCAGTTTCATCTGGCAAGCGGCAGGACAGTGTGGCTGCCGCCGGACCGGGGCGAGGGCCAGCACTGGAACCTGAAACCCGGCAATCCATACTCGAAGCCAGTGAAGGTGCATTTCGACCCGAAGACGGGTAATGCCGTGAAGATCACGCTGGACCAGGTGATTTCCGAGATCAAGGGATCGCCGCAGGATCCGGAGGTGATTGCGGCGCACCAGCCGGAAGCCAAGTGGCTGAAGTACATGCGCTTCCGCAGCGACGCCTTGAGCAGGTTCTGGGGTCGTGACATGTACCTGGGAGCCTGGGTGCTGCTGCCGGATGGGTTCGATGAGCATCCGCATGCGAAGTACCCTCTCGTGGTATGGCAGGATCACTACAAGGCCGGCATGAGTCCGTCATTCACGGCGACTCCGCCAAAGTCAGATAGTCCGCGCGGCGCGGCGGGGTACCGCTTCTTTCAGGATTGGACGACAGGCCGCTTGCCGCGCGTCATCATGCTGTTTGTGCAAAATGCAAACCCCTACTACGACGACAGCTATGTGGTGGACTCAGCGAACGTCGGACCATACGGGACGGCAGTGAACGATGAGCTGATTCCAGCGGTCGAGGCGAAATATCGCGGCATGGGACAGGGTTGGGCGCGTGCCACGGCGGGTGGTTCGACCGGCGGATGGGAAAGCCTGGCGACGCAGATTTTCTACCCCGACCGTTACAACGGAACGTACACCGCGTGCCCCGACCCGGTGGACTTCCATGCGTATCAGAACATCGACTTGTACAACGACACGAACGCGTTTGTGCGCAAGGGCGACTTTGGCGTGGTGCCGATTGCGGCCGACCGGATGCCGGATGGCAGCGTGGTCGCCAACACCGGCGATGAGTATGCCTTTGAGTATGTGCTGGGAACGCATGGGCGCTCGACAGAGCAGTGGGACATCTGGCAGGCGGTCTACTCGCCAGCCGGACCGGATGGATACCCTGCGGAGGTGATCGACCCGCTGTCAGGGCAGATCAACAAGCAAGTCGTTTCCTATTGGCACGACCATTATGATCTTGCCGCGATCCTGAAGCGGGACTGGCCCACGCTGGGTCCAAAGCTGGAGGGCAAGATTCACATCGCTGTGGGCGATGGGGATACGTACTTCCTGAACAATGCTGTGCACCTGCTCCAGAAGCAGCTGGATGCCACCACTAACCCTCACTCCGATGCGAGCTTTCAGTATGGGCCGGGCATGCCGCACTGCTACACTGGCGGACCGGCGGAGTACACCATGCAGCAAAACAATGCGAACTGGCCGCAACGTGTGCTGCCTGTGATGGTCGAGCACATGAAAGCGACAGCTCCTGCGGGTGCCGACGTGAAGAGTTGGGTCTACTGAATTCGGAGTGGCGCACGATGCGCCGCAGCCGGTAGAGGCAATGCGCAATGCTGAACCTCGCTGCAACGAAGCGGGACTGCGCGCCGTCGTAGTACGGATACATATGCGAGTTCTGGAGGCTTGGACCGTAGAGGGGTGGCTCAGCGGCAGGCTGGCAATGCCGCGTGCCATCTGCGTGTATGCGCACCCTGATGATGAGGCCGTCGCCGTGGGTGCGCGTCTCCCGTTGTTTGCGGATTCGCTGTTTGTGCAGGTGACCGATGGTGCGCCGGAGGATAACGCCGATGCTGCCCGGCTTGGTCTGGAACGTGAGGAGTACCGTGCCGCACGTGAGCAGGAGTTGATGGCTGCGTTTCGAGCGGGTGGACTCCCCGTTCCGCAAGTGGTCTGTCTCCGCTACCCGGACAAGGGAGCTGCACTTCACTTGCCTGAGCTCATGGATCGCATGGCAGGGCTTCTGGGGACGGAGCGTCCGGATGTTGTCTTCACCCATCCATACGAGGGCGGCCATGCTGACCATGACGCGTGCGCCTTTGCCGTGCATACCGCAGTCAGGATGCTTGCAAAGCATGGACAGACAATTCCCGTGATCATTGAGTCGCCGTTTTACCACGCTGAGCACGGAGAGTACGTGGTGGGCCGGTTTCTTCAGCGATCCGCCTCCGCAGAGGAGATCGTTCTGCCCTTGAGCGCCGACGAGCAGCAGACGAAGCGAGCGGCCCTGGATGCATTTGCCACCCAGAGAGACGTCTTAAGACAGTTCGGCGTCGGGGAGGAGCGCTTCCGCCCCGCGCCGCCGTATGACTTCACTCGCCCGCCACACAATGGTCCCGCGTACTACGAGCGGTTCATTGCAGGCATGACCGCCTCACGCTTCTGCGCTCTGACGACCGAGGCGTTCGACGTACGGTGCGAGCTCACGGCATGCCGCTGACAGTCCTGAGCATTGCCTACCCATATGCGCCGGTTGGCGACAGGGCGGTGGGAGGCGCGGAGCAGATTCTCGGCGACCTGGATCGTGCGCTGATGCGTGGTGGGCACCGCTCGCTGGTTGTCGCATGCGAAGGGTCTAACCCTTGTGGCACCCTGTATGCCGCGCCCGTGCCGGGGGGTAGGCTGGACGAGGCAGACCGGCGCTGGTGGCGTACGCGGTATCAGACGGCCATCGACCAGGCGCTCCGTTCATGCCGCGTGGACCTCATCCATTGCCATGGGCTCGATTTTGACGAGTACATCTTCCCGGCTGGCATCCCGGTGCTTGTAACGCTGCACATGCCGTTGTCCTGGTATGCGAATGGCGCGCTTCAGCGACTTGGAAGCAACGTGATCCTGCAGTGTGTCTCTGCCACGCAGCGTGCCTCTGGACCGCGCGAACTTCATAGCGCGCCGGTGGTGCGCAACGGCGTCGACCTTCCGGCCTTTGCACCGCCTGCGAAGCGGGGCCGCTACGCCGTTGCCCTTGGCCGCATTTGTCCGGAGAAGAATCAGCACGAGGCGTTGCGGGTGGGAGCGCGTGTGGGCATCCCGGTGCATGTGGGCGGGCAAGTGTTTCACTACACAGCGCACCAGAGGTATATGGAAGAAGTCGTCCGGCCAGAACTGGACCGGTTCCCGGCGCACCGCATGCTTGGTGTGATTCCTGCCTGGCAGCGCCACGCATTGCTGTCGGGGGCGCGGTGCCTGCTGCACCCAACGCGTGCGCCGGAGACAAGTTCGCTGGTGGCCATGGAAGCGCTCGCGGCAGGAACACCGGTAATTGCGTATCGTTCAGGGGCGCTGCCGGAGATTGTGGACGATGGCATCACGGGCTTTCTTGTCGACGACCTTCAAGGCATGATTGCTGCGATCCGTCGCGTTGAGGTGATACGCGCTGAAGACTGCCGCGCAGCCGCAGAAGCCCGGTTCGGGAAAGAGCAGATGCTTCAGGCTTACTTTCGGCTGTATGAGACGATGCTTCGCGGCGGTGATCTGCGCTATGCGTGATCTCCAGGTGGAAGTGATCACAACGACGCGGTCGCTCACGAACTTCGTTCCGGAGTGGACGGAACTCCATGCGCGCGATGGGGGCGCCACACCATTTCAGCATCCCGCGTGGCTGCTGCCCTGGTGGAACCAGTTCGGCTCCGAGGAGCTGTGTTCGGTGGCAATGTTCAGCGGAAAGGGACTGATGGCATTCCTGCCGCTTTACATCTACACGGAGCCGGACACACGTGAACGGAAGCTGATGCCATTGGGCGTTGGCACCACGGACTACCTCGACGGGGTGTTCGCGCCAGAGTGCCTGTCCGAAGATGTTGCGCGAGCGCTGCAATGGCTCTCGCGGCAACAACGGTGGGACACAATGGTTGCAGGGCAGTTACGCGGCGCATCGCGTCTGCGTGAGGCGGCACTTCGTCTTGGAGCGGCAGGGTACGCGACGGAAGGTACCTCGGTGCTGCCCTCGAGTTCCATTGCGGGCTTGCCAACGAAGATCCGGCGCACTGCCATGTATTACGGCAACGCGGCGCGACGGCAGGGTGCACTCGCGTTGGAGATCGCTGGTAAGGGGAACTGCCTCGCGGGTTTCGATGCATTGGTGCGATTACACTCCGGAAGGTGGCAGGAGCGGGGCGGGCAGGGCGTGCTGGCCGATGCGCGGGTCCTGGCGTGGCACCGGGAGGCGCTGCCGCGCCTGGCGGGAGCGGGATTGCTGCGGCTGTACAGTTTGCTGCTGGATGGCGAAAGCATCGCCGTCATGTATGCCTTGGCAGACGCTCCGCAGCGCACCCATCGAACCACTTATTTTTACCTGCCCGGATTCTCGATGAGGCACGCAGAACTGCGTCCGGGCACGCTGCTGATGGCTGCCGCCATCGAGCATGCGGCGGCTGAAGGCATCCAAACCATCGATCTCCTGCGCGGGGACGAGCCGTACAAGCAGCACTGGCGTGCGGAGCGGCGGTTGACCTACGGTTGTTCGCTTTCCCACGAGGGGCTTGCCAGCACGTGTGAGCCTGAGCGGATGTTCGCAGCATGATTGCACTGCCCAACACAGACCGGCTTGCCGTGCGATGGACCATAGGGGATGTGCGGGAGCGCGGGTTCGAGATGCTCTTTCTATCCATCGTCTGCGCGTACCGGATCTTTGGCCCGGTCGCAAGGTACATCGTGTGCGTGAACACGGTCTCCGTGGAAGACGCGCAGAAACGAACGTTCGCCACGGAACGGCCGGCGTTTACCCACATCAGAGCCGCCGTGGAATGGCGCGCGGTCAGTCGCTGCGACCTGGTACCGGTGCTGCTGCCGTACCTGGATGCAGGCTGCATCGAGGGTATGGGTTGGAAGCTGGCGCCCCTGCGTACGTTTCCTGAGCGTTACGAACTGGCCATCGACAACGATGTGATTCTGTGGGATACACCAACGGGCATGCGGCGCTGGCTGGAAGAGCCACGCTCCTTTCTCTTTGCCGAGGATGTGGACCGCTGCTTCGGAAGCTTTGAACCGCTCGTCGCAGCGGACGTCACCCCGTCAGGCGGACTGAATGCTGGCATCCGTGGACTGCCACCCGGCCACGACCTCTCGGCGGAGCTTGCGGCGGTCCTGGCGGATGCGGACCGGCTTGCCCGTGGTCAGGCGGGCCCGCCACTACGCCTGCACGGTGAAATCGAGGAACAGGGCCTGCAGGCAGCTGCAATGGTACGCACATCACCGTTGTACCTGGTGCGGAATGACGAGGTAAGCCTCTGCTCACCTTTCTGGCCCAAGCGGCCGGCGTTCGGCACGTGCGGAGCGCACTTTGTCGGAATGAATGCCCCGCACATTCCCTGGGATTACTACGACCGGCCTGCGGATGACTGGCTGGCTGAACACTGGGAGCGGTCGCGCGTGGAACTGTACCAAAGAGCTCGATTGAGCCTGTAAGGCTGAAGTATTCTCGCCAAGACTGCAAAGCCTTCGTACTTTCTCCGGTCCGGCTGAACGCCCGGTGAAATTATCGACAAAGAGTGCCAACAACGTTTGACGGGTGTGACGAAGCGCGCATACCATTCATGCCATGAAGAGGCGCGATTTCGTAAAAGGCATGGCTGCGGCATCGGCGGCTGCAACCGCACTTGGCCAGCAGCAAAAGGCACCGCCACAGGCGCAGACTCCCGTTCCAAACACCAATGGTGTTGATCAGGGAACGTTGGCAACGGCGCCGAACCAGGCTTCTGCCCCGACGGCTGTCCAGCGGATGCAGCGAATGGCGGAGTTCCACACGCCGAATATCCCCATGACGGTGCCGGATCTGGTCGCGGAGACGGAGACGCGGTACTTTACGCCAGCCCGCTATGCCACGCTGGTTCGATTCTGCGAGGTACTGGTACAGCAGGGTGATACCTATCCCGGAGCGGTGCAGGCGAGTGTACCGGAGTTCATCGACTTTCTGATTGGCGCTTCACCGGCGGACCGGCAGGCGATGTGGAACAACGGACTGGATCGCTTGAATGCCGATGCAATGAAGGAGTGCCACACTTACTTCGCTAAGACGGACGCCAAGGGCGCGGACATGGTCATTCGGCCTTACCTGAAGGCGTGGATCAACGACCATCCGCCGACGGAGCCGCATGAGAAGTTCATCGCGGTTTCGCACCGGGAGATTCGGACGGCGACGATGAATTCCCCGCTGTGGGCGGAGGTGGCCCAGGCGTCCGGCGAGCGGACGCCCGGTGTTGGCATGTACGTGGCCGAGTTGGATCCTGGTATCAGCACCTGGGTAAATCACGGCAGAACCGATTCTGTCTCGCCTGTGACCAGGCACGCCCACGCATAACGTTTGCTCGACCGAGAGAAAGCAGAGAAGACATGGCAGTGAAGAAGGTAGAAGTCCTGATCATCGGGTCGGGTCATACAGGCGGTCTGGCGGCGAAGATGCTGACGGCGAAGGGCATTTCCTGCACCATGCTGGATGCGGGGCCGATGATCAACTGGGAGCGTGACCATACGCTGAAGCCTGCAAGCCAACTGCCGTTCCGCGGGCTGGATGCGCCGGGGCGCCTGCCGCACGTGTTTCAATCGTCGGAGTTCAGCGCGAACCAGTGGGTCGATGAAAAAGTGGTCCCGTACAGCTATCCTGCGGGGCAGCAGTACAACTGGGTGCGCGTGCGCAGCGTGGGTGGACGTTCGCCGTACTGGGGGCGGCAGTCGTTCCGGCACTCGGACTACGAGTTCAAGGCGAAGGACCACGACGGCTTTGGCGACAACTGGCCAATCTCCTACAAGGACCTGGAGCCGTACTACCCCAAGGTGGAAGGGCTTTTCCGTGTAAGCGGGCACACGGATCACCTGCCGCAATACCCGGACGGGAACTTCGTCGAAAACAACGAACCGTGGTCTAAAGCCATGCAGCGCTTTGTGGACGCTGGCAAGAAGATGGGTGTGCCCGTTACAAAGCCGCGTTCCGCACTGGGACAGAACGGCATGGCAGCGTCCATCAACCTGTTTATTCCGGACGCGGTGGCGACCGGCAAGCTGACGACCATTCCGAACGCCATTGTCCGGCAGATCACGGTGGACAAGAGCACGGGCAAGGCGGATGGAGTCATCTTTATCGACCGCCACTCGCACCGTGAGATGACGATGAAGGCGCGGGTCATCATTGTGGCCGCTGGCACGCTGGAAACGACGAAGCTGCTGATGATCTCCGACATTGCGAACTCCAGCGGTGTGCTGGGGCACTACCTGTGCGACCAGATTTATGGCGCCGGCATTTCGGCATCCGTTCCGGAAGCGCGCGGCGGCAAAGGTGGGCGCGGCGTCACCGGCGGCGGCGCCCTGATTCCCCGCTTCCGCAACCTTGACGTGAAGACGCCGGGTTTCCTGCGCGGCTACGCTGTCAACGTTTCCAGCGGCAACGGGCCCATGGATGCGCGCAGCTTTGCCGAGTATGGTCCAGCGCTGGACAAAAAGCTGGAGGAGTACAACGGCAGCAGCTTCAGCACAAACATCATGGGCGAAACGCTGGCGAAGTACGAGAATCATGTATCGCTGAACCGGCAGGTGGTGGATGCCTGGGGCTTGCCGACGCTGATGATCAGCACCAGGTACACCGATAACGAGGTCAACATGGCAAAGGACATGGTGGACACGACCGCTGCCATGGCCGAGGCCGCTGGGTTCGAGGTGCTTGTCAAGAATTACGAGTTCAATCCGCCGGGCTACAGCATCCACGAGCAGGGAACGGCGCGCATGGGCGACGATCCAAAGCGCAGCGTGGTGAACAAGTTCAACCAGAGCCACGACGTGAAGAACATGTTCATCACCGATGCCAGCGTCTTTGTCAGCGCCGGCTGGCAGAACCCGACGGTCACCATGTGCGCTCTGACCATGCGCGCCTGTGACAATCTCGCCGAGGAGATGCGCAAGGGGAACGTTTAACGTGCAGCGGCTGTTCCGATTGATTCTCCTGCTTCTTGCGCCCTCCGCCGTGTGGGCGCAGGGAGTTCCGGCAGGTGCACCTCCCGGCGCGGCCGTTCCGTCGACGAACCCGGCGCCAAGCGCAAAGGCTTCCGCCACAGGCGCGCCTGTAATTGAGAACCCTCAACCCGGACCGCCGCAGCCGATCCCGTTCAATCACACGCAGCATGGCGCATCGGCCAAACTGACGTGCAACGATTGCCACGCGCCATCAAAGAACGGCAATACAGTTGCCATGCCGCAGGCGAAGCAGTGCATGACCTGCCACGCTACAGTCGATGCTGAGAAGCCGGACATTGCGCAACTTGCGGCAGCGGCGAAGAGTGGAGACCCGATCGTGTGGAACCGCGTATATTCCGTGCCGTCGTTTGTGCAGTTCAGCCATACGGTGCACAACGGCTCAAGTTGTGAGGCTTGCCATGGGCAGGTAGAGCAGCAGGCCGTCGTGGCCAAGGTACGGGACAGTTCCATGGGCGGATGTATATCCTGCCACGCGGCGCAGGGAGCCCCGGTAGGCTGTGGGACGTGCCATGAACTGCAGTCGCGGAACGGCGGCAGACAGTACTGGGACGCTGACAGGAAGACCTTGGCGCGCTTGGGACTGGCTTTCTCTACCCGGCCACTTGCGCAATCTGCCATCCCCCCCCGGAACACAGCAGCATCGATGGCGCTGTATCTTTCGTCCCCACCATTGTGATCTTAATGTGAGCGTAAGGCACTCACATTATCTGCAACCTTTGTGGTAGTATCTTCATCAGATGTAGTGAGCCGGTGAGAACCGGCCGGCGCAGAGCGCCGACATTTCTGAAGGAGAGAACCCCATGACCATCACCCGCTTTAGCCCCCTCCACGATGTTGCGGTCCTGCAGAACCGTTTGAACTCCATCTTTTCTGACTACAACCGTCCGCAGTCGACGGACTCAGAGGCCCTGAGCGCCGGGGCGTTTGTCCCTGCCGTTGACATCTACGAGGACGCGCAGAAGCTGCAGCTGACCTTTGAGGTTCCTGGCATCAAGCCGGAGGACGTGGATGTGCGTGTCGAGAACAACACGCTGACCGTCAAGGGCGAGCGCACCTTCTCCAGCGAGCAGAAGGAAGAGAACTTCCGCCGCGTGGAGCGCCGCTTCGGATCGTTTGTCCGTAGCTTTACGCTGCCTCAAACGGTGGATACGGAGCAGGTTGCGGCGCACTCCGAGCATGGTGTGCTGGTGATTGAGTTGCCCAAAAAGGCCGCGGCACAGCCAAAGCAGATCAAGGTGAACACCTCCGCTTCGGGCAGCCAGCCGAAGCAGGTGGAGGGCACAGCGCAGCCTGCCGCAACGGAGCAGAAGGCTGCATAACAGCAGGCTTCCGGGCCGGGTCTACCGTATGGATCTTGGGAAAAGGTAGACCCGAAGCCTGGTTAGCGCATCCTGCTCATGCCAGCAG
>CAXUHI010000002.1:0-15465 GCA_964251045.1 uncultured Terriglobus sp. | reverse complement strand
CACCAGAACGATGCACACTGGCCAGAAGCTGTGATTGTGGAGGCGCGGCGCAAACGTTGCTCCCAGCAGCACTCCGACGAAAAAGCCGGAGCAAACAGGAAGGATGGCTCGAAGCTGCTGGACGGCCTTCTCGCCGCTGTTGTTGTGCAGCCTGTCATAGGTCGCTTCCAGAAGCGTACGAATGTTTCCGGTGACGAACGTCGTATTGTACGCAACGGAATCGATGCGCTGGAACGTTGCAATCTGTACGGACGCTGTAATTGCAGCGAGAACGATGATGGGCTCCGATGGAAAGTTTGCCGGTGCGGCACCGGCTACGGCAAGCGCGGCGATTTGCACCAGCAATGCAATGTGGTGGACGGACCGTGCGTGTTGTACGCGTCGTAGGATAGACCAACCCAGCACGATGCCAACAGAAAACGTGACCAGCGGCAGAATGTGATTCAACGCTTCTCGCCAGCTGTGTGCCAGGAAGGCTATGCCAAGCAGGACGGTATTGCCGGTCATGGCGGTGGCAAAGACATGACCGTGGAGAATGTAGACGATGGCGTCCAGCATACCGCCTGAAACGGCGAGAAGGCCGGCAGCGGCGATATTTCGGGGAGTGCCGGGAAGTGTTTCGGCTGTCTCGGGTTGGACTGTGTCCGTGATGAAACTTTGGATGCGGATCGACCCGCACAAAAGGTTTTGGGAGTGAGAGTATGGCAATCAATTGGAACAAGATGACCGTCAAGTCGCAGGAGGCGGTGCAAGCCGCCGCGAGCATGGCGGCGGAGTACGGCAATCCAGAAGTGATGCCGCTGCATTTGCTGGCGGCGCTGCTGGAGGACCGCGAGGGCATCGTTCTGCCGGTTCTGGAAAGGATCGGCGTACCCGCGCAGCAGCTATTGAGCAATGTGAACGGTGCCATTGCCAAGCTGCCCAAGATCCAGGGGGCGCAGCAGCAGCCGAGCGCCGGAGCGGCGCTGAACCGCGTGCTGGAGCAAGCCTTCAAAGAGGCGGAGAACTTCAAGGACGAGTACGTCTCGACGGAGCACCTCTTGCTGGCCCTGTCGCAGCAGAAAAACGACCCGACGCAGTTGGCTTTGAGCGCTCTCGGCGCGACGCATGATGCGATCTTGAAGGCGTTGACAGGTGTGCGTGGGACGCAGCGGGTGACCGATCAGAACCCGGAGGGCAAGTTCCAGGCGCTGGAAAAATATGCGAAGGACGTGACGAAGCAGGCACGCGAAGGCCGATTGGACCCGGTGATTGGCCGCGATGAGGAGATCCGGCGCGTCGTGCAGGTGCTCTCACGACGCACCAAAAATAATCCTGTGCTGATTGGCGAACCGGGCGTGGGTAAGACCGCCATAGTGGAAGGTCTGGCCAGCCGCATTGTGCGCGGCGACGTACCGGAGAGTCTGCGCGAGAAGCGTGTGGTGTCGCTTGACCTTGCTTCCATGCTGGCCGGGGCGAAGTACCGCGGTGAATTCGAGGAGCGGCTGAAGGCGATCCTGAAAGAGATTGAGGAGTCGCACGGACAGATCATCCTGTTCATCGATGAGTTGCACACGCTGGTGGGAGCGGGTGCGTCCGAGGGAGCGATCGATGCCAGCAACATGCTGAAACCGGCGCTGGCGCGTGGCGAACTGCGGGCGATTGGCGCGACCACGCTGAACGAATTCCGCAAGTACATCGAGAAAGACGCGGCGCTGGAGCGGCGCTTCCAGCAGGTCTACGTGGGCGAGCCGAACGTGGAGGACACCATCGCGATCCTGCGCGGCCTGAAGGAGAAGTACGAGGCGCATCACAATGTGCGCATTAAGGATGCGGCCATCATCGCGGCGGCGGAGCTGTCGCACCGCTACATCAGCGACCGCTTTCTGCCGGACAAGGCAATTGACCTGGTCGATGAGGCCGCGGCGGCATTGGCGATCCAGATCGGCAGTGTGCCGGTGGAGATCGACGACCTGGAGCGCCGGGCGATCTCGCTCGAGATCGAAAAGAATGCCCTTTCGCGTGAGACGGATAGCAATTCGGTTGACCGGCTTGAGGCTGTAGAGCGCGAGCTTGCGGAGCTGCAGGAGCAGGCGAGCGGCTTGCGTGCCAAGTGGCAGCATGAGCGCGAGGCGATTGGGCGCATCACCGAGCTGAAGAAGCAGGTGGAGGGTCTCCGCTTTGAGATGGAGGACCAGACGCGCCGCGGCAATCTGGAGCGCGCTGCTGCGATCCGCTATGGCGATCTGCCGAAGGCGGAGGCGGAGCTAAAGGCGCTTGAGGCGGAGCAGGATGCGTTGAAGACCCAGGTCTCAAAATCGAGACCTGGGGCACCCGCTTCATCAGGCAGGATGTTGAAGGAAGAGGTGGACGAGGAGGACATTGCCGAGATCGTCTCGCGCTGGACGGGTATTCCGGTCAGCAAGATGCTTGAGGGCGAGGTGCAGAAGCTGGTGCAGATGGAGACACGGCTGCGGGAGCGTGTTGTCGGGCAGGATGAGGCGCTGGTCGTGGTGGCGAATGCAATTCGTCGTTCGCGCGCGGGGCTGAGCGATCCCAAGCGGCCTATCGGCAGCTTTATCTTCCTTGGTCCGACGGGCGTGGGTAAGACGGAGACGGCGCGTGCGCTGGCAGAGTTCCTCTTCGACGACGAGCAGGCGATGGTGCGCATCGACATGTCGGAGTACATGGAGAAGCACGCGGTGGCGCGGCTGATTGGCGCACCTCCGGGGTACGTCGGCTTCGACGAGGGCGGCCAGTTGACGGAGGCGGTGCGGCGCAGGCCGTACGCTGTCATTCTCTTCGACGAGGTGGAGAAGGCGCACCCGGACGTCTTCAACGTGCTGCTGCAGGTGCTGGACGATGGGCGCCTGACCGATTCCAAAGGTCGCACGGTGGACTTCAAGAACACGGTGCTGATCATGACGAGCAACATCGGTGCATCGCAGCTGACAACGGCTTGGTCCGATGGGCCAGACGGCTTTGAGGATGCGAAGGCGCGGGTGCTGGATGAGTTGAAGAAGCACTTCCGTCCGGAGTTCCTGAACCGTGTCGATGACATCATTGTCTTCCACTCGCTGGGTGAAGAGCAGTTGACGCACATCATCGACCTGCGGCTGACGGAGATGGAGAACCTGCTGAAGGATCGCAAGATCACGCTGGAGATGACACCGGCGGCACGGCATCTGATCTTTGCGACGGGGTACGACCGGGCCTATGGTGCGCGTCCGCTGAAGCGGGCGATTCAGCGGCTGGTGCAGGACCCGCTGGCGATTCGCATCCTGAACGGCGAGGTGCGGCACGGCGACCATGTACGGGTGGAGGCGGACGGCGAGCATCTCGCCTTCCGCGTCACCGGACATGAAGTTATACCAGAACCGGAACCGATTGTGGCGTAAGCAGGTTACGAGCAGTCATTATGCGAGGCACGGGATCCCGTGCCTCGCTTCTTTTAGTGATGTTTCTGGTGCTGCGCCGCGGCGATGCGCTCGATCTCCTGTAAGTCGTCGACGTAGTGCAGGTCTGTCCAGCCGTGTAGAAGATCATCCAGCATTGCGCTTCGGCCTGCTGTTTCCAGCAGGAGCCAACCGCCGGATTGAAGGTGTGCTCTGGCTTGCGGGATGAGGGCGTGGTAGATGTCGTGGCCGTCTTCTCCCCCGAAGAGCGCCAGGTGCGGCTCGTGGTCGCGCACTTGGGGGTGGAGCGTGCCTGCTTCGGTGAGCGGGATGTAAGGCGGGTTAGAGACGATCAGATCGAACCGCTCTTCTGTCGCTGCTAACAAGTCACTGAGAGCGAAACGGACGTTGCGAGCGTTCAGCGCGGTTGCGTTCAGGTGCGCAATGGCGAGCGCTTCGGGCGAGATGTCAAGCGCGAGGACGCTGCCGCGCGGGTACTGCAGCGCGAGTGTCACGGCGAGGATGCCGCTGCCGGTGCCTACGTCCGCCATATGCAACGGGGCGTCACGGTCCGGGAAGAGGCGCAGCACTTCTTCGACGAGGTGCTCGGTTTCGGGGCGCGGAATGAGCACATCGGGAGTGACGAGGAAGTCGCGGCCGAAGAACTCCTGCAAACCGCGCAGGTGCTGGATGGGAACGGCACCGTAGCGTTGCGCGATCATGCCGAAGAACTTGCCCTGTTCTTCTTCGGCGAGGATGCGGTCTGGTTGCGCGAGTGTTTGTACGCGGGTGAGGCCGGTGGCGATCTCAAGGATTTGCTGGGCGTCGCGGGCGGCATGCTCACGCAGGTCGGCGCTCTTTTTCAGGTGGGCGGTGCCTGCGGTGAGTGCCTCCCGAAGGGTCATGGAAGAGCGTCCGCAAAGTACACCAGGTTTCCGCAAAGTACGCGGCATTTTCCGTTGCGTTCGCTGCGGGAACGTGGGGTTCGCTGCGTTCGCTCTTGGACTTGCACGTTACGCGGCAACAGCTTCTGCCTTGAGGCGCTCGCTGGTATCGTGCGCGATGAGGGCGTCGACGATGGGTTGGAGCTTGCCCTCCATCACGTACTCTAGCTGGTGCAGCGTCAAGCCGATGCGGTGGTCGGTCAGGCGATTCTGCGGGAAATTGTAAGTACGGATCTTTTCGCTGCGGTCGCCGCTGCCCACCTGCTGCTTGCGCTGGCTGGCCTGCGCCTGGTGCTGCTTCTCCATTTCGACCTCATAGAGGCGTGAGCGCAGGACGCGCATGGCCTTTTCGCGGTTCTTGATCTGTGATTTTTCGTCCTGGCAACTCACCACGGTGTTGGTTGGCAGGTGCGTGATGCGGATGGCCGAGTAGGTGGTATTGACCGACTGGCCGCCCGGACCGGAGGAGCAGAAGGTGTCGATCCGTAGATCTTTTTGCTCGATCTTCACATCCACCTCCTCCGCTTCCGGCAACACGGCAACGGTGATGGCCGAGGTGTGGACGCGGCCCTGCGTTTCAGTCGCCGGGACGCGCTGCACACGGTGCACGCCGCTCTCGTATTTCAGGGAGGAGTAGACGCGGTCGCCTTCGATCAGCGCAGTCACATCCTTCATGCCACCCACAGTGGACTCCGTCTCGGACATGACTTCGACCTTCCAGCGGTGCTGTTCGGCGTAGCGGAGGTACATGCGGAAGACCTCTGCAGCAAAGAGTGAGGCTTCGTCTCCGCCGGTGGCCGCACGGATTTCCAGGATGACGTTCTTCTCGTCGTTAGGATCCTTGGGCAGTAGCATGATCTTGAGCTGCTCTTCGATCTCTGGCAAGCGGGCTTCCAGCGCGCTGAGCTCCTCTTGCGCCATGGCCTTGATGTCCGGGTCATCCTCATTCAGCATGAGCTTCGCGTCTGCAATGCCGGTCTGTACGCGCTTGTACTCGCGGAAGCGCTCGATAACGGGCTCCATGTCACGGTGCTGCTTGGTAGTTTTCTGATACCGCTGCTGGTCAGTGACCAGAGCCGGGTCGGAAAGATCTCGCTCAAGCTCTTTGAAGCGGTCTTCAAGTTGTTCAAGGCGGTCGAACATGGGTGTGTCTCCTCTGCGATGCGGCGCAGGAATCAAGAGCTGGAACAATGCTGGAGGTGGCGTGCGCAGGAGGGCGCAGCTAGGCAAATCCAAGGCGCGACGCTGCGGAGCGGTAAGAACTCACCCATGGCGTGAAGACAGGCAGCATCTCTGTAGTCGATGATAGCGCGGACACGGGGGATGCAGCAGTGCTACGTACAGGGCTTGTCGGCGATCACCGCCGGATTCGGATCGTCGTTCATGGGATCGATTTCCTTGCAGAGATACGGGTGCCATTCTGAACCATTCAACCGATAGACGGTGATGTCCATGGCGAAGTGTCCGAGCTGATCGTACACGGCGATGTCCGGCATCTGCAGGTTGGGGCGGCGGACTACGCCGATGTCCCGCACCTGGCCAGTGGTTACGGCGGTGATGCCCGTCCGGTGTCTCGTCGAACACATCTTCTTCACAATTCACACCCGTACCGGAGCAGGCCAGCTCGCCCGATTGTTCAACGAGGTAGAGTTTGTGTCCGGGAGGCGCGACCGGGATGCGGTAAACCGTGATGTTGAGTGAGGGCGGGGTGGCGCGGTTTTTGTCTTCCGGTGTTTCGGTTGCGCTTGCCTCATCGACAAGGGACTGCACTTTCTGGCGCATTGCAGGCGAGAGTTCAGCCGTGATGGCTTTAGGCAGCGGGCGTTTATCTACGTCGCGGGCGAGTATGGGCAATGGACGTGTCGGTACGCTCTGCGCTGCTAAACCACAGCAGGCTGCCAGAACTCCGCACATGAGGCCTGCAAGTCGCATGAGGGTCAGTCTAGTACCAGGTGGCGTGCCGCTGCGGCGACGAGCCCAGCAGGCGGGCAGGAAACGTGATCACGGCCCAGATAAGTTCCAGTACGCCGCCGACCGCGATTCCGATGATGCGGAAAGGGAGCAGGAGCAGCCAGACCACCGGATAGAGAACCAGAGCCAGCAGCGCCAGAGGCCAGCACAGAAAGAACAGCACACACCAGAGGAGCAGCTTCAACATCGGTTCACTCCGCAAATCAACGCACACGAGGGTACGTAACCGACTGCGTCCTGGTTCCGTGGCTTGCTCGAGTTGTGCGCCTACGGTGCCGTGCAGGTGAAGCTGGCTGCGACATTTGGATCGCCCGTGCCGTTGTACTTCTGCTGTTGTGGATACGGGCACAGCGGACGAACGATGTGAATGGGAGCTTCTCGCGTGCCGCCCGTCTTCGCTGCCAGCAGGACGCCCGGAGCCTTACCGTCTTCCACCCACATCTGCAGCCCGTCGAGCGCGCCCGAGCCGTTCCCGTCGGCTCCGGGCAGGCTGAGCTGCCCAAAGGCGTTCGGGCCAGGGCCGTTGGTGCAGTGTTCCATACCCGGGGCAACGTACAGACGGACGCTGCTTGCCGTCTTCTCCGCGCCTACAGTCTGCTCCACCTGCTTGTAGTAGTCGATGGAGTTCCAGGGCGAGATTGCGGGGTCATTCCAGCCGTGATAGATGATGAGCTTTCCGCCACGCGCCAGAAAATTGCGCAGGTCAGGGTCCGTCGCGTCGATGTCGCCAGATGTTCGCTCGATCGCGAGTTGTAGCGAGCGGTCCACATCTGCTGTGAGCGGCTGCCAGACCGGGTCCGACATCACCATGTATCGAAAGTAGCCTGCTGTGTAATTGGATCCGCCAGGAGCGTTGCCCAGTATCCAGTCATGCCATACCGGGTTCTCGTCGCCGGGTACGAGACCGGGGAAGATGGGAGTGCCCCTGCTGGTTCTGCCACCAGCGTAGATGGCTCGCAGCGACGCCACCTGAGGCGCGGTCAGGCAAGAGACATCGTCCGCTCCCTTGCACCGCAGAGTCGCGGGATCAAAGTTGCACCGCGCGGGTTCGCTTACGATGCCGTCTTTCAATCCGTCCTGCGCATCGCACGCCGCCAGCGATGCCTGCATGATGGCCGGCAACTTCAGGCTGGAGATGTAGGCCGCCGGATCGCGCATGGTGGCCTGCATGACAGGGATGCCGGCAGATACCATGTGTGCCCAGTTGTTTGCAGGTGCCCCCGCCAGAATGCCGTCGTAGTCTTCGGGAAAGCGCTGCGCTTCCATCAGGGCTTCGCGGCCGCCGTCAGAGCAGGCGTCAAAGTATGCGGCCTTTTGTGCCTCCCCGTAGAAGGCCTTCACGATGTCCTTCGAGCGAAGCGCGGTAAGATGCACCGCGCGCCAGCCAAAATCCTTGATCTTCTCCGGGTGCCGGTAGGCCCAGCTGGCATCTTCCGCGTTGGCCTGGTGCCCGGCGTCCGAGCCGGCAGTGGCGTACCCGCGGGCGACGTTGGCGGCCATCTGGGCGTAGTAGATGGAACCGCCGAACCCACCATTGCCGGTGTCCGCGATGCGGTTGTTCCAGCCACTCTGCGGAAGCCAGACTTCAAAGCGGATCACGGAGTCGCTGGTGGGATGCAGGATACCGGAAATTCGGCAAAACGCGGGCACGCGGGCGCGCTGGTCAGGAGGGAGCTGCATCAGTCCGCCCGCTGCAACAACGGCGGCTGATGTAACAGTGGTGTCTGGAAGAGCCAAGGACTTGAGCGAGGCGCAATCCACGGCGGCGTGGGCGGCCAACGTACCAAACGCCGCAAGGGTGCATGTCAGGGCGAAGCGTTGCATGTGCCGTCAACTGTACACCGGTGATGTTACGTGTGTGTAGCGGGAGCCGATAGACGACGCTACTCCAGAAGTTGTGTAAGATCGCGCATGCCGTGCAGAACGCGCTCCATACGAACGAGGTCACCCTGCGTACGGTAAAGATCACATAACGCCCCACTGTGCACTTGCGAAAGCCTGCTTCGGACAAGCCGGACAGAGGAAACAGTAGAGGAAAGGCTTGGATTTGAAGGAACTCTTTATGTATCTTTTGATTAGGTGAAGAGCAGCTGGCGGGTTGTCTTGGGCTATGTAAACGCGTGATCTGGCGAATGTCGCGTTCAGCAGCCGGGAGACTTCAAGCCGCATGAGCCCTTTCGTGCAGACGTGCATTCAGCTCTGCTTTCAATTGGGCCGAAGACCTCATCCAGGGTCACACCCGGCTGTGTATCTGCGATCGCCTCTTCCAAAAGGACCTTCACCTCATCGCGCCCGGCGAGCTCAATCAGGCGTTCGCTCCACCAGTCTACCGACGCAAGCCTGAGAATAGCCTTCTCATCGGTGCCGCAGCCAGCAGAAATGGCGTCATCCACAATCTCCCGCATCTTTTCGTCCGGCGCAACAGCTGTCGCCATGTGGCTCCTCCCTGCTGGAGCTTGGCTTAGCGTAGTCCAAACCCGGGCCCGCTCACGTGCATCTTCACTACCGAAGTGATGGCACTCTTTCTTCAACTCGCACAGCTTGCGGACGAACTTGCGGCAACGAGCAGCCGGCTGAAAAAGCGTGCCGCCATTGCGGAAGGCATCTCTGCCGCGCGTGCGGCTGGCGACGTCCACGATGCCGGCCTGCTTGCCATGTATCTCTCTGGAGAGGCGTTCAGCGAGGCCGACCCGCGCAAGCTCAACATCGGCGGCGCGATGCTGACCAGGACCGTCCGAGAGATTGTCCATCCTGATGAAGCGCAGTTCAACGCAGCGTGGCGGCGGCACGGGGACCTGGGTGCGGCGGCGGGCGACCTCTTCGCCGAGCAGGCGCACACACCCGGGCCGACGCTGACTCTTCGCGATCTCGAATCTACCTTTGCGCAGATACCAGAAGCGAAGACCACGGCTGCGCGGCAGGCGCTGCTGGCAGACCTGCTGCAACGTTGCGGACCGGTTGAGGCGAAATACCTCATCAAGCTCATCAACGGTGACATGCGCATTGGTGTGAAGCAGGCGCTGATCGAGGAGGCGATCGCCGTAGCTAGCGGGCAGCCGCTCGCGGCGGTGCGCCATGCCGTCATGCTGGAGGCAGACCTCTCACGCGCTGTTGCAATGGCTTTCGAAGAGCGGCTTGGCGAAGCCCGCATGCGGCTCTTTCATCCGCTTGGCTTCATGCTGGCGTCTCCGGTGGAAACGCCGGAAGAGGCCGTGAAGCGCTTTGCGGCAGAGCCAGAAGCGGCACAGGAAGCCGGCATCTCCATGGCACCGGACGATGGCTCAGGCAGCGTTTCGCCAGAAGAAGGTGCCGTGTTGCCAGTGGACGCACCGGCGCAGGTCATCCGCATGAGCGCGCAGGTCGAAGACAAGTACGACGGCATGCGGGTACAACTGCATTGCGGCGACTGTGCGAACCCGGAACGCGTGGTTCTCTACTCACGCAACCGTGAGGACGTCACCGTTGGCTATCCGGAGATCGTGGAGGCATTCGCCCGCGCCGCGCATGCCCTGGGTGGGAACAGCAGCGGCATCATCCTGGATGGCGAGTTGATGGCGTGGGATGTGCGGACGGATCGCGCACTTCCCTTCGCGGTTCTCTCGCCACGGCTGGGACGCAAGCGCGTGACCGACGCGATACGCACGTCCATTCCCGTGGTCTTCATGGCTTTCGATCTGCTGTTTGCGGACAACGAACTGCTGCTGGACCTGCCGCTGCGTGAACGCCGCAAACGGCTTGAGGCGCTGACCCGCACGTTGCAGACCGCAACGTGCTCGCCGCTGGAGGCACCCGTGCCCGTGCCGAAGGGTGGCCTGTTCATCGACGACACTGTTGACAAGCCGCGTGGCGAGCAGCGGCTGCGCATCTCCCCCGTGGTGGAGGCGCATTCAGCCGACGAACTCGACCGTGCCTACGTTGCCGCGCGCGACCGGGGCAACGAGGGCGTCATGATCAAGGCGTCCGAATCGCTCTACCAGCCGGGACGGCGCGGCCTGAGTTGGATGAAGCTGAAACGTCACCTGGACACGCTGGACGTCGTCATCACAGGCGCGGAGTATGGGCAGGGCCGGAAGTCGCAGTTCCTGTCGGACTACACCTTCGCGGTGCGCGGCCCGGAGGGCAGTCTGCTGAACGTGGGCAAGGCGTACAGCGGCGTCACGGACGCGGAGATCGCCCAGCTTACCGAATGGTGCAAGGCGCACACGCTGGAGGACCTCGGCCACTTTCGAACGGTCGAACCGCTCATCATCCTTGAGGTTGCGTTCAACAACGTGATGCGCAGCGACCGCCACGCCAGCGGCTTTGCTCTGCGCTTTCCGCGCATTGTTCGTCTGCGGGAGGACAAGCCTCTGGGCGAGATTGACACGCTGGAGCGCGTCGAAGAGATCTACCAATCCCAGCCAGACAGACCCATCGAAGAGACTCAGAAGTGATAGGCAATGCCTATTGTTCCGAGTTGCGGTGTCAGGTCTGCCAGCGGAAAGCCATACCAATTCTGATACTCGTATTCGACACGCGCATTGACGTGCTTCAACACGTTGACATCCACACCGCCGCCCGCCGCGCCGATGTTGTATGCCAGGTTGGCGATGTCCTGGGGAAAGTTGAAGACGCCGCGTCCGTACATGACATGCGCGTAGGGGTTGAAGCGGCCCAGGTGGTAGACGTAGCGCCCGCCGATCTCATAGGTCCGCTCATACCGCTTGTCGCCGTTCTGCGAGTTCAGTTGATGAATGGCTGCTTCCACGCCGAAATGCGGATGGAAGTCGTACGTTCCATAAAAGCCTTCACCGAGCAGATGCTGCCCGTAATCCGACCGCGCCAGCATGAACGAGCCACCCAACTGCAGGTCGGCACGACGGCTGGCTGTGGCAGTGGTCGCCTGTGCCCATGCACACGGCCCCATTATGCTGCAGATACCCACCAACAGCAGGAGAATAATTCGGACACGAAACAGGCGGCATTGTGGATGCTGCATCAACATGCATTGTCACCTGGGGCATAGGACGCCTGCCCCGCTTCCTCAAGTTACATTCTGCATGACTCATCGGCGCGCTTAAAGGCACCGTTGATCCAGGCACTTCAAAATCCGCGGGTTGTGAATCTTCAGAACAGGACCCCTGCATCTGACGGTACATGGAATTCCGGCAGCTTGGAAATAGTGGATTGCGGGTGCCCGTGCTTTGCTTTGGCACAGGAACCTTTGGCGGGACGGATGAGTTCTTCAGCAAATGGGGCTCCACGCAGGTGGAGGAAGCACGCGAACTGGTGGACCTGTGCATGGACGCTGGCGTGAACTTCTTTGACACCGCCGATGTTTATTCCGAGGGCAACTCTGAAAAGATTTTAGGCGAAGCGATCGCGCATCTGCCGCGTGAGTCAGTCCTGCTCTCTACCAAGTGCACGTTTCCGTTTGGGCCGGGGCCCAATGACAGCGGATCGTCGCGCTATCACATCACACAGCAGTTGCACGGCAGCCTGAAGCGGCTCCAGACCGACTACATCGACGTGTACCACATGCACGCCTTCGACGCGTTGACGCCGATGGAAGAGACGCTGAACACGCTGGACACGTTTGTCCGCGAGGGTAAGATTCGCTACATTGCTTGCTCGAACTTCAGCGGTTGGCATCTGCAACGCTCGCTTGACATCAGCGAGAAGTACGGATGGGCACGCTATGCCGCGCACCAGGCGTATTACTCGTTGGTGGGGCGCGACTACGAGTGGGAGCTGATGCCGCTGGGCGTGAAAGAAGGTGTCAGTTGCCTGGTGTGGAGCCCTCTGGGATGGGGCCGCCTGACCGGCAAGGTGCGTCGCGGCCAACCTGCACCCTCCGGTTCGCGCTTCAGCGAAGGCAAGGACAAAGGGCCGGTCGTCGAGGATGAGTTCGTCTTCGACGTGGTGGAGGTACTCGACCAGGTTGCAGGTGAGACAGGACACAGCGTCCCGGAAGTGGCGCTGAACTGGCTTCTGCGCAAACCCACGATCTCCAGCCTTGTGATCGGCGCGCGCAATGCGGACCAGCTTAAGGTAAATCTGCAGGCAGCCAGCTTCACGCTGACGCGCGAACAGGTGGAGAGGCTGGACAAGGTAAGTGAACGGCCCAAGGCCTACCCGTACTGGCACCAGGAAGGATTTCACCGGAATCCGCCACCTCCTTCCTATCGCTAGGAACAAACAGCGCGGCGATGGTTCGTCGGGTGCCCTGTAGCATCTGAAGAGCGGGATCAATACTATGTCTGATCACACGTGCCCGACCTGTGGGCGTGGACAACTCGTGCGTTGCGGCCGTAAAGGTCTGTGGGAAACGTATGTCCTGACGTTGTTCGGACTGTACCCGTGGCGTTGCGGTCGCTGCCAGACCCGCTTCCGGCTGAGCGACCGTGGCGACGGCTTTGTACGGTCACGCCGCAAGTCGCCCTATCCGCGCTCCAAAGACAGCGGAGCCTGAAGGACGGCGATATACTGTTCTTTCATGCAATCGCCTTTATCCGGCACTGTACACCGCCGCGCTCATCCGACATCTTCGATACAGTCAGCGCAAACTGCGCATCCGTATGACAGCGCTGATGGCCGGCGCATCCGTTCCACCACCGTACTGTGCGTGCGGCGCAATGGTGCGGTGGTGATGGCGGCGGACGGGCAGGTGACGCTTGGCTCCGCCGTGATGAAGCAGGGGGCGAAGAAGCTGCGGCGGCTCTACCAGGACAAGGTGCTGGCGGGCTTTGCCGGGTCCACGGCGGATGCCTTCTCGCTCTTCTCGCGTTTTGAAACCAAGCTGGAACAGTTTGCCGGTAACCTGCCGCGCGCCGCAGTCGAACTCGCAAAAGACTGGCGGACGGACAAACTGCTGCGCCAACTGGAAGCTCTGCTGCTGGTGGCCGACAAGGAACACATGTACCTCCTGGGCGGCAACGGCGACGTGATTGAGCCGGACACGATTGAGGGTGGCGCGATTATGACCATTGGCAGCGGGGGCAGCTTCGCGCAAAGCGCCGCGCAAGCCCTGCTGGAGAACACCGACCTGCCCGCCCGCGCCATCGTGGAGAAAAGCATGAAGATCGCGGCAGAGATCTGTATCTATACGAATAGTTCAATCACGATCGAAGAGTTGTAGCTGTCGACTGTCAGCAGGAAGATGTATCGCATGGCGATTTACCTACCCGGAGTAGCGGAAGACCAGGCGGTTGGCCTGGAAGAGATGACGCCGCGCGAGATTGTGGCGGAGTTGGACAAGTACGTCGTGGGCCAGCACGCGGCCAAGCGGGCGGTGGCCATTGCGCTGCGCAACAGGCAGCGCCGTCAGAAGCTGCCGCCGGAGATCGCCGACGAGATCATGCCCAAGAACATCATCATGATCGGCGCGACAGGCGTCGGCAAGACCGAGATCGCACGGCGCTTAGCCAAGCTCACCAACTCGCCGTTCCTCAAGGTCGAGGCGAGCAAGTTCACCGAGGTCGGCTACGTGGGCCGCGACGTTGAATCGATCGTGCGCGATCTGGTGGAGACAGCCATCGAGATGGTGCGCGAGGAAAAGCTGGAAGAGGTGGAAGACAAGGCGGAACTAAACGCCGAGGAGCGGATCCTCGACCTGCTGCTGCCGCCTTCGCCTGAGAAGATCGTCCTTCTTCGTACGGACGTACAACGGGAAGAGAACCCGACGTCTTTACAAGATGTGGAGCACCCACACACGAACCCGCCCATTGCCATCGATTTCGACGCAAACGCCGAGCCGAAGCTGGAAGAGCCAAAGCCGGAGAACCGGACCCGCGAGAAGCTCCGCCAGCAGTTTCGCGAGGGCAAGCTGGACGACCGCACCGTGGAACTGGACGCGCGCGACCGCAACACGCCAAACATTGAGGTCATCGGCGTCCAGGGCGGCGAGGAAACCGACCTGAACCTGAAGGATGTGCTGCCCGGTCTCTTCGGCAGCCGCACCCGCAAGAAGAAGATGAAGGTGTCGGAAGCCTTCGAGTACCTCATCAGCGAAGAAGAAGGCCGCCTCATCGACATGGATCTGGTGACAAAGGTCGCCATTGAACGTGTCGAGGACTCCGGCATCGTCTTTCTGGACGAGATCGACAAAATTGCCGGGCGTGAGGGTGGTCATGGTCCGGATGTGAGCCGCGAGGGCGTGCAGCGCGACATTCTGCCTATCGTGGAGGGCACGACGGTCAACACGAAGTACGGCTTTGTTTCAACGGACCACATCCTGTTCATCGCGGCGGGCGCGTTTCACGTCTCCAAGCCTAGCGACCTGATCCCGGAGTTGCAGGGCCGCTTCCCCATCCGCGTGGAACTGAAGCCGCTGACCGTCGAGGACTTTATTCGCATTCTGACTGAGCCGAAATCGTCGCTGGTGAAGCAGAGCATTGCCCTGCTGGAGACCGAGGGCCTGAAGCTGGAGTTCCAGCCGGAGGCGCTGGAAGAGATGGCCAGCTTTGCTTTCAACGTGAATGAGACGACAGAAAACATCGGTGCGCGGCGGCTGCACACCATCATGGAACGCGTGCTGGATGAGATCAGCTTCCAGGCACCCGACCTGATGAAGAACCTGAAGCCCGCTGTCGACGGCGTTGTGGCGCAGGTGGAGCCGAGCACAGTGGAGCAACCGAAGGATTTCGCCCCGGTGCCGTCCGGGTCTGTCCATCCCTTGCCTGTGTTGGAGCGGCAGGTGGAGGGCGGCGTGGAGCGCGTCGTTGTCGTCGATCCGGAGTACGTGCGGCAACAGGTGGCCAGCATCGTTAAGAATCAGGATCTTAGCCGCTACATTTTGTGATCGGCGGCCCGTGGACCGTAGTCCGTGCTTCCTTTAGCGTACCCCTCGAACTCGGTCGAACGGACGTAAGGAAACTTGCCTGAGCTCAGGAATGTTTCACGTGAAACATATTTTCCACAGGCAGGTCTGAAAAGACGACACAATTCCAACTGCCAGCACAAATTTATTTTGCCGCACCCGTGTAGTAGCCGTCACGCGCCTGCAGGATGAACTTCTTCTCCTTTGGCGTATCCACGACGATTTTGTGGTAACCCTCTTCCGTGTTGGCGGGCGAGAAGCCGAGTCGGTACTGGCTGCGTAGTTCTTCCGCGATCTGCTTGTAGATCTCGTTGAGCGGCATCTTCTTCGTTACTTCGTAGACGCGGCCGCCGGTCTCGTCGGCCATACGCTCCAGGAT
>CAXUHI010000001.1:289570-309575 GCA_964251045.1 uncultured Terriglobus sp. | reverse complement strand
AGCACGAGAGTGATTGGGCGGAACTTGCGGAAGCCGTGCGCCGCAACCGGCAGGACAGCCACCAGCCACGGTCCCGTAAGCGATGGCTTGGTGTTGTTCTGATGATCGCCGCGCTGGCCGCTCTCTCTACCGCTGTTGCCGTGCTGCTCATTCGAAAGCGCGCAGTTCACGGAATAGTGCCGCAATCCGTGCGGCACGCTGCAGATCGTGTCTCGAGAGGCTTAAAGGAACTCGAATCGAGAGTTCCTTAGTGCCCCGCACACCCTACTTAGAGATCTCGACGCCCCGCCAAAAGGCGATATGATGCTTCACCTGGCGCGCTGCCGGCTTGGGATCCGGGTAGTACCAGGCGGCATCGGGATTTTCCTGGCCGTCGACCAGTAGCGTAAAGTAACGAGCCTGCCCCTTCCACGGGCATGAAGAAGAGGTCGAGCTGGGACGCAGGAACTCCCGTTTTACAGCTTCCTCGGGGAAATAAACATTACCTTCTACCGTCTCGAAGGACTCGCTTTCGGCCACTGTATGGCCATTCCACACTGCTTTTGCCATTGCCAACTCACACTTTCAAAGAATCAACCGAAAAGCTGCCCTCGGTTGTTGTGCTGACGCACCCGCCAGCCATCGCGGTCTGGTACCTCTTTCTACCAGCCCTGCGCTTTAGAGCAAAGAAAAACCCGCTGCGGTTCAGGAACCGTTCACCTCATCAACAAACCTGGCGAAGTTACGCAACACTCTCCACAAGAGGCCGTGTCTCGTCTGGATCGGGTTTCGCGAGCACCGGGACTTTGACCGGCTCTTTCAGTGGAATCGGTCGTCCGGTCGATGCATCGAAATCGCACTTTACGGGATCGTCCGCGTCCACCACCTGCACGACGCCCTTGCGGGGCCGGCGCTTCGGTAAAGCATCGTGGTTGTGCGGACATACCTCGTGGATTGTTCCATCTTCGCGGTTTGGAACCTCCAGTAAATACGTGCTGTTCCCACGCGGGCAGGCTTTTGCCACCAGCTTCAGATTGCTGGTGAAGTCGCATTTCGGATAGTGTGTGCAGCCGTAAAAGATGTTGCCCATCTTCGATTTACGCTCTGCCAACTGGCCGGTGCCGCACTTGGGGCAGGGAACCTCAAGGAGGGTCTGCTTCACGTACTTGCATTTCGGATACCCGGAACAGGACACGAACTCGCCATAGCTGCCCTGCCGTTTCACCAATTCCATGCCGCATTCCGGGCAGGGTGCGCCAGTCGGCTCTGGCGGCTTTTGCTGTACCTTCTGGTTCAGGCGGCGTACCGTCTTGCAGGGTGGATCAGCGCTGTAGTCCGGACAGCTCATGAACGGCCCCCACGGGCCATTTTTCAGCACCATCTGCTTGCCGCAGTTTTCGCAGAACTCTTCTTCTTCGGTATCACCAGCCTCCATGGCGGCAAGATCGGGCTTGTCGGCAAAGTTCTCCCTGGTGAAGTCGCAGCTTTCCGGCTCGATCCGGATACTCTTGCCACGGGCGACGGCTAGCTCCAGCGCAGCCTTGAGTTGCTTGTCGTCGTGGACGGATTCACTGCTTGCCTCTGCGTCATCCACCATGCCTTTGACCATGATGGGGTACTGAAACGCCTCTTTCACGCGCTTCATGGTCGCTTTAGGATCCTTCTTCCACGCGGAGACGGCAATGGTTTTGGGCTTCGTTTTTGTAAACGATGAGCAGGAGTAAAAGGAGCCGAATTTACCCCACTTCAGGATGAGGGGTGAACCGCACTTTTCGCACAGTTCCCCCGTCCTTTGCTCCATTCGCTTAATATCTTCCATGGATTTCTCGGCCACTTTGATTTCGTCGGTCAGGTGCCCGTAGAAGCCGTCCAACAGATCGGTCCACTTCTCAGCGCCGTCCTCAACGCGATCCAGCTCTTCCTCCAGCCGCCGGGTGTAGTCCATGTCGAAGATATATGGGAAGTTTTTGACCAGCAGCGTCGTTACGACCATGCCGATCTCCGTGGGGACGAACTTGCGCGCCAGCTTCTTGACGTAGTCGCGGTCCTGTATGGTGTTGATGATAGAGGCATACGTCGATGGTCGACCGATGCCGCGCTCCTCCAACTCCTTGACCAGTGAGGCCTCATTGAAACGTGGCGGCGGCTCTGTGAACTTCTGCTCCGTGAGGACAT
The DNA here is from genome assembly GCA_964251045.1 of uncultured Terriglobus sp. Lineage (GTDB taxonomy): Bacteria > Acidobacteriota > Terriglobia > Terriglobales > Acidobacteriaceae > Terriglobus. Next base: position 307,421 of record CAXUHI010000001.1, on the reverse strand, counting down.
CCAGCAAGTCAAGCGACTGGCCCGTTGAAAGTGGCGGCAGGGAAGTGTCGTTTTGATCGCTGCCGTCCTCACTCCCGCTGTTCGTCTCTTGCGCTGCCGCACTCTTGCCGGCCCGCGGATCGGCGATACGCAGAAATCCGTCGAACTTCAGCACAGAACCTGCGACGCGTACCCGATAGGTCTTATCGGATGTGCCATCGATCTCCACCGTGGTCTGGTCGTAGACCGCCGGGGTCATCTGGCTTGCTACAAAGCGTCGCCAGATCAGGTCGTACAGACGGAATTGTTCGTCGCTGAGAAATCTGCGGATGCTTTCAGGCGTGTACGCCACATTCGTGGGACGAATGGCTTCGTGCGCATCCTGAGCATCCTTTTTGCCTTTAAACTCGTTTGGCTTTACGGGTAAATACTGCGCACCAATGGTCTGGATGTACTCGCGAGCCATATCAATTGCGACTGGCGCAACGCGCGTTGAATCCGTACGCATGTAGGTGATCAGGCCCACTGTGCCGTCGGTGCCAAGCTCGACGCCTTCATAGAGCCGCTGTGCCACACCCATCGTGCGCTTTACGTTGAAGCCGAGCCGGTTGGACGCCTGCTGCTGCAACTGTGAGGTTGAGAACGGAGCGGGCGGATTGCGCTTGCGCTCTTTTGCTTCAACGCTCGCCACGCGCCATGCCGCGTCTTCCATCTGTGATCTTGCCTGCTCCGCGGTCCGGCCATCCGGCAGCGCTGGAGTGCCCACCGTATCCACACTGACGCGCTCGCCATCAATCGAATGAAGGCGCGCGACAAACTCCTGCTTGCCACCCGCTGGCCTAAGCCGCGCGTCGACCGGCCAGTATTCAACCGGGTTAAATCGCTTGATCTCGTTCTCGCGGTCCACAATCAAGCGCAATGCCACCGTCTGCACGCGCCCTGCTGAAAGACCCCGTCGCACCTTGTCCCAGAGCAGCGGCGAAATCTCATACCCGACCAGGCGGTCCAGAACCCGGCGTGTCTGCTGGGCGTACATCAGGTTTTCATCGACGTCGCGAGCCCGGGTGAAGGCATCCGTTACGGCCTTCTTCGTGATTTCATTAAAGGTGACACGCCGGATGCTGTTCTTATCCTTGACGGATGGTTGCAGTTGTAATTGCAGGTGCGCGGCAATGGCCTCGCCTTCGCGATCCGGGTCGGGTGCCAGATACACGGCATCTGCCTTGCTGGCCAGCTTCTTCAGCCGGTCCACCAGCTTCTCCTTGCCGGGGGAGATAATCAGCGTCGGCTGAAACGTGCGCCGCTTCAACTCCACGCCGATGTCGTTCTTTGGCAGGTCCATGATGTGGCCAAGAGAGGCCTCCACCGTGTAGTCGCTGCCGAGATATTTATTGATCGTCTTCGCCTTCGCAGGCGACTCGACGATCACCAGATTCTTACCCATTACACAATCCTGACTTGCTGTCTCGTTGCGTTGCTGGCGGTCTGCCGCCATTCTCATCGCGTCATTCGGGTCTCGCTGAGAACCTACCATGCTTTACGGTGCACGTCACGCCGTTGCCCGTCTCATCTTCGACCGGACCTGTTCCGGAAAGGTCTACATCGGGCGCAGGGATGGCCTAAAACGTACGCACGTAGTGCTTTCCTGGCAGTTGCCGGATGCGCCCCGCGAGTTCCAGTTCAAAAAGAGCCGTGAAAATCTCCGGCGACTGCATGTGCCCATCCAGCCGCTCGATCAAGTCGTCAAGCTGCACTGACTCATCCTGCCGGAGTTGCTGAAACACAAGCCGCTCCAGTGGCGGCATCTCGCTCTCGGAAGGTAAGGATGCGGCAGGTCCGCCGCCGGATGCAGCCCCCGTTCCCATGCGGTCTTCCAATTCCAGACGAATCTGGCTGGGCAGGTCTTCCCAGACATCCTCCCATGTGGCGGTGAGCTTGGCTCCCTGTTTGATGAGGGTGTTCGGTGTCCATGAGCCCTTATTGGTCACGTTTCCGGGAACGGCATATACGTCGCGGTTCTGCTCCATGGCGCAGCGAGCGGTGATGCGGGTGCCGCTGTGCTCAGAGGCCTCCACCACCAGCACACCAACGCTCATGCCGCTTAACACACGATTCCTGACGGGAAAGTTCTGCGGCGCGGGAAACGTACCGAGCGGAAATTCGCTTAAAAGGCACCCGCCGTTTTCCAGAATCTGTTCCGCCAGCCGCTTGTTCTCCTTAGGATAGATCACGTCGATGCCCGTTCCCCACACAGCTACCGTCGTGCCCTTAGCTTCAAGCGCGCCCTTGTGTGCCTCGGTATCCACACCTCGCGCCATCCCGCTCAAAATGCAGATGCCACGTGCGGCTAACGCGCGGGACAGCATTTGCGTCATGCCGGTGCCGTACGGTGTGGGATGACGCGTACCAACGACAGCAATCCCGGGAATGGATAAGACGTCCGTCTTGCCGCGGTACCAGAGCACGGCCGGCGGATCATAGATTTCGCGCAGGCGCTCTGGATAGGCAGGACAGTCATGCGTCAAAAAACCGGCACCCTGTTCGTCAAGCCGCTGTGCCTCTGTTTCTGCAAGTGCCCGTGCTTTGCCCTCGAAGATAAAACGCGTGGCGGCAAGTGGCAGACGCATGCCTTCCAGTTCGGTAAGGGGCATCCTGAAGAGGTCCGATGGAGCAGACAACAGCGACATGGCCCGCAGTGTTCGCGTCGCACCCATCTGCGGCGTCAGGATCAGCGCCAGCCAGGCCAGCCTGTCTTCCTCTGTCATGCCGCCGGGGGAGCCTGTTTCGCCGCGCCTGCAGGTACTGTCGCCACGATTTCTCCAGTGACGATGGTTATACATCATTCGCCGTACCCCCAAAGTATCTCCGTGGACCATCGGGCTCGTAGTGACTCGAATCGTCCCTGCAGCACCGCACACGGGTGCAGACTCATCTGAGTCTCAGAAGTGGCGACCAAGCACAACCCGGATCGCCTGCGCGTTGCGGCGATCAGCTTTCTTAACCCGGCGCCCCTGCTCTGGAACTTCGAGCATGAACCTGGGGCAAGCCGTCTCCGTGCGCGCTATGACGTGCAGTACACGCAGCCCTCGCTCTGTGCAGCGCAACTTGCTCACGGCGAGGCTGATCTCGGTCTTATCCCGATAGCCGCCCTGGCAACCGCACCCGAACTGGCGGTGGTGCCGGGGTGCACCATTGCTTCGTGTAAGCGGGTACGGTCCATCCAGCTGGTTCTCCGTCCGGGGCTGCATCTGCATACCATCCGAAACATTGCGGCGGACGCAGCCTCACGCTCCTCAGCCGCTTACGTGCGGATTCTCCTGCAACGCCTCTGCGGCCACACTGCGCCGTTGATTGAGCACCACGCCGACCTGCCGGTCATGCTGGGCCGTCATGATGCTGCGCTGCTGATTGGTGATCCGGCTTTGCTCGCCCTGGAGGCACGGGATACTGCCGGGAGTTTTGCCGACTGCACGTGGATCGACGTCGCGGAGTTGTGGCACATGCATACGGGTTTGCCATGGGTGGCGGCCGTATGGGCCGTAAGTCCGGATGCCTTGCAGCGCTGCAGTCTGGGCAGGGCAGAGCTTCTGCAAGACCTCCTTGCATCGCGTGATGCAGGGCTGGAACACACGGAAGAGCTTGTCGCAGAATGGCAACCGCGTACACGCCTGCCCGCAACGCGTATCCGTGAGTACCTCACCTGCAACATCCACTACCAACTCGATGAGGAGTGCCTGCGCGCGATCAGGATGTTCTTTTCGCTGGCAGAACAAACCGGTGTTCTTCCGCCATATTGCCTAAGTATGTTGTAAGGAGCGCGACTTCAGCACGTCCGCAGACGTCCTAGTACACAGTCCATGCTGCTCTCCTTCCTTCAGCGCACCGGCGCAGCTTCGGCCAACGCCCGGCCCCCCTCCAGCAGCGGGCGCAAGGTTGTGCGCTATTTCTTCAAGCTCGGTCTGCTTGGATTGTTCTTTATCTGCGTCATCGACTCGTCGCCGATACCGCTTCCCATCCCCGGATCCAGTGACATTCTGGTCGTGTTGTTAGCCGCGCAGCGGCACGCATGGTTTCTGGTGACGCTGGTTGCCACGCTGGGGTCAATTGGAGGTGCCGCTGTCAGCTACCAGGCTGGAGCAGCCGGAGGAAAGCCGCTAATGGAGAAGTATGTGCCCCGGCGGTTTCGTGATCGCATCACGCACTGGACGGAAGAACACGCATTGCTGGCGGTTGCGCTGCCCGCCATTTTGCCGCCGCCCGCACCGCTCATGCCGTTCCTCATCGCCGCAGGTGCGCTGCGCATGCCGAAGCGTACTTTTTACACAAGCTTTACCGTGAGCCGCTTCGTGCGCCATGCATTCTTTGCGTGGCTCGGCGTGCACTACGGTCGGCACATCATGCCCGTCTACCTGCGCTTTGCCGACAAATACGGCTGGATACTGCTGGTGGTGGTCTGGGGTTCGGTTGCCTTTGGAGCCGTGTACGCAATCGTGCAGCTTCGAAAGAAGCGGATTCGCAACCAGTTTGCCGCGGCGGGGGCATGACGGTGCCACAGCGTAACCCTTGAGCGAACCTGCTGGCTAAAACTCCCATCGGAGCAGTGTTGCCCCGACGGTAAAACCGGCCCCCACGCTCGCCAGCAGGACCAGGTCACCCTTCTTCAAACGTCCGTCTTCAAGTGCCGTGCCCATTGCCAGCGGAATCGTTCCGCCAGTGGTATTACCGTAGCAATCGATGTTGATGACGACGCGCTCTTCCGGCAAGCCGAGGCGCTCCGCAGTGGCCAGAATGATGCGTTTGTTCGCCTGATGGGGAATAAACGCCGCGAGATCGTTTCCGGTGATGCCGTTGCGTTCCAGTACGCGCTCGGTCGCTTCCATCATCTTGCGGACGGCAAACTTGTAGACGGTCTGCCCATCCTGCCGGATGTAATGTTCCCGCCTGTCGATCGTTTCGTGGCTTGCAGGATGTAGACTGCCACCCGCAGGCATGTTCAGTGCCGGGCCGCCGGTTCCGTCCACCTCGTGCCAGAAGTCGACCAGGCCCACCTCATCGCCCTCACATGGCTCCAGCAGAACACATCCCGCGCCGTCGCCGAACAGGATGCAGGTCGACCGGTCCGTGTAATCGGTGATGGAACTCATCGTGTCCGCTCCGATCACCAGAACTTTCGTGTGCGCCCCGCTTTCCACAAATTTGGCACCGGTCTGAAGCGCATAGGTGAAGGCTGAGCATGCCGCGGACAGATCAAAGCCCCACGCCTTGGTCGCACCCAGCTTGGCCTGCACCAGGCACGCCGTCGCGGGAAACATCATGTCAGGCGTCACGGTGCCAACGATAATGCAGTCGACCTCAGCCGCATGGACGCCGCGTAGCTGAAGGCATTGCCGGGCTGCCTCGACAGCGAGGTCGCTGGTGGCCACCCCTGCATCCACCACATGCCGTTCACGAATTCCGGTGCGTTCCACGATCCACTGGTTGTTCGTTTCCACCATTCCTTCCAGGTCGGCATTGGTTAACAAGCGAGGTGGAACATACGTCCCCACAGACGAGATTTTTGCGCGTACGGGAACGCGCGGCTTCAACTCCAAACCCAACGTACTTCCTCCGCGCCTATGTCAGGGGGCGCTCACAGTTCATCAACGAGCATACCTGCTGAGAAGCGCTACACGCCTGCGGTGGGCGCGGCGGCAGCGGCAGGTTGCGGCGCCGGTTGCCATGAGACACCTCCTAAGAGGAGCGGCGAGATCGCGAGAAGCAGGCCAGCAGCCACAAGCACCCACAACGCGTGGCCCAACCCGGTGATCACGGCCAGTGATCCGATGAGCGGAGGCCCGGCCAGGAACCCGAGGTACCCGATGGTCGCCACGACGGAGATCGCCGGGCCCGCGCCCAGCGGATCGCGGCCAGCAACGCTCCACAACACCGGCACCACGTTTGCCGTACCCATCCCTGCCAGAGCCAGTCCAACTGCCGCAAGCCACGGGGCACGGCACATCAGCAACGTGGCGAGACCCGCTGCAATCAGGGCACCGCTCAGGAACAGCAGCCGTTTGCCGGAGAGACGTTCCGCAAGCCAGTCGCCGGTGAAGCGCATTCCAGCCATGGCGACGGCGTAGACACTGAACCCGGCCGCAGCCAGCGACAGGCTCAGGTGCAAGTCCGCATGGAGATACACAGACGTCCAGTCACTGATGGAACCTTCCGCCATCAGCCCGGCAAACGCCAGGGCACCGATCAGCAACAGACTGCGACTGGGCCTGCGAAAGCGCTCGCGCGGCGCAGCGGCAACGCCCTGTCCCAGCGACGGCACGCCCGCCACGGCGATCACCGTAAGCACGGCGGCAGACACCAGGAAATCACGCCGGACCGTCCCGCCATGCCGCAACAGCAGGGCAGCAAGGGCAGATCCCGCCAGACCACCAACGCTCCAGCAACCCTGCATGAAGCTCATATCCGAACGCTTGCCCGGCTGTTCCAGGCTGACAGCCTGCGTGTTAATGGCGATGTCCACCGCTCCCTTGGTCACTCCAAAGAGGAAACCGAAGCCTGTCAGCAAGAGGGGAGTCGCGGCACGGCTCAGCAGAAGAATGGAGATGAGGTACACAAGCATGCTGGCAACACACATCCAGCGGCTGCCTCGCTTTGCTGCGAGTTGCCCGGCCAGCGGCATCGACAGGATGGACCCGAACACCACGGCCACGAGAACAAATGTCAGGTGTCCGTCGCTGATCCTCAGTGCCTGTTTATATACCGCGATGTGCCCAGCCCACGTGCCAAAGCCGATACCGTCGATCAGGAATAGGCACGCCAATGCCCACGTCGGAGACAGAAACGTTGCTCGTCGAAGAGGCATAGCGAATCTTGGAGGGGAAGAGAAGCGCCGGGTGACCCACTGCGCACTCAAGAGCTCGCTACCGTTGCTTCCTTCCGGACCTGGCGGGGTTTGCAAGAGTGAGTCGCGTGGGACCCGGCACTACAGAAGTCTACCATCGCAGGCGCGGTAAACTGGATAAAGTGCCTGCTGCTGAAATCATCGACGACCTCACTACCACGCAGGCTGCGATGCCCGCGCGGCCACGCATCGGCTTCGTCTCGCTCGGCTGCCCCAAGAACCTGGTGGATAGCGAAGTCATGATGGGCATGGTCCACCACGCCGGTGCGGAACTGACGCCCGCTGCGGAAGACGCCGACATCATCGTCGTCAACACCTGCTCGTTCATTGACAGCGCCAAGCAGGAGAGCGTCAATACCATCCTGGAGATGGCCGCGCACAAGATTGGAGGCCGCGCCAAACGCCTCATTGTGACCGGCTGCCTGGTGGAACGTTACGGCGACGAGATCCGGAAAAACATCCCGGAGGTGGATGCGGTTTTAGGCACCGGCGAACTCGACAGCATCCTCGCCGCTGCAGGCCTGCAGCCAAAGCCGCTTCCAAATCTGTCACCCTTCACGATCCTCACCACATCGCCTGAAAAGCGGGTGCCCCTGGTTCGCGAAGCTAGCCTGGGTGAAGCGTCACAGACTCTTACGGCAGAGTCCAACCGCCCACACGCCCACATGGAGCGTGGCGGCGCAGCAGCCGTCGAGGTCGAGTTGGCTCAGGGAGCCCTGTCGCCCGCGTCCCTGGCCGACGGTCAACTCATCGACCGCGCCAGCAGCGCCGTACGAAAGCACTCCCAGATGGACGTGCCGGAACAAACTTCCCGCCCGGAAGGCGACCTCCGCGAGCGCAACGGACGCTTTCGCCGCGACGCATGGGATGGCGCGACCGCCGCGCTGCCCAGCTATCTCTACAGCGATGACACACCGCGCATCCTGGCCACGCCGCGTGCCTCCGCCTACATCAAGATCGCCGAAGGCTGCGACCACCCCTGCGGCTTCTGCATCATTCCGCAACTGCGCGGCAAGTTTCGTTCGCGCCGCATCTCCTCCATCCTGAACGAGGCGGAAAACCTCCTCCGCCAGGGCGTGCGCGAGATCACCCTCATCGGCCAGGACACCACCTGCTACGGCGAAGACCTCGGCCTCAAGGACGGTCTCGCCACGCTGCTGGAAGCACTTGCCACCCTGCGCGTCGACGGCATCGGTCGCATCCCGTGGCTGCGTTTCCTGTACGCGTATCCCAATAAAGTCACAACGAAGCTGCTCCAAACCATCGCCGCGCACGATAACATCGCCAACTACCTCGACGTGCCTCTGCAACACGCCTCACCCACGGCGCTGAAGCGCATGAAGCGCGGCGGCTCCGGCGCCATCTTCCTGCGCCTGCTGGAGAAGGCACGTGCCATTGTGCCCGGCATCGCCATCCGCACCGCCTTCATCGTCGGCTTCCCAGGCGAGACCGACGCAGAGTTCACCGAACTGGAAGCCTTCATCCAGGCCGCGCGCATCGACTGGCTCGGCGTCTTCTCCTACTCCGACGAAGAGGGTGCCGCAGCCTTCGACCTCGGCGAAAAAGTCCCCAGGCGCACCATCGAAGCACGCCGTCGCCGCCTCATGCGCCTGCAACGCAAAATCAGCGCCAAAGCCCGCTCCGCACAGGTGGGCCGCGAAGTCGATGTGCTGATCGAAGGCCCGTCAGAGGAAACCGACCTGCTCTGGAAGGGACGCACCATGCAGCAAGCCCCGGAGATCGACGGCCATGTCCTTATCAATGACTTCGGGGACCGCGAAACCCTGGTTCCAGGCACCTTCTACCGCGCGGAAATCACCGAATCCCATGACTACGATGTCGTCGCCCGCATCCTCGACTGAACTATGCCAGACAAAGTCATCCATTGCCCCACCTGCAAGAAACCCGTCACCGCTGCTGACCCTGATTTCCCCTTCTGCAGCGAGCGCTGCCGCATCCTCGACCTTGGCAAGTGGGCTAGCGGTGACTATCGCATCACCTCGCCCATACTCGACCCGGACCTGCTGGAAGACCTGGAGCGCGAACAGCAGCGCGGCCGCGAGAACTAAGGCGTGTCTGTAGCAGATCAGCCAGGCACAAAGAAGACCTGGTGGGCATGGGCAGTCGCGACCTTCTTCGGCGCAGGCTATCTACAACCCGGCCCCGGCACCTACGGCTCTATCGCAGCCGTGCTTCTCTGGTTCGTCGTGGCGCGCCACGTGTCGTTTCACTGGCTGCCGCTTATCACGCTTGCCATGGCCGCAGCGGCTACCACCATCGGCATCCCCGCCGCTACACGCGTTGCACGTGAAAGCGGTCGCAAAGACCCGCAGCTTGTCGTCATCGACGAGGTTGCCGGCCAGTGGCTGACGCTGACATTCTGCGTCCCGGTCATGCCTTTCGCACTGCTCGGCCTCGTCTGCTTCCGCCTCTTCGACATCCTGAAGCCGCCACCCATACGCAGGCTGGAACGCCTGCCGGAAGGCACGGGCATCGTGGTGGACGATCTTGCCGCCGGTGTCTACGCGCTCATCCTGCAAGCGGTCATCCAACAGTTCCTGATGGTGCAACATCTGCTGCACCGAACCGTGCACACCCGATAACAACGCCCAGCCGTTTGCGCCGTGGCGAACAGGAGGCATAGGCTTAAAGCAATGGCTCTCCTGACGCACCTGCGTGGCAACGCCTCCATGCCGCATCTGTTCTCGCTTTCGCCTGCGGCTGCCATGCCGGATGGCCTCGTCGACCTGCGCGGCGAACATCTCAGCGGACCACAACGTCCGTCTGTCTACGTCGGCGACACGCTTGCACCGCTGCTCTTCACCTCGGGCACCCGCATCACCGCCCGCGTGCCGGATGGCACCATCTCCGGCGACGTCACCGTGAGCCTCGGCGATCAGCGGTCCAACGCGCTCGCGCTCAACATCGCGCTGCCGCTTGCAGACAATCTCCATCCCATCGCCAACCCGGTCGTGGATGGTGAGGGCAACCTGTACGCCACCTTTTCCGGCGCACGCGGACAGGATGTACCCGTCTCCATCTTTCGCATCGACCGCGACTACCAGATGCGTCCCTTTGTGCGCGGCCTGGCCAACGCCAGCGGTCTCGCCTTTGGCCCGGACGGCTATCTCTACTGCTCCTCCCGCGTGGAAGGCACCGTCTATCGCATCAGCAAGGACGGTGCGATGACGCAGTGGGCAGAGGGCATGGGCATCGCCACGGGTCTGGCCTTCGATGACGACGGCAACCTCTATGTCGGCGATCGCAGCGGCACCATCTTCAAACTCAACACGCAGGGTGCGGTCTTCGTCTTTGCCACGCTGGAGCCGTCCGTCTCCGCCTATCACCTGGCCTTTACCGACGAGGGAACGCTATTGATTACCGGTCCCACCACCAGCAGCAACGAGGCCATCTACGCCGTCTCGCCCGAAGGCGACGTCAGCACCTGGTATCGCGGCCTGGGACGTCCGCAGGGATTGGCGCTGGACGTAGACGGCAATGTCTACGTGGCGGCCTCGCTGCACGGTGACCGCGGCATCATTCGTCTCACGCCGAAAAAGGAAGCGAGCGTCGCGGTCAGCGGCAGCGGCCTGGTGGGCCTCGCGTTCACCGACGATGGCTCCGCCGCACTCGCCACGCACGGTGCGCTCTACCAGGTCGATCTGAAAACACAAGGACGGCTCGTCCGTTAAAGTACGCACATTAAACTTTGGAGCAGGCACATGGAGATCATAGAAATACCGGTGGATGGGGCCTTGCGGGCCGATGCGCAGCAGGTGTTGGCCGCGGAAGGAATGACAGTTCCTCAAGCCGTCGAAATGTTTCTGAGAACAGTAGTACAAGACCAAAGTTCGTATGCTGCCTACCGGGTGCCTAGTGAAGCGACTCTTGCCGCCATTCGTGAGGCTGACTCTGGCACTCTTCAAGAGGCAAATACCATTGAAGAACTGTTCCGGCATCTGGATGAAGGCGATTAGATGGACCTCCGCCTTCAAAGCGGACTACAAGTTGGTGAAGCGCTCAAGTCGCAATCGGATCAGCGTAGAAGCTCTGACAGTCGCGGTGACAGCCCTGGCAGACGATGAAGCCATGCCGTATTCTTTTCGAGATCACGCGCTGGCTGGTACTTGGAATGGGTGCAGGGAGTGTCACCTCGCTCCAGATCTGCTCTTGATCTACCGTTATGAAGGTGAACCCGTTGTCGCGCTGGTTCGTATGGGAACCCACAGTGAACTCTTCAGATAGCGCGAAGTTTCCCAGTTAACGCCGAGCTGAGGCAGCTTACCTGCCAGGCAACGGCACGGCATACAACTTAAACGCGCCAGGATTCCTGGTTGGATCGTTCAGGTACTCCAGCTTGCCTTCGGCAATCCACGCCATGCCGCGCGTCGCGGTTACGGCTGGAGTGGATTGCAGCCCGCTCTTGAGCACAACAATCTTCACGCTGTTCGTCTTCGGATCGACGGTAACGATGTCCATGCTGCCGCCGTTCTCTGCGAGCAGCAGCTTGTTCCTGCCCAGGGCGCGCATCCCGTCTGGCCGTACCAGCGTCATCGGCAGTTTAAGCTCGATCACACTCACCGCCTTACCATCGCGCCCAAGCTCCATGCGCACCAGCCTGCCGGTGTTCACGCCATTGACGTACAGCGTCCTTTTGTCTCCAAACGCCAGACCTTCGGCACTGGCCAGCAGCGGGTCGTTTGCCGCAATCTCAAACCCCTTGGCTCCTGGTCGAAGCAGTAGCACCGTGGCGTTGCGAGTGTCTGTAATGTACGTAGCACCGTCTTCAGCCGTGGCAATGTCGTTGCAGAATGGCTGGGTTCCCGGCAGAGTATAGCTATACTTCGGCGCGCCCGTCTGCAGGTCGAAGCTCTTTAACTCCGCCACGCCCACGCCCGCGTCCGTCTGATTGGAGCAGACGTACAGCGTCCCATGCCGCTCATCCGCGTAGACCCCGGAGACCGCATGCAGGCCATTCGTCCCTGCCGGGATGAACTCATCGACCGACACGCTGCCGGGTGTGATCCGGCTCACGTTGCCTTTGCCAAGGCTGCCAAGGATCAGCGTGCCATCGCTGGTCGACGTAATGCTCTCGGTAAACAGCCGCTCACCGGGAAGAGTGATCTCAGCCACCTGCGCCGGCGCGCTGAGCACACCGCATAATCCAAGCGTAAGCAGCGCAATCTTCATAGATTCCCGGAGAGACGAAGCGGCCGTTAGTACGCGAACTCTAGTACCGGTACGTCTCCGACTTGTACGGCCCCTCGACCGCCACGCCGATGTAGTCCGCCTGCTTCTTCGAGAGCGTCGTCAGCTTTACGCCAATCTTCTCCAGGTGCAGCCGCGCCACTTCCTCGTCCAGCTTCTTCGGCAGCACATACACGCCCACCGCGTACTCGTCGCGGTTCTCCCACAGGTCAAGCTGCGCCAGCGTCTGATTGCTGAAGCTGTTCGACATGACGAAGCTCGGGTGACCCGTCGCGCAGCCCAGGTTCACCAACCGGCCCTCCGCCAGCACAAAAATTTGGTGGCCATCCGGAAAGCTGTACTTGTGCACCTGGGGCTTGATCTCGAGCTTCTCCACATCATGTGCGCCGTTCAGCCGGTCCATCTGGATCTCGTTGTCGAAGTGCCCGATGTTACACACGATCGCCTGGTCTTTCATCTGCTGCATGTGCTCCAACGTCAGAATGTCGACGTTGCCCGTGCACGTCACGTAGATGTCGCCGCGCCCCAGCGTCTCCTCGATCGTCGTGACCTCGAAGCCTTCCATCGCCGCCTGCAACGCATTGATCGGATCGATCTCCGTCACGACCACGCGCGCGCCCATGCCGCGCAGGCTGTGCGCCGAACCTTTGCCAACATCACCATAACCACAGACGACCGCGACTTTGCCGGCCATCATGACGTCTGTCGCACGCTTGATGCCGTCTGCCAGCGACTCGCGGCAGCCGTAGAGATTGTCAAACTTGCTTTTCGTGACCGAGTCGTTCACGTTGATGGCCGGCACCAGCAGCTTGCCCTTGCGCATCATCTCGTACAGCCGGTGTACGCCCGTCGTCGTCTCTTCGCTGACGCCGCGCCACTCCTTCGCCAGCTTGTGCCAATGCTGCGGATCTTCCTCCAGCACCTTCAGCAGCAGCCGCTGGATCACCGCCTCTTCCTCACTGGACGCCATGCCGTCCACAAAGCTGCGGTCGCCGTCTTCCAGCTCATATCCCTTGTGGATCAGCAGCGTCACGTCGCCGCCGTCATCCACCACCAGCTGCGGTCCCAGGTCCCCGGGGAAGCTGAGCGCCTGGTACGTGCACCACCAGTACTCCTCCAGCGTCTCGCCCTTCCAGGCAAAGACGGGCGTGCCGGTCTCCGCAATCGCCGCCGCCGCGTGATCCTGTGTGGAGAAGATGTTGCAGCTTGCCCAGCGGACATCCGCGCCCAGGTCCTTCAGCGTTTCGATCAACACCGCCGTCTGGATCGTCATGTGTAGCGATCCGGTCACGCGCACGCCCTGCAGCGGTTTGTCCGCCGCATACTTCGCGCGAATGCTCATCAGCCCCGGCATCTCCTGCTCGGCGATGTCGATCTCCTTGCGGCCCCAGCTTGCAAGTGACAGATCGGCAACTTTGTATGGCAGGGTTTCAGCGGGCGCGTGAACAGTGTCGGGCGTTAGGACGGCAGTAGCCATGAACGGTAATGACCTCTTCAAAAAGTTTCCTCACAAGGGTAGCACCGCATGCGCTCAAAAGGGCTCCGCGGACGTGCCTTGACGAGCCACACACGATTCCCGCAATTCTCTTCTATAAACTAAAGAAACGGATCGATGCCAACATTCGGGATGGTCATCCTGTAGCAAAGCGGAGGGATCTGCATTTCAAGCGCTTGTGCAACTCGAAAGAGGAGCGCGGCCGGCCAGGTTCCTTTTCCCCACGAAGTGCGATACACTAGCGCGAAATGGTACCGACGTTCTATTGGCGATTGACTTCCTACGGGTGCACGAGGCCCGCGACGCCAGTGGAACGCGCTCTGTAACGCTGCATTGCAGCACCAGATCAGACAAGTTCCGGGAGCCGCGGCCACTCACAGCCGCGGCTTCGTTGCGTTACAGCAGTGCAAGGAAAAGGATTAAGGGATGCCGGTATTGGAGCAAGTCACGGAAGTCTCCCGCTCACTGGGAACGGGGCGATTCGGCGCATACGGCGGCCGCTATGTCCCAGAGACATTGATGGCCGCGCTGCTGGAACTGGAACTGGCCTACACGGACGCGCAGAACGACGCTGCGTTCCATGAAGAACTCAACGGATTGCTCAAGCATTACGTGGGCCGCCCCACGCCCTTGTACCTGGCCAAGCGCCTGAGCGAGCAGCTGGGCGGCGCGCAAATCTGGCTGAAGCGCGAGGACCTGCTCCATACCGGTGCGCACAAGATCAACAACGCGCTCGGCCAGGCATTGCTCGCCCGGCGCATGGGCAAGCAGCGCATCATCGCGGAGACCGGCGCAGGCCAGCACGGCGTCGCCACCGCCACCGTCTGCGCACTCTTCGGCCTGGAATGCGTCATCTACATGGGCGAAGAAGACATGCGCCGCCAGGAGCTGAATGTCTACCGCATGAGGCTGCTCGGAGCCGACGTGCGCGGCGTCGGCGCCGGTTCCGCCACGCTCAAGGACGCCATCAACGAGGCCATGCGCGACTGGGTCACCAACGTCCGCACCACGTTTTACATCCTCGGCTCGGCGCTTGGAGCGCACCCGTACCCGACGATGGTGCGCGACTTCCACCGCGTCATCTCGAAGGAAGCCAAGCGGCAGTTCGCCGAGCAGGTGGGCCGCAACCCTGACGTGGTCGTCGCCTGCGTCGGCGGCGGGTCCAATGCCATCGGTGCGTTCTACGAATTCATCCCGGACGAGAACGTCCGCCTGATTGGCGTGGAAGCCGGTGGGCGCGGCCCCATGCTGGGTGACCACGCCGCACGCTTCAGCAAGCAGGGCGGCGGCCTGCCCGGCGTACTGCAAGGCACGTACAGCTACGTCCTGCAGAACGACGCCGGGCAGGTGGCGCTCACGCATTCCGTCTCCGCCGGCCTCGACTACGCCAGCGTGGGCCCGGAGCACGCCATGCTGCACGACCAGGGCCGCGCCGAGTACGTCAGCGCCACCGACGACGAAGCCCTGAACGCCACCATGGTTCTCTCGCGCACCGAAGGTATCGTCCCTGCGCTCGAGTCCGCGCACGCCATCGCCCACGCCATGAAGCTCGCACCCACCATGGGCCGCAACCAACACCTCATGGTCAACCTCAGCGGCCGCGGCGACAAAGACATGGGCATCATCAGCCGCGAACTGAATCTCGGCAGCGCGCCCGCCGAAAACAAGGGCACGCGATGAGCGAAGCTTTCAGACTAGACATGAGCGAAGCAGAACAGACTCTGATGTTTTGGGAAGTTCCGAACGAACTCATTAACGGTTTCCGTTTAGCTGATTTCGATCAGCACGTTGGGATTTCCGAAGCCGTTTACATCGAGCTTTCGAAAGAACTAAGAAGAAATCCAGCAAAACGACAGCAGCTCAATAGAGCAGAGGGCGCGATTTTGCGAAATGCCCTCAAGGCCGTGTTGCAGGAACTCGGGGAAGATGAGTTCCAAATACGTACCGGAATCGATTACTTAGATGGGCATGAGCTGCTGAGACGGTTCGACGATAGCCTGCAAGCATCAACGCAAGCCGAGAACAAGGGAACGCGATGGGAAGCGTGACTATCCAGGAGGTCAATGTAGCAGAGTACGTGGAGAGAATCTGCAGTTTGGACACGAGCTTTACAGCAGACGCAATGTACAACGTAGTCTGCTACTCCAGCCGCATTACGCTAGAAAAGCTTGACCTTGATGAACCGCAAACAAAGCGTCTTCCTATCGAAGACTTGCGTGCTCTCGATAAGGTATGTGACTTTGCAAGCGTCGCAATAGCACGTGATCATGTCTGCGGGTTTATCGCAGGAGAACACTCGTCTTGGAATCGAAGATTTGTAATACGACACCTCTATGTTGATAGCGCTTGGCGTCGACGAGGAGTGGCCCGGCTGCTGTTGAAGGCAGCAGAGGCATACGCAGAAAGACAAGGTGTTGTCCATCTGTGGTTGGAAACGAGCAGTGTAAATGCGCCTGCCATACATGCGTATCAACGTCTCGGTTTTGAGTTATGTGGGGTAGACACAACGCTCTACTTAGGGACACCTGCAAGCGGTGAATCAGCGCTGTTCTTTTCACGCCCGGTCAAGCTAACAGAAGATAAGAACAACTGCGGAAACTTCAATGCCAATTAAGTTCAAGAATAGCCCGGACTTGTCGTTTGTCTCACGGCAGGCGACCCATCGCTCGAAGCAACGTACGACATCGCGCTTGCCCAATCGACAACGGTGCGCAGGTGATTGAGATTGGCGTGCCCTTCAGCGACCCGCTTGCCGACGGTCCGGTGATCAAGCGGGCCAGCAAGCGTGCCGTGGGCCGTATCGTCGGCCTTGAAACGTGCACACGGGTGCGATGTAAAACGGTGGCCGGATATAAGTCGAGCTAGGACTTACCAGGATCACAGACGAAGGTAAGCAATTGACACCCACGCCGCATCCTCCTACCCTCAAAACAATGGAAGTTCAATTTACACCCGACTTGCAAGCGAAGCTTACGCGCATGTCCGAGCAGCAGGGCCGGAACAGCACAGCCCTCATCATTGAAGCTGTCGAACGCCTTGTGAGTTACGACGCTTGGTTCACCTCCGAGGTGGAGAAGGGACTAGCGGCTGCCGATCGCGGCGAACTGACTGACCATCAGGCCGTCCGCGCGATGATCGAGAGTCGCTATCCCGCTTGATGCGGATTCGCTGGACCGGCCTGGCCCTTGCTGACTTCACGCATATCTGCGATCACTCCGATTTGCACTTTGGCCCGGTCCGCGGACGCCGTACAGCGCTTCAAATCTACGAAGCAGTCGATTCGCTTGCAGGGTTTCCCAACATCGGTCGTTCCGGTCGTAAAGCAGGTACATCCGAACTGGTGATCAGCGGTCTCCCCTTCCTAGTCGTCTACCGGCTCAAGGATGAAACAGTTGAAATCGTGCGTATCTTGCACGGCGCACAGAAGTGGCCCTGAAGCAGGAAGACGGAATCGAGATCAAATGCCCATTACCTTTCAAACCAAGCCCGGCCTTGTCGTCTATCTCACCGCAGGCGACCCATCCCTCCAAGCGACGTTCGACATCGCGCTCTCAGCCATCGACAACGGCGCGCAGGTGATCGAGCTTGGTGTGCCCTTCAGCGATCCGCTTGCCGACGGGCCGGTGATCCAGCGGGCCAGTGAGCGTGCCGTCGCACGCGGCGTCACGCTGCACGATGTGCTCGCACTCTGCGCCCGCATCCGCGAAGCTCGCCCGGAGAGCGGCATTATCCTCTTCAGCTATCTGAACCCGGTGGTGCGCATGGGCCTGCCCGCCTTCTGCGCCGCCGCAAAGCAGAGCGGAGCCGATGGCGTTCTGCTGACCGACATGATTGTGGAGGAAGCCACCGAGTACCTCGCCGCCATGCAGGAGAACGATCTCGCGCCGGTCTTCCTGGCCGCGCCCACCAGCCCGGACGAACGCCTCCGAGCCATCGCACAGCACAGCCGGGGTTTTGTCTACGCGATCTCGCGCGTGGGCATCACCGGCACGCAGGATCAGATTGCCAGCGACGCAGAAGGCCTCGTCAAACGCCTGAAGCAGTTTGCCGACCTCCCCATCGCGGTCGGCTTCGGCATCTCCCGCCCCGAACACGTCCGCGCCGTCATGCAGTTTGCGGACGCCGCTGTCGTCGGCAGCGCCATCGTCGCCCTGATCGAAAGCTCAGCACCCGGCGACGAAGCAAAAAACGTCGGCACCTTCGTCCAAAGTCTGCGTAGCGACTGAATTGCTCCGCCTGCTGTAGTTATCGTTCATCAACGGATGGTGAACGGC
>CAXUHI010000001.1:214965-289560 GCA_964251045.1 uncultured Terriglobus sp. | reverse complement strand
GTCCGGCGGGCCCAAGGCCCTAAACAAACCCGCCTGGCCCGAAGGCCCAGGTAGGCTGGCCAAGAAGAAGCCGAGGGCTGAAGGCCGGCGCATAGAACGGCCTGAACAAACCGCTTACTCGCTAACCCGCCGACTTGCTCGGTACACTAAGAACACACTATAACGCAGCAAAGGAACGGGCATGGAGATCGCGGACTGGCGCAACAAAATCGACGGGTTGGACGAGCAGATCGTCCGTCTGCTGTGTGAACGGGCGCAGGCCGCCGCCGCCATCGGCGACCTGAAGAGCAAGACCGGCGCAAACATCTACGAACCGGACCGCGAGCAGGCCGTGCTGCAGCATGTGCAGGCATGCAACACGGGCGACCTGCCGGACGCCCAGCTCACCGTCATCTACGAACGCATCATGGACGTGATGCGTTCGCTCCAGCGCCGCGCACCGCAGGCATGAACAAGGTTATGAAGAAAGCAGAAGGACACGCACGATGATCGTGGTTATGCAGAGCAGCGCCACCGGCGAACACATCCAGGCCGTCATTGAACAGATGGTGGAGCTCGGCTTTAATGTGCACCGCACCAGCGGCGCAGGGCAGATGATTCTTGCCGGTGTGGGCACGCCGGACCAGTTCGACGTCACGGAGTTTCAGGTGATGAACGGCGTACAGGACGCCTACCGCATTTCCTCGCCGTACAAGCTCGCTGGCCGCGGCTTCCGTCCAGAGGGCACCGTCATCACCTTCCCCAACGGCGTCACGGTGGGCGGCAAGGAAGTCACCATCATGGCCGGCCCCTGCTCCGTGGAATCACGCGATCAGATTCTACTCTCCGCCCAGCAGGTCAAGGCAGCGGGCGCGCAGTTCCTTCGCGGTGGCGCATACAAGCCACGCTCGTCGCCGTACAGCTTCCAAGGCATGGGCGTGGAGGGACTCAAGCTGCTGCGTGAAGTGGGCGACCAGACCGGCCTGCTCATCATCACCGAGGTGATGGAGATCTCGCAGATTGAGCCCATGCTGCCCTACATCGACTGCTTCCAGGTGGGCGCGCGCAACATGCAAAACTTCAACCTGCTGCGCGAGCTTGGCCATGTGCGCAAGCCGGTGCTGATGAAGCGCGGCATCTCCGCCACCATCGAAGAGGTCCTGCTCTCCGCCGAGTACATCCTGAGCGGTGGCAACTACGACCTGATGCTCTGCGAACGCGGCATCCGCACCTTTGAGACCTACACGCGCAACACCATGGACATCAGCGCCATCCCCGTGCTCAAGAAGCTGACGCACCTGCCCGTCCTCGGCGACCCGTCGCACGGCGTCGGCAAACGAGAGTTCGTTCCAGCACTTGCCCTCGCCTCGGTTGCGGCTGGTGCCGACGGCCTCCTGATGGAGATGCACCCCAACCCGGAGAAGGCGATGAGCGACGGTGCGCAATCCCTCTACCCCGACCAGCTGACGAAGCTCATCGCCCAGTTGCGGCAGCTTGCACCTGTTGTCGGCAGGACCATCGCATAGTTCTCGATTCAACACTTTCAGGAGTATCAAAATGTCAGAGTGGGTCAAATTGAAAGCGGCAGATGGTGTGGAGTTGGAGGCCTATGTCGCGCGTCCGCATGGCGAGCCGAAGGCATCCCTGGTTGTTGTTCAGGAGATCTTTGGCGTCAACGATCACGTCCAGGCCGTTACGGACGATTGGGCAAGCGAGGGCTTTCTGGCGATTGCTCCCGCCATGTTCGACCGCATTGAACCAGGCGTGAAGGTCGGCTATGACAAGGCAGGCTGGGCAAAGGCAATGAGCATGGTGCCGAAGATCAATATGGACAAGTCAGTGCTTGATGTGGACGCCGCCATCCAGTGGCTGCGCGGCGAAACAGACGGAAACGTGGGCATTGTGGGCTATTGCTATGGAGGCACCATGGCATGGCTTGCGGCGGCCCGGCTCGAAGTCGATGCCGCGGTTGGCTACTACGGCGGCAGCATCGCCGACTTTGTCAACGAGGAACCGCAGTGCCCGGTCATGCTTCACTTCGGCGGACAGGATCAACATATTCCAGCGGAGAAGATCGCAAAGATTCAGACCGCTCATCCTGAGGTGCCGGTCTTTGTGTACGACGATGCGGGCCATGCCTTCAATCGCAGCGCCGATCCCACGGCCTACGTCGCGGACGCGGCCCGGTTGGCCAAGAAGCGCTCCCTGCTCTTCTTTCAGCAGCACCTCGTATTCTGATGAACTCAGTCACAATTGTCGGCACCGGTCTGATCGGCGCATCCATCGGCCTCGCACTGCGCGAGGCCGGTTTTGCTGGTACTCTCACCGGCATTGACGCCAGCGGTGACGAACTCGCAACCGCACTGCGCCTCGGTGCCATTGATCACGCCGCGCGCTCTCCGGACGAGCACAAGTCAGCCATCCAGCAGGCCGATGTCATCGTTCTGGCTATTCCAGTCCTCGCCATCTTGCACTGGATGCAGCAGGTCGCTCCTCTGCTGCGCGAAGGCCAACTCGTCACTGATGTTGGGTCCACCAAAGCGAAGATTGCAGCCGCCGCACAAGAGCTGATGCCAAAACGTTTCCTTCCCGGCCATCCCATGGCAGGCAAGGAGAGCGGCGGTGCGGCACTGGCTGAAACAACTCTTTTTCGGGGAGCAACGTGGCTTTTTACGCCGTTACACGCTTCGACAACCATTGAATTAAATTGGCGGGAGTGGGTGCAACGCTTCGGCGCGCACACCACCGATCTCGACCCGGAACAGCATGACCGCATCTGCGCATGGGTCAGCCACATGCCCCAGATGGTGTCTACAGCGGTGGCCGCGATGTTGGAAGACAAGTTCGGTGACTCGCCAGAGCTGCGCGCCATCGGCGGCCGCGCCCTGCGTGAGATGACCCGCCTGGGCGCCAGCCCCTACAGCATGTGGCGCGACGTTGCCCACACCAACGAGCAGCTCATCGCCGAAACATTGCTCGCGCTGGAGCAGCGCCTGCAGCACCTCCGCGAAAACTTGCGCACCCCTGAACTTCGCGAAGAGTTTGTCCGCGCCAACCGTTTCCGCAAAGGTTTGTAACGATCTCGTGCTTTGTTTCCGGGCAGTAGATGAATTAAGTCAACGCACCGCAAGTTTGCAAGCTGAAGAAGTGCGCGCAGCTAAAGCAGACCTCAGCGGCTAAAGCCTCTTATGGTGAGTCAATTACGGCATGGCTAAAGCCATGCCCTTCCGAAAGCAGGTGGTTTCAATGTGTCTGCAGCCGTGCTGGTTCTCGAACGGAATTTCTAGTGCGCAGCCATCTGCTCTGGATCGACCTTCACCCGCTTCGGCGGCAGCCGCATGATCCACACCAGCGGCGACAGCGCCAGCAGCGTGAACGCAAGCAGAGCAAAGGCATTCTTGTAGGCCAGCATGTTCGCCTGCCGAATCATCTGGTTGTAAGCCGAGGCAATCGCGGTGGGCTGCGCGGCGGCCATCGTGGAACGCATACCTTCCGCGAACACGCTGATGTAGTTCGTCAAGGCAACGCTGCCGTTGCTGATGTTGGAGCCAAGCACCATTTGCTGCACCTGCGCCGACCGGGCCAGAAACGTCGTCAGCAGCGCCGTTCCAGCAGACCCGCCGATGTTGCGCGCGAAGTTTGACAAGGACGAGATCTGGTTGCTCTTCTCCCGCGGCACACCCACGTAGTTCAGTGTGCTGATCGGAATAAAGATGAACGGCAATCCAAGCACCTGCAGCACGCGCCAGAAGGTGACGGTTCCAAACGCGGCGTTCAGATCAAGCCGCGTCAGGTTATACAGTCCCGCCGCGACGGCAAGATAGCCAAGCATGACGGTAAGTCTTGGATCGCTCTTGCCCAGCGTCCGCCCCGCGACCGCCATCATCACCATCATGGCAAGCCCTGCTGGTGACAGCACCTCGCCCGCGCGCTGCGCCGTGTATCCCAGCAGCACCTGCAGGTACTGGGGAATCAGCACGGTTGACCCAAACAGCACCATGCCAAGAATCAATTGCAGAAACACCGCGGTGCCGAAGTTGCGATTCTTCAGCAGCTTCAGATCGACGATCGGGTCAACGTGGTTCCACTCCCAAAAGACGAAGAACACGAGTACCACAACAGCGATGATCGCGGTCAGCTGAATCTCGCCGGAGCCAAACCAATCCTTTTCCTGACCCTTATCCAGCGTAAACTCCAGCAGACCCACACCAATGCCGACGCTCAACAGACCGGTGAAGTCCACCGGGTCGCGCCGCTTGGTACGCGCCACCAGCTCCGGCGGATCCTCCACCATGCGGTTGGAGAGATACAGCGAGAGTAGGCCGATCGGCAGGTTGATAAAGAAAATCCAGTGCCAGTTATAGTTGTCCGTTAGCCACCCGCCCAGTGTCGGCCCGATTGCCGGAGCTACAACGACCGCCACGCCATACAGTGCAAACGCCTGCCCGCGCTTCTCGACGGGGAAGGTATCGGCCAGAATGGCCTGTTCGCTGGGCGCCAGTCCACCGCCGCCCAATCCCTGCAGGATGCGCGCCAGGATCAAAAACGGCAGCGTGGGCGCCAGGCCGCAGAGCAGAGAACATGCGGTGAAGATGACCACGCACGTCATATAAAAGCGCTTGCGCCCGATGCGGTTCGAAATCCAGCCGGAGATGGGCAGGATCACCGCGGACGCCACCAGGTAGCTGGTCAGCACCCATGTCGCCTCCTCTTGCGAGGCTCCCACGGAGCCGGCAATGTGTGGCAACGCGACGTTCGCGATGGAGGTATCCAGCACCTCCATGAACGTGGCCAGCGTGACCGTCAGAGCGATCAGCCACGGATTATGTTTCGGCTTCCACTCGATTTGGTGTGCTGGTCCATCCATATCAGTTGACTGAGATAGAGTATCAGCAGGCTGATATCCATGCGATCGTTGCAGAAGCCAATTCGGAACGAACAGCAGCGCGCATTGTCCGTTGGCATGAAGCGTCTTTTGACTGGATCGCGCATGTTAATGGAAGCGGCGCTGGAGCGGGAGGGCATTACACTCGCCCAGCTGCGAATGCTGAAAGCGCTGGATGAGCAGCAGCAAACGTCTGCCGCGGAACTGGCCCGCCTCTGCTATGTGACACCGCAAAGCATGCAGGCCGCCGTGACGCGGGCAGAGAGGGTTGGTTGGATCGAGCGGAAAGTCTCACCTTCAAACCGCCGCATCTTGACCGCTCACCTCACGCGAAGCGGCAAGCAGGTACTCAAGCGCGGTGTCACTCTGTGGGAAGCCATCGAACAAAAGGTGTGGTCCGGGGCCAACGCTCAGGAACTCCGCGCGATGAACAAGGCCCTGCAAGGAGCACTGGACAGGCTGCAAGCGTTGATGCACGCAAACCAGCTGGGCAATCGGCCAGCGCCCCTAAAGGTTCCACCAAGGGGCAAAAGCAGCATAAGCTAGCTCTACACATGCCTGTGCTGGAAAAGGAACTTGCCATCACCCTGGCCGATGTCGAATCGGCGCGCCAGCGCGTCCGCGACGCGGTGTACCTCACCCCGTGCGGCCTCTCCACCACTCTCAGCGAACTCACCGGTCAGCAGGTCCACCTCAAACTTGAAAACCTGCAGATGACCGGAGCCTTCAAGGAGCGCGGCGCGTTGAACCGGCTCTCGCTGCTGACGCCGCAGCAGGCTTCTCATGGCGTCATCGCAGCCAGCGCGGGCAATCATGCGCAGGGCGTTGCGTACCATGCCACCCGGCGCGGCATTCACGCCACCATCGTCATGCCGGAACCCACGCCGCTGGTTAAGGTCACGGCCACGCGCCGCTTCGGCGCGGAGGTCATACTGCACGGTGCCAACTACGATGCAGCGTACGCTGAAGCACGGCGTCGCTGCGATGCCGAGGGATCGACCTTTATCCATCCCTTCGACGACGCCGAGGTCATCGCAGGGCAGGGCACCATCGGCTTGGAGCTTCTGGAGCAGGTGGATGGGCTTGAAGCCGTCGTCGTCCCCATCGGTGGCGGCGGGCTCATCGGTGGCATTGCCTGCGCGGTTAAATCGCTGCGCCCGGACATCCGGATCATCGGCGTACAAACCGCGCGCCTGCCCAGCATGCAGGCAGCATTGGACGCGGGCGAACCGGTCACCATCGACGCCGCTACCACCATCGGCGACGGCATTGCAGTCCGCCGCGCGGGAGCCATCACGCTGCCGCTGGTGCAGGCCTATGTCGATGAGATTGTCACGGTGGATGAAGATGAAATCGCAGCCGCGATCCTGGTCCTGCTGGAGCGGGAGAAGACGCTGGCGGAAGGCGCAGGCGCAGCAGCACTGGCAGCGCTTTTGCAACGGCGCACCTCGCTGGCTCCGGGGACGCGCACAGCCGTCCTCGTCTGCGGCGGCAACATCGATGTCACGCTGCTTTCCCGCATTATCGAGCGCGGCCTTGTCCAGGATGGCCGCCTCATCCGCCTGCGCATCCACCTGCTGGACCGCGCCGGTGCCTTGCAGGACCTGACGAAAATCATCGCGGAACACGGCGTCAACATCGTTGACACACTGTATAACCGTGCTTACTACGGTGTGAACCTGGGTGACACCACCATCGACATCACCATGGAGACCCGCGGTCGCGGCCAGGCCGATGAACTGCTCGTTGTTCTCAGCGAAAACGGCTATCGCTACAGCCGCGTGATCTAAAGGGAACACGATGCGTTCCGCTGACGTACCATCATCCACAATGCACGACAGGCATCATTCTGCCGCCGAACTGAAAGCCGTCACGCATCGTTACGGTTCGCACACGGCTTTATGTAATCTGTCGCTGACCTTGCGTGCAGGCGAGGTCGTCGCCCTTCTCGGTCCTAACGGCGCAGGGAAAACCACCGCCGTCAAGCTCCTGCTGGGTCTCCTACAGCCAACGGAGGGCAAAGTCAGCATCTTCGGCTCCAACCCGAACCAGCGCACGACTCGTCAACGCATGGGTGCCATGCTGCAGGTCGCGCGCGTTCCGGAGACGCTTGCTGTCGGCGAGTATCTCGACCTCTTTCGCAGCTACTACCCGTATCCCTTGCCTCTCGCGGAACTCGTGCAAGCCGCCGGTCTGCAAGGCATCGAGAAGCGCCAGTTCAAAGACCTGAGCGGCGGCCAGAAGCAGCGGATGCTCTTCGCTCTCGCGCTCTGCGGAAACCCAGACCTCGTCTTCCTCGATGAACCCACGCTCGGCATGGACATTGAAACCCGCCACAACCTCTGGAATCAAGTGCGATCGCTCGCGGATCACGGCAAGACGGTGCTGTTGACCACGCATTACCTGGAAGAGGCGGACACGCTGGCCGACCGCATCCTCGTCATCGCGCAAGGAGCCATCGTGGCCGAAGGCACTCCGGCGGAGATCAAGAGCCGCGCCGGTGGCCGTAAGATCCAGTGCGTCACCAGGCTCACGGACCAGTTCATGGGCAGCCTGCCCGGCGTCCGTCGCGTGGAGCACACCGGACCCTCGGCGGTCCTCACCGTGGAGAACGCAGAGTCTGTCCTCCGCGTCCTCCTTGCGGAAGATGCCAGCCTGCACAGCCTGGAAGTCACCAGCCCCGCGCTGGAAGACGCCTTCCTTGAACTGACCCGCGCAAAGGATCCGGCATGAGCACTGCCGCAACTGCCGCACCGTCCCCGCTGACGCCGTACGTCAAAGAAACCAAGTACGAGTTCCTGCGCCTTCTGCGCGCCCGCTCGTTTTCTCTTGCAACCATCGGCTTTCCGATCAGCTTTTATCTGCTGTTCGGCATCGTTGCGGCCACCGATCACGCGCAGGGCTTTGACCGTGCCAAGTACCTGCTGGCGACGTACTCCGTCTTCGGTCTTGTGGGATCGTCGCTCTTCGGCCTGTGCAGCACCATCGCCAACGAGCGCGCGCAGGGCTGGCTGGAGTTGAAGCAGGCGAGCCCCATGCCGCCTGCCGCCTACCTGCTTTCAAAGCTGTTTACCGCCATCGCCTTCGGCCTCATCATCTTCGCGATCCTGCTGCTCTGTGGAACCGCTTTCGGCCACGTGCACTTCACCGCGGCGCAGGTCGCGAAGCTTGCAGCAACGGTTGTGCTGGGCGTCTTTCCATTCGCCGCCATGGGTATTCTGCTGGCCTGCGTGGTCCCGCCGAACGCCGCCATCGGCTTCGTCAACCTGATCTACCTGCCCATGTCGTTTCTTTCCGGGCTCTGGTTTCCGCTCGAAGGCCTGCCGAAGTGGTTGCGCACCATCGCTCCCATGTGGCCGACTTGGCATCTCGGCCAGCTTGCCATCCACGATATCGGCTTCCCCATGCGCTGGAGCGTTGCTGGCCACGTCCTGTGGCTGGCCGCCTTCTCTATCGTCTGCCTGGGTCTGGCGATTTTGCTCTTCCGTCGAAGCGCTCAGAAGGTCTGATCGACTCGCCTGGAACGAATCGCCTTACATTGTCAAAGCGAACGTGCCCATGCCTGTCCGGTTCCTGGAATGTTTCACGAAAAGCATCTGTTCACACGTGCTGAAATGGAGAGAGTGAAAGTACATTTCACCAGCCCTTGCCACATTCGGTCACAGCCAGGCGTAGGATAGAGAACACTCCTAGACCCGTTCCAGGGTCGTCCAGGCAGCGGCGGCGGGAAGTACCTCCACTCCCGCCCTCCGCAGCCTGAAGCTGGGTTTGTTGACGGCTAACGCGCTGGAACCATGATGGCGTTCTCATCGACTTTCGGGATTCCAAAATGCCCGCTCAGGTGCACCAGGTCCAGTGGGCGGAGCATGCAGTCCACTGTAACCACGCTCATGTTGCGGTCACCCCGCGTGAGCACCGTCACATGTGTGATGTTCGCACCCTGGAAGTGCAGCCACAGGTCCGTCATGGTGTTGCTGGCTTTCCCGTTGGCGTTCACAAGGTGCTTCCATCCGGCACCGCGAAACTGGTCTTCGACGAACGCCAGAGCACCAGGGTCATAGCGAGCAAAATCGCGGGCGTGGTAGTTGTGCACGGAGATGCTGTTCAGCCCGGCCACAACACGTTGCGTCTCCGGGTCGCTGCCTGCAAAGAATCCGTCGGCGGCATGCAGCATGGAGCGGTCAAACGTGAATGACGACTGTGAGTAGGCGCTGGACATGACCGCGTCAAAGGTAGGAGAGGGTGGACCACCAGCATAGCCCGGGGCAGAGTTATTGTAAGCCGAAGGCGGTAACGGCTGCCCCCCTGCTGGCGCTTGCGCGTTCGCGGCAGCGGGCGAGCCGCTCGCGCGGGCAGGCTCGCCCAGCATTTGAGCGCGTGCCGTCCCGTGCAGAAGAACGACCCCGGTCAAGACCGCGCAGACATTGGAAACAAGGCGGCATCGATTCATCGTCATGTCATATTGGACACGGCTTTCGTCAGGAAGTGGTAACGCCGGGGCGAGATTTCCATCATGGTTCGCCTCCGTGCATTGGCCGAACAGGGGTCACGGCATGTCACGCCAACGCGCTGCGCGGTGCGCTATGATGTGCGCATGAAGCTGTTCCGTACGCGCCGGGCCCTGCTAGACGATCTGGAAGCAAAGCTGCAACGTAGCATCGCGAACATTCCTGCCGCCATGCAAGCAGTGCTGCCCGGGGATCGTGGGCGTGTTCGCCAGATCGCGGTGGCGACGGCGTGGGTTGCTGGCGGCCTTGGCGTAGTCGCGCTGGGGCTGATGGCGGGCCGGGAGTTACGCGGGCGATACAAGGTAAAACGTCGCACGCCGTACGACTACTACGCTCACGCCGGAGATCGCGGCTCCGGGTTGGAGTTTGGCGTCGGGATCTAAACTACGCTCTCGTTTGCTCTATCCTGCGTATAGCGGCACTGTCTTGACGTTGAGCTTCGTCGGGCGCTCGCGGGAAGGTTTTAAGGACCATGAACAATCAAAGCGTTGCCTTCCTTTTCCCAGGGCAGGGTTCGCAGTCCGTCGGCATGGGCCTCGATCTTGCCGAACGCTTCCCGGCGGCAAGGGCAGTCTTTGACGAGGCGAATGAGGCACTCGGCTTCAGCCTTTCGAAACTCTGCTTCGAGGGCCCGGAAGAGCAACTGCGGCAAACAGAGTTCACACAACCCGCGATCCTTACGGTGTCTATCGCGGCGGCGCGCGTGCTCGCCGGGAAGGGAGTCACGCCGGTGGTCGCTGCGGGGCACTCTCTCGGTGAATACAGTGCCCATGTGGTCGCAGGCACGCTCGCCTTTGCCGACGCCATCAATATTGTGCGCAACCGCGGGCGGTATATGCAGGAGGCGGTCCCACCCAATGGTGGAGCGATGGCCGCAGTCCTCGGTCTTGATGCCGCGCGCATCGCCGACCTGTGTCAGCTCGCGTCGGACGAGCACAACGCCATCGTCGCGCCCGCAAACATGAACGCACCGGAGCAGACGGTCATCTCCGGGGAAACTGCGGCGGTGAACCGCGCCATGGAGTTATGCAAGGAGGCGGGTGCCAAACGCTGTGTTCTCCTGCCGGTTTCCGCGCCCTTCCATTGCAAGCTGATGGAACCAGCGGCGGAGCGCCTGGCTGCCGATCTTGAGCGCGCTGTCTTCAACGATCCTGCCATCCCGGTCGCCAGCAACGTCGATGCGCGACTGATGACGCGGCGTGCAGAGGCGCGTGACAGCCTCATCCGGCAGGTGACCGGAGCCGTGCGCTGGACGGAGTGCATCGATCTGCTGCGTGGAACCGGGGGCGCTACAACATTCATCGAGGTGGGGCCGGGGCGCGTCCTCAGCGGGCTTTTGCGCCAGATCGACCGTTCGCTGCCAGCGTTCAATGTCGAAGATGCCGCAAGCCTGGAGAAGACGCTCGCGGCATTGCAGGCGTAAGGCGCATGGCTGCGTTGCTTGAGGTGAAGGACCTTACCATCCGCTTTCCCGGCGCGGATCGTGCTGCGGTGGACGGGATTTCGTTCCAGATCGACGCGGGTGAAGTGCTGGGGTTGGTGGGTGAGTCTGGTTCGGGCAAGTCCATCACATCGCTTGCGGTCCTACGTCTGCTGGGACCGGATGCGCAGGTCACCGGGAGCGTTCGCTTCGCAGGGCAGGAGTTACTGACAATGCCCGAACGGCAGATGCGTGTCTATCGCGGGCGCGACATCAGCATGGTCTTTCAGGAGCCGATGACCGCGCTAAACCCGTCCATGCGCATCGGCGAACAGATCGCCGAGGCGGTTCGCGTCCACCATCCGCGTCTGTCCCGCGAAGACGTACGCATGCGCGTGCTGCAGGCGCTGTTGGAAGTGGCGCTGCCCGATCCGGAGCGAAGGATGCGTGACTACCCGCACCAGTTTTCCGGCGGGCAGCGGCAGCGCATCATGATCGCCATGGCCGTGGTCAACAAGCCAAAGCTGCTGATCGCAGACGAGCCGACGACAGCTCTCGACGTCACAGTGCAGGCGCAGATACTGCATTTGCTGCGCACGCTGGGTGAGCAGCATGGCCTCAGCATGCTCTTTATTTCTCACGATCTTGCGGTTACGGCGCAAACGGCTGACCGCGTCGCGGTGATGCGGCGCGGGCGCATCCTTGAGACCGGCACAGCCGCATCCATCTTTCAACGGCCGCAGGACCCGTACACGCAGGAACTCATCCTGGCCGTTCCCACAATGCATACGGATCGGTCGCAGCCGTTGGCAACAGTGTCTCGTCCCGGCACAACTGCGGAACCTTCTTTCAGTTAGCATAAATAGGTTCCGCGCGCAGGCGCTGACCAGCAGGTGTATGCGCGCGCTGATCCTTTCCGACATCCACGGCAACTACGAAGCTCTGCAGGCGGTGTTGGCTGTAGCGGGCACGCATGATGCCGTCTGGAACCTGGGCGATGTCGTCGGATATGGTGCGAGCCCGAATGAGGTCGTGGCATGCGTCCGCTCCATCGCCACGCTGAGTGTGCGCGGCAACCACGACAAGGTGTGCGCCGGCATCGCGTCCGCGGCGCACTTCACCAGTGGTGCACGCGACGCTGCGCTCTGGACGAAGGCTCACCTGTCAGAAGAGTCAGCGGCGTGGCTTCGTGCGTTGCCGGGTGGTCCCGTAGTGACGCTGGACGGCGATGTGGCGCTCTCCCACGGATCGCCGCTGCATGAGGACATCTACATCCTCAACATCCGTGACGCCTGGGCTCCGTTGCAACAGATGGTGGCACGGTGCACCTTTTTTGGGCACACGCACGTGCAGGGCGGCTTCGGCTGGGCCGATGGGCGGTGGTTTGAAACCAAGCCCCAGCAGCAGCGTGGGAACAAGAGTTCACAATGGACGCTGCACCTTGAAGACGGAAAACGTTACCTCCTGAACCCCGGTTCTGTTGGCCAGCCGCGCGACTGGGACGCACGGGCCGCCTTCGCCATTCTGGACAGCGATGCGCAGACCGTGGCGTTTCATCGGGAGCCGTACGACGTCGACCTTGCTAGCGGCCGGATACTGATGGCCGGCATGCCGGAGCGGCTGGCGAAGCGATTGCGCGAAGGCCGGTGAGTCCAAGACTTTCCCTGGATGCTGTCGTGTTTTTCAGCAGGCCTGTGGAAAATATGTTTCACGTGAAACATTCAGGCCGCAACCTGCACGAATTGAGCAACTTGCAGAACGCAATGGGATGGCAGAATGCACCAGATGTGGTGCTCACTTATGGGAGTGCAGCACTTCAACTCCCCTACACACCATCGCGGATTTCGTGCAACTTCATGAAGTTGGTGCCGCCAATACGACTGGCCGTGCCGCCGACGATGCCGAGCACCTCACGTGGCTTGACATGGCCGAGCCGGGTGAGCGTCTCTTCCGCCATCTCCACCTGCAGGTCACCGCCGCCAAAACGGTCGACGCGCAGCGGATACACACCCCAAAGCATCATGGTCTTGCCGATGACGTTCTCGTCGGTGGAAAGCGAGAAGATGCGGGTGTTTGGACGGTACTTCGACATGAGGCGCGCGGAGGTGCCCGTTTCTGTAAAGATCGCGATCGCGCTAAGATCCAGGTCGTCGGCCGCCAAGGCCATGCTCTCGCAGATTGTCTCCGCGACACTCAGCTTCAGCGAACGCTGGTTGCGCGGCGGCAAGGGAAGACTCGACCGCTCCACCGCCATTTGCGATTCACTTTCGACGATGATCTTTGCCATCATGGCAACGGCCTGCACCGGGTACTTTCCTGCGGCGGACTCTGCGGAGAGCATCACGGCATCCGTCCCGTCATACACCGCGTTTGCAACGTCGCTGACCTCCGCGCGTGTCGGGCGGGGATTGTCGATCATGCTTTCCAGCATCTGCGTGGCGGTGATGACGGGCTTGCGATAGGCAAGGGCGCGCCGGATGATGTGCTTCTGGATCGCGGGGACTTTTTCTGGCGGAACTTCCACGCCCAAGTCGCCGCGCGCCACCATCAGGGCGTCGGTTTCAGCCAGGATCTCTTCCAGGTTTTCGATTGCCTGTGGTTTTTCGAGCTTGGCCACGATCCAGGCATCGCAATTGAGCTGCGCCATGCGACGGCGGGTGTAGCGAATGTCCTCCGCCGTGCGAACAAACGAGAGCGCAAGCGCATGAACACCCTGTGTAGCGATGAACTCGAGGTCCTCCTCGTCCTTTTCTGTCAGCGCGGGAACCTTGACTGGGATGCCGGGAAGGTTGATGCCCTTGTTCTCGCCCAGCAGGCCTCCGTTGACGATCTCGCAGACGATGTCGGCCCCCTGGACCTCTGCCACGCGCAGTTCGATCAATCCGTCGGAGAGAAGAATGACATCGCCCGGTCCGAGATTCTCGGCCAGCGTCGGAAAAACGGTGCTGACCTTCTCCGCTGTGCCCTGCATGGTTTGAGGTGTAATGGTCAGGCGTTTGCCCGCTTCCAGCAGCACCGGTTTTCCATCCAGGAGCTTGCCGGTGCGAATCTTTGGACCCTGCAGGTCAGCGAGGATGCAGATGGGCTTGCCTTCGTTCTCTGAGACGGTGCGCACCATCTGGATCAACTCCGCCTTTTGCGCGTGCGAACCGTGCGAGAAGTTCAGGCGGGCGACATCCAGTCCGGCGCGCACCAGTTGGCGGAAGACAGCTTCCGATGATGACGCCGGTCCAAGCGTTGCTACGATCTTTGCGCTGCGGCCCAGGCCGAGCATGGTGTTCACGTGTGTCATCGTTCTCCGGCGCGCTGTGCAGCTCTTCCCAGGTTTGGACCCATTCTTCTTCCCAGGTTTGGACCCATTCTATCGTCGCCGCAGGATGCTGCCACGACGAGGGGAGTGTTCCCCGCGGTTTACCCGGCCGTATGCGCTGCAGCGGCGGTGCTTACCACTGTCGCATCACGGCCTAGCTCCGCGTTCAACTCCGCCCCGCAGAGAACAGCGAGCGCGGTCAGGAAGAGCCATAACAGCAGGACGATGCCCGTTCCCAGTGAGCCATACACGCGCGAGTAGTTGGCAAAGCGCGTGACGTATACGCCGAAGAGCACAGTCGAGAGGAACCATGTTGTTGTCGCGAAGGCCGCGCCCGGCAGCACAGCACGCCACCGCGGCGGCCGCGGCAGGCCATACCGGTAAATGACGGCAAGGACGCCGGCGGTCGCGCCCAGGGATGCAGCCCAGCGTACCGTATTTGCCGTCCAGTAGAGTCCGTTGTCCCAGCCGATGGGCGAGTAGTGCATCAGGGTGACGAGGATCAGGTGCCCAAAAATGACCAGGATGCTGGCCAGTGCCAGAGGAGCAACGGAGATGGGCACAAGCAGGTATGACTGAAGCTGCTTACGGATGCCGCCGCGCACGCCCGGACCCCAGCATTCGTCGCTCATGTTGTAGGCCCGGCGGAAGCCCTCCATCAGCGTGGCCAGCACGCCCGCCGCTCCGTAGATGCTGGTGGCAATGGCACCTAGCAAGACGCTGATGGAGGTCGATGACCTGGTTGTTGGCGCGGAGAAGTACTTCTCGAAGAGGGGGATGACGCTGGCTGGCAGTGTTCGGTTCAGCAGCAGTTCCACCTGTGTGCGCAGCGGCGCGGCATGCGGCAGGAGCGTGACAAGCGCGGCAAGGACTCCCGCAACCGGGAAGATGGCAAAAATCGCCGAATACGCGACGGCCTTGGACGTGGTCAGGCAGTCGTGCTGGAAGGCATTCCAGTAGGCCAGCCGGACCTTGTCGGTGAGGCGCAGGCTATCCCCGCCGATTTCTCGCGCCTGGGCAAGCAGGGCAACACGCAGGTCGGACACAGCACCCGTGGTACGTTTCGTGGTTGCATCAAGGCCGTCCACCACTTCAGCATAGCCGGTCGCGTCTGGCGGACATAGCTGCGCCCGACAGATGCCGGGCGGGCAAGCTGCCGCTTGCTGGCGTACAGGCGATGCAACGGGCAAGTGGATGAGCAGAGGCGATGGGTGCTGGTGTGAGCTGTGCTGCGTCGACCACGACCAGCGTTCTGCGCCGTATAGATCGTCGCCGTAATGCAACATTGGAACTCAGCTGTGCGGGAACGATTAGTTTTCCTCAGCAATCATGTGAATAGACGTTGACAGGTTTTTGACCGCTCCGTAGTATCGGACATATCACCACAATCTATTCCGTCCAGTCGCGATTCGAAAGCGAAAGACTGGATTGCAGCAGAACTACTTGAAGATGCACTTCTTGATGTCGAAGTGGAGCCTTCGCAGTCCGGCAGCACAGCCTGTTCTGTACCAGAACTGCCTCACGTACCTGCACTACCGTTCGTGATCGCTCCTGAGCCAAACGTTCAGGATAGAGCAATTTACTAGGCATACCAGGCGCAAATGCCCGGGTGTACACGCAGTACCTCAAGAACACAATGTCGCAGGTAAGCGAATGGCGTACCTGACGGCAAAAGCTTTCAAGCGCGTGTACGCACGTGCGCTGACGCATCCGTCCCGTACGCCGGGCTCGAGCGGCATCATGTCTTGCATCCGGCACCCTCGTCGTGCCGAACCTTGCTGCACTTAGCTGGAGGAAATGACGTTGTTTCAATTCTCACGATTCTCACGCCCCTTTGCTGTTGCGCCCATCCTTCTGCTTGCCGCGACCGCCGCGCATGGTCAGTCGTACTACGGCACGCTGAAAGGCGTCGTCAAGGACACGTCAGGCGCGGCTGTCGCAAATGCCGAAGTGACCCTGACGGATGAGGGTACAAAACTCGTCCGGAAGACGGTCACCAACAGCGCGGGAGAATACGTTTTCAACGCTGTCGATCCAGGAACCTTCGATATCTCCGTCACAGAGAGCGGCTTTCAGAGCTATCAGCGAAATGGTTTGATTATTGCAACACAGCAGACCGTCGCCGTGGACATCCCTCTTGTTGTTGGTTCGTCTTCTACGGTCATCGAGGTGACCGCTGCCGACCCGAAACTGTATAAAGAAAATGCGTCAAACGGACAGGTTTTAAACACACAGAAAATGATCGATCTGCCCAACCTGGGCCGGAATCCATTCCTTCTGACCAAGCTGAATAACAACGTGACAGCTACTGGTGACCCGCGGTTTAACCGCTTTCAGGATCAATCTGGTTCGTCCGCCATTTCCGTAGCTGGTGGCCCGATCAACGGCAATAATTATGAAATCGATGGCGTGCCTATCACAGACTTCTCCAACCGCGCCGTGATTATCCCGTCCGTTGAAGCTGTGCAAGAGATGAAAATCCAGGCGAACACCTACGATGCGGAAGCGGGGCGTACGGGCGGCGGTAACTTCAATACGCTCCTGAAATCCGGCACAAGTACCCTGCACGGCAACTTGTATGGGTCGACACGCCAGTCGAACTGGGCTGCAAATACCTGGAACAATAACTTCACTGGTGCCGCTCGTCCAATTACCACCCAGTACAGCTATGAAGGCTCGATCGGAGGTCCGATCGAGATACCGCATGTGAATGTATTCCGGGACCGGCTCTTCTTCAACGTGACTGAGGAAGGGTATCGCCAGCGTTCTCCAATCGCAGCCAGCTACTATCTTCCGACGGATGCTGAGCGTGCCGGAGATTTCTCGCACACGCTGACCACGTACACCGATCCGGCAACAAAGGCAAAAAGTACCGGGCTTCTACGTATTTACAACCCGGCTTCAGCGATCTCCGGCCCCCGTACACAATTTGCCGGGAACGCGTTGCCCGGCATCAATCCTGTGGCCGCGAAGATGCTTGCCGCTCTCCCGCGCTGCACTGGCTCGTGCATCACGAACACAACCACGTTTGGCGCGCCGAACTTCTTCCCGACGGACACGCTGGGTGACCGTGCGGATGAGCTCATTGCGAAGGTCGATTTTCAGGTACTCAAGAATTGGTCGGCAAACGCCTCCTACATGCACTACGGATCGAAAGAGCCTGGAGGAGACCCGCTGGGCGGATTTGCTGGCGATGGCAACTCCTACCTGCTGTACCGCAAGGTGGACGCATTCACAACGAACAATGTGATCACCTTGAATCCCACTACCGTATTGACGGTTGGCTATGGACAGAACCGGTTCCCGAACAACACGCTGGATCTGACGACGAATTACAACGACGCAACGCAGCTTGGCATACAAGGACCGTTCGGCACCTCCTTACAGAAGCAGTCCTTCCCTGAACTCTCGTTTGCTCAACTGCCCCAGCTTGGAACCAATAACTCCGGTCCTGCGGTGTTTTACTCACGTCAGGTTGTGGCCAGCATCGCGAAGAGCCTGGGTAAGCAGTCCATCCACTTCGGATACGTGTTCCGTTCCATCAGCGTGGACTTCCAGAATGTGTCCACGGCGAACGGCACCTTTACGTTCAGTAACACATTTACCGCAGTGAACCCAACGGTCAAAACGGGACCCTCCAGTGAGCAGACCGGGGCAGATTTTGCTGATTTTCTGCTCGGCTACGCAACCTCTGGATCGGTTCAGGTTGCTTCCAGGATCGCGGTGAACGTGCATTACCAGGCCGGATTCCTTCAGGACGACTACCGCATTACCGACAAACTGAGTCTGAATGCCGGGTTGCGGTACGAATACGAACTTGGTGCACGGGAGCGAAACAATCAGTACGCCGTCGGGTTCAATCGCACGGCTGTCAGTCCGCTTACTGCCACGTCGGGTGTTTCTACGCTGGGCGGAATTGAGTTTGCCGGGGTTGGCGGGTCCCCGGTTCACACCGGCAACAACAGCCACATCAAATTCGCGCCCCGCGCGGGCTTTGTGTATCAGGCAAATCCCACAATGGTGGTACGTGGCGGCTACGGCGTCTTCTATGCTCCTATCTACTACTCAACGAGCGCTTCGCTTGCACCGGGTTATACATCCACGACAACGTACATCGCTTCGAATAACAGCAACTACACACCTGCTGCCAATTTGACCAATCCGTACGCGACGCTGCTGCAGCCCAGCGGCAATTCGCTGGGGCTTCTACAAGGGGTGGGCAGTTCGCTCACCACCATCGACCAGTATCGCCGTAACCCAGTCGTGCAACAGTATTCTTTTGACATCGAACAGGAGTTGCCTGCGGGAATCGCGTTGCAGGTTGGATACGTAGGATCAAAAGGGCGTAACATTCTGCCCGGAAATGGCACAACCTACAACCTCGACCAGATCAATCCGGGAGCTATCCCGTATGGACTGGGGGCGTGTCCCGCGAACCCTGGTGGGCTCAGCACGTCCGCCTTCCTGCAGTCGTCCGGCGCAAATCCGTACTCCGGGCGTGGAGGGTCCGGCGTTGTGGCCGCTGCCAGCGTGTCCAACAGCCAGCTCTGCAAACCGTTCCCGCAGTTTTCCTCGGTTAACCTCCAGGGAAGTCCTTCCTTCTCTACCTACAACGCGCTCAATGTCAAGGGACAGAGACGCTTCAAGAATGGTGTGTCGCTCATCTCGACGTACACCTGGTCCTCCAACTGGGACGCGAGCTTTGGGCAGGGCAGCAGCTTAAACGTGGGGAACAACGGGCCGCAGAACATCTACAACCTGCGTGGCGAGTACTCGCGCGCCATCAACAACACGCCCAACCGCTTCACCTTTGGTGGTACAGCGGAACTGCCCTTCGGGCGCGGCAAGGCGTTCCTTTCCAGCAACAAGTGGGTGGACCTGGCGGTCGGTGGATGGAGTGCGAACATGACGTTCATCGGTCAGAGCGGCGGACCGGTGCCCATCCAGCAGTTCACGAACAACAACTCCAGCATTCTTAGCTCTGCAGTGCAGCGGCCGAACATCATTCAAGGCATCAATCCGTGCACGACTGGATCCGTGCAGCAGAGACTGGGCGTGGGTGGACGCACACCGTATCTGAACTCAGCGGCGTTCCAGGACGTAGCTGCGGGTCAGTTCGGCAACTCGCCCCGCACATTGGGTGGTTGCTCCGCACCGGCCTACCGGAACGCTGACGTTTCCATCTTCAAGGACTTCCAGACGGAACGGGTGCACTACCGCTTCCAGGCTGAGGCTTTGAACGCCTTCAACACGCCGCAGTTCGCGTTGACCTCCAACGGTCTGAAGACGAACAGTGGATCGTTTGGAACCGTCTCGACGAACGCAATCAACTTCCCCCGGTTCATCTCGCTGGGTGGCCGTATATCGTTCTAATGAGTGGATGTGTATAGAACGGTGCGGCTCGCGAGCCGCACCGTTCTTTTTCGTGGAGTGAGTCACAGGTCTGGCACGCAGCATCAGAACGAAGACCGGCTTGCTCTGACTTCGCGGGCGGCTTACACTGAGTTGAAGGAGACCGACCATGGCGACTGCTGTCACTACCCCAGAACTTATTTCTGCTCCCATCCCTGAGGTCGTTACAGGACCCGCCGAGGTGAAGTCTCAAGCGGTGAACCTGACCCCGGCGGCCCAGGCCAAGGTGAAGGAAATCATGGCGACGCAGGATCCCCTGCCGGCGGGTTTGCGCATTGGCGTGGTGGGCGGCGGATGCTCCGGGTTCCAATACTCCATGTCCTTTGAGAACCAGCAGGGCATGATGGATAAGGTGGTCCGCTTCGAAGATCTCAAAGTGTTTGTCGACGCGACCAGCGCCATGTACCTGAACGGCTGCATTGTGGATTATGTCGAGACGCTGGAGGCTGCGGGCTTCAAGTTTGAAAATCCACAAGTCAAGAGCACCTGCGGCTGCGGTTCGTCGTTCTCGGTCTAACGGATGTGTGTTGAGCAAAAGGTTCGCCTCGGCGAACCTTTTGCTTTGGCTACTCCTCCGCCGGTTCAGCTTTGACTGCAGGAAGATCGAGGGTAATTGCGGTGCCCGGAACCGTGAGGATGCGATCCTCGGACCAGCGGCGCTCGCCTTCGGTGAAGGTGAAGACGCGATTCACTTCCGGGTCGATAATCCAGACGTTCTTCACGCCCATTTCGACGTAATCGTCCACACGGTACATGATGCGGCGTACGGTGTCATCGGGCGACAACACCTCAATGCAGAGAAGTGGCGGCTGCTCAACTTTGCGCCGGCCGGGCTTTTCACCTCGCGGCAGCACGAGAACGTCGGGAATACGGAAGTGGTTCTCCTTCACCTGCACGCGGCACTCAGCCAATACCCTTATGTTCCATGCAGTCGCGTGGTTGCGGAGAAACGTCAGCACTGCGCTTTGCAGATCGCTGTGTTCCGGGTCGCCTTTGTTGCGTTCCTCAAGGTGTCCATCGACGTAGTCCATGTCCGGGTCGTAGGAGGTGCGCAGGTACTCCTCCAGCGGCACGTAGAGCTCGCTGGGGCGCAGGTCGTACCCTTTAGGCGAGATCGGGATGATGGGTGCGGTCGCCATACAGACAGTATGCTCCGGTTTGGTGCGGGTTGCGCCTGGAACTTTGCCCAGCATGGACGTTCGTCCGCGCTGCCCGTCTAAGATGGTGCAGACGGCGCAGTGACTGATTTTGTGGTCAAACTCGGGGACGAGCGCGGACGCGTGCAGGAGCAGACGCATCCGGCGGCGACGGCTGAGGAGTTGCGTGCGCGCTTTACGCAGGCCGGATACCTGGTCTACTCGGTCAAGCCCCGCAACGGCCTGGGCGCGGCGAGTACGCGCAAGAAGGTAAAGCTACAGAACTTCCTTGTTTTCAATCAGCAGTTTGTAACTCTGATCAAGGCTGGACTGCCAATCCCAAGCTCGCTGGAACTGCTGGGCCGGCGGCAAAAGGACGAAAACTTCAAGGCACAGCTTGAGAACGTGGCGGCACGGATTAAGACGGGCGAGTCGCTTTCCGGTGCCTTCGATGCGCAGGGTGGGTTTCCGCTGATCTTCACAACGACGCTGCTGGCGGGCGAGCGCTCCGGCAACCTGGAAGAGGTGTTGCAGCGCTACACGGAATTTCAGAGGGTCTCGCTGACCGTGACGAAGAAGCTGAAGTCGGCGCTGGTGTATCCGGCGCTGCTCATCACCCTTGTCATCGGGCTCTTCGTCTTCCTGATTTCGTTTGTCGTCCCGCGCTTTGCCACCCTGTACGACCAGTTGAACGCGCCGTTGCCGGCCATCACGCAACTGCTGCTGAAGGTGGGCAATGCCGCGCAGCACGATGGCTTGTATGCGGTGCCTGTTCTGCTGCTGGCTGGATTTCTCGCGTATCGCTGGGCTAAAACGGATGCAGGCGCAAACGCTGTCGACAAGCTGCGGCTGAGTATTCCGCTGCTTGGGCTGATCTGGCTGAAGTACCAGGTGGCGTTGTTTTCGCGGACGCTGTCTACGCTGCTGACGGGGGGATTGCCGCTGGTGCCCTCGCTGGAGACGGCGGCGCGGTCCATCTCGTCGCGGCAGGTATCGAACGCGGTGTTCTCATCCGTGACGCAGGTGCGGGAGGGGCAGCGGCTCAGCACATCGCTGGAGGGCACGCGCGTCTTCCCGGAGCTTGCCATCGAGATGGTCGAGGTCGGCGAATCCACCGGCGCGCTGCCGGCGATGCTGAACTCCGTCGCCAGCTTCTTTGAGGAGGATGTGGAGACCTCGCTGGCGGGCGTCCTCTCACTGATCGAGCCGGCGCTGCTCATCTTCATGGGCATCGTGGTCGCGGTTATCCTCATCTCGCTGTACCTGCCCATCCTGCAACTGGGCGCCGGCGGCATCAATGGCTCACCCACGACTGCCCCGTAACACCTAAGCACCTCGGAGAACAATCTTCATGGCGGCAACACCTCTCGCAATCCCCCTTGCGAATCCGGAACTGAACGAGACCGAGCGCGCCCAGTTGATGGCGCGGCGCTACCACGCGGAGTTCATCGATCTGCGCGACTTCAAGATCCAGCATGAATTGGTCAAGTCCGTGCCGGTCGAGCTGATGTTCCGTTACAACTTCATCCCTCTGGAGCAGCTCCCGGACCGCATGGTGATCGCGGTCAGCGACCCCTCGCGGCTGATGGTGCTGGACGAGATCAGTGGGCTGCTGGGGCAGCGATTGCTGGTACGCGTGGCCACGCTGTCGCAGATCACCGACCTGCTGAAGAAGACGGAGCAGTCGGCACGCGTGCTGGAGGAGGCGACGGAGGGACTGACCTTCGACGTGCTCTCCGCGGACGACAACCCGGACGAAAACATCTCCATCGAGCGGCTGACCAGCGAGGATGACATCTCGCCCATCATCCGCCTGGTGGATACGACAATCTTCTCCGCATTGGAGCGGCGTGCGTCGGACATCCACCTGGAAACGTATGACGACTCGCTGCTGGTGAAGTACCGCATTGACGGTGTGCTGCAGCAGGCCATGGCACCCATCGCGCGTGAGCATCACCAGACGATCCTGTCCCGCATCAAGGTCATGTCCGAACTCGATATCGCCGAGCGCCGCGTGCCGCAGGATGGCCGCTTCCGCGTCCGCTACAAGGGGCGGCTGATTGACTTCCGCGTCTCCATCATGCCCACGGTGCATGGCGAAAACGCCGTGCTGCGCGTGCTGGACAAGGAGAGCATGAGCGAGAAGTTCAAGAAGCTCTCGCTGGACGTCGTCGGCTTCGGCGCGCAGGACCTGGAGCGCTTCCGCCGCTACATCAAGGAGCCGTACGGCATGGTGCTGGTGACCGGACCAACCGGTTCCGGTAAGACGACGACCCTGTATGCCGCGCTGAATGAGATCAAGAGCGAAGAAGACAAGATCATCACCATCGAAGATCCGGTCGAGTACCAGATTCGCGGCATCACGCAAATCCCGGTCAATGAGAAGAAAGGGCTGACCTTTGCGCGCGGCCTGCGATCGATCCTGCGGCACGATCCGGACAAAATTCTGGTCGGTGAGATCCGTGATGCGGAGACGGCGCAGATCGCCATCAACTCCGCGCTTACGGGCCACCTCGTCTTCACGACGGTTCACGCCAACAATGTGGTCGATGTGCTGGGCCGCTTCCTGAACATGGGCGTGGAGCCGTACAATTTTGTCTCCGCGCTGAACTGCATCCTGGCACAGCGGCTGGTACGGCAGATATGCGACTTTTGCGCGACGCATCGCACCTACTCCGAAGACGAGTTGCGCGTGAACGGACTGGAGCCATCGGAGTGGCAAGGCTTTCGCTTCCGCGAAGGAACGGGCTGCATCGAATGCAGCGGAACCGGTTTTCGCGGGCGCTCGGCCATCCATGAGCTGCTGGAGCTGGACGATGAGATCCGCGAACTTCTTCTGGACAAAAAGCCTGGCAGCGAGATTCGTCGCAAGGCACGCGACAAGGGCATGCACTTCCTGCGGGACTCTGCATTGGAGCGCGTGCGCGCGGGCGTGACCACGCTGCACGAGATCAACAAGGTGACCTTTATCGAGAGCGGCCGTTAAGGTCGCATCAGGCGGTGGATAGCATTTCGACGTCCGCTGGGCCTGACCTTTGGTGTCTTCGATACGGCGGCAACGCCGTATCTGGCTGTGTGCGCGTGAATAGAGCTCGCCACTGGCGTAGCGTTCCCAATGTGAGCAGCGGTTGCACCCTGCAGTGGCTATCCCCGAGGGCACGGGGCCGTCTCAAGCATGTAGTCTGAATACGTTTGCGGATGGCATCATTCCTTCCAACATCGGCTGTCCAGGTGCGACCGCGCATCGCCGTGGAGGTGCGCCCGGAGGGCGTCTATGCGGCGCGCGCCAACGATGCGGCTGGCGTGCTGGTCCAGGTCAGTTCCGCCGCGCTTCAGCCGGGGGCGCTTGTTCCCTCCCTTACGCCGGGCAACGTTGTGGACCGGATTGCGGTGATTGCCGCGCTGCGCAAGACGCTGGGGCAGGTGCAATTGGGCAAAGCGCGCGATGTGACGCTGATTGTGCCGGACAGCGCGGTGCGCGTCCTGTTGCTGGATTTCGACGAGCTTCCGACGAACCGTGAGGATGCGTTGCCGGTTCTGCGCTTCCGTCTGGCAAAGCTGTTGCCGTTTCCGCCCGATCAGGCGCAGATTAGCTATCAGGTCATGAGCAAACATTCCATGGTGCTGCAGGTGCTTGTGGTGGCCGTGCCCAGGGACGTGCTTGTTGAATATGAATCGGTTGTGCGCGAGGCGGGCTTTGAGCCGGGCGCGGTTATGCCCGGCACGCTTGCGATTGCAGCCGGGATTGACGATGCGGGCCAGTCGGCCTCGTTACTGGTGAACGGCAGTGAGTTTGCCGTGACCACAGCCATCTTACGGCGTGGAGAGTTGCTGTTGCACCGCACGCTGGAGTTGCGTGCAGCTCCCATGGCGGAAGCTGCGGCGGCAGTTGCGGCGGAACCCGCGTCGCTGGCGGTTGCCGCCGAGGCTGGAGCGGGAAGCGGCGTGGCTGTTGCCGAGATGGTGCAAGCGGGTGTGCTGGCCGATGCCGGACGGGACACGGAGGAGCGCGCGGAGTTTGAGCTGCTGCAGGCGATCTCTGTCGCGGCCGCCTACTACGAGGATTCGCTTGCCGTGCCGCCCACCGAGGTGCTGGTTGCGGGCACGCTTGCACCCGGGGCGCTGGAAGCCATGTTGACGGATTCCGGTTTGCGTGTGCGTCCCGTACTCCGGGATGACGACCTGCTGATGGGAACCTCCGTTGCGCGTGGCATGCTGGCAGGCCTGCGGGGAGCGTTGAAGAGCTAGCGTGCGCATTCACATCAATCTGGCCACCCGGCCGTACGTTGAGCTGGACCGGCTGCTGCGGCACTTCCGCATCGCCATCGGCGTCCTCACGGTGTTGGCCGTTGTGCTGGGTGTGTGGCTGCACGTCCTCACGCGGCAGGCGCGGATCGAGCAGGCGCAGGTTGCGGCGCTGAACGCGCGTGCGGACGCCCTGGGACAGGAGCGTGCCGCGAACGAGGCACGGCTACGTCAGCCGGTGAATGCGGCAACACTCAGCCGCATTCAGTTTCTGAACACGGTCTTTGCCCGCAAGAGCTTCTCCTGGACGGCGGTGCTGATGGACCTGGAAGACGTCATGCCGGCGGGCGTGCAGGTCTCTTCTATCGATCCGGTGATCGCCCCGTCGGGCGAGGTAAGCATCCGGTTGCGCGTGCTCGGCGACCGGGAGCGGACGGTGCAACTGGTGCGCAACCTGGAAGGTTCGCGCCGCTTCCTTTCGCCGCGCCTTGCGGGTGAGGCGCAGCAGACGGCGGAGCGCGGCAGTGCGCGCCCCACGCTAGGTGCCAACGGCCTGCCACAGCCGGTCAGTGAAACTCAGGGACCGAATGGTTTGCCGGCGATTGCCGGTGTCGAGTTTGAGATTGTCTCCGGCTACAACCCGCTGCAGCCGCGCGTGCGGGAGAAGATCGCACCGCACACACCGCCTGCGTCTGACCCGGCCCAGTCACCGGTGCCGGAGGTGAAGCCTTGAGATTGCCGTCGGGTATCACGGTTTCCGGCAGAACGGGCAACGGCAACCAGCATGGCATGCGCGAGATGTTCTCACCCATCCTGCTGCACGCCAGTGCCGCCGGCGTGCTCCTGCTTCTATGTCTG
Source organism: uncultured Terriglobus sp. (assembly GCA_964251045.1). Classification (GTDB taxonomy): domain Bacteria; phylum Acidobacteriota; class Terriglobia; order Terriglobales; family Acidobacteriaceae; genus Terriglobus. Next base: position 263,807 of record CAXUHI010000001.1, on the reverse strand, counting down.
TACTTTGGTGTGCGGCTGATTGCAATCAGCGCCAGTACCGGGTTACAGGGCGCGGATGCACTTTCAGCCGTGCGGGCGCGGTTGACAGCTGCGGAGATGGCGGCACGGCCACTGCGCGGGGTCGATGCAAAGCTCGCAGCGTCGGACGCGGAAGCAGCACGCTTTTACAGTGAACGGCTGCCCTACGCATACTCCGACGTGGCGGCACAGTTGGGCGTGATTGCGAAGCGCACCAACGTCCGGCTGAGCCGCGCGTCCTACGTGCAGGCCGTGCCGGACAATGGCGTGACCGAGTTGCGGATCGATGCCGCGGTGACGGGCGAGTACCGGGCCTTGGCCGAGTTCATCAACGGGCTGGAGCGCAGCCACACGTTCTTCCTGATCGAAAACCTGGCACTCAGCGGAGCGCAGAACGGTTTGGTGAATGTGCAGATGCGTCTGGGCACGTACATTCGCGAGCCCATGGCAGGACCAGCAGCAGGAAACGGAGCGCAGCCATGAAGATCGGCGCGGAAGATCGCAAGAAGCTGATTGCTGCCGGTTCATTCGGTGTGCTGGCGATCGGATACCTGATCTATACCTTTGTGGGAAGTTCCGGTGGCGGCTCCGAACCGGCATCCCCAGCCGCACCAGCTTCAAGCGTCAACGTGCCTGCCGTGAATGCGAATCGGACCGTCACGCGCAGCACGTCATCGCGGCTTGACCCGGAGCTGCATCCAGAGGGCATGGTGCTAACGGAGTCGCTGGTGTACTCCGGTGGGGGACGCAACATCTTTCAGTCAGTGTCTGCCGCCGCGGCATCCGCGCCCGTCAAGATTCCCAAAGCCATTGCATCCGCGCGGTATCAGCCGCCTGCTGCAGTGGTGAACAACTTGCCACCGCCCGCGCCACCCATTGAGCTCCGCTTTTTTGGCACGGCCATGCGCCAGGACGGTAAGCGCCAGGCGTTCTTTCTGCGGGGAGACGATGTGCTGCTGGCCTCGCAGGGGGATGTGGTCAGCCGCCGCTACCGCGTGGGCGCCGTCAGCGCCAACAGCGTCGAAGTCACCGATCTGACGAACAACAACACCCAGCGCATTCCCATGAGTTCGCAATGAACAGCACTTCACGCGGCGCGCACCATGCCAGTGGTGAGGAAGGATACTTCCTCGTCGGGCTGGTCGTAGTTTGCTTCCTGCTGCTGCTGGCGCTGGGAGTGGCCGCGCCCCGCGTGGCCAAGCAACTGGAACGCGAGCGTGAAGTTGAATCCGAGCACCGCGCCCAGGAGTATGTCCGCGCGATCCAGCTGTATTACCGTAAGAACGGGCGCTATCCCACCTCGGTGGACCAGCTGACCGGCTCCAGTTCTGGCAACTCCGGTTTGAGCAGTGTGCTGAACGTGAAATATCTTCGGCAGGCGTACAAGGACCCGCTGACCGGTGGTGAGTATCGCCTGATCCACTTCGGCGAAGCGAAGACAGAGGTTAAGGGGTTTTTCGGTGAGCCGCTGCAGGGACTTGCGCCGTCAAACCTCGGATCGCCTGCCGGGCCTGTATCGGGAACACAGTCAAGCTCAGGCTTCAGCCTGAACGGCCCCGGATCTGCCATCGGTGGTGCTGGCGCCTTGAACCCGTCCAATGGCGGAACTTCAAGCGGGGCTTCGCAGGGTTTTTCACTCGGAAACACCTCATCAGCAGGTTCTGGATCGTTTGGCAGTACCGGCGGAGTCACGGGTGCGTCGGCGACCGCCGCACGTGGCGCAACTTCAACGGGTTCCCCGTTCTCCGCCACCGGAGACGCCAGTATGTCCGCTTCCAGCGGAACCGGCACTGCCGGAAGTGGAACGGCACCGGCTACCGGCTCTGCCGCGCCTACATCCGGCTACGGTTCATTCAGCAGTGGCAGCACGAGCGCGACATCCTTTCAGGGAAACAAGGGTGCCATTGTCGGCGTCGCCAGTGGCGGCAAGGGGCACGGCCTGGTGGAATGGAACGGCTCGGAAAACATTGAGGATTGGGAGTTCCTGTACGACCCGCGCGTGGAGCAAATGAAGGCCCGTGTAAGCCTTTTCGGCGGCTCACCCGCGAGTGTGGGTGGGTCGCTGGGTGGCGGCTTTAAAGCGGCGGATGGCAGCACCGCGCTTGGCTTCGGCCAGAGTGGCACGACCGGCGGCGCTACGGGCACAGGAGGTTCTGGTTCGGGATTCGGCAGCTCCGGCGGATTTGGTTCCGGGTTTGGCAGCACGGGTACGGCGGCGTCAGGCAGCAGTTCGGGAGGTGTGACGGGAACACCTTCTGCTCCAGTAGCTCCTTCGCCGCAAGCCCCTCAGCAGTAGCCGCCGTCAGCACCGCTGCATCCTCATACTGCTTTCCGCATCACATAGATTGACAGCAAGTGACTCACATGTGATCCTGAACATGCCTGAGTGAGCGCTGAACAGGTTTGCGGCTGACCAAAGCCGCCGGAGGAGCAAGACAAGATGGGCAAGATTATCGGAATCGACCTGGGAACCACCAACAGCTGCGTCGCCGTCATGGAGGGCGGAGAGCCGAAGGTGATCCCGAACGAAGAGGGCGGACGCACGACGCCATCGATCGTTGCGTTTACCAAAAGCGGCGAGCGCCTGGTTGGCCAGGTGGCGAAACGCCAGGCCATTACCAACCCCGAGAACACGATTTACTCGATCAAGCGCTTCATGGGACGCCGTCCCAACGAAGTGAATGACGAGATGAAGATGGTGCCGTACAAGGTCGTCCCCAAGGGCGACAACGTGGCCGTACTTGCGCAGGGCAAGGAGTACACCGCGCCCGAGGTCAGCGCAATGATCCTGCAGAAGCTGAAGAAGGCCGCGGAGGACTACCTTGGCACGTCCGTGACCGAGGCTGTCATCACCGTACCGGCGTACTTCAACGACGCGCAGCGCCAGGCGACCAAGGATGCGGGCAAGATTGCCGGCCTGGATGTGAAGCGCATCGTCAATGAGCCGACAGCGGCAGCGCTGGCGTATGGCCTAGACAAAAAGAAAGACGAGACCATTGTCGTGTATGACTTCGGCGGCGGTACGTTCGACGTGTCCGTGCTGGAGGTTGGTGAGGGCGTCATTGAGGTGAAGGCCACCAACGGCGATACGCACCTGGGTGGTGACAACCTGGATCAGCGCCTCGTCGACTGGCTGATCGACGAATTCCGCAAGAAGGAAGGCCTGGACCTGCGCGGCAAGGGCAACGAAATGGCACTGCAACGCCTGAAGGATGCGGCCGAGCGCGCGAAGATCGAACTCTCCACAACCATGGAGACAGAGATCAACCTGCCCTTCGTTACAGCAGACGCAAGCGGACCGAAGCACCTGGTGGAGAAGCTGACCCGTGCCAAGTTCGAGTCGTTGGTGGAAGATTTGCTGCAGAAGTCGGTTGGCCCGTGCAAACAGGCCATGTCCGACGCCGGCATCACCGCATCGCAGGTGGACGAGGTGGTTCTGGTTGGCGGACAGACGCGGATGCCACGCATGCAGGCACTGGTGAAGGAGCTGTTCGGCAAGGAGCCGCACAAGGGTGTAAACCCGGACGAGGTCGTCGCGATTGGCGCGGCGGTGCAGGGTGGCGTTCTGGGCGGCGAGGTCAAGGATCTGCTGCTGCTGGACGTTACGCCGCTGACCCTGGCCATCGAAACGATGGGCTCCGTGGCAACGCCGATGATCCCGCGCAACACCACCATCCCGACGAAGAAGACGGAAACCTTCTCGACGGCAGCCGACAACCAGACCGAGGTGGAAGTCCACGTCCTGCAGGGCGAGCGTCCGCTGGCCACCCAGAACCGTACGCTGGGCAAGTTCAAGCTGGCCGGTATTCCTCCCGCTCCGCGTGGTGTGCCGCAGATCGAAGTGACGTTCGACATCGACGCGAACGGCATCCTGAACGTGACGGCAAAGGACAACGCCACGGGCAAGGACCAGAAGATCACCATCACCAGCAGCTCCGGACTCAGCAAGGATGAGGTGGAGCGCATGGCGAAGGAGGCCGAGGCGCACGCGGGCGAGGACAAGGAGAAGCGCGACGAGATCGAAGCGCGCAACCAGCTCGACGGCATGGTCTACAACGTGGAGAAGATGTTCCGCGAGAACGGTGACAAGATCAGCGGCGACGAGCGTCAGCAGGTAGAAACTGCCCTGAGCGACGCAAAGACGACCTTGACCGGCGCACCATCTTCTACTGAACTCCGCGCCGCGTACGACCGCCTGACCAAGGAAAGCCATAAGCTCGCCGAGGCCATGTACAAATCCGGTCCCGCTCCGACGGACGGTGCGGCAGCCGCGGCAGGCACAACGGCAGAAGCTACCAGGCAGGACGAGGGCGTCATCGACGCGGAGTACGTGGACGTCGACCACAAGTAACCGGGTAGGTCACGGCTTTAGCCGTGACATCACCTGAGCTGGTCAAATACGGCTTCAGCCGCCGAGGTCCGCTTATAACTCATGGCGCTTCGGAAAGGATGCTGACGAACCGGACACGTTGGAGCCGAAGTGATGCCATCGAAACTGGCGGCGTTAACTTCGGCCTTCCTCCGAAACTGGAACTTGCTTCTGCATCAAAATCTAGCAAGCGGTGTCTAACGAAACAGTAAACCTCGAGTCACAAGGGCGCTCGAAAGACGGCCACCGCATCGGGCGCCCTTGCTGTCTCAGCTCAGGAATGCACAAAGGAGAGTTGCCATGAATACCACCACGATTTGGAAGTGCGAACAGTTTGTTGCCGGCAAGCTCCATGAGCAGACGATCTTCCCGAACGAAGAGCAGGCCCGCGACTTCGCCCGCAAGCTCTATACCGTGCGCCCGGACACCATCCTCCGCATCGAGCCCATGCCCATCCAGCACGTCTGGAACTAACGTCGGGGCCCGTTGTGCAGTGGCGCTGAAGTTGTGGGCGACTCTTTGCGTGAGAAACATGAACGAGGGGCGTCGGCTGACGTCGAGGGTCCAACCCGCTACCGCCAAGATCGAGCAGCCTAACGCGTTCGCACTCCAGTGATTCGCTGCAACCACTTCAGCCGGTAGAGCACTTAGGCCGCATGTCTTGCATCTGGGCAAGGGATGCCTCAGCGGAATGAGCTTTGTTTCCGTCACAGTTGCATGTGGTACATAAGTAGGTGATCTCTTAGATCCACATGATGACATTCCCGCGCAGTCGATCGTTGCTGATCTGGTTCACGTTCGCACTGGCGTCGGTGCAGGTTGTCCGGACAGATTTCTTTATCAACACCGACTACGTCAACTCTCATCTGTATGCCGAGGGCCGCGCAAAGATGCCCTTTCAAGGCCGTGTGCTGATGATGCCGTTGCTGCACTGGGCTTCTAACACGAGCCCAATACAGAAAGCCTCAACGCGGTACGGCGACATGCTATCTGCTGATTCGCCATTACTGGAACGTGAGACGCCAGAGAAATTTGTGTCCATGCTGGCGGGCATCTGTGCCTTACTGCTGATGGTCTGTGCCGCGAGCTGGTATGGCCGCCGGTTCGGTAAAGAATGGTGGTTGGCCCCGGCATTGACGTTGCTGATCGTTGGCGTCACCGTCGACCTCCGCGTCGAACACAATGTCTGGTACGCGTATGATTTGCCCCACGCGGCATTGTTTGGTCTGGCTGTAGTAGCTGCAGTGCAGCGTCGATGGGTGCTCACGTTGCTGCTGTTCTGCATCGACGTGCCAATGCGGGAGACATCTCTGTTCCTGCTCCCCATCGTGTTGCCTCTCTTCTGGCTCAATGGCGATAGCGGTCGTGCCTTCCTCTTGGAACGGCGGAATCTGCGTGCGATACTCTCGTCCTCACGAGCACGGCTTGCGGGCATCCTGGCCATGGTGATGGCGGTGTACTGGACAACCCTGGAATATTTGATTCGGCGGCGCTTCGCCGCCAATGTCCGGGAAACCGGCTGGCAGCTGTCGCACAATATACACGAATTCGTGAGGCCGCATCACTGGTCGCAGACCTTCACTGCCGGTGGCTACCTCGCGGTGTTTATCTGGCTTCAACGCAGATCTTTACCCTTGGCCGAGCGTCTTGTCTTGTGGGGATCGTTACTGTGTGTTCCAGTAGTTCTGTGGTTTTCGCTGTGGACCGAAACGCGTGTGTGGCTTGAATGGTCTGTTCCACTGGCAATCACAGGTGCGTGGGAACTGCTTGTGACGCTTCGAAGTCGTGCCCAGCGCGTCGAGGTAGACGGCATAGTCTATGAGCAAGTGTGACAGTCGCGTCGGCTAGCTCCCACACATAGACCATCTCCGAAATCGACCCTCGCGGGTTCTGCTGGCGCTATATGTGAGGTCGGCTCGGGTAGTTTCCTCCAGCGGCTAAACTGACAACACAATGTCATTGCCGCCGCCCCCAGCGAGGCCCAATAGCCGTTTTTATCGTCCTGAACTCGACCTTCTGCGCCTGCTGGCGTTCTTGATGGTCTTCGCCACGCACTCTGTTCCCGCGCGGCACAGCACTCTGGCGCGGATCGCTCACGTGGGTGACATGGGCTTGAGTCTCTTCTTTGTGCTGAGCTCATTTCTGATCACAGAGCTGCTGTTGCGAGAAAAAGAGCGTACCGGAACCATTGCCATCGGTTCGTTTTACATCCGGCGCGTTCTTCGTATCTGGCCGCTGATGTACTGCTTCCTGGGGTTTACGTCGTTCCTGAGCTTGATTGGAACCAAATTCCAAGCAGACCAACTTAACTTGCTTGCGATGGCATTGTTTGTTGGCAACTGGTACACGGGGCGTCACGGCTTTACCGCGGGAGTTTCATTTGCCCTGTGGAGTATCTCTGTTGAGGAGCAGTTTTATGTACTGTGGCCGCTGCTGTGCCGCGTTTTATCGAAACAGCGAATCGTGTTGGTGTCGCTGCTGACGGTACCCGTTGCCGCGGGCGCACTCCTGTTATCGGTGCGGAGGGGCGCTGATCCAGTGACGTCAATCTGGACGAATACCTTCGTGCAATTTCAGATGTTCGGGCTGGGTGCGATGCTGGCCGTGCTGTTGCACGGAAAAGACGTCCATTTCAGGGTGCCTCTTCGCTTGCTTGCGGGAGCTGCCGGGGGTGCCCTGCTGTGCGCAGGCACATTGGTTTTTCACATTCGGGACCCATACGGCCAGAGTGCAGGGGCGCTTCTCGCTGGATATCTTTGCGCTGGGCTTGGCTCCTGCCTCCTGCTGTTTGCGACGCTGGGAGTCCAGGTTGCCGGCTGGATGAGGCCTGCGGTGTACCTGGGGAAAATCTCATACGGTCTTTACGTGTTCCACATTCTTTGTCTCACACTCACCATTCACATCTTCAGCCCTTCCGGCGGAACTGCGATGGTCGTTGGGAAAGTTGTCTTCGCTCTAGGCCTGACGTGCGTTCTCGCCATGCTCTCGTATACGTTCCTGGAATCGCCGTTTATCCGATTGAAAGACAAGTTTGCCATTGTGAAGTCGCGCGCCGCCTAGATGCCCGAGAGTTCAGGCCAATCCTTTCCGTTGCGGCAACGATCGGTGACACTCTGTTGAGCCAAACAAGCGCGGTGCCTTTCTTCAACGCACACTGTCGAGCCCTGTGGCATCTGTATGCTTTGGAGGACCGAGAGTCTGCATGCCGGAAGGAAATGAGGTACATCGCTGGGCGGCGCGTCACACCGCCGCCTTTGCCGGACGTAAACTGAATGTGCTGCCGGGGCCGAGCCACCGCTTCAACGATGCTCACCTGGTCGACGGCAAAAAGCTGCTGAGGGTGCATGCAGTGGGCAAGCACCTTGGCTACGAGTTTCCGGGCAGTCTTTACCTTCACGTTCATCTGGGCCGCTTCGGCGACTTTACCGAGGGCTGCGGGCCATTGCCGGAGCCGAAGGGTGCGTTGCGTGCCATTTTGCAGCGAGCGGGGTCAGGTAAATCGGCACGTTCGCAGAAGGGCCAGCCGCACAACCTGACCTGTGCGAAGGACGACGGGACCCAGCCGTTCCCTCCGGAGGAGGTCGACTGGTGCGAGTTGCGCGGACCCACCGATTGCAGCGTCTATGACGCGGCAAAGTGGCAGGCGCTGCTCGACCGGCTCGGCCCCGATCCCCTGGCAAACGAACCCGGCGGCCATGATGATCCGCGGCGCGCCTTTGAGAAAATCCTCAAAAAGAAAGCGACGATTGGCGAGCTGCTGATGGACCAGTCGATCCTCTCCGGCATCGGCAACATCTACCGCGCGGAGCTGCTCTTTCGTCACCGCGTCAACCCGTTTACGCCGGGTGATGCAATGGACCTCAAGACGCTCAAGGCGATGTGGAAAGACGCGATTCCGCTGTTGAAAGCGGGCATGGTGGACCGGCGCATCGTCTGCACCAAATGCGCGGACCGCCCCAGCAAGCAGGATCCTGCGCCGCTCGGCGAGGAGCACTATGTCTATCGCCGGCACGGGAAGCCATGCTTTGTGTGCGGAGAAACCATCCTGCGAAAAGATGTGGCGGGCAGAACGCTGTACTGGTGCCCGAAAGATCAGCACACCACAGCCGCGGAGAACGCGTCGGCCCTGACGCCGGGCCGGAGCTTACGATCGAGTCGTAAGACCAAGGTGTAACCGGCTTAACTCCATTGTTTGGGCCTGACCGTACACTGTATGCAGGTTCCCCGCCTATGAGTTCGAGTTATGTTCCAGACGGATACGTGCGCCGTGTACTCACGTCTGCGGAAGCTGTACTGATCGCACTGTTCGTCTTTTACGTCCTGTATGAATTCTTATTGAGTCATGTGGAGGGCGATCAGGCCTTTCTGCTGTATGCGGCGCAACAGGTCCTGGCCGGTGTGCAGCTCGACGGACCGCGATTGATCGAAACCAACCCTCCCCTCATTGTATGGTTTTCAGAGATACCGGCGGCGTTGTCGCATCTCCTGCATACAGATCCCGTGACCATGCTGCGGGTCGTTGTGTCTGGGCTACTGGCAGGGAGTGCTTTGACCGGTGCCAGCATTCTCCGCAGGTCCAAGATTCCCGCTGCGCTCTCTGTGCAGACGGCCCAGTTGCTGTGGGCGCTCAGCTTCTTTCTCATTGTGATCACGCAACCGGCAGAGTTCGGCCAACGTGAGCAGCTGTTGCTGGCGCTCTTCGTACCCTACCTGCTGGCGGTAGGCACGGATGCGGTGGCTGGCTTCTCCATGCCGCAAAGGATCGTTCTCGGCGTTGCTGCGGGAGCGGGGATCTGCTTCAAGCCTCACCATGTACTGACACTTGCGTGCCTCGAAGTGTTCATCATGACGTCCCGGCGCAGCGTACGGCGGCTGATGGCACCGGAACTGATCGCGGCCTGCATGACGGGACTGCTGTATCTCGGCGCGGTTCGCCTCTTGACCCCCGCGTACCTCTCGGACATCCTGCCGTTGCTGGGCAGTACGTACTGGGCACTGGGGCAGTTCAGCTTCACGGCCATGGTGTTTCACGTGGGTCTGCGGTTTACGGTGAGTGTTCTCGTCCTCGCCCTCCTATGGTGGTTTCTGCGGAAGAGACTCGCATGCCCGGAGATGGAAGGCGCGCTGCTGGCCGCAGCGGTGGGTGCCACCCTGGCCTTTTTTGTGCAGCACACCGGCTGGTACCACCAGGGCTTTCCGGCTACTGCGCTGCTTGAGATCACTGTGGCATGGCTGCTCCTGGATCTGCTGCGCGCTGTGCGGTGGCCACGTATGACACGGACAGCATGGGTGGCTGCAACGCTGTGCGGTGTTCTGGCCTTTGCCGCTGTTGCAGTCAGGAAGCGGCATGCCCATCCTGACCAGGACACCATTTCCTCCGAGCTGGCCCACTATCCTCCTGGAACGACCGTCTACGCTTTCACGGTGAGCCTGAGCCACTTCACTACGGTGCTGGATCACCGCCTGGTGTGGGGCAGCCGCTTTGCACACCTGTGGATGCTGCCTGCCATCCGCGACAATGAGTCCGGCGTGCGTCCGGCAGGAAGAGCCTTCCATGCGCTGGCGCCGGAGCGCGTCGAGGAGCTTGCGGAGATACAGCGGACGGAACTCGCGCAGGATCTCAGCCGGACCCGGCCGCAGTACGTCTTTGTGGAGCGCTGCCCGGCCACTCAACCCTGTGAGAGCTACACCGCCCCGTTCAACATCGTGCAATGGTTTTCGCAAAGCCCGGAGTTCGCAGGGCTTTGGAGCCACTATCACTATGAAAAGCCGGTGCAGGACTTCGACGTGTATGTCAGAAAAGACTGACTCGCGCGAGCGACCATATCTGGGGGCGCTCGCAACCTGAGTCTGCCGCTATCATCTAATCTGTAACAAGCGATATGGCACCCACCCAGACAAAGGACTACTACGGCGCGCTCGGCGTGAAGAAAACCGCCACGGCAGATGAGATTCGAAAAGCCTTCCGGAAGCAGGCGCGCAAGTATCACCCGGACGTGAACCCGGGCGACAAGAAGTCTGAGGAGAAGTTTAAAGAAATCTCGGAGGCCAATGACGTCCTTTCCGACGAGAAGAAGCGCAAGGTCTACGACCAGCTTGGCTTCTACTCCGACTCGATCGACCCGGCTGCCGCCGAAGCTGCGGCACGAGGCGGGTACGGCAGCACTGCCGGATATGGCGGCAACGTATACACGGGCGGCTCGACTGCGGGGCAGGGTGTACCGTTTGACTTCGGCGGATTCGATTTCTCTGGCGGCGCCGGCGCGGGTGCGGCGCAGCAGGGCGGCGGCCTCGGATCATCGTTCCGGGATATCTTTGGCGGCATGTTCGGCGGCGGACGTGGACCGCAGCAGGCATCCCGTGGGCCGCAGCCGGGAACGGACCTCGAGTACCAGGTAGAGGTGGATTTCTGGACCGCGATCCGCGGCGGCACCACACGCATCGAGCTGACCCGGCAGGAACAATGCGCGACCTGCAAGGGGCAGGGCAGCGTCGGCAGCGCGCAAACGTGTCCGCAATGCAATGGCAGCGGGCAGGTCACGCAGATGAATGGCCGCATGAAGTTCAATGTGCAGTGTCCACGCTGCGGTGGTGCCGGCAAAATTCAGCAGGAGTGCCCCACGTGCCATGGCGAGGGTACCGTCAGCAAGCGCGAGTCGCTGGAGTTTCGCATCAAGCCGGGCACGCGTGATGGTCAGCGCATCCGCCTCGTCGGCAGAGGAAATGCCGGAAGCATGGGTGCACCTGCGGGCGACCTGTACCTCATCATCAAGGCAGGTCCGCACCCGGTGTTTACACGCTCGGGCGACGACATCCGCGTGACCGTGCCCGTAATGGCGTTTGAAGCGGCTTTGGGCACGAAGATCGATGTGCCCACGATTGACGGGCGCGCCCAGCTGAAGATTCCACCGGGCACACAGGCCGGCCAGAAGCTGCGCCTGCGCGAGAAGGGTGTCGCCTCTGCCGCGAATGAGAGTGTGCGTGGCGATCAGATCGTTGAGATTCAGATTGTCGTGCCCAAGATACAGGATGAGCGATCGAAGGAAATCCTGCGCGAGTTGGCGAAGCTGAATCCGGTCGATCCCCGCGAAGAGATGTTCGCAAAAGTTTAGGACGTAAACAGACACGAGAAAGCTTGGTTAAGCCGCGCGGCGGCAGCTTCTTCTTGCCGCGCGGCTTGAAATTAGCGCACAGGAAAGCGGCGGCGTACACCGAGGATGCCTGCCACACCGGTTCCAAGCAGCCATAACGTTCCAGGCTCGGGCGTAACAGCTGCTGGTGTTACATTGAACTCGATATTGGGCCCAAACCGTCCGTTGTTGGTGTAACCAACAATCGTGGGATCGGCCAGGGAATCGCCCTGCACATACGTACCACCGATGTAGGTGATGGCTGGTGCCGTCGTGATGCCAGTCGTACTGGAGATGTATTGGTCATCTGCCCCGGTGAAATAGGCACCCAGAAAGTAGTCCTGTCCCGCCATCAATGCGACCGAAGACACGCCTGCGTAGTAGAAGCTGTTGATCAAGGTGTTCGATGGTCCCACCGTTGCAGTGGCCAACAGCGTGCCACTCGCGTTCCACAATCCAACCGCATGGTTTACGGTGAGGGCTGCGGAAGAGGTTGAATTCTGCAGTGTGTATGACGATGGATTGTAAAGCCCCAGGGCCGTTACAGTTATGTTCTGGTCGGCGAGAAACTCAAAGCCAACGGTGTTACCCGGTTGACCCACATAAGGGAATGCTGACCCTCCTGTAAATCCTGTAATGCCTGCAGTGTCGGCATGTGCCGCGGCAGCGACTCCGGCGCACAAGGTTAGAGCAAGTATCTTGAAGTACTTGTAAGTGTTCATGTTTTCTCCAGGGCAGATTGTGTGCAAACGAGCAAGAAGCTTTACGATGGCTGCCGGTCAGCACAATCGAACGTATCACGCCAAAAGCTGCCAGTCTACAAACAAGTTCGGCTAAGAGGAGAGCACTCGTGCTCAGGGTGCCGAGTGCGGTTTTGTCGAGGTTGTTGGAGTCGGATCTGGAGCGGCTGATGGGAGATGATCATTCAGGCAGCGACGCCGCTTTATTGCGCCCATCAGGTTTGCTGGTTGTTTGCAGTGAGTAGATGCTTGCTCCACTCCTTCAGCGGTCCACCCAGCTTCTGCTCCAACTCGCTTCCCTCGGTCACTTCTTTATTTCCGTTGGTATCCGGCAGGACGAGTGCGTTTGCGGCGGCTGCGAAGGCGAGGGAGGGATTGGGCGCCATGCCGAAGATGCGTGCTCCTATCCAGGCCTGCGGCGTGATCGTGATCTCTGCCTTACCAGCGACGGTGGCGTTGTAAATCTTGCGTGCCGCGGCACGGGAGGACGCCGAAACTCCCGGCATGGTCGCGCCCAGCGAAAACCATCGGTACTCCTTCTCGACATCGCCTGCGAACTTGACCTGCACGTGCGCGCCCGTGCGCAGCAGGCCGGGGCAGACCGTGGTAACGCGGATGCCCTTGTGCCGCATCTCCGCGTTCAGGCCTTCGCTGAAGCCTGCGAGAGCGAACTTGCTGGCAACGTAGGGCAGCATGTGCGGCACGGGTAATTTTCCGCCAATCGATGCGATGTTGACGATGTTGCCGGAGCCGCGCGCGAGCATCTGCGACAGGACAGCCTGGATGGTGTACAACTGGCCGAAGAAGTTGATGTTCATGGCATCGTGAAATGCCTGGGTGGTCTGGTCTTCCATGGGCGCCACCAGCATGGTGCCCGCCACGTTCACCAGCACATCCACGCGTCCGTAACGCTCCGTTGCGCTCCCAATCAGTCGGTTGCAGTCGTCCTGTTTGCTGACATCGGTGACGACGATGTGCGCTGCGCCAGAGTTCGGAATGGCACCTTCCCGCAGCAGGATGGCGACGGCGCTGCGCAGTTCATCTTCCCTCCGGGCAGCCAGGACCAGATGCGCTCCGCCCAGGCCGAACTGCCGCGCAACCTCCAGGCCCAGCCCGCGGCTGCCGCCAGTGATGACGACCACTTTACCGCGCATTGCTGTTTTGCGCTGCTGGGCTTTGTAGGCTTCATTTGCCACCACCGCGGCTCCCAGGAGGCCCAGTGCAATGCCACTCTCCGCCTTGTTTGCGCGCATGCGCCGCGTTGCGGCACGCCATGCGGCTTTGCCGCCCATGTTCAGCAATCTTCCAATCATGATGAGTGTGACGCCGGAAGCTCCAGACGTGGGTGCTTGCAAGATGCCGCTTTCACGCCATCCCGCAGAGTATTGAAGGGGAACACATCGCGCGACTATCTGCGCAACAACACGCTGTTTCGTTGTGAGCAGTAAGATGGACATCAACGGGTATGGCGACGAGTAAACGCAAGTCGAAGGGTGCCTATATGATCTCCGCCGTGGCGGAGATGTATGCCATTCATCCGCAGACGCTCCGGCTCTATGAGCGTGAAGGTCTTCTGCGCCCGTCGCGGTCCGACGGCAACACGCGTCTCTACACCGACGAAGATCTGGAGCGGCTGGAGTTCATCCTGAACCTGGCGCGCGACTTGGGTGTGAATATCGCTGGGATCGCCATCATTCTGCAGATGCGCGAGCGCATGGAGCAGATGAACGCGGACATGCAGAACTTTGTGCACTACGTGCGCACGGAGATGCTGAGCCACATGCAGCAGGTGCCGCGCGCGGAGGCTGGACTGGTGCCCCTGCGCAGGCCTGTACCGGGACGGCAGGCGATCGTTCTTACCAAGCCTGTAAGAAAACGCGCCCTTACGTAAGCTGTTGTCGGCAACGATGCTTCTGAATGCCTTGTTTTGGATCGCCTGCACCGGCACGCTGACATCGGCCATCTTCTGCGGGCTGGCTGTAACGGCGGCCCTGCGCTTTGCACGAAGAAAGTCAAGAGAGCTTCAATCTGCGGCATCTTTCACGCCGCCGGTCAGTGTCCTGAAGCCGCTGCACGGTGCACAGCCCAGCCTGCGTGAGAATCTGCGGAGTCACTTTCGGCAGTCATATGCCGCGCCCTATGAACTGATCTTCTGCGCACGCAGGGAAGACGATCCCGGCCTGGAAGTGGCGCGTGAGGTGGCTACAGAGTTCCCCGAACAGCGGGCGCGTTTTATTGCCTGTGGCGAGCCGCTCTATCCCAATCCCAAGATGTACTCACTCGCCATCATGGCGAAGGCTGCAACGTACCCGTTGCTTGTCACAACGGATGCTGACGCACGTGTTCCAGAGGATTTCATCGCACGTATCATAAAGCCGCTCGCGCCGGATGCGGGTGAGGCAACGTTGACATGGTGCATGTACGCAGGCCATGTGGACCGGGGCGGCCTGGCAATCCATCTGGATGCCGCAGGCAAGACCGTCGAGATGGGGTCTGGCGTGCTGATCGCTGACATGCTCAGCGGCACGGATTTTTGCCTAGGTGTGGCAACAGCATTGCCGCGGGATGCCTACGCGCAGGCAGGCGGATACGAGGACCTGGGCAGCTATTGGGCGGAGGACTTCGTGCTTGGCAACCGGCTGGCACACGCTGGCAAACGTGTCACCATCTCGACGCGCGTCGTGCGCATGGAGATGGACGACGTGGGCTTTGTCCGGTCATTCCGGGACCAGTTGCGATGGATGCAAAGTACGCGGCGCTCCCGGCCATGGGGTCACCTGGGAACAGGGCTGACATTTGCTATGCCGTTTGGCCTGCTTGGCTTCACGGTAGAGTTGGCCCGTGGCAGGTGGCGATGGGCCTGCATTTTGCTAGGACTGGCAGTGCTGAACCGGATGATTCAGGCCGCCGTGCTTCTGCATGTCCTGGAATCTGAGCGAAAAGGTATGTACACGCTCTTGTATCCGCTACGGGATCTGCTTGGTTTTGCCATCTGGTGCTGTAGTTATCTTCCGGCGGATACGCGCTACCACGGGACACGCTTCCGCATCATGCCGGATGGCAGGCTGCAGGCCGATCCAGTCCACCCTGCTTAACGATTCGTAAGGATCATCTTGCCGCCCGACGCAGCGAACACCCGTACCGATCCGGAGCGGCGCAGTTCATTGATGCGCGACGTTTCATACGTCAGCAGGTAGATGGTGCGTGCCGAAGCCCAGGCACGCCGCAGGCCAGCATCATCGGTAAAGATGTGTGGCGCATCGGGCCAGAAGGACCCGAACCACGGTCCGTTCACGCGCCCATTCACCAGGATCAGCGGATGGCGCGTATAGAAGAGCAGCGTCGATCCGCTGGTCAGTTCACCGTCCAGCATGACCGCATCCTCCGGTTTGACCGCGTGTGCGACCTCGAGCGCAAGTCCCTTGGAGCCGATGATGGGATAAAAGCGTGCCAGGCCGGAGTGCACACACAGCAGAACGCCGCACATACTCGCTGCAAGTACCGTGTTGGCTATGCGTTCATTCCGGCTTGGATCTCCCGCTCCGCGCCTGCGTAGCCACCACGCTAGCGGGCCCACACCCAGCATGCTGACCGCCATGCCTAGGAGCGGTGCACGGAAGAAGCCCATGGCGCGCACCGTCAGGTCATGCAGATGTCCCAACGCAAGGTTGTACTGGTCCGGGTTGCTAGTCAGCACCTGGGAGACGTCCGCACCAGCCGGTGCAGAGGGCGAGAGGATGCCCAGGGTTCCGCAAACAGTCGCTACGAGAACACCCACAGGCACAAGGAAGAAAAGGCTCGCGCGTGCAACGGACCTGCACAGTGCCGTGTTACCGGCTTCAGCCCCGGCGATCACACCACCAGCCATCAACGCCAGGGCAGGCAGTGCCGGAAGCGAGTAGTACTCCTGCCGCGATGACAGCGTGAAGAAGCCCAAAACCATGCCGCTCCACAGCAAAACCGCCAGCGGCGCCTGTGTATCACGAACGTTTGTCACAGTACGGTCCCGCCAGAGATGCGCGTACCGAAACAGTGCGGCGGGCAGAAATGCTGCCCAGGGCATCAGCCATAAGAAGAACATCAGCCAGAAGAGCGGAACCGGTACCTGGCCGTAATCGTGCGGGATCCGGAGTCCGCGAAAACGAAGGAAGTGTTCATTCACGATGTAGAACCAGAACCATCCCGCACGCGCGGGCAGACCGCTTCCCATGGGCATGGCAATGGCCGGATTGCGCAGCGCCGCCAGTACATGCCATGGCAGCGCGATGCATGCGAATAGAAGCGTGCTGGTGGCAAGATACAGCCGCAAGAGACAGCGCATCTGCCGTGTCAAAGCGCTGTACAGCACGGCAAAGCCCAGCGGAAAAACAAGTCCGATCAAACCCTTTGTCAGAAGATTGAGCGCCATGACGATAGCAAAGCCGTACGCCGGCCATCGTGCGGACTGGCCTTCACGCACCTGTTCCAGTGCGATCAGAAAGAGATGAATGCCCAGCGTCATCCACAGCGCGTTCATGATGTCCGGGATGTAAAACCGTGTGAAGAGGTATGGTCCAAGGCTTGTGGCCAGCGCCAGCGCCCCATACAAGCCGCCACGCTCACCCAACAGCCGCGTTCCCAGTGCGTATACCGCGATGAACAATGCCAGCACAGTGAGCGACAGAGGCAGCCGCGCCGCCCAGTCGTACGCGCCGAACAGCCTCATGCCCGCCGCAGCCAGCCAGTACATCAGCGGTGGTTTGTCGAAGAAGCGGATGCCATCCACATACGGCGTTACGTAGTCGTGGCGCTGCAGCATCTCGCGTGCCACCTCGATGTAAATGGAATCCACATCGTCCAGCAGGCCCGGCGTAAAGAGGCATCCGAGATGCAGAACGCACCACAGCAGCACCAGAACCCCGACGGACCGTGTCCGCAGGCCTGCCGGGCTCTCAGTCACTATAGGGACGTTGCGAGGTGCTGTTGCGGAGACCATCATGTCCTCTGTATGGGAGCACGTGGAGATGTGGCGAAGGCGCTCATGGCAGCACCGGGCGATCGGTGATCAGCGCCTTGCCTGAAAGCTCGGCCAGCGGGACGGCGCGCCGTCCCAGCAGTGCATCCACGGCAGCACGCTTCTCCTCCGGCACAAACAGCACCTTGCGCGGCCCTGTGCCCCAGTGCGCCAGCAGGTCGGCGTTCGTCAGGAAGATGCGTGGTGCATCTGCAAAGGTGGATCCGAACCACATGGATGTCGACCGTCCCTCCACGAGCGGCAGAATGCGGCCGGTGTAGAACGGCAGGGAAGAGCCGTAGGCCTGGTCGCCATACAGCATCAGTTCGGAATCAGCCTCGATGCGCCCACCGGCTTCATCCTGCATGAACGTTCGTGCCAGAGCCTCCGACGAAAGCATGGGAGCAAAGCGATCGAGCGCGAGATGCGCCGCTACCAAGAAAATGCCTGCTGTCACCGCGATCATCACTGTGCTTGCGTCAGGGCTTCCATGCCGCCGCAGCAGCCACGCCAGAGCGGGACCAGCTGCAAGTGCAAGCGCAGCCAGTGCCGCAGGCAGGCGCAATGCCGCAAAGGATGGTCCAGTCAGATCGAAAAAGTGTGACATGGACAGCGTGTAGTTTCCGACTCCACGGTGCGCCAGCAAAGCGCCGATGTCCGCCTGGAACGGCAGGTGGCGGGAGTTCCAAAGGCCTGAGAGCAGCAGCACCGCGACCGTTACGCCGATCAAGGTAAATGCGGCATGCGCACCGGTGATCCAGCCGTTCATCTCCCGCCCGTCTTCAGCAGCGGCCAGCGCAGCGCCTAAGAGCATGCAGAGCGGCAGATACGCCGGAAAGGTGTAGTACTCCTGGTTGGTGGAGATGGAAAAGAAGACAAGCAGAAGGGCCGCAAAGATGCCGAGCAATACTGCAGTTTGCATGCGCGCATCGTCCCGGAGATGCCGAAGACGCGCCCGGTTGCGCCACGCAACCGCAATGATGGCAGGGAAGAAAAGACTCCACGGAAACAGCCACACCAGGTGCAGCAGCCAGTACAGCGCCCCGGGCAGCTTGTTGTAATCATGCGGGATGCGCCGTCCCAGGAAGCGCATAAAGTGTTCGTTGACGAAGTAGAACCAGAAAAATCCGTGCCCCTGATATCCGCCGGTGTTGCGCAACCCCGCAAGGATGTGCCACGGCGCGGCAATCAGAAGAAAGAGACCGGTGCCGCTCACCAGCCGGAACTGACGCCAGCGTCCCCACTCATGTGTGAGCGTCAGATAGATCAACGCTGTTCCCCCGAAAAAAACGATGGCTATCAATCCCTTGGACAGCACTCCAAGCGCCAGCAAAACGTACATGCTGTACGCAGCAACACGCGCCACCCTATCTCGCATGGCACGCTGGAAGGCGTAGAGCGCACCGGCAAGAAACAGCGACAGCAACGCCTCCGGAATGAAGATGCGGGTAAACAGGAACGTCCCGGCTGAGGTCAGCAGCGCCAGGCCGCTGTACAGGCCAGCCCGCGTACCCCATGTCTCGCGCGCCCACGCGAAACCCAGCAGCGCAAGCGCCAGAACAGCCAACGCCTGCGGCAGGTGCGCCGCAAAACTGTTTTGACCGAAGAGTGCGAAGCTGCCCGCCGTCAGCCAATAGGGCAGCGGAGCCTTTTCGAGATACCGGATGCCGTTCACGCGCAGCGTAACAAAGTCGTGTGTCAGCAGAATGTTGCGCGCGGCGTTGGCATGCGTCGCGTCCGCATCGTCCAGCAGCGGCGGCGTGAACAGCGAGGCGAAGTAGACGGCAATCCAGAAGAAAACGATCAGCAGCAGGGCATTGCGAACAGAGACTTCTTTCTTGACCATCCTGGTGTTCGCCGCTCCGTTCAACCCAGCCTTCATTTTACGGTGACGCGGAAGGTTCCAGCAGGGGCACATCCTTGCGCCTGCTTCGACACAGCACTCGTGTAGAGTGCAGATGTCGTCGCACATCACAGACTTCTGCTACGGAGAGCCATGCCTACCTTTGCCGCCATCGACATCGGTTCCAACTCCTGCCGCCTCGCCATCGCCTCCGTGCAGCAGCATCAGCTCAAGGTGTTTCACGAGGACCGCGAGGTGGTACGCCTGGGTGAGAGCGTCTTCCAAACCGGTGAAATCTCGCCCGACGCGATGGCCATCACCATCCGCGCATTAAAGCGTTTTCAAAAAGCGGTACAGGCACAGGTCGTTGATGTTGTGCGCGTGGTTGCCACATCGGCGATGCGCGACGCGCGCAACTCCGCCGCATTTAGTGCGTGGGTTAAGTCTGCGACCGGTTGGACCGTGGAAGTTATCTCCGGCCTGGAAGAGGGCCGGCTGATCCACCTTGGTGTCGTCACCCATGAACCGGGCGCGCAGGACCGCTGCATTCTGATCGACCTGGGCGGCGGCTCGTGCGAGGTCTCGCTTTCAGAAGGCGGACGCATCCGTGAGATGGTGTCGCTGCCGCTCGGCTCGGTGCGCCTGCAACAGGAATTCCTGCATAGCGATCCCCCCACCGCTGACCAGATGCGCCAGATGAACAGCTATATCGATCGTGAAATCCGCAAGTTGGAGCGCAAACTGGGCACGCCAGACGTTCCGCTGGTGATTGCAACCTCTGGTGCCGCAGCCGCACTTGCCACCGCAAGCCAGCCAGGTGTGCTGAGTGTTAAACATCCCGCAAAAGCGGCAAAGAAAACGGCGAAGAAGTCTGCGGCAGGTTCCGACGCAATGACGCGGGAGCCACTCTTCGCCGAGACTGCGGCGGTGCGCGCGCTGGCCAAACGTTTGGTCACGATGACGAACGCTGACCGGGCGCAGGTTGTGGGCATTGGCCCCAAGCGCAGCGAAATCATCGTGGGTGGCGCATTTGTGTATGCGGAGATTCTGGAGCGGCTGCACCTGCGCGGCTTCCGCTACTCACCGCTGGGATTGCGCGACGGGATGCTGGCGCAGATGCTTTCAGACAAGGACGAACGCGCGTCTGTGCACAAAGCCGTCGAGGAAGAGCGGTGGAACGGCATCCTTGCGGTGTGCAAGCGGTATGCAGTCGAGCTGAAGCGCGTAGAGCCCGTACGCACAGACGCACTGAAGCTCTTCGATGCGCTGGAGCGCGTGCACGGCTTGCCTCCGAACTATCGTGAGTGGCTCTCTGCCGCCGCCATGATGAACGATGTGGGCAAGTTCATGAGTCACCAGGGACATCATCGGCACACGCAGTACATCATCGAAAACTCGGAGATTTTTGGCTTTTCGCCAGGCGAGCGGCTGATCATCAGCGCGGTTGCCCGCTACCTCGGCAAGAGCCGGCCCGATCCGATGGAGCGCCCGCTCCGCAGCATCCCGGTGGAAGAACAGGGCAACGTCATCCGCGCGGTCGTTCTCTTGCGCCTCGCACTTGCCCTGAATGGGAATCGCACCAACAGCGCCGTTCAATTTGCCGCGCGCGTGTATCCCAAGCGCGTTCTGCTGGAAGTGCACGCCGGGCGGGGCAGTGCGGAGTTGGAGCGTTGGTCCCTGAAAAAGGAGGCGAGCTACTTCCGTGAAATCTTCAAGCGCGATCTGACGGTCGAATTGGCATAGAGGGTCCGCACCACGCGCGGATCCAGCATCCATTGCAGCGTGGCAATCCCACGCTCCATGTTGAGCCGCGCGATGGCACCTTTCCGCATGCGCACCATTGCCGGCGGCAGGCTTGCCTTCGTCTCCTGTGCAGGCTGCATGAGCAGTCCAAGGAACTGCACCAGGTTGGGACTGTGTCCCACCACCAGCAGCGACTCACGTCCGGAACACTCCACCAGCAGTTTCTGAAATTGAGCGAAGTTCGCCGACGGAGCAAGTGCGTCCGAAAGCAGGATCTTTTGCTCGTAGCCGGTCTCCGTGCCCACCAGCGATGCGGTCTGGAGACTTCGCTTCAGTGGACTGGAAACAATCAGGTCAAAGCTGATTTTCATGGACGACAGCGTATTGCCGAGAAGCAGGCAATCACGCTTGCCCACCTTGTCCAGTGGTCTGCGAAGCTCCATGATGGGATTGGTACGGCGGGTGCCTGCGGAGGCATGACGGAGGAGGTACAAGTTCATCGTTACGGTAATTCTAGTCTTCTTTCAGCAGGCGCCAATGTTCCGCCACCAGCACACCACAGAGCATTTGCCGTTGTTCCGTGCACACAAAGCCGTTTGCCCGCAGAACGCGCTTGTAATCCGGCAACTTTTGCACGCGCAACTCCGCAAGGACGCGGAAAGCCGCGTACAGGGACCGAATCAGAAGGAATGCAGGAAGCCGCATCGGGCCGTGCGGAATCTGAAACTCCGAGACAATCCAGTGTGCCTGCCGTGCCATCAGAGGCTTGACTGAACGGACTAAGCGGTCGACGTGCGCTTCGCTCAAGCAATCCAGGAAGAAGTGAGACACAATCAGGTCAAAGCGTTCGCCCGCGTGAAAAGGAAGTGACTCGCAGGCAAGATCCTGGCAAAGCACTGCCACGCGCGCTGGCGCGTTACATCGTGCCTGCAGTACGTTAAGCATCGCTGTGCTTGAGTCCACCGCAGTGATATGCACTGCCGGGGCTGCGTGCAACAGGCGCTCAGCAAAGCGCCCGTCACCGTCACCCAGCAGCAGCGCCTTTGTTGCGTGGCTCACGTGCGGCAGCAACGTACAGCGGCACCGCTCCAGTGCGCGTCCAAAGCTGAGATATTCCATCCAGCGGTACGCGTTGGCCAGCCGGTCAAAGCCGCTGGTCATCGCCGCCAGAGGAGCGGCAGCAACGGCCATACCGCCAGTGGAGTTAAAAGCGCGACATCCGCCAGGGCACGGACGGTTACGGGTTGCAAGTGTCCGCGCTCCTTGTCGACGACCCTCAGCAACCAAATGCTGAGCAGTACAGCCAGTGCCACAGGCCGGTACGCGCGCATCCCGGTCTGAACGAGGCAGCCACATGCCAGAACAAGTCCGGCCAGGTCAAACCGGCGCGCCAGCCATACGGTCGACACGTTTGCGATGCGATGTGCATGCGGCTCCCAGCGCGCGATGGCGATGCCGTTACACCAGCAAAGCCCGGCAAACAGCAGGATGGATGGCATCATCAATCGCAATGCGACGCCTTCCGCAACGACGCACGGGAGCGCCGTTGCCGCGCCGAAGAAGAAGGCGACGGCGGCCTCCTTTGGCATCTTCGGTATATGCAGCACGTGAATCATCAGCAGATAGCAAAGCAGTGGAAGCGACAGCAGAAGCCAGGCCGTGCGCAACGCGAGGGGCAGGTTCCAGAGCAGGGCAAGGATGGTGACGACAACGCCGACAATGGCTATGGAAAGCGGACGCCGATGCAGAAGATGGAACCGATGGCGTTCTTCAAGCAGGCCCCCCCGCACGGCATCCTGAATGCGGTCGGCTGCATACAAGACCCACACCGCCAACCCAAGTGAGAGCAGAATGTCAAACCTGAGATGAACGTCGAAGGCTTTGGCGAGAAAGATGGTCCAAAGCACGGCCACCGATGGCGCGTCAAGGCTAAGAAGATGCCAATATGCCAGCGGTGTTCGCCGGGCTTTCGCGGCAACTGGAAGCGCGTGGGTGACGGCAGTAGCCACCGTCCCAGTGTACGTTTGCGCGCGGTGACGCAAACTGTCCATGGGACGCCGTGCGATGGCTCTTTTGCGTCACCTACTGATCGCGATTTTGCAACGATGGCTCGTCACTCTGCCCACGCGCACGCGTCGACGTCCGTACCGCGAGCGAATTGGTCGTGGTGAAGCGGATCACGCTCTCACTTGCGATCTGCACCTGCTGGCCGCGCGTGACGGCATTAATGCCTGCTCCGGTTCCGCCGCCTGCTGCCGCACCAATGGCTGCGCCCTTGCCGCCACCGAAGATGCCGCCCAGCACGGCTCCTGCTGCCGCTCCGATGCCGGTCTTCTCGGCTGTATTCTTGCCGCGGCCTTTGCCTTCGCTCGTATAGGGCTGCGTAGATACCGAAAGCCTCTCGCCTTTCACATTCAAGCCGGTCAGTTCGACCGTGAGCAGCGCCGAACCTTTGAAATGTGCCGCTTCATGCACTTCTGTGACCCGGCCCGTCACCGTTGAGCCGCGCGGGATCAATAGCATGCCGTCCTGCACGATATCCGTCGCGACTGCTCCTGAGAAACTGTCACCCGGCTGCGCGGTTCCGCTGTCGAGTGTCTGCGTGATGCGGACGGGAACCGTGGTTCCAGCGGGCAGTGTCACGACGCGCGCCACGGGCGGCGGCGGTGTGGCAGGTTGCGCCGCCACGGGTGCAGGTCCGGGCGCTGGCTCGGGTGTGGTTCTGGTGACGGGTGCGGGTGGTTGCGCCTGTTCGTTCCTCGGCAGTGTTGCTGTCGTGGAGCCCACGCGCTCGCGTCGCGCAGGCGGCGCCTCGGGCGCGGGTTGGACGAGCGGAGTTGTTGTGGTTGTAGCAGGCCCGGTGGCGCTGTTCACGGTGATGTCATTGATGACCTTCTTTACACCGGTGATCCCGGCAGCATCATCTGCCGCCAGGGCGCGTGCAGCGTTGTTGCTTACAGTCCCTGTCAGGGTGACCGTACCTGCCTGTGCCATGACCTGGACGGGTTCGTTGGTCAGTCCACCGTCATTGGCAATGCGCTGCTGCACCTGAGCTGTCAGCGCCGGATCGTCTACGGCAGGTGTGTGCCGGCATCCGGCGAGAGTACATCCCAGGGCAAGAGCGGTCGCGAAAGCTGCGGTACGTTGAGAACGGTTGTAGTGGTCCATAGTCTCTCCGGGCAGAGGTTCCGTGTCTGCGTCACCGGTATGACGCTTGAGCGCGCTACCTGTTTGTCTGTTTCTTCTGCACTGGCTTCTGGATCGTTCGGCAACCGCGCTGGATGGCGCTGCATCCTTCCACATGCTGGTGCAAGTGAGTGCTTTGCCGAGTCCCCGCATGTGCGTATCAGAGCAACCGGCACATTTTCCGCAAGAAGAAGGAGACGAATATGGCAGACAACGACAGTTCCCTGAGCAGTCTTGGATGGTTTTTGGCGGGGCTTGGCATCGGAGCCCTGGCGGGCGTTCTGTATGCCCCTAAGAGTGGCCAGGAAACACGTGAAGAGCTGGCTGCGCAGGCACGCGATGCGCAGGAAAAGGCGAATCAGTACGTCGCTCAGAGTAAGGATCAGCTGAACGAGTACGTGGATAAAGGCCGCGACTTCTACGAGAAGGGGCGCACACAGTGGAGCCAGTACGTCGACAAAGGCAAGGATTTTATCCAGGATCAGCAGGACAAGGTTGCTACCGCTGTTGAAACTGGTAAGCAGGCCTACCAGGAAAAAGTTGAGAACCAGACGAACTAGGGTTCGAATGTCAGAAGCGGAATCCGTGGCTAGAGCCGCGGATTTCTGCGTTATGGCTCCACCCGCAGGATGCATGTGAAAGGCAATCCATCATGACAGAACATCAATCCACATACCTCCTGGTCTACACCGCGGTCGTCGCTGTCGCTGTCTTCATCGAGGCGATCGCTCTAGGAGCCCTGGCATTCGCGGCCGCCAAGTTGCTCAAGCAGCTCGGTGTGCTTACCGAAGAAGCCAAAGGCAAGGTTTACCCGATACTCGAGTCTGTCAGAGACATCTCGGCCAAGGGGCAGCAGATCGCCGAAGTGGCAAAGAACGTTGTTGCTGATACGGAGCCGAAGATCAAACGAGTGACAGCGAACATCGCCGACACCAGCGATGTTTACCGCGCAAAGGTCGCGCAGGTTGATTCCCTGATCACAGATACCACCAATAAGGCGCGCAATCAAACGGAGCGCGTAGACACGATGGTGACAAACGCCGTCACTCGCTCCGGTGAGATCGCGTCCCAGGTCGGACATGCTGTCGTTGCGCCCGTGCGCCAACTCTCAGGCCTGGTAAGCGGCACGAAGGCTGGCATTGAATCGCTTATACAGAGCTTCAGCCCCCGTCCAGGCACCAGGTCGCGTAGACCTACGCCTCGACCTGTAGCGTTCGAAGGCGAGAGCATCTACACAGGGCTGGAAGACGATTACCACGCGTAAGCCGTCCTAAGTGACCTCAATCCACCCGCCACCCACAACGACGTCACCGTCGTAGAACACTGCCGCCTGACCTGGTGTGATCGCGCGCTGTGCCTCGTCGAAGTGCACCTGAACGCATCCGCCTTCAGACGTAGTGAGAGTCGCTGGCGCAGGTTCATGCCTGTGCCTTATCTTGGCAAGAACGCGCAACGGGTTCCGTAACCCATCGATGCTGATCCAGTTCACATCGCGGACGCGCGCTGTTTTCGCCAGTAGTTCAACTTCGTCGCCCACCACCACGCGATGGGTCGCGGGCTCAATGCGCAGCACGTATTGCGGCACCGCCGAGTGCAGGTGAAGATGCTGCTGTACACCCTTGCGCTGGCCGACTGTGAAGCCGTGAATCCCGCTGTGCACTCCAACAACGTCACCGTCGTTCGTCGCAAGGTCGCCTGAGGTGACGGGCATCTGCCGCCCTTGCTCCTCAAGATAGGCGGCGATGAAAGCCTTGTAGTCACCGCCCGGAATAAAGCAGATCTCCTGGGAGTCGGCTTTATGGGCAACGCGTAAGGCCTCCCTCTCGGCAAAGGCACGCACGTCAGGCTTCTGCATGTCACCCAGCGGGAACAGGGTCCGGCTGAGTTGCTCCTGCGTGAGTCCGAAAAGGAAGTATGTCTGATCCTTGGAGCGGTCCGCAGGCCGCATCAGCAGCCATCGATGCCGCTTCGCGTCGTAACGTACACGCGCATAGTGTCCCGTTGCAACCCGTTCCGCTCCGATGCCACGCGCGGTGCGCAGTAGTTCGTCGAATTTGAGGTGATTGTTGCAGAGGGTACACGGAATCGGGGTGCGTCCCGCCAGGTACTCCTCGACAAAGGGCTGCACCACATCCCGCTCAAAGCGGTTCTGCTGGTTTACGACGTAGTAGGGAATACCAATCTGCTCGGCGACACGCCGCGCATCATGCACGTCGTCCAGGGAACAGCAGCGTCCCTTCACCTGCTCAGGGATCCCCTGCTGCCCGGCAAGGCGACGCTGATCCCACAACTGCAGTGTCAGACCGACGATGCTGTGACCTTCACCAGCGAGCATCGCAGCTACGGCAGACGAATCCACGCCGCCCGACATGGCGACTGCAATCATGCTGTCCGCCGCCGGGGCGGGTGGAACTGTCAGCTGTTCACTCGTCATCCGCATCGTTCCATTGTCTCAAATCGGAGGTTGGCTGCAGAGCAGAAAGACGGGCTGGATGGCGCGGGGGTTAGACGCGGCGCAATGTACGCATGCGCCTGGCGATGCAAACAGTCGCCTCTGCGGCACCATCGACCTCGTCTTCCGTTGTGAGCCGCGAGAGCGAGAAGCGGACGCAGCTTCTCGCCACGGCATCGCTCAGACCCATTGCGCGCAGCACATGCGATGGCTCAAGAGTGCCGCTCTGGCACGCCGACCCCGCGCTCGCAGCGACGCCTTGCATGTCGAGCGCGATGACCATCTCTTCCGCGTTCACACCAGCGAAGCCGAGGTTCGAGGTATTCGGTAGGCGAGGTGCATCACCGCCGTTCACACGGACCTCCGGCAGCGCAGAGCGAACTGCCATCTCGAAGCGGTCACGCAGCCGGCAGAGGTTTTCGGGCCCCTCTTGTGCAACCCACTCCTTCGCCAGGGTCGCAGCCCTGCCCAAGCCGGCGATACCGGGGATGTTTTCCGTACCCGCCCGCCGCCGCCGCTCATGGCTGCCACCGTGCAGCAAGGGGCGTAGCGAGACACCATGACGGACCCACAACGCTCCCACTCCCTGTGGTCCATGCATTTTATGGGCAGAGATGGAGAGCAGATCGCACCCGAGCGTACGCACGTCGACGGGAAGCTTGCCGCACGCCTGCACCGCGTCTGTGTGCATCCAGGCACCGGCGCTGTGTGCCACTTCGGCAATGGCCTGGACCGGTTGGATGGCGCCAGTTTCGTTGTTTGCCAACATGACACTCACCAGCTTTGTCCGTGGCGTCAGTGCATCGCGGACCTGCTCGGGGGGGACAACGCCACTTGCATCGCAGGCCACACGCGTGACATCGACACCGCGTTCGCGCAGGGCGTCAGCTGTGTGCAGGACCGCATCGTGCTCGATGGAACTCACGATCAGGTGATCGCCAGTCTGCAGACGTCCGGATAACGCCTGGTTATCACTCTCCGTGCCGCCGCTGGTAAAAAGGATTTCAGACGGAGTGGCGTTCAGCAGTGAAGCCACTTGCTCGCGAGCAACTTCCAGGCCCGCGCGAGCGTTGCGACCAAAGCCATGGACTGCTGAGGCGTTGCCGAAACGCTCACCCCAGTACGGCTGCATGGCCGCAAGCACGTCGGGCAGAACAGCAGTGGTCGCATTCGCGTCCAGGTAGATGCGCCTCACGCCGCGTCCGTTCTCTTGCGATCACCCATCCACTTTGCCAACCCAAGGATCAGGAAGAACGTCCCCGTTGGAATGCAACCAAGCGCAACGATCAGACCAAGCCAGCCGATGTTGCCGTGCGGCCCGTGGGTCGTCATCCCACCGCTGGTCCACACGGCTACCGCGCAGAGCAGGCCTGCGACCTCGATGAAGCCGGCAACACGCAGGATGGCACGTGTATCTGGACGCATGTCGCCCACGCGTCCTCTGGAGTCTTGCATCATCTTCGGATGGAGGCCTGCATCAGGTACACCAGAACGCCGGTCACCGAGACGTAGAGCCATATGGGAAAGGTCCACCGCGCCAGCGCACGATGCTGCTGAAAACGCAATGTGAGCGAAAGGAAGAATGTAATCAAGACCAGCGGCAGAGCGATGACCGACAGGAAAATATGTGAAAGCAGCAGGCTAAGGTAGCTGTACCAGAGTGCCCCTGTGTGCGCGATGGGCAGGTGATACTCGCCGTGCAAAGCATGGTTGGCGATGTACGAAACGAGAAAGAGCGACGAGAACACGAATGCGGCAAACATGGACGCCCGGTGCTGCCGGATGCGCCGGGAACGTACGAAGTTGAAGCCCGTGACCAGCGCGACTGCCGCGCATCCGTTCAGGACCGCGTTCAACGCGGGTAGAAAAAGAAAGCGGGTATGCGCCGTGTCTGCCGGCGGGTGATCGTAGACCAGCCAAAACAGAAAGGCGCTCGCTAATGCCGAGACGGCAAGAATCCCAGCCACTGCTGCTGGTGGCGTGCGGAGGCGTTCGGGTGCTGGTACCGGGGCCTGTGTTGTCGCCGTCATCAGAAAAAGATCCGTCCCCGGGCGTCCAGCATCATGGCACCCAGCAGCAGCGGCAGGTAAATCACGCTGCACTTCAGCAAGTCACGGGCAATCTGGCGAGAGCGTGCCGGCGCAAGATCTCGTGTGATGCGGGTAAATCGGAGGGTATAGATGAAGTATCCAGTGCTCAGGAGTAAAGCGACAGCGCCGTACAGCCTTCCGGTAAGCCCAAGCCACACCGGGCACAGGCTCACGGGAAGCATCAAGACGGCGTAAAAAAGCGCCTGTGCTGCTGTGGCACGTCCACCGGGGCTGGCTACCGCGGTTACACGAATCCCAGCACGGGCATAATCATCGCGATAAAGCCAGCCGATTGCTTCGAAGTGGGGAAATTGCCATACGAAAAGGATAGCGAAAAGTGCCACCGCCCCCCACTCAATGGTTCCGCGCGCGGCTGTCCAGCCAATGAGCGGTGGAAGCGCGCCCGGGAACGCACCAACAAACGTGGCGACCATGCTCATGCGTTTCAATGGCGTATAGATCGCCACATAGCCCACCGCCGTGAGCAAGGTGAGCATGCCAGTGACGGGGTTCGTAGTCACCACGAGAAAGGCCGATCCAAGAGCGACTGCGGATAGACCAACAAGCAGTCCGTGCGCAAACGAAAAGCGGCCTGCTGCCATAGGACGTCCCGCGGTACGGGACATTAAAGCGTCTGTGCGCCGTTCCAGAACCTGGTTCAACGCGCTCGACCCCGCTGTCACCACAGCAATGCCAAGGATCGTCTCTACGCACTGAAGGTTCAGTGGGCTGATTCCTGAACGGAGTGAGCCCATGTAAAACCCAGCCGCGGCGGTAATCACCACCATCAGGGTCACGCGGACCTTGAACAATTCCACGTAGTCGGCCAGCAAGGCCGTGCGCCGGTCCGCGTGTGTTGCCGTAATGGGTGCGACTGTAACCATCTCTCAAGCTCAAGAATAGCGCAGCAGAGCGCATACTCCCGCGTGCAGAGGCGTCCGTCCGCGCTAATCGAGCACGGAGAGCCGGTTCGGATCGCTCCGTTGCACCAAATATTCGTTGGCGAACACCACGACGACCGCGGCGGTAGGAACGGCAACCAGAGCCCCCGGGATGCCGCTGATAGCCGTGCCACAAAGCAGTGCAATGAGCACGGTGATCCCCATCAGGTCGACGCTGGATTTCATGATCCGCGGCGTCAGGATGGCATTCTCAAGCTGTGTGTAGAGCCCGTACGCCAGAACGACCAATCCGGCCTTGGTCCATGAATCGGCCGCGGCTATAAGGATGACCAGGAAGATTGTGATCAGGTTCCCCGCGATCGGGATGATGTTCGTCAGGCCCATGAGGAGCGCAAGCAGAAGGTAATACCGTACGTTCAAAACCCGGAAGACAATCAGGCTGTAGATGGCGACGCAGGCCATCAACGCAAGTTGGCCGATCAGCCAGCGAGAGACACGTTCCTCGGCCAGCAGCAACGTATTTGATAATCGCGCGCGCGATCGGGGGACCACAAGGGACAGAAAGAATTCATACACCTCCTGCCCCTCCAGGATGAAGTAGATCGTCAGGAATACGACGGTGAGGATGTCCAGGAGATGCTCTGCCCACGCAGGCAGTGCATTAAAGACGTAAGCGGCGGCCGCCCCTGCATAGGCGGCAACGCGCGTATTCAGATCACTTAGGCCGATCTTATCCGCCATGGGCAGCTTCTGCAGCCGTGTGGCGATGGCCGGGATGCGGCTCGGGATATCCCCCACAAAGTTGCGAAAATCACGCAGGACCGGCGGCAGGCCGATCCAGAAAAACAGCGTCAGGAAGAGGAGGATACCCAGCACCAGCGACACGACGCTTAGCGTCTTGGACAGGTGCTTGCCGCGCATCTGGAGAGTTCCAATCCTGCCAACGACCGGATTCAGCACCACGGCGAACAGACCGGAAAGGTACACCATGCCCAGCACATGACGAAGCTGCCAGAACACGCCCAGGAGGCAGAGCAGAGCGATGGTGAAGACGATGTGCTTGCGTACATTGCGGTATGAGGCAGGTGGAAAGGCCGCGGCTTGTGTATCGGCGTCCAGGGAGACCTCCAGCGGATATGCCGGTGTGATGCGCGCGAAACCTTCATGCGTTTCTTTACCGGGTCTACTATCTCAAACCGAGTGCATGCAGGACGGCGAAGACGGTCTCCCGGGGAGTCTGAGCTACGGTCTCTACAAGCGTGCTTGCACAGCGCTGGTACATGGGAAGGCGCAGGCGGTACCGTTCCAGCGCACGCTCCGCATCCAGCAGCACAGGGCGGACGGTGCTGCCTTCCTGCAGCACGCAACGATCAAACAGGTCGGCAAATGGCGCATGGAGAAAGATCACGGCAGTGCCACCGGTTTGTTCCAGAAGCAAGCGGTTAGTCAGTGACTCAACCGCGCCGCCGCCAAGTGCGATGACCACCTGGTGCCGTCCAAGAGAGCGCGCAATTGCGGCTGATTCCCGGCGTCGAAAGACCGCTTCGCCAAGCGTCCGGAACATGTCGTCAATACTTTGTGTGTAGCGCGCCTGAACCTCGCTATCTGTATCGATGAAATCCCATCCCAGTTCCGCCGCCAGCAGACGTCCGACCGTGCTCTTGCCGGCACCCATAAAACCGGTCAACACGATACGTGGCGTCCGCGGGCAGTGGCGCTCACATCTAAGATCGCCTTCCGTTGTGCTCATCAGGGTTTTCATACGATTCCTTTTGTGTCTTTCGGCAGTACGCGAAAAAGCCGCAATCCATGTGGACTGCGGCTCGAGAGGTTCTGATCCTGAATGCCTATGAAGAGCACCTGAGGGACGCAGAAGCCACTGGAACCGCTGTCGAAGACCAATAGCGGTAGCTAAACTGCGCACTGTAAGGGTACTGCTTCATATTGTCAAAAGCCCATCGTGTTGTCGTACTGAGTGCGGGAGAGATGTCCTTAAGAAGTTCACTTGACTCTGCATGAGCGCACGACACGTTCTGTTCACAAACTACTTGCTTTCCTGCCCGAGTTCCTGCTGAATCTTCGACCAGACGTCCGAGCTTGGACCGGCACCCTCCGGCTCCAGGAGCATTCTAGCCGTTTCAGCAATGTATTCAAGGTCGCGAACCAGTTCCGCAGCCTGTGGACAGTCCCGCAAGATATCTGCGAACCGCGGATCCGCGCTTAGCTTTCCGCCTTCTGCTCGTTCAAACAGGTCCGGAAGTGCGTTCTCGAATTCCTCGCACGTCCAATGCCTGCTCTCATACTCTGCCATTTAGCTCTCCTGCAATACCGCGACCTGCTCGTTCTGTCGCAGAATTTCCCTTAACTTCAACCTTGCCTTGTGCAGTTGCGATTTGCTGTTGCCGGTAGAACATTCCAGCATGCCGGCAATCTCGTTATGCTCGTACCCTTCCACGTCGTGTAATACAAAAACCAGACGGTATCCGGGAGGTAAGGTTGAGACGGCCCGTTCCAGTGCGACACGGTCGACCGAGCCGGACAGCCGCGGATCACGTGACCCGAAATCCCTCTTGGGAGCGTCTTCTTCCGAAGGATTGATCGTCTCCTCAAGTGACACCAGTTGCAGACCCTTCTTTCGCAAGTGCATCAGAACGAGATTGACCGTCAACCGGTGCAGCCACGTAGAGAAAGCGCTCTCACCACGGAAGGATCCAAGTTTCCGGTACAAGTGCAGAAACGCTTCCTGTGTCATGTCCTCCGCTTCAGAAACATTCCCCAACATACGGAGGCACAGGGTGTAAACTCTGCGTTTATGCAGCGCGTACAGTTTGGAAAAAGCATCAGCGTCGCCATTCTTTGCGCGCTCAAGTGCATCAGCCTCGCCAGCGATTGGCGGGTTCCGCTTAAAATGCCCAGCGGCTGGCGTCGAATTTGTCTGTGTCATCTATAGCCCTGAAACTTCCACTCGCCCGGGCCAGACGTACCTCCATGGCACGCCGACGTTCGATATAGCCGCAGGCTGTCTCTCTAGGATACAAGACATCCGCGGAAAGCCTCTGCCGTCTATTACGCAATGTGAATGCGCCCAATGCACGCAGGTTGTATTCAGCCCTGACAAATTGCAGAGGGTCCTGCGCCGGGTACGCTTACGCCCCGATAAAGCGGGCATAGAGTGCGCGGGCACGCGGAATCTCACTCGTCCCCTGCACCACCGTGCGTCCGTCCGGGAAAACTGAAAGCGTGTACCCCTCGTAGGTGAAGCGAAGCATAAGGGCATTGAAGCGAACATCGCCCAAGTGGCGCAATCGCCCTGCCAGTTCTTCAAAGTGAATGGAGCGATTCTGCTCATGTATCTGGACGGAGTTGCGTCCGCAAAGCGTAATGTGTGGTCTCCCCTGGCCGGAAAGGTGCCGAAACGAACGGCTGCCGCAAACCGTACACGTTGCGCGCGGCGTTCCGGCGGACACCTCTGACCGTTCACCGGTCCACACGTCCCATGAGAGCAGCGTCCGGCGCATGGACGCGATCTGGCCTGTTAACAGCTTGATCGCTTCAGTCACCTGCAGCGAGGCGGCCACGTTCACGGCCGTGTTCAGAATGCCAGCCGTTTCGCAGGTTTCCACACTGCCGCCTGGCGGTTCAGGAAAGAGACAGGCCAGGCATGCCGTGCGTTGCTCGTCAACACGTGGCAAGATGTTCATGGTTGCTGCGTACGACCCGATGGCGGCGACATAAATCCAGGGAATGCCGTTTGCCACGGCGACATCGTTCAGCAGGTAGCGCGTTTCGAAGTTGTCTGTACCATCAAGCACCAGATCGGTACCGCCGAGCAACGCCAGGGCGTTCGCTGGAACCAGATCGGCAACATGGGCTGTCACAGCCACCCCACCGTTGATTTCTGCCAGACGGCGTCGTGCGGCTTCAGCCTTGGGCAAGGCTTCCCGCGCGTCCTGCTCCGTGAACAGGGTCTGGCGTTGAAGGTTGGAGGGCTCGACGAAGTCGCGGTCAATCAGCGTCAGCTTACCGACACCGGCACGCGCCAGCAGAGCAGCTGATGCCGCTCCTGTCGCACCGCACCCCGCAATGGCGACGTGTGAGTGCGCCAACTTGCGCTGACCCTCGTCACCGATTCCGTGAAATAAGCGCTGTCGCGCATACCTGTCAGGCAGAGATTCCGTCGTGCCGGCGGAGCCTTTCACGGTATTGTGTTCGGTTTCGGCGCTCATTTGTTTCTACCCAGCACCAGTGTACGAGCCGGTTCCCTTATCGAAATGAACACGGATCGTGGACGCAACATCCTAGAGTTGTCGCCCCAAATGACTTATTGTAGAGAGCGAACTGATCACACGTTTGTCCCCTGATCCTTGGCAACGATGTGTTCGGCGCCCGACAGAGACAACGACGTTGAAGTTTTTGAAGACACAGTCAAAGCGAACGCGCCATGCTGCTCTTCTGGCCGCGTGTGGAACGGCGGGTCTGTTGTGCACCGCCGCGCGGCTGCACGCGCAGGACACCCCCACGACGCCGAACGGCGCGACCCCCGGGCAGGTACAGCAAGGAACAGTGCCGCTGCCGCAGCCATCGAGGCAGGCAGGCGCAGCCAACGGAAACGTCAACACATCCCCGCCTCAGGATCCTCAGCAGGAACAGGCGGCACAAGCAAGTGCGGCCGCAAGCACTGCCACAGAGGGTTTATTTGCGCTGCGCGGACGTACGATTACGGCAATCCGCTTTGCAGGCATTGAGTACCTGCCCACGGATCCGCTTCCCTCAGAACTGGGCATCCAAGCGGGTGACCGGCTCGATCCGAACAAGGTACGCTCAGCGACACGGCGCCTTTTTCTTACGGGCTTCTACCGTGACATCCAGGTGCGCAGCGTGCGTGAGGGTGACGGAATCACGTTGATCTTCGATGGAACGCCACGCTATTTCATTGGGCGTGTCCGCATCCAGGGTGTGCCTTCGGAACGCCTGACCTCGCTTCTGGAATACGCGACAGAGCTACAGCCCGGGTTGCCGTTCACCAATGCTCAGGTGCAGACAGGTGCGGACGGCATCAAGCAGACGCTCGCCCAAAACGGATATTACGACCCGGTGATCCGCCCCTCCACCGAGCACCTGCCGGATGGAAAGCAGGTGGACGTCATCTATTCCATCTTTACCGGTCCGCAAGCCACGGTTGGAACCGTGAGTCTCTCCGGCGACCCGGGTCTGAGCGTGGAAGAGTTTCGCAAGCGCGGCAAGCTGCAGTCCATCAACCACACGCTGCGTTTCTTCAAGAGCAAGAACAAGGTGACGCACGACACCACAGGAACCGCGCTGACCAACCTGCGCCAGTATTACCAGAAAAAGGAACGGCTGGAGGCCGCAGTCGCGCTGGAGAAGAGCCAGTATGACACGCAAAGAAAGGAACTGGATTACGATTTTCGCGCCAATCAGGGGCCGCTGGTCAATGTCACCGTCACGGGAACAAAGGTATCCAAGGCGCGCCAGAAAAAGCTCTTACCGATCTACGAAGAGAGCGCGGTAGACAATGACCTGCTGAACGAAGGCGCTCATAACATCCGTGAGTTCTTGCAACGGCAGGGCTACTTCGATGCGGAGGTCGACCCCGTGGTGACCGGTGTTCCTGATACCCCGTCCTACGCCCCCGACGGTACGCCGCTGCCGCCCCCCAGCAACCTGCGCGAGACCGTCACTTTCAACGCGCGTCCGGGACGCCGTTACAAGGTTGCTGCCGTGAATGTCACGGGCAACAAGTATTTCGAGACGGACAACATCAAGGAGCGGATGCAGGTGGTGAAGGCGGACGCGTATGTGCGCAACGGCCGCTTCTCTCCCACACTGCTCTCCAACGACGTAGACTCCATCACGTCCCTGTATCACGCCAACGGGTTCAGCAAGGTAAAGATCACGACCGCTGAAGTGAAGGGCGGTCAGGACAAGAAGCTGGCTACCATCACGGTGAACGTCACCATCGATGAAGGGCCACAGCAGAAGTTCGGCACGGTTGCGCTGAAGGGTGAAGATGGCTCCCGGCAGGCTGATCTGCAGGGATTGATTACCGCCGAAACCAACCAGCCGTTTGCATTGGCAAACGTCAGCAACGACCGCGACAATCTCCTTGGTTCCTACTTGGCAAAAGGCTTCGACCAGGCCAAAGTCGAGGTGCAGCAGACCGTGCGCAAGGATGATCCGACCGTCACGGATGTTACC
Source organism: uncultured Terriglobus sp. (assembly GCA_964251045.1). Taxonomy (GTDB): domain Bacteria; phylum Acidobacteriota; class Terriglobia; order Terriglobales; family Acidobacteriaceae; genus Terriglobus. The sequence continues at coordinate 228,125 of CAXUHI010000001.1, read as the reverse complement.
TATGTTGTGACCGAGGGTGAGCAGGTACAGGTCAATCGCGTTCTGATCTCCGGCGTTCGCCATACCCGGCCCAAGCTGGTCAACGATCAACTGCTGTTGAAGCCGCGCGATCCCCTGGACGAGTCCGCGCTTGTGGAGATGCAGCGGCGCTACTACGACCTGGCAATCTTCAATGAAGCGAACGTTGCCGTGCAGAATCCCGAGGGCCTTGCTGACCGCAAGAACGTTCTCATCCAACTGAGTGAGGCCAGGCGCTGGGATGTGACGTATGGCGCGGGATTTGAGTCGCAGCTCTCGACGCCCCAGACCAACTGCCGCGCGCAGCAGTCGCTCGGCGGCGTGGGCAGCACCTGCTCACCGGCGGGAAATGCCGGGGCATCCTTCCGCGTGTCAGCGGACGCAACGCGTCTTGCTCTCTTCGGAACGGACCAGTCGCTCACCTTGCACGGCACCTATGGCCTGTTGGAGCGTGTAGCCACAGCGACGCTGAACACACCCAAGTTCCTGGGGAAGCCGAATTTCACCGGCCAGATCAGCGGCGGCTACAGCAACGTGCAGAATATCTCTACCTTTAAGGCGAGCACGCTGCAGGCACTGTTCCGCGTCACGCAGAAGGTTCCAAAGGCTGACACCCTCATCTACGACTTTACGTACCGTCGCGTATCAGTCGACCAGAATAGTCTTCAAATTACGGCCAACCTCATCCCGCTGCTGGCGCAGCCCGTGCGTGTGGGCGGCCCTGGCATTACCTGGCTCCATGACACCAGATATCCCTCGCAGTTGGACGCGCAAAAGGGCATGTACCTGTCCGTGCAGGAATTTCTGGCCAATGGTGCCTTTGGCTCGGAAACGAACTTCAACAAGGTCGACACGACATTCTCCACGTATTACACGTGGGGCAAGAAGCGGAAGTACACCTTTGCACGGAACACACGCTTCGGGGTGGAGAACGCGACGGGTGCGAATCCCAATGCCGGCATCGTCGGTTGCCAGGGTGTCCTTCTGACGACCAACGCGTCCTGTGACCCGGTGCCGCTGCCCGAGCGACTTTACGCGGGCGGTGCCACATCGCACCGCGGCTTCGGTATCAACGACGCGGGACCGCGCGATCTCACCACCGGCTTTCCGGTGGGTGGCACGGCGGTGCTGGTCAACTCCCTGGAACTGCGCCTGCCGCCTCCCGTGCTGCCCATCGTGGGCGACAGCGTCTCCTTTGTGGTTTTCCACGACATGGGCAATGCCTTCCTGCACCTTGCGGATGTGTTCCCGTCGATCGGCCGCTTTCACCAGCCGAATGAGCAGACGTGCCGCCAGGTGACGGGCTTTGTTACGGTCGGTACCTGCGATTTCGCCTACTTCTCGCATGCTGTCGGTCTGGGCGCTCGCTACAACACGCCTGTTGGTCCTATCCGGCTCGATCTCAGCTACAACCTGAACCCGCCCATCTACCCGGTCATCGACGACTACACTGCCGTTGTTCCAACCCATCATGTGGGCCAGGACAGCCACTTTCAATTCTTCTTTTCGATCGGGCAGAGCTTCTGATGATGCGCTTTGGTCAACTCGCGTGCTGTCTCTTTCTCATAGCGGCCTCTGCCCCCGCGTGGGCGCAGAACGATACGTCCAAGCCGGAGGCGCAGGGCAAACCCGCGGCGCAGCAGGTCCAGGCGGATGCAAACAAACGCCCCGCAGAACGCGGGGACGTGGTGGACCGTATCGTTGCCACCGTAAACGGCGACCTGGTGCTGGCGAGCGATGTCGAGGAAGAGGAGCGTTTTACCAGGCTGTACCCCTACGGGAATACAGACGGCAAGTCGCTGCGTGAGCAGGCAATGACCCGGGTCATCAATCGCACGCTGATCCAGCAGCAAATGGCGGGCTTTCCTCAGGCATCTGTGACAGAAGCGCAGGTGACGCAGGAAGAGTCGGACCTGCGCAAGGATCTGCCCGAATGTGCCAAGGCCAACTGTACCAGTGCTGCGGGTTGGACGGCATTTCTGGAGGCGAACGGCTTAACCGAAGACGAGTTCCGCGACCATTTGAAGCAGCGCGCGGAGGTGCTGCGCTTTATCGAGCAGCGTTTCCGCTCTGCCGTGCGCATCTCTGACAAGCAGATCAGCGACTACTACACGACAACGATGCTTCCGGAGTATGCGCGCCAGCATGCCACGCCGCCCGCGCTGGACACCCTGCATGACCGCATCCAGGAACTCCTCTTGCAGCAGCAGGTAAGCACCATGCTGGATGACTGGTTGAAGTCACTGCGCGAGAGCGGACGCGTACGCATTCTGCAGCAAGGCCAGGAGGTACCCTGATGGCACTGCTTGATGCCACCACGCCGCCGGCCGGTGAGACTCCGCCAGCTGCGCCCCGCAAACGTCGTGGGCTGCGCATCGTTGCGTACATCGCCGGTTCCGTTCTATTGCTGCTTCTCGTGCTTGTGGTGGGCCTGGCGATCTACTCCACCACGCAGGATTTCCAGAACCGCGTCCGCAGTACGCTGACCAATACGCTGCAGGATGCCACCGGCGGCAAGGTTGACCTTGCCCGCGTACAGTTCAACCTGCTGCATCTTTCCGTCGAAGCTGACGGTCTGGTTATCCACGGCCTAGAAGGGTCTGGCGAAGCGCCCTATCTCTCCGCCGACCGCATCCTCGTCCGCGTGACGCTTAAGAGTTTGTTCTCGCATGCGACCAACTCCACGGGCGCGATGAAGTACATCACGCTGGCGCTGCTGCATGTGGATCGGCCCGCCATCCACCTGATCATCAATAAAGACGGAACCACCAACCAGCCTGTACCTAAGACCAAGAGCACCAGCAACGAACCTGTTCTGGACACTTTGTTGGACCTGCAAGCCTCAAAGGTAGAGCTTGCCGATGGCCTTGCGCTCTTGAATGACAAGGCCATTCCCTTTGATCTTGCCGCGAACAATCTCGGTGTCAATGTGCGGTACATCACGTCGCTTGACCACTACGGGATCGATCTCGGCATCAGCGACATTCGCACGCGCATGCAGGCCATGCCGGAGGCGCAATCGCGCCTGCAACTGAAGGCAGAGGTCGGACGCAAACTCATCTCCGTGCAAAGCCTCAGCTTCGACACGGGCAAATCGTCGCACCTGGACGCCAACGCGCACATTGAAAACTTCGACGATCCCGTCTGGAACATAGCCTTGAAGGGCAATGTGGAAGTGCCCCAGATCTCCGTTTTGAGCGGGTTTCCAGGACTGGTCGCTGGTGTCGTCGATCTGGATATTTCTGGTCACTCATGCGCGGTGACGCCGCAGGAGGCGCAGAAAAAACCGCGCTTCTGGCAGCGTCATAATCCGGGCAAGAATCCCGCCAACACCAGGGCATTGCCGCCCAGCCCCGAGTGCGACAAGGGCTACCTGCTGGCAGGCAACGCAAAGCTGCACGCCGTCGGCTATCGCGATCAATACGTCAACGTCACAGGGGTCAACGGTGGCGCGTCTGTGCGCGTCACCCCAACAGAACTGCTCTTCAATGCCATCGCGCTCAACCTTCCTGCCGGTGGTGCCATCTCCGGGGACATGCGCATCAACAACTGGCTTGGCGAGATCCCGCCCGAGGCACCCGCCAAGTCGCCCACTGTCGTTGCCGGGCAGACGACCGCGAATGCAACGGCACAGATTGCGCAGGCCAAGCCGCCCGCCACAGGCTCACCCGCCATCAAGCCAGTCAATACCGCTCACGCGTACATCGATGTCAAGCTGGCGAACATCTCCCTACGGACGATCAATGAGATCACGGAGCCGAAGAAGTACCAGGACCTCGGCTTCGACACCGCAGTAAACGGTCCCGTTCGTGTTGAGTGGGGAGGCAACACCAACGATCTGCCCAGCTCCGTGGTCGTCCGTGCCGATCTCAGCCTGAAACCGCAGGGCATCAAGCGCCGTGGCGCAGTACAGGACGTGCCCGTCTCTGGCGTCGTGAAAGCGACGTATCGCGGCTCCGATCAGACGGTGCAGATTGAGCAAGTGGAGGCGCACACGCCAGGCAGCACCGTACGCGCTACCGGAACGCTCGGCGTCAACAATGGCGACCCGCTCACACGCCTCAATTTGACCGCCGACTTCCGCGACCTCAGTGAGTTCGACTCCGTTCTGAACGCAGCCGGATATAACAACAATGGCAAGAAGGGCAGCACCGCACTCCCCGTAATCCTCCACGGCGACGCACATTTTCAGGGTACCGCCTCCGGCCCCCTTGCCGCTCTGGATATCAAGGGCCACCTCCAGGCGAATGCGCTCCAGGTTCATGCGGGTAGCTCTGGCGATGTTGCCATCGACTCGATCGTTGCCGATGCCGAGTATTCTCCAGCGGGTGTCACGGTAGCGACATCCACCATCCGCCGCGGCTCCGCCGTCCTGAACGTCTCAGGCGCGGTGAAGCCGCACCGCATCGTGCGGCATCGCGTTGTCACCTATGCGTTTGACAATGACGCGCAGGTCAACGCCAAAGTGCAGCTGGCCGACGCGCAGATCCACGACGTCCTGGACATTGCTGGGCAGGGTTCCCTGCCCGTCACAGGCATCATCAACGTGCAGGCAAACGCGACAGGAACGCTCGGTAACCTGACTGGTGATGGCACGCTGACGCTGCGGAACGGTGTTGCCTACGACCAGCCGTACGACGCAGTGACAGCAAACGTCACGGTGCGCGGACAGGAGCTTACGGCCAATACGCTGGATCTGAAGGCACAGGGTGTCGAAGTCAGTGGCAACGGTGGCTACAATCTCACCTCCAAGCACCTCCATGCACACCTGCAGGGCAACAACATCCGGCTTGCAAGCCTGCAATCGTTCAAGAAGGCGGGCACGCCGGTGGATGGCCTGCTCACCTTTAACGCTGACGCCAACGGCACAGTCGAGCAGCCCGGCCTGACCGCTCACCTGGCATTGGCGGATGCGACCTACAACAAGCAATCGGTTGGCCAGCTTAATGCGGACCTAACAAGCGACCGCGACATCGTCCACCTGAACGCACACAGCGACCTGCTGTCCACCAGGCTGGATGTCACGGGTCAGGTGCAGCTCACCGGCGACTACCCCATGCAGGCACACGCCAGTTTCAGCAATCTGGACGTCGCGCCGGTTCTGAAGTTGACCGGCTCCACGGTCGAAGCCACATCGCAGGCCGCGGGTGAACTCAATGTGAGCGGACCGGCAAAGAAGCCGCAGATGCTGACAGGGTCTGTCACCATCAACCCGCTCAGCGTGACGTCACAGGGGCTCACCTTTGCGTCTGCGGCACCAGTGCGCGCCAGCTTGAATGCGGGTACCGTGCAGTTGCAGGAATTGCACATCACAGGGCCGGAAACAGACCTCCGTGCGTCGGGTTCCGCGCAGATCTTCTCGCCAGACGGCAAGCCGCTGCCCGCGCAGGGCGGGAGCATCAATGCACAAGCGAACGGCAGCATTGACGTCGGCATCGCACACCGCATCAACCCGGAAATCGTGTCGTCGGGCAAGGTCGAGTTCAATGTCTCCGCGACTGGCACCACAGGCAAGCCGAACCTCGGCGGAAAGGTGACGTTCTCCAACACGAACCTGGCGTACGCGGAGATTCCGAGCGGACTCTCCAACATCACCGGAACTGCAAGCTTCACTGAAAACCGTCTTCAAATCGACAATCTGACTGCAACTTCAGGCGGTGGTCGCATCAAGCTTGGCGGCTTTGTGCAGTACCAGAATGGTCTTTTCGCGGACATGACGGCGACCGCGACGGCCGTTCGTGTCCGGTACTACGGCGTGTCCGCGACGGCTAATGCCAACATTCATTTACAGGGGTCCGGGGACGGTGCTTCGCTTTCCGGCAACATTCTTATCACCCGCTTCGGCCTCGCGGAGACTTTCGACTTCGCCTCGATCGCCGGGGGAGCGGGCGACGTTTCGCCGCCGCCAGCTCCAGATTCATTGCTGAACAAAATCGCCCTCAACGTGCACGTGCAGTCGTCGCCGGCTCTTGATTTCCAGAACAGCTACGCACGGCTGGCGGGCACTGTGGATCTGACAGCCCGTGGAACGCTGGCCGTACCCGCCATCTTCGGGCGGGTTACCGTCACGGATGGTTCTGCAACGTTTGCGGGCACAAATTACCAGCTGCAGCGCGGTCAGGTGTACTTCAACAATCCCATTCGTATCGATCCGATTATCGATTTGGACGCAACCGCGCGCGTGGAGAACTACGATGTGACGATCGGGGTCCACGGCACGGCGAAAAACTTCAAGCTGACCTACCGGTCAGAGCCGCCGCTCTCCCAGGCTGACATCTTCAACTTGTTAGCGCTTGGGCGCACGCAGGAGGAAGCTCAAATCAGCACACAGCAATTGCAGCAGGCCGGGCAAGATCCAACGACGACAGCGCTGCTGGGCGGCGCCTTGAATGCGACGGTATCAAATCGGGTCAACAAGCTGTTTGGAGGAGCCGGGAAGGTCAAGATCGATCCTGCATTTGTTGGCACACTGGGCACCTCCACCGCGCGGATCACCGTTGAACAGCAAGTCACCCGGCAAGTTTCCGTGACCTTCGCAACCAACGTGAACTCCACGGCGCAGCAGTTGATCCAGTTGCAATATCAACTCAGCGACAACAAATCGATTGTCGCCACGCGCGATGAAAACGGCGTCTTTTCCGTCGTGTACAAGATTCGCAAGCGTTACCGCTAACGTGAGCGTTAGCGCTAACGTGGTTTTTGGGCGGCACTTACAGGTGCTATCAGCCTTACTGCCGGCCTTAGCTTGGGCGCGATGTCAACCTTCCTCCGCTTCTTCCATCTAATACGTTGGTGGGCATCACGCCCGTTGGAGAGACCTGGATGAGAGTACATGGGCTTACGACGTACGCATCGGCGCTGACCCTTTTCGCAGGCCTGCTTGTGCCGGTTTCGTTTGCACAGGACAAGAACAATGACGCGCAGATCCTTGCAGACGTGCAGAAATCCCTGGATAACAAGCGGTTTGCCGAAGTCCATTCTTCTGTCAAGAACGGCATTGTGACCCTGACGGGAACCGTCGATCTCTATGCGACCAAGGAAGATGCCGAACACAAAATTCATCACAAACACGGCGTTATTGCCGTGCAGAACAACTTGCAGGTGCAGCCTGGTGGTGGAGCGGCTGAGATCTCTGACATCGTCTTGCGAAACAAGCTTGCGGAGAAGCTCGCGTATGATCGCGTGGGCTATGGAACCACAGCCTTCAACAGCTTCACCATTGGTGTGCAGGACGGTGTGGTGACCCTGGGCGGAATCGCGTATGGCCCGACGGACAAGGATTCTGCCATATCACTGGTGTCGCATTACCCGGGCGTAAAGGACGTGGTGGATGATGTCGAAGTTGCACCATTATCGCCCAATGATGACCGTATCCGCATTGAGGAGGCGCGCGCAATCTATGGCTTTCCGTCGTTACAGCGCTACGCCATCGATCCGGCGAAGCCGATCCGTATCACCGTCGTGAACGGCAACGTTACACTGACCGGCGTGGTCGATCGGCAGGCAGACAGGGACGCGGCAGGCATCCGGGCCAACGCCGTTCCAGGCGTCTTCAAGGTCACGAACAACCTGCAGGTGGCGAATAGCAAGGGCGAAAGCAAGTAAACACTTGCACCGGCAGCCTACACTGGAGACATGGCAAGTCTTATCGCGAGCACGCTTCGCAGCTCCCGGCTGACGCTGGAGATGATCAAGTGGGAGCATTCCATTTTTGCGCTCCCTTTTGCTTTGACCGGTGCCATGCTGGCCGCGGGAGGGTGGCCGCGCTGGCATACCCTCCTGTGGATTGTGGTGTGCATGGTGGCATTGCGGACGGCAGCCATGTCCTTCAACCGGCTGGTGGATGCCGAGATCGACCGGTTGAATCCCCGTACAGCCAACCGGGCCCTTCCGGCGGGCTTGCTTACGAGGGGCTTTGTCGCCGGGTTCACAATCCTGTTTCTGCTTGTCTTTGTATTTGGCGCATGGAAGCTCAACCGGCTCACATTGCTGCTTAGCCCGATTGCGGCGGCGGTGGTCCTTGCCTATAGCTACATGAAACGTGTAACGCAATGGTCGCACCTTGTGCTGGGCCTGGCGCTGGGAATCGCGCCATCGGCGGCATGGATCGCGGTGCGCGGCAGCCTTGATCCGCGCATTGTTGTACTTACGGGCGCGGTACTGTTATGGGTGGCGGGGTTTGACGTGCTGTATGCGTGCCAGGATTTTGCGCATGACCGTGCCCACGGACTGCATAGCGTACCGCAGGCTTTCGGTTTAGAGGGTGCCTTCACGCTTGCGCGTGCGATGCACGTCTGCATGCTACTCATGCTGGCATGGATGGTGTGGCTCTTCCACCTGGGCCCGTTTGCCATTGCGGGCGTCGCCGCTGTCGCACTCCTCCTGCTCTATGAACACAGCCTGGTGCGACCGGACGATATCAGCCGTATGAATGCCGCGTTTTTCACTCTGAACGGCGTGATTTCAGTCGTTTTCTTTGTTGCTGTGGCCTGTGACGTACTGGTTCACGCGCATCGGACTGCCATTGTGGCAGTTCGCTGAAAGGATCTCTCTGTGAATTGCGAAGAGGTGTGATCACGGAATTCTTGTGAATGTATGTCGTGTCGTAGGGAGTGTTTTACGCAAAGCACTTTAAGTAACCGGACAGAGCAGGCCGTCTTCGTTCTTGTCGCCAGAACAACGTGCTAGTGAGCAACACTGCGGGATGAAGTTCTTTTCATGGCGAAGAAAGCCCGTCGGCAGACGGGCTCTCGTGTAAGTGGACCTGACTATAGCCTGCGATCCGTTTCCAGGCGGTCCGCGCGAGCCGTATCCTTAGTCTGGTCCAGGTGCGTATTGATGGAGTCCTTCAGGTGTTCTGCACCTGTTGCGATCCGGTCGCGCAGGCTGTCCGTATGCACTGCGGCACGTGATTCGCTGGTGTCCGTGGCATTGCGCACCGTGTCCTTGGTATTACCCCATGTCTCCGTGGCCGCTCCCTTGAGGCGATCTTCGGCACCGGCATTGGCAAGGTTCTGACTCCCGACTGCCTCGCCGACCGCTTCTTCTACCTTGCCAAAGGCATTCTGCAGCTTTCCTTTAATCTGATCCGTGTCCATATGTCTCTCCTATGCTCCTGTGAAGATGAAAGCTCAATGATGTGAGCCAACTTTCCCGTTTGACAAAAACGCCGTCAAACCCTGCGACCGCCGATCAGATTGAAGATCAACGAGATGATGGCAAGCACGATGAGGATATGAATCCACACACCGACGGCCTGACCGAACCCGAAAAAACCAACAGCCCATAGCACAAGCAACACGACAGTGACGGTCCACATCATTTGAGTTTCTCCAGATGCCAAGGCCGCAGCCCAAGCGTGATATACGTGACTGGCGGTCACATGCGATATCAGTTGCCCTGCGATCTTTTGTGGTTGTCCCTGAGGAGCAAACATTGCACAGTGCGGAACAGCACACGGGACGGTTTGATTGCAGGTAGCGATTCAAGGCGAGCGCGGCTCCAACAGTCATCTGGCCACTCTTAAACTCCTGGGACAAGTGGACCTGCTTCCCTGCGGCATTTCTGCGGAGGTGTTTGAGAAGCTGGCTGTCACGCGGGAAGCGGATGCCGCAATTCTGCCCATCGAGAATAGCCTGCATGGTGCGGTAGCGGATCACTCCGATCTGGTGCTTGAGCATGGAGTCCTCATCGTGGCGGAGCTTTCCTTACGCATCCGGCACGCCCTCATGGCCGCGCCCGGCGCTGCGGTGGAGGGATTGCGTCAGGTGCTGTCGCATCCGGTCGCTCTTTCGCAATGCCGCCGGTTTTTCGGCGAACGGCCCTTCTTGTCCGCGGTGCCGTTCTACGATACCGCCGGGGCAGTCAAGCACCTGATGCGGACGCGCGAACACGGAACTGGGGCAATCGCTGCTCCGTTTGCTGCGGATTTCTACAAAGCGAACATTCTGATGCGCGATCTGGAAGATGACCCGCAGAACTTTACACGCTTTCTGCTGCTGGTGCGACCGGACGATGCGGAGCGCTTCCGGCCGGCAGGCACAGTACCGAACAAGATGAGCCTGGCGTTCGACGTACAGCATCGTCCAGGAGCGCTACGGGACGCACTCAATCTACTGGCCGCTGCAGGAGCAGACCTGACGCGCATTGAGTCGCGCCCTGTTCCTGGCAGACCATGGGAGTACATCTTTTTCGTCGATCTTCGATTCAGCATGACAGAAGCAGCCGACGCAACGATTACTGCATTGCGTAGCGTATGTGGTTTCGTAACGGAACTGGGCCGGTATGCTGCAGCGCCGACGCAGCAGGACGAGAGTGCAGACTTCTGACATGCTGACTGAGTAGCCTGGACACAAGTAGCCGCTGGGGCGACCTATTGCGCCGTGAACTCTGGTGCGGAACGGCGATCGCATCTTCGGCAGGGCTGATGCATCAGATGTGTGAAGATTTGATGGAAGGACACTCACATGCCTCATGATTTTGTCAGCGTAATCCAGCCTACCGCCGCCGATCCTGGGCGAAAGCGGGGCCACCGGGCGCTGCCTGTACTACCGGTGCGGGACACGGTGCTGTTTCCCCATGCTGTGTTGCCTCTGACGGTGGGACGCGATAGCTCGATTCAGCTGATTCAGTCGCTCGGCGAGGAAAAGACCATCCTTGTTGTAGCTCAAAAGGATGCGCGGCAGGACGCTCCGGACGCGAGCGAATTACATGGGGTCGGCACGCTGGCGACGATCCACAAAGTGGTTAAAATGCCGAACCAATCGCTGTTTGTGTTCACGGAAGGCACGGAGCGGGTGCGGCTGGGCGAATTCGACCAGAAGACGCCTTTCTTGACTGCCGAATATGACACACTGGCCGATGCGGAAACGGGCAAGACGCCGGAGATGGAGGCGCTGCAACGGAATGTGGTGTCGCAGTTTCAGCAGATTGTGACAGCGTCGCCCACGCTTTCAGACGACTTACAGACGATCGCGTTGAATATCGAAGAGCCTGGCCGGCTGGCTGATTTCATCGGTTCATCGCTGCCATTTCTGACCACAGCGGACAAGCAGGAATTGTTGGAGATGACGGACGTTATGGCCCGCATGGAGCGTCTGCATCAGCATCTCGTGAAGGAGATCGAAGTTCAGCAACTGCGCTCGAAGATTCAGAGTGAAGTGCAGGATGCGGTGCAGCAGTCCCAGCGCGAGTACTACCTGCGCGAGCAGATGAAGGCCATCAGCAAGGAGTTGGGTGAGGGCGACGACAGCAACAAGCAGATCACCGAGCTGAAGGAAAAGATTGAAGCCGCCGGGATGCCGGAGGAGACGAAGAAGGAGGCTCTCAAGGAGCTTGGCCGCTTGCAGCGGATGAATCCCGCGCAGCCCGACTACAGCATGGCGCGGACGTACATCGAGTGGCTGGCAGTGCTGCCGTGGTCGAAGAGCTCTGGCGGCAATGTCGACATTAAGTTTGCCTCTGAATGCCTGGATGAGGATCACTATGGTCTGAAGAAGGTGAAGGATCGCATTCTGGACTACCTGTCAGTCCGCCGGCTGAAGCCGGATATGAAGGGTCCGATTCTGTGCTTTGTGGGGCCTCCGGGCGTGGGCAAGACGTCGCTGGGTAAAAGTATTGCGCGAGCGCTGGGCCGGAAATTCGCCCGTATCTCGCTGGGTGGCATGCACGATGAGGCAGAGATCCGTGGACACCGTCGCACATACATTGGCGCGATGCCGGGGCAGATTGTGCAGAACCTGAAGCGTGTGGAGACGAACGATCCGGTGTTCATGCTGGACGAGATCGACAAGCTGGGCCGAGACTTCCGCGGTGACCCAGCGAGCGCTCTGTTGGAGACGCTGGACCCGGCGCAGAACACAACGTTCCGCGACAACTACCTGGACCAGCCATTCGACCTGTCAAAGGTGCTGTTCATCTGCACAGCGAACCAACTGGATCCGATTCCTGCGCCGCTGCTGGACCGCATGGAGATTATTGAACTGACCGGGTACACCGAGGAAGAGAAGATCAATATCGCGGAGCGGTATCTGGTTCCTCGGCAGATCGGGGAGAACGGGATTGAGCCTGTGGCTGCAAACAGGGAACAGGGAACAGGGAACAGCGGGGATGTCCCAACGATTGAGGTGAAGGCAGCGGCTGAGGCTGCTTCGCAAGGCGCTATGCCAGAGGCGAACACGCCAGAGGAGCCAAAGGGTGAGCCGCGGATTGTGTTTCCAAGGGAGTCGCTGGGTATCATTGCACGGCACTACACGCGAGAGGCGGGTGTTCGCAAGCTGGAGCAGCTGATCGGTACCGTCTGCCGCAAGCAGGCGCGGCGCATCGCGGAGGGCAAGGAAGAACAGATCACGGTCGATGACACGATCATTCACCAGTTCCTGGGCGGGTACAAGGTGCGCGTGGATACGGAGATCGCGGAACGCACAAAGCGCAGCGGTGTTGCGGTCGGGCTGGCGTGGACTCCGGTGGGTGGCGATGTCTTGTTCATTGAAGCGAACAAGATGAAAGGCAAGGGCAACTTCCAGATCACGGGGCAGATTGGCGACGTGATGAAGGAGAGTATGCAGGCCGCGTTGACCTGGGTGCGTTCCAACGCTGCCAGCATCGGGCTTGATGAGGATGTGCTGAAAGACATCGACCTGCACCTGCATGTTCCGGCGGGAGCGATTCCGAAGGACGGACCGAGCGCGGGTGTGACGATGGCCACGGCGATTGTCAGCCTGCTGACCGATCGCCCGGTTCGGCCACTGCTGGCCATGACAGGCGAGATCACTCTGAGCGGCAATGTACTGCCGGTTGGCGGTATCAAGGAGAAGTTCCTGGCAGCCAAGCGGGCCGGTGTCCGGGACGTGATCCTGCCGGTCGATGTAAAGCCCAATGTGGAGGAGGATCTCACGGCGGATCAGACAGACGGAATCACCATCCACTATGCAACCCGTATCGAGGATGTGCTTGCAGTCGCTCTGCCGCATACTTTGCGACAGGCGGCACAGGATGAGGCGTTGCGTGAGGCGTTAATTCAACAGGCCGCGTAAATATTACGCATAAAGGAAGAGGGCAGCCCAAAGGCTGCCCTGATCCTTGTCTGACACCTGAACTATACCGTTTTGTTGTTTGGCGTTGTTGTGGGCTCGTACCTTGTT
>CAXUHI010000001.1:176825-214955 GCA_964251045.1 uncultured Terriglobus sp. | reverse complement strand
CCCCCGCTATAACATAACCTAAAATTGCCCCCGGCCCCCCACGGCCGCGCCCTCTTCCTTGTCTGACACGTGAACTATCCCTTTTTGTTCTTTGCCTTTGTGGTGGGCTCTTCCGTTGTTTTGCGACTCTGCTGAGCTGACGCTCCGGGGCTGTCCGGTGTGCTGCCCTGGAAGCGGGAGTGCAGTCCATCGCCGGGTTGCAGGGGCGAGATGCCGCCCTTCTGCATCAGTTGTGCCGCAATCTCGTAAATCTCCTCAGGCGCGTAGTCTGGCGAGAACAGCGTGGGGCAATCGCCGATAACCGGACCTTCCGCCGCGTAGTCAGGACCGCCCTGGATAACTTCAAGCTCTCCGCCATCTGCCCAGTCGGCCGGCCCGGACCAAATGCCCGCCGCATCCGCATAATCTTCTTGAGAGAAGGTGTAAATTTTGCGGTGGCTGCCGATGGCCTGCCACTTACGGGCTTCCGGGATCTTTGCATCGTCGATGTTTGGGGTGGGCAGCATTTTGGTCACTTCCACGCCGGTGATCTTGCGCAAAGCCAAGGCGTACGCAGCCTGGTGGACACCGCCGCGGACCATGAGATAGCCGATCACGTTGCGGGCCGCTTCGTTGGTGGTCATCTGGTAGCAGCGGTGTTTGTGCATGCGTGCACCGGTTTCAAGGAAGAAGTTGTGCAGGAGATCAGTGACGAGATTGCCGCTGGAGAAGACATGCTGCCCGCTCCAGAAGTGGCCCATCGAATCCATGACCTGGTGGCCACCGCCGCCGACGATGGTGTGGTGCGTGTTACGCAGGTTGGCCGCATCCTGCAAGGGTGCAGAGACCGGATCGCCCTCTTTGACCGACCCCTCGAGCATCAGGTTGATGGCTGTAGAGATCAGCTCCACGTGGCCAAGCTCTTCCGCGGTGATGGCTGCGATGAGGTCATAGAACGGTTTTAGCTTCTTCTTTTCCTTGAAGCCGAATGACTGATGGAGGTAGTTGTTCAGCGTCGACATCTCGCCGAACTTGCCGCCCAGTAATTCCTGGATGGCAGCGGCACCGTTTGGATCGGGGCTGGATGGTTTCTCCAGCGGAATGAGCAGCTTTTCAGAGCGAAAAAACATGGTTGGAATCCTTTCTGGATCTGATACGGGTGGAAGCAGTGTGCCGTAGTGGACAGAGCTTGAGATGCCGAAAGGAAGAAGCGAAAGAACGGTGGCGCGGAACGTCGTCGATAGCTACTCGCGTGGTGACTTGATTTCACTGTGTCAGAGCATCCTGCGGAACTTTGTTTGCACTCTGAACGGTGCAGGAGTCAAGCGAATGGCGAAAGCAGCGGTGAAGAACTCTGCAAAAACCAACGTAAGTGAGCCACATCCACGAAAAGCGGCTGCCAAGCGCACGCCAGCATCCATGCCGAAGGAGGGTCGGAATCCCAAGGGTGGCTTGACGAAGGCGGGACGGGAATTCTTTGCAAAACGCGACGGATCGCACCTGAAGCAGGGTGTCACAGGGGCGGCAGATACGCCCGAGAAGATGAAGCGCAAAGGCTCGTTCTTGGTCCGAACGTTCACGCACCCACGGGGACCGATGAAAGATGAGAGGGGTGAGCCGACGCGCCTTGCTCTCAGCGCGCATGCCTGGGGTGAAAAGGTTCCGGCAAACGAAGCGGCTGCCCACAAACTCGCGCAAAAGGGCCACAAGCTGCTGGAGCACTATCACAAAGCAATGGGCGATGCGCCCCGCCCGAAGAAATCCGCGGCGAAGAAGGAGTAAGTCAGCGGGTCGGCGGATATCGTGCGGTTTGCTTACGGAGTATTGGGCGACACTTGCAGAACCAATCCGGTGACGTCGCTGCCGCTGACACTTACGTCGGTTGTGGCGTTACTGTAAGGCGCACTACCCATGCGCATGCGAACACTTTGCCGGTCCGTGGAGACCCCGACGACTTCTGTTTTCGGACTGAATTCGGTTGCAAGGGTGTACTGCTCATCGGGAACGCCGGAGAAGGAGAAATTACCCCCGATGCCGATGGGCGTAGCGCGTGAGAGGCCGGGTTCGCCGGTTGGGTAGAGGCGTACCAGTCCGTAGCCGCCGGTGAGTGTGCCGTTGCTCAGAACGGTGCCGGAGATTGTATGCAGGTTGCTGGTAGGCAGAATCAGGTTCATTGCGGGAATGGTTTCCGGCCCCTGCACCAGGACTGAGCGGGCGTGGCTGCCACGCACGGTACCCGGGGCGTAGATGATCTCTCCACCGCTGCCCACCATGCCGTGACTGGTCTGCACCATGGCTGCCGGAAGAGCGGCGAAGACGACATAGCTGCCGGGAGCAAGGCCGTCCAGACGATAGTGCCCGGAGGCGTCGGTGTGTGCTGCTCCACCCGTGCGGACGAGACGTCCGTCGTCCAGCTTTCGCTCTGCGTTGACGGCTATCCCAGCGGCAGGGGTTTCCGTACCGCGGGAGGCGCGGCCATCACCGGAGTACACGTTGCCTTCAATTGCACCGCCGCGTTGCAGGCGCAGATCGATCTCGCGCGTGGAGCCGGAACTGACATGAATCTCGCGATTGTCACCTTCGGGAAGGGGAGCGCCGCCAAGAACCGCGCCATCCTTTCCGGATTCCGGCGAAAGGTAACCCGGCGCGTAGGTCTGAACAGTGTAGGTTCCGGGTGGTACGTTCGAAATGGTGAAGCGGCCTTGCGCATCCACCTGCGCGTGGTAATCCTGACGGCCGGGTACGTCACGCACGATGTACTCGCCCGTCGCGCCATTCTTGGCAGGGGCAGGCGGTGGCGGCGGCAGCAGGTTGACAAAGACTCCCTGCGCCGGCGCGCCGGTATCGCCAAAGGTGATGGTGCCGCGCACCGCGCCGGGTGTGGCTGTTTGCGCGATGAGCGGCGCTGCAAGAGCGCAGGCCATGACCGCAGTGACGTGTCGGCAGATGTGCAAAGTCATATGCAAGCTCACCGTTTCGGGCTGTCTCAGCCGGCGGTGTATTTCCTTACAGGATTTCGTTCGATGGTCCTAGTGTATCTCTGTCACTGGGAGCACCGAATGTTTTGCTTCGATTGAAGGTGGAATGCAGGCGAAATGACGGCATCACCGGTGGCGAAGACCACGTCGTGAAGAGTACGGGTCTGAACCGACCGACCCTCCCACCGAGACACTCAGCGTACTCATTCGGAAAGGCTAGCTGGCAATGTTCGTAAGCGAACGCACTCTCTAGGCGCACGCGGACGTTACTCCGGTGGTTATGCTGGAGCTATGCGGCTGACGGTGTTGTTTTTTGGTGTTTTGCGCGAACGGTTTGGCGATGAGGAGCGGCTGGAGCAGTTTCCGGGTAGCACAGCGGGTGATCTGCTGCGCTATTACCGCGTGGTTGCGCCTGAGTTGGGAGATCTTTGGAGCAGCATCGCCGTCGCGGTGAACAGAACCTATGCGACTGGCGCCTTGCTGTTATCCGATGGAGATGAAGTGGCGCTGCTGCCCCCGGTGAGCGGGGGCAGTCAAGCTGACAGGAACTTGCCGCGGCTGAGCCTTGAAATGCGCTACCAGTCGCTGCGACGTGCGACCCGGCTGCGCAGTTTGCGCCGCATCAGTCCAGCAGCAGAAAGGATGCCCGTGCCGAGCAGAGCGAAGGTCCCGGGCTCGGGAGTGGAGGCCGGAATTGCGTTTACACCCGTGAAGACAAACGTATCATCGTTATAGTTGAAGTCAGACTGGCCATTGGCCTCATCTTCCAATCCGACATAAATGCCTGACGGTATGCTAACGCCGTTTATGGTGCCACCGGAAAAGGTGGTGATGTAACCGTGATTGACGCCGTCTGCGCTAAGGCTTGCAACGGAGGCAAACTTCCCTTGAGGCGAGTTGATATAGAAGACAAGTTGGTCCCCGGCATTGATTTGTCCGGCTGATGTTCCTACTAGGAGCGTCTGGCCCAATGCCGTGCTGTGATTCGAGAGGATGGCGCCGCTGTCGAAACTCGTGGCTACGTCGACGATCTCGACGGTGTCTGTGAAAGAGGCCTGGCTACCGAAGTAGAAGACGTTGATGCCTCCGCTAGTGGCTGCGTACGTGAGCACCTGCGGCGCAATGGTCCCGACGTTCGGGTAGGGGATGGAGTCGGCGCGCGCCGACCATAAGAGATGGGCGAAGCCGAGGGCGGCAAGAGAAAGAAGCAGGCGTTTCATAGGATCTCCGGGGCAGTGTGAAGTACATCTAAGGGTAGTCAGAGCGCCGTGGAACAGACGTAAATCTTGAGTGTCGAACAGAGGCTCTGGTCTTCAACGGTGTCGAATCGGGACGGGCAAATGCGAGGCCAAAGTATCTAATGTATGCGGATTGAGCTTACGCGGGACGTGATCAGAATCCAGGCGATCGTGGACGAACTGAAGGCGGCCATGGACGGGGCTGTGTCGATCTTCGACGGGATCGTGCGCGACAACACGCGCGGCAGGCAGACACTCTACCTGGATTACAGTGCCTATGAGCCGATGGCTTTGGAGCAAATGACCGCACTGGCGTACGACGCGGTGCGGCGCTTTGGTGTCCGGGATGTTTGCCTCGTGCACAGATTGGGACGGCTGGAAGTAGGCGCGACCAGCATCCTGATCGCCGTTGCGTCGGCACACCGTGGAGCTGCGTTTGACGCGTGCCGCTGGCTGATTGACACGCTCAAGCAGCAGGTGCCCATCTGGAAGAAGGAAGTCTTCGTGGATGGCGCAGTGTGGGGGGCGGGCGAGCCGTTTCCAGCGGCCATCCTCCCGGCAAGTGCGGAGCCGGTGTAGGCGCTTACTACCCATCTGCGTCTCAGTCCAATGAACAGACGATGACTCCGAGAAACGCAATGCGTTTATGGCTCACGGCCATGGTGCTGTTTACCTTTTCACAGCTTCAGCAAACTTCGATTGCCCAGAGTGGGCAGGATGCGCCGGTGCTCCGCGTAAATACGCGGCTGGTGAATGTGCCGGTGAACGTGACCGATGCACAGGGCGCGGCCGTGTCGAACCTTTCGCAAAGTGACTTCAAGGTCTTGGAGGATGGGCGCACGCAGAACATTGCCATCTTTGAGCGGGAGGCGAGCACGCCACTTTCGATCGTGATGGCGGTCGATACTTCCGGATCGGTTTTCAGCCAGTTCAAGACAGAACGCGATGCGGTGAAGCGCTTTGCTGAGGAAATTCTGCGGCCGGAAGACGAGATGGACCTCATTGCATTTTCCTACGAGTCCAATGAACTTGTGCCGTTCACGAATGATCCCCGGCGCATCGATGATGGTGTGAAGCGGCTGCCGAAAGGCGACGATACCGCGCTGTACGATGCGGTGTATGTTGCCAGTGAGCGTCTGACGGAGGCCAGGTCGGATGCAACGCGGCGGCGCATCCTGGTGCTTGTAACGGACGGCGGGGATAACACGACAAAGCGTGAAATCGGCTACACCAAGGCCGTGGCGGAGGCGCAGCGCGCGGGCGCGGCCATTTATCCAATCATCATCGTGCCCATCCTTGCCGACGCTGGACGCAACACCGGCGGCGAACACGCGCTGATCCAGATGGCGCAGGATACCGGTGGCAAGTATTTTTATGTCACGGACCGGGAAGATTTGCGCATGGCGTTTGCGCATCTTTCGGACGATCTGCGTACGCAATATCTGATTGGGTATTACGCTCCAAAACGTGGTGCGGACACCAGCTTTCGCCGTCTCGATGTGCAGCTTACAGACTCTGCCAAAGCGGCAGCGCTTTCACTGCGCAGCCGCACAGGGTACTACGCTGACGCACGTTGACTACACGACTTGCCCCGTTATTCTTGAACCGTTAACAGATCTGTCGATCAGCGTATGTCGCAGCGGTGCATCATCGTACGCGGTGGCGCCATTTCGAGACATATGCCAACGCGACACGTAAAGTCTGCACCTGACTGAGAGCAGGTCGCTGCAGGTATCGATCCGAAGGCGACGCTCCCACTTTCATCTGGCGCAGTTTGGAAGCACACACTGCCGTGCTCATATCCGATCCAAAGGACAAACGTATGGACGATCTTACAACATTAGTGTGCCTGTTTCACCATCAGTCCCAGGCGCAGAACGCGCTGACCGACCTGCGCGAAGCGGGCTTACCGGAATCGGCAATCAACGTGATTGGCGGCGCGGACACGCAGGCGGACGCTCTTAAAATGTCGAATCTGGCCTCGCTTGGCATGCCAGATAAGGATTATGACCACTTGAAAAAAGGCCTTCAAGAAGGTGGCATCGTGGTGTCAGTCTCCTCCGTTAGGGATCACGTGAGTACAGTGGAAAGGATTTTCGGAAAACATTCAGCCGAAAAGATTGACGAAGCAGAAATGCAACTCGCCGTTGCTGAACCCGTGGCCCCGCTCGTGGGCCAGACCGCGGATCAGACTGCCATTCCTGTGATCGAAGAAGAATTAGTTGTTGGCAAGCGGACCGTGGATGCGGGTGGCGTGCGTCTGTTCCGCCGCGTGATTGAGACGCCCGTCGAGGAGTCTGTGAGTTTGCGCGAGGAACACGTTCGTGTGGACCGCACCGCAGTCGACAGGCCCGTTACGTCTGTGGATCGTGCCTTTGCACCACGCGAGGTTGTGCTGACCGAGACGGCAGAAGAAGCTGTGGTAGGCAAAGACGCTCGCGTTGTCGAAGAGATCGTGGTTGGCAAGGTAGCGACCGAGCACACCGAAACAATTCATGATACGGTGCGTCGGACCGAGGTTGAGTTGGAAGAACTGCCTGCTGCCGGCAGTGGACAAATCACGGGCACTCGTTCTTAACCTCAGGCCGCGCGTTGCGGCCCCTAGCACGACGGAACATACCGGAGACATGATGGCTGATCGAGTCAAAGTATACGAAGAAAAAACCAAGCGAGGCCTGCCTATCTGGGCATGGCTATTACCCCTTTTGCTTTTGCTGGCGCTGCTGGCTTATTTCCTGACACGTCACAAGGCGGAGCCCGCTGCGACCATGGCCCCACCCGCGCCTGCCGCACAAACGGCCGCTGCATATCCCGATCTTGGAACGGTTCATTTCGAGACCGACCAGGCGACACTGACGCCAGAAGATCAGGCGACACTGGACCGCGCTGCGGACGCAATGAAGTCGAGTCCTAACGTACGTCTCCGGCTGGAAGGGTATACCGATGCTACGGGGACAGACCCGCACAACCTATCGCTGTCGCAACGGCGCGCCTTAGCTGTCGGCGATTACCTGAAGAACAAGGGAATCGACAGCAGCAGACTTACCGGCGAAGGTTTTGGCAAGACGAACCCATCTAACACCAATGCAACCGAAGCAGGCAAAGCAGATAATCGCCGCGTCGAGCTCTTCTCACAGCAATAAACGACTCTTTTAACCAATCCAGGAGTGATGTTATGGCAAAGACAGTAGTAGGACTCTTCAGCACCACAGCGGAAGCACAGCGTGTGAAGCAGTTAATCGTTTCCGGTGGCAACGTAAGTGCGAGCGACGTCAAGATTGTGTCGCATGACAGCCAGGATTACGCAGGCACGGAACATGCAGACACCGGGATCGGCGAGAAGGTAAGCCACTTCTTCAAGTCGCTGACTGGCGGCGACGACGAAGCCCATGGGCATTATGCAAGCGGCCTGAACACAGGCGGTGCGCTGCTGACCGTGAAGACGGACGACGACGAGGCGCAGGGTATTGCGGCGCTGCTGCGCGAAAATGGTGCACGTAACATCGAGAACAACAACGATACGGATAACGGCTACGATGATATTTCGGCCGGCGTTCCGGGAACCGTAAGCGGCCTGACCACCGGTGCTACGGCCACGTCCAACTATGGCACCACCTCCGGGTACCAGGAAAAGGGACTTGCCACCGGTGGAGCTTCCATTCCAGTGGTGGAAGAGAACCTTGTGGTGGGCAAGCGTGAGGTCGATCGCGGCGGCGTTCGTGTCTACTCCCACGTTGTGGAAGAGCCGGTGAGTGCGGACGTGACATTGCGTGACGAAAACATCATCGTTGAGCGCCGTCCGGTAGACCGGGTGGCGACTGCCGCGGATTTTGCGCCGGGAGAACGCTCTTTTGACTTGCGTGCAACAGGTGAAGAGGCAGTCGTGGGCAAGAACGCGCGGGTGGTGGAGGAAGTGGTGGTGGGTAAGGACGCCACCCAGCGCACAGAGGCTATCCGTGACACGGTTCGCCGCACGGAAGTCGATGTCGAAGAGATTCCCGCGACAGAGACCGCAACGACACGCAGCACGTACTAAGCACTGCACCAGAGCTAAGAGGGGGTCGGTATGTTCACCGGCCCCCTTGTTGTATGCAGAGGAAGATATGACGACTGAAGTTCCATCTGAGCTAAATTTGTTGTGGGTACGTGGCGCATTTGATCCTGCAGCAGAAGTGACAGAGTTCCGCCTGGATGATGGCCGTGCACTCCGGGTTCCAACGTCCGTGCTTGTGAACGCGCATCATGTTGTGCCCGGTCCGCTCAGCACAGGTCCAGGCCACCCCGCGGAAGCGGGTAACAGCGAGGGGATCAGCATACCTATCGTTGAGGAAAAGCTTTCCGTCGGAAAGCGAGTTGTGCCGACTGGTACAGTGCGTCTGCAAAAGACTGTCCAGGAGTTTCAGACCGCACTGAATGAGCCGTTGGCCGTGCGGACCTTCGACGTAGAGCGCGTTATTCTGAATCATCCCGTTGAAGAGGTACCAGTAATCCGCCAGGACGGAGAGACTACGATTTACCCGGTGGTGGAAGAACAACTTGTTCTGACGAAGCAATTGCTTCTCAGGGAAGAGATTCGCGTGACCAGACGCGATACAGAACGCATCGACACGCAAACCGTGACGCTGCGGCGTGAGCATGTCGAAATCGAACGGGAACCTGCTTCCTGACCACAGGCCGTATGCTTACCGGATGAGCGTTTTCGATCCAAGCCGTTTCTCTTTCGCGACACCTGCCAGCGAGATCGCACGCGAGGCAGGTGCCCTGCTGCGCCGGTATTACGAGAAGGGTGTCACGGCGGAGTTCAAGGGTGACGTGGACATTGTGACAGAGGCAGACCGGGCGAGCGAGAAGCTGATTGGAGAACGGCTGCACACGCTGTTTCCGCATCACGGCATTTTTGGTGAGGAAGGCACGCGAGAGCAGCTTGGCGCCGAGTACCGCTGGTATGTCGACCCGCTGGACGGCACCACCAACTTCGCGCATGGATTCCCGTATTTTTGCGTTTCTCTAGGGCTGGAACATCGTCCCGCTGGTACCCCGGAGGACTCGGACGGGGTGCTGATTGCGGGTGTGATCTACGAACCATTGAGAGACGAAATGTTCGTGGCGGAGCGTGGGCAGGGCGCCTACCTGAATGGCCGGCGCATTTACGCATCAAAAACAGCGATGCTGCAGGAGTCACTGCTTGCGACAGGATTTCCATCGCGGAAGCGTCATGAGAGCCCGAATGTGCACTTCTATTTCGAATTGACGTTGCGGACGCATGGTGTGCGCCGTGCCGGGGCGGCTGCCATTGACCTGGCGTATACCGCGGCGGGGCGGCTGGAGGGGTTCTGGGAATTCAACCTCAACCCCTGGGACACTGCGGCAGGCGCGCTGCTGGTGGAAGAAGCAGGTGGAGAAATTACCCGGTTTGACGGGTCACCGTTTCGCCTCGACTCGCGCGAGGTGCTGGCGACGAACGGCAGGATCGGCGGTGAGGTGCGGGACGTGTTTGCGGACATGTTTGCGGGGAAGAACCTCCAGCCCATTCCAACGCCTGAGGAGTTCAAGCGCCGCAGAGATGAGGCGGGGCGGCGGT
The DNA here is from genome assembly GCA_964251045.1 of uncultured Terriglobus sp. GTDB lineage: Bacteria > Acidobacteriota > Terriglobia > Terriglobales > Acidobacteriaceae > Terriglobus. The sequence continues at coordinate 205,179 of CAXUHI010000001.1, read as the reverse complement.
AACGCTGAGCATGGCCGTACATCGGGCGGCGTGCGCGCTTCCACCTGAGGATACCGGCACAGAACTGATATCATCAAAGTCTCTCAACATCCAGCATTGGCCTGAAAGGAACAGAAGAGACAGATGGCATACGTAATTGCAGAACCCTGCATCGGCACCAAGGACACGGCATGCGCCGATGCCTGCCCGGTGGATTGCATCCACCCTAAAAAGGGTGAGGATGGGAACGAAACCGTTGAGCAGCTCTTTATTGACCCGGTTGAATGCATCGACTGTGGCGCCTGTGTGCCGGTGTGTCCTGTGTCCGCGATTTACGCGGCGGACGATCTGCCGGACAAGTGGGTGGATTACTCGACGAAGAACGCGGAGCACTTCGGGCGCTGAGTTGATTATGCAGCATCGATCACGCACGAGCTTGAGCTCGCGCGTTTGCGTAAGAGCATACAATCAGCAGCAGGAGCAGTTATGACCAACATCAGCCCGGAAGAAGTACAGCAGGATGTTTCAGGGTTGCTTGAGCGTGTGCAGAAGGGCGAGGTATTCGTCATTGCACAGGATGGTAAGCCCCTGGGCCGGCTAGAACCTGTGCGAGCTTCTGTTGACATGCCGGCTCCAGTTGAACTGAATGGAAAGCGCCGGTTCGGTTTTCTTGAGGGTCAAATCAAAGTACCTGATGATTTCAATGAGATGGTGCGCGACGAAATAGAGGAAATGTTCTACGGCAAGCCATGAACCTGCTGTTGGACACACAACTAATCCTATGGCTTTATGGAAATCCCGGCGCGGTTTCGTCGCGGGCATGGCAACTGGTTACTGACTCCTCAAACGCTTTGTTCTTCAGTCCAGTAAGCATTCTGGAGATCGTAATCAAAAATCTGAAGCGGTGTCCTGACTTCGACGTTGATTGTGAAAAGCTCCGCCTTGCTCTAACATCCTCCGGAGTAACTGAGTTACCTGTTGTAACCGCGCACACCATTTCCGTAGCGAATCTGCCGCCCTTACACAAAGACCCATTCGACAGGCTGTTGCTGGCGCAGGCCATTCATGAGGGCATGACGCTGCTCACGACAGATCATATCCTGATGCACTATCCATCTCACGTCCTTGACGTGCGCTGACCATGGATGCCGCGCATCAGTCTGAGGGGATTGTTCTGCGGACATGGCCGTTTGGCGAGGCGGACCTGATGGTGGCGCTGTTTACGCGGGAACAGGGTGTGGTGCGCGGGGTGGCGCGGCATGCCATGCGGTCGCGGAAGCGTTTTGGAGGGGCCCTGGAGCCGATGACGCATGTGCGTGCGGCGTGGACAGAGAGGCCCAGGCAAGACGTTGTGCGGCTGGAACGCCTTGAGATCGTATGGTCGCCACTCCGGGATGCCGTGGACTACGCGCGGGCTGCAGGTTTGGCATTTCTAGCCGAAATTCTGGAAGGCGCTCTGCCGGACCGCGCTCCCGACGACGACGTTTTTCGTTTGGCTCTGGCTGTCGCGCCTCGTATCAAGGGCAACAGCGTCGCTCTGCCTACAACCTACTTCGCCATGTGGGTCACGCGCCTGCTGGGCTGGATGCCCGATCTCAACATCTGCGCGGTGAGCGGGATTCCGCTGCGAGGCGTGATGGTCTATTACTCACCTCTGCGAGATGGTGTGCTTTCCGCGCAGCACCGTCCGAGTGGTTCGGTTGCACTTTCTCCAGCGTCGATCGCGACGGCGCGCACTGTGTTTCGCACACCTCTTCCGGAACTCATGCAAGGGGCGGCATCGCAGGCCGCTCTCCACCAGTTGCGACGATTTGCTGTCTCCATCCTGGAGCGTCATTTGGAGGATCGGCTGAGGAGTGCGCGTGCGCTTGGCGCCATCTGACGCCCTGGCCTGCCTGGTTGCTAAACGCGGCATCCCATGAGGCTATGAGCCTTGCCCCGACCGCGCCGCATCCCGTTAGCAAAGATCCAATCGCACGTCTTGCCGAACAGCAGCATTGGCTATCTCCAGCGGAAGAGCCGGTGCAGAACGCGATCCGCGCCGTGTTTAAACCCTTCGGAGACGCTGGTCCCACGGTGCGTCGCATGCTGCACGGGAACTGGCTGCATGAGCCCCTGCATGCGGTCTTGACGGATGTTCCGGTAGGGTCGTGGACGGCCGCGGTGCTCTTCGATGTCATCGCTGCGTTCACCGGAGAGCGTGATCTGGATACAGCCGCCGACGCGGCGGTTACGCTGGGTCTGGTCAGTGCAGTGGGTGCGGCTATCACGGGGATGAACGACTGGGCTGATACAAAAGGTGCGCCACGCCGTATTGGGAGCGTCCATGCGCTCCTCAACATCGCGGGTACAGGCATCTTCGGAGCGTCGTTGATTGCGCGCCGGACGCAGAGGACACGCACCAGCGCCCGCTGGCTGGCGGCGGCAGGCCTGAGCGTGATCGCGCTCTCTGCCCACCTCGGTGGGAACCTGGTGTACGAGCATGGCGTCGGCGTGCAGGACACTAAGCCGCTCAGCGAATGACCTGGCGCGGGTTGCGGCGACCGCTCGCCGCGATCCACGCGTCCACACGTCCAGGGGGGCAAAGGTCCTGAATCAAGTACTTCATCGTGAAACGCCTTGATGTCAACTTAGTCCTGGCTTAGCCCTGGCGCGATCACGCAGCTCCAGCAGCTTAAGTTGCCCGCTCTTTTACGCCAGAGCCTGAGTGGGAAGAGCTCTATACCGTTTGACCTTAGCCTGTATGCTGGGTTCGTTAATGGCTGAATGGTTATGAAAGTTATCGACCATCTGCTGGCGCGTCCAGCCCCTGCTATGCACGCCAGTGTCGACCGCTCGGCGGATGGCGCGCCAGATATCCAGCTGCAAACGACCGTACTCGCTGCAGGCTTCGGGACAGAGACCGACGTTCTTGCCAGCCGTTCGACGTACAGACCCCACCCCTCCACGAATGCGGTGTAACCCTCTGACTGCTTACGACAATCCGGAATACCCCGTGAGCTCCTGCGCAGTGAAAATCTGCAGGTGATGTCCGGGCAAGCCTCCGTGGAGAGCAGTTGCTCGTGTGGTAAAACAGATTGCGGTCTGCGAAGTGGTAGGTGTTGGCAAAAAACGTACCCGGGCGTTTGCCGTTCGGCGTGCCTTGCTGGCCCGCTTCAACTCGAATCGCCAGTAGTCGTCAAAGATGCGATGCAGCGCGCGTGTACGTTCCGGCGCGTTCGCTGCTGGTGCAGCGTGTTCAGGACGTTGCGCGAATGACAGGTTGAGAGGCGGAAGAGCGGCACAGGCAAGCAATATGGAAGGGAGAAGACGCTTAAAAGAAAATGCTCCGAAGCCGCAGTGTATCGCGGCTCCGGAGCGCTTTCCTGGGGGCGCCTACGGGATGGCCATCACGGAGAAGGCATCCAGCATGCGGTAGAGCGTCGAACGACTGATGCCAAGGATCTCGGCCGTCCGAAGCTTGTTTCCGTCGCAGCGGCGGAGCACGGAAAGCACGTGGCCGCGTACGACGTAATCGAGCCGCCACGCGCGTGTGTCAGAACGCTCGGGGGCAGTTGTGGGCGCGGTCGGAGTTACGGTTTGCGTGCTCACACACACCATATCGGCGACAGGCTGTCAAAGCTGAGTCAGTGCAAGAAATCCGCGCATTGGTTGTTCCGGTGTCCTGCAGCCGGTCACGCTCAGGCGTTTGCCTTGGCGCAATAGTGATCGAAAGCGCGCGTCAGTTCCTGCGCGATGGCCGGTGCGTTGGCACTCTCGATGGCTGAACGCTGCATGAGATAGACAAGCTGTCCGTCCCGAAGGATAGCGATAGCCGGAGACGTGGGCGGATGTCCGCCGAAATAGCCACGCGCCTTCTCGGTCGCTTCGCGGTCCTGACCCGCGAACACAGTGACCGCTTGATCCGGCTTTTGCGTGTGCTGCATCGCCATACGAACGCCCGGGCGCATTTTGCCTGCGGCGCACCCGCAGATGGAGTTCACAACAACCATGGTGGTGCCAGGCTGAGCCAGGGCTGCGTCTACTTCCGCGCCGGTGCGCGCTTCCTGGATACCTGCGCGAGTCAATTCCTCGCGCATCGGAATGACCATAATTTCTGGATACATAGTTCCTCCCGGCGGTACACGCACGCGCGCAACGCCAGATTTGATTCTAACGTGAGGCGCGCTGCCACCTCGCTCGAAGACCTGCTCGGTACGGCGCTGATAGGCTCGATCTGTGGAGTTTCATCAGAACATCGGCCTTGCGCCATACACCACCTTTGGGATCGGTGGTCCGGCACGTTGGTTCGCGACCGCTGTCTGTGAGAACGATATAGCGGAAGCTGTTGCTTTCGCACAAGAACGTTCTCTTCGTCTCTTTGTCCTCGGAGGCGGCAGCAACCTCCTGGTCTCCGACAGCGGGTTTGACGGCCTTGTTCTACACATAGCGATCAAAGGCATTCAACGCTGTACCGGCGACGCTGGAAAGGTGCTGCTCACCGTGGCTGCCGGTGAAAGCTGGGACGCGCTTGTTCAGTACACCGTGGAGCGCGAACTCGCGGGCATGGAGTGCCTTGCTGGCATTCCCGGAACCGTAGGAGGCACGCCCGTGCAGAATGTGGGTGCGTACGGCCAGGAAGTCGCCCAGACGATCCGTGCGATCCGCTGCTTCGATCTGCACACGTCGACGTATGTGCAACTGTCAAACCACGAATGCGGCTTTGCGTATCGGACCAGTCTGCTGAACACCAGAGAACGTGGACGCTACGTGATCAGCCACGTCGAGTTCGTTCTCCATACGTCAGGCGAACCGAATCTCTCTTACCCCGAGCTTCGCAAGCACCTTTCTTCAGGCGCAAAGCCGACCCTTCGCGAAACGGCGGAGGCCGTTCGAGAGATACGACGCGGCAAAAGCATGGTCATCGATCCCGCAGACCCAAATACCAGGTCCGCAGGCTCGTTCTTTCGCAACCCTATCGTCTCAAGTGACGTCTTGCTGCATGCCGCGCATGCAGCATGCGTGCCACCCGATAAGGTTCCGCGCTGGCCGGCAGGCGAGGGCCGGGTCAAGCTGCCTGCAGCCTGGCTGCTTGAGCGTACCGGCTTTACACGCGGGTACATCATGGGGCATGCAGGCATCTCCACGCGGCACACGCTTGCCTTGATCAACCGGGGTAACGCGTCTGCCGCGGACATCGTGGCATTGCGGGAACAGATCGACTCGGCGGTACTGAGCCGCTTCAACATTCGCCTGGAACAGGAACCGGTGAACGTCGATTAAGTCAGGTGGTTGAGCAGAGCTTCCCGCTCGGGAGCCAAAATCTCCGCGGGCGGTCCCTGAGTGATGATTCTGCCATCCTCGAGCCGTACCACCTCGTCTGCACACTCGATGGCCTCAAGGATGGAGTGTGTCACGGAGAGAATGGCCGTGCCGCTCGCGTCCAGCCACTGGTATAACTCCTGAACGATCTCTTCACGCAATGCACGTTCAAGCCCGGTCAGTGCTTCATCGAGTAGCAGCAGGCGCGGTCGCGACGCAACGGCACGGGCCAATGCCACACGCTGCTGCTCGCCGCCAGAGAGTACCCCCGGGTGTTTCCCCGCCAGTGCATCGGCATGAAACAGATGGAGCAAGTGGTCTGCCTCGGCCTCCCGCTCTCGTGGGGGCACGTCATTGCGGGCACGCAGGCTGAATAGCACGTTCTCTCGCGCAGAAAGGTGAGGAAACAGAGAAGGACGTTGCGTGACCAATGCAAAGCGTCTCCTCTCAGGCCTGTACCGTGTTACGTCCACCTCATCACACAGGACCTGCTGCTTGGGCAAGTGGGTAAAGCCACAGAGTGCGTGCAGCACAGTCGATTTTCCCGCACCGGACGGGCCGAACAGAACGGACCACCTTGCCTGTAGGCGCAGAGAACAGTCGATCTGGAGCGTACCTGCTTGGCCCTTGAAGTGCGCTGTCAAAAAGGGTGCCCGTGCCCTGTGCGACGTCATAACTTGCCTGCACCGAAGCGCCGCGACAGCAGCGGCCTGGCATACACAAGCAGAAGCGCTGCGGCAGAACCGGTTAAAAGGCAGGACGCGAGGATGTTAGCCGACGTGAAGTCACCGCTTTCGACCAAATCGAAAAGTGCAATCGACAGAGTGCGCGTCCGGCCGGGAATGTTACCTCCCAGCATGAGGACCACGCCAAACTCGCCGACTGTATGAGTGAACGCCAGTACGGCTGAGGTTAGAACTGACCTTTGTGCGAGTGGAAGCGCAATGGTGACGAAGGCACGCACGGGAGAAGCTCCAAGACAAGCCGCAACCTTTAAATACGCGGTGTCAACGTTGCGAAGTCCGGCGACAATAGGCTGTATTGCAAATGGAAGACTGTACACGACCGATCCTACAACCAAACCTTCGAACGAGAATGCGAGCGTATGTCCAAGAAGGCCAGCGATGCTTCGCCCAAGCGCGTTTCGTGGACCCAGGCCGACGAGGAGATAGTATCCGAATACGGTGGGAGGCACCACGAGCGGGAGCGCGACAAGAGCTTCAACAAGATAGCGGGAACGGCTGTCACCCAGTGCTATCCATCCTGCAAGCGGTACACCGAGAGTGAGCAGAATGGCTGTGGTGACTGCGGCAAGACGGAGCGTCAGAAGCACAGACTCGGTGTCCACACGGTCGAGTGTACGGCACCGGGTCACCACGAAGACCGCGGCGGAGCGGGATGTGCACGCGCTACTGAGCCGCTTGCAATCCCAGCTTTGGTAAATTGCCCTGAACCTCATCACTTAGAAGAAAATGGAGAAAGCGGTGTGCTCCATCCGTATTCTTGGCGCCCTTCAGGATGACGGCGCATTGGCGAATCTCTGGATATTGAGATAACGGGAAGAGGACAAAGTCGCCCTCTGCTTTGTACCGTCCGGTCATGGCGATGGTCTGTGAGATGAGTGCCAGCTCCGCGTTGCCACTCAGGCCAAACTGCGCGGCCTGCGCAACACTTTCTGCCTGCACAAGGTGTGGCTTCACGTTGTCATACACGGTTAACTTCTGGAGGGCAGCGACTGCGGCACGGCCATATGGCGCGCGATCCGGGTTGGCGATGGCAACAGTCTTCAGGTCGTGGCGTTGCAAAACGTCAATGGTGAGGGGCTTGAAACGGGAGCCCTTCCGGGCCCACAGCCCGATCAGCCCCCTGGCGTACGGCGTCGGTGACTTTGTCTCGGTGAGATTGTCGGCGACTAGCTGTTCTGCAAAGTAGTAATCCGCGGAAAGAAAGATGTCCACGGGAAGTCCCTGTTTAATCTGCTGTTCCAGCGCTGCAGACGAACCGAAGCTGACCCTCAGCTTTGCTCCGAACTTCTTCTCGAAAACGGGGCCGAGCACCTGAATCACTGGCTCCATGTCCGCCGCAGCGGCAACGGTTACGACGTTGTCCTGGGCGCGGGCGGCGTGCGGCATCAGGATCGAAAGGCAGGCGAACAGCAGCGTAGTCAACAAAGCCCGGTGAGGTATGCGGTACCCTTTATACATCGATGTCTCTACAATCACATCAGCTTCGATGCGTTGGCACGGGGGAGCGGATTGCTCCGGATGCTGTGTCCAGCGACTTTCGCGATCCAGAAAGCCAGGAGTTGTACGAGGTAGAGTACCCGTGGAGCGAGACGCTAGGCCTGGACGCGTCCCCCAAACGCCCTCATGCCTCTGCCCTGCGACACCTCTGGGCGGAGCGCCGTGACTCCACGCTGGCCATCGACCAATCAGGTGTGTGGCGCTATCGCGAACTTCTGCCGGTACTGGCAGATGACGATCACGCGGTCACACTTCGGGAAGGCAACACGCCGCTGTATGATCTGCCGCGGACGGCGCGCCTGCTTGGCTTGGATTTCCTGCTGGCGAAGCACCAGGGAATGAACCCCACTGGTTCCTTCAAAGATACGGGTATGACGGTGGCACTTTCGGTTGCTGCCGAGCGAGGCTTTGAATGGGTGGCGTGCGCCAGTACCGGCAACACCTCCGCGGCAATGGCAGCGTATGCCGCACGTGCCGGTTTGCGCGCCATCGTGTTCATTCCTGAAGGCAAAATCGCGTGGGGCAAACTGTCGCAGTCCATGGATTACGGTGCCCTGACCGTGCAACTCAAAACGGATTTTGACGGGTGCGTAACGATGCTGCGGGAGATTGTGCACCGGCACCCGGTGTACCTTTTGAACTCTGTCAATCCATACCGACTGGAAGGACAGAAAACCCCGGCGATCGAGATTTGCGAACAGCTGGACTGGCAGGTGCCGGACCACGTGATTGTGCCGGGCGGCAACCTGGCGAACGGATCGGCTCTTGGCAAGGGGTTCACGGAACTGCGGCATCTTGGATTGATCGATCGCATCCCGAAGATCTCCGTCATTCAGGCGGAGGGTGCGAACCCACTCTTCCAGTGGTTTACAAACGAGGAAAAGCTGCTCCGTCCAGTGACCGCCGACACCCGTGCGACAGCCATTCGTATTGGCAATCCGGCAAGCTGGCGTAAGGCCGCTCGAATGATCGAGGCAACTGGCGGCTGGTGCGAGCAGGTGAGTGAGTCGGAGATCGCGTTGGCGAAGGCGCAGATTGGTGCGGAAGGCATCGGGTGCGAGCCGGCCAGTGCCGTGACGCTTGCAGGCTTAAAGAAGCTCCAGGCGCTAGGCCGCGTGCAGACCAGTGAGCGCGTGGTTCTGCTGCTAACGGGACATACGTTGAAAGATCCCGAGTACACGATTGATTTCCACAAAGACATGCTTGGCAGCGACCTGCCGGAGGCGGCGTTCTACCGCAAGCCTCCGCTGGTGCTGGAGCCGGATGAAAGCGTCGTTATGCGTGCGCTGGAAGCCGAGATGGCAGTGACGGCCTGACATTCATGCCCGGGCCGATCCGTCTGCGCGTACCCGCAACCTCAGCCAATCTTGGGCCCGGCTTTGACGCACTTGGGCTTGCTATGGACTTTGCGCTCCACGTCCAAGCGCGTGAGGCCGATGTCTTCACGATTCGGGCGACTGGCCGGGATGCAGCGCGGTGTGGCGACACCTCAGACAGCCTTATCTTGCAGACCTGCCGTAGTGTCTTGACGGGCCAGAACCTCGATCCGATCCCGCTCCACCTCGAGTTGCACAACGAAATACCTCTGGGAATGGGTTGTGGATCATCTGCCGCAGCTCTGGTTGCGGGTGTCGTGCTTGCGTCGCACATTGGCAATTTGGGTTGGTCTCTGCAGCACATCCTGACGGAGGCATCGTCTCGCGAAGGGCATCCCGACAACGTGGCTGCGTGTGTCCTGGGCGGGCTCACCACATCGATGATGAAGACGGTTGACGCGCAGGCCACGGTTGACGCGCTGTCCATCATGCCTCCGGTAGAGTGGCCTTTGCTGCTGGCCCTGCCGGAGACGTCGCTTTCCACGCAAGAGGCACGTAGTTTGCTTCCGGCGACGTACAGCAAGGCGGATGCGATTGCCAATGTACAGCGCGTGGCCATGCTGACCGCGGCTTTTGCGCAGGGCAGAGGCGACATGCTGGTGCGTGCCATGGAGGACCGGCTGCACCAGCCATATCGGCTCCCTGCATGCCCGTTGCTCGCGTGTCTTTTGCCGCTAGCCGGAACGGACGGCATTCTCGGCGTCGCGCTCTCCGGGGCGGGTCCGTCTGTCTTGTTGATTTTGCAGGACGAGGGCGCGTTGGAGCAGGCGGGAGAACGCGTACAGGCAGCAGTAAACGCAGCAGGCTTCACGGGTGTGGAACTACTGCGTACCCGAATCGGAACCGGTCTCACGTTCAGTTAGGCAGATTACTTTTTTGTTACTGAAGAGAAGTGCACGCGTGCGATGTGCGATGCTACCTTTTCATTCGTGGACAGCCCTGGGGGAGGGTTGCTCTACGAACGCCCGTTGATCTCTGCATGAGATCCGGGCGTTCACCCTTTCAGGGGCAATTAGCGCTCGCCGTTGGCTCTACGCGGATCGGCCCACTCACGGAGTGCATCTCCAAGAAAAGAAAATGCCAGCACACAAAGCACGACAGCCGCTGCAGGTGCGATCACGGTGTGTGGCGCGTCAAGAAGGTGTGCACGCGCGTCGTTGAGCATCGAACCCCAGCTGGCTGCGGGCGGAGGCACGCCCAATCCCAGAAAGCTGAGTGTTGCCTCTGCCATGACGGCTCCAGCCATGCCGATGGCCGCTTGAACGATGACAGGCTGGATGATGTTTGGCAGGATGTGGTGCGCAATGATGCGGAAGTCACTTGCACCCAGGGATCGCGCCGCTTCGACGAACTCGCGCTCCCGCACAGCCATGACCTGGGCTCGCACAAGCCGCGCGTAATTGACCCATCCCGAGATGGTGAGTGCCAGGATGACGTTCCTCAGCCCCGGTCCCAGAAACGCAACAAACGCGATGGCGAGGAGCACCCCTGGCATGGCCATGAAGGCGTTCATCAGGTAGACGTTTAGAAGCGCGTCGCGCCAGCCTCCGTAATACCCCGCAATCGAACCCACGCAAAGACCAAGCAGGAGCGAGAAGCCCACCACCGTAACAGCCACGGTGAGCGACAGCCTCGCTCCAAAAAGAAGGCGTGAAAAAATGTCACGGCCGAGTTCATCCGTACCTAAAAGAAAGCCATGACCGGGCGGAAGCAAGCGCTGTTCCAAGTGCAAAGACGCAGGGTCAAACGGCGCAAGCCACGGCGCGAGCACCGCACCCACGACAAAGACCGTAAGCAGGACCACTGCACTGATGGTCGTCCTGTGCCGCATGAACCTACTGTAAATCCGTCCACGAACGGCCCATTCTGAATCCAGGCAGCACCTCTCACGCTTGACTAAAGGCAGCGGCTCCCGGACACTAAACCCATATCCCGACGCTTTGCAGAGATCACCCCAAAAACATCGTAGAGAGAAAGTGAGGCCCGGATTGGACCTGAAGCAGGAACGGATCGTTGTAGCCGGAGCAGGTGGTTTTATCGGCGGCCATCTCGTCAGGAGCTTTCTGGATCAGGGCTTTAACGTGGTTGGTGCTGTCGATGTAAAGCCTCTGGATGAGTGGTACCAGGTACATGAAGGCCACGCACTGCAAAGCCTATCGTTGGACTTGAAAGACCTGTCCAACTGCCGCATCGCGCTGGAAGATGCAACGGTCTGCTTCGATCTTGCGGCGGACATGGGCGGCATGGGTTTCATTGAGAACAACAAAGCGCTGTGCATGTTGAGTGTGCTCACGGGCACGCACCTGTTGATGGCGGCCAAGGATGCAGGGCTGAAGCGCTTCTTTTTCTCCTCGTCCGCGTGCGTCTACAACGGCGACAAGCAGAAAACGCCGGAAGTGGTGGCGTTGAAGGAAGAGGACGCGTATCCAGCTCTGCCTGAGGACGGCTACGGCTGGGAGAAACTGTTCACAGAGCGGATGTGCCGACATTTCTATGAGGACTTCGGCCTTGAGACGCGCATTGCGCGTTACCACAACGTATACGGGCCGTTTGGTACGTGGGCAGGCGGACGTGAGAAGGCGCCAGCAGCCATGTGCCGCAAGGTGCTGGAGGCCAAGCACAGCGGTAAGCACGACATAGAAATCTGGGGCGACGGTAAGCAGACCCGGTCCTTCATGTACATCGATGATTGTGTCAAAGGCACCCAAATGATTGCCGAAAGCGACATCCTCGAGCCTCTGAATCTTGGTTCCAGTGAGTTGGTCACGATCAACCAGCTTGTGGACATCGTAGAAGACATCGCGGGTATCAAGCTGAAGCGCAGCTATAACCTGAGTGCGCCCAAGGGAGTGAACGGTCGCAACAGCGACAATACATTGATCATGGAAAAACTCGGCTGGGAGCCAAGCATAAAGCTGCGGGACGGTATGGAAAAGACATATCAATGGATTGAGCAGGAGATGCTGGCTCATTCCCTGGTCGGCGCTCACTGATTCCGGTGGAGAGCGCTGAACAAGAGACTGTCACGATCCTGGGAATCCGGTTTTTCACCGGGACAGTGGAGCAAGCCGTCGATCGGATGCTCCGTGGCGGTCTGCTGGTAGTGCCGGCCGCTCCCGCGCTGAAGGACCTGCAGACACAACCCGCGTACCGTGAAGCTCTGCTGACGGCCGACGTGGTGATCCCGGATAGCGCCTACATGGTGCTGTTATGGAAGCTACTGCAAAGACACGCTCTAAGCCGCGTCTCCGGCCTGGAATACATGCGTGATCTGCTGACGCGTCCGGAAGTCCGGGGCAGTGAGTCGACTCTGTGGGTTATGGCGGGGAAGCGCAGTGCTGAGCTAAACCTCAAATACCTGGCCGATGCTGGCGTGCAGGTACCAGAGACTCACGTATACATGGCACCCATGTATGGCAAGGCAGACGGGACAGAGCTCGTGGACTCTGACCTGCTCGCCATGGTGGAACGGCTGCACCCTACACATATCGTGGTGACGATCGGTGGCGGCACGCAGGAGCGCCTTGGATTGTATCTTGCGAGAAACCTCAGCTATCGCCCCGGTATTCACTGCATCGGAGCGGCGATCGCTTTCCTCTCTGGAGACCAGGTGCATATCCCGGTCTGGGCAGATCACCTCTACCTGGGCTGGCTCTTCCGCGTTCTGCATGAGCCCAAACGCTACGGTCCGCGCTACTGGGCCGCCAAGGACCTGTTGCAACTCATGTGGAGATACCGTGAGCGTCTGCCTCCGTTGGTGACCTCCTCAGCGGTGATATAGGCGGTCTGCAGTTCCCACGTTGCTCTCCTTGGATGCGGCAGGCCAGAAGAATCATAGGAACGCAGGTAATCGGCCCAATGGCCGCGCATTGTTGTTGCGTATCCATCTAAGCATGCCAACAGCCACGCTTACTGGCTTTACGATCTGCGAATCAGTTTAAAAACATCGTCCGATAAAGGGTGTCTCGCTGCACCGGCTTGAAACCTGCGTCGCGGATGACGCGGCGCAGTTCCTCTTCCGTGGTGCAGTTGGCGGTGCCGGCAGCCTTGACCACGTTCTCTTCTAGCATGACGGAGCCAACGTCATTCCCGCCGAAGCGCAGGCCCATTTGCAAGACCTTCAAACCCTGCGTGACCCAGCTGCTCTGCACATTTTCGATGGTGTCCAGATACATGCGCGCGATAGCGAGAGTCTTCAGGTACTCGACGGAAGTGGCTTCGTCCCATCCCCGGCCACCCAGCGCTGTGTTGTTGGGCTGGAAGCTCCACGGAATAAACGCTGTAAACCCCCCTGTCTCTTCCTGCAGTTGGCGTACGACTTCGAAATGGTTCACGCGCTGCTCCATGGTCTCGCCCACCCCAAACATCATGGTAGCGGTGGTGCGCATGCCAAGTTCGTGTGCGGTGCGGTGCACGTTTACCCAATCCTGTGTGCGGCATTTCAGGCGTGCGATGCGCTTGCGAACGTCGTCATCCAGGATCTCTGCGCCGCCACCAGGAATCGATTGAAGGCCGGCATCGCGCAGGCGCAGGATGGTGTCGCGCAAGGAGAGCTCGCTATACTCGGCGATCGCGAGAATTTCACTTGCGGAGAGGCAGTGTAGCCAGATGCCCGGGAAGCGCTGCTTGATGCCGCGAAACAGAGTCTCAAACCACTCGATCTTCAGGTCAGGGTGGATGCCGCCCTGCATAAGCACGCCGGTGCCTCCCATCTCTTCCGTTTCAGCGATCTTCGAGTAGATCGTTTCAAAGTCGAGGATGTATCCTTCGCTGGCCATCTTGCCTTTAAGTGGGCGGTAAAAGGCACAAAAGGTGCAGTACTCCGTGCAGAAATTTGTGTAGTTGATATTCCGGTCGATAATGTAGCTGACCACGCCCTCGGGATGGAGACGGCGGCGTACCGCGTCCGCCTCCATGCCGATGCCGATCAAATCGTCCGAGGCGAAGCAGTCCAGCGCCTGTTCCCGCGTGATTCCCATATTTTTTAGACTACGCCGAAGGCGTGCAGGGTCTACGAACTATTGCGTGTGACGCAAAAGCAAGGCCAAGAGCAGTGCCAGCAGAACAAAGCAGACGGCAAGCACGGCGAGCAAGAGCTGTTTCACGGATCGAGCGGACCTTGTCAGCGCGGAGACCTGGGTCTCAAGCTCCAGTAGCCTGGCCGCTCCGCGCTCGTCCGCCTCTCGAACGTGGCGGATGTCCTGCTGCAGCGTACTGAGCGTGGTGGATTGCTCAGCAAGGCTTACGGAAAGAGCGTCGTGGCGCCTGGCTGCGTCGCCCTGTTTCTCTTTCAGCTGAGCCATGTCTGCGGCGAGGCTCTCCATGGCGTCTGTAGCTGCGTGCGCTGTTCCGCGGGTCGCAACGAACATCTCCAGCATGGGGACGACGCGGCCCAGCAATGGTGCAAGCCGCTTTAAGAGTGCAAGTAGTTCCATCTAGTCAGTGTATGAGCAGCCTCACTGCCGGTGTCTGTTGCGGGTGCGCGGGCGTGTCGCGGTACACTACGTGGAGCATGTCCACCGCCGCTGTCGCACATCCCGCGCTGGAGTTGAAGCCTGGCCACCGACCTATGCCGTTGCGGCGGCGCTGGAAGGCGGTAACACGCAGAGTGCGCGAGTTGCGCAGCATCGGATGGGCACTCCTGTCCACGGGACATCCCTACATGGCGCAGATTGTGCCCATGCGCCGCTGCAATCTTGCGTGCACCTATTGCAACGAGTACGATGACCACTCCGCGCCCACGCCGGTGGATGAGATGCTGCGACGCATCGACGACCTTGGGCGCCTCCGTACCTCTGTGATCACGATCTCCGGTGGTGAGCCGCTGCTCCATCCTGAACTGGACCAAGTCATCGCGCGAATCCGCGCGACAGGTGCCATGGCCGGGATGATCACGAATGGCTATCTCCTCAATAGAGAGAGGATCGAGCGGCTTAACCGCGCAGGGCTGGATCACCTGCAGATTTCGATCGACAACGTCATGCCGGACGCAGTGTCAAAGAAGAGTTTGAAGGTATTGGATCAGCGGCTGCTATGGCTGGCGGAGCATGCCGACTTCCACGTAAATATCAATTCGGTGGTGGGTGGTGGTATCGCCAACCCAGAGGATGCGTTTACGGTCTCTTCGCGGGCGCTAAGCCTTGGATTTTCTTCGACGATCGGCATTATTCATGACGGCAGCGGGCAGTTGAAGCCACTGCGTGGCGAAGAGCGCGCTGTGTGGGAGCGGGTGCGCGCGCTGACGAGGCGATCCTACTCTAGGTTTAACCACTTTCAGCAAGCGATAGCCAACGGCATGCCGAACGCGTGGCGTTGCCGTGCGGGCGGGCGATACCTCTACGTCTGTGAAAACGGATTGGTGCACTACTGCTCGCAGCAGCGGGGATACCCAGGAGTTCCGTTGGCCGGATACACGACGGCCGATGTGCAGCGCGAGTTTCTGACCGAAAAAGGATGCGCTCCGAGCTGCACCATCTCTTGCGTGCACCAGGTCAGCTACATCGACCACTGGCGTGCGCCGCAACACCCTGAAGCAGCGCCGCCGGCTGCACACGGCGGACATGGTGATCTCGTTCAGATTCAATAGGGCTTATATGCCGCGGGACGATCTTTCGCATCTGAAGAAATGCGAAGGAGATGGAGTATGAGACTCGCGATACTTTCGACGTTCAGCTTAGCCGCTCTTCTTTTAAGTACGGCTTGCGTAGCCCAGAGCGCTCCCCAAAGCACCATAACGACAACCCAGTCCACTACAGCAACACCTCAAGCGCCTGCCACTATCTCCAGCAAGGATCAGCAGAAAGAGTTGAAGAAGCAGGAGAAGTCCAGCAAGGCGCAGGCCAAGTCCGACAAGGCGCAGCGGAAGGCGCTAAAGCAGGAAGACAAGGCTCAGAAGGCTGCCGCCAGTCAGTGACTTGGTTCCACAAGTCGGCTGCGTTGTGCTTCGGTGGGCGTGTGCATCTCACGAATAAGGGTGATCTATGAGGTCTTTGATCCTAGGGTCTGCGGCAGCCGTCGCCTTGAGCACAGGCGTTGGAATGGCTCAGACGTCCAGTTCGCCCGCGCAGCCGTTACCTCCGGGCATGCCGCCTACATCTGCCTCACCGGTGACACCGGGTTCGCCCCCTTTGCCGGTCGCCCCGGGAACTCTACCGGAGCAAACGTCTCCGGCTCCGACGGCACCCTCGCCTGCCCCCGCCATGCCCGTCGGGCAGAAAACGCCAAACATTGCAGACGCGGCACAGAGCCCTGTTCCGGGCGGTCAGGTAAGTAAGTTGCAGCAAGCAGGGCAAAGCGCGCGCAGTTCGAAATCGACAGGGAACGCAGCAACACCCACAGTCTCAGGCAACAGTACGACACAGAGCACCCCACGTAACAGACATCGTCAAGCACCGCCCAGCAACTAGACATCAGAAAGGATCTCTCCATGAAAAAGCTGTCCGTTCTTATCTGTGCGTTCGTTCTTATCGCTCCCATGGCAATCATTGCGCAAAGCAACGAGCAGGCTCGCAAGGATGCAGTTCAGCAGACGAAGCAGGACCGCAAAGCCGAGAAGGCGCAGGCGAAGGCAGATAAGAAAGAGACTAAGGCGTTGAAGAGTGACAAGGTTAAGGACGCTGCAAAAGCTCAGGATAAGGCAGACGCAGCGTCGTCCAAGTAGCCAGATGAGACGTTAAACTGGCTGCACTCAAACACAGGGCTCCACAAGACGGTAGAGCATTGCCGCTAACACGCCTAGAACGAGCGGCGGATGGCCCGTGGTCCGTCGCTACTTTGCCTTGGCAGGCGTCCGTCCGCTGGCCACGGGACTCCCACCAGATTGCTTCTGTGCAGCGTCCAGCATGCTGAAGATCCGGTTCACGTCATTGGAGCCGGACTCGCTGCCGGAGACGATTTGCCATTTTGAGGCGGTTGCCACCACGATGGTAGGTGTGCGTGTCACATTTAGGCGCTCCCCCAGAGAGTAGTCTGCATGCACCTCCGCCGCCAGCTTACCGCCTGGGTCGACAACGAAGGGCATCGTCTGACCATGCTGGGTCATCCAGCGCCGAGTGTATTGCTGCAGGTCGTCCTTGCTGGCGATAGCAGGCTGCTGCCGAAAGACGTCCTTGCGGTATTCCTCAGCCAGCGAAGGGTTCACTTTGTCTTGAAGGTAGCGGGCAAAAATGGCCGCGTCCTTGCTCCAGACGTGCATGCTGAGCGGAAAATCATAGTGTACGACGGGCACATGGTATTGCGAGGCAGCCTGCTGCACGATCGGGTACGCGTTACGGCATGCAGGGCACTCCAGGTCGAAAAACTCGATAACGGCAACCTTCTGCCCTGCGGGAGGCTTCAGCATGGAAGTGTCGCGGAAGGTGCTGGGGTCCGCAGTGCCGGCAAATTGGGCTTGTACCTGAGAGGGATGCCAAAGCGTAAGGCCTGCGGCAATCAGGGTCACGACAAGGGTGCAACGTTTCTGCATTTGAACTCCGCGCGTCTCCATGGTGGTGGTCTCATTCTATGACGTTTTGGACGACCGAAGGGCGCGGCACACTGCGGTTGTGGTCGAGGAGTTGGCAAAGGCCACGCAAGCAGGCAAAGTTTTCGCAACCGTCTCTGCGTTCCGATAATCCAACACGAACGAAGGGAAGCATTCCGTTGCACAATGCACGCGTGGAATTGAGAGCAGAAAGGGCGGCTTTAATTGCCATTGCCGCGTACGCCGCGCTTGGCATGTCCGCTCAGGTCGGCCCACCCCCGCAACCAGTTGCGCCGCCTGAAACGCCTGCCATCAGCGTCGCACCGGCACCCTTAAAGCAGCCCCCTGTTGACGATGCACTGAGTCTGCCTGAGGCACCCGTACCGCAGGGGGCCTCTGCCTCTGCCGTGGCATTGCTGGCAAGGGCACCCGGACGCAATCTTGGCGACGGTGTCATAGTTCCCGTGGCGACCACGCAACCACTACCGCTCTCCTTGGATGATGCCGTGCGTCTGGGGCTGGAGCGCAGCCTGGTGACCACGGTGGATGCTCAGAGCCAGAGGATTGTGCAGGGGTTTCAGCTTACCGCCGTCAATGCCCTGATTCCCACCCTTACTGCCTCAGCGGACAGCAGCACGCAGGAGATCAACCTTGCGGCGATGGGATTTCAGCCCAAGATCATCGCGCCTTTGCTGCCACCTGGTTTTGTGTTGAACACCATCGTAAAGGTGGATACCACAAGCGCGCGTTTGAGTCTGAATCAGCAGGTCTTCAATCTTCCGGCGCTTGAGGTGTATCGCGCATCGCGCACGGTCGCAGAGGCCTACCGATGGAATGCACTGCTGGACCGCGCGACGGTGGTGCAAAATGTGGCCAGCCAGTACCTGCGGGTGCTTGCGGACACTGCGTCCATTGTCAATGCGCAATCACAGTTGGCAAGCGACCAGGAACTGGAGCGTCAATCGCAGGCCTTCAAGGATGCGGGAACCGGGACGAACTTGGACCTGATCCGGGCGCGTGTCGAGCGGCAGAACCGCGAGCAGGAGTTGATTGCGGACACCTCCCAGTTTGAGAAAGATAAGGTTCAGTTGAACCGGCTAATCGGACTGGCTGCGGATCAGCCACTTCTGTTGACAGACGCTGTTCCATACCGCGAGTTGGAGATGTTGCCGCTGGAGACAGCCAGGCAAGTGGGCTACAAACGGCGTAAAGACCTGCTCTCTTTGCAGGCACAACTGCGCACGGCGGAACTGGAACGGCGAGCCATTGCCTACGAGCGCCTGCCAGTAGTTAAGATCAACGGCTTTTACGGCATTCTGGGGCAGACTGAAGGCCTGTACCATGGCGTCTTTACAGCGCAGGGCGGGTTGGATTTCCCCATCTTCCTGGAAGCCCGCATCCGCGGCGACCGTGAAGTGGCCGATGCGCAACTGGTGTCTCTCCGCTCCGAGATCGCCAGCTTGCGCTCTGACATTGAGCAGCAGATACGCGCCTCCATGCTGGACGTGAACACAGCCAGCGTTCTGGTGCGTGACGCCACGAGTAATGTGAATCTTGCTGCCGACGCCTTGAGCGATTCGCGTCAACGGTATCGCGCGGGAATCGACGACAATCTGCCCGTGGTCCAGGCAGAGGCAACGCTGGCCAATGCGCAGGCACAGCTTGTTTCCGCGTTGTTCCAATTTAATACTTCAAAGTTGCAGCTAGCTCGGAACACGGGCGTGATCGAGTCGCAATACGACAGTTACCTCACGCAGTAGATCTGAGCGCCACAACCGACGTCTCCCTGTGTCACCATAGAATCAAGAATGACATCCGCCGCACAGGCAAGCGCGCCACCTGCTCCTAAACGTCCGCTGGATTCAGACGGTATTGAGGGAGCGGCCTTTTCGTCGCGCAACTTCCGGCGGTATCAGATTGCGCGGCTCCTGGTGATTCTTGGTGCGGAAGCGCAGTCGTTAGCCGTGGCATGGCAGATCTACCAGATCACCCACTCACCGCTGTTTCTTGGCTACACCGGCCTTGCACTCTTCCTGCCGGGCATCGTTTTCGTTCTACCCGCTGGGCATGTTGCGGACCGCTACGAACGTAAGACCGTCATCATCGTGTGTTATATCGTGCAGGCCCTCTGTACCGCGCTGTTGCTCTACTTCTCGCTTTTTGGGGTGTCGCGTGTCTTCTGGATTTACGCCGTACTGTTCTTGATCGGCGGTGGACGGGCGTTTTCAGGACCCGCGAGCTCTGCGATTCAGCCGCAACTGGTTCCCAAGGGGGCATTTGTCAATGCCATGACCTGGGGATCGGCGATCTTCCAGACAGCCAACATCATGGGACCGGCGGTTGGAGGCCTGCTGTTTACGATCAGCCTGCCGCACGCTGTGGAGCGCTGGTCGGGAGCCCCGTTGGTGTACGTGGTGACCTTGATCACGATGATCACGTTCGTCTTGCTCGTCAGTACCTTGCGGCCTCGCGCCGAGATAGTGGAGAAGAGAGGCTTCAGCCTGTCTACGGTTTTTGCCGGTGGACGTTACGTGCGGCGTGCAAAGCTGCTGCTTGGATCGATTTCACTGGACATGTTTGCTGTTCTACTCGGCGGCGCGGTCTCATTGATGCCGGTCTTTGCAACGGACATCCTGCACGCCGGGCCGCGTGGATTGGGCATGCTGCGGGCTGCTCCTGCCGTCGGTGCTCTCTGCACGTCCGTCGTGCTGGCGCGCCGGCCGATACGTCATCGCGCGGGCAAACTGATGCTGGTGGGGGTTGCGGCCTTCGGGGCTGCGACCGTTGTCTTTGGACTCTCCAACTCCCTGCCGCTCTCGCTGGCGGCACTCCTTGTGATCGGAGCCAGCGACAATGTGTCCGTGATCATCCGCCAAACGATTCTGCAACTGGGCACACCACCGGAGATGCGTGGCCGCGTGTCCGCTATCAATTGGCTCTTTCTTGGCGCTTCAAACGAGTTTGGCGAGTTCGAGAGCGGCTTGACCGCGCACTGGTTTGGCACCGTGCGCGCTGTGGTCTACGGCGGCATTGGGTCGTTGATAGTAACCGGACTGTGGAGCGTCTTCTTTCCGCGGCTGCGCAATGTGGATACGCTGGACGCGACGGAGCTGTTGGTTGCCAATCAGGCGTATGCAGAGAGCGAACCCATCGACTAGTGCAATGCGACGGTCCCGAACAGCAGAATGTGGAAGAATCCTGTCATCGCGGAGCCGCGATGCGACAGTGAATGCCGTCCCATAAACGCAGACGGGACTCTAGTGCGAAGACTGCGGCGTGTTCAGCTTCTGCCCACTTATTCTCATCATCGCCGCACACATCCGAGACCATGCGCAGGGCCATCGGGCCATGTTCTTCACCATCTACTTCGACATGGCGGTCCAGGTACCAGAGAAACGTTGAGAGATCTCCCGCCAATTCCCGATTCATCTCGCGAATGAGACCTTTGAACATGTCGGGGATCAGATCTTCACGCCCAAAGGTAAAAGCCGACGCGATCACGTGGGTTTTTCCACTGTCGATCAGCGAGAACGTGTCCGACACAAATGCAACTGCCTCCCGGGGAGCGCCGGCCTGCTGCATGGCGAAGGCGACTTGCGAACCCTGCTGCAGCAAGCTGATCATGTTGTCAACGCGCGATGTTGAAGCTCCGCATTGCTGCATGGCCAGACGGTAGAACTCGAAGTGGCTGGCGTGCATGCCCTGGTACACGTCACTCTCTTCACCCAACACGATCTCGTTTACGAGATGACGGCTTTCCGGCGTACGGCTGGGCAGCCACGGGACGTCAACACAGGTCAGTTGCCGCTGCAACGCCTTGAGCAGGCTCATGAAGTCCCAGACCGCAAAGACATGCGACTGCATGAACAGGTGCAGATCTTCAATGCGTGTACACGAGCGGTAGAGCGGGTGTGCAGCCAGCTTCTTGTACAGCGGCTCGATACGGGTTTGTAGCGACTCGAGCGCTGTGTCGGGCGGTGCAAGCAGCATGAAATCTCCTTAGGGGCGAGTTGGTGCGTTTTCATCTAAACGCCGCAGGAACTCCCACGAGTAGATGCCACTTTCGTGTCCATCAGCCCACCTGAATTTCATGGCGTAGCGGCCTACCGGCAGAACTTCGACCGGACGCGCAGGTGGTGTGTACATAGGGAAAATCTGTTGCGGCACGGACTTTGGCACACCGGGCGCGCGACCGGATTTTTCACGCTCTTCATGGCAGGTGGCGCAGGGGCACGCGTCGCGCAGGTATGGAAAGTTCCAGTGCGAGTGATGTCCGTCTTTCCAGATGATCTCAATGCCTGTACCTTCCGTAAGCGCGATGCGTACTTTGGCGGGCGTGACAGCGTGTGGAGCTAATGGACGTTCGGCACGTACGGCACGCTCGTGTTCTTCGCGGCCGACCATGCGTATGCCTTCGTGACTCACGTGTCACCTCTTCTTCTGATTCTATCGAGAGAACGCAGGACCGCCTGCAGGACACACGCAACCGCATCAGGGGGCGCTGGCGGTGAGCTCAGGCGTGGCAGAGATCAGCTGTCGTGTATACGGCTCTCCCGGGCGGATGCAGAGCGTCACTGCCTCGCCAGATTCCACGATGCGGCCGCGCTGCATCACGGCGATGCGGTCGCACAGGTAGCGCACCAATGGCATGGAATGCGAGATGAAAAGGCAGGTTAGTTCCCGGCTGCGTTGCAGGTCTCTCAAGAGATTGATGACCTGCGCGCCGACCGACACGTCGAGTGCGCTTACCGGCTCATCGAGTACGAGGAACTCAGGTTGCAGTGCAAGGGCGCGCGCAATGTTAATGCGTTGCCGCTGGCCTCCGCTGAAGGCGTGCGGATAGCGCGGCAGGGCGGAGGCATCAAGGCCTACCTCCTCAAGCATGGCGATAAGCTTTAGGTCTAGTCCAGGGCTGCGGTAGACAGCGCGATCGTGGATGGCAAAGGGTTCAGCAAGGATGGCGCGCACAGTCATGCGCGGGTTCAACGCTGCATAGGGGTCCTGAAAGACAATACCCATGCGGCGGCGCAAGGCACGCATGCTGGTGGTGGTTGCGGCAAGCACATCCACGCCCTCGAAGTGAACAGTTCCGGCAGTGGGCTGCAGCAGCCGGAGCACCATGCGTGCAACGGTGCTCTTGCCGCTGCCGCTTTCACCCACCAGGCCGAGGATTTCGCCGCGCGCGATGTCCAGGGTGACATCCTCCACGACTGTGGTGCTGCCGTATCTTTTGGAGAGGTGTTCAGCTACCAGTAAAGGAGGCGCTAGGGACGGCATATGCGATGCTAGCACCGCCTTCTACAGGCTGAGGTGACGAGCCCACCTTGACCGCTGCGCAGTAAAAGTGGGACCCGTTTGTCTGTACGGCGATGTGGTCAAGCCGAGTTTACCGGAAGGAGCAGGCGGTGCCGTCCAGGTCGCGCGTGACCAAGAGCTTGACGCTCTTGTCCTCGCCGTAGACATGCGTTCCTTCGGCGGCCTTCAACTCGTATTCACCATTGGCAGCGATGGTGATGGGTTTGTCTTCGATCATGAGGTTCATGGGCGCGGCGGTGCGGTTACGCAGCGTCATCTTGACCATCTTGACTTTGGCCGTGGATGTGCTGCCGGCGTGGCCACCGAACATGGAGGCGTGCGACGTTGCGGGAACGGACAAGCTGGTTGCCAGAACAAGGGCGGAGGCGATGAGACGAAACATGAGACGAACTCCTAACGGCTTAGTAGCTGGGCGAGGTCTCACTGCAGTTGAAACATCGTCGCGCACTGGGATATACGCAGCGGAAAGGTCTACGTTCCATGAAAACCTCTGGGACACACGAGTTTTCTTTTTGCGTTCATACAAAGCTGTGTGTGCGTACCTTCTTCTGCGCTGTCACGAGTGCGAGAATGATGATGATGCGACGGATATCCACACTACTCGTGATCTTTGTCTTTGCTGCATCCTGCCGTTGCAAAGCGCAGGAGATCAAATCAGCGCCGGGGCAGTTTGACTATTACGTGTTGAACCTGTCGTGGGCACCGGAGTTCTGCTCGACCTTGCGTACGCTGTCACCTGCGGAACAGGCGGAAAAGGGCAGCGAGGAGTGTGCGACGCCGCACACGTTTGTGCTGCATGGGTTGTGGCCGCAGAACTTCGATGGCACGTACCCGGCGTCCTGTGCCGAGCGGCCCGGCCCAGTGCATCCGGAGCGGAACCTGGACATGACGCCCAGTCTGCCGCTGCTGAAGCACGAATGGGCGAAGCACGGCACTTGCACAGCACTGTCACCCGAGGCGTTCTTTGCCACGGCTCGGCAGGCGTATTCCTCGGTAGAATTTCCGCCGCTGTTCAAGCGGCTGGACCATGAGGTCATGCTGCGCCCAGAGGAGATCCTGGGCATGTTCTACAAAGCGAATGCGGCATTTCCGGAGGGCAGCTTTGTATTGTCCTGCGGGCGGAATACCCTGACCGCAATAGAGGCGTGTTTCAGCAAAGAAGGCAAGCCGATCGCCTGCCAAAACCTGCGTAGTTGCCGTGCCAATGTGGTCAAGGTGACGCCTGAAAACGCGGGCGGCGTTGTGGAGTAAGCACAGGACGGCACGGGTAAACTAGAGATACCTGGAGTTCTCCGCCGTGTCCCGCCTGCTCGAACAAATGAACCCGCAACAGCGCGAGGGCGTGCTGACGGTAGATGGCCCGGTGCTTCTGCTGGCCGGTGCCGGGTCTGGTAAGACACGCGTCATTACGCACCGTATTGCCTACCTGATTGAGGAGCGCGGCGTCGCGCCCGATGCGATCCTTGCGGTGACTTTTACCAACAAAGCGGCCAAAGAGATGGGCGAGCGTGTGGACAAGCTCATCGGCCACACATCGCTTGCGCGTCCGCTGATCAGCACCTTTCATTCCTTGTGTGTCCGCATTCTTCGCCGCGATATCGAAGCGTTGCGTGTGAATGGACAGGGGCTGACAAAGAGCTTTGCCATCTACGATGAATCCGACCAGCAGGCCATCGTGAAGCAGGCGTTGAAGCGGCTTGGTGTGGATGACAAGCAGTTGAAGCCGCGTGTCGCGCTTGGACGCATCTCCTGGGCCAAGAATCACATGATCGATCCGCAGGAGTATTTCCTTGCCTCGACCAATCCGCTGGAAGAGCGCATCGCGCACATCTTCAAGATCTACAAAGACGAGCTCGCGAAGAACAACGCCCTAGACTTCGACGACCTCCTGCTGGAGACGGTGCGTCTGCTGAAGTCCAGTGGCGAGACGCGCGAGAAGTATCAACGGCGCTACAAATACCTGCTGATCGACGAGTACCAGGATACCAATCGGCCGCAGTATGAGCTGATGCGGCTGTTGAGCGGGGCGCATGGCAATGTCTGCGTGGTGGGCGATGAGGACCAGTCAATCTACAGCTGGCGCGGCGCGGATATCAAGAACATCCTTGATTTCGAGAAGGATTTCTCCGGCACGAAGGTGATCCGGCTGGAACAGAACTACCGTTCCACGCAGATCATCCTGGAGGGTGCGGGTGCGGTGGTGCGCAACAACACGCAGCGCAAGGGCAAGCAGCTCTTCACCACGCGCGAGGGTGGTTCGCTCATCGGGTACTACGAGGCGCCTGACGGAGAAAATGAAGCGCTGTTCATCGCGGACCGCGTGCAGGCGTATTTCCGTGCAGCAGGGCAAAGCGGCGAAACGCCGAAGTGCGCCGTGCTGTACCGCACCAACTCGCAGTCGCGGCTGGTGGAAGAGGCGCTGCGGCGCTACTCCATCCAGTATCACATGGTCGGCGGATTCAGCTTCTATGAGCGCGCGGAGGTTAAGGACCTGCTGAGCTATCTGAAACTGGTGCAGAACCCACATGATTCAGTCGCGCTGAATCGCGTCGTCAACTCGCCCGCGCGTGGCATCGGGAAGACGACGCTGGAAGTGCTGGAACGGATTGCGCTGACCACCGGACTAAGCACATGGGATGCGATTGGTCGCGCCCTTGCGGAACAACTGCTGCCGGCACGCGCACTGACCGCATTGCAGGGTTTTCAGCGCATCATCCTGGATGCGCGTGCCATGCTGGGCCCGGGCTTTGGGGATGCATTGGCCACCGACGCTGGACTGGCAAGCGGTGACGCCTCAGCCGAATTCACCGGTGCGGAAGAGAACGCCTCTGCCGGGCACATCGCGGAAGATACCAGCTTCGACACAAGCTTTAACTTCGGCTTCGATTTTGGGCCAAGCGAGGAGCGCAGCACGCTTGCACCGGAAAACGCCAGTGTTGATGACATGGATGCGAATGAGGACGACACCGGCTTTGACTTCACCTTTCGCGACGAGCCGCTCTCGCTTGCTGCCAGCGCTGATGTGATAGCGTTTCCGGCGCAGCCTGGATCAGGCTTGCAGTCAGCGGGTACTGCCAGGTCGTTCAATCCGTTTGAGGCTAACAACCAGCAAGTTCGCACGAAGAGCACAGCCGATGTGTTTGCGGAGATGCGGGCCAAGGGCGCTCCCATTGTCGAGTTCAGCGCAGAACAGCCGGTTCCATCTGCCCGCATTGACGGCTTTCGTGCGCCTGGCGATCCTGCCACCCTGCCGGAACTGATCAAGTTCCTGAACGATCGCAGCGGCTACATCAAGGCGCTGGAAGCCGAGGGCACGCCGGAAGCCTTCAGCCGCATAGAAAATCTGAAGGAACTGGCCAACGCCGCGCAGGATGCGCAGGAACGTGGTGAAACCTTGGCGGATTTTCTCGACCATGCGGCGCTGGTGAGTGACGCCGATGGCATCAACATGGACGCACGCGTCACCCTGATGACGCTGCACGCAGCCAAGGGTCTGGAGTTTCCGCTGGTGTTCCTCTGCGGCATGGAGGAGGGGTTATTTCCGAGTTCGCGAACGATGCAGGACCCCGCCGGACTGGAGGAAGAGCGCCGCCTCTGCTATGTGGGCATGACGCGTGCGATGGATACGCTGGTGCTGTCGCGCGCACGCTATCGCCGCCGCTACGGCAGCGATACGCCGGATGCCAGCGTGGCGTCGCGGTTCCTGGAAGAGATTCCGTCAGCGCTGGTGGAGGATCTTGGCTCACCGGCGGAGCGCCCGGCGTTCCGCAGTGAATATGGCTATGGCACATCGCGTTTCGGAACCGGTAACGTCTGGGGTAAGAAGCGCGACGACGGGGATGGCGACCGCCACTACAGTTATGAGGATGAAGACCAGAGCGGTGCCGCACCACCGCAGCGTCCGCGCAACAACTATGGTCTGCAGTTCGGCGCCTCAAAAAAGCCTGGTTTGAACGGAGCGAAGAAGCCGGACTCGATCGACAACATTGCAACGTTTTTTGGGGGTAGCGGGAAGTTGACACGTCCAAAGATGGACATCCCCGAACAGTCAGGAGCGACGGATCTGCGGCGTGGAAGCCGTGTGCGGCACCCTAAATATGGCGAGGGCGTGATTGCGCAGCGCGAAGGGGACGGCCCGGACGCCAAGATCACGGTACAATTTCAAGGGCACGGCGTGAAAAAGCTGGTGGAGAAGTTTGCCCAGCTTGAACGGCTTTGATCAGGAGCCAGCCCGCACACAAATCCGAGAAAGAGTTCAACGCAAACATGGCAAACACCAAGGCACTGGAACATGACGAGCGCAAAGCGGCCAAGCGCACCGCTCGCAAGAACGCAGCCCCCAAGGCCGCGCGCACCACACCGCGCGGTTCGCGCAAGAAGAAGATCAAGTCACTCTCACGCGGACAATCGAAGCGATAAAGCCGTTTTTGTCCGACAGCGAAAGGCCCGGCACTCACGCCGGGCCGTTAGCTGTGACATAGTGGGGGATAACAGGTTAGTGGACGGGCGTGGATACTGCACCAGCAGGTTGGGCACCGCACTTCCACCGGAGTTTGTGTTGCTGGGCAGCTTGGGTGCGATCTGGCTTGTGTCTGTCAGTGAAGTGCGCGTCACAACGTGCACCTGATTGTCACCAGACGTTCCCGCGAAGAAGAACTGGTTGTCCGACGAAAACACACCCGTGACAGGAGCAGTAGCACCGCTGGCCAGTTTCACACTGGATGCCGTGCCCGTACCACCCAGTCCAGGCGTGTATGCAGGCAGTACTGTGCCGGTACTTGCGGCACCGTTGACCGGCAGGTAGGTGGCGAACGCGACACTTGAGTCAGTGGACGCGTAGACTCCGGTAACCGTCACGGCATTGACGCCAGTGAGCACTGCTGTGTTAACAGCCGTGCCAAATGCAGGCGGACCCCCACTTTCAGGGCAGTCGCCCGTTGGCAGACGATTGGTAAATGTCCGCGTGCCGGCGGCTCCGTCGTTCGCTGTTGAATTCGGGAAGGTAACGTCGTTTACCACCGGCGTGGCTCCGCTTGCAGACAGGCGCACATCCAGAAGGTGCAGACCATCATCGGTCGCCGTGATCCGGTCACTGATCGCTGGCAGGACTGGCGTGGTGGAAGCCTGGGGATAAAAGATTGTGGGAGATACGTTGGAGTTTGCGCAGTAGGACCGGCCGTTGATAGCCGTTGTACCGCCCACGAACGCTCCAATGGATGGCACCGCAATGGTAACGTCATGGACTCCCGTCGCGGACAGATCGTAGCTTTGCCAGCTGGTAAAGGCAGAGTAGACAAGCAGGCGGTTGTCCGTGGTGGTGACGTACAGCGTGCTGCCGTCCGGTGTATAGGACGCGCGCGTACCCACGCCGCTGTAGGTAGTGACCACAGCCGGTGTGGCCGTGTTGTAGAGCGTGATGATCTTACGCGCTGGATCACTGATGACCACGGTTGCGCTGTCCGGCGAGACGGTCAGAACGGTACCCTGCAAGGCCAGGTTCGTACCGGTCACTGAATTCGAACCGGTACTGTAGGTCATCAGGGCTGTATCTGAGCCCATGTAGATAGCCGCGCCATTCTGCGCGATGACCATGGAATTCGGCGTGTAAGGCAGTCGTGTCGGGGCAGCGCCACCACCCCGCGGCCCGGGGCCCCGGGACACGTGGATTAAGGAGGGGG
>CAXUHI010000001.1:79032-176815 GCA_964251045.1 uncultured Terriglobus sp. | reverse complement strand
GATCGAGTCGGTGCTGCCTACCCAAAGCCGTGTGCTGTTGCTGCCGGGCGTCGTGGGCAGGATGGTGTTGGAACTGATGGGTTTGCCTGTGCCAAGCAGGCCAACATTGCCGTAGGGAGATGGATTGCAGGTGGGCGGCAGGCAAAAAGCATTGATGGCCGCCGCCCCTGGGAACACCGGTGCGATGCCGGTGCTCGAGGCAGGAACAGACGTCGGCGTCGTGGAGGTAAAGGTCAAAGGCAGTCCGGTGAGCGAGACACCGTTAATATCCGTCACAATCGCCGTAATGGGCTCCGTGTTGTTGGGGTTCACGGTGACGCCGCCGTTTACCGTATTCGGAGTGCTGATCACGATCGTCTTCGGTGGGCACACGGAAATAAGCCCGGCTGCGGAGGTTGAGTTTGCAATGGTCGCCGTGACGATGGTGGTGCCAGGCAGCAGAGCCGTGGCCACGCCGCTAGTGTTCTCAATGCTGACCAGACCGCCGGTTTGCGCGGTAAAATTCGCGTGGCCTGCGGAGTAGGTAATGTTCTGAGTCCCGGCGTAAAAGCGCGCGACGAGCTGACGGCTCTGCCCGAAGGAGATGCATGTGTTCGGCACGTACGGCGCGGCGGACGTCGTCGAGGTCGCAGTGTACTGCGCGCAGTTGGTGGCGGGATCCTTCGTGCAGTCCATTGAGGGCGCTCCCAGCGCGATGGACGTGATGAGGGGATGAACGTAGACCAACACCTTATTGCTGTTGGCACCGCCACCCGCAGCCTGTAGTTCAGCAATGCCTCCCACTGTGCCCGGCGTGCAGAACGTGTAGTCCGGCGTTCCGCCAGCGGTGTTGCGGTTCCACGTGCCCGCGCACAGCGCCCCGGTCGTCGGATTCACATCCGCGACTGCAGGGGCTGTGCTGCTTGTGGGATTGGTGGTGCTGTACGTGAAGCGTGCGATGCTAACGGTGTTGTTCTGACAATCTGTCGCGGTAGGGGTGGCAACCGTAGCGGTCTGTCCAAAGCCCATGCTGAGACCGCCCACCGTCGGCTGGAGGACGATATTTTGCGCATCGCCCACGCGTGGTCCGGCAGAGCCGGTGCAGAAGGTGTTGGTGTTGGTCTTGCCACAGCCGGAGAGCGACACTCCAACGGGCACAGCGAACAACGTGAAGAACAGCACGACCACGATACGGCGCAAAGAAAACCTCCCCGCAACACGGACTGCGCACGCGCTGCGGTCTCTACCTAGGGACGAAAGTGTCCGGAAAATGTCTCCGGTTCAGTGTAACTGACGGAGACGGGCGTTCTTGCAATCGGGTGTCGTCAAGCGTGACCCACTCCGTGTATCCTTCATCTCGCCATGATGCACGCACGTATTGCTTCGCTCACCGCCGCCCTCACATTCCTGTTTGCCTCCATGACCGCTGCCGCACAGCAGACCGCTCCCGCACAGCAGACCGCTCCCGCTGCTGGCACATCCAAGCCCACACACGAGGATACCGAGTTCTACAAGCCGGTTCCGCCTGTTGTAACGCCTGCATCTGTGGTGGGACAGCCGCCCTCGGACGCGGTTGTTCTTTTTGATGGAAAAGACGTTTCGCAGTGGGTTGCGGCAAAGGATGGTTCGCCCGCAGACTGGACTGTCACCGATGGTGTGATGACGGTGAAAAAGGGCGGGGCTGGGAACATCGAAACGAAGCGCAAGTTTAAGGACTATCAGCTGCACCTCGAGTGGAAAATCCCGGCTAGCATCACGGGCGAGGGACAGGCACGCGGAAACAGCGGTGTCTTCCTTGCTTCGCTGGGCCCGGGCGATGCCGGGTATGAGTTGCAGATACTGGACAACTACAACAATCCTACGTACACCAATGGCATGGTGGGTAGCCTGTACAAGCAGGCGGTGCCGCTGGCAAATGCCGCGCGCAAGCCCGGTGAGTGGTCTAGCTACGACGTCCTCTGGACAGCGCCACGCTTCAACAGCGACGGCAGCGTGAAAACACCGGCGTATGCCACGGTCTTCCTGAACGGCGTGCTGGTCGAGGACCACTACGCGTTGAAAGGGCAAACATTGTACGTCGGTCAGCCGTTCTACAAGGCGTATGAGACTGCGGCCATCAAACTGCAGGCGCACGGCGACAAGAGCGAGCCCATCAGCTTCCGCAATATCTGGGCACGCGATGTGAACGCCTGGGATGTAGAGCCGAGCAAGTAGAACGAACCTGGAAGTCCGCACACGCAATGCCTGCCATCCGGCAGGCATTTCCATTCATGCCTCGGCAGGCTGCGCCGATGTGTACGGTTGAGGTGATTCGGATGGCCGCTCCTTTGCCACAGCTTGCCGAAGTGCAGGCGCATGTTACCGATGCCATTGCGCAGGTGCGTCAAGCGATTCTGATGGCGGAAGATCGCGAGATCAACCATGCAACAGGCGGTGAGGAACCCTGCAGCCAGGCACATGCTGCCGAAGACGCAGCAGTGCGCACTGCGCTGATGCAGTCGGAAGATGCCATGCTGGACGTGTTGGAGGCACTGCCGCCGGTCTCAAAGCGGCCAGACAAGCTCGCCAATTAGCAGACTGAACTGCTGCTGACCAGTTCGCTTACTTCATGTTGTCTTCGAACCAGGCGACGCTGCGTGCGGTGCGGTCGGCGTTGTGGGCGGGATTTGTGAAGCCGTGGCCCTCGTTCGGATAGACGACCAGTTCCGTCTTCTTGCCGAGCGCTCGAAGCGCGTGCCACATTTCATAGCTTTGCGGAGCAGGGCACTCGCCATCGCGGTCGCCTACAAGGATCAACTCCGGCGTGGTGACGTTCTTGATGAAGTTGATGGCGGAGCTTTTCGCGTAGACGGCGGGGTCGTCGTAGACCGTTGCGCCAAAGAAGGGCACCATCCACTGGTCAATGCTGTTCTCGCCGTAGTAGCTGAGCCAGTCGCTGATGCCTGCGCCCGCGACGGCCGCGCGGAAGCGGTTTGTTTGGGTGATGGCGAACATGCTCATGAAACCGCCATAGCTCCATCCCGTCAGGCCCAGGCGCTTGTCATCGACGCTGTATTGTTTCTCCACCGCGTCGACGCCAGCCAGCACGTCGCGTAGATCACCGTAGCCAAAGTCCTTGCGGTTGGCCTGCACAAAGGCCTCGCCCTGGCCGAAGGAGCCGCGCGGGTTAGGTTGGAAATAGAAATACCCTAAATGCGCCCAGAGGCCTGCGCCACCGCCGCCGAAGCTAGGACCGACCTGCGCCGAAGGGCCACCGTGCACGCTGACGATCATGGGATAGTGCTTGCTGCGGTCGTAGTTCTCCGGCAGCGTGAGCCAGCCCTGGACATGGAAACCTTCGTTAGCCCACTCCAGCGAAACAGTCCTGGTGGCGGCCCGGGTCGCATTCGTGTTCAGGCTGGTCACTGCTTTCGCTCCACGTGGGCCGCCGATGTAAAGCTCTGGCGGCGCATCCGGGCCTGAGGAGGTAAAGGCGATCTTCATCGCCGCTGCCGAGTAGGAGAAGGACGACGCGGCGCGCCCGCTGCTGATGGACTGCGCCTCAGTGAAGGGGCTGACGATCTCCTGCTTGTTGGTCCCGAGCAGGCCCAGATGAAGCTTGCCGGACTGGTAAGCCGAGAAGGCGATGTGATCCGGGTCCGTCCAGACAAGGTATACCGGCGAGTCCTTGCGACCGGGAGTCAGGTTCTGCAGGCCGCTGCCGTCCGCGCCCATCAGGTAGATGTCGCCGCCGGTTGAGCCCTGGTCGCTCATGAGCCCGCCGATGAAGGCGATGTTCTTGCCGTCGGTGGAATAGCGCGGTACCGCGATCTGCAGTCCGTGAAGCGAACCGCCCGCAGTCTTGGGATCCAGGATGCTTTTTGCTGCTTCGGGCTGGCCGCAGGGAACGGTGTACATCTGCGCAATCCACCAGGTGTTTTCGCCGGGAGGGTTCGCTGCAATGAATGCCAGATGCTTGCTGTCCGGTGCCCAGTCGAACTCGTAGGCGTGCAGCGTCTTTGGAGTCAGTATGCTGAGTTCACCCGTCTTGGCGTTTGCTGCGGCGACCCACTGGACCTCGACGCCGTCCTCGCCGATGATCCCCGCTGGCGGCTTCATGGCGGCGAGAGCGCCTGCGGAGCGGGTGGCGTTCTCGACGTATAAGAAGGCGATGCTGCTTGCGTCCGGAGCCCAGGCGGGCGACGTCATCGTTCCCTTGATGTGCGTCAACTGCCTGACTGCGCCGCTGTGATCTCGCAGGTACAGCTGCGGCTGGTGGTCAGCGCAGGTCCCCACAAATGCCAGCGTCTCTCCGTCGGGTGACCAGCGTGGGGCCGATGCACCGCAACCGTCTCCGGCGGTAACGGCTGGATCGCCCGGGCTGGGTGCGCTGGTGCTGCTGATGTGCAGCTCCATGCCGCCGCCACGCCGCCCGCGTCCACTTTGTTCCCCTGCGGCGGGAGCGCTCGCCACCATCCAGGCAATCTGCTTACCATTCGGCGAAAGCTCTACCGCGCCGATGCCACGAATGGGTGTTCCCGAGCGCTGCTTCTGCTCAAACTCCGCGATGCGTGGATCGGCATTGGCAAACAGCTTCATCTCCGGCGTAAAAACGTTGGTGGTCTCCGAGGCGGGCCGCTGGGCCCTGAGATGCAACGCTGTAACGGCTGAGGCGAGAGTAACGAGGCAGGCGGCAAGGCGGCAGGGAACAGAACGCATGAAGAGCAGCCTAGCATCTCTGCAGCTTTATTCAAGCGGGCAGCCGTTCTTACCGTTGACGCTGTTCCGGCGTTGCGTACAATTCTGCCAATGTTTTTGCGTCAACCCGGATGCTGGAACTCTTGCCGATCAGTTCTGCGATGGCGATATCGCTCATTCCCCGGTTGCGCAGGGTTTCGATCTCATCCGAGAACATCCCGATGATGCTGGGGAGCGGAAACGACTCGGGCGGCAGGTTCGCGGCGGCGCGCAGTGCTGCCTGAGCTTTCATGGCTTCCGAGAGCGGATAGGTTTGTTCGCCAGACATGGCGGAAGCATACTCCCGTTCGATGCGTCTGAACAGACGATCATACGGTTGCCCTTCTTTAGCAACAGATCTCCGTGTTAGAGTAAAGAGGTTGCAGAGTCTTCAGGCCCGCCTGCGTCCGCAGGCAATGAGCGTGACCTGAACAGGTGAATGTCCGGTCCTAGCCAGGATTCGCATTCCCGGGGCAACAGCAGGCGCCTGAGCGGCGCTCCCGCAAAACGCCAGAGTAAAGTTACCGAGAATCCGGAGTTGCCGTGCCTACGTTTCACCAGCTTGTTAAGCAAGGGCGCACCACGCCCAACTACAAAACAGCCAGCCCCGCCCTCCAGGGCTCGCCCCAGCGTCGCGGCGTGTGCACTCGCGTGTACACCCAGACACCGAAGAAGCCGAATTCAGCCCTGCGCAAGGTCGCGCGCGTCCGCCTCACCAACGGGATCGAGGTTACGTCGTACATCCCAGGTGAGGGCCACAACCTGCAGGAGCACTCGATTGTGCTGATTCGCGGTGGCCGTGTGAAGGACCTGCCGGGCGTCCGCTACCATATCGTGCGTGGCTCGCTGGACTCCGTCGGCGTAGCTAAGCGCAAGCAGAGCCGCTCAAAGTACGGCGCGAAGCGGCCAAAGGCTGCTGCGAAGTAGTAAGCCGTCTCCTCGTTGCTCACGTTTACTCGTTTGATGAGCTGTGCCGAGTGGCGAGAGAGAACGAACGACGGGAAACGAAGATCAAGCCCAGCCGCTTGAGAGGTTCACGGCGCTGGGGGAAGAAGGGACAAAGCAATGCCAAGAAAAGGTCACGTTGCCAAGCGCGAAGTTTCGCCGGATCCGATTTACGGGTCGACGCTGGTCACAAAGTTCGTTAACAGCATGATGTGGGGCGGCAAGAAGTCCACCGCGCAGAAGATTTTCTACGAGAGCATGACCAATTTGGAGCAGAAGGGCGGCGACGAAGCGTTGACGCTCTTCAAGAAGGCTGTCGAAAACGTCAAGCCCCTGCTGGAAGTCAAGAGCCGCCGCGTGGGCGGTGCCAACTATCAGGTGCCCATTGAGGTCAACCCTGAGCGCCGCACTTCGCTGGCGATCCGCTGGCTGGTGAGTTACGGTCGCTCCCGTGGTGAGAAGGGGATGGTCGATAAGCTGACCGCTGAGCTTCTCGATGCTGCGAATGGCCGCGGCGCCGCCATGAAGAAAAAGGAAGACGTACACCGCATGGCGGAAGCGAACAAAGCGTTCGCGCACTATCGCTGGTAGTTGTGTTCTTAGAGTGTTGCGACAAGCAAGTCATTAGACCGTCAGGTTCAGGAGGTTGTCAGGTTACTGATAATCTCCTGAACCTGCGAAGAGCCCGCGGAAGCGAGTTCCGCAGAAACGAAGTTCACCGTGCCCCGTACCATCCCTCTTAATAAGTGCCGCAACATTGGCATCATGGCTCACATTGATGCCGGCAAGACCACTACCACCGAGCGCATCCTGTTCTATACCGGCGTCAATCACCGCATCGGCGAAGTGCACGAAGGCACCGCCACCATGGATTGGATGGAGCAGGAGCAGGAGCGCGGCATCACCATCACCTCCGCCGCCACCACCTGCACATGGAACGGCATCCGTATCAACATTATCGACACACCCGGCCACGTCGACTTCACCGCCGAGGTCGAGCGGTCACTGCGCGTGTTGGACGGTGCCGTCGCCTGCTTTGACGCAGTTGCGGGCGTGCAACCGCAGTCTGAAACCGTCTGGCGCCAGGCTACCAAGTACAAGGTTCCGCGTATCTGCTTCATTAACAAGATGGATAAGAACGGGGGCGACGCGGAGTACGCCACCCAAACTATCCGCGACCGTCTCGGCGCAAAAGCCGTGATGTTGCAGCTGGCTGTCGGCGCAGAGGCCAAGTTTGCCGGCGTTGTGGATCTCGTGGAGATGAAGGCCATTCTGTGGCATGACGAGACCATGGGAGCGAAATACGATATCGAGGAAATCCCCGCAGACCTGAAGGAGAAGGCAGTCGCGTTTCGCAATCAGCTCATCGAGTCTGTGGCGGAGACAGATGACGTTCTGCTAGAAAAGTTCCTGGAAGGCGAAGAGCCAACCATCCCGGAACTGAAGGCCGCCATCCGCAAGGCCACCATCGGTATGCACATCTTTCCGGTACTGATGGGTTCGTCCTTCAAGAATAAGGGTGTGCAGACGCTGCTCGACGCCGTTGTGGAATACCTTCCCAGCCCGCTCGACATTCCACCCATGATCGGCCACGATCCTGAGGATATGGAGAAAGAACTGATTCGTAAGCCGGATGACAACGAACCATTCTCCGCGCTTGGATTCAAAATCATGACCGACCCGTTTGTCGGACAGTTGATCTTTATCCGCAACTATTCCGGAACGCTGAAGACGGGGGATTCTGTCCTGAACCCGCGTACCCGCAAGACGGAGCGCATCGGCCGCCTGCTGAAGATGCACGCGAACAAGCGCGAGGAGATCAATGAGATTCTCGCGGGCGATATCTGCGCCGCCGTCGGCCTGAAGAACCTTGTCACGGGCGATACCATCTGCACGGAAAAGGCACCGATCGTTCTCGAGTCGATCGACTTCCCGAACCCGGTCATTGAAGTTGCGGTAGAGCCGAAGACAAAGGCCGACCAGGAAAAGATGGGTCTTGCGCTGGCTAAGCTGGCGCAGGAAGATCCAACCTTCCGCGTCCGCACGGACCAAACGAACGGCCAGACGATCATCTCCGGCATGGGCGAGCTGCACCTCGAGATCATCGTTGACCGCATGATGCGCGAGCACAAGGTGGAGGCCAACGTCGGCAA
This sequence comes from uncultured Terriglobus sp., assembly GCA_964251045.1. Lineage (GTDB taxonomy): Bacteria > Acidobacteriota > Terriglobia > Terriglobales > Acidobacteriaceae > Terriglobus. The sequence goes on along the minus strand of CAXUHI010000001.1, from coordinate 169,022 downwards.
GCCGCAGGTGAACTATCGCGAGACGATCAAGTCCAACGCCGAGGCAGAAGGCAAGTACATTCGCCAGACGGGTGGTTCCGGTAACTACGGCCACGCGAAGATTCGCATCGAGCCGAACGAGCCGGGCAAGGGTTACGAGTTCTCGAACGACACAAAGGGCGGCTCGATCCCCAAGGAGTACATCAAGCCCATCGACCAGGGTATCCAGGAGGCCATGCAGGGCGGCGTTCTGGCCGGGTACGAGATGGTTGACATTAAGGTGTCGCTCTACGACGGCAGCTACCACGACGTGGACTCGAATGAAATGGCCTTCAAGATCGCCGGTTCCATGGCGTTCAAGGAGGCTGCGCGTAAAGCCAAGCCCACCCTTCTGGAGCCGGTGATGGCGGTCGAAGTCACCGTCCCGGAGGACTACATGGGCACCGTCATTGGCGACCTGAACTCCCGTCGCGGACGCATCGAAGGCATGGAGATGGTGGGCGGCGTGCAGGCCATCAAGGCCACCGTGCCACTCAGCACCATGTTTGGCTACGCCACCAACCTGCGTGGATCAACCCAGGGCCGCGGCAACTTCTCCATGGAGTTCAAGCAGTACGAAGAAGCACCCAGGCAGGTCAGCGAAGAAATCATCGCAAAGACACAGGGGCGCGACACGAGATAGCCACCCCGTTGCTGGCGCGATCGCAAGACTCTTTGCGTCAGAGCTTTTACAAGGGCCGCTCTTCGGAGCGGCCCTTACTTATGTGCGCAAGGACTTAAGTCCGTCATCGTTCTCCCGTATACTGGTGCCCACCACGTAGCAATCTAAACCTGCACGGAGTGGACTATGTTCGCTAACTTTGCCCGCCGTCTCGTTGCGTGTTCGGCACTCGCCGCTTGCTCGCTCTCTACTTTTGCAGCGGAAATCCTCATCGCGGACGCGAAATCGCAGCCGGAGAGCATGTCAATCGGCCCGGGGGGCGTGCTGTATGTGGGCAGCGCGAGTTCGCCATATGTGTACCGCGTGCAACCCGGCGCAACAACGGCGGAGAAGTTCATCGACGTTTCCAGCGAACCAGCAGGCACGTTCTTCCTCGGTGTGCTTGCGGACGGCGCAACAAACACCTTGTGGACCTGCCAGCTTACCCCCATTGCTGCTGCAGAGCGTCCGGCGGGGCGGCACACCGCGCTGCGCGGTTGGGACCTGAAGACCGGCGCGGCCAAACTCCGGTGGGACCTGCCCGGCGACAACACCACCTGCAACGACATGGTGGTCGGCCCGGACAAGGCGCTCTACCTCTCTGACACCGGCCCGGGGCGCATCTATCGGCTGGCACCTGGCGCGCAATCAGCGGATCTGTTCAGCGACCATCGTCTGCTCAGCGGCATTGACGGCATCACCTTCCTGGACGGCACGCTCTACATCAACAGCGTGGTCTTCAACAAGCTCTACCGCATCCCGGTGACGAACGGCAAAGCCGGCCAGCCGGAAGATATCTGGATGGACCAGCCCGTCAAAGGCCCGGATGGCATGCGCGCCGCGAACGGCAAGCTCTACCTTGCGGAAAACGGCAGCGGCATCGTCTCCGCGCTGACGGTCAGCGGCGACCGGGCACACGTCACCGTGCTGAAGGACGGCCTGAAAACTCCCACCGGCGTCGAGCCCGCAGGCGACACGCTCTGGTTCACCGAGCGCGGTACGGGCAAGGTAATGTCGGTGCCGATCAAGTAGGCAATTAACCACGGAGAGCATTAAGAAGCACAGTGCTGTGCACCTGGGTAACTAATGGTATGAATAGCAGGTAGTAACTTGTGCACAGTATGAACACACCGTCTCTAAAAAATTATTTAAACGCAGAGCCAGAAGCTTGGGAGCTTTCCGGTGCAGCAAAACGCCTTTGGGAAACAGTTGATGATCGTGCGGTAGCTTTGTATGGAGGAGTGCTTTTAGATGTAGCTCTCACACAGAATCTGCTTGCACGTATGTGGACGAACAATGGGGCGGCTGAAGACGAATTGACAGGCAACGATGGACCATTGGGATCGTTCTCCCGAAAGATACGGCTTGGTGAAGCTATGCGCTTGTACGGGCCGAAAACGAGACGCCAACTAGACACGATCAGGTCAATCAGAAACGCTTTTGCTCATACACATCGAGCCATCACCTTTGATACTGCACCGGTTCCGGTGCTGTGTTCGACGCTTGATGACAGAGTATGGCCATATAGGCCGAGACGGCCTGCGTATCCCAACCCTTGTACTTCCAAGATTCGTTTTAAACTGTGCGTGATGGGGCTCTGGCTAGTAATGAGAGCTCGCGCAAAGCAAACTCAAACGGGAACAACCGACTACAGCACCTACGCTCCTGTTGTGAGTTGGTGGGGAGAGAAGTATCCTACACCGCTACCATGATGTGGGCGCAGGCAGGTAGCTTTCTTAGATTTTCTAGCCAAGGAGCCAGCATCTCGCCGCGCACCTAACGCGGCATTCTCATCCGTTGACTGGAAATTTGCGGACACAACAGAAGCACATATTACTGTAGTATTCGGGAGTGCGGTTCGCACGGGGTTGGGCATGGCGGATAGAAAACAGTTCCTGAACGCAGAGGGTGCAGACGCAGAACTGCTGCGGCTGCTGGATGCGACGCGCGACGTGGTCGTGAGCGATGAGCAGCTTCGCGCGCAGCGGGTGAGCTTCGCGTTCGGCAATGCTCCGCACTCCTCCGATCTTACGCGGGAGAGTGTTGTCCGCGCTTCGGAGACCATGCGCCTGCGCGCGTAACAGATGTCAATTCGTAAAGCCGACAATCCTGAACTGTTCGAGAGCGTGCAGGAGAAAAACCTCCTGCGGCAGTACGATCTTCTGCTGAACTGCATCGAGATTGGCCTGGAGAAGGGCATTGAAGCGTTCGACAAGTACACGCTGTGGTCGCTGAATGCAGCGGCGGTGGCCAACATCGCCCAGTTTGGTGGCCGGTACAGACAAGAGCCAATCTACGTAGGAAAGCACATTCCTCCGCACTTCCGTGACGTGCCCGATCTGATGGATCGCTTCTTTTCACTCGTCCACGAGAACTGGAATGTGATGAATCATCCGACGCTGCTGCCAGCCTATGCACTGTGGCGCATGAACTGGATTCACCCGTTCGTCGAAGGTAACGGCAGAACGGCCCGTGCGGCGTGTTATTACCTGATCTGTTTACGGCAGGGGCGTATACTTTCTGGGACGAAGCTCGTGCCGGAGCGCATCCGGGAGAACCGCCAGCCATACTATGAGGCTCTCCGCGCTGCGGACTTCGCATGGGAGAACGGCCACTTCGACGTCAATCAGTTGGCCGCTTACCTGAGCGATCTTCTGAAGGCACAGCTTACCGAAACTAGCTTTTGAACGCGCCCGCGTATTGCGCTCACGAACATTCCTCGTTATACTCATAAGGTTGGCCTGAGGGTCAGCCGCATCTCGCAGATCTTTGCGTAAAAGAGAGTTTGAACGACATGGCTGCACAGCAGAGAATTCGCATCCGCCTGAAGGCGTATGACTACCGTGTCCTGGACACGTCCACCGGCGAGATCGTTGAGACCGCCAAGCGTACCGGGGCGCAGGTTGCGGGACCGATTCCCCTTCCGACGATGAAGAACAAGTACTGCGTGCTCCGCTCCCCTCACGTGGACAAGAAGTCTCGCGAGGCGTTCGAGATCCGTACGCATAAGCGGCTGATCGACATCCTGGAACCAACCCAGCAGACAGTGGACGCGCTGATGAAGCTCGACCTGCCCGCCGGCGTGGACGTGGAAATTAAGACGGTCACGAAGTAAATATTGAGACAGCAGCGAAGCACGTCCATCCGCTTTTCTGCAAAATGACAAATCAAACCGGCAGTGCCCACCTGGGCATGATGAGGAGAAGCGCTAATGGCAGTAACAGGAATGCTGGGCAAGAAGATCGGAATGACGCAGGTGTTTGATGACGCCGGTGTGGTCCATCCGGTCACCGTCATCAAGGTTGGCCCATGTGTCATCACGCAACTCAAGACAGCGCAGAAGGACGGCTACGATGCCGCCCAGATTGGCCTGGTCGAGTTCGTGAAGGCGTCCAAGATCAACAAACCGATGACTGGCCACCTGGGCAAGAGCGACGCGCCTCCCGTTCGCGAAATTCGCGAAGTCGGCATTGAGTCCGCAACCGGCAGCAACACAGAAGGCACGGATCAGGTCAAGGCGGGCGACCGCGTTTTGGTTGATATCTTCGACGGTGAGAAGTTCGTCGATGTCATTGGCAAGAGCAAAGGCCGCGGATTTGCTGGCGTGGTTCGCCGGCACGGCTTCGGCGGCGGTCCCAAGTCGCATGGTCACATGTTTCAGATCCAGGGTTCGATTGGTGCATCGTCGTTTCCGTCGCGTGTGTTTCCAGGTCAACGCATGCCGGGTCACATGGGCGATGCGCAGATCACGGTGCGCAACCTGCGCGTACGCGGCATCGACTTGGACGACAACCTGTTGCTCGTCGAAGGTGCTGTTCCAGGACCACGCGATGGCGTGATCCTGGTTTCGAAGGCGAAGAATCCACCACGCGAGCGCCGTGGCTTTGCGGGCTCTGGCACGGTCGATCCACTGAAGGCTTCCAAGAAGGCTTCAGCTGGTAAAGCCCCGGCCAAGAAGAAATAAGCAGGTTCCAGTAACTGCATCGTCTGCGGAGTATGTCACTGACCTACTCGACTGCGGGATGACATACGAACGCTAGGGTGCTCGCAATAGAACGGGCCCGAAGGAAGTTGCAATGGCAAAGATTAACGTAGTCGATCTCAGCGGCAACGTCGTCAACGAACTGGAGCTTGCCGACGAAGTGTTCGGCGTTGAGGTGAACGAGGCTCTGCTGTGGGAGGCGGTCAAGCACTACCGCGCCGCACTGCGTCAGGGTACCGCCGCCACCAAGAACAAGAAGCTGGTCTCCGGTTCAGGTAAAAAGCTCTGGAAGCAGAAGGGGACGGGCCGCGCACGTGTGGGTTCGGTGCGTTCACCCATCTGGCGTCACGGCGGCACGGTGCACGGGCCGCAGCCCCGCTCCTACGATTACCAGTTTCCCCGCAAGAAGCTGCTGGGTGCGCTTAGCTCCGCCCTGGCCAGCAAGCTGCAGGATGGCAAACTGACCATTGTCTCCACGCTGGACGTTGCGGAGCCAAAGACAAAGTTATACCGGCAAGCGCTGGACAAGCTCGAAGCGAAGAAGACTGCCCTTCTAGTGGAGAGCGGTCAGAAATTGACGGAAAACTTGTTTCTGGGCTCTCGCAATCTGGACGGAGTTGAGTTAGTTTTGAGCTCCGAAGTGCATCCCTACGACTTGCTGCGTTACGAGCACGCGATCTTTTCGCAGGATGCCATCGAGGCATTGCAGGAGACACTGAAGAAGAATGTGTCGCGGCGGAAGCTCGCGGCCAAGCAGAATGCCACGCAGGAGGCCGCATAAGATGCCGACTCTGTATACCGCAATTCGCCGCCCCATCATTACCGAGAAGAGCATGGGCGCAAAAGAGACCGAAGGCACGCTGGTCTTTGAAGTTGCGCATGATGCCACCAAGACTGAAGTGAAGCAGGCAGTAGAGAATCTGTTCAAGGTCAAGGTGCACGCAGTTCGCACAGCAACCTTTGCCGGCAAAGAACGCCGCCGCGGTAAGTTCAGCGGCTATCGTTCAGACTGGAAAAAGGCGTATGTTCGCCTGCAACCCGGCGAAAAGATGCCGGAGTACGTCAACGCAATCTAGCCTTCACCTCTCGATGCAGGAACAAAGAACACCTATCTAGCAGCTTAATGAAAAGCGGTGCTAGGAGAAAAGCAAGATGCCGATCAAAACGTTCCGACCCATTACGCCGACACTGCGCTTCCAATCGAAGCTGGTGAACTCGGACATCACCACCAGCGAGCCATATAAGCCGCTGCTGGAAGTCAAGCAACGTACCGGTGGCCGTAACTCCACGGGCCGCCTGTCCATCCGTCACCAGGGCGGTGGTCATAAGAAGAAGCTGCGCGTGATCGACTTCAAGCGCGACAAGTTTGGTGTCCCCGGTACCGTCGCCACCATCGAGTATGACCCGAACCGCACATCGCGCATCTGCCTGATCAGCTACAAAGATGGTGAGAAACGCTACATCGTCCAGCCGGTCGGCTTGAAAGTGGGCCAGCAGGTGATGAGCGGCCCTGATGCCGACATCCTTGTAGGTAATGCCTTACCGTTGAAAAATATCCCGGCAGGTACAACTGTTCACAACGTAGAGTTGCGCCCCGGCAAGGGTGCGCAGATGGTGCGTTCCGCTGGCTCCTCCGCGCAGTTGGTGGCCAAAGAAGGCGAGTACGCCCTGCTGAAGCTGCCCTCCGGTGAGACACGGCGCGTGCTGGTAGACTGCATGGCCACAATTGGTCAGGTCGGCAACACCGATCATGAAAACATTTCGCTCGGCAAGGCGGGTGCCAGTCGCTGGCGTGGCATCCGCCCCGCAAACCGCGGCGTTTCCATGAACCCGGTCGATCACCCGCACGGTGGTGGTGAAGGTAAGACGTCTGGCGGCCGTCACCCGGTGACACCGTGGGGACAGCCTACACGCGGTTACAAGACACGTAACAACAAGCGGACCGATGTCTTCATCGTGAACCGCCGTACCAAGTAAGCGTCAGGGGCGGGAGAGATACCATGGCACGTTCGACGAAAAAAGGACCGTTTATCGATGCGCACCTGATGACCCAGGTCACGGTGCTGAATGACACAAACAAGAAGGAAGTGGTAAAGACCTGGTCACGTCGGTCCACCATCTTCCCGGAGTTTGTGGGGCACACCATCGCTGTGCACAATGGCAAGAAGTTTATCCCCGTGTATGTAACCGAAAACATGGTGGGTCACAAGCTGGGCGAATTCTCCGCGACCCGCACCTTCAAAGGCCATGCGGCGAAGGCTGAGACAGCGAAAGGTAAGTAAACCGGACGCAAACGTCCGAGCAAGTTAACGAGTCAGCACGTGGGCTGGCCGGATCGACAAGGAAGACACTATGGCGAAGACAGCCGAGAGTAAGACACCAGCCGCCCGGGAATTCCGAGCAGAAGCACGCTTCCAGCGGACAAGCCCGCAGAAAGCGAAGCTGGTACTGGACACCATCAAGGGTCAGAGTGTCGAACACGCCCTGAACACACTGATGTTCACACGCAAGCGCATCGCTCCAGTTGTAGAGAAGGCCTTGCGTTCTGCAGTGCAGAACGCAAGCTATCTGAGCCAGGAAAAGGGCTTTGACCTGGACGTTGATCGCCTGGTGGTGAAGCAGGCCGTCGCCAATGAGGGCCCGCGCATGAAGCGCATCCGCCCTGCCCCAATGGGCCGCGCCTTTCGTTATCAGCGCCGCATCGCTCATATCATCATTACAATTGTAGAAAAGGGCGATGGCAGCCAGGGTGCCCCCGGGCAGAGCGTCAACTCTGCCGCCACCGTCAAAAAGAACGCGGGTAAGGCGACCAGCAAGCGCATCGCAAACAAGGGCAAAGCAAAGGTTTCGGCCTAAAGGTCTGAAGGGATAAGTCATGGGTCAGAAGGTCCATCCGTATGGGTTTCGCCTCGGCGTGAACAAGCCGTGGAAGTCACGATGGTTTGTGGAGCGGGGCTACGACAAATTGCTTGTCGAGGATGTCAAACTTAAGGCAGAACTGCGCGAGAAGTTAAAAGCAGCCGGCGTTTCGTCCGTCGAGGTGGAGCGCCCCGGTAACAAGCTGCGCCTCATCATCCGCACTGCCCGCCCCGGCATCATCATCGGACGCAAGGGCGCGGAAATTGACAAGCTGAAAGCTGATATTCAGAAGCGGACGAGCCGGGAAGTCTTTATCGATATTCTTGAAGTCAACAAGCCTGAGCTCGATGCGCAGCTTGTCTCCGAGAGCATCGCGCTGCAACTCGAGAAGCGTGTTAGCTTTCGCCGGGCGATGCGCAAGTCTGTTGACTCGGCGCTTCGTTTTGGCTGCAAAGGTATCAAGGTACGCGTGTCAGGACGCCTGAACGGCAACGAGATCGCCCGGTCGGAGTGGTACCTGCAGGGCCGGTTGCCACTGCACACGTTGCGCGCTGATATCGACTACGGTTTCTCAGAGGCCAAGACGACCTACGGAATCATCGGCGTGAAGACCTGGATCTATCGGGGCGACATTTACGAGCAGAAGAAGCGCCGCGACACGCTCTCCACGACGGGCGCATTCTAAAAAAGATGACCAGCAAACCGGGTCAGCAGCTCTGGCTGGGCTCGCAAACGTAAAGCACAGAAAGCGCGCGGAGACTGGCAGCACAGCCTGACCAAGGCCGCAGCGGGAGATTGAAGTTATGTTGTTACCCAAGAAGGTAAAGTACCGTAAGCAGCAGAAAGGCAAGATGCGCGGTAAGGCCTGGCGCGGTTCGGAACTTGCTTTTGGCGACTACGGTCTGAAGGTCACGGAGTGCGGTTACATTACGGATCGCCAGATCGAGGCCAGCCGTATTGCCATGACACGCTATATCAAACGTGGCGGCAAAGTGTGGCTGCGCATCTTCCCGGACAAGCCCATCACCAAGAAGCCGGCAGAAGTTCGCATGGGATCCGGCAAGGGCGCGCTCGATCACTGGGTCGCAGTCGTTCGCCCGGGCAAGCTCCTGTTTGAGATGGAAGGTGTGACACCGGAGATCGCCAAAGAAGCCATGCGGCTTGCCTCCAACAAGTTGCCGCTGCGGACGATCTTTGTGCAGCGCCCCGGAGCAAAAGCTCCCGATCCAAAGGCTGCCGCAGCAGCGTAAATCGTGGGCGCGTGCCCGCCGAAAGAAGAGCCATGGAAGTCAGCAAGATCAGAGAATTTACCGATAACGAGCTGAAGACGCAGGAAGCCCAAACGGGCGAGCAGCTCTTCCGCATTCGCTTTCAGAAGAGCCTCGGCCAGACCGAAGGCATTAACAAGCTGCGTGAGTTGAAGAAGGACATCGCGCGCATTAAGACTGTGGCCCGCCAGCGCGCGCTCGGCCACGCGGCGGCCCCAACCGAGAGCGCCGCACCTGCGAAAAAATCGCGGAAAGCGAAGGCATAAGCAATGGCAGAGACAGCACCCGCCACCAACGGCACACCAGAAAAGACCGGGCACCGCACCGAAAAAATCGGCCTGGTCACCTCCACCAAGATGGATAAAACGATTGTTGTGTCCGTGGAAATGCGCAAGGCGCATCCCAAATACAAGCGCGTCGTCAAGTCCAACAAGAAGTTTTACGCGCATGACGAGCAGAACTCCGCGCGCGTGGGCGACCAGGTGCGCATCCGCGAAAGCCGTCCACTCAGCAAGCTGAAGCGCTGGACGCTTGAAGAGATCGTCCGCCGCTCCTCGCTTTCGCTGAACGAAGCCGCACCCGCTCAATCTGCAGCTTAGGTTGTAAGTGGGTGCCCCACCTTCACCACGGAGTGGTTAATGTGGGTTTTGGAAGTAAGACCTCTGTGCCCTTTCAACACTTCAGCATGAGCGGAGCACAGGTACACAGCGCCAGACTCGACGAACGCCGTAGAAGCAGTACTGCGATCCTCTCAGCCGCCGCAATTTAAGATGCACTGGGGCCAACGAGTCCCCGGCCCGGGTGAAAAGCCATCTGGGTCAAGGAGAGAAAGCAATGTCCGTACAGATGCGTACCATCCTCGACGTGGCCGATAATTCCGGCGCGCGCCGCCTGCAGGTCATCCTGCCGCTCGGCGGTGGGCTTGGTAAGAAAGCCGGCCTCGGCGATATCGTGACTGCTGCCGTCAAGGAAGCATCCCCCGACGGCACCGTGAAAAAGGGCAAGGTGGTCAAGGCCGTCATCGTGCGTATGCGCAAGGAAGCACGCCGCAAGGATGGCACCTACATCCGCTTTGACCAGAACGCCGCCGTCGTCATCAACGACGCAGGCGAGCCGGTCGGCACCCGCGTCTTCGGCCCTGTCGCCCGCGAACTCCGCGACAAAAAGTTCCTGAAGATCGTCTCGCTCGCTCCGGAAGTGATTTAGACTTAAACGCTTTTGAGGAGAATGGGGCATAGTGGTACCCATTCTGTCCCCGTCTTCGCTGCAATACCTGCTGCAATCGTCTCGGCGCTATTGGCTTTGCAGCTGGTGCGTATTTCCTTTTAGGCGACTTAGGAGTCGCGCTGACATTCTATTTGGCTTCGATTGCGGGTGCATTGATAGCTTTCGGCGTCGCGCTTGCGTGCGAACCGCGCTTCGTAGCGAGTTCATTTTGCGTTGTCTGTACGGTGTGCTTGATACAAGCGGTCCCGCTTCTTAGGCTCCAGACATGCAGCTTCAGCTTTCACAAGAGTGTCAGGCCCAACTCAATGAGTACGCGAAGCGCCATGGGCAGGACCCATCCGCCGCCTTTGTTGCGTAGGATTATTATTTAAAAATGTTCGGCGACTGAGATGCGTTGCACTCACAATGCAGACATCCTGCATTGATCCAGCCTTGTAGCGGGCGAGTGGCCGAATGACGAAATCACCAACAGCCTCCTGGCAGAAGCATCTTCTCCGCTCATGGCGCCCCTAACATTCCGAGGGAGTTTTGTCCGGTGCTCTGCGCTATTACCAGGCCCTTTCTGCGCCTCATGCGAGTCGCCATAGATATCGAACAGGTGATGGGTTCCAACTTTCCAGAGCCGGAGATTCGGATATCCACCGTTGTAGAGTGATAGCCGCCCGTGAATTGTTTTTATTTGGCTCTACTCCGATTGAGTGAGCGCAGGGTCGATTGATTGCTCCGGTAGTGAGCGAGGCCGTCAACAGCGGCGAAAGAACATATCCAGCCATCGCCGGTATTCTAGTGCAACTTAGCTGGCTCCAGCTTGCAGGAATGCACTCTTTTCACGTAGACTACATAAGTTTGGCTCAAACAGCTTCACCCTCCACCTGCTGAGGTAAGAGCAGAGGCCTGCCGCTCACGGACCATGAGCGCGGGACAGGGAGTAACGAGTGGCACACATTTTGAAGAACGACACCGTGATTGTGATCGCGGGCAAGCACAAGGGCAAGACCGGGCGCGTGTTGCGCGTCATCTCTGACAAGGATCGCGTGCTGGTGCAGGGCGTTGGCCTGGTCAAGAAGCACGTCAAGCCCAACCCGCAGCGCAACATCAAAGGCGGTATTGCTGAGCAGGAATCCCCGGTCCATATCTCTAACGTGAGCCTGGTGGACGGCAACGGCAAGGCCACCCGCGTCGGCGTCCGTGTCACCGACGGCAAGCGCGAGCGTTTCGCCAAGTCGACAGGCGAGACGTTGGCTCTCCCGAAGCGGAAGTAGCAAGACGTTTCCTCGTTGTTCGTCTCTCTCGATTCTCGCCAACGCAAGATGAGGGAGTGCGAGCAACGACGCGACGAGAGCAACTGCATCATCAAGGAACACCTCACGAAACGGTAGACGGACCGTGACAGTCCAACCCGAGAACCGTGAGAGAAAGAAGAAAACGTGGCACGGTTACGCGAGAAGTACAACACAGAGTTGAAGGCGGCGGTCCAGAAGGAGCTTGGCCTTGAGAACGTCATGGCCGTTCCCCGGATCGAGAAGATCGTCATCAACATGGGCCTCGGCGAGGCGACGCAGAATAGCAAAATTCTCGACCCGCTCACGAGCGATCTCGCCCAGATCACCGGGCAGAAGCCGGTGCTGACCAAGGCGAAGAAGTCCATCGCGCAGTTTAAGGTCCGCGAAGGCCAGTCGATTGGCGCCATGGTGACGCTGCGCGGCGAAGCTATGTTCGAGTTTCTTGACCGCCTGATCAGCGTAGCGCTGCCCCGTGTGCGCGACTTCAAGGGTGTCTCCAGCAAGAGCTTCGACGGGCGCGGCAACTATACCCTCGGTCTGCGCGACCAGCTCATCTTCCCGGAGATCGATTACTCCAAGGTGGAGAAGCTCAAGGGCATGAACGTGACCATCGTGACGACTGCTGCGGACGACAACTCCGCGCGCGTCCTCCTCAAGCATTTCGGCATGCCGTTTCGCGCGTAACGCGGGGCATCGCCATTACAGGATCAAGACAAGGAAGAGCATGTCCACTACAGCAAAAGCAGTCAAGGACGCCAAGAAGCCCAAGTTCAAGTCCCGCCAGCATAACCGTTGCCAGATCTGCGGGCGCCCCCGCGCATTTCTCCGGAAATTCGGTATCTGCCGCCTTTGCTTCCGTGGGCTGGCGTTGAAGGGCGAGATCCCTGGTGTGGTGAAATCAAGCTGGTAAGTTCTGACACGAAGACGCTCGTCTCTCTCCCTCGGAGATATGAGCGTAACGATACCGAGAGAAACGTAGTACCCAATCCTCTGCTGGTTCTGCCGTCATCAAAGGCCGCAGCAAACGAGAGGTAGAAAGAAGCAGAAATGAACCTGACCGACCCAGTTGCAGACTTCCTGACGCGCGTGCGCAACGCTATCAACGCTCGCCACCAGAAGATGGATGTTCCTGCGTCCAACCTGAAGGCCGAGATCGCCCGCATCCTGAAGGAGGAGGGTTACATCGCGAACTACAAGGTAAGTGACGAAGAGGGCAAGCGGACGCTTCGCGTGTACTTAAAGTATGGTCCGGATGGAGAGTCCGCCATCCTGGATCTGAAGCGTATCTCAAAACCCGGATCGCGGACGTACACCGGCAAGGCTGGTATCCGGCGGGTGCAGGGCGGTCTGGGTATCTCCATCCTGACGACGCCGAAGGGCGTAATGACAGGGCGTCAAGCCCGTCGTGAGAACGTTGGCGGAGAAGTTCTGGCGCACGTTTGGTAGCTGCAGCACCGCTCCGGTGTGATTCGCTTCGTTAGCGCCTCATGAATGAAGGTGCGGTTCCGAGCCGCGCGGCTGCAGTGGAACGGTCTGGCCGGAAAGTTAGGCCAACTTCCGGGACTCGCAAGCCACAAGGATAAATTGATGTCACGTATTGGTTTAAAGTCCATCCCCATGCCAACCACCGTCAAGTACACGGTGAATGGCAACACCGTGGAAGTAACCGGCCCCAAGGGCAAAGTCAATGCCCTCCTGCCCACAGGAATCCGCCTGGAGCAGAAGGATGGACAGCTTCTCGCCGTGCGCGACAACGATTCCCAAAAGGCGATCCACGGTTTGGCGCGAGCGCTTGTCTTCAACGCGGTCGAGGGAGTGACCAACGGCTGGAAGAAGGAACTGGACATTGTCGGCATAGGCTACCGTGCTGAGATGAAGGGCAAGGAAATGGTCGTGTTTACGCTCGGCTACTCTCATCCCATTGAGTTTCCCCTGCCTGCTGGCGTCGCCGTAACCATCGATCCTAAGCAGACGCATCTGACGGTTGAGGGTATTGACCGTCAGAAGGTCGGCCAGGTGGCTGCCGATATGCGTTCTCTGCGCAAGCCCGACCCTTATAAGAACAAGGGTGTGCGCTACTCTGACGAAAAATTGAAGAAGAAAGTCGGCAAGACCGGAAGCAAGTAGAGGGTTGTCGTGATCTGTGGCCCGTTGTCCCGTGATGGACATGCGTGGGTGCAGGGCACGACTCCCGGCGAAACAGGAAAGCAGTTAGCGACTAAGGGGCTCGTCTACGGCGAGACGCGTACGGCGGCTCATAGAACACGGAACACGGACAATGCACCATCAACCCCGAGGCGGCGTACACGATGACGCCGCTCACCGAACCTGAACGCTGCCACCGGGTGGCTGCGCTACTAAGGAGGAATAGAAATGATTACAGCAACGCAGCGCAACCTTATCCGCAAGCGGGTCCACGCGCGTGTCCGCGCCAAGGTGGCAGGGACGGCAGAGCGTCCGCGCCTCAATGTCTTCCGCTCTCTCAACCATATTTACGCGCAGGTGATCGACGACGCCTCTGCCACCACGCTTGCATCAGCCTCCACCATCACCAAAAAGGGTGACGATAAAAAGGCAGGCGGAAACATCACGGCTGCAGCTGCGGTGGGTAAGCTCATCGCCGAGCGCGCCAAGGACAAGGGCGTTACAAAGGTCGTATTTGACCGGGGCGGTTACTTGTATCACGGTCGCATCAAGGCCTTGGCGGATGCGGCGCGTGAAGCCGGGCTTGAGTTCTAACGAGAAGGGTTGAGGAAAAGAATATGGCGCTAAGAAAAAAGATCGATGCAAACCGGCTCAACCTGAAAGATCAGGTTGTCGCGATCAATCGTGTGACAAAGGTGGTCAAGGGCGGTAAAAACATGTCCTTCGCCGCACTTGTCGTCATTGGAGACCCGGACCAGGGCATCGTCGGCTACGGCAGTGGCAAGGCAAAGGAAGTGCCGCAGGCCATCCGGAAGGGCATCGAATCCGCCAAGAAAAACCTGTACAAGGTGAATCTCACGCAGAACACCATCCCACACCAGGTACTGGGCCGTTTTGGTTCCGGGCAGGTGCTGCTCAAACCCGCTCCTGAAGGCACCGGTGTTATCGCGGGCGGTGCAGTCCGTGCGGTGATGACTTCGGCCGGTGTGCAAAACGTACTCACCAAGTCACTTGGTACGGCCAACCCGCATAACGTTATCAAAGCGACCTTTGACGCGCTGATCCAGCTTCGTGACAGACAGGCCGTCGCGACATTGCGCGGCAAGGATGTACAGGAATTGTAGTCATTGTCGTTGCCACGTTTCTCCTCGTCACCTCTGTGAATGAAAGTGAAACGCAACAACGGGAGCAACAAACGAGAGGAGCAGAGGGTGGCAGAGAATACAGGCAAAATCAAGATTCAATACTATCGCTCAAAGATCGCGACGCCTGTGAAGCACAAGCTGGTTGTCAAGGGCCTTGGCTTTACGCGGCTGAACCAGATCGTTGAACGTGAAGACACACCTTCGATACGAGGCATGGTGGCTGCTGTGCCCCATTTGGTCCGCATTGTTGGCTAACGTGAAGCAGTCGGCGCGGTTAGAATAGAGCCGCTGGGCTGTTGGGTACACGTCAAAAGCCACGGTTTACATAAAAGATTGCGAGTCGGAGGAAGTTCCGGCGTGAGCGAGGAAGTATGGCACTGAATTTATCCAACCTTGGAGCACCCAAGGGAGCAAATAGCAACAAGAAGCGCGTGGGCCGCGGTATGGGCTCGGGCATGGGTAAGACCTCAACGCGCGGGCACAAGGGTCAGCGTTCGCGCTCTGGTTCGCGCATGATGCGTGGCTTTGAGGGTGGCCAGATGCCGCTGCATCGCCGCCTGCCCAAGCGCGGGTTCACCAACATCTTCCGGCAGGAGTACCAGGTACTCAGCCTGGACACCATTGAGCTGTTCGCGGCGACGAGGAATGAAACCGAACTGACCTTGCAAACCATGAAATCCATCGGCCTGCTCAAGAAGAAAAAGGGCTTGGTTAAGGTGCTCGCCAACGGCGAAATTAACGCTGCCGTCACTGTCTACGCGCACAAGTTCTCTAAGCAGGCACAGGAGAAGATTGAGAAAGCGGGCGGTAAAGTGGTTGTGCTCGATCATGGCGCGCCAGGCGAGACTCTGGCGGCATAGAATCAAACGATACGCAACGGGTGGCAGAGGTCGATCTGATCGGCTTGTCTTTCGCCTGTATGCGTGACACGGCAGATGTCTGCCGGATCGCCGCAAAGGGACCCTCCAGTCCCAGATGGATGAAACACCCTGATGTTCGACAAAATTGCCAACATCTTTCGCATTCCAGAGCTGCGCACGCGCGTGTTTTTCACACTGGGCCTGCTCGCCGTCTACCGCCTCGGTGGACACATCCCAACGCCAGGCATCAACGCCGATCTCCTTGCGCAGTACTTCGCGCAGAACGCAGGTTCATCGCTTGGCTTGGTGGACCTGTTTACCGGTGGATCGCTGCGTCGCCTGACCATCTTTGCACTCGGTATCATGCCGTACATCACAGCCTCAATTATCTTCCAGTTGCTCACTGTAATCTATGAGCCGCTTGCGAAGCTGCAGAAGGAAGGCGAAGTTGGTCGCCGGAAAATTACGCAGTGGACACGCTATGTTACCGTCTTGCTGGCCATTGTGCAGTCGTTTGCCATTGCGCTTACGCTGACTAAGTCACAGACTGGCGCGCCGATGGTCACCATGGGATCGACTAAGTTTCTCTTGCTCTGTGTTTTAACATTAACTACGGGCACCGCTTTCATCATGTGGCTGGGGGAGCAGATCACCGAGCGCGGTATCGGGAATGGCATGTCGCTGCTCATCTTCACGGGTATTGTCGCGGGCCTGCCCAACGGTATCAACGACCTCTTCGAAAAGGCGCGCGACGGTGCCTGGGGCGGCTTCACTCCCCTGGCAATCGCAATCTTAATCGCGGCCATGATCGCGGTCGTGTATTTCATCGTTTTTGTAGAGCGTTCCGAGCGCCGCATTCCGGTGCAGTACGCAAAGCGTGTCGTCGGTCGCAAGATGATGGGCGGTCAATCAACGCACCTGCCACTCAAGGTCAATTCTGGTGGCGTCATGCCGGTGATCTTTGCCAGTTCGATCCTGTCTGCGCCGCTGCTCTTTGCGAACACCCAGATCGTGCAGAACACGATGTTTCTACGCAAGATTGCGGACGGACTCAAGCCGGGCGAGCCGTGGTACCAGCTGCTCTCTGCGGCAGCAATCATTTTCTTCGCATATTTCTACATCTCTATCGTCTTCCGCCCGGACGACATTGCGGACAATCTGCGCAAGTACGGCGGCTTCATCCCCGGCATTCGTCCCGGCCGCCGCACCAGTGACTTCATCAATGACATTCTCACCCGCATTACACTTGTGGGCGCCGTGTACCTGATCATCATTCAGCTCATCCCGCAGATGCTGATCTCTGGCATCCACCTGAATCATCTCTGGCTGGTCGGACCATTCTTCGACAGATTACCGGGCTGGATCACGAATGGGCTCGGCGTTAATTTCTATTTTGGCGGCACCTCGCTGCTGATTGTGGTCGGTGTTGCGATGGATACGGTCCAGCAGGTGGAGTCACAACTCATCATGCGTCACTACGAAGGCTTCACGCCGAAGAGCGGTCGCATCCGTGGCCGGCGCAGCTGGTAGCCGGCGTGGCGCACATAAGCCGGAAGACATCCGCGTTTGTTCCTGGACCGGTGCTCTTGCTCGGAGCCCCTGGTGTCGGAAAAGGGACACAGGCTCAGATCCTTATGGCGCGGTGGGGCATCCCGCAGGTATCCACTGGCGACCTGATCCGTGACAATATCCGTCAGCAGACGGCAATCGGTCGCGAGTTTCAGGACACCGTGGCTCGAGGTATCCTTGTTCCGGATGAGCTTGTAAATCGCATGGTCGCCGAACGGCTTTCCCAGCCGGATGCGAGACGTGGCTATCTACTGGATGGCTACCCTCGTACCTTAGGCCAGGCAGAATGGCTGGACGCACAGCTTGCGGGGGCAGGGTTCTCCACCGGTGCGGAAGCGCTGCCCGACATGACCCTTCCCCTGATTGCAGTCTCCATCGAAGTTCGGTATGATGAGTTGTTGCGTCGCATTACGGGTCGGCGGACCGGTCCGGTATCCAAGCGAATTTATAACATCTACACCAATCCCCCGGTCAGCCCAGGTGTGTGCGATGCAGATGGCGAGCCGCTGGTGCAGCGATCCGATGATACCGAAGAGGTCTTTCACGAACGCATGAAAGCGTTCCATGAGCTGACCGCACCGGTGATTGAACATTACCGCGGCCTCGGCAGATTCGAGGTGGTCGATGGAGAGCAGTCTGTGGAGGCAGTCACGGACACAATCGTCGTGGCGATGCAGCGTCTGCGGCAAGAGGATATGTAAAGCGGGACATGGCGATCGCGATCAAGACAGCGCAGGAGATCGAAAAAATGCGCGCAAGCGGCGTCATCTTGCGGCAGGTACATGAGGCAGTCGGGGCTGCGATAAAAGCGGGTGCCACGACGATGGATCTGGAGCGGGTTGCAGACGCGCTCATCAGGCAGCTTGGGGCGAAATCGGCCTTTAAGGGATATAACGAATACCCGGCGTGCCTTTGCACATCGGTTAACAATGAGGTCATTCACGGGATCCCGTCCCCGTTACGCATTCTGAAGGACGGCGATATCGTGTCGGTTGATTGTGGTGTCATTCTGAACGGGTACTACTCGGACGCGGCAGTCACGTATGCGGTGGGGGAGCCGAATGCGGTCACTCGCAAGCTGCTAGACGTTACCAAGGCATCACTGGAGCGCGCCATCGGGGAAGCGCGGGTCGGCAAGACGGTGGGTGATATCGGCGCTGCGGTGCAGGAGATGTGTGAGCCCGAGGGCTACGGCATCGTCAGAGATTTTGTTGGGCATGGCATTGGTAAGAGTATGCATGAGGATCCGCAGGTACCCAATTTCGGCCGGCGTGGTAAAGGGACGAAGTTAAAGGCTGGCATGGTGTTGGCCATTGAACCCATGATCAACGCAGGCGGAGCGGATGTGAAGGTCCTCAACGATGGGTGGACGGCAGTTACAGTGGATGGCAGCCTCAGTGCCCACTTTGAGCACACTGTTGCCGTCACAAAGGACGGACCGCTCGTGTTGACGCGGTAGAGATATGAGGAGATTGCTTGGCGAAAGAAGACGCGATTGAGGTGATGGCAGTGGTCCTGGAGACGCTGCCCAATGCCATGTTCAAGGTGGAGATGGAAAACAAGCATCAGGTTCTGGCGCACGTCTCTGGGCGGATGCGTAAGAACTTCATTCGTATTTTGCCCGGGGATCGTGTCGCAATTGAACTAAGCCCGTATGATCTGAACCGTGGCCGCATCGTGTACCGGTATAAGTAGTTCACCCGTATGGCATAAAATGAACAGCAGTTCGGGTTGTGAGGAAGTGATGAAGGTAAGAGCAAGCGTCAAAAAGATTTGCGATAAGTGCCAGATCGTTCACCGCAAAGGTGTCGTCCGGGTGATATGCGAAGTCGCAAAGCACAAACAGCGCCAGGGATAAGTTTCCCGGGTCGGATAGCAATCTCAGCGGAGCCTCAAAGATCTTTTCCGGGGCGAGTTAGCCGAAGTCAAGGCTTGCGATGAACCCTAGAGGAACTCCGCCCAACCGTCGCCGGCGACAGCGCCGTAGGCACGAATCACATGAAGGGAAGACAAACGCATGGCACGTATTGCAGGTGTCGATCTGCCGAATAACAAGCAGGCACGCATCGGCCTCACCTACATCTATGGCATCGGCCAAAGCCGCGCGCTCAGCATTCTTGCAAACGCAAACATAGATCCTTTCCGCAAGATGAGCACGCTCGACGAAGACGAGTTAAATCAGATTCGTAGTGTGATCGAGCAAGAAGGTGGAATCGAAGGTGACCTCCGCAAGGAAGTCGGCCTGAACATCAAACGCCTGATTGAAATTCAGAGCTATCGTGGTCTGCGTCACCGTCGCAGCCTGCCAGTGCGCGGTCAGCGCACGCACACCAACGCCCGCACCCGCAAGGGCCCCCGTAAGGGCACGGTAGCCGGCAAGAAGAAGGCTACCAAGTAATGGCCAAACAACAGAGTGCAGCTGCCGGTAAGTCCGGCAAGGGCAAGAAGTTCAAGAAGCGGGAGCGGAAAAACGTCCCGTACGGCCTGGTATACATCCAGGCGTCGTTCAACAACACCATCGTTACGATCACGGACCAGCAGGGCAATACACTTAGCTGGAAGAGTTCGGGTTCGCTCGGATTCCGTGGTTCGCGCAAGGGTACACCCTTTGCGGCGCAACAGGCGGCGATGAATGCGGCACAGGCTGCCCGCGATCATGGGCTCCGGTCCGTAGACGTGCGCGTCTCCGGTCCCGGTTCTGGCCGTGAGTCGGCAGTGCGTGCACTTGCTGCGGCTGGCATCGATGTCCGTAGCATCCGCGACACCACGCCCATTCCGCACAATGGCTGCCGCCCACCAAAGCGCCGCCGCGTGTAAGACTCGTCATCGGTCGTCAGTGATTCGTCGCTGGTGAGTTGGCACAAGCGACGGATCACTGGCCATGGATCGCGGACAACGAAATCAGGACCGGGACCGAAGCGCCGCCAGCGTGTAAACCGGTCGTCACCTGAAGTATGGAGAAGAAGTAAATGGCACGTTATACAGGAGCTGTCTGCCGCCTCTGCCGGCGCGATGGCGTTAAGCTGTTCCTCAAGGGGTCTCGCTGCTTCAGCGACAAGTGCGCGATCGACAAACGTAACTTTCCTCCGGGACAGCACGGTCAGGCACGAGCCAAGAAGATCGTCGGCTACGGCCTGCAACTTCGGGAAAAGCAGAAAGCTAAGCGCTACTACTTTACCTTGGAAGGCCAGTTCCGCAAGTATTACGAGAGGGCCTCCACGAAGACCGGTGTTACCGGCGAGCTTCTCCTGCAGCAGCTGGAGCGCCGCCTGGATGCTGTCTGTTATCGCGTGGGATTCGCCTTGTCGCGCCGGCAAGGCCGCCAGCTTGTCCGTCATGGGCATGTTCTGGTCAACGGCAAAAAGGTTAACATTCCTTCCTATCAGCTGAAGCCCGGTGACACGGTCGAGTTGAAGGAAGCTTCCAAGAAGCTTGAGATCGTTGAAGGTGCGGAGCAGTTCCATGCCGGTCTGCAGCAGCCTGCCTGGCTGCAGATTGATCGCGAAGGACGGACCGCCAAGGTTTTAGCGCTGCCGAAGCGGGAAGAAATCCATCTGCCCGTAAACGAGCAGTTGATCGTCGAACTGTACTCAAAGTAACGCTTCGCGCCGCCTCTGTTGACCTCCTTGACGTGTTCATCGAGTCACAGGTGCGAGCGTGAGCAGCGCGAGTATGTTCACTCGAGACGCGGCCACTCGACTTTATGGCCGCAAGTCACACCTGTTCTTGAGATGTGACTCAACCCGATGAACCGACCTCTACGTGCCGCAAAATGCTTCGCGGTCATGTTAGAGCCAGGAAACGAGGACAGTCTATGTTGTGGAGAGGTTTTCAAAAACCCAAACGGCTTGCGGTCGATACCGAGTCGCTCACGGAAAAATACGGCAAATTCAGCGCCCAGCCATTTGAGCGTGGTTTCGGTACTACGGTGGGAAACAGCCTGCGTCGTACCCTCCTTAGTTCCATTGAGGGCGCCGCAGTCACCGCCGTCCGTATTGAAGGTGTTCTGCACGAGTTTCAATCGATCGCCGGTGTCGTCGAAGATGCGACGGACATCATCCTGAACCTGAAGCAGATCCCCTTCAAGCTGAATGGTGATGGTCCTAAGGCACTCTACTTGCGCGCGGAAGAGCCCGGGGTTGTGACCAGTGGCATGATCGACGCGGATAGCGATGTTGAGATATTGGACAAGGATGTCTACATCGCTACGGTCTCTGAGGGTGGCAAGCTCGATATGGAGATGCGCCTGAAGCGGGGCCGGGGCTATGTCTCGGCTGACAAGAACTTCGACCCGGATCTCGGCATCGGCTTTATCCCGGTCGACTCCGTTCATTCGCCCGTACGTAAGGTGAACTACGCCGTGGAGGCTGCCCGTCTGGGTCAGATCACCGACTATGACAAGCTGACCATCGAGGTTTGGACCAACGGCACCGTTCTGCCGGCGGATGCTCTCGGTCTCTCTGCCAAGCTGATGAAGGATCACATGACCATCTTCATCAACTTTGAGGAGGAGATGGAGGTCGGGCACGATGGCGGGCACGATGGCTCAGCGATGCGCAACGACAACTTGAATCGTTCCGTTGAGGAGCTTGAACTCTCCGTCCGCAGCTACAACTGCCTGAAGAATGCCAACATCGCTACCATCGGTGAGCTCATTCAGAAGACAGAAGCTGAAATGCTCAAGACAAAAAACTTTGGTCGCAAGAGCCTGAACGAGATCAAGGAAATCCTCGCGCAGATGGGCCTTTCGCTCGGCATGAAGATTGACGAGCAGGGCAATCCACAACCCGGGCCAACGTCCGTGCTGCCTGCAGCAACACTCGCGGCTTCCTTTGGTAACTTCGATGACGAAGAAGACGAGGAAGAGGACGAAGACGATCTCGTTATGCCAGAGACCGAAAACTTTTAACAACAGGTTCGGCTGCTTACGCACACATCGGTAAGCAGCCGAACGAAATCTTTACAGTGCGCTCTAAACGAGTCACTGAATTTGGTTTGGAAGGTACGCACCATGCGTCATCGCAAAGCAGGCAATAAACTCGGACGTAACACCAGCCACCGCCGCGCTCTGTTGCGCAACCTGGTGACCTCCGTCTTGGTGGAAGATCGCGTCGAAACCACTACCGCCAAGGCAAAAGCAGTGCGGCCCCTCGTTGAGAAGATGATTACCCTGGGCAAGCGCGGTGATGTGCACAGCCGTCGTCAAGCCGCTGCCTTCCTCATGACGCCCGATTCGGTCTCGCGTCTGTTTGCTACGGTGGCTCCCCGTTACGGCGACCGCAACGGAGGATATCTTCGCATTGTAAAAGCAGGCTTTCGTAAAGGAGATGGCGGCGAAAAGGCCATCATTGAACTCCTCGGTGCCGAGCAGGAACTTAATGAAAAGCAGCAGAAACGCGCCGATGCCCGCGCCAAGAAACGAGAAGAGCTGCAAAAGCAGCTTGCCGAGCAGAACGGCGAAGAGGGTGAGTCTGGGAGTCCAGCTGCCTAACTCTGATCGGAAGAACGGGCAGCGGGTGTACATCTGCCTTCTTTCGTTATGAGTTAGCCACAACCACAGCCTGGCCAACGTACGCGTCCGACGTGAGTTGCTTGACCATGAATTCGGCAAGATCTCCGCGTGTAATTGTGTGCGCAATCTCGCCTTCGTTGATGACTTTCACCTGTCCCTTCGGAGCGTCATCACTCAACACGGGCGGTCGCACCAGGACCCACTCGACCCCGCCCGCCTTCACCTCAGCTTCCATCGCATTCTTGTCCGGCACTGCCCCGTGCAAAAAGGTCGGTAGAAGAATGTGCTCATACCAGAATGGAGCCGAGGGCCCACTATCTCCTGCTCCAAGAACAGAAATCGCGATGATGCGCTTGGTTCCGGCATCCCGCATGCTTTGCAGTATGATTTTCGCAGCACTCCTCTCCACGTCCGTCTTCAGAAATGGTAACTTCCCGCCCAAAGCGTCCAGCACGGCGTCACAGCCCCTCACCGCATCGCGTACTGTAGCGGCATCGTGCACATCGCCCTGCACGATCTGCACACCCTCCGCAAACGGGTGTTCAACTAGAACCTCGGTATCATGAACAAGTGCCTTGACGGAGTGTCCCGCCGCGAGTGCCCTATCCACAATGAGCCTTCCTGTCTTCCCTGCTGCACCAATGACCAGAACCTTCATGCGTCTCACCTCAAGCGCATTGGATGAACTTTCGGGAGTCGTCGTGTTGGCCGGTGACCCGGGTATTTTCATTCCATGAGGGCTTGCGAATGACACGGTCCATCCTGCTGGGCGGGCGAGAAGAACTTTACACCCGTACAGTCGCCTCATGGGTCTATCAAGTATGGCTTCCGGTATTTATCGTGCTGGCCGTCATCTGCAGGGAGTCGACCGACACCTTCTCCGCCGAGGTTACGGCCGGCTGGATCCGGCATACGGCTGAGTTCTTCTTCGGTTCCATCGCCAACGTCGACTGGTCACGCATCAATCATGCTGGCCGGAAAACCGGGCACTTTCTCTGGTACGGCATTACGGGTCTTGCCTGGCTTCGGGCTTGGCTGCTTACATGGCTGGCTCCCATGCGAAACCTGCCTAGTGCGCTGTGGCGCCGATACGCGGTCACCATGGCCGCCTTCTGCACAATCGCCTGCGCTTCGCTGGACGAACTGCACCAAAGCTTCATTCCCAGTCGCACAGGGCTGGTCAGCGACATCTGGCTCGATACATCGGGAGCTGCCGTCCTGACTGCGTGCGTAGCTCTTAGCTGGATTCAGCGTTCCGCAGTGCATTCTGCAGAGGAAGTGCGAGAGTAAACCGCCTCCTGCGGAGGTGTCACTCGGCGCCGCGGACCATCTTGATCTGATCAACTTAGTTGGTTCCGAATGCGGGCCTGCTGCCCTGCAACGAATAGATTCCCTGCGTCGCATGAGTCGCACGCAGCTTCGCCATCGCTTGTTGACGCAGTGCAAACAGACCGCTTACCCCGATCAGGGTAACAGCGCCGCACATGTCTAAAATGACATCGTGAACGGACGCCTGTCGCGAGGGAAGAAACCGCTGGTGTAACTCGTCGCAACTCGCGACAAAACACGCCGACGCAACTCCCAGTAGACCAGCCCTTAAATATGCCGCTTTCCACAGCAAACCCGCGCGTCGTGAGACCAACATCAGCCATCCGCGCGCGAAACAGACGCCCAGCAAACCGTATCCGGTGAAGTGCCCCAGCTTGCGCAATAACCGGTTGAACGGATCCACTTCCGTGGGTTGGTGTCCAGTCCAACGCACCACGCTCGAGAGCATGGCGTTTGTATGTGTGAGGCCCATGCTGTTGGTCGACTCTACGCAGATCACTGTTATGGCCATTAACGCGGGAATCCACGCATGCAAGTGCGTCCGCTTGGCGCGGCCTGCAAGCTTCCCTATCGTGTTCATGCGGGCTATCCTTTCAACACTTCTCTGGCTTCATATCGGCTCCGCACATTGCAGCATGAACGTACGTCTCTCAAGATTCAAAGCATCTTTACCCAAGGGGCGCTACACTGACGAGACCTCACACTGGAGAGCACACTTGATCGGCTACATGAACCAGATCATGCGACAATCCGTCAGCATTCTGCTACTGGCGGCATCCACGACTCTGTCGCTCTCTGCTCAATCGGCGGATCGGACAGTCCAACTTCTGCAGAAGCTTTCAGACGCACCCGGACCCCCTGGGGCGGAGGAAGCTGTCCGGGCCATTATGGTTCCGGAGATGAAGGCACACTCCACGGTGCTCAGGTACGACGGCATGGGCTCCGTCATCGCGCAGCAGGGAACCACCGGCCCTCGCATCATGGTGGACGCGCACATGGACGAACTTGGAGGCATGGTCCGCCGCATCACCCCGAACGGCTTTGTCACCATGCAGATGCTGGGTGGATGGCTGGATCAGGCTCTTGTCGATCAGCGCTGGATCATCGTGGGCAGCAAGGGCGTTGTGCACGCCGTGACGGGCATTCGTGACATTCATGTCGTACCCGCCGACGAGCGCACGCGCGTCTACCCGCGCGACAGCCTGATGCTCGATATTGGTGCGAAGAACGCGTCTGAAGCTGCCGCCATGGGGATCGAACCAGGTGATCCGGTCGTGCCGGATGCACCCTTTCTCGTACTGAACGGCAGCAGCAACTATCTCGGGAAAGCGTGGGACGATCGCATTGGTTGCGCCGTTCTCCTGGAGGCCATGCGCCGCACCATGGACAGCAGCCACCCCAACCAGATCTTCTATGTCGCCACGACGCAGGAAGAGATCGGCCTGCGTGGCGCACGCACGGCAACGCAGGTCGTCAAGCCTGACATCGGCATCGCGCTGGAGGGCGGCATCGTGGGTGACACCCCAGGCAGCCGTCCGGAAGAGACACAGGCAAAGCTCGGTGCTGGCCCGGGCCTTTTCCTGTACGACTCCAGCGCGGTTGCAAACCGGAAGCTGGTAGCGACCGTAAAGCGCACTGCGGCAGAAAACAGCATTCCGCTACAGCTTGATCTGGTGCAAGGCTACGGTGACGACTCTGCCGAAATCCAACTTAGCAATGGGGGCGTTCCGACGGTAAACATCGTTGTGCCTGTACGGTACACCCATGCGCACAATGGCATTGTCAATCGCCAGGACTTCGATCGTACTGTCGACCTGGTTGTCGCTCTGCTAAGAAGATTAGACGAGAGAACCGTAACGGAACTCCGCGACTTCACGCCTCCGCAATAGAACACGCGTAGCCTGCAACCTACGGCATACAACAGTGAACAGTCCCCGGCGCGAGCTGAGGGTCGCTTACGCATGCATGCCCGCTTTGCTCGGCGCAAGAAGGGAAACAACACCTTCGTCGCCGCTGTCGTTCCTTCCTTCTCGGTCTCATTCAGGAGAGCTTCGAATGCAAGCCAGAAAACCGCGCCTGTTGGCAGGCGCAATAGCACTCGTGTCGATGAGTTTGATAGGAATCCTTACACAGGCACAGCACCTTGCACCCATCGGCCTGGTTGAAGAACGCGGAAGCAGCAGCCTTCCTCCTGACGATGGCAACGCATCCGAGATCACCGTCGCAGTCCCAAGCTCGCACCACGGGCTCTTCCAGAACATCGGCATTGATGCTCATGCCGGCATCAACGGACTTGGTGGGAACATCGCCCTGCCATTCACGCGCCACTTCAATGCACGCATCGGGGGCGAGTATTTCCACTACTCCACCTCCTTCACAGAGCAGGGCGCGAATGTAGATGCTTCGCTCAAGCTCGGCAATGGCAAAGTGGCACTGGACTGGTATCCCTTTCACAGTGGCTTTCGCGTCAGCCCGCAGATGGTCTTTGCCATCCAGACGCAGGCCTCAGGCACAGTGCTGGTTCCATCAGGGTCTACGATCACATTGAATGGGCAGAATTACATCAGCAGCACCACGGACCCGCTCCATGGCAGCGGTCGGGTCACCACGCGCAAGGCCGCCCCGGGCATCTCCATCGGATGGGGCAACATCAGCCCCCGCGGCGAGGGTCACCTCACCTTTCCGGTCGAGGTGGGCTTCTACTACATCGGCCAGCCCAACCTGCAGGTCAACTTCACCGGTTCCGCGTGCGATCCTACGGTGCCTCAGACCATCGGCTGTGAAAGTGTGGATACGGACCCTGGCTTCCAGGCAAGCCTTAGGGCCTTTATCGCACGCAATCAGCACAACGTAAGCTACGCGTCCTTCTTTCCCATCGCGTCGGTCGGCATCGGCTTTCGCTTCTAGAGCGAGGCTCAGCTTTTGAGGAGGAAGGATGTAGCCGCAGTGATGTTCCGCGCGATCTACTGCACGCTGCTCACGCCGACGAGCAGCCGTCTACCCATAACGTGCCGCAGTAAACCACCATAGGTGGAGTGCAGTGGCACGGTGTTCACGTACCCACAGCAACAGATACACTCAGCAGAGAGTCTGCACGTTCGGCTGGGCGTCACGTCGGCATCTTTGCGATCGTGCCTTGCGGAACAAGTTCCAGGCGTGAACCGGCCCCTGGGTGCCATGTGCCCAACAAGAAGTGGTCGGGGAGAGAGGATTCGAACCTCCGACCCCCTGGTCCCGAACCAGGTGCTCTACCAGGCTGAGCCACTCCCCGATGTCACAGGTGGAAGCGTTGGCGAGTACGTCCAAGGGGCCTGTCACCTCAGCCGCCAACCCCCTGAGTGTACCAGAAAACGCAGACACGTTCCCGGTAGGCTGTGCCGGGAAAGCCCCACGAGCACGGAAAGAAGCATGGATGAGGTAGGCAAATCCAAATACCAAACTATGCTGTTGGCAAAGCGCCCTGCATCTCTGGCTTTTGCATGGTTGCACTGTACGCACTGGCAGCGGATAACTCCGCCAGATGGTCCGCTGTCAACTCAAGATCCGCCGCACTGAAAAGGTCCTCCAGCTGCTCAGTGCTGGTGGCACTTGCGATGGGTGCCAGGATGTTCGGCTGGGAAAGGAGCCATGCTAACGCAATGGACGCCTGCTTCGCTCCGGTCTGCTTTGCAACGGAGTCCAACGCAGCTAAGATGCGCATCCCACGATCGTCAAAGAATTCCTTGACGCGGCTGCCGCGGTTCTTGCCTTCCGTGTCTGCCACTGACTTGTATTTGCCCGTGAGAAATCCGCTGGCCAACGAGAAGTACGGAACGACGCCAATCTCAAACTCCGCCACCACAGGTGCCAGATCCCGCTCATACTTCTCCCGTGTGTGCAGGTTGTAGTTGGGCTGCAGCGTCTGGTAGCGCTCCCACCCGGCGTTGCGCGCCACCTCCTCGGCCCCCCGCCACCGCCCCCCCGCATAGTTGGCAGCACCCCCCCACCGCCCCTTGCCGTCCTGCCACACGTCGTTCAACGTACGCAGCGTCTCCTCAAGTGGAGTTTCCTTGTCGTCCGTGTGTGTCTGGTACAGGTCGATGTAGTTCGTCTGCAAACGCCGCAGGGACGCCTCCACCGCCTGCCGGATGTAGTTCGGCTTCAGGCCCCTGCGGCCCTCGCCCATGTCCATGCCGACCTTGGTCGCCAGCACCACCTGCTCACGCTTCCCCGTCTGCTTGAACCACTTGCCGATGATGGTCTCGCTCTCGCCGCCCTGATTCCCCGGCACCCACGCCGAGTACACATCCGCGGTATCGACGAAGTTGAAGCCGCGCTCCACGAAGCGGTCCAGGATCTGAAAGGAAGTGGCCTCGTCTGCGGTCCAGCCAAAAACATTGCCGCCCAACATGACCGGCGAAACCGGAATGCCCAGACTACCCAGCGCGCGCATTTTCATCACTCGTTTATTCCCCACGCTGTGAGATGCTGTTCTACCTGCCGCTCAGCGCCACACCGTACGAACAACCGCATGCCCGCCGCATACCCACTGTGTTCGCATGCCTCATCCGCGACGCACGCTCTTACACTAAGGTTCATGTCCAACGAAAAATCCGCCATCACCACCACAGAAGCCCCCGCCGCAATCGGCCCCTACGCGCAGGCTGTACGTTCCGGCGACCTCCTCTTCTGCTCTGGCCAGGTTGGCTTCGACCCCGTCACCGGCAACGTTGTGGAAGGCGGTATCCAGGCGCAGACCCGGCGCGTCCTGGCCAACATCGCCGCTGTCCTTGCCGTCGCGGACCTGACCTTTGCCGACGTGGTCAAAACCACGGTCTTCCTCAAAGACATGAACGACTTCGCTGCCATGAACGGCATCTACGCGCAAAGCCTTGCACCGGAAGGCGTGGTGCCGCCTGCGCGTTCCACCGTCGAGGTGGCACGCCTGCCCAAAGATGCTCTTGTGGAGATTGAAGTCATTGCGCGGTACGCATGAAAGCGTCGCCGGTGCATGTTCGCGCGTCTATTTGAGTGACAGGAAACGGAGAACTCCATGGCTGACACATCAACCAGCACGCCACGGCGCATGCATAAGACAGAGGCCGAGTGGCGTGAGCTTTTAACGCCAGAGCAATTCCACGTGATGCGCCAGAAGGGTACGGAGCGCGCGTTCACAGGGGCGCTCTATGAGAATCACGCAGACGGCATCTACCATTGTGGCGCCTGCAACGCGCCGCTGTTCACCTCAGATACCAAGTTCGAGAGCGGCTCCGGATGGCCCAGCTTCTACACACCGGTTTCAGCCGACGCTATCGAGGCGATTGAGGACAGCAGCTATGGGATGCGCCGCGTGGAATTGGTCTGTGCCAACTGCGGATCGCATCTCGGCCACGTCTTTCCAGACGGTCCCCGTCCCACCGGCTTGCGGTACTGCATCAACTCGGCTTCTTTGAACTTTGAGGAGAAGCAAACCAGCCCGGAATAGCGGTAACGCCGTGCCTGGTGGTTGGGGGCCGACGCGCCTCTTGTAGCACACCGGAGCACATGCGTGCCACCCAGGCCAACTCTCGTACACTGGACACGTGGAACCGTCGCGAAACACCGTCGCATTTGTTCTGCTCGCGAGCTGTCTTGTGCTGACAGGCGCGGACGCGTATTCGGCGCACACTCCGCGCACAGGCCGAACCGTGGCATCCACGCTGCCGCCCGTTCTGATGGGTGTCGACTACCCGTTGAACCAACCCGTACTCGATCTGCCGGCGGACACACGCGAACTGACCTCTAGTGGATCGCTCGTTCCGATCGATATCGCACTGCGGCGAGAGTTTGGCCACAACCGCCTCCATTTCGACTGCACCATGCCGATCACTGTCGTCGACAGCAGCAAAACTCCGTACGTCCTCGCGCCGGTCGCCATGACCAAGGATTGGGGCAGCGACGATGCGTCTGCTGTGCCAATCCTTGGTGCAAACATCGAGATCGGCGAAGACCACCACGCCCTCATCTACGACATGGCTACCGGCCTCGGTCACGAGCTCTTTTCCGTCGAATCGGACCACAACATCACCTACAGCGCGGCGATGTACCGGCGGTGGGACTTCGCGCACGGCGAGGTGGGCGCGCCCGGAAAGAACTCCGCCGACGCGGCCGGCCTCCCCATTATGCCCCTGTTGCTCCGCTACAACGAAGCGACCAGCGGCACCATCCACCACGCTATCCGCTTTACGCTGCAGCACACGCGCGGCGATGCCAATGGCGGCTATTTCACCCCACCCGCATCACACGCCGCCGGAAACTCCTACGACACCGTCGCCTACGAGGGCATGCGCCTCCGCCTCCGCTCCGACTTCAACGCGGCAGGCTTCTCCAGGACAAACCAAAACATCATCCGCGCCTTCAAGACATACGGTCTGGTCCTGGCAGACAATGGGGGCAGCGGCTATGTCACCGCAGACGACGATCCGCGCTGGAACCCGGATGACCTTCGTAAGTTAGGCAACGCCGTTACGCTCTCCGACTTCATCGCCGTCAACACCGGCAAGATCATCGACAGCGAAGGGCAGGAGGCGAAGTAGCCATTCAACTTGGGACGCAGCTGGGCGGACAAGTCAGAACTTCTTGGCGTGAACCTGACTCGCTGACTTGCTAACCCGCTGACTTGCTGCTTCACTGAGGATGATGCCGCCCAGCAGCCCTACTCGCCGCGCCTTCCTCAAGACCGCGGTAGCCTGCGCACCCGCCACCATGTTGCAAGCCCAAACGACCGCGATGCAAGTGCAGAAACAGGGCGAGATGTCCGAAGTCCCGATCCCCGTCGAACAGTGGCCGGAACAGTTCGACGTCGATCAGAGCATCGTCAATCTTGAGAACGGCTACTGGGGCCTGATGCCCAGAGCCACTCTGGCCGTCTACGCCGCAAAAACCGCCTACATCAATCGTTACAATTCCATCTGGGGCCGCGGCGTCCTCCCCGGTGACAACAGCGCGCAAGATTACCTGGCCGCCCGCCAGGCCATCGCTGGCATGATGCACTGCAAAACCGAAGAACTCGCCATCACACGCTCCGGCACCGAAGGTCTGCAGGCACTCATCGTCAACTACCGCAACATCAAGGCCGGCGACGCGGTGATCTGCTGCGACCTCGACTACGACACCACGCTTTCCGCTATGAACTTCCTCGGCGACCATCGCGGCGCACAGGTGGTCCAGTTCAACATGCCGGAACCGGCTACCACCGCCAATATCCTCGCCGCGTATGAGGACGTGCTGAAGCGCACCCCCAACGCAAAGCTCATGCTCGTCACGCAGGTCTCGCACCGCACCGGTCTCGTCACCCCAGTCCGCGAGATCGTCCGCATGGCCCGTGCGCGCGGCGTTGAGTGCATCGTGGACCTCGCCCACGGCGTTGCCTGTCTTGACTTCACCCTCGCCGATCTGCCAGAGGTCGACTTTGCTGCCTGGTCCGTGCACAAGTGGACCATGGCACCGCTCGGCCTTGGTGCCATGTTCATCCGGCGGTCGCGGATACAGGAGATCGAGCCCAGCTACGATAACCACGAACTCCCGGACACCGACATCACCGCGCGCGTTAACGCCGGCGTGATGAACGCGCCCGCCGTCCTCACCAACCCCGCTGCCGTCCGCTTCTATGAGCGCACCGGCGGCAAGCGCCGCGAGGATCATCTCCGCAGCCTGCGCGACCGCTGGGTCAACGCCGTTCGAGACATTCCCGGAATTGACATCACCGTCCCCAGTGACCCCGCCCGCTACTGCGCCATCACCAGCTTCCGCCTCAAGGGCATGACGACCGAAGCAGACGCCCACAAGGTCCAGTACCGCCTCTTCGACACGTACCGCATCCACACGACCTGGCGCAAAGGCGTCGCTAAAGGCCCCGTGATTCGCGTCACGCCCAGTCTCTACAACACCACCGCCGACAGCGACGCTCTCGCCCGGGCCCTCCAAAGTGAGCGGGCGATGCTTCTGTAGTAACGATCAAACCTCTGAAGCAGCGCACCCGCGGACCACCCAGAACCACCGGCGTGCGGCTTCTACACGCCGGAATGGCCAATATATAACAACAAAGCTGACGGCAAACAGGCACGGCGCCGTCGTTGCTGGTAAGCTTAAACCTGATCGTAAGAATGCGATCTGGTTTCCGCGTGTTCTGGCTCGTCCGCTACCCGCCCTCTCCACATTGACATTCAGGCGGTACATCAAAGCAAGTAGTTCAGGACAAAGAGTTATGGCAGAGCAGGGAACAGTTAAGTGGTTTAACGACACCAAGGGCTTCGGCTTCATCAGCCGCGCATCGGGCGCGGGCGACGTTTTCGTCCACCACACCGCAGTGCAATCTTCCGGCTTCCGGAGTCTGGCCGAAGGCCAGCAGGTTGAGTTTGACGTCACCAAAGGCCCCAAAGGCCTCCAGGCAGAAAACGTCCGCCCTCTGTAATCAGAAGCACGGCATATAGACAAAAGGGTGACCTCAGAAGGTCGCCCTTTTTCCGTGTGAACACCCTGTTACTTGCGTTCCAGTGATTCCGTTGGCAGTGTCAGCAGTTTCCGCACCAGCGTTGACAGGCGGCTCAGGTTCCCGGTCAGGCTCTGCGCAAACATTCTCGCATCCGGCGTCTCGATACCTTCCGCAACAACATAGACCTGGTTGGTAAGGCCCTGTAGCGGGTTATTGATCTGGTGGGCAAGCACATCCGCCATGGCCGCTGCCGCCGCTGCGCTGGCCGTCCTCATCAGGACGCGCTGCTGGCGCTGGTGACGCACCGCC
Organism: uncultured Terriglobus sp.; assembly: GCA_964251045.1. Lineage (GTDB taxonomy): Bacteria > Acidobacteriota > Terriglobia > Terriglobales > Acidobacteriaceae > Terriglobus. The sequence goes on along the minus strand of CAXUHI010000001.1, from coordinate 136,403 downwards.
ATCGCCGCAAAGTCCGCCAGCAGCTGCATTACCCGCAGGTCCTGCGGATCGAACGCCTCCTTGCGCGCATGCGCCATCACAAAGATCGTGCCGCTCGACGCGCCTGCCTGCCATGGCAGCAGAAGGCCGTCCGTCACAGGATCCGCAACCACTCCCAGAATGTCGAAGAAGCGCTGCGTCACCCGGAAGATCTGCGGCCGGCCACGCTCCATGGTCACGCCGCAGGCACTCGGAAAACGTGGCAGCATCGCATCCAGAAATGCGGTGTAGGCTCCGGCCGTAGCCACCCAATGGTAGTAGTTCTCCTCGGTCGCGTCGTCCTTCACCAGGCTGATGCCGGCACTGTCCGCCCCGCACAGTTCCACCGCCACGTTCACCAACTCCTGCAGCACCCCATCCGGTGTATCGACGAACACACGCGCCAGCCGTTGCAGGCCTTCCATGTCCGCCATGGCGCCGCGCGCACGCAGCGGCCGAGCCGCAAACGCCGCGTCCTCCGCCGCGTCCAGAACCTCCAGACCGGTCTCCTCCGAAATAGACAGGGCAGCGCTCATGCAGGATGCCTCAAGAGAATACCGCATGCACCCGGCAGCCGGCCTCCGGCCACACACACCCCATCCCAGGAACCAACATCATTCGTGTGCTCCACCTCTATCGCGCATCGACTTAGGGTCAAAGGCCCGGCAACATAACAGCCTGGACCGAAGGCCCAGGTCCACGTGTGCGATTGATCCAGAGCGCTGAAGGCGCGGCACATCGCAGCAAACTGTGGCTTTAGCCACCGAGGTATGGAAACTGTGACTTCAGCCACCGAGACGTGGAAAGCTGTGGCTTTAGCCACCGAGATATGGAAACCTTGGCTTCAGCCACCAAGACATGGGAAGCTGTGGCTTTAGCCACCGAGGTAGACACGCAGACCCAGAGGGCTTTAGCCGCCGAGGTCCAATGCTCAGGTTGTCACCAGGCGCCCCAGACCCCACGGACAGCAAGCGCGGAAGACGCTGCCCACACTGCGAACAAAGCCTCGCCACCTTCGACAAGAACGGCCCCGCCATCCGAATCCTCGGTCACAAACGGGTGCCCCACCTTCACCACGCAGTGGTTAAGGTGCATTTCCGGTTTCCATCTACGCGCTTCGGGTTTACCACATAGCTTTGTCTTGCTACTTGTGTGTACTGCTGAGAAGATTGCTGGATGAAACACCTTGCTGTCGGAGTTCTTGTCTTTGTTCTCGGATGTGAGAAGAAACCCGCGTCGGATTCTCAACCCCCAGAGAGTGCATCAGCTCCTAAAAACACGACGCAAATGGAATTAGCAAATCCAGCAATAAGTTTGGAAATATTCGACGCAGGAATGTCTCGATCAACTGTTAAGGTTTTGAGCGGAGATTTGCGCCCCGTATGGATCGTAAGCGGCAGGGTTCACAACCGAACACCAAACTCTCTCAGCTCAATAACAGTTTCTATCAACATGACATCCAAAAACGGCAACCCGGCAGATTCGGCAGTGCTTGTCCTGAAGCAACATGTTGAACCCTTCGCTACCATAGCCTTCAGCCGTGAAGTGCAACTTCTTCCGCCACATGATGGCTGGGCATGGACAATAGAAGCGGTTCAAGGTGTTGCAGCAGATGCGCAGGAGTAGAACGAGGCTAACAGGTACACTGCCCTAGAATTCTAGAAGATTGAAGAAGGTGTCAAGCTCTTCATCTACATTGGTGGTGAAAACATCTTCAAAGATTCTTAGAGTGTACATGTAATTTCGTGCGGCACCCGCAACAAGGCCATTCTCGCTCGAAGAGTAAACAGAATCGATCGCTGCCCTGATGAGGTATTCATTTATTTCATTAGCGGTTTGTCTGGTTATGATCCGTAATGGTGAGTATTCAGCACTCGCGCGAAGAACATGGCGAGGTGAGATTGGCAGATACCATTCGCTACCAAGCCTATTTATTCCATAGCCGTAAATCGTCTGATTATTCTGAAGAGGCGAACGATTTAGGAAGGCGAGTGCCGCGTCTGACTGTAAAAGCTCTGCATAAGGGCTGTCACAAACGGACCAATGCGCTTTAATCAGTTCGCCTGGCAATCGACTGAACCCAGTCGTAGCAGACCTAAAGAAAATTCCTCTTGTTGGGCTTCTTGTTCACCTATGTTCTTGATTGCTTCTTTAAGCTCGGTGACACCAATTGGTCTTCCGAGCCTGAAGCTGAGAGCGGCAGCATATTGCCACAAAAATCCGACGTCGCTGAGCCGGTCTTCTATTCCAGCTTGAAATTTAGCTTGGTGAGCCTTAATAGCAGCTCTATACGGTCTTGACCTCAAAAACATGTTTGCAGCATATCTTGCACAAACGTTTCTCATTTCCGAATCAAGAACGATTGCAATCTCTCCAGTCAAGTGCGGCAACAGACCATGAAATGGAATCTCATATTGTTCGTTAAGATCTGTTTCGATACTTTCTTCAGATCGCTGGTCAGGAGAGTTTCTAAAGTATCCCTGTTCTGCTGATTCAGACGTGATTTTGTAAATCTTTCTTGCTCTTGTCGTCTTCCGATACACCCAGAGGCATGGTCGCGGACTTTCAGTAGAAGCCTGTAAAAAGTTTTGCAGAAGTCTTCTGGTCGGAGCATGATGTGAAAGCATGGAGCCGCCTAGATCTTACTCACCCGCTGCACTTCCCGAACCCCCGGCACGCGGCGCATATCTACCGTCAGCTTGTTCAGGTGGCGCAGGTCCAGCGTCTCCACCACAAAGTCCACCGTGGCCGTCGTGCCATCCTCATTCACGTGGCTGTCCACGCTGCGGATGTTGGTGTCGTCGTCGGAGATGATTGCGGTCAGCTCCTTCAGCATGCCGCTGCGATCGTCGCACGTCACCACCAACCGCACCGGGTAGCGGGCCGGCTTAGGCACGCCCGGGCCATTTCCCGCAGCTTTGCCGTTTGCCCCGGCAGCACCAGCGCCCTCCGGCAGCGGAGCCCACTCCACACTGATCCGCCGGTCACTCTCATACAGCAGGTTCTGCACGTTGGGGCAGCTGCGCGCGTGCACCGCCACGCCCTTGCCCCGCGTGACATACCCCACAATCTCCTCGCCGCGAATCGGGTTGCAACAGCGCGCCCGGTACACCAGCAGGTCGCCCTGCCCCTCCACCTGCAACGAGTCGGAACCCTTGCCAAAGTAGACACGCTTCACCGCGTCCGACATCTTCGACAATTCGCTCGCCGGCACACTCCCCATGCCGGAAACCGGAGCAGCCTCAATCTTCTGCGCCCCAGCCTCCGCCTCAACACTTACGGCTGTACTGCCCGGTGCCAGCTTGTTCAGCGCAACCCGTGCCGAATACTTGCCAAACCCAATCGCCGCCAGCAGGTCCGCCTCGCCGCCCAGCCCATACTCGTTGGCCACACGGTCGAAGTCCGACGCACCATATTTATGCAGGCTCACCTTGAACTTACGCGCCTCGCGCTCCAGCAGCTTGCGCCCAATCTCAATCGCGCGCTCCCGCTGATGCTCGTTCAGCCAGTGCTTAATCTTGTTGCGAGCCCGGCTCGACTTCACAAACGTCAGCCAGTCGCGGGAGGGCGCATGACCCGTCTGCTTCGTCACCTCCACAATGTCGCCGTTGTGCAGCCGGTAGCGCAGCGGCACGATGCGCCCATTCACCTTTGCGCCCACGGTTGAGTGCCCCAGGTCCGTGTGGATCGTGTAGGCAAAATCCACCGGCGTTGCATCCTTCGGCAGCACCACCACCTTGCCCTTCGGCGTAAAGGTGTAGACCTCCTCGGGGTACAGGTCGATCTTCAGCGTCGACATGAACTCGTTCGGGTCGGTCATCTCGCGCTGCCATTCCATCAGCTGGCGCACCCACGCCAGCCGCTGCTCGTCGCGCGCATTCACCGTCTCATCGGCCTTGTACTTCCAGTGCGCCGCAATGCCGTCTTCCGCGATCTGGTGCATCTCACCCGTCCGGATCTGCACCTCAAACTGCGTCGCACCCTCTGACACCAGCGTCGTATGCAGCGACTTGTACCCATTCGGCCGCGGGGTCGCAATGAAATCCTTGATGCGTCCTGGCACCGGATGCCACAGGTTCTGCACAATCCCCAGGATGTGGTAACAATCCGCCAGCGTCTCCGTGATGATCCGCACGGCATACAGGTCGTGCACCTGGCTCAGGTCGTCTTCCGCGCCGCCAGCCGCCAGCTTTGTCACCTTCTGGTTGATCGAATACAGCCGCTTGATCCGGTACTCCACCCGCCCTGGCAACCCATGCCGCGTCAGCTCGCCTTCAAGCTTCGCGACAGTGTCTTCGATAAAGCGCTCGCCGCCCCGCACACGCAGCTGCTCCACCTCCTGCGCCAGCTTCAGGTACCGCGCCGGATCCACGTACTGGAACGCCAGGTCCTCAAACTCGCCGCGCAGCTTACCCATACCAAGCCGGTGCGCCAGCGGAGCGTAAATGTCCAGCGTCTCCCTCGCAATGCGCTGCTGCTTTTCCGGCTTCAGATGACCCAGCGTCCGCATATTGTGCAGCCGGTCCGCCATCTTGATGATGACCACCCGAATGTCCGTCACCATCGCCAGCAGCATCTTCCGGATGTTTTCCGCCTGTTGGTCTTCCTTGTTCGCAAACTTGATGCGGTCCAGCTTGGTTACGCCATCCACAATGTGCGCCACCTGCTCCCCAAACCGCCGCGCAATCTCCTCCGTGGACACGTCCGTGTCCTCCACCGCATCATGCAACAGCCCTGCGGCAATCGCGGTCGAGTCCATCTTCATCTCCGCCAGCACCTGCGCCACTTCCAGCGGATGGATAATGTACGGTTCGCCGCTCGCCCGCTTCTGCCCCTCATGCTGCTGCACGCAGAACTGCCATGCCCGCCGGATTAACTCGAGGTCATCCCCGGGCCGGTTCGCCCGCACCGTTTCCAGCAAATGAGCAAACTTGGCAGCAATCTCGTCCGCCTGCCCCGCCTGCAACTCAGGCAGCGGGTGCCCCACAACCTGCCCAGAGCTTGCCGAAGGGTCTTGCAAAGATGTGGCAGCTGGAGATTCGGAATGTGTCGAGGAAGCAGGCGAGACCAACACCCCAGCAGGCTCCGCCAGCGAATCCCCAGCACTCACCCCATCGATGTCACTAAAAAACGGGTGCCCCATATCTTGAAAAGATGTGGGATCAGAGTCGCGGAGAGACGTGGAACCCCGCGACAACCGCGCCGACTCTTCTGGCGGCAGCGGCACAGGAGCAGGCACAGCCGCCTCCAGATTCCGCCCGGAATCCGTCGACGGGATCAGCCCCGCATCCACCAACGTCCGCTCTGGCCCAACCTCACCCGCCTGCGGAAAGCCCATAGACCATTCTAACGAACCATGCTTCACAAGCAGGATCGTGTTCGCACCGTGCCGAGTCGTCACGGCCTCTGATCCAAACGGCGAGCGTCATGTCCGCAGCACTTTGTGTTCACCACAGATTCACGTTTGTCTGAGCCGGCTTGCTTTGATCCGCTTGAGACGCTGCTTTTCCTAACGAACGAAGAAGTCCTTCACCTGCTGCACGATCACATCGCGGCTGATGTCGCTAATCGCTTCCGTCAAGGGCAACTGCTTGGGGCAGGCCTGGACGCAATTCTGCGCGTAGCCGCATTCCTGCACGCCGCCGTCGCCGGCCAGCGCGCGGAGGCGCTCCTCTTTCAGCACGGAGCCGCTGGGGTCCATGTTGAAGAGGCGTGCCTGCGCGATGGTGGCCGCGCCGACGAAGTTGGTCTGGTCATTAAACTGCGGGCAGACTTCCATGCAGATGGTGCAGCTGATGCAGTTGGAGAGCGGGTAGCGCGCCTCCTGAATTTGTGGGAACTGCTTCGGGCCAGGGCCCAGGTCGTAGGTGCCGTCGATGGGCACCCACGCCTTCACGGCTTTCAGGTTCTCAAAGAGTACGCTGCGGTCCACAGCGAGGTCGCGCACCACGGGGAACTTCGACAGCGGCGCGAGGGTGATGGTGCCGTTGCCGCTCTCGGCCAGCAGCTTGTCCACCAGCGCGGAGCAGGCCATACGCGCCTTGCCGTTGATCAGCATGGCACAGGAGCCGCAAATCTCCTCCAGGCAGTTGGCGTCGTACGCGATAGCAGTGGACTCCACACCGGCCGCATTGACCGGCTCCATCGCGATGTCGCCCAGCACGCTGGTGATATTCAAGCCCTTGCGATACGGCAGTTCAAAGACCTCAGTCCGCGCGGGCGCATCCGGCGACGCCTGCCGCTTGATGGAAACCTTGTAGGTCGTGCCGGTGTACGCCTTGGCCTTCTCGCCGCTGTGTCCGTTCTTAGTCTTTGTCGACATATTTACCTCATTGTGATGTTTCTACTTCGGGTCAGTACCCTGACCAGGTCCTTGCAACTTTCTACGCTGCTTTGCTGAGACGAACCTGCCGCACTCTACTTCACGAATCGCCCTGCGGCCGTTGTCTCGATAGCTTCACGGATCACCGGTAAGTGCTCTTGAAGCGCTGGCCAGTAGTTCGTTGACAGGACAACCATGGAGAACGGAAGCGCATTGATAGATTGCTGATGCATGATGTTCTTGTCAGCGGTAACAAAGCAATCAAAGAACTTTGCGACTAACTTCATTAGGCTGCCGTTTGAATCCCAAGTCAACTCATGCTTCGAACGGATTCCACCGAATGACCTGGCAGTCTTCGCGCGAGTTGAAGCGGCAAGCTCTCGTCTAGCAGGATGGTCACTGATACAACTCGGACTCGTGTTCATCACGGAAAGCGACTAAACGGTGGATTCTCTCGACACTCACATGCGGGTAGCAGGCGAGTACAGCCAACTCCGCTTCACCCGGCGTGAGCCCCTCCTCTGAGAAGCCGTCAAAGTTATCAAGGATCGCGTCTACAGGTACACGCGTACCCTTCAAACAGGGAGCACCGCTTACCCTGTCTTTGTCTACCCAAACGTCTTCGTACTCCGCCCAAGTCATATGTCTCTCGTGTGCTCCCTTGCTTCCACGCTGCCGTCCGGTTCCGTACCGGGTGCAGCCCTTTCTCACGTACTGCCTGTCTCCGCCATCAATCCATGCGGCCCGGAAATGAAGGTTCCATAACCGGCGGTTGCGACCACCACAGGTGAAACGACGAAGATGAACGATCGCGTCATGTTCCCTGGCTTCCTTGTCTTTCTCGGCGGCTAAAGCCGCGTTGATTCGATGCAAAGTTAAGCATTCGCTACTTACAATCTCTGACGCTGTTGTCCTACTTCCGCCACATGATGTCGCAAAATATGCAGATTGGGATTAAAACAAAAATCACTCCAAGAATTCTCATCTGAATTGCACCACTACCACACGAATACTTCTTACGAGTATCAGGTTTCTGAACGCCTATCATCCATCTAGGTAAGTTGTACCAGTAAGCAGGCGAGATGATCATAATGACGGCATGGTCAGCCAACATGCTGTGAAGCAGCCTAAGCCAATCCAAAACACATAACTGACATGTGCGTTCCCCTTAATACTCCTTACGCTGCGGCGTCGTAGCGTCTTGGACGCGGTTTAATCCACTGTGTGTCCACTTCGTCGTAGCCGATGATGGGGGCGTCGCTGGCCGAGTCGTAGCTGGCCATGGTCGTCTTCAGGAACTGGTCATCGTTGCGCTCGGTGAAGTCGGGTTTGTAGTGTGCGCCCCGGCTTTCATCGCGTTTCTCAGCGCCCTGCACCATCACACGAGCGAGTTGCAGCATGTTGTAGAGCTGGCGCGCAAAGGCGAAGCTGGTGTTGGCCCACTGGCTCTTGTCGCTCAGGTTGATGCTGCGGTAACGCTGCAGCAGTTCCACGATCTTGGCGTCCGCCTCACGCAGGCCTGTGTTGTAGCGGATGATCGTCGCGTGCCGCGTCATGGTGTCGCCTAGTTCGCGCCACAGCTTGAAGGGGTTTTCCTTGCCCGTGTTGTTCAGCAGGACGTTGTTAAACTCCGTCTGGCGCACCTTCTCCGCCGCGTGGCCGCCGTCGCCCGGCTGCGCGGGCAGGTTCTTGGCGTACTCCATGGCGCATGGCCCGGCCATGAAGCCGCCGTAGATGCAACTGAGCAGGGAATTGGCACCCAGCCGGTTGGCACCGTGAATGGAGTAATCCGCCTCGCCCGCCGCGAAGACGCCGGGGATGTTGGTCTGCTGGTGGAAGTCCACCCACATGCCGCCCATGGTGTAGTGGACGCCGGGGAAGATCTTCATCGGTACTTCATGCGGGTCGTCGCCCACAAACTTCTCGTAGATTTCGAGGATGCCCTCGATCTTGCGCTCCAGCGTGGCGCGGTCAATGTGCGAGACGTCGAGGTAGACCTGCGGCTGGCCGTCGATGCCGAGTTCGTGCTCATACACAATCCTGTGGATGGCGCGGGTGGCGATATCGCGCGGGACCAGGTTGCCGTACTTGGGATACCACTCCTCCAGGAAGTAGAAGCGTTCGTCCTCCGGGATGGACTGGCCGGGGCGCGTGTCGCCCTTTTTCTTCGGCACCCAGACGCGGCCACCTTCGCCGCGTGCGCTCTCGGACATGAGGCGCAGCTTATCCTCGCCAGGGATGGCGGTGGGGTGCACCTGGATAAACTCGCCGTTGGCGTAGAACGCGCCCTGCTGGTACAGCGCGGACTGCGCGGAGCCGGTGCAGACGACGGAGTTGGTGCTCTTGCCGAAGATGGCTCCGTTGCCGCCGGTGCAGATGATGATGGCATCGGCGGGGAAGGTGCGGACTTCCATGGAGCGCAGGTCCATGGCGCAGATCCCGCGGCACGTGCCGGTGCTGTCCAGCACGGCGGAGAGAAACTCCCAGCCCTCGTACTTGGTGACTTTGCCCTCAGATTCGAAGCGGCGCACCTGCTCGTCCAGCGCGTACAGCAGTTGCTGGCCGGTGGTGGCTCCGGCAAAGGCGGTGCGGTGATACAGCGTGCCGCCGAAGCGGCGGAAGTCCAGCAGGCCCTCCGGCGTGCGATTGAACGGCACACCCATGCGGTCCAGGAGGTCGATGATGGCCGGGCCCTGCGCGGTCATCTGCTTGACGGGCGTCTGGTTGGCCAGGAAGTCGCCGCCAAAGACGGTGTCGTCAAAGTGCTTGTCGACATTGTCGCCCTCGCCCTTGAGGTTCTTGGCCGCGTTGATGCCGCCTTGCGCGCAGACACTGTGCGAGCGCTTGACCGGCACGATGGAAAACAGATCCACCTTGCCGCCTGCCTCGGCAATCTTCATGACAGCGGAAAGCCCGGCGAGACCGCCTCCAACTACGATGATGCGTGGTGTTGCTGTTGCCATTCCTGGCTCCTAACAAACATTCAGTAATCTTGCTTTCGGAAGGGCACGGCTTCAGCCGTGCCGTAAAGCTCAAAACGTCAACGCGGCTTTAGCCGCCGAGGTACGCTTTCGGTCCTGCCAGACTGGACCTGCTCATATCTTTCTGTATTGAATCCAACTTGCTGACAATTTCTGCGCGGAATGTATTCACTGCTGAGTTGCTGAAGAGAGCGGCAACAATAATCGTTGCGAGTGTAACAGTTACAGCGACGATGCCATACATATAACGCATTATGGAACAACTACCTCCACAACGTTTGACTTCAACCAGTGGCCCTGATTGGCTTGAATGTCCATGATACTTATTTGTACTTTGTAAGTTCCCGGTTTACTCATGTCGTAGTAAGCATTCAATCTGTAAGTACGCGTAAACGAGTGATCTGGAGTAATCAGTGGTTCGAAGCCGCCATCCATTACAGCGACGTCACTTTCTCGAAGGCGATGCGTTGTCTGTTTGTGCCAAGAAGTCATTGGTACTTCTGAGCCGTTCAGGTACACATCTACTTGCACTTGAGGAAAAGGCAGTTCTAGGATGTCTTTAGGATCCGTAACGTTCTCTACTTTAAGCGCTACGGCGGGCTCGTATGCACCTGTTTTGTCGTTGTAAAACTGTGTTGCCGTTAGCAACACAGAATACCGAGGCTTATACTCGGGTCCGGCTGAGGCCGAAACCGATGCTTTAGTTTGGCTCAACGGCTCACGAGAGACTGCAAATATGGCGAATGTTATCAGTAGCGCCTTCCTGATCTTCATGTCTGATCCTCGTGTGCCAAGGTACTGGTTCCCTCAAACACTACTGCTGAGGCGCAGCGTTAGGCTGGACTGGCTGACCGTTGCGGTCGCGCTGATAACCGTTACTGCCCTGTGGCAAGCCGTTGTTGGCCGGGTACTCTGCCGCTCCGGGTACCGTCGGGACAGTCGGCATAACGACGCCATTCGGCTGCGCGGGCATCACGTCCACGGGCGAGTAGGGCCGGGCATAGGCGACCCAGAAGATGGAGACCAGGCCCATCGCGCAGAGCGCCGTGCCGACCACGCCGCAGACATAGCCGAACTTCTTGCGGGCGTTGTCGCCGGGCGTGATGCCCCACTTGGCCGCGAAGAGCCAGATGCCGTAGGCAAAGTGGAAGCAGGTGGCGACCATGGCGATGACATAGATGGCCATCATCCACGGGTTCAGCAGTTCGTACTGCACCTTGGCGTAGGCCAGGCCGGGGTGTTCCGGCAGGCTGACTCCAGCAAAGCGCTGCCGCCAGACGTGCTGGATGATGTAGGCAAAAGCGATGAGGCCGGTGATGCGCTGCCACACGTACATCCAGTTGCCCGCCCAGGGGTAGACATTGACGCTGGCGCGCCCGCGAATGCTGATGAAGACGCCGTATCCCGCGTGATAGGCCAGCGGGATGAAGATGAAGGCCCACTCCAGAACGCGGACGAGCGGCAGGCCGTTCAGGAACTTGACCTGCTGCGCGTAGGCCAGCGGACCGTGCACCACCTCAAAGTTGGAGATGATGTGCTCGATCAGGAACGCGCCAATGGGCACGATGCCGGTGAGCGAGTGCAGCTTGCGCCAGAAAAAGCTGTGGCCCTGCCCGGCACGCAGCGGCTGCACGCCTCGGCGGCGGGTGGAGTTATCCGGTGGTGCAAAGCCTGCGACTGCGCCCATGCGCGCTCCTTGGGTCTCATTGAGACGACCACCCAGTTGATGTGCGCACACATCTTAGGGCAAGTCACAGTATCCGGCGCGGAGAAAACCTCCGTCAATCATGTGCCGCTGAAGCGTTCGGTATTCGTGATTCGGTTCGGTATTCAGAGTGGCACGAGTTTCGCAGGCCTGGACAACCTCACAATTCCGGGTGCGGGGCAATAGTCTTCAGCCTCCGAGATAGAGCGAGAGTTTAAACAAGCAGAGGCTTCAGCCTCTGAGATGATCATCCCGGCGGCTAAAGCCGCGCTCTGGTGAGCCTTGCTGTCTATCTCGGCGGCTAAAGCCGCAAGTCTTGCAACAACCTTCGCAGGGAGCGTCCCCGGTGACTCACCCGCAGCCGGTCCTGCATACCTGCATCGGCCATGCTACAGCCCAGTTCCGTAACATGGAAGAGCGGGTCGTAGCCGAAGCCTCCTGTGCCTTCCGCTTCGGTCAGAATGATGCCTTCGACGAAACCGGAACTGACCGCTTCCACATAGCCATTGTGGGCAAGCGCCAGAACGCAGCGGTAACGGGCTGCTCGGTCCGTCTGCTCCAACATGGCCAGGACGAGAGCTTCATTATTACTCGCGTCCACGCCAGCTCCGGAGTCGAGCGAACCAAGGTCCTGCGCAAAGCGAGCGGAGCGAACGCCGGGACGGCCTTCCAGCGCGCTGACCTCCAGGCCGGAATCGTCCGCTATCACCCACAAGCCGGGTGCACGGCTCGAGTAGAACTCGGCCTTCAGGCGCGCATTCGCTTCGAAGGTCTCGCCCGTCTCGTTCGGTGCTGGGATGGCCGCAAGTCCGGGCAGCGGTTGAATGTGAACTTCACCGTTAAACTGTTTGGCGGCGAACCGGAAGTCGCGCAGTTTGCCAGGGTTGCTGGTGGCGACGTACAGCTCCGTCATGCAAAGATCGCGTCATCCGGTGCGGGATAGACCGCCTCATAGTGCGTTCCGGTCGCCATCAGTTCCTCAATCGTGCGGACCTCACGGATGCCGCCGCGTGCGCCAGAGGCGGTGCAGTTCAACGCGGCTGCGGCACAGGCAAAGTCAAGCTGCCGGTCCAGCGGCCAGCCCTGCAGCAGGCCGTAGATATAGGCTGCGTGGAACATGTCGCCTGCGCCGGTCGTGTCTACCACGGGCACGCGATAGGCTGGTGTGTAGTGGAAGTCACGCCCATCCCACGCCAGAACGCCATCCGGTCCCAGCGTAGCCGCCGCAATGCGGCTTCCGTAGGCCGTATGCATCATGCGCAGGGCTTTCTCCAGGTCCGCTTCACCCGTTAGGCGGGCAGGAAAGTCCCGCGAGACGATCAGGTGGTCGATCAGCGGCAGCAGGTGCTCCACGCCGTCGTAGATCTCATCGAGGTCCGCGATCACCGGAACGTCTGCTGCGCGTGCCCATGTCGCGGCCTGCATTGCGGCGCCCGTGTCGAACCCGTCCACGTGAAGAGCGCGGGCACGGGTGATCCATTCGCGCCGAAGCTCCCGGGGACGCACGCTTAGCCGCTCATCGCGCTTCAACAAAACCGTGCGTTCCCCGGATCCATCCACCAGGATGATGGACTGCGCGCTGGACGTGTTTTCCGCCGTGAGAATTTGCGCTTCCACGCCAGCGCGGTCAAAGGCGGCGCGATGGATGGCCGCGGCGCTGTCATCCCCCAGCTTGCCAACGTAGCGCGTACTCAGCCCCCACATCTGGCATGCGACGACGGTAGACGCGGTCTGCCCGCCCGGAAGTACCTGTACCGTCTGGAACTCGACCTTCTGGCCGATGGAGGGAAAACGGTCGAGCGCGATGAGCGTGTCGGTCGCGTTCAGCCCCACACCCACCAGGTCGACCATGGCGCACTCATGCATGTGTGTATCGTAACGCTCCCGCCACAAAGAAACAGAAAAACTTGCGTCAGCGGTAACGCTGGGGCACGTTATCGCTAACGCTCCTCCGAACGGCCTAAAGCTTGATCCCTGAGCTATTTACATCTGTTCTTGTATGCGTATGGTGAAGAAGAAACGCCTGCTGAAGCGGGCTGTGGGGGACACGATGGAGCAGGAAAACAGCGCGGCGGCGATTGCACCGGCAGAAGGAAAGCTGGGCATCATGATGCCCGGCATGGGCGCTGTGGCAACCACGCTGATTGCAGGCGTGGAGGCAGTGCGACGCGGCATGGCCAAGCCCGTTGGATCGATGGCGCCGATGGGCACCATCCGGCTGGGTAAGCGGACGGACGATAGAACACCTTTGATCCGCGACTTTCGTTCCGCTTGCAGGGCTCGACGATCTTGTCTTCACAGGCTGGGACATCTTCGGCGGTGACTTATACGGAGCGGCAAAGACGGCAAGTGTGTTGGACCGCGACCAGATGAGGAGATGCGACCCTTTCTGGAAGGTATCCAGCCCATGCCCGCGGCTTTCGATCAGCGCTATGTGAAGCGGCTGGAGCCCAGGCACCAGAAAATTGCAAAGAACAAATGTGACTTAGCGACCCAGCTTCTCAATGATATAGCGGCATTCAAGGCAAAAACCGAACCGCCAGGTCATGATCTGGACCGGCTCAACTGAGATCTTTCTGAAGGAGACGGCAGGCCACCAGTCTCTGGTGGCGTTTGAGAAGGGCCTGGTGGAGGACGACGAAAACATTGCACCCTCCATCAAAGCTGGGCGTGCTGGAATATATTTTGCAGCCGGATAAACACCTGACTTATACAAGGACTTCTATCACAAGGTACGGATTAACTACTACCCTCCGCGCCGGGGATAACAAGGAAGGCTGGGATAACATCGATCTGTTCGGCTGGCTTGGATATCCCATGCAGCTCAAGGTGGATTTCCTTTGCCGCGACTCCATCCTTGCTGCTCCGGCTTGCGCTTGATCTCTGCCTCTTGATGGACCTGGCTGCGCGCTCGCCCAGCCTGAAGCACCTCGGCATTCAGGAGTGGCTCTCGTTCTACTTCAAGGCCCCGGACAGCGCGCCCGGTGTGTACCCGGAGCATGACCTGTTTATCCAGAACATGAAGTTAAAGAATACTCTGCGGTACATCATGGGTGAGGATCTGGTGACGCATCTCGGACTGGAGTACTACGGCGAGTGATGGCTGGCTCGCTTTCGAGCCTAAAATTCACACGCAGATTTTCGTTGCGGCTTTGAATGTGAGAGGTGATGATGCAGTCTGGCATGGATCAGCGCCAACTTGCTGCACTACTTTTCTTCCAGGAGTTTCGATGAAAGTCCATCTGCACCACTGTGGCATCGCATGCTGTTGCCTGTTTCTGCGGATAGCACTCTCACAGGCACCTGCCGTTGACCCGGCGCACGCCAAGCACCCGCCATTGCCAAAACCGTCAAACCTGCAGGTTTTACCCAAAGACATTACGAACCAAAGCTTGATCCCGGTCATGATCGGTTTCGCGCAGGGTCTTGGTGTGGGCTGTCCCTACTGCCATGAGGCAAAGCCTGGCGTCGATCCAGAATACGATCTCAACTTTGCGTCCGATGCTAAACCTCAGAAGCAGACAGCGCGTGTCATGCTGCGCATGGTGAGCGACATCAACGGTACATACCTTACCGAAATCGCTACTGCGCGTCAGGGACCGGCCATTGTGTGTGGGAACTGTCACCTCGGTCACGCGCTTCCGCCGGCCTTCAAGCCGGCCGGGCCTCCGCCGGAGTAAGTGCGCGCGTATACGCGAGAGTGCTACTGTGTTGTGACCATGCCTTTCTCTGCACTCCGCACCCTGTCTTTTCTGTGTTTGGCTTCTCTTTCACTTACAGCACAGGTGCGTGCTGTGCCGGACCGTCAACAATGGTTCTTAACCGCCGGTGAGACGACCTATGCCGTGGGTGTGGATGAGCGCAACATGCTGCAGTCCTTGTACTGGGGACCGGCGCTGCCTGCGGACGCAACGCTGCCCAGGGCGCACTCCAACCCGGAGCGCGCTTCGTTCGACGCACCCATCAACACCACGCCGTTGGAGTACCCGGCGCAGGGCGCGGCCCTGTTCGTTGAACCCGCGCTGAAGGTGAACTCGCCCAACGGCGACCGCACGCTGGTGCTGGTGTACGACAGTGCCAAGGTGCAGCGGGATCAGCTTGAGATCGTGCTGAAAGACACCGTGCAGCCGTTGCGTGTGCACCTGCACTACCAGGTGTACCCGGAGGGCGTGCTGGCGCGCTGGTCGACCATCGAAAACGCGGGCAAGGGGAGCGTCCGCATTGAGCAGGCGGCATCGGCGACGTGGAACCTGCCGGCCGCGAAGGATTACACATTCAGCTGGCTTACCGGGCAGTGGGGTGCTGAGATGCAACTGCATACCGCCGCCGTGCAGCAGGGTTCGCGTGTGATTGAGAGCCGCCGTGGCAGCACCGGGCACCAGGCCAATCCGTGGTTTAGCATCGGGCAGGAGGGCCGCACGACGGAATCAGCCGGACCGGTCTGGTTCGGTGAACTGGGATGGAGCGGCAGCTGGCGCATGAACGTGGAGCGCACGGGCATGGACCTGGTCCGCATTACCGCCGGGTACAACCCCTATGACTTCGCCTACATGCTTGATGCAGGCCGAAGCCTAGATACGCCGAAGTTCTACGCCGGGTACACAAGCGGCGGCAATGGCGAGGCTTCGCGCATCCTGCACCGCTTCCAGTTGGAGCGGATTTTGCCGCTGGGACCCTTGCCCAAGCCGCGCCCCATCATCTTCAACTCATGGGAGGCGACGGAGTTTAACGTCTCCGAGGCCGGCCAGATCGCGCTGGCGGAGAAGGCAGCCAAGCTGGGCGTCGAGCGATTCGTGATGGATGACGGCTGGTTCGGCCAGCGCAAGGACGATCATGCTGGATTGGGCGACTGGTACGTGAATAAGGAGAAGTTCCCAAACGGCTTGAAGCCGCTGATTGATCGCGTACACACCCTTGGCATGAGCTTTGGCCTGTGGGTCGAGCCGGAGATGGTGAACCCGAACAGCGATCTGTACCGTGCGCACCCGGACTGGGCCATGCACTTTCCAGACCGGCAGCGCACAGAGGCGCGCCAGCAGTTGCTCCTTAACCTTGCCAAGCCAGAAGTGAAGGACTATGTCTTCAACTTTCTTGACAAGCTGGTCAGCGAGAACGACATCGCATTCCTCAAGTGGGATTACAACCGCAACTGGAGCGAGCCGGGATGGGCCGAGGCTCCAGGCGTTGCCGCAAACCCGGATGCCCAGAAGGAAATCTACGTCACGTACGTGCAGAATCTGTATGACATCCTTGCGAAGCTGCGCGCGAAGCATCCCAAGCTGGAGATTGAATCCTGTTCCGGCGGTGGAGGGCGCGTCGACCTCGGCATTCTGCGCTATACCGACGAGGTCTGGCCTTCGGACAACACGGATGCTCTGGACCGGCTCAGTATTCAGGACGGCTTTACGCACGCCTACTCGCCCCAGACCATGGCCGCGTGGGTAACGGATGTTCCGAATTACCTGGACCGCCGCTCTATTCCGCTACAGTTCCGTTTCATGGTCGCCATGCAAGGAGCCCTGGGTATCGGGAATGACCTGAACAAGTTCACACCGGCAGACATGGACTTGTCAGCGCGGCTCGTCACCTTTTACAAGAGCGTGCGCACCACGGTGCAGCAGGGCAAGCTGTACCGGCTCCAGCGGCCAGAGGATACCGAAAGTACCAGCGTGGAGTACCTCTCGCAAGACGGCAGGCAAGCTGTGCTGTTTACCTATTTGCACAGTGCGCAGTATGGGATGGCACCACCGCGCATCCACCTGGAAGGGCTTGATCCGAACGCCAAGTACCGTGTCAGAGCCTTCGATGAAAAGAAGTACAGCGGCGAAGCAAGCGTCTCCGGTGCCGTGCTGATGGGCAGTGGTGTGGACATCCGGTTGATGGGAGACTACGACAGCACGGCACTGCTGCTGGAACGCGAATAGAACTCCCCTACTTGACGTGCGCAGGCAGCAGGGGGACAGTGAAGACATGACCATCGAGTTAGCACCGGAAGCCGAAGCCGCACTCGAGCGTATCGCCGCCATCAGTGCACACTCACAGACGGACATTGTCACGCAGGCTATGCAGAGCTATGCGGCGTGGTTACAGTTTGAGCAGACACAAGTGAAAGGAGCCCGCGCGGACGCGGCAGCCGGTCGCGTCATCGAACACGACGAACATCTTGCTCAACTCGAACGTGAGTACGGCGATAAAGCCGATCTGGCCCCGAACCGCTGAACGCGAGCTGCGTAGCATGTACAAGCACATTCGGCGTGATAACGTGCGATCTGCCGAACGTGTAAGAGATGTACTCAAGAGCGAAGTAGAAACCCGTCTAGAGTTTCCAAGTATACGACGAGTCGGGCGGGTTCTTGGCACGCGCCAACTCCCAACGACACCTTTTCCGTACATCATCGTGTATCAGGTGGAGAGCGAAACGGTTCTGATCCTAACAATTCGGCACGGTGCACGGCTGTATCCTCCTGACGGTCGCTCCCAGGCTGGTTGAAATCACCTAATGCGAACTCCAGGTCTTATCGCTGGAGTTGCAAAGCGTCTCCAGGGAGCAGTCCGCACATCTGGGTTTGCGGGCCTCGCAGATCTGCCGACCGTGGTGGATGACCTCGTGCGCAAAGCTGATCCAACGGTCCTGCGGGATGATGGCCATCAGGTCGCGCTCCACCTTCACGGGATCCTCGTTTGTGGTCAGCTCAAACCGACGGGAGAGGCGCAGGACATGGGTATCCACGACCACCCCGGAGGCGATGCCGTACCAGGAACCAAGGACAACGTTACTGGTCTTCCGCGCGGCTCCGGGGATGCGCAGCATGTCGTCCATGGTCTGCGGGATTTCGCCGCTAAACTCATCCACCACCACCTTGGCGGCACCGACCAGCGACTTCGATTTCTGCCGAAAGAAGCTCAGCGAGCCGATGATGGGCTGGATCGCCTCTGGCGTGACGTTGGCCATGGCCTTGGGTGTGGGATACGCATGGAAGAGCGCCGGCGTCACCATGTTCACGCGCGCATCCGTGCACTGGGCGGAGAGGATCGTGGCGACGGTCAGCTCCCATGCGTTGGTGTGGTGGAGCGCACAAACGGCATCCGGGTATGTTTTTTGCAAGGCATCCAGGAGGGCGGCAATGCGTTCCGGAGCAAACGGCTTCTTCGTCTTGCCAGACGCCCGTTTGGGTGAGACAGGTTCGCTCGCGGCAATTTGACGCGCACGCATACCCTTTGCCGCCACAGGCGAAAATGCTTTCGTTACCGCTTGACGTACAGCCACGCTAACCGAGCCGGTCCAGCATCTCCGCCGGTGTCAGCCGCACGCACGAGAAGATGGGAAAGTCCTTCAGCGTGTACATGGAGATCTCCGTCTCGCGCAGCTGCTGCACCAGATCGACGAAATCCTCCGGAAAGTTCGTCTCAAAGGCGACGACAAACTCCTGATCATCGATGCCGAACGAATACGTCGTATTCAGCTTCACGCGCGGAAAGGCAAGGCCCACGCGGATGTGTTCATCCATCAGCCGTTTGCGTTCTTCCATCGAGAGCAGGTACCAGGGGCGCGTCTTCCAGAAGGGGTAGACAAAGATGTACTTGTGACCGCCAGGACGGATAGCACCACGGCCCTCACCTTCGCTCTCGTCCTCGCGGTCAATCTGGTACTGCGAGCGCTTGGTCATGGAAAGGAAGCTGTGCGGCGTCTCCAGGTAGCCGCCCAGCGGCGTTGCCAGCAGTTCCGCGCGCATCCGGTTCATCTCTTCCACGGAGTAGCAGATGCTCCACACGCACATGTCCACATCGCCACGCGTGCCGATGGTGGAGTAGGTCAGCGAGAGGAACTCGCCGGGCTTGTTCCAGCGCTTAATGACGTCGGTGAACGCGTCTTTGTGTGCAGCTTTCTGTTCCGCGGGCAGGCGCTTCCACTCCGGCAACACACGGTAGAAGGAGAAGGCGACAATCTGCCGCTTGACCGGGGCACCGCCGCCGTGCGCCGCTTGGGGACGCGATCCGTACCCTGTCACCGGAGCCGCCGGTGCGGGTGTGACGGTATGGGTACTGGTTGGGGTTTCAGGATAGGTCGCGGTCTCTGCCATGTCCTTTAGGATAGAAGCGCAACGGGCAGGTAGCAAGCGGCGGATATACTCAGCGGGACACCATGACTGAAAAGATCATCATTTTTCTGCTGCCGTACATCACCGGCCTGATCTCTGCCGTTGGCTACCCGGGTATCGCTGTGCTGATGGCCATTGAGTCCGCGTGTATTCCGCTGCCCAGCGAAATCATCATGCCGTTTGCCGGCTACGTCGTCTGGCAAGGCAAGATGAACCTGTACCTGGCCGCCACAGCAGGTGCTCTCGGCTGCAACCTGGGTTCCCTCGTCGCCTACTGGATAGGCGCCTACGGCGGTCGTCCCCTGGTGGAGCGGTTTGGCCGCTACGTGTTGATGAGTCCACGAGACCTGGACCGCGTCGACCACTACTTCACAAAGTACGGCGACATCACCGTCCTGATCTGCCGCCTGCTTCCTGTCGTGCGCACGTTTATTGCACTTCCTGCGGGCATTGCGCGCATGCCGCAGCTTCGCTTTCATCTGTATACCTTTCTGGGATCCTGGCCGTGGTGCTTTGCGCTGGCATACCTCGGCATGAAAGCCGGTGCCAGCTGGAACGATCCCAACAGCAAGCTGAAGCACATCCTGCACAAGGCAGATGCAGCCGTCATCGTGCTGGTACTGGCTGGCGTGGCCTGGTTTGTATGGTCGCATCTCAGGCACCGCGAACTAGCCGAAGCGTAGCGACAAAGCTGCTACCATCTGCAGTCATCACTTGCCCACAAGGCGCACCCGCAGGAAGACCTGCACGCCTGCGGGGTGGGTCCCATAAGCGCTCGCAAGGGATGCAGGTGCGGCATACGTTGTTACCTGTGCCCCAAGGGCCGTGCTTGTATGAGTTTTCCGCAGGAACTCGTGGCTGTACCCGAAGGTGTAGGCCGCAACATGGCCGATGGGCCTTTCCAAAGGAGTGTGCGCATCCAGAAGTTCATTGCTTCGGTCCGCATTCTCCATGCGCGTCCAGGCTTGGCCACCACGGCCAAAGGCGTACAGCGCCTCCAGCAGATAGCTGTTCTCTTTGCTGCTGTCACTAAGCGACTTCGTTCTGCCCCAGATCGCGGAGATGGAAAGGTTACGCAGCCCAGCAGCGTCCTTTTCGGAGCCAAGCGGCAGGTTGTACATCATAGACGCGGTCTGCCGGTTCTGGTTTTCGCCGGGGTGCAGCGCCTCGGGACTGGCGATCCGTGCAACGGAGTATTGTCCGCTCCAATCGCGCGCAGGATTGATGGTCAACCGTGTCGACCACGAGTCGATGGCATGTCCGTTGGGCGACGGTTGAAAGGCCCAGCGTGACTCGTCCGGTTCCGCGCCGTGGAAGCCCGAGGCCTCCACGCGCACACCCTTGTACGTGGCTCCTGCTGTCAGCACGTTAAACGCGATGTGCGTTGAATCCTGCTGATGGTGCCCAAGCGCCGCAATCGGGTCTTCGCTTGCCGACCAACGATGCGGATACGCCGTTGGTCCGATCGCAGGATCGCCTACAGGCGCCGCATACAGACTCACAAGCGTGTTCTTCGTCGGCTGCAGATCGTAGATCGCGGCAAGCTCCATCAGGAAGTCGTGCGGGTGCTGACCATCCACAATGGGCCTGCCATACGCAGTCTCGCCCTGCTGAAAGAGCTCAGGATAGTAGCGTCCCGTCACCGTGGCGGGCTCCGCGGAAAGCATGGTGCGCAGGGTGATCTGCCCCCGGCCAAGCGGACGCTGCGCCATCGGCATAATCCAGTTTGTGGAGAAGAGCTTGTCGGTGCCGCGCGGGCCGCTCTGCTGCATATCCGCTACAAAGGCCAGCCCGTGCAGCATCAGCATCCACCCGCCATGCATTCCCATGATCATGGACGCCGGTGTAGACGCAGGCTCCGCGCTTGTACCGGACGCCGTGCGGTTCAGTTGTTGATCGATCAGCGTGGCCGGATGCGCCATGCGACGCATCGCGTCCGGCTGCATCTCCGGCATGTGCATCTGCTCATCCATGCGTTCGTGGTCCATGGGCATGGGCATCTGCGCACAGGCAGCTGTAGTCATTGGCAGCAAGAGGGCCAATGGAACAAATTTGATCTTCAAGGTATCCCTTCGAACGGCGTGATGTCGATTCTCGGCAGGGGAGCGCTATCGCTCCGGTTCGCAACGGACGCGCACTTCTGCTGGCGCGCCAAGGTGTAGCGGAATGCCGGAGAAGACCTTCAGATACGGAGCGGGGCCTGTACAGGGGGCGAAGCGGGTGGCTGCGGTGCGACTATTGACACGTTGAACGTACCTGAGGAAAGAACAAGTGGCGAAGGTACGTGTTCCGTCGCATCAGAAACCTGCGTGTCCTGGAACGGACCGGCTATCGTATTTTGCGGCGCATCGGAAGGATTCGCTGCGCAGCACGGGGAATGATGTCCCTGCTGCATGGGGCAGGTTGAAACGGCTGGCAACACGACGCACATGGTGCACACAGACGCGACAACCAATGTGCACACAAGCAGCACGCTCAGCATCCGTGAACTCTGCAAAGCAGGCACACAGCAAGTATAGCGATCTATGCCGGTGCGAGCAGCGCGTGCCATTATAAACACATACCAATTTGAGGTGACAAAAATCAAATGGCAAGCGAGATGAAAGCACACACCGAGTATCTGACCTTCAACACACGGCAGCAGTACGAGATGGTGCACATCACGCCGCAGGTCGAGCAGGTTGTGCGTAACAGCGGCATCGTGGACGGTCTCTGCTTTGTCTCGCCCATGCACATCACGGCCGCCATTTACGTAAACGACCACGAAAGTGGCTTGATTGAAGACATCAGCACCTGGCTTGAAAAGCTGGCCCCGCGCTGGCCCGGGTACAAACATCACCAAACCGGCGAGGACAACGCGGATGCTCACCTCAAAGCGCTCCTGCTCCACCACGAGACGACGCTGCCCGTGACCAGGGGTCGTCTTGACCTTGGTACATGGCAGCGCATCTTCTATGCGGAGTTCGATGGCCAGCGCTCCAAGCGCGTCATCGTGAAGGTGCTGGGCGTGACCGAATAGGGTTCGCTGAGGCGGCGTGGGACGGCTTCGAGGCCTGCCCGGCACTCGGTACTGGCGGAAGAAAGCTTCCGGCAGCGGCCCTTTCCGGCAGCGGCTTCGCGGGCGAAGAACCCGGAACAGACATCCGCTGCGTTTGAACTGCCGGCCTGGTCTCCGCCCCTAAGCCCTGTGCGGCCTGGACCGTCGCCGGACTGTCACCCCCTATATGCTCACTCACGATCGCCGCCGCCGTACGCGCGTGTTCGACAGTCTGCCTGTCTCGGATGAGCACGATATCCACGCGGCGGTTTTCCGCGCGCCCCGCCTCCGTCCTGTTGTCCGCGACGGGATGGAACTCCGCGTAGCCTGCAATCGCGAAATTAGCCGGAGGGATGCTGCTCTTCCGCATGAGGACCTCCGCAATCGCGGCAGCGCGCGCGGCAGACAGATCCCAGTTGGAGTGGAACCGTTCTGTATGGATGGGCTGGTCGTCCGTGTGACCCTCCACACGCAACGTGCCGTGCGGGAGTGATGCCGCGATGGTCGCCAGCAGGGGCAGCGCTGCCGGGCGAACGTCTGCGGAACCGGAGGGGAAGAACCCCGCGCTATCCAGTGACAGTGTCAAGCCGTCATCGGCATCCCGCATTTTCAGCATGTGCTGCTGCACGGCGGGCGCAAGCGAGTTCTCAATGGCCTTCCGCGTCGTTTCGCTGCCTCCCCTGCCGTTGCCCGGGCCACCGTTATTGGGATCAGATGGCGTCTCGATGGGCATCTCGATCGGCTTAGGGTCCGCCTGCGCCATGCCCGCACCATCCGCCAGCGGAGGCGTCGTGGCGTGCGCATCGAAGATGCCGGTCTGCTGAAACGCGGTCTTCATTGCCGCCGCCATCTTCGCACTTTTCTTCTTGTCGCTGACTGACGAAGCGAACAGCACCACGAAGAAGGCGAACAGCAGCGTCAGCAGGTCCGCGTAGGACACAAGCCAGCGCTCGTGATTGACGTGTTCGGCGTGTTTCTTTTTGCCCACGTCACGCCGCCTTTTCCGCCGCGTGTCCTTCCGCCAGGAAGGTGCGCAGCTTGGTCTCAATCATGCGCGGGTTCAAGCCTTCCAGGATGCTGATCACACCTTCCAGCATCATCTCGCGCAACATCACATGTTCCTTGTGGCGGATCTTCAGTTTGCCGGCTGCGGGCAGGCAGAAAAGGTTGGAGAGAGCGACACCGTAGATCGTCGCGACAAACGCAACCGCGATGCCCTTACCCACCTCATCAATGTTGTCCAGGTGCTGCATCACCTGGATCAATCCAAGCACGGCGCCGATGATGCCCACCGTGGGCGCAAACCCTCCCGCGGATTCAAACACCTGCGGCACCTTCTCCTCCATCTCGGACTTGTTGTCAATCTCAAGCTGGAGAATCTTGCGTACCTCGGACGATTCGGTGCCGTCCACGGCAAGCATCAATCCCTGCTTCAAAAACGGATCGTCAATCTTGCCAAGATCACTGTCAAGGGAAACGATTCCGCTCTTCCGTGCCTTGTTCGCGAATTCCACGATCTGTGCCAGGGTCTTTTCAGCGTCCGCGCCCTTGTGCAGGAAAACTCCCATGACACCCTTTGCGGCTGCGAGAAAGATATTCAGTGGAAACTGAACCAGCACAGCGCCGCAGGTGCCACCGATCACGATCATGGCGGCCGTCAGCTGCGTCACCTGCGACATCTTGCCGCCCTCCATCATCATGGCGCCAAGGATCGCGGCCAGCGCCAGAACGATGCCGCCAATGCTTGCAATATCCATATCTATGCTCTCTGACCTGATCTGTTAGGAATGTGCGACACGGATAGCGTTGTGCGCGGCCAGCGCGGTTTCCGCTGAAGGCCACGCCTGCTGCAACACGGAGGAGCGATACTGCAACGTGCGGGTAAGAACCTCCGCGCAGCTTTCCAGAACCACCAGTTTTTCGCCTGTGACAAGGGTCAGCGTTGTGTCGGGAATCGCTTCGACGTGCTTGATCAAATCGCTGTTGACCAGCAGGCTGTGGCCGTTCAGGCGTGTCAGTTCAATCATGAGGATCGTGTGCTCCAGCCTGCTTATCGGCCCATGTGCCTTGAAGATGAGCGGATTTGAGACACACAAGCAACCCGCTAAGGACAAATGACGTGGCGTCGGAATGGGATCAGCATGACGGAATAAAGGCTCATCTATGAGGAGCCGCTTCCGATAACAAAGCCATGGCAAAAATGCAAGTCCCGATGCGTCGCAAGACAAAACAAACGAAGTTTTCCTCATGTACTAAGCCGGGACGCCGATAGGGCTTGTGAGCGCCAAGGAAACGGCGTAGCAAGTCAATTCAAAACGCTGAAAACAGGAGCAATAGCACAATGTCCCTCGGTGTACTCAATAACATCTCTGCTATCTATGCGCAGAACAACCTGAACGTGACGCAGAGCAACCTGTCCAAGACTCTGCAGCAGTTGTCTTCAGGATCTCGCATCAACTCCGGCGCGGACGATGCCGCCGGTCTGGCCGTGGCTGACGGTTTGGCGGCGAACGAAGCCGCACTTGCACAGTCAGCCCAGAACGCAAGCAACGCAACCGGTTACCTGCAGACCGCTGATGGCGCTCTCTCGCAGGTCACGTCACTGCTGACCCGCGCCGTGACGCTGGCCACTGAAGCTGCAAACAGCACGCTGACCACCAGCCAGACCTCCTCTGCCAACCAGGAGTACCAGAACATCCTGACGCAGATCGGCAACATCGGTTCCAAAACGAACTACAACGGTTCCGGCGTTTTCAGCAGCGTGGCCAAAACCTTCTTCGTCTCGGACGGCACTACCAGTGGTTCTACGACATACAGCGACGTTGTGGGTACGCTGGCAACGAACAGCATCGGTACAACCGCCGGCACGCCCGCAAGCTCCGCATCCGTCAGTCCCACTACACCGACTTCATCTTCGTCGGGTGTTGCATCCACGACGACGATTACACTTGGTGCTACGACGCACACCATCTCCGGCACCCTGAACCTTGCCGTCGGTTCTGGTACAGCACACTCCATCACGATCGCTTCCGGAACATCGCTGACAGCGCTTGCCGCACAGATCAATGCGGACGCCACCTACGCCGCAGCCAGTGTTACCGCTTCGTATAGCAGTGGCATTCTGACCATCTCCGGCCCCGCGACCGCAAGCAGCAATCTTGTGACCACAGGTACCACACTGTCAGATACGACCCCGGCAACCGGTGCGGGCGCAGGGGTGGACTTTACACAGGCTGCAGTCTCCACTCTCAGCGCAAGTTCCGCTCAGTCCGTGCTGACGGCGCTGAACACAGCAATTGGCGACGTTGACTATCAGCGCGGCGCCATCGGTGCCAACATCAACCAGCTCTCCTCCGCACAACAGGTTGCTGCCAACGAGCAGACCAACCTCACCGCCGCGGAAGACAGCATCCGCGCCACCGACTACGGCCAGGCTGCCTCCAACCTGTCCAAGTACCAGGTGCTGAGCCAGACCGGTATCAGCGCCCTGGCCCAGGCCAACAGCGTGCAACAGGAAGTGTTGAAGCTCCTGCAATAAGCACTGTGAAGAACAGCGCGGGTGAGCCAACCAGCTCAGCCGCGCTTTCTTACGTTTCGTTTATGTTCTACCGGCGCAAGTGGCATTGCGATTGCTCCTATCGTGGCCATGAGAAGGAGAAGACGATGTCGGTTGTAGGACTCAGCTTCGGCTCGGCTACCAGCGGAACCGGCTTTGACGTCACTGGCGCGGTCAACAGCATTCTTTCGAACATGCGGGCCCCTGAAACTGCCTGGGCTACGCAGACCACCGCGCTGCAGGCACAGGATGCGGCGTTGAGTACAATCGGCACCGACCTGTCCGCCTTTTCCTCAGCTTTACAGACATTGACCTCGTTCGACGGGGCACTCTCGCAGAAGGTCGGAGCAACAAGCGACAACAACGTCGCAGTGGTCACGAATACCACGGTTGCAGCCAGCGCGGGCACCCATACGCTCTCAGTGCAGAATCTTGCCACCACCAGCACGCAGCACTCCAATGCCGTCGCTGCCGGAGCCACGCTCAATGGAAACTTCACATTCCAGCTCGGCAGCGGTTCGGCGCACACCATCACGCTCGGTTCTGGCACCAACACTGTCGCAGGCCTCGCCAGTGCCATCAACGCGCTGGGAGCGGGTGTCACGGCCAACGTGGTGAGTGACAGCAGCGGCTCACGCCTGTCGCTGATCAGCAATCAGAGCGGAGCCGCCAACGAGATCAGTACCAGCGGCACAAGCGTTACGGACTCAAACGGCAATGCCTTCACCATCACTGAAAGCCAGGCTGGCGCGGATGCGCAATATACCGTGGATGGCATTGCCCTGACCAGCGGATCCAATACCGTATCCACAGCACTCTCCGGCGTCACTTTCCAGTTGGTTGGTGTTTCGAACAGTAACGTGACCTTGGAAGTTGCAAATGACACCAGCGGCGTCTCGACGGCTGTTTCAACACTCGTCTCCAGCTACAACGCCCTGACCACGGCACTGTCTGCACAGGAAGGCAAGGACGCCTCCGGCAATCCGCAGCCGCTGTACGGCGACCAGACGCTCTCCCTGTTACAAAGTCAACTCTCGTCAGCCATGACGTTCCTTACCGGCAACTCCGGTGCGAGCAGCAACCTTGCCCAGTTGGGCATCAGCTTCGGCACTACGGGACAGCTCACGCTCGATACCGGCGCGTTGGCGACCGCGCTAACGAACAACTTCATCGGTGTCTCCAACTTCTTCCAGAATGCAAACGATTTTGGCCAAAACCTGAGCTCCGTTCTCAACAACCTTGGAACGTCCGGCAATGGAGCCCTCGCTCTTCGCACGGCGCAGAATCTTGCGCAGGAACAGACACTGGCTGATAACAAGACGAACCTCGAACTGCGTGTGACGGCCTACCAGACGCAACTCACGACGGAACTCAATACCGCCAATCAGATTCTGCAAGGCATACCGCAACAACTGGATGAACAGAAGCAGATTTATGCCGCGATCACCGGCTACGGCAATAACGGTTAAAAGGGGAAACGATGAACTACCAGGAACAGGCACTTGCGGGCGCAACCGGGATCGATCTTGTTGTCGCGCTGTACGACGGCTGGATGCGTTTTTTGTATCGCGCGATCAAGGCGGTCGAAGCAGACGACGTCATCGATCGGCGCTACGCTGTCAAGCGCGCTCTCGACATCAACATGTACCTTGAGGCTCGCCTGCGCCCTGATATCGGGGGAGCTCCGGCCGCTTCACTCTCCGACTTCTATGCCGCCATGTTCAACTTGACGCTTGAAGCTTCCCACGCCGCATCAAAGGAGAGCTTGCTGGAAGTGGTCGCCTGCGTGCGCAACGTCCGTGACGCCTGGGCTATCGCGGCACGCGATCCGGAGGCAAATCGCGTTCTGCCGCGCGAACTGCGTACCGCGACCGAGCGCACGGCAAAGACACCGTTGCCGATGGCACCTCCATCGGCTTCCACGTCACAACAGATGCGCTGGAGTGCGTAGACTCTAGCGAAACATATTCCAGTTCTGCTGGTTCAGACTGCGGAAGAGCGCAACCACGCACGCTGCCGCAAGCAGAAGAAGCAGCAAACCATCGGCAATCCGGCCAAACAGCAGATTGCCGATTCCAAACAGAGTCGCATACACCATCGCAGATCCAAGCAGCCAGTGCAGCGTGTTCCATCGCAACGTGTGTTCGTGTAGCGCGTCGGCAGGGGCGAAGCGACGCCATCCCAACGCAGGCGGATGCACGCGATCAAAGAAGTGTTGAAGTTGTCTGTCCGGCTCCGGCGCTGTCAGCATCGTGACCGCAATCCAGGCACACGTCGTCATCCCTGTCGTAAGCAACATCAGCCACGCAAACGCATGCGGATCGTCCGTGTTCAGGGGCGCCAGCGGCAGACGGGCGTCAATGCCGCGCAAGGCGCGCACCAGCGGCATACCTCCTGAGGACTGCAGCGTCAGGGAAACCGCACCTGCCGCAATCATCGCCGCGATCTCGCTCCATGCATTGATACGCCACCAGAACCAACGCATGATGAAGACAAGACCCGCACCCGCTCCAATCGCAATCAGGAAACGCCACGCACCCGCAATCGAGTTCATATGATAGGTCGCCACGCCGGACAACACCGCGCAGAAGAGCGTGGCCAGCCGGGCCGCGTTGACGTAGTGCCGCTCGTCTCGGTCGCGCACCAGGAACCGCCGGTACACATCATTCACCAGGTACGACGCGCCCAGGTTCAGGTGTGTGCCGATCGTTGACATGTATGCCGCCGCGAAGCCCGCCAGCATCAGCCCGCGCAGGCTCGCCGGAAGGAACCGGATCATCACCTGGATGTACGCACCTTCTTTATCGCCCGCCCCTGGCAATAGCACTAATGCGACCAGCGCGGTCAGAATCCAGGGCCACGGACGCAGTGCGTAATGGGCAATGTTGAACCAGAGCGTCGCTCCCAGTGAGTGCTTCTCATTTTTCGCAGAAAAGATCCGCTGCGCCACGTATCCGCCGCCGCCCGGCTCTGCTCCTGGATACCATGTGGCCCACCAGTTCAGGCTGAGCAGCACAAGGAAGCTGAGGAAGAACGTGCTGCCCGGGACCGGAAAGAACGGCAGCGTTTGCGTTCCCCGCACAGCGTCGGACGCCTGCACCTTGGCGATCAAGGCATCCATCCCGCCCACGCCCCGCACGGCAAAGTACGCCAGAAGAATCACCATGCTCATCTTCAGGACGAACTGCACCATGTCGGTCCATAACACTGCCCACAGACCGGAGATGGTGGAGTATAGAAGCGTGATGCTCAGGCAGACAAACACGGCCTGCAGCTTGGAAAAGCCAAGCGTAAGGGCCAATATCTTAGCCATCGCCAGATTGACCCATCCCATGATGATGGTGTTCACCGGCAGCGCAAGGTAAAGGGCGCGAAAGCCGCGCAAAAACGATGCTGGCCTCCCTGTGTAGCGGATCTCCGTGAACTCCATGTCTGTCAGCACCTGTGCCCGGCGCCACAAGGGAGCGAAGAAAAACACGGTCAACATTCCGGAGAGTGCAAATGACCACCAGATCCAGTTGCCCTGGATCCCGCCGCTGTAGACCAACCCTGTCACCACAAGTGGCGTGTCCGCCCCAAATGTGGTGGCCACCATGGACGTACCCGCCAGCCACCAGGAGACGCTGCGGCCGGACAGAAAAAATTCACTTACGTCACCTGACGCGCGACGCATGTACGAAAAGCCAATTGCCAGATTGACCGCAAAGTAGAGCGCGATGACCAGCCAGTCAACGAACGTCAGCTGCATGAGAGCTCAATGTACAGTAACCGGCCCGAAATGTGCAGGATATGTAAGATGACAAACATACTCCACATTTTATTTGCGATCTGCGAAGTTCGCGCGGTAAACGATGAAACGCGCCACGCCAAATCTGGCGTCTATCTACATACCGCTTGAGATCGAGCTTCTTCTGATCGGCGCGTGGGGAGTCTTGTGAGCAAAATGTTAAGTTCCTGGAAAGAGATTGCGCACTTCTTCGGAAAGGGCGTGCGAACTGTTCAACGATGGGAGAAAACGCTGGATCTGCCCATCCATAGGCCACCTGGTGCGCCAAGCAATGTTGTTCTGGCACGCACCAGCGATCTTGAAGAGTGGATGCATCGCGGGCCCATCTCCCGGGTCGAGGTGAAGGATAGCGAGACGGCCTCGATGGGCGGTCTTGCGGACGTGCTGAACGATCTTGAACAGGAAATCCGCGATTTGAGCGAGGCGGTCGGGCTTTCGTTCACCGCATCTTCGCTCCCGAAGACAGAGGACAAGATTGCCGCCATGACACTGCAGGTCAGCAGGATCCATGAGAGGCTGACGTCTCCTCAGGCTGCCCGCGCCGCCTGAGTCCTCCTCCGCTGTTGAACGGTATCCGGCACCCGCCATGTTGGCGGGTGTTTCTGTGTGGCAGCATACAAAGTAGTCTCCACAAAGAGACGCGCTCGCAGGAGTTCCAAACGGCATGGCATATCGTGATCTCCGCGAATGGATTGCGCGCCTTGAAAAAACGGGTGAGCTGAGGCGGATTCAAGTCGAGGTAAGTCCCCATCTCGAGATGGCGGAGATTGCCGACCGCGCCGCCAAGATGGGCAAGGGAACTGACACTGCCGGGGGACCGGCGCTGCTCTTCGAGAACATCAAGGGCTATCCCGGCGCGCGTGTTCTGATGAACCAGTTCGGCAGCCTGCGCCGCATGGAACTCGCGCTTCAGACCGGTTCTCTGGACGGCATCGCTCACCGGATTGAGACGCTGATCAAGCCGCAGATGCCGTCCACCCTCGTGGACAAACTGAAGATGCTCCCCATGCTTGCGGAGATCGGGTCGTACTTTCCGAAGATCATCGAAAAACGTGCAGCGTCGTGCAAGGAAGTCATCCACACGGGCAAGAACATCAACCTGAACACCTTGCCCGTGTTGAAGACGTGGCCCGGTGATGCCGGCCGCTTTATCACATTGCCTCTTGTCATCACCCGCGATCCGAAATCAGGCAAGCGCAACACAGGCATGTATCGCATGCAGGTTTACGACGAACGAACGACCGGTATGCACTGGCAGCGGCAGAAGGTGGCGGCGGAACACATGCGGGACCGGCTGCGTTCAGCGGCGGCCACTGACGCGGAGCAAGTCAATTTAATGGCGATGACCGCAGGTGGTACTGCGTCCGCAGGTACAGCCGGCGCAGGTCTGCCCGGAGTGACGGTGTCGCGGGTTCGGGGCGAACGCATGGAAGTCGCCGTGGCAATTGGAACCGACCCGGCGATGACGTTCGCCGCCATCGTGCCCGCACCTCCTGAAGTGGAAGAGTTTCTGATCGCGGGCTTTCTACGGCAATCTCCCGTCGAACTTGTCAAGTGTGAAACGGTCTCCCTGGAGGTGCCCGCACATGCCGAATACGTCCTGGAAGGGTACGTTGATGTAAGCGAACTGCGCATGGAGGGACCGTTCGGTGATCACACCGGCTTCTACACCATGCCGGAGGAATACCCGGTTTTCCATCTGACCGCCATCACCCACCGCAAAAATCCCATCTACGCGGCCACAGTGGTCGGTAAGCCTCCCATGGAAGACGCTTGGCTGGCAAAGGCTGTGGAGCGCATCTTTCTTCCACTCATCCGCCTCACACTGCCGGAGATCGTGGACATTAACCTGCCGCCCGAAGGTGTCGCACACAACCTGATGCTCGTCTCCATCCGTAAGAGCTACGCCGGTCAGGCGCGCAAGGTGATGAGCGGCATCTGGGCACTCGGTCAGGCCATGTTCACCAAATGCATCATTGTCGTTGACGAGGATTGCGACGTGCAGGACGTCGGGGAAGTCGTGCTGCGCGTCGCGAACAACATCGACCCGGAGCGCGATATCCAGTTCACCCTTGGCCCCGTCGATTCACTCGACCACGCCTCGCGCCTGCCTAACTTCGGCTCCAAGATGGGCATCGACGCCACCCGCAAGTGGGCCGCCGAGGGTTTCATGCGTCCCTGGCCGGAGATGCTCGAGATGCCGGCTGATGTAAAGAAGCGTGTCGATGCAATCTGGTCCAAGCTCGGCATCGGTTAGGTACACCTCGGGTGCGGCACTTTGCTGGCCTATCGCGTCGGCGCGGAGTCGATGGTCTGTCCATCTCGTCCTCTGGTGTTAGTGGTCAGCCGCTTCAGGAAGAACTCCTGAAAGACGCCATTCATCGCGTCACCTGCAATGCCCAGCAATCCATTCTCGATGGTCAGGCTCGCACCCTGCCGGTCCTCCGGGGCGTAATACAGATTCGAGATGGCACCTGCGGACAGGTCGCCCAGCATGCCCGACCAGTTCGGCTGCGGACGCCCGTTGTCTCCGCGCGTCACAACCGCGCGCGTCACGGCGTACCAGAACCGGGCACGGGTACTTCCGGTCCCTTTGTAGAAATAGCGGGGATCCTGGTGAAACAACGACGGGAGCACCGCGCCGCCGAGGAACGTGCCGGACACCAGATTGCCCAGGTCTGCTCCGAAGCGCCGTCCATAGCCCTTGGCACCCTGCCCATATCCTGGAAACGAGTTCGCTGCCTGTTGCACGCCAGCCACCGTGCCCACCAGCAGCAGATTGCCGGGGTCGCGCGCGTTCTTCCATGCCAGGCCGAACTTCTGCCCTGCCGAAAGCGATACCGCATGCCATTCATAACTGACGAAGAAATTTGGCAAAACCCCGGCCAGACGTTGCGTCTCTGCCAGGGCGAGTTCCGCCTCAGCCAGCTCCGTCTGCGATGCCGTTACCGTGACGCTCTCCGCTGCGGCTGCGATCTGTAGTGTGATGGAGATCTGCGCCGTCCCACCCTCCTGCGGCAGGAGCGCCTCATAGGTTGCTGGCTGAAAGCCGTCCATGGTCACCGAGAGTTCGTAGTGTCCCGCCCGCAGCCCGTCCAGCAGGTAGGTGCCATCGGAGTTCGTCTCGATTTCCCGCACACGCTGGTTTCCCGCCAGCACGGAGACGTGTGCACCTGCTATGGGACCGCTTCCGCTGCCTCGAATCACACCGCGGATGTGACACGTTCCCGGTGCTTCCGGCAGTGCCATCTCTATCACGGACGTGCCCGCAAAGGCAGTGACCTGCGCCCCAGAGTGACCGCCCATCAGCAACGTCATCCCAAGGCACTGAAGCCCGCATCGTCTGGAGAAACTTTTCACGTACCCCGTAAGATGCTGACAGGAACAACTCCTGCATCGTACAGATCAGATTCAGCCGACATGACACTCTATGAAAACAGAGAGCCAGGCAGGCAAGCGCCCCCAGCCCGGCTAAACATTCGTACCGCATGGGTCTTCCTTTGCCTGATTGCGGGTTTTGTAACCCAGATGCATGCGTCGCTGACGGTCTTTGTTGGCGAGCCATTTGGCAAGTTCGGCACGGTTATGCCGCTGGGCCACACCGCTCTATACCTGGACCGCGTCTGTGCAGACGGTCCACTCAAACTCCGCATGTGCTCGCCTGGTGAGCAGCCGGGAGTCGTCCTGGCACGCTATCACTCCATTGGCAAGTACGATTGGCTTGCGTCACCGGTACTGCAATTTCTGTACGCGCGCAATCGCGCGCAGGATGTGCCCGCGTACGTCACGCCGGAGATGGTGTGGCAAATGCGCGAGCAATACCGTAAAGAGTATCTGCGCGCGGTGGTGCCCGATGGCAGCGAAGGCCGCTTCTTTGGCGATGGACGCGCTGCTGGAGCCAAGGACCTGGAAGAGTGGTGGGAGTCTGCCGGCATGGCGTACAACCGCCGTGTCTGGGCCTACGAGGTGAACACCACGCCCGAACAGGACCAGCACCTGATCGACGTGATGAATGCTGACGCCAACCGCCACCTTTACCACTTGAACAAGACCAACTGCGCCGATTTTGTTGCAAACCTTGTGAACATCTATTATCCCGGCGCGGTGCATAAAGACAGCGTTGGGGATTTCGGACTGATGACGCCCAAAGAAGTTGCACGCAGCCTGACGGACTACGCCCGTGCGCATCCTTATCTTGACTTAAGAGTCTGGGACATTCCGCAGATCCCCGGCAGGCTGCGCCGAAGCCGCCCCGTGCGCGGAGGAGTAGAATCCGCCCTGAAGACCAAGCGCTATCTCTTTACACTCTTGGTGATCCAGCCGGAGATTCCCGTTGGTCTGGCCGTACTGTATCTCTGTCACGGACGCTGGAAGATCGGTGAAGGAGCGCAGCCCTGGCCCGGTCTGCCGGAGCAGCAATGGCAGACGGCCATCGGACGAAAGCCGGATACAGGCAGAGAGGCACAGATCACTGCGACACATGCAGCAAGTGCGCCGTTGGCAGGAAGTGCGATGCAGCCTGGGACCACCACACAAAGCTTTGCTCCCGCTACGGAGCGGTAACGACTCTGACTGTAAGCGACTGGAGGTTACGCGCCCAGCGCGCCGGCTTTTTGTCCTCCGTCAAGATGAGCTTGAACGCACCGTCCATCTTCAGCGGTTCACCATCTTCACTGTCCGCCACGATCGCCTGCCCGTTGCGGCACTCAGGATTCGTATCGCAAAGCGTGATTGCCACGTGGAAGTCGTCCGTTGCCCCGGCCACCACCATCTGCATGTTGGGCGAGACTTTGGGACCGGCACCTTGCGCAGGTGCGACCATCGCCAGCAAGTCCTTTACCGGCACGCCGCTGTAGCTTTCATCGCGGTTGCTGTGTGTATTGTGTACCTGCACGAGCACATGCGGCAGTGCTTTGAAGACCTCAGGCGAAAGCGTTTTCGACATACCACCCAGGCCAGTGATGACGAGCTGAGTCGATGGTTTACCTGCCTGCTTCGCAGCATTCATGCCGCCATGCCCATCCATCTGCGCCACGCACTGCACGGCGGACAGCACCAATGCACCGAGTGCCAGGCCTCTCTTCATTTCGTTGCCGCTCCAAAGGTCTGCCCGGTGATGTTGTTCCGGATACAACGAGTGTAGTTGTATAGGAACGTATCGCGCATGCTCGCATACTGATCCAGGGTCTTGAAAGGCCGTTTCGCCAGGTCTGCATTCAACAGGTAAACCGTCGCTGCAATGTGCGTCTGGTCGTCGATCGTCAGGTAGATGCCCAGCGTGCTGCCATCCAGGCTCTTCCTGTCCAGCCCCGTGATGTACTGTCCGCTTTGCGTAGCCTTTCGCTTTGTGTTCCGGACCACATTCGGATCGGATGCGACGATATCATCGAAGTCGTCCAGCAGCAGCTTGCGGTTGGCCGCGTAGTTTTCCTTCGGCAGCAGCTCCACTTTAACGTTCGCGTACGCAACGCCATCAGGGTAGCCGAAGACGACCCGCCGGCCAGCCACCAGGGGAATGAATCCAGTCTGCCCGTGGCTTTGTGTCGGCCGTTGCAGCACGCTCGTTGGCATCGGCGTATCCTCCACCACCTGCAATCCATCCGGAAACGAACAGGACTCGTACGCCTTCAACGGCGCAACGTTCTGCTGCGCGGGT
Organism: uncultured Terriglobus sp.; assembly: GCA_964251045.1. GTDB lineage: Bacteria > Acidobacteriota > Terriglobia > Terriglobales > Acidobacteriaceae > Terriglobus. The sequence continues at coordinate 101,242 of CAXUHI010000001.1, read as the reverse complement.
GCGGTGATCGTGCAGGCAAGTGCAACGCATAAACCAACGAACTTCATGCCTGAACACTACCGAAGGCGCGGCGTATACTCAAGCTATGTCTGTCGTCAAGAACATCACCGGCATCGCCAAAGGCATGGGTATCACCTTCAAGGAGATGCTGCAGCCTTCGCAGGTGGAGAACTACCCCGACGGTCCCGGCCCCATGCGCGGCGCTATCTTCCAGGAGCGCTTTCGCGGCAAACACCAGTTGCAGCGTGACGAGAATGGCCTGGAAAAATGCGTTGCATGCTTTCTGTGCGCGGCGGCGTGCCCTTCCAACTGCATTTACATCGAGGCAGCGGAGAACACCGAGGAGAAACGCATCTCCTCCGCGGAACGCTACGCCAAGGTCTACAACATCGACTACAACCGCTGCATCTTCTGCGGCTATTGTGTGGAAGCTTGTCCCACGGATGCGATCACCCACGGCCACGGCTTCGAACTCGCCAGCCTGAACGCAACCAACCTGGTCATGCGCAAGGAAGACCTGTTGGTTCCAATCACGCCCATGCCGCTGATGCCCGGCTCAAAGCAGGACGAAGTCGAACTGCTGTCCTAACCAGAGACACCCTTTGTCACGGCGCGGTGCCCTGGCATTGCGCCATTTGCATTTGGGCGCAATCATACAACAGTATGAGTTCTGCCGACCTGCTTGACGCGCCCGCGACCGAGGCATCCGTTTCTTTCGATGCCAGCAATCCTTTTTTCGCGCCCAGTACGCTGCGGTGGAGTGCCCCGCCATTTGATCGCATCCGCAACGAACACTACATGCCTGCGTTTGAGGCAGGCATGGCGGAGCAGCGAGCCGAAGTAGACGCGATCATCGCGGACAAGGAAGCGCCGGACTTCGAGAACACGCTGGTTGCCCTGGAGCGCAGCGGGCAACTCCTGTCGCGCGTTGCCAGCGTCTTTTACGCGTTGGCCAGCGCGCACACCAATCCCGTGCTGCAGCAACTGCAGCAGGAGATCGCCCCGAAGCTCTCGGCCCACAGCGACAGCATCAACCTGGACGAACGCCTGTTCGCTCGCATCCGCGCTGTTTACCAGCAGCGTGGGGCGTTAGAACTGGATGCGGAATCACAACGGTTGCTGGAGTTGACGTATGACGGCTTTGTGCGCGCGGGTGCACTCCTTTCCGAGCCGGACAAGAATCTTCTGAAGGCGCTGAACGCCGAACAGTCGGCATTGCAAGCGCAATTCCAGAATCGCGTACTCTCCGCGATGAAAGAAGGTGGTTTGCACGTACAGTCGCGCGCGGAGTTGGCCGGGCTTTCAGACGCAGAGATCAACGAAGCAGCCAGCGCCGCAAAGGCACGCAACCTGAATGGCTTCTATCTCACGCTGCAGAACACGACCAACCAGCCACTGTTAGCATCGTTAACCAGTCGGGAGACCAGGCGTTTACTGTGGGAGGCTTCGCTGCAACGCGCGGAGAAGGGCAACGACAGCGACACGCGGGAGATGATCGCACGGCTGGCTATGTTACGCGCGCAGCGGGCCAGCATTCTTGGATATACGAGCTATGCAGCATGGAAGCTTGCCGATCAGATGGCGCGCACACCGGAAGCCGCGGTGAAGTTCATGCATGCGCTTGTTCCGCCTGCGGTGGCCGGTGCGACGGACGAAGCCAAGGCCATGCAGGTGCTTGTCGATCAGCAGGGAGGCGCCTTCCAGCTTGCGCCGTACGACTGGAACTTCTTCGCCGAGCACGTCCGCAAGCAGCAGTTCGACCTGAGCGAGGACGAACTTAAGCCCTACTTCGAGCTCAACCGCGTCTTCCACGATGGTGTGCTGTACGCGGCGGCGCAACTTTACGGCATCGCCTTCCAGCAGCGGACAGACCTGCCGGTCTGGCACCCGGACGTGGTCACGTACGAGATCCTCAACGAGGATGGGTCGCACCTGGCACTGCTGTACTGCGACTTTTACCGGCGTGATTCGAAGCGCGGCGGCGCGTGGATGACGTCGCTCTTGCATCAGTCGCGCCTGCTTGGCGAAGCCCCCATCGTGTGCAACGTGTGCAACTATAGCAAGCCGCAGGTGGGTGAGCCCGCCCTGCTCAGTTCCGATGACGTGCAGACGCTCTTCCATGAGTTCGGTCATGCGCTGCACGGCTTCCTGTCCGACGTGAACTACCCCAGCTTTTCCGGCACCAGTGTTGCGCGCGATTTTGTCGAGTTCCCATCGCAGTTCAACGAGCACTGGAGTACCTACCCCGACGTCTTTGCCAACTACGCCAGGCACTGGCAGACGGGCGAACCGATGCCGCAGGAATTACGCGACAAAATGCGCGCGGCCAGAAATTTTAACGGTGGCCACGCCCTCACCGAAGTCCTCGCCGCCGCGCAACTGGACATGCAATGGCACACACTGCCAGCCGATGCCGAGCTGCAGGACCCAGCGGCATTCGAGCAGGCTGCGCTGCAACGTTGCGGACTCGACGTTCCGCTGGTGCCACCGCGCTACCGCTCCACGTATTTTTCGCACAGCTTTGGCGGCGGCTACTCGGCAGGCTACTACGCCTATCTATGGGCAGAGATGCTGGACAGTGATGCCTACCACTGGTTCGAGCAGCACGGCGGCCTTACCCGCGAGAACGGAGAACGCCTCCGGCAGATGGTGCTGTCTCGCGGCAACAGCGCCGACCCGGCTGAACTCTACCGCGCATGGGCCGGACGCGACCCCGTCATCGGCCCCATGCTGCAACAGCGCGGCATCCCAGATACCGCAGTGACTGCCTAAGTAAAGAGCGTCCGCCGCGTACGCTGCGCAACCTCTGCGTTCGCCGCGTTCAATTCTAAACTGTGACCGCGGCGGGCTCTGCTGCAAGCGAAGCGGTCCGCTGCTCCGGGTCGTAGTGCAGATTCGGCCCAAGCCACCGTTCCACATCCGCAAGCGACATCCCCTTACGCCGCTGGTAGTCAGCAACCTGGTCCCGGTCGATCTTGCCCAGGCTGAAGAAGCGCGACTCAGGGTGCGCGAAGTAAATCCCGCTCACGCTGGCACCAGGCCACATCGCAAACGACTCCGTGATCTCGATCCCGGTGTTCTCCTGCACATTCAGAAGACGCCAGATGGTGCCCTTCTCCGTGTGATCCGGGCAGGCTGGATAGCCCGGCGCAGGGCGGATGCCGCGGTATTTTTCTGACAGCACTTCCTGCATGGAAAGCTGCTCCGCGCAGCCATAGCCCCACACATCGCGCACCTGCTTGTGCAGGCATTCGGCGAAGGCCTCCGCCAGCCGGTCCGCAAGCGCCTCCGCCAGGATCGCCGAGTAGTCATCATGCTGCGCGATGAAACGGCTTGTCACTTCCTTCAGGCCCAGGCCAGCGGTCACGGCAAAGGCACCGATGCTGTCCGGCAGGCCGGTCTCGCGCGGTGCGATGAAGTCCACGAGAGAGCGGCAAGGCTCCTTGCCCTCCCGATTGGCTTGTTGACGCAGGAAGTAGAAGCGCTCCAGCACCTCCGACCGCGTCACGTCGGTGTAGAGTTCAACGTCGTCGCCGACAGCATTGGCGGGGAAGAGGCCGTACACACCGCGTGCTGTCACCAGATTCTTGCTGACAATCTCGTCCAGCAGCACCTGCGCATCGGCAAACAGCTTGCGTGCCTCTTCCCCTTGCCGCGCATCGTCCAGGATACGCGGGTATAGCCCCTTTAATCCCCATGTGTGAAAGAAGGGCGACCAGTCGATGTACTCGCGCAATGTCGCCAGCGGGAAGTTGTCCAGCACGCGCACACCGTAAAAGGAAGGCTGCGCAATATCCTCCGCGCGCCACGTGATCGGTGTACGTCGCCGCCGTGCCTCTGTGATCGGCGTCAGCGCCTGCTTCGGCGCAAGGTGTGCCTTGCGCACCGCTTCGTACTCGGCCTGGTGCTGCTCGATGAATAATGCACGGCTGTCCTCGCTCAGCAAGCTGGTGCTGACCGGCACGGCACGGCTGGCATCGGTCACATGCACCACAGGATGGCGGTAGTGCGGCGCAATCTTGATGGCGGTATGCGCCCGGCTTGTCGTGGCACCGCCAATGAGCAGAGGGATGGTGAAGTTCTGTCGCTCCATCTCGCGCGCCACATGCACCATCTCGTCCAGCGACGGCGTGATGAGTCCACTCAGCCCAATAATGTCCGCATTCAACGCCCTCGCCCGCTCCAGAATCTTCTCCGCAGGTACCATCACGCCCATGTCGATCACGTCGTAGTTGTTGCACGCCAGCACCACGCCCACAATGTTCTTGCCAATATCGTGGACATCGCCCTTCACCGTGGCCAGAACAATGCGCCCTTGCGTGCGAACCACCTGTCCGGTGGCTGCCAATGCTGCCTTCTCCTCTTCCATGTAAGGGGTCAGGTAGGCGACTGCCTTCTTCATCACGCGTGCGGACTTCACCACCTGTGGCAGAAACATCTTGCCCTCGCCAAACAGGTTTCCCACCACGCTCATGCCCGCCATCAGCGGACCTTCGATCACCAGCAGCGGACGCCCCAGCTTCGCGCGCGCCTCCTCCGTATCCGTGTCGATGTAGGTATCGATCCCCTTGACCAGCGCATGTGAGAGCCGCTCCTCTACGGTGCCACTACGCCACTCCTCGACTTTCTTTTCAGCGGCATCCGACGAACTCGTACCGGCATGTTTCAGCGCTTCGCCGAACTCCACCAGGCGCTCCGTCGCATCCGCACGCCGGTTCAGCAGCACATCTTCGACCAGCACCTTCAGCTCGGGCGCAATCTCCTCGTAGACCTCCAGCATCCCGGCGTTGACGATGCCCATGTCCATGCCCGCGCCGATGGCGTGATACAGGAATGCAGAGTGCATCGCCTCGCGAACCTTGTTGTTGCCGCGAAAGCTGAACGAAATGTTGGAGACGCCCCCGCTGACCTTGGCGTGCGGCAGGTTCGCCTTGATCCAGCGCGTTGCGTTGATAAAGTCCAGCGCGTAGTTGTTGTGCTCCTCCATACCGGTGGCGACAGTCAGGATGTTCGGGTCGAAGATGATGTCTTCCGGCGGAAAGCCAACCTGGTCCACAAGAATCCGGTACGCGCGTTCGCAGATGCGGATCTTCTCCTCGTACGTCGCGGCCTGACCCTGCTCATCAAAGGCCATGACAACAACCGCCGCGCCATACTTCAGCACCGTACGCGCATTCTGCCGGAACCTGTCCTCACCCTCCTTCAGCGAGATAGAGTTGGCGATGCCTTTGCCTTGAAGGCACTGCAGGCCCGCCTCGATCACCTCCCACTTGGAGGAGTCGACCATGAACGGGACCTTGGCCACTTCCGGCTCGCTGCCCAGCAGAGAAAGATAGCGGCGCATCGCGGCCACGCCGTCGATCATGCCCTCGTCCATGCAGATGTCGATCACGTTCGCGCCGTTCTCCACCTGCTGCCGCGCGACGCTGACGGCCTCCTCGAACTTGCCGTCGCGGATAAGCCTGGCAAACTTCGGCGAACCGGCCACGTTGGTGCGTTCGCCCAGCATGATGAACACGCCGGGCTGCTGCGTAAAGGGCTGCGATCCGGAGAGCCGCAGGGGCTTGAAGGTCACTTCAGCGAAGCTCATGCAGCCACAAGCTCGTCCGCGCGGCTCAACGGCCGTGGCGCGCGATGTTGCAGCACTTTGGCAATGGCTGCGATGTGCTCTGGTGTATTCCCGCAGCATCCGCCGGCGATGTTAATCAGCCCGTCCGACGCAAAGCCGCCCAGGTATCGCGCCATGTCTTCCGGCTCCAGGTCGAAGCCCGTTGGGGACAGCGGGTTCGGCAACCCGGCGTTCGGATAGCACGAGATCGCCACGTCGGCCTTGGCCGCAAGCTCGGCCAAAAACGGATACATCAGGTCCGGCCCAAGCGAGCAGTTCAGCCCGATGGAAAGCGGCTTCACATGCTTCATCGCCGTCCAGAAAGCCTCCACGGTCTGTGCGGAGATCATCGTCTCCCCACCGCGGCCCACGGCGGCAGAGATCATGACCGGCAGTTCCTTGCTCTCCTCGTCATACACCTCGCGGATGGCCACCAGCGCGGCCTTCGCATTCAACGAGTCGAAGATGGTCTCCACCAGCAGCAGGTCGCTGCCGCCCGCAATCAGCGCACGCACCTGGTGCTTGTACGCCTCTACCACCTGGTCAAAGGTGACCACGCGAAACCCGGGATCTTCCGCATCCGGAGAGTTTGACAGGGAAACCGTAAGCGGCCCAATCGCGCCTGCCACAAAGCGCTGCCGCCCCGTCGCGTTCCCCACGCGATCCGCCTCCGTCCGGCACTGCCGTGCGGACTGCTCGTTGATCTCCCACGCAAGGCCGTTCAACTGCGCGTCCTCAATGATCTTCTGGTAAAACGCAGGGTCCTTGCGCCCTCCACGTTCGCGCGGGTCCTGCACAAAGAACTCACTCTGGGCGATGCTGGTCGCGCTAAAGGTGTTTGTCTCGATGATGTCGGCGCCAGCTTCCAAAAAGCGGCGATGAATATCACAGATCATCCCGGGTTGCGTCAGCGAGAACAGATCGCCGTTGTTCAGCAGGTCCTTGTCTGCATCGGCAAAGCGCTCGCCTCGAATATCGTCTTCCTTCATGCCATAGGTTCGAATGGTCGTACCCATCGCCCCATCGATGATGGCAATGCGCTCCGTCAGGACCTTGCGAAGGGGATGCTGGTCTGTTGACATACCTTAATGATGACACCCCGCGACAAGTGACTCAAACCGTGAAGTTTGGCACAACGCAAGACGTTCGCTACACTAGCCGCATCGGGACAAGTACCTGCGCCTCCATCCCAAACACATCTCACGTATGTTACCCATCGCTCCTGAGCACTCTGAAAAGGCCATCCTTCACATTTGTTCGCGCGAAACGCTTCGTCCGTTGCGCGACCAGATTCTCCGGCTCAACGGGTTTGCCGTCGATTCGACCCTCTCCACGGCAGAAGGGCTTTCCATGTTCTGGGGACGTCACTACGATCTTGTGCTGATCGACGTCGAAGGTGAGACCAAGGTGCATGACGCCGAGCAGATTTGTACAGCAATCAAAGACGCACAGCCCGAACAGATGGTCGCCTTCGTCTGTAATTGGCGAGTCGCCATCCAAACAGATTGCCCCGACGAAATCCTCCGCACGGAGTTTGATCCGCACCGCTTTGCCTCGGGCGTACGCACCATGATGGCCGATTAGGCCCGGGGAAGATGGGCATACGGACACGTTTTTCGCACCGTCAAGGATCATAGGACAGGGTGCGTATCGTATCAAGCAGCCCACAAACGTGTAGCCAGCACGTCGGTGCCGCCCGCATCCACTAGTCACAGGGACTACGATGGCCAACGCGAAGCAAACGCCCACATCCGCAAAGAAAGCCACGAAGAAGGCTTCCGCGAAGAAGTCTCCTGCGAAAAACTCCAGCGCAAGGGCAAAGAGCAGCCGTACCGCAGGTGAAAAGTACACGGATCCCGCTCTGCGGGAGCACATTAAGCAAGAGGTGATGGCGGGCGACAAAGGCGGCAACCCAGGCCAATGGAGCGCCCGCAAGGCGCAGATGGTTGCCCATGAATACGAGGTTGAGGGTGGAGGCTACAAAGGCGGACGCGACGAAACGCAAACGAGCCTCAAAGACTGGGGAGACGAACATTGGACCACCAGCGACGGCGCTCCCGCGAAACGCGAGGACGGCATGCATCGGTACCTCCCCGAGAAAGCCTGGGACGAACTCTCCGCAAGCGAGAAGAAGGCCACAGACCGCAAAAAGCTGGAAGGCTCCCACGAAGGTAAGCAGCACGTCAGCAACACGTCCGCGGCAAAGTCGGCACGTAAGCATACCCAAAAGTGAAAGTAAATGCCGCATCTGCCATCGCTTGCATCACCTGAGTCCTTCTGCTACAAGTAGGAATCACATCATTGCAGCATGTTGCTGCATGAGTTTCATGAAGAGTGGTTGAGGGACGAGCCCTGTGACGCCACGACAACCGGACGAGGTCTGTACCGGTGTCAACTCTCTCCTGGGTATTCAGGGAACATGAGATTCGGAATACCGCTCCTCACGCACGCTGTGACCGGCAGTATGACCGTCTAATCGGACTTCCTCAGCGGCATGCGTATGCCGGCACCCAGACAGCAGAGCGTCACGTGTATCTCCTTCGTCCACAGGAAGAAGAGAAGCCCTGATGTCGTCGACCCCGTCTGCGTGTACGCCCTACGAGCTGTATTCAAAGGAATCTGGCAAAAGCTACGGCAACCAGCCACTCTCCATCTGCGATGAGTCGTTCACTCCACTCGAAGTGCGTTACGACCTTGAAGCAGCGCGCACTCTCTTCACGCGCAAATCTGTCGAAGCCGGACCGAACAGCATCTGGCGTTACCGTGCGCTCCTTCCCATCCCAGAGGGCTTTGAGCCGGACCTGCCCGTCGGCTTCACGCCGCTCATACGAGCGAAGAATCTGGGCAAGCGGCTCGGCTCGCAGAACCTCTACGTCAAGAATGACGCGGTCTGCTTCCCCACGCTCTCCTTCAAGGACCGCGTGGTTGCGGTCGCCCTGGCCAATGCGCGTGCCTTCGGCTTTGATGTCGTCGGCTGCTCGTCTACCGGTAACCTGGCCAACTCCGTCGCGGCCCAGTCTTCTCGTCTTGGCTTGAAAGCATGCATCCTCGTTCCGGCGGATCTCGAACCCGCCAAGATCCTCAATACGCTCATCTACGGAGCCCGCCTCGTTCGCATCGACGGCAACTACGACCACGTCAACCGCCTCTGCTCCCTGATCGCCGACCAGTACAATTGGGGCTTCGTTAACGTCAACCTCCGTCCGTATTATGCTGAAGGCTCGAAGACCGTCGGCTTCGAAATCGCGGAGCAACTGGGTTGGCGTCTCCCCGACAACGTCGTCGTTCCCATGGCTGGCGGCTCGCTCATCCGCAAAATTAAAAAGGCGTTCGATGAATTGATCTATCTTGGCCTGGTCGAAGCCAAGCCGGTCCGCTTCTTCGGAGCGCAAGCCACAGGCTGCAGTCCCATTGCCCAGGCCGTGAAAAACAACACGGAGACCATCACACCACAGCGCCCCAGCACCATTGCACGTTCGCTCGCCATCGGCAATCCAGCCGACGGCCCGTACGCCTCCCGCATGATCCGCGAAACCGGCGGATGGGCAGACGATGTCTCCGACGTGGAAGTCGTCTCCGGGATCCAGGAGCTTGCGGAAGCGGAAGGCATCTTTACGGAAACTGCTGGCGGCGTCACCACCTCCGTCACTGCAAAGCTCATCGCGCAGGGCCGCATCGCGCCCGATGAAATCACGGTCCTTTGCATCACTGGTAATGGTTTGAAGACGACCGACTGCATCAGCGACCGCTTCACGCTGGGCCGCGCCGTCCGCCCGCGACTGGCCGACTTTGAAGAATACATTAACGAGCTGGACGGCATTGCCGCCGCCGAACCCGAGCTTGTACTTGCAGGAGGAGATTAAGTTGTCGATTCGTGTCATGCTGCCCGCCGCCTTTGCGCGGCACACCGCTGGAACCAAGCAGGTTCAGTCCGAAGCCAGCACTCTGCCTGGACTCGTCGAAGACCTTGGGACCAAGTTCCCCGAACTTGGAGCGCATATCAAGGATGCCGATGGCACCCTGCGCAAGTTCATCAACGTCTACGTGAACGACGAGGACATCCGCTTTCTGGGCGGCGACACCTACCACTTCCAGGACCGGGATGAAGTCATGTTTATTCCCTCCATCGCAGGCGGCGCACTGTAAAGCCTGTGCACCATACAACGTAACCGTGATGTCGCACGCTCTATGTAAGCCATTGGCTCCTGTGTGAAACAGGAGCAAGGGTGAGGCGAACGTCATGTTTCTTGCAATTGCGGGTGTATTGTTTCTCGTTTGGATTCTGGGTGAGGTTTTCACGCACGGCGCAAGCCTCCTGATCCATATCCTGGCCATCGTCTGGATCGTCTCGCTCATCGGCGGTTTGTTCAGTGGCCGCAAAGCCTGAACAGTAAAAGAGGCCGGCATTCCTGCGGGCCTCTTCCGCTGAGCAGTACCGATTTACTGCCGTGCCTCGCTCCCAGGCACATGCATCACGTGTGGTGGAGGCATGGTTCCCGCCAGAACATCCGGCGTATCCTCCTCCAGCTTCGGCAAGTCGCCCTCTAAGGCAAGTCGCAGCACGTCGTCCATCTCTCCTACAAAGTGCAGCTTCATCTCATCCTTGATGAGTTGAGGCAGTTCGGCAAAGTCCTTCTCATTGTCCTTCGGCATCACAGCCTCCCGAATCCCTGCACGGTGCGCCGCCAGCAACTTCTCCTTTAACCCGCCGATCGCCAGCACCTTGCCGCGCAGCGTCACCTCACCCGTCATCGCAATCTCGCGACGTACAGGGATGGACGTCAGCGCACTCGTAAGAGCCGTGGCTAGCGTGATGCCAGCAGACGGACCGTCCTTCGGTATGGCTCCTTCGGGCACATGCACGTGGATATCGACGTTCCGGTAGAAGTCCTTGGGCAGGCCCAGGTGCTTCGCCCGGCTGCGCACATAACTCATCGCCGCCTGCGCCGATTCTTGCATGACGTCGCCCAGCTGCCCCGTAGTGGTAAGCTTGCCTTTGCCGTCCAGCACCTGCACCTCAGTCTGCAGAATGCTGCCACCCATCTCTGTCCACGCCAGCCCGGTCACCAGGCCAATCTCGGATTTTTCCTGCAATACCGAATCGCGGAACTTCGGCACTCCCAGGTACTCCTCGATTTTCTCAGTCGTGATCGCTTCCTTTTGGTGCTTCTCGCCTTCCTTCACAACGCGGCGCACCACCTTGCGGCAGATGTTCCCAATCTCCCGCTCCAGGTTACGGACGCCCGCCTCGCGGGTATAACTGCGAATGATTGCCTTCAGACCTTCATCTGCGAAGTGCACATTCGCATCCGTTAGACCGGTGCCTTCAAGCTGCTTTTTAACAAGGTACTGCTTGGCGATCTCCAGCTTCTCTAGCTCGGTGTAGCCGTGCAACCGCAACACTTCCATACGGTCCTGCAACGGCCCCGGTATCGTATGCAGCACATTGGCCGTGGCGATGAACAGCACCTGCGACAGGTCGTATTCCACATCCAGGTAATGATCCTGGAATGTTCCATTCTGTTCCGGGTCCAACACCTCAAGCAGAGCCGAAGCAGGGTCACCGCGGAAATCGGCAGCCATCTTGTCGATTTCATCCAGCATAATGACCGGATTCTTTGTTCCGGCCTTCTTCATACTCTGGATAATCTGGCCGGGCAGCGAGCCGATATACGTTCGCCGATGCCCGCGAATCTCCGCTTCATCCCGTACGCCGCCCAGCGACAACCTGACAAACTTGCGCCCGGTCGCCTTCGCAATCGACATCCCCAGCGACGTTTTGCCCACGCCCGGAGGTCCGACAAAGCAGAGAATCGAACCCTTAGGATTCTTCACCAGTTGCCGTACCGCCAAAAACTCCAGGATGCGGTCCTTGATCTTCGGTAAACCGTAGTGGTCCTCATTCAAAATCTTCTCAGCGTGGTCGATGCTGCGAATATCCTTGGATTTCTTCTTCCAGGGAACCGCCAACAGCCAGTCAAGGTAGTTGCGCGAGACAGTCGACTCCGCTGACATGGGCGGCATCGCCTCCAGCTTCTTCAACTCTTGTATCGCCTTATCCAGAACATCCTTTGGCATGCCGGCGGCGTCGATCTTCTTCTTCAGATCGTCCCACTCACTCTTCTCGCCACGGCCCAATTCCTTCTGGATTGCCTTGATCTTCTCGTTCAGGTAATACTCTTTTTGCGCGCGCTCCATCTGCCGCTTCACACGCGACTGAACCGTGCGATCCATATTCAGCTTCTCAACAGCAATGTCCAGAGTGTCTGCAATTTTCGCAAGACGCTGTAGCGGATCGAAGATGTCCAATAACTCCTGCTTCTCTTCAATCGAGAGTTGCAGGTTTGCCGCAATCACGTCCGCTAGCTTGGCCGGCTCGTCCGTTCGTACGCTGGCCGCCACCATCTCATGGTTTAACGATTGCTGCAGTTTGATGTGCTGTTCAAAGCGTGACTGCACCAGCTGCATCAACTGCTCCACCTGCGGGTTCATCTGCAGATCGATGGTTTGTGTCCGGACCGTTGCCACAAAGAAGCCATCGTCATCGTGCAGTTCGACGGTACGCGCTCGCTCCACACCTTCCACCAGCACCTTGATGTTGCCGTCATTGCCCTTGACGCTCTGCACAATATTGCCGATGGTGCCAGTCTGAAAAATGTCTTCGGCCGTTGGTTCATCCACACTGGCGTCGTGCTGTGTCGCCAGAAAAATCTTGCGGTCACCGTTCAGCGCCTCTTCCAGCGCGCGCACGCTGGACTCCCGTCCAACGACAAACGGCGTAACCATGTGCGGAAAGATGACCATGTCACGAATCGGCATCATGGGGAGCTTGCGAACATCTGCGCTAGGGGGGGTCGATTGCTTTGGCATAGTCTCTTGCTCCGTTAGACGTCTTCAGTGCACCGCACGATGCGTCACAGAAGGAAGCCTAGCCATGATTGTACGTCCGTCCGTGTAAGGCTCCGTACATGCCGCATGCGCCTGCTGAAAACATCCTGTCACATGGCTGACTCTTCTCCGGTTTGGAACAAACGGCGTTCCTGATGCGTTTTTCCCTGTGCATCTTCGCTGTTCAGTGCTAGCCTCCATCGCAACGCACCAAAGCGCCTTAAGGATCAGTATGGCTACCACATCCGTCGCCTTCGACGAAGTACCCGTGTCAGCATCTGCCCCGGAAGAACTTGCTGGCCCGCCCACTTCCGTCCGGTTCGCGCCCGTCACCCGGCAGGAGCGGATCAACAGCCTGGACGTCCTCCGCGGCACCGCTCTCATGGGCATCCTCCTGATGAACATCACCAGCTTCGGCCTGCCCTCCTGGGCATATGACGTCCCGCTCGGAACGTGGTTGCCGGTCTTCAGTGGCCCGCACGCCAAAGCGAACACCGCCGCGTGGATGCTGCGCTGGATCTTCGCGGAAGGCAAGATGCGCGGTCTCTTCTCCATGCTCTTCGGTGCGGGAGCAGTCCTGCTCACAGATCGTGCGGAGCGCCGCGGCGGGGGTGACCGTGTTGCCGATATCTATCTCCGCCGCAACATGTGGCTCGTGCTCTTCGGATTCCTGCACGCCTACCTGGTTTGGGAAGGCGACATCCTCTTCTGGTACGGCGTCACCGGACTCCTGTTCCTCTATCCCATGCGCCACCTTCAATCAAAAACACTCCTCAAAGCTGCCGGATATTTGCTACTGGTGTGGGTTCTCGTCGCCGGGGTCGGCCGCACCATGGGCGTCTATGCAGCACAAAAGAAGGGCAGAGAAGCCATTGCCAAAGTCCATTCCGGCAAGATTCTTACCCAGGACGAAAAAGACGCGATCGGAGCCAAGGTCAAGCAGGACGAAACTTGGTGGCATTCCACGCAGGATGTTGAAAAAAACATCGCCAACCACAAAAGCTACGGGAAGGCGTTCGCCGCCGACGCTAAGGACGTCTACGAATCAGAAACGGCCATCTACGTCGCCTTCGCCGATGTTCTCATCTTCATGATGCTCGGTATGGCTCTGTACAAGAACGGCTTTCTTACGGGAAAGCTCGCCACCCCGGTCTACGTCAAGACCGCAATCTTCGGTTCGCTTATCGCGTTCCCGCTTGGCGCAGCCTGCGCCATTCAGCCTTGGCGCAGCGGCTTTGAAATTGTCACCACAACCGCTTGGCTGCAGATTCCGTACGACATCTGCCGCGTCTCCGGCTCTCTCGCCATTGCCGCCACGGTTCTCCTCATCCTGCGCGCCGGCCTTGCCACATGGGCCACCCGCCGCATCGCCGCCGTCGGACAGATGGCTCTCAGCAACTACCTGCTCACCAGCATCACCTGCCGCTTCCTCTTCGTCTGGGGACCCACGCACTGGTACAGCTACCTGGAGTATTACAAACTGTATTTCGTTGTCGCCGGCATCTGGGCCATCAACCTGATGTGGAGTCCCATCTGGCTCAGGCATTTCCAGTTCGGCCCTGTGGAGTGGCTCTGGCGCTCACTCACCTATTGGCACAAACAGCCCATGCGCCTGCGCCCGGTTGAGATCGACCGCACCCAACCCGTTACAGTGGAGGCTTGACCACTTCCTCGTCTCATAGCGACCCATCCACCCTGCGCGGCCATGCGCTTGCCGTCGCTCTCCTTGCGGCGGGCGCCCTCTTCATGGAGAACCTGGACGCCACCATCATCGCCACCGGGTTGCCCACCATGGCGCGCGACTTCCACACCACTGCGGTCGCCGTCAACGTCGGCATCACGGCATACCTTCTCACGCTCGCCGTCTTCATCCCGCTCAGCGGATGGGCGGCAACCCGCTTCGGCGAGCGGCGCGTCTTCGCCTCCGCCATCCTTATCTTCACAGTCGCATCCGTCCTCTGTGCCGCCAGCCGGACCCTGCCGCTCTTCACCGCGTCGCGTGTCCTTCAGGGCATCGGCGGCTCCATGATGGTCCCGGTCGGTCGCCTGATGGTTCTGAGAGCCTCCACCCAAGCGCAATTGATGAAGGCGATCGCCTACACCATCTGGCCAGCGCTGGTCGCGCCGATTCTCGGCCCGCCCGCCGGCGGGTGGATACTCTCGTTCGCCAACTGGCCATGGATGTTCCTGCTCAACGTTCCCATCGGCCTCGTGCTCTTCTTCTTGACGCTCAAGGTGGTACGCCCGACCCGGGGCACCCGGCGGAGCCATTCGACGTGCGCGGCTTCATTCTTGCAGGCAGTGCGTCGTTCCTCCTCGTCTACTTCCTGGAACGTCTACAGGCACCGCATACCGCAGGCTTCGTTCTTGGCCTGCTGCTTGTTGCCGGATGCGCGTTGCTGTGGGCTGCCATCCGGCACCTCCGCACGGTGCCGCAGCCGCTCTTTGACCTGGAAGTCCTTCGCATTCACACCTTCTGGGTCTCCAACTTGCCCGGCTCGCTCTTCCGCATGGCAGTCTTCTCGGTGCCGTTCCTCCTGCCGCTCCTCTTTCAGGAAGCCTTCGGCCTTTCGGCGCTTGCCTCTGGTTCACTTACCATGGCCGTCTTCGCCGGCAATCTCGCCATGAAGCCACTCACGGCGCCTCTTCTGCGTCGCCATGGATTCCGCCGCGTCCTTATCGTCAACGGCGTACTGACCGCCGCCCTGCTTGGCGCCTGTGGATGGCTGACCCCTGAAACACCGCATAGTGTGACATTGGCCGTGCTTTTCCTGGGCGGTCTGGGGCGGTCCATGCAACTCACCGCACTCACCACCATCAGCTTCGCTGATCTCCCTGAACGCCTGAAAGACAGCGGATCGACGTTGTCCGCCACACTGCAGCAGATGACGACCAGCCTCGGCATCGCTGTGGCCGCGCTGACCCTGCATCTCAGCGCTTCAGCGCATCACCGTAGCAGCGTTCTCGATTTCAGGCTCGCCTTCTGCGTCATGGCCGCACTCGCTGCAATCTCCATCCCGTCCTTCGTCCGGCTGAATCCGGATGCAGGTGCCGCGGTCAGCGGTGCCATCCAGGTACGTGAGCGAGAGACCACTCCGGCGGAGGGCTAGCCGAGCAGCCGGTTGAGCATCGGGAGCCACTCGCCAGGGCAATCCACCAGAACATCTGGTGTGCTGGCCCTGAGCCGCTCCGGATCCAGCCCGTACAGACATCCCAGGCAGAGCACACCAGCAGCCCCCGCCGTCTCCGCATCTACATGCGAATCGCCCACAAGCACCGCATGTTGCCGTCGTACGGGACGCCCGGCAATGCTTGAAGCTTCCGCCATGAGCGTCTCCATGCCAAGCGGATGGGGCTTCTTCGTTGTAAAGCTGTTGCCGCCGTAAACCTGAAAGAAGTACGGCTTCAAGCTGAGCGCATCGCAGATCGCGCGTGAAGGCCGCACCGGCTTGTTTGTCAGCACGGCCATCGGCAAGTCAGGCATGGCGTCGCGAATCGCCCCTAACGCCTCCATCACACCGCAGTACGGACGGGTGGTATCCAGCATGTGCTTCCAGTAAAAGGCCAGGAAGGCGGAGAGTGCGTGCGATAAGAGCGCCTCGTCCATCTCGCCCGTTGCTTCCAGTGCACGCCGCACCAGCATGGCCGCTCCGTCTCCAATGAAGCTGGCCACATGCCCAGGCTCCAGGGGAGAACGGCCCAGCGACTCTAACGTGACATTGACGGAGTACACCAGGTCCTGCTGAGAATCGACGAGCGTGCCGTCCAGATCGAACACCACAAGGTCACAGTCAGGCATACTTGCGCAACATGCCCAGGACCTTGCCTTGAATCGCCACACGGTCCGCAGGAGCAAAAATTGGTGTCATCTCGCTATTTGAGGGCTGCAAACGTACCAGGTTGCCCTCCCGGTAGTACCGCTTCAGCGTGGCATCCGTTCCATCCACCAGCGCCACCACAATCTCACCCTCGCGTGCCTGCTGCGCCCGTTCCACCAGTACAAAGTCGCCATCGACAATATGTTCGTCCCGCATACTGTCGCCCCGCACCTCCAGCGCAAACACCTCCCGGTTGCCGATGATCTCCGACAGAGAGATTGTTTCTGCGGACTCGATGGCCTCGACTGGCCGGCCGGCGGCGATGCGGCCCATCAGCGGTAGACGGTCGCCTCCCTTGCGTGTGTTCCGTTGCGACAGGACGTCGATCGAACGGCTCCGATTGTGGGACCGCTGCAGCATGCCCTTGTTGTGCAGGTTCGTAATATGTTTGTGTACCGTCGCAAGCGAATTCAACCCGAGACCTGCCGCGATCTCCTCGTACGAAGGTGAATACCCCCTTCGCTGCGTGAAGCCGGAAAGGAAATCAAGAACTTCTTTCTGCCGCCGTGTGATGGCCATAACTCCTATAGTAGCGAATAAAAGGCGAACTGCAAGCAAAACATAAACCATCGGCAGAAATCCAGAGGTATCCGGGTTGATTCCCGTTGTGGCACGGTTCAAAACCGGGTCCTGCACGATGAAATCTCGTAGGCTCCCGATCTTTGTCATCTTGCTTACAGCGACGGCGATGACCCTCAGGTTACGGCGATCCGTGTTTGTAGCACTTTAGGGAGTGACCATGCGCGTTTTAGTTGCCGAGGATGATAGGGCTCTGTCGCAGTTCTTGCGAAAGGGTCTGGAACTGGAAGGAAACACGGTAGAGTGCGTCGCGGATGGCGCGACCGCACTGGAATGCATCACGCAGGATCCACCGGAGCTGCTGGTTCTGGACCTGGGACTGCCCATGATGGACGGAGTAGACCTCCTGCGCAGTGTCACAGGGCGAGCGCCCGGCATGTCCATCATGGTCTTGACGGGCCGCGCACAAATCAATCACAAGATCGATTGCCTTAATCTTGGCGCGGACGATTATCTTGTAAAGCCGTTCTCCTTGCAGGAACTGCTTGCCCGTTGCAGGGCAGTCAAGCGGCGCCGGGGAGAAAGCGCATCCGGTCTGCTGCAGCACAGCGACCTGGTGATGAACCGCATCGCCCGTTCCGTGACCCTCGCGGGCGAAGCCATCGATCTCACGGCAAAGGAGTTCACGCTGCTCGAATACCTCCTTCTGCAACGTGGGCGCGCAGTCTCACGGCAGGAACTGCTGAGAGAAGTCTGGCGCATGGCTCCAGATACGGGAACCAACGTCGTGGACGTGTACGTCAACTACTTGCGCCGAAAGCTGAGTGCTGCCGGCAACGCCTCGTCACTGATCGAAACCGTGCGCGGCGAGGGCTACGCCATCGGTGCACGATCTTCACAGGCCAAGCCTCCCGCGCGGGCTCTTGGTCCGTTGCGGCTCTCGCAAGTGGGCGCCGCATGATGGTTGAACCGGCGAACTCCGAAGCCACTGCTGTGCCGGAGGATCATGGTACGGCTGCCGTGGCGGCAAGGCTGCACGATGCTGTCCACGCCATGGCGCAACCCCTCACCGCCCTTTCCTTTCTTCTGGAGATGGCGCGCATGCAGCCCGGTCCTGAAGGGCTTCACACCACCTTGAACGATGCCATAGGGCAGTGTACGCGCGCCTTCCATGCCCTGGAAGAAGTACGCGCCGCCGTCAACGAACTGGACAGCAACGAAGGATGGCGGCAATGAGTACAGCAACCCGCCCCCAGCCCCTATCGCGAAGCGTCGTTCTCGTTACACCGGATGCCGACCTGCGCCAGCGCCTTGCTGACCGGCTCAGCCGGATGCGCTGGCATGTGCTTCCGGCTGGCGGAGGTGCGGAAGCCATGGTCCACCTTGGCGAAAACGGCGCGGAAGCCATGATCGTGGACCACTGGCTCCCCGACCTCGATGCCGCTGAGTTCTTAGAACATGCCGCCATGCTGTTTCCGCAGACTGACCTCCTCAACATGGACGGCAGCGCTGTGAAATGCGGCGGAAGAAGTCCGCGTCATGACGAGCTGCTCCATACCCTGCGCGAAGCGCAAGAGGATGTCTACGCATCCCTCCCGGCGGCACGGGAACAGCCCCTCAGCTCAGGCAAGGATTCCCACTCCCCGTCCTCCAGTCCTGGACCGCACGCCGTACCAGCATCTGCTGCGTCGCAAAACGTGTATCACCCTGCAACGGGATTCGGTGGGGAGCCCGCAGAGAACAGAAGGCACGCTCAGGAGGTCAAGATGCACCTCCCGGAGGTCGTGGGTGACAGCCCGGCCATGTGCGAGCTTGCACGCCTTGTTCGGCTCGTCGCGCCTCATTCCTCCAGCGTCTTGATCCAGGGTGAAACCGGCACCGGCAAGGAACTGGTCGCGCGGGCGGTGCATCGGCTCAGCGCGCGCGCGTCCAAGCCCTTCGTCGTCTTGAACTGTGCAGCCATCCCGGAACAGCTGCTCGAAGCGGAGTTGTTTGGCCACACGCGTGGTGCCTTTACCGGGGCCGTCAACTCGCGCACGGGCCGCATTGAGGCTGCGCACGGAGGAACGCTCTTTCTCGATGAAATCGGAGAAATGCCCCTCACCTTGCAATCCAAGATGTTGCGCTTCCTGGAAAACGGAGAGATTCAGCGTGTCGGCGATAACGATGTCTCGCGGGTCGATGTGCGAATCGTCTCCGCCACCCACCAGCCTCTCCAGCAGAAGTCGAACGACAAGCTCTTCCGTCTGGACCTCTATCACAGGCTGGCCGTCTTTCCCGTCTATGTTCCCCCGCTTCGTGAGCGCCTCGAAGACATCCCGATGCTCGTCGAGTACATCCTCGACAAATTCGGGGCTACGGCACCGCGCCGGTCCATTCACCCGGACGCTTTCGAAGTTCTCATGCGTTATCCCTGGGAGGGCAACGTCCGCGAACTCGGTCACGTCCTGCAGCGGGCCGCCATCCTGTGCGCTGATACACCCGTGATCATGCCGGAACACCTGCGCATGCGCAGCCATCCCCGCCACGACTGACACCCAGCCAGCTTCAACCACGCGTTAGGCCACTCTCAGGAGGGGCCTTTCGCCTTTGGAGAGAAACGTGCACCTTTATCGGCAGGTACACGACGGACCTTAGGAGGAGAAGAAAAGCTCATGTTGCAGCTGCCCACAGCCGACGCCCTGGAGCGGTATCTCTCGCTCTCCACCCAGCAGATGAAGCTGACCGCTGCGAACATGGCAAATGTCGACACGCCGGGGTACAAAACCATTGGCATCGACTTCGAGAGCGAATTCTCAAAGGCACTGGATGTCCAGGGAACGCCTCAGGACGCTACGGCGGGTGAAGTCAGCGGACTCATTGCCCGCCCGGATGGAAACAATGTCTCCACGGATCGCGAGGCCATGAACCTGGCGGCAGCCCAGCTCCAGTTCCGCACGGGTGTCGAATTGCTCCGCGGCCAGTTCAGCACGGTAATGGACGCCATCAAGTCGGACATGAAGTAGGATCCCATGAATCTCTTTGGAATGCTTAATATCAGCGGTTCGGCACTGCACGCTGAGCGGGTGCGCGCGGAAGTGGTGGCCGCCAACATGGCCAACGCGGAAACCACGCGCACGGAAAACGGCACGCCCTATCAACGCCAGACGGTCCTTCTCCGCGCAGCCGGGGATGATGGCTTCGCGGGTGCGATGCAAAGCTTCGGTGTGAACCCCGGCACTACGCCGGAGGGCGGTGTCGAAATCGCGGGCATTCAGTCCAGCGATGCACCGGCTCTGCGCCGCTACGATCCCACCCACCCGGACGCCGATGCTGACGGCTATGTCTCGTATCCCGACATCAATCCGGTCACGGAAATGGTGGACCTGATGGGTGCGAGCCGCTCGTACGCCTTGAACGCAAGCGCGGTGCAGGCCGAAAAGGGCATGTTGACCGCGTCGCTCGATTTGCTGAAGTAATCCCCTGGAGTCGATGATGCTTCCCATACAAAATGCAGCCGCCTTACGAGCTTCGTTGCTGGAGCAGCAGCGTACAAGCACCGCCCAACCCAGGAAGTCAGACGAAAGCAGCAATGAAGGACTGTTTAGCGGTGTGCTGCAAGCCGCCCAACAGCAGATCAAGGCCAACGATACCGCTGCGCAGCAATCCGTCATGGGCCTGCTTAGCGGCCAGGGCGTTGACGTCCATGAAGCCATGATTGCCACGCAGAAGGCAAACATCACCTTCGAGCTTGCGCTGCAGGTTCGCAACAAGGCAGTTTCCGCCTACCAGCAGATGATGGGGATGCAGTTTTAAGTCATGAGTACCGCAATCGAACCCGTCAACGTCACCAATCCTGGCCGGGGCAGCGCCATGCTGGCAGGCGCGCGTGAGCGCTGGACCGCCATGCCGCCGTCTCAACGCCACCTTCTTATGCTTTGCGCGGCAGCTTTGCTCGTACTCTCCGGCATCTCCGTCTGGTGGAGCACCCGCACCGACTGGCGCACCCTCTTCAGCGGCTTGGATGGCCGTGACGCTGCCGTCATGCAGCAGCAACTCAGCGCTGCCGGCATCACCTTCCAGACCACCCCGGACGGAACCGCCGTCCAGGTTCCCGCGGAACAGCTCGACAAAGCGCGTGTTGCCATCGCGTCCGGCGGTCTGCCCCAGTCAGGACGGCTCGGCTTCGAACTCTTCGATAAACCAAACTGGATCGGCTCTGAATTCGACGAAAAGGTGAACTATCAGCGAGCACTTGAAGGTGAACTGGAGCACACCATCGGCAGCCTTGAAGCGGTACGTTCCGCCCGCGTGCACCTGGTACTTGCAAAACAGGGTGCCTTCGCGGCCGAAGACCAGCCCGCCAAGGCATCCGCCGTGCTCAAGCTGCGCCGTGCCAACTTGCCGCACGAGCAGGCGGAAGCCATTCGCAACATGATCGCCGGGTCGGTCGAGGGCCTCCATCCTGAGGCAGTCACGCTGGTGGACGCGGATGGCCGCGCGGACCTTTCGCCCGCCAGCCGCAGCGGGCAGGACCACGACAATGAAGTGGCCCTCCAGAATAAGTTGATCCAGGTGCTGGAGCCGCTTGCGGGCGCCGGCAATGTACACGCGACCGTTAGCATCAGCTATCTCGAGGGCAGTGAAGAACACACGGACGAGGTCTACGATCCGCAGAGCGCCATTCCTGTCAGCACCCAGCGCACGGAACAGACATCACAAGCCACCCGTCCTGCGGGAGCTGTCGCCGGCGCCACCGGCAACACGCCCGCCGCCCAGCCCACGACCGCCCAGGCAACAACAGGCAACGTCACTGTCACGCCCGCCGCGGGCACCACAACGGCGAACAGCAACGTGGCCGGGCAGAACCAATCGTCCAAGGAAGAGAGCAGCAGCTATGCCGTCTCCCGTCACGTGACCCACACTGAGGAGGCGCCCGGCCGTGTGCGGCGCATTACCGCGGCCATCGTCGTGAACGACCGCGCACTCCAGCAGATGAGCGGCAAATCAATGCACACAGCGTGGCAGCACCGCTCCCCGGACGAGATGAAGCGCCTCCAGCAGCTCGCACAAGCCGCGGTCGGCTTTGACGAGAAACGCGGCGACCAGGTCGTCCTTGAGAACATCGCGTTCTCCGGCAATACCGATCCGGCTGAGCCCACCGGTCTTGCACGCTTCACGGATGGTGCCCAGGACCTGCTGCGTGCTCAGCCAACACTGCCCCGCACGCTTGCCACCGGATTCGGCATCCTTGTGCTCGGCATGGTCGTGGGGGGGGCGGGGGCGCCCCCCCCCCCACCCCCAAAGAGCCCCCCCCACCCCACCCCCCCGCCACCGC
>CAXUHI010000001.1:64528-79022 GCA_964251045.1 uncultured Terriglobus sp. | reverse complement strand
CACCAAGCACACGCAGCAACTCATGGCCGCACCCAGCAAGGCGCAGCTCCTTGCGGCCGGCATACAGTCAAACCCGCCTGCCGGGATTGCTGCAGCCGCCGCTCAAGAGGCCGCAGCCGGCGCGCCTGTCACCGTACAGCATGTCTTTGACCACGTCTCGGAACAGGTCAAAGCCGATCCCCGTGCCAGTACACGGCTGGTCTCCTCCTGGATAGGAGCCAGCGAGGAGGAAAGCTGATGCCCCCCGCATCTGAAGCAAAGCAACTCGCCCTGGCTACACCGCCCCCGTCGCTCCCCGGACTGCCACCCTCGCCGCAGCTCAACATTCCTCCCGCGCGTAAGGCCGCCATCCTCATCGTCACCCTTGGCGATGAAGTGTCCAAGCTTCTGCTCAAGAACATGAGCGAGAGTGAGGTGCAGCGCCTCACGGAGGAACTCTCGCGCATCGGCGATATCACACTTGATGAGCAGACGCAGGTCCTGCTCGATTTCTATGGCCTTCTCGAGACGCAGCAGTACATCCTGCGCGGTGGCCCGGAATACGCCGCACGCCTTTTGACCGAAACTTTTGGGAGACAACGCGCCGACGAGTTGCTGCGCGACGTGACCCGCATGGGCAATCAGCCTGTGGGCGATCTCGCGGCGCTGCAGAAGATGGATCCAACGCAGCTCAGCAAGTTTCTCGAAGGCGAACACGCCCAGACCGTCGCGCTCGTCCTGGCCCACCTGAACCCCAAACGCGGTTCTGCGGTGCTGATGCTACTGCCCGACGCACTCCGCGTCGACGCCGTCCGGCGGCTCGCCGAGATGAGGCAGTTCTCACCGGAAATGGCCCAGCGCGTGGCTATGATCCTGTACAAGCGCATACACGCTCTCGGTTCCAACGGGCGTCAGTCGTATGCGGGATTCAAGGCGGTGGCTGATTTGCTCAATCGAATGGAAACAACGGCCAGCCGCAGCATCCTCGAGAACATCGAGCAGCAGGAGCCAGGTTTGGCATTAGGAATCCGCAATCTGATGTTTACCTTCGACGACCTGCTGACGGTGCCCGCCGCAAGCATTCGCGAACTGGTGGGAGCGGCTGATAAAAGGACACTCGCGCTCGCTCTCAAGTCAGCCGATGACAACTTACGAGCGCACCTGTTCGCCGCCATGAGTTCGCGTGCCACGGAGATGTTACAGGAAGACATGGAGAGCCTCGGACCCGTTCGCGGCAAGGACGTGGCGGCAGCACAGCAGGAGCTTCTGACACTGGCACGCAAGCTGGAGGCGGAAGGCAAAATGATTCTGAAAGTGGAGATGGACAGCGATGTTTAATACCAAGCCCGCAACTGTATTGAAAGAGAAAGCCGGCCGCCCCGCTGAGCCGTTGATGTTCCGCAACATGCGCGAGAGCTTGATGGAGATGCCCGTCATCGAGGCATCCCTGGAATCCTCTGCCGCGGAAGCCATCGATCTGCCCGCCGTCATCCAGGCCGCTGAAGATCAGGCGCGTCGCGAGGCGCAGGCCGCCGCCGCCGCGGCATACGAAAACCAGATTCGCGCCGAACGCGCGACCATCAGCCGCACCGTGCAGCAGTTCGAGCAGGAAAAGCAGGACTACTTCGCAAACCTTGAACAGGAAGTCGTGAAGCTGTCCCTTGCCATCGCGGAGCGTGTTCTGCACCGCGAGTCGTCCATGGACCCCATGCTGCTGGCGGGTGCGGCGCGCGTTGCCCTGGAGCAACTCTCGGACAGCAGCGACGCCGTGCTCCGTGTCTCCGCTGAAGAAGTCAACCACTGGAACCAGGCCGTGCTGCCCGCCAGCAAGAGCGTCACCATTGAGCCGGACGAAGAGCTGCCGCGCGGTGAAGTTGTCCTGAAGACACGCAGCGGCACCGTGCAGTTGGGCCTCAAGGCGCAGCTGCAGGAGATCGAGCGCGGCTTCTTTGAACTCATGGGCCGCCGCCCTGCCATGGCGGGTGCCTTTTAGGGGATCGCTTCGCCATGCGCCTGGAACAGTACCTCCAACATCTGCGCACGGCCCCTGTGGCACCTCTATACGGCGAAGTCGTCGAGGCAAACGGAAATTACGTCCAGTCCCTGGGACCACCCTGCTCCGTTGGCGATTGTTGCGAGATCACGGGGAGCGATGGCACGCGCCACAACGCCGAGGTGATCGGCTTTCGGGGCCACAACGTACTCGCCATGCCCCTGTCCTCCGGCGCCGGCATCCGCTTCGGCGATCGAGTCGTCGGCCACGGACGCCGCGCCCAGCTGCCAGTTGGCCCTGCCATGCTGGGCCGTGTCCTCGACGCGAATGGCGCACCTCTGGACGGCATGCCTCCCATCACGGGTGGCTCCATGGCCCTGCTGGACCGCAATGCGCCCGGACCCTTGGACCGGGTGCGCATGACAGAACCTCTCGGATGCGGCGTACGGGCCATCGATACCATGATGACCGTCGCGCGCGGCCAGCGCATCGGCATCTTTGGCGGCTCCGGCGTCGGCAAGAGCACCCTCATCGGCATGATGACCCGCAACACCGCTGCTGACCTCACCGTGGTCGGACTCGTCGGCGAACGAGGCCGCGAGGTTGGCGAATTCCTTGAAGATTCACTCGGAGAGCAGGGCCGCGCCCGCTCCTCCGTCATCGTCTCCACCTCCGATGAAAGCCCGCTCATGCGGATACGCGCCGCCCTTGCCGCCACCGCCACGGCAGAGTACTTCGCCGCCCGGGGCAAGCACGTCCTGCTCATCCTTGATTCACTCACGCGCTATGCCATGGCCGCCCGTGAGATCGGCCTCGCGGCCGGCGAGCCACCCTCCACCAAGGGCTATCCGCCGTCCGTCTTCGTTAAAATGGCCCGCCTGCTGGAGCGCGCAGGCAACTTCCGCAATGGAAGTATCACCGCTTTTTACACCGTCCTGATGGAAGGCGACGACGAACAGGATCCCATTGTGGACAGCGCCCGCTCCATCCTGGACGGCCACATCGTTCTCTCGCGCGACCTTGC
Organism: uncultured Terriglobus sp.; assembly: GCA_964251045.1. Classification (GTDB taxonomy): domain Bacteria; phylum Acidobacteriota; class Terriglobia; order Terriglobales; family Acidobacteriaceae; genus Terriglobus. Next base: position 76,026 of record CAXUHI010000001.1, on the reverse strand, counting down.
CGGTGAGGGTATGTATCCGCCCATCGATGTCCTCCGCTCACTCAGCCGCCTCATGCCTGCCGTGGCCGGCGACCGGCACCAGAAGGACGCCCGCAACGTCCGCCGCCTGCTCGGCGCCTATGCCCGCGGCGAGGATCTGCTCCGCGTCGGCGCCTATCGCCCAGGCTCCGATCCCGAACTGGACCAGGCGATCGCTCTCCGTCCGCACATCCGCAAGATGCTGCAGCAGGGCGTCGCAGACCGCACCAACTTCGCGGAATCCGTCCAGGCACTCCATAGCATTCCAGGTCTGTCATGACACCACGCGAACACCGTCTTCGACGCCTCGTGGCACTCCGTGAAAAGCAGCACGACCTCACCGTCGTACATCTACGCGGCGCGCAGGCCGAGTTGCAGGCGGCGGAACACGAAGTCTCAAAAGCGAATGAAGCCGTACGCGACGTTCGCAATCAGGGCAGGGCAGCAGCCATCACTGGCAACACCGTTGAGTGGCTTCTGACATTGGCCGAAGCTGAATTAACCAACTTAACTGTCCTGCACCGGAAAGCAGAGTGCGTGCGCGCTGCATCCGCCGTCAACGTAGCCGCGGAGCAGGAAGCAACAGCCCGCCGCGAACGCAGGCAGATGGAAGTCACTCTGGACCGTGTTCGCCTTCAGGTGCACACAGCGTCTGCGCGTGCCGAACAGCACGTCCTGGATGAATCGTTTCGCATGGTACGCCGCCCGGCAGTCTAGAGCCGCCCTGCTCAACAGGATGTTTTAAGAATCCCGCATTCCTGTTTGGCGAGGCATATGCATTTACTCCCGGTATGGCGCACGCAAGTCTCCTCGGCATTCTGTCCGCAACTCCAGCCGTTCTGTCCAAAGCTGGTGACGCGCACGCGGCTGGGCCACCGGCTGGCGAACAGGTCAGTCCACAGGGGTTTGCCGCCATTCTCCATGCCATGCAGAACGCGTCGAGCGAACCGTCCCTGCCGCAAGTACCAGTTCAGAGTTCCCAATCGAACGCAGCCGTACGCAGCGGCCTCATGAAACTAGCCGTTCAGGGTACGGCTGATGGTCAGCAGGGAACGATCAATCCTGTGCTCGCCAGGACTGCAGACATCTCGCCACAGGAGTACGCACCTGTTTCGGCCATGCCAGCCGTGACAGCGCCACCTGCGCAGGCAGCGGCCGCACCAGGGCAACAGCTTCAACCCGCCACTGCGCCTTCAACACATCAGGACATGCTGACAGCCAGTGAAAAGCCATTGTCCACAGGCAATCCGCAGATCAACGCACGCGAACCGGACCAGCAGAGCGACGCACGAAAAGAAATGCAGGCACCGGTGGCGGATGCAAAGATCTTGCAACGGGACGCATCGCCGGTCGTGCCCGTATCAGCAACGCCGGACGTGGCGAGTAAGAGTGCGGAAGAGACTTCAGCCGGCACAGTACCTGATCACCCCGTGACAAAGACGGGTTCTACCGCAGTGCACACGGCCTCACCAGCATCGCAAGCAAGTAGCAATCCTGATCGTCCCAGCGATGGTTTACATTCAGAGCCGCAGACATCAGACACGAACATTCTTGCAATCTCCGCAGGCCCAAACCCAGCCGGCGCGAAGAATCCAAACCCAGCCCTTTCTGCCGCAGATGCGGATGTCTCTGCAAACACAACCGCATCACCACAATCCAGGATCGCGCCCCCAAAGCAGACCGGCGCAGAGCCCACAAAGCTGACACATCAGGCATCCGCACTCGTCGATGCAGCAAAGTTTGACGATACAGCCGCTCCCACCCAAGACGACAAAGTATCGACCCCTGCAAATCCACAACAAGCCAGCACGCGGAGCCGTGGCAAGGAAGCCAAAGGGACGCACTCTTCATCGGACGCGCCGCCTGAAACGCCTGCCTTCAATGCGGCAACCTTGACAGGCAATACTCTGTCGCAGTCAGTCTCGCAGAGCGCTCCTGCGCAGGTCACAGTGGCGGTCGCTGAACCCGCCATCAAGTCCGCAGGGGTGCAAGCTCCTGCCGGCATCCCGGCAGCCAAAGCGGCCGTATCGCCCGCAGCAAGGACAGCGACGGACGCTGCCAGGAGCACGCCCGCCCTGAACACCGCGGCCACCGCGACTCCATCCGACGCCACGGCGACGGTGGCTGATCCGCGTGCCACGCCGCTTGCACACGCCGGGGCAAAGAACGACACTCCTCAGGATCAGCCGAAGGGCACTCCGCACACCAGCTTTGCCGAAGCCCTCTCCGCCGTGCAAACGCAGGAACCGGTCAAGGCACATGCCGAAGGTGCCACCTTTTCGCAGTCACTTCTTAGCACGCCCTCACAGGGTGCCATGGATACAGCCCGTGCACCTTCATCTACAACGATGACGCGCGTTAGCTCGCAGGTCGAACTGCAAGCGCCCGCAGCAGCAAGCACCACGCCGGTGCGCAGGCTGGAACTCTCCGTGCAGGATCCGGTGCTTGGCACGGTCGGCGTTCAAGCGGAGATGCGCGGCGGCGTGGTGCACGCGTCCGTCACAGGCAGCGCGGACGCGGTCGGCGCATCGCTCTCCAGCCTGCACCACTACCTCAATGATCAGCAGGTTGCTGTGAACAGCCTTACTTTCCACAGCTCTGCGGACCGCACAAATGGCACGCAGTTTGCAAACAGTTCAAACAGTGGCAGGGGGCAGGATGATGGTGCGAACGCCTCTTTTTCCACGGACCGGCAGAACAGGGATACCTCCCGGCAGCAACGGCAGGATGCTCCCTTTGCCGTACCGGACAGCAGCAGGGATGTCCCTGCGGCGGCAACGCCGGTCACCCTTTACCGAGGCGCAACGAACGCTGCGCCGGATGGAAGCACGCTCAGTATTCACATTTAGCAACGCAAGGAGAACGGCATGAATGTCACCGCAATCGATCCAAACGCACTGGCGAATACCCTGCAGCGCGCAAAGGCGCAGATAGCACCGGTAGAGAGGGCGTCTTCGCCCTCGCAGCCAAGCGCCGCCAGCCAAAGCACGCTGGGTTCGAGTGACTTCCTGACACTTCTTGTCTCGGAACTGAAGAACCAGGATCCGACACAGCCCACCGATCCCACGCAGTACATCACCCAGCTTGCACAGGTCAACAGCCTGGAGCAGCTCATCGACATCAACACGCAGCTGACCTCGCTGGGCGGCTCCACTGTTGGGAAAACCACAACGGCCTCATAACCGCTGCACGCTGTTAGACGTCAGCATCATTTTTCATTCTGAAAGGAATTATTTATGCCTTCGTTTTCTATCGCGCTCAGTGGTTTGCAGGCGAACTCAACCGCGCTCAGCACCATCGGCAACGATCTTGCAAACCTCAACACTACCGCGTTCAAAAATCAAAGCGCAAATTTCGAAGATTTGTTTTACCAGAACATCGGCACATCTGGATCCAACGCGCCGCTGCAGGTCGGTGTGGGTACGCGCGTATCGTCCATCAGCAGTGACTTCACCCAGGGCAACATCGCTCCCACGGGTAACTCGACAGACATGGCGCTCAACGGTGACGGTTTCTTTGTGGTGAACCAGGCAGGCAGTCAGGTGCTGACGCGCAACGGTAACTTCCAGTTGAGCCCCGAGGGCAATCTCATCACCAGCGACGGGTACGGCGTCCAGGGGTATCCAGCCCTGGCAAACGGCTCTGTGAACCTGAACTCACCGTTGCAGACCCTGCATATACCCATCGCGGAAACCCAGCTGGCGCACCCCACCACGCAATTCTCCGTCAGCACCAGCCTCAATTCGAGTGCCGCAATTGGCTCCACGTTTACATCGTCTGTCGTCATGTACGACTCCCTGGGTGATCAGCACAATGCAAGCGTGACCTTTACCAAAACAGCCAACAATGCGTGGGGGTATGCCGTGACTCTTCCTTCCGGTGATGCAAGCGCTTCCAGCGGCAATACCGGAACACTCACTTTCAACACCGACGGTACGCTTGCTTCTCCCACGGGCAACGTGACCGGCATCTCCTTCACCGGCCTGTCCGACCACGCTTCTGATATGACCTTAAACTGGACTCTCTACGATTCCGCCGGTAAAGCCTCCATCAATCAGAGCGCGGCGGCTTCGTCTACCAACGGCAACTCACAGGATGGGTATGCCAGCGGTCTGTACAAAAACTTCTCGGTCGATGCGGATGGTCTGGTTACGGCCAACTTCACCAATGGCGGAGCTGAAACGATCGGCCAACTCGCGGTGGCCACTGTATCGGACCCGCAATCGCTCACGCGCAACGGGAACGCCCTGTACTCCGTAAATCGGGCCTCTGGGGAGATGAACCTGGGCACGGCCAACACCGGCGGACGCGGCTCCATCAGTGATAGCGCGCTTGAACAATCAAACGTCGATATCTCCACCGAATTTGCGGATCTGATCGTGGCACAGCGTGCCTTCCAGGCAAACTCCAAGACCGTCACCACGTTCGACACCATCACCCAAGACACCATCAACATGATCCGGTAAGCATTCCCAAAACAGACCATTACGAAGGGGTCGCGTTAGCTCAGGTTAATGCGACCCCACTCTGTTGTGGAGTCCTATATGCACACTGAAGGATATGTCGAGCTCCGCCACCACCGCAGAAGCACCCGTCACGGTCACCGCCGCGCCCGCAAAGGTCGGCATGATGTCCATTCTCATCCCCGTTCTCCTCTCCACAGTGGTTACGCTGGGTGCTGTCGGCGGCGGTGTGTTCTGGCTTCTGAAGTCCGGCAAGCTCGGTGCTGCTGCCGCTCCATCGTCTGCGGCTCCTCCCGCGCCCGCCGTCACTGCACCGCCCGCCTCTCACGTCCTCGCTCTTGAGCCCATGGTGGTGAACCTCGCCGACCCGGGTGGCCGCAGCTACCTCCGCGCCGGTGTAAGTCTCCGCATCCGGGATGAAGAAGCACCCGCCGGCAAAAAGGAAGAAGAGAAAAAGGATCCCAAGGCCGTCGACGGAACCGCGGTCGCCTTGCGTGACACCACACTTGCTGTCCTGAGCAGCCAAACGTCGGAGGAACTGCTGGCGCCCGAAAGTCGCGAAAACCTCAAGAAAAAACTTGACGAGAAATACAAGCTGCGCAACACCGATACCCGTGTGCTCGAAATCTACTTCACTGAATTCCTGGTGCAGCGCTAATGGCAGTGGCAGAGGGTCGGATCGAAGCTCAGGAACCTCCGGGAAGCACGCCTGCTGAGCTGCCCGCGCCGGAAATGCCGGCAACGTGGCGTGCCGCGCAGCCCATCCCGTTTCGCCTTGGCATCTCCGTTCCCGTCATGGGCATGAAACTGCGCGATCTGCGGGAATTGGCCATAGGTGCCGTATTCACAACCGGTATCTCAGCCTCGGAGGATGTTCCAGTGCGCGTTGGTGGCGTGGTGCTGGGTTGGGGAGAACTGGACAATGTGGACGGCACCATGGCGGTGCGCCTGACGCGCTTGGTGTGAAGAGCAAGATGATACACCTGGACGCCAATACCGGGGCGGAGGATGCCACGAGGCAGCCCGCAGACGGAAGTCTGATCCGGCGGTTGGCCGCTCTGCTGCGCGGCACCGCCACCTCGGAGCGCCGCGCTTTGCGCTGCGTTGAGACCTTGCATATCGGCCCCAAGAGGACCCTGTTTCTGGTTGAGTGTGACGGAAAGCGCTTCCTTGCCGGTGGCGGCAGCGACGGCATAAACGCCTTGCTCCCCCTCGGTGATGCTGCCTCGGTACACAGCACAGGAAAGAGCACATCATGAAGCGCCGCTCCCGCCTGCTGTCGTGTGCGCTCATCCTCTCATGCGTTCTCCCGCTCCACGCCCGGCAGGAGGCAAAGAAAAGGCGAAATGTTTCACGTGAAACATATGCCTCTCCATCTGTCAAGCCAAATAACAGAAGCTTAAGCAAGCCCGCGATCCCGCCATCCATTCCTGCGACGCCATCCACACCCGCAACCGCACCCAACACCGGTCCTGTCATGCCACGCGACCGCAGCATCGCGGAGGCGCTTGCCACGGGCCAAAGCACGCCGTGGGCTATCGCCGTCGGGCTCACGCTGCTCACCCTCGTCCCCGCCATTCTGCTGGCCATGACGCCGCTCGTCCGCCTGCTCGTTGTCTTCCACTTCCTACGCCAGGCGCTCGGCACGCAAACGGCTCCGTCCAACCAGATCCTGATGGCGCTGGGCCTCATGATGACCTGGTTCCTCATGCAGCCCGTCATCACGCAAATCAATGAGGAGGCCATCGCGCCCTATCGCGCAGGCACCATGTCCGGAGAGGACGCCTTGCAAAAAGGCGCTGTCCCTATGCGTGTGTACATGCTGAAATACGCCCGCGATAAAGATCTGGAACTCTTTGCCGCCGCCTCGCGGACGCACCGTATGACCCGCCGGGAAGACGCACCCATGCAGGTCGTCGTCCCTGCCTACATGATCAGTGAACTCAAGTCCGGCTTCCAGATCGGTGCCGTCCTCTTCCTGCCCTTTCTCCTCGTGGACCTGGTCGTCGCCAGCGTCACGACCTCGGTGGGCATGCTCCAGATGCCGCCCACCGTCATCTCCACGCCCGTCAAAATCCTGCTGTTTGTCATGGTGGATGGCTGGCACCTGCTGACCAGCTCACTGCTGAAGAGTTTTTGAGGAGCCGGCACATGAGTCCCGATCAGGTTGCTGAACTCGTCCGGCGCATGCTCCTGGAGGCCCTCCTGCTGAGCGCTCCCATGCTCATCCTCGGCATGGTGGTCAGCGTCGCGTTAACGCTTCTCCAGACACTCACCGGCATTCAGGAGCAGACCATCACCGCCGTGCCCCGGCTCATCCTCGTTTTCTTTACCGGTCTCATCAGCCTTCCGTGGTTCCTCCGCCAGGCCATCACGTACACGGTGCGCCTCTGGTCTGACTTCCACCGGTACCTGGGATAGCCCGATGCCTGCCGCAATGGAACAACCCGGGCTGGAACGGCTCCTGACCGCAGGCTTGCTGCTCATCCTGCGCTTCGGAAGTGCCATTGTCACCATGCCTGTGTTTAGCTCACGTGCTGTTCCGGCACGTGTCAAAGCCATCCTTGTCCTCGCGCTCGCCGTCGTGCTCACGCCGGTGGCGTCCGTCATCCCTGGTTCGGCTCTGGCTCTGGGTGCGCCGGCACTCCTCAGCGAGATTGCCATCGGGCTGTGCTTCGGCCTGGTCCTCTCCCTGCTCAATGAGGCCGTTCTCTTCAGCGCGACCTTGATGGGCACAGCCTTCTCGTTCTCCCTGGCCAACATGCTCGATCCCAACTCCATGGTGGACACAGAAGTTCTGGGAACGGTCCTGAGCTGGCTTGGAACACTTGTTTTGCTGGCTGCCGGCCTTCACCGGACCATGCTGGCCGCGCTCATGCGCACGCTCACCACCGTGCCCCTGGGACACGCACCCGCCGCGCTCCACACGGGTGAAACCTTTGCCGCCATGGCGTCTGGCATCTTTCTTGCCGGTGTGCAGCTTGCATCCCCAGTCATCGCCGCTGCCCTGCTGATTGAGATTGCCATTGGCCTGGTCAGCCGTATGGCACCTGCGCTGCCCACGCAGATTGCGTCCGTCCCGGTCAAGACGCTCGTCTGTTACGGCGTTCTCATCGGATCGCTGGCCATCTGGCCCGGCTGGATTGAACACCGCTTCACCGCGCTGCTCGACGTTGCGCAACGGAGCATGCGCCTGTGAGTGGTGAACGGTCTGAAAAAGCATCGGAACAGCGCAAGAAAAAGTCACGGGAGCGCGGTGAAGGTGTTCGCAGCCGCGAACTCACCTCTTCCGCCGCCATGCTCGCGGGCCTGTTGCTTCTGCGCAGCGCCTCTGAGCAGTTTCTCAAAGCGTGGACAGGCACCTTCGCCACCGCCGTGGACGCCGGAATGCGCTCGTATGACACCAACGATGCGCTGATCCGTGTGCTTCCGGGCATGCTGCTGCCCAGCACCGCTCCGCTTGCCCTGCTGCTGGCCGCGGCCTTCTTCGGTGCGGTCACCGTGGGTGCGGCGCAGAGCGGCGGCCTGCAACTTCGCCCGGCGGCGCTGGCCTGGAAACCCGGACGTCTGAACCCCGGCACCAACATCAAGAACCTGTTCTCCGCCCGTTCACTCCTGCGTTTGATGAAATCCCTCTTACCTGCCGCGGCAGTCGTCATGCTTGCAACCTTCGCCTTGAAGCGCACTGTGCTGCCCATGCCGGTCAACAGCAGCGCGCGCCTGCCGCTGACCTTTGCCGCCGCGTACAGCCTCGCCATCGACGCGGCGTGGATTTCGCTCGGCTGGTCCGCGCTGGACTACCTGAACGAATGGCGGCAGTGGAACAGCGGCCTCAAGATGACCAAGGAAGAAGTCAAGCAGGAGATGAAGGAAAGCAACGGCAATCCGCAGGTAAAGGGCCGTATTCGCCAGATTCAGCGTGCCATGCGCAAGCGCCGCGTCAAGGCCGACGTGTCCCGTGCCGCCGTCGTCATCACCAATCCCACCCACTACGCGGTGGCTTTGCTCTTCGACTTTCAGAACATGTCTGCGCCTCGCGTCCTCACCAAGGGCCGCGATCTCCACGCGCTCGAAATCCGCGAACAGGCCCGCTGGTCGGGCGTGCCCATCGTGGAGAACCCGCCACTCGCACGTTCGCTTTACCGAAGCGTGAAGGAAGGGCAGGCCATCCCGTACGAACTCTACGCCGCCGTCGCGGCCATCCTCGCCTTCCTCTTCCGTGAGAGCAACGAGCGCGCCAAGCGCGACGCGCAACGTCCGCAGCACCGCGGCTACGGTTATGCCGCACCCGCGCGGGTCCAGCTTCCTCTGGCCGAATACGACGGCTCCGGCCAGCCCGCCGGAGGTGACGCATGAGCGACGCCGTACGCCCCGCACGCGCCTTCTCCCTCTCGCAGGCCAAGCCCTTCCTTTTGCCCGCAGGCGCCATGTGCACCATTTTTGTCATGTTGGTGCCTCTACCCGGCGTCATCCTTGACCTGCTGCTTGCCCTGTCGATCACGGCCTCGCTGCTTGTCTTCCTGACAGCCGTGCAGGTCCGTAAGGCCACTGACCTCTCCGTCTTCCCCACGCTGCTTCTCCTGCTGACACTCTTCCGGCTGTCCCTCAATCTGGCGTCCAGCCGGCGCATCCTCCTGCACGGCAGCGAGGGAACCAGTGCCGCCGGGCAGGTCATTGAAGCCTTTGGCCAATTCGTCGTCGGCGGCAACTACGTCGTCGGCTTTGTCCTCTTCCTCGCACTTATTGCCATTCAGTTTCTCGTGGTTTCGCACGGCGCGGTCCGCACGGCAGAGGTCACCGCGCGCTTCACCCTCGATGCCCTGCCCGGCAAGCAGATGGCCATCGACGCCGACATGAATGCCGGTCTGATCGATGAGCAGGGCGCACGCAAGCGCCGCGAGGCCATCGCGCGTGAAGCCGAGTTCTACGGCGCCATGGACGGCGCGGCGCGCTTCAATCAGCGCGACGCCATGGCAACCATCCTCATCACCGGGATCAACATCATCGCAGGCCTGCTCATCGGCGTTCTTCAGCAGGGTGTAGACCTGATGACAGCCGTTAAGACCTACACCATCCTCACGGTGGGCGACGGCCTGGTCACCATGATTCCCAGCCTCCTTGTCAGCGTGGCCGGCGGCCTGGTGTTGACGCGTGCATCCTCCTCCGGCACCCTCGACCAGGAACTCAACACCCAGCTGTTCACCCGCCGCAACACCATCTTCCTGGCCAGTGGCGTCCTGCTGGCGATGGCACTGATCCCTGGAATTCCCAAGATCCCGTTCTTTCTGGTCGCAGGTGGTCTTGCGTTCTTTGGACGCACCCTCCCCACCGCTGAACAGCAACTAACGGCGGAAGCTGCTGCATTCGCCGCCGGCGATGCCAAACCCGATGCCGCCACTCCCGGCTCCGAAGACCTGGCCAGCCTTCTCAAGGTCGATGAGCTCACGCTTGAGATCGGCTTCCAGCTCATTCCAATGGTCGACGAAAAGCAGGGCGGTCAGATGCTCAACCGCGTTCGCGCCCTCCGTCGGCACCTGGCCACGGAACTCGGCTTCATCGTCCCCTCCGTACACATCACGGACAACCTCCGGCTGCGTCCGCGTGAGTACGTCGTCTCGCTCCGCGGCACGGAGATCGGCCGCTGGCAAACCGAAGGCAAGTGCCTCCTGGCGGTCAACGCCGATCCCAAGGCGCGCGTTCTGCCCGGCATCGAAACACGGGAGCCGGCCTTCGGCGTGGCGGCAAAATGGATTGAACCCGGCCTGGAAGAACAGGCGCTCGCGGCCGGGTACTCCGTGGTCGATCAAACCGCCGTCATCGGTACCCATTTGGCGGAACTCATACGCCGCCATGCGCACGAACTCCTGGGCCGCGCCGAAACCAAGCGCCTTCTCGACTCGGTGAACGAAAGCCACCCCAAGCTCATGGAGGAATTGCTTCCAAAGCTGATGAGTCTCGGCGAGATCCAGAAAGTGCTCCAGCAACTCCTGCGCGAGCAGGTTTCCATTCGCAATCTCGGCGTCGTGCTGGAAACCATGGTGGAATCTGCAGCCCGCTCCAAAGATGTGGTCTTTCTCACCGAGCAGATACGCCAGGCGCTCGGCAGAACCCTCGTCAAACCTCTCCTGGATGGCGACGGCGGACTTGCAGTTCTCATGCTGGACCGCGGCATGGAAGAGCAGATCATCTCGACCTTCGATCCAGAGGGGGCAGCAAGGCTGCTGGGCGACGGTGTCCGTCCGCCGTCCAGCGGCAACTTCCTTCGCCCCTTGCTGGAGTCTGTGAAGCGGTTAACAGGCGACGGCGGAACGATGGCACTGCCCGTGCTCTTATGCCCATCGCCAGCCCGTTACCATCTGCGCCGCTGGTTGGAGCCGTTTCTGCCCAAGATCACCGTGCTTGCACCTGCTGAAATCCCGCCGGAGATCAGGGTGCGCAGTCTGGGAACCGTGGGAAGCCAGATGGTAGGCAATTGAACGGGCAACGTACCGCAACGACATACCCGAAGGAGTAGCGCATGACCGGCAATACAAACACGCAACTGGCCGACATCGACCTGTTACCGCAGAGCCTTGCGGGCGAGCTGCCCGCAAGCATGGTCCGCACAAAGGGCACCAAAGCCAAGGCTGTTGCCGGCTACGGTACCGCCTCCCCGGCACCGGCGATTACGCCGGCTGAACGTGACCGCCTCCTGCTGGAGCACCTGCCCACTGTGCGGTTCGTCGCCCGGCGCATTCACGAGCGTCTGCCGCAACACGTGGATATCGAAGATCTTGTCTCGGCTGGGATGGTCGGCCTGATCGACGCATTCTCCAAGTTCGATCACACCAAGCAGGTGCAGTTCAAGAGCTATGCGCAATTCCGCATCCGCGGTGCCATCCTGGACTCCCTGCGCACCCTGGACTGGAGCCCGCGTGACCTGCGCCGCAAGGGCCGTGCCATTGAGGAGACCATCCGCACTCTTACCGCACAACTCGGACGCGCGCCGTCGGATGCTGAAATCGCACACGGCATGGA
>CAXUHI010000001.1:48183-64518 GCA_964251045.1 uncultured Terriglobus sp. | reverse complement strand
CCTTGCCGGAGTACCAGCAGCTGCTAGGCGATCTGAAGGGCCTGGAGATCGGCAGCCTTAACCTGGAGCGCAACGAGGATGGCGGCGATGACGAACTCTCCTACCTGCCCGGAACGGAAAGCGACGAGCCACTCTTCCGCTGCCTGAAGGGTGAACTCCGCCAGCGCCTGATTGACGCCATCGAGGAACTGCCGGAGAAGGAGCGCATGGTCCTTACCTTGTATTACTACGAAGAGCTCACCATGAAGGAAATCGGTCTGACGCTGGGTGTTGTGGAGTCGCGCGTCTCGCAGATTCACTCCGCTGCCGTTGTTCGTCTGCGTGCGGCCATGGCGGATCTTGGAGCGGAAAAGAACCGTGCAAAGGGAAAGCGGGTGAAGTCTGCAAATGCCCGCTGAAACCAGTCAACAAAAACGGGCAGCGCAGTTGGAAGCATTCAATTTCAGCCGCGCCGGCCAGATCGTCGGGGACCAGCTGCGTACCCTGCGCACGCTCGACGAAGGGTTTGCGCGCAATCTGACACACACCCTGGGCGCTTGGCTGCGCAGCAACGTTGCCATCGCACCCCTGCCGGCAGAGCAGCAGACCTTTGGCAAGTTCGCGGAACAAACATCCAGCGGATGCCATGTACTTCCTCTGCGCGTCACCATGGAGAGCCTGCAGATTCGCGGCGCCATGTCGCTCAGCCTGACGCTTGCACCGTCCGTGATCGATCTTCTGCTCGGTGGCAGCGGCCGTACCGGCGGCGGCAACCGGGAACTGACTGAGATTGAAGAGGCTGTGCTTGGTTCCGTCATCGAGTTCATTCTGCGCGAGTGGAGCGCTGCGTGGATGCCGTTTGGAGCAGACTTCCACTCAGAACCACGGGAGCGTGACGGCCATGGACAGCGCCTCATGCCCGTCCAGGAACGTGTCTTCTGCTGCCGCTTTCAGGTGACGCTGGCTGACATCGCCGGTGAGCTTCGCTTCTGCCTGCCCGCGGTGAACGTCGCCTCAACCTTGCGGGCAGTGGCGCAGCGCCGGGAGCGCCAACGCCATCGCACACCGGAAGAGCGCACGCACATGATGCATCGTCTGCGCGGCGCGCATGTGCACTCCACGTTGGCCTTTCCCGTGATGCGGCTGCGCGCGTCAGACCTGCAATCGTTGCAGCCGGGGTCGCTCTTGCCCTTGCCATTAGCGCAGGGTGCATCGGCGGAACTGCGCATCAGTGGAGTTCCGGTCTTTCGTGCGGAGCCCGTGCGCGCTGGCGAGCACCGCGCCGCGCAGATTGCACATGTCGTGGAGACGGTCCATGAAGGAGGCTTTGCCGGATGAGCGAATCGAAAGAAGAAACTGTTTCACCACCGGACAGCGCTTCCTTTTCCGACACGGTGATGCAGGACCTGGAGCAGCAGACGCTGACACACATGGAGCAGACCGGCAATGCAGCGCTGCTGGACATCGAACTGGAAGCCCGCCTGCAGTTTGGTGCGCGCGAGATGCTCCTCTCGGAACTGCTTGAGTTGACCTCCGGCGATGTTCTGGAATTGGATCGCATGGTCTCCGATCCCGTGGACCTCCTGGTGGGAGATCGCATCGTTGCCCGTGGCGAAGTGGTTGTCGTGGGTGGAAATTTTGCGTTGCAAGTCACAGAGGTGCTGCAGCCAAAGCCGCGCCTGGAGAATGTACGATGCCTTCTGTAAGCACCTGGAACCCGGCAAGCGCCCGTGAAATCCCAAACCTGAATGATGTTGCCCTGCCTGGCGCGGCCAGGCAAACTGCAACGGTATCCGATCTGCGCCCATGTCCGTGCGGCGCGCGGATGCCCCTGCAGGTCCGGCTTCATCTGCGCAGCCGTACGCGCCCGGTTTTTGAAGGCCGGTGGTGCTGCAGCCCGGCATGCCTGGACGCCCGCGTGGCAGCGGCGGTGCGCCGTGAAAGTAAGCGTGAGCCCGTGCGCCGTCAGCATGAGCATCGCATTCCGCTCGGACTGCTGCTCCTCTCCTCAGGCGTGATCTCGCAACAGGATCTGCGCCGCGCCCTGCGCATCCAGCAGGGAACCGGCAAGCGCATCGGCGATGTGCTGACCGGCGAATGTGGTGTGTCAGAAAACAAGGTCACAGAAGCGCTGGCGACACAATGGAGTTGCCCCATGTGGAACCTGGACGGCGCAAAGCTTCAGGGCATGGCTGCACTCGCACCCCAGGTCATCCTGCAGCGGACAGGAACGTTGCCTCTGCGCTTGTTCCACGACGGGCGCGGCGGAGAACAAACGCACGCACACGAGCACAGGATCGCCGTGGCCTTTACAGAATCGATTGATCCGCAGGCGGTCTTTGCATTGCGCTGGATGCACGACATCGGCGTGGACGCCGGAGTCGCACCCAAAACCCAGTGGGCGCAGGCTCAGGCACATCTCCTGAGCGCGACGGGCGTTCCCTGCGAAGAGGCGCGGTGCACATCGCTTTCTGAGATGGAGGGTCTGATCTCCAGGACGCTGAAGCGGCTTCAACCCGTGGAAAGCCGATGGGCTCGCGTCCACGAGTATTTCTGGCTGCGGCTCTGGCTGGAGCCCGCGGCGCTCACCGCAGGACCTCAAAGGACGGAAGATGTCCTTGATTTCCTCTACCGGCTGCCGGACGCGCTTGCCCCCGCGGCATAGCCGATACGAACCCGCCCGCGCATTAGGAAATACTCTTTAGCGGGTTCTTACGTGTGGCTCTTCCGGTTTGGCGCGGGGCGTGCATTCCGTACCGGTATGAACAGCGGAATCTACGCGGCGTATACCGGTCTGCTCTCGCGCACGCAGGCGCTGGAAACCGCCGCAAACAACCTGGCCAACAGCAACACCAATGGTTTCCGCGCGGAGAGCAACTACTTCCGCGGCGTGATGGCCAACGTCAGCCAGCAGGGCTTTGCCCTGCCCAGCGATCTGGAGAACGCCGTCAACCAGTTCGGCATCCTGGGGGGCAACCGGCTCGACCTTGGACAGGGTCAGATCACGACGACGGGCAATCCACTGGATCTCGCCCTGAACGGCGGCGGTTTCTTCCAGATTCAGACCGCGCATGGCACACAGCTCACCCGCGATGGCGCCTTTCTTCGCTCCGCCGATGGCACCCTGACCACGCAAAAAGGTGAACCGGTTCTCAGCACTTCCGGCCAGCCAATCGTTCTTCCAACCGGGACCGTCCATGTCGGCGATCACGGTGAAATCTCCGTTACCGCGCCGGACGGGACCAGCGCCATTGCGGGCGTCCTTGGCCTGGCCAACTACGACGCAACCAGCCTGACACCCGTCGGCACGAACCGCTTCGTGGCCGGGAAGGATGCCAGGTCCAGCACGGCAGACGCAACAGTCCAATCCGGCGCTTTGGAAGGTGCCAATCAGGACGCCGTGCACGGCACGCTGCAACTCATGCTTGTCCAGCGTCAGGCGGAGATGATGCAAAAGGCACTCAACGTCTTCGACAACGAATTCGACAAAACGGCTACCGAACAATTGAGCCGTGTGTAAACGGAACTCACAGAGGAGCAGCAATGATTCGTGCACTGTATACAGCAGCAAGCGGCATGAGCGCACAGCAGGCCAATCTGGACACGGTAGCCAACAATCTGGCCAACTCGTCCACAACCGGCTTTCGTCGCCGCAATCTTCAGTTTGAAGACATGATGTACCAGAACCTGATCACGCCCGGCGCGGCCCAGAGCACCAGCACCGTCTCCGCCGGACTGCAGATTGGTTTGGGAACGCATGCCGTTTCGACTGAAGTGGTCAACACGCAGGGCGACTTCAACCAGACCGGCAACCAGCTCGATCTGGCCATCTCCGGTCAGGGCTTTTTCCAAGTGACACGCCCCGATGGAACAATCGCCTACACCCGCGACGGCAGCTTTCACCTGAACAACCAGGGGCAGATGGTCACCTCCAACGGTGAATCGCTGAATCCGGCCATTACGATTCCGACGAACGCCACCAGCGTCACCATCTCCCAGTACGGCATCGTCACGGCAACCTTGCCAGGGCAGTCGCAGCCGTCGCAGCTTGGCCAAATCCAGTTGGCGACCTTCCCTAACCCGGGCGGCCTGAGCTCGATCGGTGGCAACCTCCTCCAGGCATCGGGTGCGTCCGGCACAGCAGTGGTCGACACACCCGGTGGCGCAACCGGCCTGGGAACGCTCCAGCAGGGTTCGCTCGAAGCCTCCAACGTCGACGTGGTGGAGGAGTTTGTCCAGATGGTGCTGGCGCAACGTGCCTATGAGAGCAATTCCAAGGTCATCAAGACGGCCGACGACATGTATTCGCAAGTCAACAACATGGTGCGCTGATGAACCGGTTTGCTGCTCTTCTTCTGCTTGCCTGTTGCGCTCCTCGTCTCCATGCTGCCGGTTGTGCCGCAACGCCCGAAGCTGCCGTTCACAACGCGGTGGGTACAGGCCAGCAGGCGGGTGCCAACATGGGTACGGGCGGCTATCGTGTGCAGGACGTGCACGTCGACGCTGTCATGCGCAAGGTATGGGTGCGAGTGGCACGCTGCGACGATCCGAGCCAACCGCCCGTACTCGTTCCGTTGAACATCGCGCTCGCGCAGAACGCGCCTGTGCCGTCCCTCGCACCTCAGCAACAAGCAACGGCCACGAGCACGGCCGCACCCGCGCCTATGCAGACCGTTGCGATCCACGCGGGTGACGCGGTCAAGGTGGTCTTTGCATCCGCCACTGTGCAGATGGAACTTGAAGGCACGGCAGACACACAGGCCGCGCTTGGTGACATGATGAACGTCACTCTGAAGCGTCGTGGAGATGAGCCGCCGCACAGAATCCATGGTGTCCTGCGTGCTGATCATCGTGTCGAGGTGCAACAGTGATGTGCAGCGGATTCATCATGCGTGTTCTGGCAGCAGCCGCGGTGCTAGCCCTGGCCAGCACAGGGATGCATCCGCAGATGAAGTCAGCCAACAACGCCGCCCGTGCGGTCGCAAAAGATCCGGCTGCCAGCTCACTGGATGACTATCTTCGCCGCGTGCATGCGGATTCAGCCGCCAGCCAGCCCGCGGCGGGTTCGCTCTGGACAGACTCAGGCCGCTTCGCACGGCTGACCGCCGACGTTCGCGCCATGCAGCCGCACGACCTGATCTCCATCGTGGTCTCTGAAGAGCTTGAATCGTCGACCAATGGAACGGTAAAGGGTAGCCGCAGTTCTTCCGCGAGCTCGGCGATCAGCGCCCTCTTTCAGAAGCTCTCGGCTAGCTCCGCGGCGCAGAACCTGATCAACATGAACGCGAACTCCGCACTGAATGCCGCGGGGCAGAGTGCCAACAACTCAAGCCTGAGCACCACCCTTGGCGGCGAAGTCGTCGAAGTTCTTCCCACCGGCATGTTGCTCATCGAAGCCGCGCGCCAGGTGGAGTTCAGCCAGCAGACGCAGACTGTGGTTCTGCGCGGCCTGGTGCGGCCCGAGGATATCTCGCAGTCGAACAAGGTGCTCTCCACGGCCATCTCGGACCTGACATTGCAGGTGCGCGGACGCGGTATCGTCACCGACTACACGCATCGGCCCAACGTGCTGGTACGGCTCTTGCAAAAGGCACTCATCTTTTAAACGGGATAACCGATCATGACGCGTACATCGCCTGCCTCGACAACCCGCCTGGTACTTGGCCTGGCACTTCTGCTCCTCGCCGGGATTGCGCTCCATGCGGAGACGCCCACCAGCGGGGCGCAGCGGCAGGCGCGCATTAAGGACATCGCCTCAATCGAGGGTATTCGCGAGAACCAACTCGTTGGCTACGGGATCGTTGTCGGCTTGAACGGCTCGGGCGACAGCCAGCAGACGACCTTCCCGGTGCAGACCCTTGCATCCACGCTGCTCCGCATGGGGGTCAGCGTGCCGGCCAATGCCATCCGCGTGCAGAATATGGCCGCTGTTTTTATCTCGGCATCGTTGCCACCCTTTGCCCGCTCCGGAACGCGTGTCGACCTCACCGTGTCGTCTGCCGGTGACGCCCGCAGCCTGGAGGGCGGTCTGCTTCTGCTGACCCCGCTCTATGGTCCGGACGGCAAAATCTACGCCGAAGCACAGGGTCCCCTTGTGTTGGGCGGCTACTCGGTCTCCGCCAATGGCAACACCAAGTCCATGAACCATCCCACGACGGCACGTGTGCCGCTGGGCGGATCGGTGGAACGCGGCGTGCCGCTGGATCTCACCGGCCGCAAGAGTTTCTCCATCCTTCTGCAGGATGCAGACTTCAAGAGCGCGCGCTCCATGGCCGAGGCCATCAACAAGGAACTGGGACGTGACGCCGCGCACGCCAGCAATAGCCGCAGCGTAGAACTCCAGGTCGCACCGGGCGAGGACATCCCGGAACTGCTCTCCCGCGTGGAAGCGGTGCAGGTGACGCTGTACCCCCGCGCCAAGCTGGTGGTCAACGAGCGCACTGGAACGGTGGTCATCGGCGGCAACGTCGTACTGCAGCCCGCATCCATCCTGCACGGCGGCCTGGCGGTGAACATCGTCAGCGAGTTCCAGGTCTCCCAACCCAACGCTCTTTCCAGCGGCGGAACCACGCAGGTGGTTCAGCAGACGCAAATTCAGGCCAAAGACAAGCCGGTGAACCGGATCGATCTGAAGCAGGGCTCAACCGTGGAAGACCTGGTACGCAGCCTTCAGATGATTGGGGCGACGGCGCGCGATGTGATCTCTATCCTGCAGGCCATGAAGTCAGCGGGCGCGGTCGAAGCCGAGATCGAGGTGCTGTAGTGATGACGATTGACGCGGCAGCGGCCCTGAACAGCACGGCAACAACGTCGGACGACGCCCGTCATGCCAAGTTGACGCACGCGGCCCAGCAGTTTGAGGCGGTGATGCTGGGTGAACTGATGAAGCCCTTGAGCAACTCCGCGGCAATCGGTGGAGACGACGAACGTGGCGGAACGGGTACGTTGAAGAGCTTTGGTGTGGAGGCCATGGCGGGTGCCATGGCCAGATCCGGCGCGCTCGGCTTTGCACACCGCATTGTCAACTCTGTCGAGCAACATGAGAACAAGCTGAGCCACCCCTCAGAAGATTCACAGAAAATAAGTAAAAGATGACCTCTAATGCTTCTCTTATCCTTGTCGATAAACAAGGAGGGGGGACAAGAATATGTCCAAAACATCCGGAGTGAACACGCAAGTCCTGAACAACACGATCGCCGCCACGGACCGCGCCAGCCAGACCAAGACTGTTGCCAAGCAGGCTGCCGTGTCCGACGCTGCGAAGACCGGCAAATCTGCGTACACCTCCACGCTGAGCGGGGTGGGCAGCAAGCTGGCCGCCTCGGCTGCCTCGTCCGACGACGTGCGCACAGACAAGGTTGCGGCTCTTAAGTCCGCCATTGACAGCGGGACCTACAACGTTCCTGCCTCGGCTGTTGCTGACAAACTCATCAGCAGCCTCATGGAGTAAACTTGTGCAAGCTCTTCTGCAGAAAGCGTCCCACGCATTGAGCGTCAACGACGCCGGCACATTGGAAGAGCTTGCCGGGGCGGCAAGCGTTATCACTGCCTTGCCATTGGAAGCAGACCTGGCCGCCATCGCGCGGTCGGCGGAGGTGCTGCGTCAGCAGGTGCGTTCCGCCTCCGGCCATCTTCAGCTCCGGCGTCGCCTGGAGGCACGGTCCGGTCTGGGAGGCAGCCTATGGGCACTCTGACTGGACTGCTCGGCATCAGCACCAGCGCTCTGCTGGCCAACCAGACTGCGCTGAACGCGACCGCCAATAACATCAGCAACCAGAACACGGCCGGATACACCCGACGCGCCGCCAACTTCACCGAGGGTGATGTCGTAACAGTCGCGGGCAATCAGCCCGGGGTCAGCGTCTCCGTGACGGCAACGCGCGACAACGTCCTCCTGAAGTCTGTGCAGCAGGCCACGGAAACCTCGTCGGCCAGCAGCACGCGGTCCTCGGCGCTGAACGATTTGCAAAGCATCTTTAAGCTGGACGCTTCCGGCAATGACGCCTCCGGCATTGGCGCAGCTATCAGCGGCTTCTTCAGCGCGGCATCCACGCTCGCGGCGACGCCGAACGATACCACGGCGCAGCAGTCGCTCTATACCGCCGCGCAAACCGTCGCCAGCACGCTGAACCGTGCAGCAGGCCAGATTTCCGCGCAGACCGCATCCTTGAACAACCAGGTTACCGATTCCGTCAAGCAGGTCAACACGCTCACGTCGCAAATTGCCTTGCTCAACAGGCAGATCACAAATTCTGCGGCGAGTGACAGCCGGGACGCATTGATCGACCAGCGCGACACCCTTGTCACAAACTTGTCTCAGCTTGTGGATGTGAACAGCATCTCGAACTCCGACGGTTCGCTGGACCTGGCGCTTTCCAATGGTATTCCACTGGTCAGTTCCTCCACTGCCCAGCCGCTCTCAACAGCCACAGTCTCCGGCACCGTGCAGATCTACGCCTCGGTCGCTGCAGGCGGCAGCAATGTAACCAGCGCGGTTCGCGGCGGCAGCATCGGCGGCGCACTGGAGGCGCGCGACAGCGATCTCCCCGCGGTTTCCTCGCAGCTGGACGCGCTTGCGTCCGCCATCACCACCGCAGTGAACGCCCAGAACGCTGCGGGAACAACGGCCTCCGGCACGGCGGGCGGTGCTATCTTCAGCGGCAACACCGCCGCAACGATCACCGTCGTCGCCAGCAGTGGTGCTGCGTTTGCGACCATCGGCGCGGGCGGCAGCAGCAACGCGCTTGCCCTGAGCGGGATTCAGGATAGTGCGCTGGTCGGCGGCCAGACACTGACGAACTCGTTTTCAACCATGCTCAGCGGTCTTGGGCAAACCGCATCCGCGGCCAGCACGCAAAGCACGGCGGACAGCGCCATCCTGACCCAGACCAGCACGCAATATGACCAGACCACTGGCGTTTCGCTGGATCAGGAAGGTTCCAACCTGACGCAATACCAGCGCTCCTATGAAGCAGCCGCGAAGGTCCTGACCATCGTGGATCAGCTTCTCGCAGAGGCGATTAATCTCGGCCAGGAGACAACGGTCTCGTAATTGCCTGAGGTCTCGGCATGAACATCAACGCCACCGCCATACAGAGCCTTGTCACGTCCGCAGGCAATCTCAACCTGCAGCAGGCGAACATCTCAAGCGAGCTATCGAGCGGCGTGCGGCTGAACCAGCTCAGCGACGATCCGGTTGCCGCAGGACAGACGGTGCGGATGGCCGACGCGCTGCGCCGGGACGACTCCTTCATCGCCAGCGCCAACACCGCAGGCAATCGCCTGCAGGCCACAGACACGGCCCTGAGCTCCGTTGTCACACAACTCACCTCCGCGATCTCAATCGCGACGAGTGCCTACAATGGCACCAACGACGCCACGTCACGTAACGCAGCGGTTCAGCAGCTCAAGACCCTTCGGGACAGCCTGGTCTCGCTTGCGAACAGCAGCTACAGCGGCTCCTACCTGTTCTCGGGCACCGGTGCGAACCAGCCCTTCACGGAAGCCTCGGACGGCACCGTCACCTACTCGGGAACGGCGACCACATCGCAGGTCCCACTTGCATCGGGTGGAACAGTGCAAGGGTCCATGGTCGGTTCCGCGGTTTTTCAGGCGAACGGCGCGTCCGTGTTTGACTCTCTCAATCACGCAATTAACGACCTGAGTAACGGCGGAACAGATCCTTCTGCCTTTGTAGGGGCACTAAAAGATGCGCTCACCAATGTCAGCGCCCAACGGACTACTCTGAACACGGCTCAGAACCGTCTTTCAGACGAAAGCACATACATCACCAACCAGAAGACGAACCTGACCGCCGACCAGTCGACTCTGATCGCGGCTGATCCGGCTTCGTTGGCTACCCAGCTCAGCTCCGTCACCACGCAGCGATCAGCGCTGTTGGATACGATCAGCGTGGTCGAAAAGGGCAGCATCTTCGACTACATCCAGTAACGAGCCCGTACACTGTCAGTGTGCTTGGTGCCCTTCGGTTTCTCTGGAACGCAACGCGTGGCTATCGCCTCTGTCCGTGGCGCAGCCCGTACCTGAAGTGGCGCGTGGAAACCTACTCCGGCATGCACGCCGAATCCATCGGGCTGGCTGCGATGACCGGCTTTCTGTGGCGGGAGAAGCGGCAGTTTCTGCGCTTCCTGCGGTGGACCGGACAGATGCGCCGGGAAGCGAACCGCGGGCGACGCTAAGTGCGCCCCATCCAAAGCTTCGCTTTGCCCGGCCTCTGAAGAATGGTATTCTTTCCAGTAGAAAACTAGGCTATTTGAGAGTCAGGAGTACCACCCGCGTGCTTGCAACAGAGAAGAAATCAGACATCATCACCAAATATCGTGTGCACGACACCGATACCGGCAGCCCTGAGGTGCAAATCGCAATTCTTAGCGAACGCATTGGGCAGCTTACAGAGCATTTCAAGACGCACAAAAAGGACCATGGATCCCGCCGCGGCCTGCTGATGCTTGTGTCCAAGCGCCGCAGCCTTCTGGATTACCTGAAGAAGAACGACTCTGACCGCTACCGCGACGTCATCGGCAAGCTCGGCATCCGTAAGTAGTCAGCTGAAAACCGACCCACACGAAGGTTCGTATAAGGTGCAGCACCTGCACAGTTCCGTGATGCCGGAGCGTCTTTGTTCCGGCAGCAGACCCCTACCCGGGAGTTTGAAGGGTTGATGCTGCGCGCCTGCACCTTACTCGGCCGCACGGCCCCCGCCTTGTCGCCCATCAACTCCTTTGCACGCTGGACTTCATCGCCTTCCCGCACGAGCGTTCTGCTTCCGCGCCTGACGGCACCTGCCGCGCGCCACGACTTCCTATACAGACACACGAAAAGAGAAACCCTATGAAACAGGAGACAACGGTTGAGCTTGCCGGTGGCAAGCGCATTACCTTTGAGACAGGACGCATTGCCAAGCAGGCGTCCGGAGCAGCGTTTGTGAGCTGCGGCGATACCGTGGTGCTGGCCACCGCCGTCGGCGCGCCCGAGCCAAAGGAAGGCATCGACTTCTTTCCGCTCACCGTCGAGTACCGCGAGACCAGCTACGCCGGTGGACGCATCCCTGGCGGATTTATCAAGCGCGAAGGACGCCCCTCCGAAAAGGAGATTCTGACCTCGCGTCAGATTGACCGTCCCATCCGTCCCCTGTTCCCTGAGACCTATCGCAATGAAACGCAGGTCGTTGCGTTTGTCTACTCTGCCGATAAAGAGAATGATCCGGACGCCGTTGCCATCAATGCGGCAAGCTGTGCCCTTGCCCTGTCTGACATTCCCTTCCAGGGTCCCATTGGTGCGGTGCGCGTCGGATATGTGGACGGGCAGTTCGTGGTCAACCCCACCTACACGGAGCGTGCCAAGAGCCAGCTGAACATCATGGTGGCCGGAACAAAAGACGGCATCACCATGGTGGAGTCCGGCGCAAAGGAAATCTCAGAAGACAAGGTGGTCGAGGCCATCGAGTTTGCCCACGAACAGATCAAGCTGATCTGCGCCAAGATCGTCGAACTTGCAGACACGGCGGGCAAACAGAAGCGCAATCTCAACGCAGCGGACGATATCAGCGCGTACTACGACGAACTGCATCGCGGTCTGGCGGAACAGCTGACCGATGCGCTGAATACACAGAAGCATGGGAAAACCGAAAGCTACGGCAAGATCGCGGAACTCAAGGCGGAAGTGAAGAGATCGCTGCCCGAGGGAGATCCAGCAGCCTCCAAACGTTTCGGCAAAGTCTTCGAACTGCTGCGTGAGAACATCTTCCGTCAGCAGGTGTTGAAGGACCGCATCCGCCCGGACCGCCGCGCCTTCAATGAAATCCGAAACATCGACATTGAGGTAGGTATCCTGCCGCGACCGCACGGTTCCGCGCTGTTCACACGCGGCGAGACACAGGCCCTTGTGACTGCCACGCTGGGTACGGGTGACGATGCGCAGCGCCTGGAATCGTACGAAGGCGAGCAGAAGCGCCGCTTCATGCTGCACTACAACTTCCCGCCCTATTCGGTTGGTGAGGTGGGCCGCATGACCGGCACCGGCCGCCGCGAGATCGGGCATGGTGCGTTGGCCTATCGCGCCATCGAGGCAGTTCTGCCGGATGAAAAGGATTCGCCGTATACGCTCCGTGTCGTTTCAGACATTACGGAGTCCAACGGTTCGTCCTCGATGGCCACGGTGTGCGGTGCGTCGCTCGCGCTGATGCACGCCGGCATCACCCTGAAAGCCTCCGTTGCGGGTATCGCGATGGGTCTGGTAAAGGAGGGTGACGACTACGCCATCCTGACCGACATTGCGGGAGCCGAAGACCACTACGGCGACATGGATTTCAAGGTGGCCGGTACGCGCGAAGGAATTACCGCCTTGCAGATGGACATCAAGATCATGGGGATCACGCCCCAGATCATGCGCGAGGCATTGGCGCAGGCGCGTGAAGCACGGTTGTTCCTGCTGGACAAGATGGATGCCGTGATTGCCGGCGCTCGTGAGGAGAAGTCGCGCTTTGCACCGCAGATCAAGACGCTGCAGATTCCCACGGACAAGATCCGCGACCTGATCGGACCCGGCGGCAAGGTCATTCGCGGCATCATTGAGGCGACGCAGGTCAAGATTGATGTGGACGACTCCGGCAAGGTGGACGTCTCTTCCAGCGATCCTGACGGCCTGGCGCGCGCGCTGCAGATGATCAGTGATCTGACGGCAACGCCCGAAGTGGGCAAGACTTATCTCGGCAAGGTCGTCCGGCTGGCAGAGTTCGGTGCCTTTGTGGAAATCTTCCCCGGCACGGACGGTCTGCTGCACGTCTCAGAAATCGCGGAACATCGCGTAAAAGACGTGAAGGACGAACTGCGTGAAGGTGACCAGGTGCTGGTCAAAGTGCTTACCATCGAAGGCAATCGCGTCAAGCTGTCACGCAAGGCCGTGCTGCGTGAGCAGCGCGCCAAGCTGGGCCTGCCTGACCCTGAGCCACAGGGTAGTGACCGTGGCGGCGATCAAAGCACGGAGCGCAATGGCGGGCGTCCGCAGCGTTCCGAGCAGCCGCGCGGGCCGCGTCCGGAGCGCACCGCGCCTCCGCCGCCCGATGAGACGATTACGCTGGAGGGCGACGGTGACTTCGATGAGGATGCCGATCTCGACGAGGATGAAGACGACGACCTGGAAGAGGGTGAAGCTCAGGGCGAAGAGACCTCCGAGCCTTCCACTGCCGTCGCACCGCAGGGTCAGCGTCCTGCCGGTTCCGGTAACCGCCGCCGCCGTCGTCGTAGTGGCGGCCGTCGCAGCGGTCCTGGTGGTGGAAACGGAAGCGTAGCGCCCCGCGCTTAATCCGCAGATGTGAAGGCCGTGCAGACAAGCACGGCCTTTCTGTTCTCGAAGACAGACACGGTACACTAGGCCGCAGATGGCAGCATCGATGTACATCGTTGTTGAGGGCGAAGATCCCGGCTTCGACATCTTCGTGAATGGCCGTGCGCTGGCACGCAACGACGATGCATTGGAGCGGCTCGCGATCCGTCTTGGCGTGCGTCCTCTGCTCGACTTCTTCTCGGCTGACAGCAACTCCATGCTGCTGCTGATTGAGGAGGGCGCGGGTAACTCCGCCCTGCTGGAGAAGCTGCCGCCGCCGCAGTGGTTTGACGGCCCGGCAGGGCTGGCTACGGTTCGCCCCCTGCTGCAGGCGCTCAGCGACGATCCGCAACAGCTTGGCAGCGAAGGCGAATACCTGCGCGAAGAGCTGCAGGAGTTCGAACAGGTATTGCAAAAAACAGCGGACCGGAACCTGCGCTGGCATCTGGCCGTCAGCTGGCGCTAGCGGCCGCACAACACCGGAGACCACATGATCATCGCACCGCATGAGTTCGTCACGCTGGAAACGCCGTACGGTCTGATGCGTACGCACATCCTGCGCCCGGCAGCGCCAGGACGCTACCCCGGCATCGTCTTCTACTCAGAGATCTTCCAGGTGACGGAGCCGATCCGCCGCACGGCGGCGCTCTTCGCTGGACACGGCTATATGGTCGCGGTGCCAGAGGTGTACCACGAGTTCGAACCTGCGGGGACCGTTCTGGCCTATGACCAGGCCGGATCTGATCGCGGAAACAAGTGGAAGTACGAGAAGAAACTTACCAGCTATGACGCGGACACGCGCGCTGTGCTGGACCACCTGAAATCACGTGAGGACTGCACCGGCAAACTGGGCGCGCTGGGCATCTGCCTCGGCGGCCATCTTGCCTTTCGCGCGGCCATGGAGCCGGATGTGCGCGCTACCGTCAGCTTCTACGGCACCGATATCCACAAGGGCACGCTGGGCAAGGGCCAGCACGACGACTCGCTGGCACGCGCGGCGGAGATCACGGGCGAACTGCTCATGATCTGGGGCAGGCAGGACCCGCACGTTCCGCTGGAAGGCCGCCGCACCATCCTCGCCCGTCTGGATGAACTCAACCTGCGCTACTCGTGGCACGAGGTGAACGGCGCACACGCGTTCATGCGCGACGAAGGTCCGCGCTACGACCCGGAACTGGCGCTGCATCTCTACCGCGAAGCGCTAGACCTCTTCCATCGCAAGCTCGACGGGGGCGACCGCTAGTATTACTTCCGACAATGCGACTTATCGAGACTGACCAAGATTGCCTTGCAAAGATGTCGTGCGATACGCGCCCGGTCTGCACTTCACGATTCTGTCGAATGCAGTGCTGAAGGCACTTTCCGAATCGTAGCCGACCTCCGTTGTGACCGTAGCGATGCTCTGATCGCCTCTCTGCAGCAGTCCACAGGCAATCTGCATACGCCAATTTGCCAGGTAGGCCATGGGAGACACCCCCACGGTCTTCTTGAAGACAAGAGCAAACCCGGACCGCGACATCTGTGCAAGCTCGGCTAATTGGTCCAAAGACCAATGGCGCTTGTAGTCTGTTTGCATCGCTTCGAGAACCTTGGACAGGCGTGGATGAGCAAGAGCCCGCAGCCAGTTCTCTTCAACCGGTGA
This sequence comes from uncultured Terriglobus sp., assembly GCA_964251045.1. Taxonomy (GTDB): domain Bacteria; phylum Acidobacteriota; class Terriglobia; order Terriglobales; family Acidobacteriaceae; genus Terriglobus. The sequence goes on along the minus strand of CAXUHI010000001.1, from coordinate 49,553 downwards.
CGAACCGACATAGAGACGCAGCATCTGCAAGAGCATGATCGGAGCGAGATGACTCAGGATGAGAGAGCGTCCGAGGCCTGCGTTGCGCATCTCCGCATTGAATCGCTCAAGGCTCCATCGGAACGCTGCGGCATGATCGGAGTTGCCGTCAATGTGAATGATCGGGGGAAGGCGGTCAAACAGAAGGGCCGGCAGGTGTCCCTGGAATCTGAAGATGATGCCAACCACAAAGAACTGTCCACCACCGTTCGAGACCGCAACGCCCTCTTTGGCGCGCATAAAGAGCTGTTCGGCGCGATCTCGCTGCGGCCGGGAAAGATCGCTGGCGAGTGTAAATGGCTTCCCGCCAGTCAAGAGAAAACAATCACCAGACCTAAGGCGAACTTTCTCACGCGCGCTCACCGACAACCAGCACTCTCCCTTTTGCACGACGTTCAACGTGAAGCCTTCGTAGGCTGGGAAGTCGACGGCCCAATCGCCGCCGGCATCCAGCGCGACGCTGAAAAAGGCGCGCAGTTTCATTGTCGTCAAGGCGGTAGAGAGTGGATCGTCTGTGTTCAGGACATTGTCTTCATTCATGAGTGTTGGACTTCTGAGCATGAAAACAGGACTTTGGAGTATTGCCACTCCAGCACTGCCATCCGATCATAGACTCTATGACCACTAGGGACAAACAAGCTTCTGAGGCGTTGCGTATTGCTGTCATTGGTGCGGGAAGCATCGGCAGCGCATTTGCGTTTCAACTGGCTCGCGTAGGGGGGCATCACGTCACGGCGATTGCTCGCCCCGGATCGCTTCGTTTCCAACAACTCCAGCGTGATGGCGCAGTCGTGAACACGAAGGGCGAACAGGCAGAGCTTCAGGTAGCGGACAAACTGGATGAGCAATTGCCCTATGATCTGCTTCTTGTCACGCTGCTCGCCCACCAGGTTGAAGCGGTCCTGCCTGCCTTGCAACGTAGCGCGGCGAAGACGATCCTCTTCATGTTTAACAACTTCGAGCCGGAGCGACTGAGTGAGGTGTTAGGCTCGGAGCGCTGCTCTTTCGGTATGCCGTTCATTCAGGCGCGACTCGATCAGGATGGGAAGCTGAGCGCAAAGATCGGGGCAGCCGGTCAGAAAAGCAAGATCAACAACCAAGCATGGGTGAACGTCTTCAATGCGGCGGGACTTCCAGCGGTGCTCGAAGCGAACATGTTCTTATGGCTGCGCTGCCAGGTTCCCTTGGGAGCGGCCTTTGAAAGTGTGAGCGTAGCGGCCATGCGACGTGGAGGTGGAGCCTCTTGGAAAGAAGCCATGGTGATCGCCCGCGGTGCGCAGGAAAGCTTCACCTTAATTCAGCGGCTGGGCTATCGTATCTATCCATTGGGA
>CAXUHI010000001.1:0-48173 GCA_964251045.1 uncultured Terriglobus sp. | reverse complement strand
AGCCCAACGTGGGTGCTGGCCAGCATTCTTTGGTCTATGTCGCGCGTGTCGTCTTTCCGTGAACTCCTCGCTACAGGGTTGAATGAGTGCCGCGCTCTGGTCGATGCGCTGGTAGCCAGTGCGTCTCGCAACGAGCATTCGATCTCAGTAAGCACGATTGCAGCGATGAAACCTGCACAAGAATGAGGGGCCGGGAGACGGCTTCCAGCGGACTCAGTATTAGTACCGAAAAACGCGGTTGTCGGAAGCAAAGGGAGCCGAACACAAGGCCAGATCATCGGTCTGCTTACGCCAGATAGCTTTTGATCCAGGGGTCGTTGGAATGGGTGAGTTCCAGCGTGCTGCCGTTAAAGACGATTTTGCCCTCGTTCAGGACGAGGAACTGTGTGCTGTCATCCACGCCATGATCCGGGATGGGCTTCATCTGGTTGCTTTCCGGGTCAAAGCGGTGCGTGGCCAGCACGAAGGCGTCTTGCAGGCGGTGCGTAATCATCAGCGCGGTGGTGTGTGACACGTCGCGCTGCTTGACGACGAGCTGCACGATGGTGGTGGACGTAATGGGGTCCAGGCCGCCGGTGGGTGAGTCGTACAGAATCAGGTCGGGCCTGGTGATGATGGCACGCGCGATGGAGACCCGCCGCCGCATGCCGCCGGAGAGTTCCGCCGGGAATTTGTCGATGGCTTTGCCAAGCTCGACGAAGTTCAGCGCCTCTTCCACGCGCTTGTGCGACTCCTCCTGTGCGACGCCTTCTTCGTTGAGGCGGTAGGCGACGTTATCCTCGACGTCCATGGAGTCGAAGAGCGCTGACTCCTGGAAGACCATACCGACGCGCCGGCGCATCTCGAAGAGTTGCTCCTCGCTCATGGTGGTGATCTCCTGACCGAAGACCTTGATGCTGCCCTCGTCCGGCTTGATGAGGCCATTAATCAGCTTCATCAGAACGCTCTTGCCACCACCCGCCGGACCAAGGAGGACACGCGTTTCGCCGGGCCGGACGGTAAAGCTGACGCCGTCCAGCACCTTGCTCCGGTCGAAGGTAATGCTGACGTCCTTTACCTCGACAACGGGACCGTCGCTCTGCGGGCTGTCCTGCGCGGCTTGGTGGGACATGGTCAGCGCCCGAAGATGCCGATGGTCAACCGGCTGATGAGAAAGTCCATGACGATGATGAAGACGGATGAGACGACGACGGCCTGCGTGGTGGCACGCCCCACGCCCTGCGTACCGCCCTTGGTGCTCATGCCGAAGTAGCAGCCGACCGTGGAGATGATGAAGCCAAAGAAGAGCGGCTTCATCATGCCCTGGACGACGTCTCCGTAGACCAACGCGCGATACGTGGAATGAAAATAGGAAGTGCCGTTCAGCCCGAGCATGTAGATGCTGACCAGACCGCCGCCTGCGACACCCACGGCGTCCGACAGCACCGTCAGCCAGAAAAGCATGAAGACGGTGGCGGTGACGCGTGGTGTGACCAGCTTGCGGATGGGATCGACACCCAGCGCGCGCATCGCGTCAATCTGCTCGGTCACCTTCATGGAGCCGAGTTCGCTGGCCATGCCGGAGGCGTTGCGTCCGGAGACCATCAGGCCGGTCAGTACGGGGCCAAGCTCCTTCATCATGGAAAGGGACACAAGACGTCCGGTCATGCTGATGGCACCAAACTGCTGCAGTGATGTGGCGGATTGAAGGGCAAGCACGCAGCCGGTGAAAAACCCGGAAAGGATTGTGATGGGCAGCGAGCCAATTCCGATGGAATCCATCTGGGCGAAGACGTCGGCAAGGTACACCGGCGGCGTAAACAGGGCAGCGACGGAGCGGCCACAAAGAATGGCGTACTCCTGAACCGCTGCAACATTCTCTTTCAGAAACTCCGTTGGGGAGGCGAACTTCATGCGTGCGGCGGGTACCTGCTGCTTTCAAGTGGTTGTCAGACGTATGTGATGCGTGAAGGGGGTGGCTCGTTTCGTGCAGCCTGACATGAGGCATACCGACTGGACAGATGCGAGAATATGGTAAGGGAGGTCAGATGCAGGCCGCAGTGCTTTATGGCAAGGAAGACCTTCGCGTGATCTCTGCTGCCCTTCCGGAACCGGGGCATGGTGAGCTTGTGCTGCGCGTAGGTGCTGCGCTGACCTGCGGCACAGATCTGAAGATCTACCGGCGCGGATACCATGCGAAAATGCTGACTCTGCCCACGCCGTTCGGGCATGAAGTTGCCGGGACTATTACTGCGATTGGAGCAGGTGTGACGGCATGGGTGGAGGGTGACCGCGTGGTCGCGCTGAACTCCGCGCCCTGCGGAATGTGCCTGTTCTGCCGCAAGGGCCAGCCGAATCTTTGCAGCGATCTCCTGTTCAACAACGGTGCGTATGCCGAGTACATTCGCATTCCCGCGCGCATTGCCGAGAAGAACACGCTGCGCATCCCGGACGGCGTTCCCTTTGAGCATGCCGCGCTGACGGAGCCGCTGGCTTGTGTGGTGCGCGGCCTGGAGGAGAGCGGCGCAACTGCAGGTGATACGGTGGCCGTCATCGGTGCGGGGCCAATCGGCCTGATGTTTTTGCGTGCGGCACACATCGCCGGTTGCCGCGTGATTGCTGTCGTTAAACGCGAGGATCAGGTGGCAAGCGCAAGGCACTTTGGAGCAGACGAGGTCGTGCGTATTGCCGACGATGTCGACACAGTGGCGTCGGTGCGCGCCCTTACCGTAGAGGGTGAAGGAGCGGACATCACCGTGGATTGTGTCGCCACGCCTGCCACGTGGGAGCAGGCCGTGGACATGGTGCGCAAAGGTGGCACGGTGAACTTCTTCGGCGGGCCACCCAGCGGAACACGCGTCTGTCTGGACACCAACCGGCTGCACTATGGCGACATCACGTTGAAGGCCAGCTTTCATCACACGCCCGCTACCTGCCGCCGCGCCTTTGACCTGATTGTCAGTGGACAGATGGGGGCGCAGGACTTCATCACCGCGACGGCAACGCTCAGCGAAATACCAGCTGTCTTCCAACGCATGATGACGCGTTCAGCCGATGGTCAACCGGAGATCAAGACGGTCGTATTCCCGGAGCGGCAGGTATGAGCGCCGTGCTCACGCAACGCTTGGAAGATGCTCCGTCAGAACTGCTGGAACCAGCAACGCGGCCCACATTCGTTGAGGCGCAGGCATGGTGTAAGGCGTTGGCGGAATCACATTACGAAAATTTCCATGTCGCCACGCACTTCCTGCCCAGGCGACTGCGTACGCACTTTCATGCGCTGTATGCCTATTGCCGCGTCTCCGACGACCTGGGCGATGAGGTTGCAGATCGTTCCACAGCCACAAGGCTGCTGAACACATGGGGCGAGATGCTGGATGAGTGCTACGACGCTCCGTCGCAGTCGCGTCATCCGGTGTTCGTTGCGCTGCGCGAAAGCATCGTTACGTGTGATCTGCCGCGGCAGCCGTTCCATGATCTCCTGCGTGCGTTCAAGGATGACCAGGTAAAAACACGGTTTGCTGATCTGGGAGAGGTGGTCGCGTACTCGCAGTATTCGGCAAATCCGGTCGGATCGCTGGTGCTGTATCTCTGCGGCTATCGCGAGCCTGCTCTGCATGCTCTTTCAGACAAGACGTGCACGGCATTGCAGCTTGCGAACCACTGGCAGGATGTGGGAGAGGACTTCACGCAGCGCGATCGCATCTATGTGCCGCAGGATCGTATGGCTCGGTACGGGTTGACCGAAAGCGACCTGAACCTTGGTGCAGAACCCCTCGGGTACACCGAGATGATACGTGAACTGGTTGCGGAGACACGCACCATGCTGCTGGAGGGAACGCCGCTGATTGACGCCGTGGACCGTGAGCTTGCGGCAACGCTTCGGCTGTTTACCGAGGGCGGTTTAGCCATCCTGGATGCAATTCGCGCGATTGAGTACAAGACGCTGAGCCGCCGCCCGGAGGTCAGTAAGGCCACGAAGTTGAAACTGCTGCTGGGAGCCGGGTTGGGCAAGCTGGGCGTGCACAGGGGTTCGCGAGGTCTGCGGTAAGCGTGCGTGCGGGCGTGGAACTCGCGGCGGCATACGCGCACTGCCGTGCCGTGGCAAAGCGCGAAGCCAAGAATTTTTACTACGGTTTTGTAGCGCTGCCCCCGCAGAAGCGCGATGCGATGTGCGCCATGTACGCCTTCATGCGCCGCGCCGACGACATCGCCGATGACGAGCGCTTCACGCTGGAGCAGCGCCGCGCGGAGATGACGCGGTGGATTGGATCGTGGCACGGCGAGGGTGAAGAGGAGCCGCAAGACCGTCCGGTTTTCCTTGCCGTGCAGGATGTGCAGCAGCGCTTCGGCGTGACTGGCGACCTGCTGGAGCAACTGGTTCATGGGACTGCGATGGACCTGGACGAGAACCCGCCAGAGGGTGTGCAGCGCGTGTCGATCCAGGGCCGCACCATCGACCAGTATGCCTCGATGGAGGCGCTGGAGCGTTACTGCTATTACGTAGCTTCAGTTGTAGGACTCACAACGATCCGCATCTTTGGCTGCCGGGACCCGCGCGGCGATGCCTGCGCCGTACAACTGGGCCATGCATTTCAGTTGACCAACATCCTGCGTGACGTCAAGGAAGACGCGGAGCGTGGACGCATCTACCTGCCGAAAGAGGTGTTGCAGAAGCATGGGTTGACGTCTGAGGATGTGCTTCATACAGCTGCATCCGGTACCGCGCCGTCACCGCGGATACGGGCTGTCCTGGCAGAGATTGCGGCGTATGCGGAAGAGAAATACAACGCACAGAGTACGCTGATCCCGCTGCTTGCACCGGACAGCCGTGCGGCCATGCGCGTGCTGGTGCGCATCTATCACCTGCTTCTACGCCGCATTGTGTCCAGGCGATACGATGTCTTCAGCGAACGAGTCCGCGTCTCTACGCCCCGCAAGCTCCTTGTCCTCGCGGCCGGGTGGCTGGGCGGGATTGCAGCACGGTTTCCCTCGCCTGTAGCGCGGAAACTCTCGCGATGAACTCAACGGATGTCATTGTCATCGGAGCGGGCCTTGCTGGATTGGCCGCCACAAGCGCGCTGACCAGCGTTGGCGCCAAGGTGCTGTTGCTCGAACGCAAGCCGTTTGTCGGCGGACGCGCCTACTCGTATGAGCATCCGTCACTGCACGAGGAGATTGATTCGCAACATGTACTGTTAGGTTGCTGTACGAACCTTCGCAGCCTGTGCGCGGATGCTGGCATTGCAGACCGCATTCGCTGGTACAAGGAGTTCACCTTCCTGGAACCGGACCGTGCGGAGAAGACGGTGCTTGCGGCTGGAAACCTGCCATCGCCACTGCACAACACTGCCAGTTTTCTTCGTGCACCCATGCTCTCCTTCGCAGACAAAGCCGGTGTTGCACGCGGGTTGGCCGAGTTCATGCGAGGCTACCCGGAAGACGACAATGAGAGTGTTGCCAACTGGTTGAAGCGAACAGGTCAGACGGAGCGGGCGATCCGGCATCTATGGCGCCCCGTCATCATCTCCGCGTTGAATGACACGCTCGAAAACTGCTCCATGAAGTATGCGGGCCAGGTCTTCCACGAGTCGTTCCTTAAGTCGGCTGAGGGTGGCTGGCTTGGATTTCCTACGGAGCCGCTTTCGAGCTTCTACATGCACGTGGCTGAGTACTGCGTGCAACAGGGGGCGGAGCTTCGTCTGGAGGACTCTGTCCGTACGCTTGATTGGAACGCGAGCGCGAGCACATGGGCGGTACACACGGATGACCGAAGCTTTTCTGCCGCCAGGGTCATTCTTGCCACACCTTTTCAGGACACTGTACGTCTCCTGCCACCCGGCGCTTTCGCCAGTACCTTGCAGCTAAGCGTGGCGCGATTTCGCAACGCGCCCATCACAACCGTGCATCTGTGGTTCGATGGCGAATTCACGGAACTTGATCACGCGGCCCTGCTGGACACCACGATTGAATGGATGTTCCACAAGTCCCGCATCCGGCGCTGGCCGAAAGAGCGCGGCAGTTACATGGAACTGACGATCAGCGCATCCTTCGCGCAACTGCACCAGGGCAGAGAGGAGATACTCGCGTCAGCACTGCGGGAGTTAGAGATGTTCTTTCCTGCAGCGCGTGATGTGAAGCTTCTGAAAAGCGGCATCCTCAAGGATGCGCGGGCTACCTTCTCTGTGTTGCCGGGCCTGGATGCGTACCGCCCTGCACAGGAGACGTCATTGCCGGGGCTATATCTCGCGGGGGACTGGACTGCAACCGGTTGGCCTTCCACCATGGAAGGCGCGGTGCGCAGCGGCTACCTGGCAGCGGAGGCAGTGACCAGGGCTGCCGGGCAGGCGCGCTGTTTCGTACAGCCGGACCTTGCGCCTGCGGGCCTGATGAAAGTCCTAACGCGCTAGGAGAACGACGCCCCCCGCAACAAACAGGGCGGCAAGCCAGCGCCGCCTGTCAACGTTTTCCTTCAGGAAGAACTTCGCCGCGATCGCCGTGGCAATGAAGGTCAACGAATTGGTCGCGGGTGCAATCAGGCTGAGATCGGCGCCGGAGAGCGCCAGCAGCAGCGAGAAGAAGCTGATGGCCATGCACGCAATGCCCGCACTGAGCAGCGGTGACGAGATGACCACCAGAATAGCCCCGCCCAGTCCACGTTGAGTACGCACCACCTCAAGATCACCCGCCCGCGTCATCGCGGCAGAGATCAGCGTCTCTCCCGCAGTCGCTCCCAAGACCATCAGCCCCACTGAAACAACCGTGCGCGATGAGTGCTCCAACGTCACACTGGCTCACCCTGCAACTCTGCGGCTCCATGCCGCTCCGTGCGCGACGGACCATTGGCCACAAAGCCAACGCCAATCACGATACAGGCGATCCCGGCCCATCGCATGGGCGTGATGGACTCATGCAGCCATACGCGTCCAATGATCGCGGTCACCACATTGCCGAAGGCGGTTGCGGGCTGTACAAAGGTCAGGTCGGCCCAACTCAGTGCTGTCATGTAGCTGCCCATGAAGCTGATCAACACCAGGATGCCAGCTGCGACCCAGGGGTTTAAGAGTGCATGGAGAAGCGTCTGCAGGTGACTGAATGGGATGGCACCAATCTGCTTCATCCCCCTGCTCAGCAGCGCGTCGCCCAGAGCCGCTCCCAGCATGATAAAACCCAGCACCGCGTATTGCGACGGGCGCAGCCGGTGCGATCCCTTGCACTGCAACGAAGAAGCCGGCCCGGGGCCGGCTCCTGCTGGACTCTGTGCATCCAGCTCAGGCATTCAAGCTGACCGATTCCTGCTGCCGCAGCGCATTCTCGTCGCGCTTGGCTCGGGCTGCCTTATTGCGTTGCGAGCGCAGCTTCATGAACGACTTCGCTTCGGCATAGAGACGCGGAACATCACGGTTCACGATCGCCTTCCACACGACGCGGAACGCAGCCTTGGGACGGAAGTAGTACTCGTCGTAGAAGCGGTGCACCATCTCCATCACGTACTCGGTGGGCAGTCCAGGGTACTCGATGTGTGCCATCTGGTGCCCGCCAGTGTCGTTCATCACTTCATTGGTGATGAAGCCATTCTTCTCGGCAAAGTCGTAGAACTCTGTGCCTGGGTATGCGTGCGCGACAGAGACCTGGATGGTCTCGCAATCGAGCGTCTTTGCAAAATTGATGGTGTTGCGGATCGACTCCTTCGTCTCGCCCGGCAGGCCGAGGATGAAGTCGGCGTGGATTACAAGGCCGAGATCATGGCAGTCCTTCACAAAGTCGCGGGCACGTTCAATGGTTGCGCCCTTCTTGATGTTCTTCAGGATCTGAGGATCGCCGGATTCAAAGCCGACAATGAGCAGGCGGCATCCCGCTTCCTTCATGGCTTTCAGGGTTTCGCGGTCGGTTGTGACGCGGCTGGTACAGGACCAGGTGATGCCCAGCGGCTTCAGCTTGCCGCAGAGTTCGACCGTGCGTGCCTTCTGGATGTTAAAGGTGTCGTCATCGAAAAAGAACTCCTTGACCTCCGGAAAGTTTTCCTTGGCCCACTTCATCTCGGCGGCCACATCGTCACTGGAGCGCTTGCGCCAGGCGTGTCCGCTGAGTGTCTGCGGCCACAGGCAGAAGGTGCACTGTGCGGGGCAGCCGCGCGTGGAGTAGAGCGAGATAAATGGGTGCAGCAGGAACGGCACGTTGTAGCGTGTGACGTCCATGTCGCGCTTATAGATTTTTGTCGCCCATGGCATCGCGTCCAAATCTTCCACCTGCGGGCGGTCCGGGTTGTGGAGGATGACGCCGTTCTCGCCGCGATAGCTGATGCCCAGAATCTCGGGCAGCGGCTTGCCCTGTGCATACTCGACCACGGAGAAGTCGAATTCGCGGCGGCAGACAAAATCGAGGACGTCGCACTCGTTCAGTGCGCGATCCGGATCGGTGGTAACAGGCGGACCGACAAAGGCGATGCGAATGGACGGGTTTGCCCTCTTGATGGCCTGCGCCAGCGCATGGTCGCCCGACCAGCCCACCGTGGAGGTGAACAGCACCAGGAACTCATAGCCCTTGGCGATCTCGATGGTCTCGTCCGCGCTGATATGGTGCGGTGGAGCGTCGAGCAGGCGCGAACCTTCCAGCATGCCGGCCGGATACGCCAGCCACACCGGGTACCAATAGGATTCGATCTCACGGGTCGCAGGCCAGCGGCTGCTTGCGCCGCCATCGAAATTTTCAAATGAGGGCGGGTTCAGAAACAACGTTTTAAGGGGCATATCCACCTTCAAGTCTAACATTCATGCTCACCTGAAACTAGCGTGCGAGCCTTTCGGCCCAAGCGTTTGTCTAGCGCGGTGATGTAGACGGCTGCGGCACAACAGAGGGTGACACGGTACTGCCGGGTGGCGTGCCCGGGATGCCAGGCGTGTTGGTCGATGGCGCGACCAGGGGTGTGCCTGCGTTTGAAGGCGCGTTCGCGCTCGGGTTTCCCAAGACCCAGATACTGAGCCCGTCTGTTTGCCGCAGCAGGTTGACTTGCGTTTGCCGTAACTGCAGCTGCACATTCAGCAAGTCCAGTGTTCGTTGCCGCTCCTGCAACTGTGCGTTCAGCATGTCCTTGGGCGTGGCCTGCACGCCGTTCTGCGGCGTGGAGGCTGTTTGTAACTCCACTTGCAGCGTTTCCAGCTGATCCTGCGCAATCTCCTGCTCGTCGCGCGCCAGGTCGGCCCGCAGTTGCAACTCCACGGCCGCGTTGTGCAGCTTTGCCCGTCCTTCGCGGAAGATGCCTTGCTGCAACTCCGCGTCCGCGTGTGAACGTGCGGCGTCGGCCGCAGACTCGCGTGCGCGTGAACGGTGTGCGAGGTCCAGCAAGGGCAGTGTGATCTGGAGACCGAAGGTCAATGAGTTCTGACTGTTCGGGTTGGTCGGAGTGCCTGCGTACCGTGGATAGTAATCCGCGTATGAAGACAGCCCCGTGTCCACGCGGCTGTAGTTTGCGCCAAACGAGATCTGCGGTCGCAGCAGGTAGCGGTGATCACCGAAGGCGAGATACTCCTTGGCTTTCGCCGTCGAAAACAGGGCCGCAATTCCTTCGCCATCCGGCTCCTCCATTGTTGTGCCTGTGACGGGCGTGGCTGGGGGGTTGTACTCAGGAATACTGCTGCTGTCGGTTTGTATGCCTGTCAGGGGCAGTCCCGTCAGGGTGGCAAGATGCCTTGCATTGCCTGCGATCTCGTCCTGCAGTTGCAGGGCCAGCAGGCGAAATTGCGTCGCGGTCCTGCGCGACTTTGGAAGCTCCACTTTGGCGTCCACGCCCGCGCTGACACGTTCGTCTGCGACGCGCACCAGCCGCCCGGCCACCTCTGTCGCTTCTCGCAGCACCTGCTGGCGCTGACGTGCATTGTCAAGCGCCAGGTAGGTGTTTGTCGTGTCCTCGACCACCTCAATCTGCTGGTTGTGCAGGGCATGTTGAGCTGCGTCGACCGAGGCCTGCGCCGACCGGATGTAGTCACGTTGCGAGTATGAGAAGACCAGGCTCTGTGACGAGATGCTGAAGATAATGGGAACGCCCAGCGGAGCTCCCGTCGACTGACCGTACCCGGCGATGGAGGACACCACCGGGACGAACGCATCCTTTGCCTCGCCGCGCGCGGCAACAGCACGATCCAGATCTGCCCGCGCGGCCTTGATGCGTGGGCTGTTCTTCAGAGCAAGGCTCACCGCGGTTTGCAGCGAGAGTTGAGCATGGAGGCTGGGAAGCGCGAACGCGAGCACCGCTGCCACACCTGCACACCATGCGCCGCTCACTTTGACATTCCCTTGAGCGCCGGCTCATAGTCATGTGCCAGGGCGAGCGCGGCGGCGAACTCCTTCTGGGCACCAGCGGTATCGCCGCCCGCCTGCAAACTCTGACCAAGGAGGACGTGTGCCTTTGCGTAGCGTGCGACAGCATCGTTCTGCGGAGTGGCGAGATACTGACGAAGACCCGCCTGTGCCGCTTTCACGTCCAGCTTGAGATCGAGCAAAAGTGCTGCCGCGTCCAGGGTGTCGGAGCCGTGGTGTGCGTCATGCTGGATGGCGTCGGCAGCGTACTCTGCTGCCCGGTCGTTCTGCTTGCGGCTCCTGTAGTAGTTCGCCAGGTCGACGTACGCTTCAGGCGCATGCGCCACCGCCAACTCCGCCTGGTACTCCTGTATCGCTGCCGCGTCGTTCTTTTCTTTCGCAGCAATCATGGCAGCCAGCCGGTGGGCGCGTGCCGGTGAAAGTGGCTTTAGGTGTGTGACAAGAGGGCGCGCCTTCTCGACCCCGCCTCCCGCAACGCCCGGTGCATCCACGTAGAACTCACCCAGATCGCTCAGGGCGTCCACGCTGTTGCCGTCCAGTTGCACAGCGCGTTCAAAGTTGCTGCGTATCTTCCCGACCATGCGCATACCGGTCAGGGCTCCGCTGTGATCGGCCTTGTCACCGTACACGCGGGCCAGCGCAAGCGCGTCCTCGCTGCTGGACGGCACTGCGGCGGCGGCTCCCTCGCACGCGGCGATGGCCTGATCGCGCTTCTCAATCGAACTGTAGATCTGGCATCGCAGTGCATCCGCTTCGGCAGACTTCGGGGCATTCGCAAGTGCGCCCAGCGCGGCATCGACCCTTCCGGCGCGTGCTTCCATCTTTGCGGTTGCCATACCCTGCGCCATTGCAGCAAGGTGCAGAAGCAGAACAAAGAGAACGAGAAGTGGTGCCGTTGCCTTCACTGCACAACCTTTACGCGGAGGCCATCTGCCAGATCGACGCTGCTGTTCAGCGGATTGAGCGCAACGGTGTCCCCGTTCGAGATGCCGGAAAGAACCTGCACGCTCATCAGGTTCAATGCACCCACCTGCACGGCGCGTTTCTTCAACACACCATTTTCAATACGGAAGACGTAGCTATCCGCACCTTGCGTGTGCAGCGCCTCGCGCGGAAGGCTGAGCACGTGGAAGATCTGCTGCGTTGTCACGTTGACGGTGACGTTGGTGTTGGGCAGCAGGTCGCCTGCCGTGTCGTCCACTGAGATCAGGCACTCGCCGACGTTTCGTGTGCCGTACGTGATGATGGTAGTCGGTGTCCGCACGATGTGTCCGTGCCAACTGAGTGTTGGCTTGGCGTCCCACGTGATCACCACTGCGTCACCGTTCCGCAGCTTTCCGATTTCGGGTTCATCGAAATATGCGCGGATTTGAACCTTGGACAGGTCGGCAAGCTGGACAAGCTCCTGGCCGGCCGTGACGAAATCAAACTGTTTGACGGGAAGGGAATAGATGGTTCCGGCGAACGGCGCACGCACGATGGATTGGGCAAGCGACTGCTGCGCCGCGGCCAGAGTGGCACGGCTATCTGCCAGTTGCGCCTGCACACGCTGTTTATCCGTTGTTGCATAGCGGGCGGTTGCGCGCTGCTGCACGGACTGCAACGAAGTCTGGGCTGTAACCAGGCGCTGCTGCGCGGCGGCGACTTCGTTTGCTGAAGCAGCTCCCTTAGCCTGCAACGCTTGCAGTGCTGCGACGTCCTTCTGTGCCTGATCCACCTGCAGCTTTGCCCGCTGCAGGTCGCCGCTGATGGCGATCCGCTCGTCGGCAGAGCCACCGTTGCTGATGTCGTACTGTGCCGCCTGTGCTTGTGCAATGGCCGAGCGGGCAGTTTCCACACGCGCGTCTGCGGCAGCAGCATCCATGCGAAGGAGCAGTGTGCCGGCGGCGACCTGCTCTCCGCTGTGCACGTACACGTTCTGGATGGTTCCAGGCTCCGCAGCGTGTGCCTGGAAGTTCTGGATGGTTTCTACTTTGCCGTTCGTCGGCAGCACACTCAGCAAATCGCCGTAGCCGGCCTTGGCGGCGCGTACCTCGACATCGGAATGGGTGGCTGACCGGATGCCGATAAAAGCGGCGACCAGGAGTACGATCCCGATGGCGACTTGCAAGGCGATTCTGCGCCCTTTGCCTTGTGTCTGCTCACTCATCCCGATGCGCCATTCTATACGACGCTCCGACTCCGCTGAAGAAGCGGAAATGTTTGCTCCCGTTCACTTTGCGCCTTGGCGAACAATCTCTTCCGCACCGTTTGAAAGGCGCATGTCATACATCTCCATCTCCGCGCCTCCGTACTCAGGATGGCAGTTCTCCCGCACCCTGAATACCACATCCACGCACGATCCCATGCCGATACCGAGTGCGCGCAGGCGGTCCGGCCAGCGTACGCTCCGGCTCCAGCACAGGCAGGCCACTGAAGTGGTCCTGCCGGAGCAGAGCCGCAGCTTAAGATGCCGCTCCTTCAGGATGTAGGGCTCCTCGGCAATCCGGACGGAGCGGACGAGGAAGACCGGTTCGTGATTGCCATGGCCGAACGGCTCCAGCAGCCGCAGGCGTCGCAGAAGATCGGGCGTCAGCGCGTCCAGCGTCACTTCAGCATCGATGGACAGGGAACGACGCAGCAGGTCGGGCGTCAGCCGGTCCGCGGCGTAGGCGGCCAGCCGTGTCCGGAGCAGGTCCACGCGGTGCGACGGCATGGAGAAGCCGACCGCAAACGCGTGTCCTCCAAAGCGGTCGAAGATGCCGGTCTCATCCTCCGCATGCGCGGCCGTGATTGCATCCAGCAGGTGAAATCCAGGAATCGATCGTCCCGACCCGTGTGCCTGACCATCCTCATGCGCCACCACCAGCGCGGGCCGTCCCATCTGCTCCACCACGCGTGAGGCAAGGATGCCGATCACGCCACGATGCCAGCCTTCGCCATCCAGCAGGAGACATCCGGCACGCGCCACACTGCTTGGGTCGCTACGGAGCGCGGTCATCTGCTGTTCCAGTTCCACCAGGACGTTTGCTTCTACCGTGCGACGCTCGTGGTTAAGCTGATGAAGCTTTTCGGCCAGGGCGCGTCCCTCGGAGGGGTCGCGCGTCAGCAGAAGCCGGACCACATCGCCGGCCACGTCCATGCGCCCAGCCGCGTTGATGCGCGGAGCAATGCGGAAGGCGATCTCGGTTGCGGACGGGCCGTTCTCCGTGCTTTCAACGCCGGCGAGCTGCATCAATGCGCGCAATCCAGGCTGCCGTGGATCACGCAAGGCCCGCAAACCAAGGGCGACGATGACGCGGTTCTCGCCCGTCAGAGGGACGGCATCAGCCACCGTGGCAATCGCAACCAGCTTGAGCAGCGACGGCAGCAGCTTCTCGCATAGCGCCGCCTCGTCGACCACGCGGTACCCCGCGTCGGCTTCAGAGGGCACCGATGCGGCCAGCAGGAGTGCGTGGGCCAGCTTAAAGGCGACCGCAGCGCCACACAGGTCTTTGTATGGATAGGCGCATCCAGCCTGGTTCGGATTGATGACGGCTACCGCCTCCGGCAAGCCAGCCTGATCGGGCAGGTGGTGGTCCGTCACGATCAGGTCAAGGCCGAGCGCGTTACACTCGTCAGCCGCGGCAAACGCCCGAATGCCGGTATCGACGCTGATAACGAGGCGCACACCCTGTGCGGCAGCCTCGGCCAGCACCGGGTTCTGCATGCCGTAGCCTTCACGGATGCGGTGCGGGATGTGGTACCGGACCAGCGACTCCATGCCCACCGGCGTGATCCGTTCAATCACCGTCTTCAACAGAACCGTAGCCACCGTGCCGTCCACGTCATAGTCGCCGTAGATCAGGATGGGCTCACGCCGCGCAACAGCCTGCAGTACACGCCCAACCGCCTCTCCCATGCCGCACAGCAGCATGGGATCATGCATCTGCGACATGGAGGGCTGCAGGTATTGCAGCGCCTCGCCAGCCGTCGTGTTGCCACGTAAAGCAAGCATCCGCGCCAACCAGACCGGCTGTTTCAGTGTGGCGGCAAGCCCCTGAACGGCATCCGATGGCGGATCGGGCCCAATCCAGTGCATGTCCGCCGCGGTCGTTTCGATGGACACCTGATTACTCGTCGTCTGAATCGTCCATGACGATGTTGCCGATGTCGGAGACGGTCTCCAGCCATTGCTCGTAGCGCTCGTACCAGTCTGTCGCAGTTTCGTAGAGGAACATGATGCCGCCGTGCGCGAAGCCGAGCTGCAGATAGCCGGTCTTGCCCACGAACTTCAGCAGGTACTGCGCGTCGTCCAGTTCCTGCCCCGCCTCGTCCGGGAAGCGGTGGACGCGTGTGCGTTCAATCAGCGTCTCAATGTCCTGCTTTTCCAGCACGACCTCACTCATCGTGACAAACGGGGCGTTGCTGGCTTTGGCGTGTTCGACAAAGTCCTTCCATCCGTCCGCGTTTTCCTCCTCAAACATCACCGAGGGCACGTCCTCCGGCACATAGGCCGTAAGGCGGCGCAGGCCATTGCCCGCGATAAACGCGATCATGTCGTCTTTCAGTCCAATGAGGTCATCCGGATTCATACAGGCTGATTGTCTCATCCTGAAGGCACGCCGCGCGCTGACGCGAGGCGAAGCGGTCAACATGCTATTCTCCATTTCGTTATGCTCTTTTCAAAGGACTACGTCGGCTACCTGTCGCGTCAGGTGGTACGAAGGCTCGTGGAGTCGAAGGTCATACGCACGGAGAAGCCCGCGCGCGTGGCGGAACGCATCAACGCGGGTCTGCTGGATGAACTCTCGCTGGAGGACCGCATCAACGACGAGGCACGCCTGATCCTCGAGAGCATCCAGGGCGACATGATCAAAACGGGCGCCAGCTATCCGGAGATGTTCAAGAAGATCAAGCTCAAGCTGGTGCAGCAATACAAGGCGGTGCTCTAAATGCGCATCTCGCGGGACAAGGTAAACAAACTGGCGCACGTGGTGGCCGACACACTGGCCGATACGGACGAGGCGGAGTTCCAGGAGGATCGCAACACCATACGCCAGGAAGCGCGCCGTATCCTCGAACAGCTCCTTGCGGAAGAGACGAAGATCGACGCGGCCGCCCGGCAAAAGATCTCATCGCAGCAGCGCATCATCCTGGAAGGCTCTCAGGAGTGGGACATTCTCTATCGGAAGTACTACAACGATGAGGTCAAGAAGCTCGGTATCTGAGGCATTTCCCCTGCGGTATACTGACATCGTCGGAACGTTAGCCGTCTGAATTCCTTAAGACGTGCATGTGGCGTTATGGTGTAACTGGTTAACACGTCGCCCTCTCAAGGCGAAGAGTCCGGGTTCGAGCCCCGGTAACGCTACCAAATCTCTCTAACCTAAGCCGCAGGACGTTCCACGTGCGTGGCAGTCCGTAATCCGGTTCCCCTCCAGCGAACGCGCAGTGCGACAGCGACTGCGCTGAGCAGCGTAGCGCCCTCAACGAAGATTTTGCCGCCGTCCAGCAGGTCCGGGTGTCCGTCGCGGAGATTGGGATCGGTCAGGATGCTGTGCAGGAAGAGCAGAGCAGCCGCCGGAAACACAAGATAGTGCAGGTTTCTCCAGACGCGGCGCGGCATGGACGCACGCAGCAGTGACGTCATCATGACAAGAACAACCAGGTACAGGGCCGCGGCTCCCGCTACGTTCAGCTTCGGTTGCAGGTAGGAATGAACAGGGAAGAGAACATCCATGATGCCAAAGTGCGGTGTGTGCAGGAACAGCAGAACCGCCGGGTGCGACAGTGTCAGCACGAGAGCGATATAGGCAGTCCAGCGATGCAGCGCGAAGAGATCGATGCGCCGGTGCGGCCATAGGCGGACAGGGCTGTAGCGCAGTGAAATCAGCATGCCCAGCCAGAGATTGACCGTGAACGCACCCACGGCACCCAGGCCGAGATACGAGCAAAGGTCGAGCAGGGTGATGGGAGGGTTCACGGTGTCAGGCTATCCCAAATGCAGCAGTGCCTCGGCCGCTTGATGCCCTATCTGTCTAAACAGAAAGCAGAACAGGCAGCAAATTATCACGCCCGAAGCCAAAACCGCCGCGGTCTGCCGCGCCATCGAACCGCAGTTTTCTTGCTGCAAGGGCACCCGAAGCAGTCGCTCGACTCGCGCCCTGAGGTCTTCTGAACGTCCGAGCAGGGCGAACGATCCTTCCGGCATGAACCTGTTACTGTCTCTCGCCATGCGGACCAGCAGTTCCGCCAGCAACAGAGACTCATGCGGACTGCCAGCCACACCTTCCTCATCTGCTGCCATTTCAGTGACCAACCGCCACTGCTGCGTCACAGACAGCCTCGTAGGAGTCGCAAGGGGCAAGTGTGGCAGCAGCGTAAGCACCAGCAATCTCAGGTTATCGTGGTGCCGCACATGCGCACTCTCATGCCGGAGAGCAAGGTTGACACTTGCCGCAGAGAACTGCTCTGGTGCAAGCATGGATTCGGAGACGATAATCTGCTGACGAAGGACTCCCGCGACAGCAACCACGGGGCGCGCACCGGGATAAAGCGCTACGGGAACTCCGCCCTGGTCTTCGCTGAACACGCCGCATTGCCTGCGAAGCCGCCATCCAGCAAGCCATGCCTTCACAGCACGCAGGCAGCACAGCAGCGACCACGCTGCCGTAACTACCGCGTCGGTACAGCACAAGAGACTCACG
Organism: uncultured Terriglobus sp.; assembly: GCA_964251045.1. GTDB lineage: Bacteria > Acidobacteriota > Terriglobia > Terriglobales > Acidobacteriaceae > Terriglobus. Next base: position 31,209 of record CAXUHI010000001.1, on the reverse strand, counting down.
CGCTCGCCCGCCGGATTGTCTTCCGCGCGCATGTAGGCCGGCACCCACGCAGTCAGCACAATTACCCATGGAATGATCCGCGCAAACAAGGCCAACAGAAACAGGAGCCATTCGACACGCCTTGCATTCCCGGTATCAGTCTGCCTGGCCAAAAGCGAAGCGATCCACCACGCTATACATTCAAGCAAAGATTGCAGCAGGCCCACGCTGCACAGGGTCAGGCAGATGACACGTACGGTATACGAAAGTACCATCGTCATCCGCCCCCTTCTGTCCGCGCCTGCGTGGAGTTTTGCGCCTCCATCTGCTGCCTCGCAGCTCTTACTTTCTCCTCTAGGCTATTTAGCAGGGCGTCGTCGTAGCTGCCAATCACGTCCACAAGGCAGGAAAGCAGAACGTCCGGACTGCTCCGCGAGTCAAAGAAGCGATCCAGGAGCGCCCGTGCACGCAGACCCTCGACGGCGCCGGGCGAGATGGCAGGGCTGTAACTGAAGGCGCGGTCCTGCTTGACGCGATGCAGCAGACCTTTCTTAAAGAGCCGGTCCAATGTCGTCATCACTGTCGTATACGCCAAGGGGAGCGACAATTTCTCGCTGACTTGCCCGACGGTAGCCTTGCCCTCCACCCAGACAATCTCCAGAACCTCACGTTCGCGCTTGCCCAGTTGACCTGTACGAGCAGCGCTCAAAGCGGACGGCTCCCCCAAAGAGGACGGAGAGTGACCAGTCGGAACTGATTCAGGCAAAGGCATCGTTGTGCGCAGGATCGTAAAGGATACGAACCGCGTTACAAGAAAGTCTCAGCACCACGCGGCAGCGCAGAGGTGATATAGGTTGGATACAACACCACATCACAGGGCGCACATTTGGCGCAACACGAGAGAGCACATGAAGGCACATCGCTTTGCGGCTGCTGTTTCCTTAGGACTCATGCTGGGCGCACCTGCGCTGATTCAAGCGCAGAGCGGGCCCGTCAACCCGGCCCTGTTTTCTGACATGCGCTGGCGCGAGATCGGCCCGATTCGCGCAGGCCGCACACGGGCTCTCGCGGGTGTTCCAAGTCAGCCCGCCACATTCTACCTGGGTGCGGTGGGCGGTGGTGTGTGGAAGACCACCGACGCGGGCGATACGTGGCACAGCATCTGGGACTCTCAGCCCACCGGCTCCATCGGCTCCATTGCGGTGGCTCTGAGCGACCCGAATGTGGTGTACGTGGCCAGCGGTGAAGGCCTGGCGCGGCCTGATCTATCTGTCGGCGACGGTGTGTACAAGTCCACGGACGCGGGCAAGACGTGGACGCACCTGGGCCTGCGCGACGGTCAGCAGATGGGCCAGATTGCAATTGACCCGCACGACGCGAACCGTGTCTTCGTTGCCGTGACGGGACACCCGTATGGACCCAACAAGGAGCGTGGTCTCTACCGCTCGACCGATGGTGGCAAGACCTTCCAGAACGTCCTGTTTGTCGATGAGTTCACCGGTGCCTCGGAGGTGCAGATCGACCCCAACCATCCTGAGGTGGTGTATGCCGGGATGTGGCAGCGGCAGGAAGGCGCGTGGGAGAACGGTGCATGGAGCGGAACGAATGGTGGCCTGTTCAAGTCCACCGACGGCGGTGACCACTGGACCAAGGTGACGGGCGGCGGCCTGCCGGACGGCATCATCCAGGTCAACGTCACTGTCTCGCCCGCTGACTCCAACCGCCTTTACATCGAAGCTGCGACCGAGCGCGGTGTTGGCCTGTACCGCTCGGAGGACGGCGGCAAAACGTGGGTCCACGCGCCACAGGACGATACCCGTCCGGAGGCACGCATTGGCGGCGGCGATCTGCCCGTGCCCAAGGCGGATGCGAAAGATCCGAACACGCTCTACGTTGCAAGCGTGGTGACGTGGAAGTCCACCGATGCGGGCAAGACCTGGTTCGGCCTGCGCGGATCTCCGGGCGGCGACGACTACCAGAACATCTTTGTCAACCCGAACAACCCGAGGATCATTGCGCTCGCCAGTGACCAGGGTGTCATCATCTCGCAGAATGGCGGCGAAAGCTGGGCCAAGTGGTACAACCAGGCCACGGCGCAGGTCTATCACGTGACGGCGGATAATGCGTGGCCATACCACGTCTGCGGCGGCCAGCAGGATTCCGGCAGCGCCTGCGTCTCCAGCCGCAGCGACGATGGCCGCATCACCTTCCACGACTGGCATCCGGCCGGCATCGAGGAGTACGGCTATGCCGCTCCAGACCCGCTCGATCCGGACATCGTCTACGGCGGCAAGGTCACGAAGTACAACCGCCGGACGGGCCAGATTCAGAACATCGAGCCCAGCCCGCTGCGCAGCTACCGCGTCCTGCGTACAGAGCCGCTGATGTTTTCACCGCTCGATCCGCACAAGCTCTTCTTCGCGACGAACACGCTATGGGTGACCTCGGATGGGGGCAAGAACTGGAAGGAGATCAGCCCGGACCTGAGCCGCGAAGCCGGGTACGACATTCCAGAGTCGCTGACGCATTACAAGGATTCGCCCACCCTGCGTCCCACACGCCGCGGCGTCATCTACTCGCTTGGCTTGTCGCCGCTTGACGGCAATCGCATGTGGGCCGGCACGGACGACGGCTTCATCTGGACGACGGCAGATGCCGGGGCGCATTGGAACAACGTCACGCCGCCCGCCTTGAAGCCCTTCTGGAAGGTCTTCAACATGGATGCGGGACATTTCGATGCGAACACCGCGTATGCCGCTGTCAACACCATGCGTCTCGACGACATGCGGCCGCACCTGTTCCGCACGCACGACGGTGGCAAGACCTGGATGGAGATCAACGCGGGCCTGCCTGCCTTTGGTGCAACGAGCACGATCCGCGAAGATCCCAAGCGCAAAGGCCTGCTCTACGCCGGGACGGAGACGCAGGTGTATGTGTCCTTCGACGATGGCGACCACTGGCAATCGCTGCGGCTGAACATGGCAGCAACCTCCGTGCGCGATCTTCAGATCAAGGACGACGACTTGATCGCAGGCACACACGGTCGTGGCTATCTCATCCTGGATGACTTGACACCCCTGCGCCAGATCGCGGCCCAAACAGCCACAGCTCCCGTGCACCTCTACACGCCGCAGGTGGCCATCCGCGTGCGCAACGATATGAATCCGCCGACACCCTGGCCGCCCGACATGGCGACTGGCGAAAATCCTCCGGACGGAGCAGTCGTGGACTACTACATTGGCGACAAATTCAGAGGCCCGCTGACGCTGGAGATCACCGACGGCAAGGGGGAGAGCGTTGTGAGGGTGAGCAGTACGGACCCGGTGCCGCCGCTTGACCCGCGCTATCCTGACCCAACGCTGTGGGCCCGCCCGCCGCGCGTGTTGGAGACCAAGGCTGGCCATCACCGCTTCCTGTGGGACATGCAATATGCGCAGGTACCCGGCATGTCTACTGGACCGGACGCCGACCTTGCCATCCCGTACAACACGCCGCAGGTCTCCACCGCTCCATGGGTGATGCCCGGCACGTACACCGTCAAGCTGACCGGCGGCGGCCAGACGCAAACCGCGCAGCTGACGGTCAAGATGGACCCGCGTGTGAAGACCTCGCAGGCGGATCTGCAGGCGCAGTTCGACGTCTCGAAAGCGATGTACGACGACCTGCTGAAGGCATCGTCCGCGCTGCATGAGATCACCGTTCTGCGCGAGCAGCTGCACGCGCGCAGCGGCCAGGCACCGGTCGCAGCGGCCGACGGAAGTCTCGAAGCCAAGCTGAACGCCATCGCAGGATCGGATCGCGGCGGCGCACGTGGCGGCGGTGGTGGACGTGGTGCCGGACCGACTAGACCGCCTAACCTGAGTTCCGCACGCTCGCAGATCGCACGCCTGGAACACGAACTACAGAAGGCGGACGAAGCGCCCACAACAGCCCAGATGGCCGCCGCAAAAGCGTCTCTGGAGCCGGTGGACACGTTGCTGCAACAGTGGAATCAGGTCAAAGCAACAGACGTCAAAGCGCTTAACGAGCAACTGATCAAGTCCAACGAGAATGCCTTGAAGCTGGATACCTTCCGCATCGATCATGACGTGGAGGACCAGATCGAAGTGGGTGCTGAAGAGTAAGTAGCTTAACGACACGTGGCCCGGCAACTATCACTGGTAGTAGCTGGGCCATCCGTGTCTAATACGGAGGTCGATTCACACCATCTCTATTCAGTACTCACTCGCGGTCTGCATGACCGTTGGAGGCCTATGCTGCGTCTGCTTTTCCTTGCGCCCTTGATACTCCTCGCAAGTGCAAGCCTGGCTCAAACACCCGATACCGCAACCCTTGCGGGGCAGGTCCAGGACGCGACGCATGCAGCCGTCTCCGGCGTGAACGTCACCGTTACGGATACCCACACGGGGCTGCAGCGCACGATAAGCACAGACGTGCGTGGAGAGTTTTCGTTTGAAGCCCTGCCTGTAGGCGCTGACTACGAGATAACGTCCAAGAAGGCGGGTTTCGCAACGGCTCACCTGGCGCACATTGCGCTTGGCGGCGGCAGTACGGCGCGCGTTGTGATCGCGTTAAGCGTAGCCCCCGACCAGACAGCGGTCACAATCAAGGGAACAGCAGACGATGTGAACGTAACGCAACCGGAGGCAGGCATCCGCCGCAGCGCGGAGGCGATCACGGCGACACCGCTTCTGAACCGCCGCATCACGTTTTTGCCGCTGCTCAACGCGGCCAATCGCCCGGCCATCAACCAGGGCGACATCTTCATGAACCAGAACCTCTTCACCACAAACGGTGGAGGCAGGCGGCAGCAATCGTTCGTGGTGGATGGCACCAACGGCAACGACAGTTGGGGACGCCAGACGATCTTTACCAACATCCCTGAAGATGCCGTGCAGGAGATGGATGTCCTGACGCAAAGCTTCTCCGCCGAGTACGGTGCAAGCACCGGCAGCGTCGTCAATATCGTCACAAGAAGCGGTGGAGACCAACTGCATGGAAGTGCGCTCGAACTCTACCGGCCCGCCGACATCGAAGCCCGTCTGGCTGGATTCACTCCCGCCACCGCAACCAGCGGCAACCAGGTCACCGGCGATCAGCTTGCACAAACCGCCGCGAGTTTGTCCGGCAAGCTGCTAAAGAACGATCCCACATACTTCTTCTTTGCGGGCGAGTTTAGCCGTCAGCGCCGCACCGCTGTAGTCACATCCGCGCTTGCGCCGGGAACGTTCGTCGGCCATTACCGTGACCTACTGGGAGATCTCCGGCTGGACCGCCAGTTTGGCGCGTCAAACACCGCGTTTCTGCGGATCAACGCCGACGGCTTCTACGACACGAATCCGAACGGCATCGTCGGTGGACAGACATTGCCCTCCGTGGCGCGTACCTTCCGCCGCAAGACATACTCCATCGCGCTGGGGGAGACTGCGGTTCTGTCGCCGCGTTTTGTGAACAACCTCCGCCTGCAGTTTCAACTCGGGTCGCCTATCACGGAGTTCGATCCTGCCCTTCTCGGCACGCAATTTTCCGTGCCCATCGCGGGTGGTCCCACGTTCACCAGCGGCACATCGCAGTCCGCGCTGCTGATGAACCGGCAGTACGGTGTGGATGAGACCTTTTCCGCCATACTGGGCAGGCATCAACTAGTCTTCGGCGGAGACTGGCTCTTTGCGCACACCGGCGGCGACAGCAAGGAGTTTGGCGGACCGTATTTTCTGGGCCGCTTCGTCTACAACACCTGCTCGCAGGCAGGCGCAACGCTGGCGCAATTGCTTGTCTATTGTGAGAGCCCGGCGTTCCTGAACAACATTGCAAATGTTGCGAACTACACACAGGGCTACGGCAATCCCAGCTACACGGTCAACGACACTCTGTTCGCTATCTTCGCCCAGGACAACTACCGTGTCAGCCGTCAACTGACGCTCAACCTTGGCCTGCGGTATGAGAACCAGACCTTTACCGACCAGCGCACCAATTTTGCGCCGCGCGTCGGCTTCGTCTTCGATCCACGCGGCAGCGGTGACACCATCGTGCGTGCCGGGTTCGGCATGTACTACTCGCAGGTGGTGGACAACTCGCAGGCCAACTACGTCCTCTCCGGGCCGCAGTATGTGAACTACACAGCAACGCCGGGCCAGGCTGGCTTTCCCACCAGCATTGCTTCGGCTCCGCTGCCTGCGCTCGCGGCGGGTGCGCCCATTCCGGCTCGCTCGCTCTACATCCGGCCCGGAAACAGCGCGTACCTGAACCAGTACCTTCCCACATCCACGCTGCTGAACTATCCCGGCGCGCTGCTCAACCCCTACTCCGAGCAGTACAGCTTCGGCGTCGAACAGCGGCTTGCCCCGGGTACGGTGCTTGACATCGACTACGTCGGAACGCATCAACTGCATGGCATCCGCCCGCTCGATGTGAACCCGCCCACACCATTCATCCGCACGGCGCAGGGGCAGACCCGCTCCGCCGCTGCCGCCAACTGCACGCGTCCATATTGGGTGTACTACTACCAGCACGAGGGCCTCACGTGCATGGCATCGTCGCCAGCCAGCACGCAGCCTGCCTTCAGCACCATTCAGAGCGATGTGAACGATGGATGGGTTCACTACAATTCGCTCAATGTGAACCTGAAGCATACCTTCGGCACGCGCGGCACGCTGCTGGCCAGCTATGTTTGGTCGCACACCATCGACAACGTCGATCCCGATACAACAAGCCAGAACCCCAACGATGCGAACTTCACGGGAGCGCAGGAGCGCGGCAACGCCATCTACGATCAGCGCAATCGTGGCGTGGTCAGCGGATACTACGTTGCTCCGTTGCACATGCAGGTGGGCGGCGTGCTGACCCTGGCGGGCGGCCTGCCGTACAACCTGGTGACCGGAACGACGAACAGCGGCGATACCGGCGGGACTACCGATAGGCCTGTGATCAACGGTGTCGTGGTAGGCCGCAACACCGGCCGGGGCACACCCATCTACAGCTTCGACCCGTTCCTGGCACGCGACTTCGCGATCCGTGAGCGCCTGCACCTGAGCCTGCGCGCTGAGGCGTTTAACGCCGCCAATCACGCCAACTACGTCGGGTTCATCAACACCTATGGCAACGGTGCAACCGCACCGGCCACGCTTGGTCAGCCCACTGGGGCAGGCGTGACGGCGCAGCTGCCTGCACGCCAGCTGCAGTTTGAAGCACGCCTGAGCTTCTGATGCCGGTGTGCAATCGTTCCACAGCAAAGTGCATCAGGCTGTTGTTGTTCTTCGGCGCGCTGATTGCGTCGCTGTCTATGTTCGCAGGTGCGCAGGCCATCACCAGTGCTATCGTGGGCCGTGTGGTCGACGTGCACGGAGCCGCCGTTCCCGGCGCAACGCTCACCATTCGGAACACCGACGTTTCCACCACGCGAACGCTGACCGTTGGCCACGATGGGATCTTCCGCGTGACGGGATTGCCCTCCGGCGCATACACCGTGGAGGCACGCGCGGGGAGTCTGCTGACCCGGCGTCCCGTGCGCCTGACGCTTACCCTGAACAGCAGCGTGGATCTGGTCGTGCGAGTCGATGTAGCACCCGTACGGCAAAGCACCACGGTGACTGCCCGCCCCGGAACGGTGGAGGGCAACACGGTCGCCCCGCCCGCAAACACCGCAGAGGCAACCGTGGGAACGTTCCTGCCCGGGCTCACGGTGACCTACCTCCCGAACCGCGACCGCGACTTCACGCAGTTCATCAGCCAGGCAGCAGCAACGGTAGCCGATCCGGATGGCACCGGCGTCAGCATCGCCGGGCAGCGCAGCACAGCACTGGCCTTCCAGGTGGACGGGACACGCTTTACCGATCCGTTGCTCGGCGGCGGTCGTGGCGCGCAGGACAATGGCCTCTTCCTGCCACTCAGCGCGGTGCGCGAGTTTGAGGTGCTGCACAGCGGTGTGGACGCCAGCGTGGGCGACACCGGAGCGGGACTGATCAGCGTGGCCACTAAAAGTGGAGCCAACCGTGCACGTGGCGATGCGTTCTACACGGGACGCCCGCCCCAGTTCACCTCCGCTGATGCCTTTGGCAACGCGCTGGACAACGTGCAGAATGCCTTCGGCTTTGGCTACGGCAGCCCTATCCGCCAGAGTAAAAGCTTCTACTTCGCCAGCGTGGAGCAGGACTTTGTCGACGCACCCTTCTACGTCCAGTTCGCGCCGCAGGCTCCGGGTACGGCGCTTCCCGCCTCATTCGCCGCGCAGCAGGGGCAGGTCATCGAGCGGCAGTCGCCCACGGCCGTCTTTCTGCGGCTGGACCAGACACTCTCAGACCGGCACACATTGAACGCCGAGTTCGGCTACAACCGCGAGCAGCGTACCAATGCGCAAGACAACACTGCTGGCCTTACACGCTCACTGAACACATTGGGTCATGCAGGCAGCTTCACCGGCCAGAGCCTCACAGCACGCTTCGGCCTCAGCTCCGTTCTGAGTGCGCGTGCGTACAACTCCGCCGTGGCTGCGTTCTCCATCGATCACCGCAACCGCACCCCGAACTCTGCTGCGCCGGAACAGTTCATTAACGGCTTCGGCGCTCTCGGCGGCGACCCGCTCGGGCAGCATCTCTACACCTCGCGACGGCTGCAACTCAACGACGACTTCACCGTCACGCGCGGGCGGAACGAGGTCAGTATGGGCGCACGCTATGCCTTTGATCCTGCCTATGAGCAGCAGGAACAAGACCTGAGCGGCCGCTTCGATTACAACTCGCTCGCCGACTACCTGAACAACGCGCCACGGCGTTTTCAGCAGACGTTTGCCACTGGAAATACGCGATACAGCGGCAACGTGAACGAGGTTGCCTTGTACGCCAACCTGCGCGCGCAGGTGCGCCCAACGCTCGCCTTGACGGCGGGACTGCGGTGGGCCGGACAGTGGAATCCGCAGCCCGGCGCGCCTAACGAATTGCTCGCCGTCACACAGCACGTGCCGAACGACCTTAGCCAATGGCAACCGCGCATCGCGCTCGCGTGGAATCCGGCGCAGAAGACCGTCGTCCGCGTCTCGTCGGGCCTCTTCGCCGCGCCTACACCGGCGACATTCTTCCATCGTGTCTTTGCGGATGACGGCGTGCAGACGGTCACGGCGGACAGCTACTTCGATCCATCGCTGCTCCTGCTTACCGGAGCCAACACCTCTTCTCCGCGTGCGCTGGGCGGCGTACCGTCCGGCCTCTCAACACCACATGCGCTCGTTGTGGGCATCGCTCCCGGCTTTCGCAATCCCCGCTCGCTGGAGTCCGCGATCAGCGTCGACCAGCGCATTGCGCCCAAGCTGGAGATCACTGCCGGATATGTGTACGGCAGCTCCTGGCGGCTGGAACGGCAACTGGATGCAAACCTTGCACCGCCCACGGCGTATACAGCAGACGGAACACCCATCTTTGGAGCGCCACGTCCCATCTCCGGTGTGGGCCGTCTGCTGGTGGAGCAATCGACAGCGCACTCCAGCTATGACGGCGGCTTCCTCAGCATCAATGCGCCGTTCTCCCGCCGCACTACGCTGCTGGCCAACTACACGCTCTCACGCACGCGCGACGACGACTCCAGCACCGGACCGTACAGCCCCGTACTGGCGGTCAACCCATTCAACCTGCGCGCGGAGAGCGCCTACTCCACGCTGGACCAGCGGCACACGTTGAATGTGAACGCCATCGTCAACCTGCCTGCCGGCTTCAAGCTGGACCCGTTCTTCGTCGCACACTCGGGCCTGCCATACACGCCGATCGTCGGCTTTGACACGCAGAGCGACGCCAATGACTGGAACGACCGTGCGGTCATCAACGGCGTGGCAGCGCCGCGTAACATCAGCCGGCAACCGTACTTCGCGGACTTTGACCTGCGCGTGGTGAAGGATTTCACGCTGAAGGGTGAAGGGCACCACCTCGACCTGTTCATGGATCTCTTCAACTTGGCCGGGACGCGCAACCTGCGTTTTGGTCCAGACAGCATGAGCCTATTTGGCAACAGTACCCGCCCGGTCTTCTCAGCGGGGACGCCTCTCTTTGCACCAGGCGTGACGCGGTTGGGCGGACCGCATGCGATCCAGTTCACCGCCCGCCTGGTCGGCTTCTAGACCGCTGACTGCAAGACGCCCCGCATATTGCAGTCTTGCGTCTTTGGGCGCCGACCGCACGTATACTACCGCACATAGTAAATCTAACGAACTTCATCCTCATGGAGGGATTCTCCGTCATGAGGAGCTTTATCAAGGAACTCTGATGCGTGCACTCCGTGTTGCTCTATCCATTCTTGCCTGCGTGACAGCGTTGGCCATGCTTCCGGCAACGCCCGCGCAAAAGCCCCCGGCAGGCCAGTACCCGGCGGCGCTGCTCGGCGGTCTGGAGTGGCGCGACGTCGGCCCGATGCGAGGCGGCCGCACCTACGCAGTCTCAGGCAGCCCGCAGCAGCCGGACACGTTCTATATGGGCTCGGTGGGCGGCGGCGTGTGGAAGACGGAAAATGCCGGCCGTACCTGGTTCCCCATCGGCGATCAGGGTATTCCTATCGGCTCCATCGGAGCGATTGCGGTCGCACCCTCCAACCCGAACGTAGTCTACGTGGGCACGGGTGAGCCGGACATTCGCAGCCAGCACTCCTACGGCATTGGTGTCTTCAAATCGACGGATGCGGGCAAGACATGGAAGTCCATCGGCCTGGAGGATAGCCGCCAGATCGGGCGTATCGTAGTCGATCCCACCAACCCGGAGATTGTGTACGTCGCAGCGCTGGGTCACGTCTACGACGCCAATCCAACGCGCGGCGTCTACCGCTCTACCGATGGCGGAGCGCACTGGAAGAAGGTGCTGAACAACCCTGATCTGCCGAACGATGTGGGTGCGGTAGAACTTGCCATCGACCCGGTGCATCCGCGCACGGTGTATGCGTCGCTGTGGGCCACGCGGCGTCCACCGTGGTCCGTGTACGCACCGTCCAACATGCCCGGCAGCGGCCTGTACAAATCCACCGATGGCGGGGACCACTGGACGAAGCTGGCCGGTGGCTTACCCATCGACAACTATGTCGGGAAGATCGGCATGGCCGTCGCTCCCAGCAACCCCAATCGCCTCTGGGCGGTGGTCGACGACACCGGGTCCGCCGTTGCCAAACCACTGCGCATGGGCGGCGACGCTGGCGCGCAGCCCAAAACAGGGGGTGGCGTCTACATCTCCGACGATGCCGGTGCCACATGGCGGCTGGTCAACAGCGAACAGCGCCTATGGGGACGTGGCTGGTACTTCGAGTCGGTTGCCGTCGATCCCACCAACCCGGACCGCGCCTACGTCATCAACACCGGCACGTACGAAACAACGGACGGTGGCAAGACCTTTGTCCCGGTAAAAGGTGCGCCCGGTGGCGACGACGACCACCAGATGTGGATCAACCCGCACGACGGCAATCGCCTGGTGCTCTCCACCGATCAGGGAACGGTCGTCAGTCTGGATGGCGCAAAGTCCTGGACCACCTGGTACAACCAGCCAACCGCGCAGATTTATCACATTGCCGCCAGCAATGACTTTCCCTATCACCTCTACGGAGCGCAGCAGGATTCAGGCGGCGTTGGCGTGGACACGTGGTCTCCCTTCGGCCTTTTGGACTTTCGCGACTGGGAGCCGACCTGCCTTGCGGGCGAGAGTAACACCGTCGTGCCCGACCCCGACCCGAAGCGCGCGCGTGTACTCTATGGAGGCGGTGCTGCAGTCTGCGATCAGTCGTTGAACATCGCCCTGCCCAGCGGCGATCTGCCCGCGTCCGACCCCAGCGATCCCAACGATCCCAACCGCAAGACGTGGACGCTGCCGGAGGTCTTCTCCCCGGCCGATCAGGCGCTCTACTACTCCAACCAGTTCGTCTTCCGTTCGCGTGACCGCAGCAAAACCTGGCAGAAGATCAGCCCTGACCTCACACGTCTCCATCCTGACATTCCAAAGAACCTGGACGCGGTCACCGCTACCGATATCGACCAGCCAATGAAGGACCGCTTCGGCGTGGTGTACACCATCAGCCCCTCGCCACTGGACGCGAAGACCATCTGGGTCGGCACGGATGACGGCCTGCTGCAGATGACCAGCGACGATGGTGACCACTGGAAGGATGTCACCCCGCCGGGCATGACGGCGTGGAGCAAGGTTTCGCAGGTGGAAGCCGGTCACTTCGACCAGGGAACCGCGTATGCCTCTGTCGACCGCCATCGGCTCGGCGACATGAAGCCGTACATCCTGCGCACGCATGATGGCGGCAAGACCTGGGCCAACGTGGCCAACGGCATTCCCGAGGGCGCCTACGTCAACTCCATCAAAGAAGACACCAAGCAGAAGGGCCTGCTGTACGCATCGACGGAACTGCGTGTGTATGTTTCCTTCGACGACGGCGATCACTGGCAGTCGTTGCAGCAGAACATGCCTGTGACTTCCATCCGCGACCTTGTCGTGCACGGCGACGACCTGGCGGTTGCCACCTATGGGCGCGGCTTCTGGGTGCTCGATTCCATGGCGTCGTTGCGCCAAATTGCTGCGGAGGGCCAGAAGATCGCGTTGGCGAAGACCTATCTGTTCACTCCAGGCGAGAGCCTGGCGTTGCGTCAGGGCGGCATGAACGGAACGCCGCTGCCGCACGAGGAGCCGCAGGAGTTGAACCCGCCCAGCGGTGTCGTCGCCTATTACTGGCTGAAGTCGGCAGCAACGACCCCGTTGAAAATCGAGCTGATCGATGCACGAGGTACCACCCGCGTCTGCCTCGCCAGTGACACCCCCGTCAAGCCCATCGATACCGAAGCCATCAACGTGCAGGCCATCTGGGAAGTCCAGCCGCCGCCTCCATCCGCCGCTGCTGGGGCGCACCGCGTTTCGCTGGACATCCGTCCCCGAGGCTTCGGCGGCGGCGGGTTTGGCGCTGGCGGCCAGCGTGGCGGTCCGCAGCCGCCCAACGATGCATGCCATCCGCCAGTACCGGCAACCGAGGCAAAGAATCCGCCACCGGACGTGCCCACCCAACGCCGTCAACGCGGAGCTGCTGGCCTGCAGCCCGGTACCTACACGGTTCGGCTGACGGTCAACGGAGAGACACTCACACAATCCGTCACCGTCAAACCCGATCCGCGCAACATCCCGCCCGGTGGCGAGAGCACAGCGTTTTCCGCGAACCACAACGAATAAACAGGAGAGCAGCAGGCCCAGATCATCATGTCCTGCCATTGGAGACTTCAGTGAAACTTCTCAAGACGATTCTCTTTCTATCGTTGCTGGCCGGCACGGCGCATGCGCAGGTTGATCCCTCCGTCTATGGCGGGATGAAGTGGCGCTCCATCGGCCCGTTCCGCGCTGGACGTGTCTCCGCTGTCGCCGGTATTCCCGGCAACGCCGCTGTGTACTACATGGCCTCGCCGGGAGGCGGTGTCTGGAAGACCGTGGATGGTGGCGTGGTGTGGACGCCGATCTTCGATAAAGAGAAGGTCGCCTCCATCGGTGCGATGGTCGTGTCACCCTCAGATCCCAGCGTGATCTACGTTGGCACGGGCGACGTCAGCATGGTCGGCTCCGCTGTCAATAGGGGTGACGGCATCTACAAATCCACCGACGCTGGGCAGACCTGGACGCACATCGGCCTGGAGCAGACCGAGCACATTGGTGCCATGTGGATCGATCCGTCTGACCCCAACACCGTCGTGGTCGCGGCGCTGGGCAAAACCTTTGCGCCCAACGGCGAGCGCGGCGTCTTCAAAACGAAAGACGGCGGCAAAACCTGGCACAAGGTACTGGCAGGAACGGATGAGATCGGTGCGGTGGATGTCACCTTCGACCTCACCGACAAGAAGGTGGGCTACGCCACGCTGTGGCACCACTACTGCAAGCCTGGCGACAACACCGACCTGATCAACGGCAGCTCCGGCGGTGCCATCTACAAGACCACCGACGAAGGCGAAACCTGGACGAAGCTGGAAGGGCATGGACTGCCCGACGGACCGCTGAGCCGCATCGGCGTTGCGACTGCGCAGCGTGGCCAGCGTGTGTATGCGGTGATCGCGGCGCGTGGTGATGGAAGCGGCTTCTACCGCTCCGACGATGGCGGCGCAACCTGGACCAAGAGCACCACCGATACACGCGTGACCGGCAGTGGCTACTTCAGCCGCGTCTTTGTCGACCCGAAGAGCGCGGACACCATGTACGTGGCGCAGACGTCGCTCTACCGTTCCACGGATGGCGGTCACACCTTCATTTCGTTCAAGGGCGCTCCGGGAGGCGACGACAACCACGCGCTCTGGATTGATCCCACCGACTCCACCCGCATGATCATGGCCAGCGACCAGGGTGCCACCATCAGCATGGATGCGGGCAAAAGCTGGAGCTCCTGGTACAACCAGCCCACCGCGCAGGTCTACCACATGGCCACCGATACTCGCTGGCCGTACTGGGTGTACGGCACGCAGCAGGATTCCGGCTCCGTGGGCACGCTCAGCCGCGGCGACTACGGTGCGATCACCTTTATGGATTGGGATCCCGTTGCCGCATACGAGTTCGGCTATATCGTCCCCAATCCTGCCGATCCGAACCTGCTTGTAGCGGGGGGCCCGGCGCGCGGCCTTGTGCTGGTGAACCGCACCAACCGGCAGGTGCAGACCATTTCGCCCACCATGGGACGCGGCGGCACCACGCGCACCGCTCAAAATCCGCCCATCGCCTTCTCGCCGCAGGACCCGCACACCTTCTACTGGGCCACCCAGTTCCTCCTGCAAACCTCCGATAATGGCACGCATTGGAAGCCCATCAGTCCGGACCTGACCGAGCGCCCCGGCAGTCAGGCAGCCAATGAAAAGGACGCACAGCAAGCCAGCTCACCCGATGCGCCGGCCAAGAAGGCACGCACTCGTGAAAGCAGCGAGACGCTGACACCCCCCAACCGCAGCGCCATTAATTGCTTTGCACCGTCGCCGGTCGCAGGCGGGCAGATCTGGGCCGGCACAACCAACGGCCTTGTCCAACTCACACAGGATGGAGGCACGTCGTGGCACATCGTCTCGCCGCCGGGTCTCACGCAATATTCGCTGGTCAGCATCCTTGAGGCGTCCCACTACGATGCGGGCACCGCGTATGCCGCGATTGACCGGCATGAAGAGAACGACACCGCGCCGCACATCTTCCGCACGCACGACTTCGGCAAGACGTGGCAGCCTATCACGACCGGCATCGCGCCCGGCGACTTCGTCCGCGTAGTGCGCCAGGACCCCAAGCGCAAGGACCTGCTCTACGCCGGGACAGAGAACCGTACCTACGTCAGCTTTGATGAGGGCGACCACTGGAGCGCGCTGCAGCTCAACATGCCTGTCACCTCGGTACGCGACCTGCAGATCAACGGCAACGACCTGGTTGCCGCCACCTACGGGCGTTCGTTCTGGGTCTTGGACGACGTCTCTCCACTGCGCCAGGTCGACAACAAAACGGCAAAGCAAGCGGTAACACTGTTCAAACCCGGCACCGCGTTGCGTGTGCATCTGGACCTGAACGGTGACACACCCATACCGCCGGAGCTGCCCGCCGGCCAGAACCCTCCCACGGGCGCGCTGATCGACTACTTCCTTAAATCCGAACCCCAGGGTGAGGTCAAGCTGACCATCACGGCCAATGACGGCACCCTGGTACGTGCTTTCTCCACGCTCGACCCGCCGCCCGCAAAAGAGCCGCCGCCAAATGTGCCGGACTACTGGTTAGCCATCTCTCAGCCGCTGACGAAGCAGGCGGGCGAGAACCGCTTCCTGTGGGATCTGCGTTACACCTCGCCGCAAGCTCTGCGGCATAACTACCCCATCTCGGCTCTGTATCAGAACACTCCCGGCGAGCCGCAGGGTCCGCTGGTCACCCCGGGCATGTACAAGGTCACACTGACCGTCGCGGGCAAGAGTTATACCGAACCGTTCGAGGTCAAGCTCGATCCGCGTGTCAGCGTCGCGCCAGGCAGCCTTGAAGCGCAACTAAAGCTGGCCCAGGACACCGCGTCGGTCATCACCGCCAGCTACGACGCCTACCATAAGGCCGTCATCCTGCGCGATGCCGTTGCGGCTGACGAGAAGAAGCTCCAGACGCAAGCCACACCGGACACCATCAAGTCCTTGCAGGCGTTCGATGCCAAGCTGGTCCGGCTGCAGGGAAGCGCCGGCGGACGCGGTGCGGGTGGGCCGCAGTTCGGACGCCAGGCACCCACCTTCTCCGGCATGAATCAACAACTGGGCGGACTTGAAACCACGATCGACAGCGCGGACGCCGCTCCGGTCCCCGCCATGGAGACTGCCTACGGTGAAGGATGCCGTGACCTGGCCACGGTCAGCACGCAATGGAACGCACTTCTGCAAAGCGATCTTCCTGCACTCAACGAACAATTGGCCGCGCAGCACATCTCGGCGTTGCCTGCCTCCGTGGTGCAGTCACCCTCGTGCGCAGGTCAGCGTTGAAGATAAAAGCCGGACGAGCGTAAAGAGTTTGTCCGGTTCACTGTCTTGTGATATGTAGTTAATATTCCTTTCTTTCTCGCTAGGCCTTCAAGGCAGTAGCTGACTCCCTGTTCAAACGGGGCGCAGCATACGTGTCTTTTGTTGCAGATGTTGCACCACGAGTACCGCTGGTTGGAGAATGTGTATGAAAGTCTCGCGTTCAGGCGCGGCAGCCTGCCTGCTGTTCGCTGCGTCCATGGTGTCCGCTCAAACAACAACAACAGGCGGTGTTGCGGGTGTGATCACTGACCCATCCGGAGCGGTGATTTCAGGCGCTACGATCACTCTGACCAACGTTGCAACGGGTGCGGTACAGGACGCCAGGAGCGGATCCTCCGGCGCCTATCGCTTTGACCTGCTGCCGCCGGGTAGCTACAAGATCAGCGTGGAGCAGACAGGCTTTGACCGCCTGGAATCTACGTTGGTGGTCGACAGCTCAAAGGTGGTTGCGGCCAACCTGAAGCTCGTCATCGGCGGCGCCTCCCAAACGGTGGAAGTAAGCACAGTCGCGCAACTCATCAACGCGGACGACGCCAATGTCGCCACCACCATCAGCCAGGCGCAGGTTGCGGAGGTGCCGAACTCCGGCAATAACCTGCTCTTCGAGACGAGAATTACGCCCGGCTTTAACACCGGCTTCGGCGTCGTGGGCAGCACGCTGTACCAGCTGGATGGCGAGAACTTCAACGATCCATACAACAACGCGAACAACTCCGGCGCGTCCAATCTCACGCTTGGATTGAACGACGTGCAGGAAGCCACCATCATCGCGAACGGCTATTCCGGCCAGTACGGCGGCCTGGTGGGAGCCACGGCCAGCTTTACCACCAAGAGCGGCGGGAATCGCGTTCATGGCAACGCCAACTGGTTCTGGACGGGACGCTCGCTGGTTGCCAATACGTACCTGCACAAGTCCACGCCACCCATCACACCGCGCTCGTTTGAGAACGCCAATCAGTGGTCGGCTCTGATCAGCGGTCCACTCACCATTCCGCATATCATCAACGGACATGACAAGCTGTTCTTCCTGGCAGATGCAGAAGGTCTGCGTGCCATCCTGCCCGCCAGCCCCACGACGGTTGAACTCCCGTCCCAAACCCTGCAGAGTTACACGCTCACGCGGCTCGCTGCCCGCGGTCTGACCAGGTCCATACCGTTCTACCAGAACATGTTCAACATCTACAACGCGGCCGGTGCGGCCCACGGCGTTCCCGTGAACGCACCCGGCAGCCAGACGGGCAATCCGAACTTCAGTGGCAACGCGGCCGTCACAGGGTGCGGCACGTTGAATGCAACGGATGCTGCCGCGCTGGGCAACGGTGCCGGTGCCTGTACCAACTTCTATCAGAGCACGGCAACCACCTACGCGAATGAGGCGCTGGAGATCTTCCGGGTGGATTATGTTGCCTCGCAACGCGACAAGATGTTTGTCCGCTACGAGCACGACAACGGCGTGCAGCCCACGACCATCGATCCCGTCAACCCAGCCTTCAACGCCATCAGCATCCAACCCCAGCACGATGGGCAGTTCACTGAAACCCACACCTTCGGGGCCAGGGCCGTCAATAGCTTTCTGATGGCGGGCCTTTGGTATGGAGCGCAGTTTGGACCGGCCAACCTGCCTGCCGCACTGGCAGTCTTCCCCGCGCAGCTTGGCTTTTCTGACAGTTCACTTACGACACTCGGTGGCAGCAACGCAAGCTTCCCAACCGGCCGGAATATCACCACGGCACAATTCCAGGACGACTTCGCCTTGAACGAAGGCGCGCACACCATCAAACTTGGAGCCAAAGCCTACTACATCAAGGAAAATGACTTCTACTTCACCGCTGGAACGGTTCCCGCCGAAACTGCCACCACACTGGGTGCGTTTATCAACGGCGGCGTTGACCCAGTCTCCGGTGCTGCGACGAACTTCACGCAGGCATTCCCCACCAAGCCCAACCATCCCGTCGGCTACGACCAGTGGGCTACATACATTGAAGATGATTGGAAGGCAACGCAGGCCTTATCGCTCAGCTTCGCCTTCCGCGTGGAGCACCAGGGCAACATCAAGTGCCTGGATAACTGCATCACGCAGCTAGCAGCGCCCTTTCTGGCGCTGAATCACAGCCGGGCCGTCCCTTACAACCAGGCATACAGCTTCAATAACCGTGTGACGCTGCCCGGACTGCAGAACTTCGAGTGGCAGCCGCGCTTCGGCTTCTCCTTCAATCCGCCCATCCTGCACCAGTCCATGGTCCTTCGCGGTGGTTATGGTCTCTTCTACGACGGTCTCGCGGGGAGCATCCTGGAAGGCCTGGCCAGAAACCCACCCACGAAGAACACGTTCTCCAACATTACCGGCGACAACCTTGCGAACACGGAAACCACCAATCTTTACACCGATGCAACGGCTCTGAACAGCGCCTTTGTCGCTGGCGTCACCAGCGGGGGCACGGTGGATACCATCAAGGCCAGCCTGCCCACGAATTTGCAACCATTCTTCACCCCACCGTCCGTGTACACGGCCCAGCCCAATCTGCGCATGTATTACGTGCAGAAGTGGAATCTGGAAATTCAGAAGCAGTTGGGTAAGTCGACGGTACTTTCCATCAACTATCTAGGTAATCGTGGGGAACATAAGCCATTCACAAACGCCGGCCTGAACGCATATTCGCCGGCCAGTTCTCCCGCAGTTTCCACAGCGTCCCGGCCATACATCGCCGGTCTGCCCAACAACACGGGGACATATGCGAACGGCGCAACGACGCAGACTGCCTTTAACACGCAGCCTGTCGATCCGCGCTTTAACTTCGTGTACTACTACACCTCCGGCGGATCGAATAACTACAACGGCGTGATCACCACCGTCACGCAAAGGCTGTCGCGCGGCAGCATCATCACCGCAGGCTATACCTACGGCAAGATCCTCGATACCGGTGCCAACGGCTTCAGCACCAATACCGCCACAAGCGGCGGCGTCGATATCGGAGCGCCGGTTGACCCATACAATCCGAACCGCAACTATGGACCTGCAACGACGGATGAGCGCCATAACCTGGTCCTTAACTACGTCTACAAGTTGCCGTTCAATAACCCGTGGTATGGCGGATGGGAGGTCTCTGGAGCAGCCTACGCGTTTTCCGGGTTGCCCTTCACGGCGGTGGACACCTCCCTCAGCACGAAGATCAACGCCTACTCAACGGGTGGCTATGGCGGCACGCTACTTCCCACGTACGCCGGCGGCAAACAAGCTATCTGCGGCTACGGCAAGCAGCAGTGCCTTGTGGGCCTGCCCAAGGCAAGTGCAACGTCATACACAACCGGTCAGTTCTGCTCCTTCCAGCTGGTGAACGGCACATGTCCTTCCGCGGTTCCGAACGCGACCGGCGGTGCGGCAGCGGCAGGCACCGGCAACTTTGTTGCCACTGTTGACTCCAACGATCCTCGTAACTCCTGGCGCGGTCCCATGTACATCAGCACGGACTTCGCCGTGACCAAGACATTTCCGCTGCATTGGGAGGGTGGTACGTTCAGCGCATCGGTGCAGGCGTTCAACGTTCTCAACCACCTGAACTTCTCGCGGCCATCCGGGTCGCTCAGTTCGGGCAGCTTCGGGCAGGTCACGACGACCGTCAATCCATCCGGCATCTTCAGCGGCGTCGGCGGCGACGACTCACCACGGATCGTCCAACTCAAGGCGAACGTGACGTTCTGACAAACCGCGAGGAGGTTCAAATAAAAGCCCCGGATGAATCCGGGGCTTTTATTTGAGCGTGTAAACGCTATGCGGTTACTTCTGCTCCAACCAGTTGCGGCTGCTCCGTGGAAACTGGTGCACCCTTATTGTCACCGGGCTTGCGGATGTCGATACCGCCCTTGAAGAAGGCACCGTCTTCGATGGAGATGCGGGCTGCAATGACGTCGCCGGTCAGCGAGCCCTCGCTGCGGATGTCGATGCGGTCGCTTGCCTGGCAGTTTCCGCGGACCTTGCCCAGCACGACAATCTCACGCGCGGAGATGTTGGCGGCCACCTGGCCATTGCGGCCCACGGTGACGCGATTGCCCGGGAGCGTGATGGTGCCCTCGATGCGACCGTCAATGTACAGCGACTCCGACCCAGTGACTTCGCCCTTGATCATCAGGCTCTTGCCGATGGTGGCCTGCTCACCCGTGGCGGTGGGTGCCTGCGGCGACGCCGTGCGGCTGCTTGGCTGCTCAAAACTTGGCGTACTGGAGGCTGCCGGTACAGAGGGGCGAACGGGTTCGGGAGTGGAGGGTGTGGCGTTGCCGGAGCCGGGAGTGCTGGGTTTCCACATGAGCTTCTTGAATGTCCTTTCGGCTGGGAATCCGGGCACGAGGGCTGACTCAGATGAGGCCGCCGCGCAGAGATGTCCTGCCTGCATCTTACTCCGCCTTGCCGCGTGGACAACGGGGTACACAACCGGAAAAGCATTCCAGTTGAACCGGAATCGAAGTCGATACGCGAACAAACGTTCGCTCCGAGGCTGCCGCGTTTACATGCATCGATGCTGGAGTTTGCGTTTCGCAGTGATGCGCAGTAGGCTTCACTGCGTATGCGTCTTCCCCGGACGTCCCTTCCTCTACTTCTATTTGGCTTTTCATCGCTGCTGGACGCTGCGCCGCCGAAGGTTCATACCGTTGCGCTTGGCCCCGTCAAGCGGGTTCCGTATGTCGCTGCCGATGTTGCGCGCGAGGCGAAGGAGGACGAGGCGAGCTCGTTACGCGTGCGAGGGCTGTATGTGGACGACAAGCTGAAGGAATGGACCACGGGCGATCAGCATGATGTGACGGACCGCAGCTTTGTGACGCGCCGCGTGCTGCACGTGAATGACGCACTGCCCAGCGAAAAGACAGGCCGGTGGGTGTGGCAGCCCGGGCCCTGGCTGCTGGTGGACCGCGTGACCGGGCGAATCACCTCGCTGCACCTGCCGGAGTTTGACAGCAGTATCAGCGACGCCACGTGGTACCGCGATTACGCAGCGTATTGTGGGATCCATTCCACGGCAAAGGGTAGCGCGCTGTACGCGGAAGTCTGGCAGATTGGCGCGCGGCGCGCCGCGTTGCAGAAGAGCATCGGTGCATGGCCGCAGCCGGAGCGCATTCGACCCGTCTGCGCGCCCGCCGTATGGCAGCGCGAGCCCATGCGCGTCACCATGAAACTGACTGGCGGAGAATCCATGGAGTTCAACGTGGTGGGTACATCCACGCTGCTGGTGGAAGACGGTGAAGGCTCAGACGACGACAGCTAAGAAATGATGGCCTCGTAGTCATTGTGCTCTCCTATCCAAAACCAGAGATATGAATCATCAAACTTGATGGCGAGAGCACGGTAACGCAGCGTAACGCGAACCGACCAGATCTCCTTGCCGCGCCGTTCGCCGATCTTCTTGAAGCAGAGAGACGGATGCTGAGGATTGGCTTTCAATCGCTCGAACTGCTTGTCAGCGCGGGCTTGGATGCCCTTGTCAAGGGCATGGTACTCATTCCAGAAGTCTGCGTTTGCCTGGTGGATCACGCGCGTCAGAGAGACTGGGTGGTGCCGGCGTTGTAATCGGCCAGTGCGCGGTCGATGCGATCGTCTATACGTCCGGAGTCGAGATCAGCTTTCAGCTGTGTGTCGATGGGGCAGTTTTGATCCATCCATGTATACAGTTCGTCCAACTCTCCTGGCGACAGTGCACTGATGGCCCGCTCAATCTCCAACACGGAGTTCATCACATGGCTCTCCTTCGCAAAGCATATCCTGTACGCCTCGTCCTGCGAAGCATCTCGCAGCCGGAATCGCCAAAGCACCTACAGCACAAGAGGCCAGCGCAGTGCGCTGGCCTCCGAACGTCATCAGAAAAGACGCGTCGGTTTACCGGTGCCACGGACGTGGTCCGTAGTATCCGCCCCGGCCATAGTACCCGTGAGCATACCCGCCGTAGTACGGACGTCCGTAGCCGTAATAGCTTGGCCCGTAGTATGGATACCCGTAGGCATAGGGGTACGGACGAACATAGCGCGGTCCATAATACCCACCACCGTACACCACCGGTGCGCCGACGCTGACTCCAAAGCTGACGTGCTGTGCTTCAGCCTTGTGCGGTGCGGCCAAGAGGAGCGCACCCGCAAGGGCCGCGCCCGTCATCCACTTCGTAATTGCCTTTGTCATCTTCATCGTGCACCTCCCTCGTGCACTAGAAAGGACACAGCGAGGAACGAAGTGTTGCGTGTAAGTTGCTGCTTGTTCTTATGCCTGTGCCGTCTCGATAGCCTGGGCCACGCGGAACAGTTTGCCTTCCTGGAAATGACCGGCAAGCACCTGCACGCCGATGGGCAATCCTTCCGAGGTCTCGCCCGCAGGCACGCTGATACCGCAGATTCCCGCCAGCGAGGCCGCAACCGTGTAGATGTCGGCCAGGTACATGCTGATGGGGTCGTCCGTCTTCTCGCCCAGCTTCCATGGCGGCGTCGGCGTCATGGGCGTCACAATGGCGTCTACCTGCTGGAAGGCACTCAGGAAGTCGCGTGCAATCAGGGTGCGCACCTGCTGCGCCTTGCGATAGTACGCGTCGTAGTAGCCGGCGGAAAGCGAATACGTACCCAGCAGGATGCGCCGCTTGACCTCCGCACCGAAGCCCTCTTCACGACTCTCGCGGAACAGCGCCGACAGGTTTTTCGGGTTCGGCGCGCGGTGGCCGTAGCGAACGCCGTCAAAGCGCGATAGATTGCTGGATGCCTCGGCTGTCGCCAGGACGTAGTAGGCCGGGACTGCGTACTCCGTATGAGGCAGACTAAGCGGATGCGTACTGCATCCTGCTGCTTCCAGCTGGGTGATGGCGTTCTCCACAGCCGCGCGGATTCCGGGATCGAGGCCATCGGCGAAGTATTCCTTGGGAATCCCGATCTTCATGCCGGAAACGGGCAGCTTGGAAGCAGCCACATAGTCTTCGACCGGCGCGGTGGCGGAGGTTGCGTCCATGCTGTCCTGTCCGGCGAGCACGCCGAGCAGGGTTGCCGCGTCTGCCACAGTCTGTGCGATTGGGCCGACACGGTCCAGAGAACTGGCAAAGGCGATCAGGCCATAGCGCGAGATGCGGCCATAGGTCGGCAGCACACCAACGACGCCGCAGAAGGCCGCAGGCTGCCGAATCGAGCCACCGGTATCCGTGCCCAGCGAGGCCGTGCAGAACCCTGCGGCAACAGCGGCAGCCGATCCGCCCGACGAGCCACCGGGAACGCGGTCCAGGACTCGGGGATTGCGGACCGGGCCGTAGGCGGAGTTCTCGTTCGAGGAGCCCATGGCGAACTCGTCGCAATTGAGCTTGCCCAGCAGGACGGCACCAGCCGCATCCAGTTTGGCGACGGCGGTGGCGTCGTACGGTGGGTGGTAGCCCTTCAGGATGGCGGAACCGGCGGTCGCCGGGGCACCGCGCATGACGAGTACGTCCTTGATGCCGATGGGAACACCTGCAAGCGGCGGCAGAGGAGCACCTTTACGAGCATGCTCGTCCACGGCGGCGGCCTGCGCCAGCGCACGCTCCTCCGCGAACGAGAGGAAGCTGTTGATCTCCTGCCCGGCAACCTGGTCTTGTGTGCGGATGCGCTCCAGAGATTCGGTGGTCAGGGCAGTGGCAGTGGTTTCGCCCGCCTGAATGGCGGCACGTATTCCCGAAATGGTACGAAGATGGAGGGGCATACTGAACTTTCTTTTCGAAACTTGTCGTGTTTCAGGTGATTTGGCCAATGTTTCACGTGAAACATATTTTCCACAGTCTGGGCGCGTTCTGTGGATATCAGCGCTCAATCACCTTTGGCACTTTGAAGAAGCGGCCATCCGTTTCGGGGGCCTCATGCATCACCGCGGAACGGTCCACGGACGGCTTTGGCTGATCGGCACGGAGGCTCGCTCCCGCGTGTGGGACGTCGACCACAAGCAGTTCGCTGACCTGTGCCATGGGAGGAACGCCGGTTGTGTCCAGCGCCTGCAAGGCGGCGATGTGTTCCAGGATGGCGTTCAGGTCACGCTGCATGCGCGGTTCTTCGTCTGCGGTGAGCTGCAGATTTGCGAGGGCGGCCACATGACGGACGTCGTCCAGCGTAATGGCGGCGTCTGGAGCGTGTTGGGTGGCAACGGGTGCTTTGTTGGGGTCTGCGGGCAGGTCTGTCATGGATGTGTGCTGGCGCGGCGTGCTGCTTGCCGGGGTAACAGGAAGAGTATAGCGTTCAGGGGGACGCGGCTGGTGTGGGCCAGCTCCGCTTGCAGGTGCTGGGCGGAACTTTGCAACTGCTGCTGCCATGCAGGGTCGGACACGGTAACAATGGCGGTACGGTGTTCCAGAGCAGTGACGGACGAGTGTTGCGCGATGGCGTGTCCGGCAGCCACCGGCCATGCGGCGGAAAGCCGGTCAAGCGGCGAGAGCCCGTCCAGAGATTGCCCGAGCGTGGTGCGAAGAAGGTCCCGCATCGCTTGCACTTTTGCCCTCCTTTTCACGCGTAACGCAGCCTCAAGATGAAGGAACGCTACGGTTCATGTGTAGCACGAGAGCACAAGAGTCGCGCGTATACTTTGGGTGTGGGCGCCTCTGACAAAACCTTTTACATCGAGACCTTTGGGTGCCAGATGAACGCGCACGATTCCGAAAAGGTGATCGGAACGCTCTTGCATGAGGGATACACGCGTGTGGAGGATGAAGAGGCTGCCGGGCTGATTCTCTACAACACATGCTCCATTCGCGATAAAGCCGAACAGAAGGTATTTCACCGGCTGAACGAATACAAGCGCATGCAGGGCGAAGGCAAGCAGTTTGCCGTGCTTGGTTGCGTGGCGCAGCAGGAAGGCAACAAGATTTTCGAGCGCGCGCCGTATGTGTCGCTGGTCTCCGGTTCGGCGTCGTACCGCAACCTGCCGGAGATGCTGCAAAGGTTAGAAGCAGGCGAGAAGCGCATCACCGGCTTGGACGACCATCGCACGCAGGAAGAAACGTTTGACACGGAGTTCACGGCGCGCTCGAACCCGCATCGCGGCTACATCACGATCATTGAGGGTTGTGACAAGTTCTGCAGCTACTGCGTTGTGCCGTATACGCGCGGCAAGGAGCGCTCCCGCGCGTCTGACAGCATTATGGCTGAGGCGCAGCGCATGGCGGACCAGGGATTCACCGACATTCAGTTGCTCGGGCAGAACGTGAACAGCTATCGCGATCCACTGGGGATGCGGAGCTTCGCGCAGGTGCTGTCGGCCATTGGAACACTGCCGGGCGTGCGGCGCGTGCGCTTTACCACTTCGCACCCGAGGGATTTTACGCAGGACATCATCGATGTGATCGATTCGATGCCCACGGTGTGCGACCACGTGCACCTGCCGGTGCAGTCCGGCTCGTCGGCGGTGTTGAAGGCGATGCAGCGGGAGTATACGCGGGAGTGGTATCTCGAACGCATTGGCTGGATAAAATCCGCAAAACGCGACATCAGCATGACCACGGACATCATTGTCGGCTTTCCAGGGGAGACCGACACGGACTTCGAGCAGACGATGACCTTGCTGGACGAGGTTGGATACGACGCAGTGTACGCTTTCCAATACTCACCACGGCCGAACACACCGGCGGTGGGCATGCCGGACACCGTGCCGGACGATGTCAAAGCCGCACGACTGCAGCGCTTGATGGACGCGCAGCGTGAGCGTCAACGTGTCAGTTACGAACGCCATCTGAACCATGTCATGGACGTGATGGTGGAAGGCTACAACCGGCAGCGCGGACAGGTCACGGGACGGTCATCGCAGAACAAGACGGTGAACTTCACCAGCACGCAGCCTATCCTTCCCGCCGTGGGCAGCTATGTGAACGTGCGCATTACGAAGACCTTCCCGAACAGCCTGGTGGGCGAGGCGGCATGAGCGGTTCCGCACAACGCACACGCTCCAGCGCCGCGCCGGATGCAACCGGCGACGATGTGGAGGTCCGCATTCGCGGGCTGATGATGGATCCCGTGACCAATATGCCCATGATTGTGCTGAAGGACGTGAGCGGCGAAAGCGTGCTGCCGATCTGGGTGGGCATTTTCGAGGCGAATGCGATTGCACTAGAGATTGAGAAATCATCAACACCGCGCCCGATGACGCACGATCTTCTGCGCAACACGCTGCGGGCCTTTGAAGCACGCGTGACACGCGTGGTGGTCTCTGAACTGCGCGACGACACGTTCTTTGCCATTATCTGGATGGAGCGTCACGGTGAAGTGATGACGCTGGATGCGCGTCCGTCCGATGCGCTGGCACTGGCGATGCGGGCGGACTGCCCCATCTACGTCAGCAAGGCTGTGATGGAGAGTGCCAAAGCTGGGCAGAAGAATGGCCGTGAGGCGAACTCCGAGGAACTGCGCCGCTGGCTTGAAAATCTCGGAGACGACGACATGGGCCGCTACAAGATGTAGCTCTATGCGTCTTCGTTTTCACCCTCCAGCTATGCGCATCGTTCAGGCCACCTTTGGCGTCTTCCACCACTTTGAACTGGCCCGTGAGTTGGACCAGCGTGGCCACCTGTTGCGCATCTATTCCACTTTTCCGTGGCGCCGTTTAGCGCGCGAGGGTGTTGCGCGTGACAAGGTGAAGACATTCCCCTGGATCCACACGCCCCAGATCGTGCTGGGTAGCCGGAATCTATTATCACCGTCTGCCCGTGCGACGTTCGCGTACTACACGGGCGTCAGCTTTGACGCGTGGCTTGCGCGCCAAATGCCAGAGTGCGATGCACTGGTCGCGCTGTCCGGTGCAGGACTGACCGCCAGTGTGCCGGTGCATCAGCGGGGCGGCAAATTCATCTGCGACCGCGGATCAACGCACCGCCTGTTCCAGCGCGATCTCTTGCGCGACGAGCACAGCCGGTGGGGGCTGCCGTTCCATGACCATGAGGGCAGGGAAGAGGCGCGTGAGCAGGAGATCTACGCGCGGGCCGATGCGATCACCGTCCCGTCCACGGCGGCCAAGCGGTCCTTTGTCGAGTACGGCCATGCGCCGGAGCGCGTACACGTCATCCCGTACGGCGTGCGCCTGGAGCGCTTTCACAAGGATGGCGATCCACCCTCTGGAGCGGATGCGGCGTTCGAGGTGCTGTTCGTCGGGAATGTCTCAATACGCAAGGGTGTTCCGTACCTGTTGCAGGCGTTCGCGCGCCTGCAGCATCCGCGAAAACGCTTGCGGCTGGTGGGCAGTGTGGACCCGGCGCTCAAGTCGTTGCTGGGTACGCTGCCACAGGACAGCGTGGAGTTTCTTGGGCCGAAACCACAGGGTGAGTTGGTTCCCCTGATGAGCCGCAGCCACGTCATGGTTCTGCCTTCCATCGAGGAGGGCCTTGCCCTGGTGCAGGGTCAGGCGATGGCGTGCGGATGCCCCGTTATCGCCACAAGCGCGACGGGCGGAGAAGACCTTTTCACGGACGGGGTTGAGGGATATATCGTGCCTGTCCGCTCCCCGGAGGCGCTGCTGGACCGCATGCAACGGTTTGTGGATGATCCCCGTTTGCGCGAGCGGATGGGTTCGGCTGCGCTGCAGCGGGTGCAATCGCTGGGCGGGTGGTCCACGTACGGCGCACGGTGGGAGGCGCTGCTTCGCTCGCTGACGGGTAAGGTCTAGGTAGCGCACCCGGAGCAGGATCTGTAACCCGATCCTGCGCGCCTGTCCTGCGTTCTGTGTGGCGTGCCAGCCGTACTTGCTCTACATGTCAGCTGGTGGCCGTCCGAAGGGCTTGTCACGTTCTACCGGAGCAACAACTGCGCCGGCCAGCTGCCCGCGCAGTTCCTCGTCGGAGTGACGGGCGAAGTAGTGGCGCAGGTTCTCGTCGGGCGTGCGCTGTTGGAGGTAGCTGCCAAGGAGGCGCTCCATGGCGACTGGAACCTCCTGCGCCGGAACGCGGTAGCCGACAGCGCGCGCGAAGCCGGCGTGCTTACCCAGCGCCCCGCCCAGGCAGAAGTAGTATGCGTCGACCATGTTGCCTTCGTGCTTGATCTTTTTGCCTTCCAGACCGATATCCGCGATCCAGGCCTGGCCGCAATTATTGGGGCAACCGGTTACGTTGATGCGCAGCTGCTGGTCGAAGTTGGGAAGGCGCTCCTGCATCTCGTCGACAAGCCAGCGGGCAAAGCCCTTGGTTTCGGAGATGGCCAGTTTGCAGAACTCAGTGCCGGTGCAGGCCACCGTGCCGCGCCAGAAGTTACTGGCTTCAACATGCAGGCCAAGCATGCCGATGCGGCTGATGAGTTCCTGCACGCGACCGTTGGGTATGTTCACGAACAACACATTCTGCTGAATGGTGCAGCGCAGATCGCCCGTGCCGAACTCGTCGGAGAGGTCGGCCAGCGAACGCAGTTGCCCGGCGTTCAAGCGGCCGCGTAATACAGAGATGCCGACGGATGACAGACCCTCCTGCTGTTGCGGCAGGACGCCGGTGTGATCGCGGAAGAGGTCGTCCGGGATGATTTCGTCCGGCGCGGGATCGAGCGTGTACCCGAGCTTGCGTTCAAGCTCAGCCAGAAAGCTGTCTGCCGTCCAGCCATCCTTCATAAACATGAATTTCATGCGTGCATGGGTGCGGCTCTCGCGCAGGCTGCCCTGCTGATCGCGAAAGATTTCGGTGATTTTGTAGCAAACGTCTTCCGCCTGCTCCGGCTTCACGAAGGCATTGAGCCGGATGGCAAGATGGGGATCCTTGGACAGGCCGCCGCCGACGCGGAGGCTGTATCCGACCTCGCGCACACCGTTCACGGTGCGCTCCACGGCGGTCAGGCCGATGTCGTCAATCTCCGGATACGAGCACCACTCCGGGCAGCCGGTGATGGTGATCTTGAACTTACGCGGCAGATTGACGAAGTCAGGATGTGCCGTAAGGTGCTGGGCCACACGTTGGGCGAGAGGCGCGGCGTTGATCAGCTCATGCCGATGCACACCGGCGAGAGGGCAGCCGGTGACGTTGCGGACGACGTCGCCGCAGGCACCCTTGGGCGACAGGCCAACGCGCTCCAGAGCGTCCACGACCAGCGGCAGGGACTGGATGGTTAACCAGTGGAACTGGATGTTTTGCCGGGTGGTGATGTCGGCCAGATCGCGGCCATGGTCGCGTGCAATGTCCGCAATCACGCGAGCCTGTTCGCTGGTCAGGATGCCGTTGGGGACGCCGACACGCATCATGAAATACTCGGTGGCCTTGCCCTCGCCGCCCACGCCGCCGACGGCGCCAACGCCATCGCCCTGCGTGTAAATGCCCCACCATTTGAAGTACACACCAGCCCACTCGGGAAGCACGGCTTCGCGGCCTTCGCGGGCAAACTGCTGCACCTCCTGCCATGCGGCCCAGGGATTTTTCTCAAGTTTCAGGCGCTCCACCTTTTGCGCCTTGGTTTCTTTTTTGGAGGGTACTGCTGCCTCTGTACTGGTCTCTTGATCCGGCATTGCTACTCCGCAGCCGTATGCGGCTGTGTCTGTTCTGCTGACGGTGTTTGGATTGTGTGGCGAACGTCCGCGCCGCGCACCCAGAAGATGACATCCTCGGCGATGTTGGTGGCGTGGTCGGCGCTGCGCTCCAGGTTGCGCGCCACCACAATCGAGTTCAGTGCGTTTTCCGTGATCTCCGGACGAGCGATCATCTCGTTGCGCAGAGCGGCTTGCGTTTCGCGGTTGAGCTGGTCGATGTCGTCATCCATTTCGAGCACGTGCTCGGCCAGTGCGGCATCACCGTCCAGGAGCGAACGAATGGCGAGCTGAATCATTTTAACGGCAATGACGCCCATGCCTGCGATGTCGCCGGGCAGGCTCTCCGGCGCCATCGGCACCGCATCGCGCGTCAGTTCGCCGCAACGCTTCACAATTGCCGCCGCCTGATCACCCACCCGTTCGAGATCTGCATTGATCTTGATGACGGCGAGCAGGAAGCGGAGATCGACCGCCATGGGCTGCTGTTTGGCGAGCAACTCATACGCCATCTCGTCGACGGCGCGCTCCGCAGCATTGATGGCAGCTTCTATGTCGTGAACATGGTGGCACAGACCGGTATCGCGTTGAAGATACGCTTCGACCGAAAGTTCCAGGGCCTGCTGAGACAGCGCCGCCATGGCGAGCAGCTTGTCCTTCAGGGTCGCGAGCTGCTGATGAAAGTGGATACGAGGCACGTACCTATTCTCTCAAACATCGAAGGGGAGAGGCAGGACAGCATTCTCCGGCGCCATCACGCGAAGGTGTGGGCGGAATCTTCGGGGCGCCGTATACCGTGTGTCACACGAACATTCCCGGCCTTCCTCTTCGACGTGTGCGTACAGGTGAGCGATCCGGCAACTTCAGCAGTTCCGGCATTTGCATCGTATCCGCCATGATCTGTACGTCATCAGCGTAGACCGGGACGCGGGCTTCTTATCCCGGCAACTCCGGGCGCAACGCCGTACGCGCTGAAGTTCGCCTCAGCAAGGCTACGAGATGGAGCACCACGGCGCCAGATCCTGGTGAATGTCTTTCCGGATCCGATGGGCTTGGCCGGTTGACAGCGTCGAGGTTCGACCTTTTGTACCCTGTGCGGTGTACTCATTGTTCGCGAGAGTCTAAGCGGGATTTTCATGTTCTAAGGAGAAGTGATTGAACCCCGCATGGATTGACGTGGACGTTGTCACAACCGATATTCCTCCGCGTCTGGATCGTCTGCCATGGACCCGATGGCATTTCAGGGTAGCAATCGCCCTTGGTATTACGT